>CAVWKA010000013.1:0-18287 GCA_963755515.1 uncultured Verrucomicrobiae bacterium | reverse complement strand
AAACAACTTCAAATCAACGGCGCCCGCCATGACTTGATAGCCCTTTTCGTTGGGATGCAAATGATCGCCGCTATCACCCGCTGGCAGCAAGCGTGTCGGATTTTCTGGATCGCGTATCGCCGCGTCAAAATCAATCACCCCGTCAAATGCGCCGCCATGGCGGATCCAATCATTGACAGTCTCCCGCGCCGTTTCATGCATCGGACTGTCATAGAATGAGCCGCCGAACGGTGTTATCGTGGCGCCATAGACACGAATATGCTGCGCATGAGCTTGCGTGATGAATTTTCCGAAAGCGCCGATCAGGTTCGTCGCTACCGAGGCGTTGCGGCTGCCACCGATGTCATTGACGCCTTCAAACACAATCAACCAGCGAGGGTCGCTCTGCGAAAGCACATCGCGGTCGAAACGCGACAGCGCCGTCGGCCCCAGGCCGCCGCGCAACACACAGTTGCCGCCGATCCCCATGTTCAACATGGCCACGTTGGCCGTGTCCGGGTCCGCTTGCAATCGCCGCTCCAAATCGTCCGGCCAGCGGTCGTTCTTGTCCGTGTCCGAACCGCGCCCGTCCGTGATGGAATCGCCGAGAGCGACCGCGGCGCCGCCGGGATTGCCCGATTGCACGTCAATCGTATTCAAGATATACCAATGCGCCGTCGTGGCCGCGTTCGGCAAATCCGCGGCAGTGACGGCATCGCCGGATTGCAGATAAGAAGTGGTCCGGGAGCCGGGATGCCCGGTGACAGCTGCCGACATGTCGCCAAAATGGGTCGTCACCGCGACATCGGCCAGGGGCGACAGGTTGAAATTGAATGGGTCCGACCATACCGATTCACCTGCTGGAATGGCCACTGTGGCGCTGCCGTTAAATGTCAATTGGGTATCGGTGTTTGTTTGGATGGCGCTTCCACCCATTGACAGAGCGATATGCGCGGAAGCCAGGACGATCGTGCTTTTGCCGAAGGCATTTGAAAATTTCACGCGTAATTTGGTTCCGCCGATGGATACCTGCACAACTTGCCGCAATGTATTGTCCGCCAGGCCCGGCGCTGGCGGCATATTTCGGGGTTCCACCAATTGCGGCGCGCAACCCCACGTGCCGACCCAACCGGCCGCCTGCACCCGGCAAAAACCGGCGAAAAAAACGAAGACAATAATCAGGGTGAACAAATTTTTCATTTTTGTGAGATGCCGGGAGTATTGTCGGCAGTCATTGGTAAGTAAATACCCGTTCAATGTTTTCCGTCCGCTGGCTAAACCCCGGACCGATTAGCCAGCCTGAAATTATAAGTTTTGGCCTGAAAATAACTTACAGCATTCCTTGGCCGGTCAAAGACAAAAAATCGCCGAAATCGCGGGTTTGGGCAATAAAAGACCTGCATCCGGCAATAACCGCAAAGCCGATGCAGGGCGATTGGGTCATTGTCGTCTTGTGACTACAGTCGGTGACATGCAAAAGTCGAAACAGTCCCTGGAATCTTGCGCGAACCTTTCGGGCTCGGCCTTCGGCTGCCCGCGCCAGTTCCTGGGAAACCGGTTCGTTTATGCCGTCATTTCGTCGCGCGCCCGCGGCTTGTCCATCGGCGTTAACATGAATCCCGACCAACTCTGCAATTTCGATTGCGAGTACTGCGAAGTCAACCGCATCGCCCCGGCTCTGGAAAAAGATCTGGACCTAGCCGTCATCACCGGAGAATTGCAACGGACGCTGGAGTTGGCGCATTCCGGCGAATTGAAAAAAATCCATTACTATCGCCATCTGCCGCCGGATTTGTTGCAATTGCGGCATGTGGCCTTGAGCGGCGACGGCGAGCCGACTTTGTGCGGGCAATTTCTCGACGTCGTGCGCGAGGTCATTCACGTCCGGGCCCTGTCACATTTTCCGTTTTTTAAAATCGTCTTGATCACCAATGCCGCCGGCCTCGACACGCCGCAGGTCCTGGAAGGACTCAAACACTTTACGCACCAGGATGAAATTTGGGCCAAATTGGATGCCGGGTCGCAACTTCAGATGAACTCGGTCAATCATCCCCATAGCTGCAAGCTCGAAAAAATTTTGGACAACATCCTTCTTGTCGCACGGCAACGCCCGGTGATTATTCAGAGCCTCTTCCCACTTCTCCATGATGAAGAACCGGCTGCGGAAAACATAGACCAATATGCGATGCGACTGCGCCACTTGAAACAAGCCGGCGCGCAGATTCCGCTCGTCCAGATTTATTCGGCCACCCGGCCGACAGCGCGCTCGAGCTGCCGGCATTTGCCGTTGAAAGTGCTTTCGTTGATCGCGCGCCGGGTGCGCGAAATCAGCGGGCTGCCCACGGAAGTGTTTTAACGCCGATCCGCGGCAGCTTGGAACGAAACCTTGAGTTTCACAAACACGATTGAATCTTATGCCCATCAGCGTGGAAACTTTGGCGGCCCAGCCGTTCCTCAGGGGAGTGAACCAGCGGCACCTGGAGGTCCTCGCGGACGACGCCCTGCCGATGGAATTCAAGAGCGACGACGTGATTTTCAAGGAAGGCGAACCAGCCAACCGTTTCTACCTGATCCGCAGCGGCCAGGTTATTCTGGAATCCGCGACCGACCCCGAACATGAACCGGTGCTGATTGAAGCCGTGGGCGCCGGCGGCGTGGTCGGCTGGTCCTGGCTGTTTCCGCCGTATTATTGGCACTTCACCGCCCGCGCCGCCTCGGACATCCGCGCCATCTTTTTCTACGGCACCCGGCTGCGCGAACAATGTGAAAACGACCATGAGCTAGGCTATGAACTCATGAAGCGGATGAATCAGGTCATCGTCGAACGTTTACAGGCCGCGCGCCGCCAGTTGTCCGCCCAAAAACAAACTCTGTTGTCGTCGCCTTGATCCGCGGGGTTCTTTGCTCAGTAGCATCCTTATACAGCAATAAGAAATTTTCTTAGGGCATCTAGTTGCTGCCTCCTAGGCACAATCAGGCGCGCTCCCAATTGTAGGTTGCCAAGGTTTCTCTTATTTTGCTCTCGACACAGCAATTAAAGCTTGTGCGAGTAGAAAGTGAGCGCTGAAAAATTATGGCAAAACATTTGATTGATGTCCTGGTCGGTTCGAAGATTTACCACGACTATGAACGGGCCTTCAGTGAAGCCACCGGCTTGCCCGTGGCCTTGCGGTCGGTCGAATCCTGGCAACTGCCCCACCACGGTAAGCGCTTCGAGAACCCGTTCTGCGGGATTCTCGCCCAAAAAAGCCGCGCCTGCGCCGCCTGTCTCCAGGTGCAACAGCAGCTTTCCGACACCGCCGGCGACCATCCCCAAACCGTCACCTGCCCCGCCGGTTTGTGCGACATCGCCATTCCCGTTCGCATGGGCGACCAATTAATCGGATTTCTCACCTCCGGCCAGGTGTTTTGCCGGAAGCCCACCGAGTCGCAATTCAATCGCACCGCCAAGCTACTCGCCGACTGGGGCCTGGAAACCGACACCGCGGAATTGCGCAAAGCCTATTTTGACACGCGCGTCTTATCCTCGGGCGAGCACGCTTCCATCGTCAAATTGCTTTCCATCTTTGCCGAGCATCTGTCCATGGTCAGCAATCAAATCATCGTACGGGAGCAGAACGCCGAGCCGCCGGTGATTACCCGCGCCAAACAATTCATCAACGATCACCAAACCGAGGATTTGTCGCTCGAGCAAGTCGCCCGCTCCGTCCACACCAGCAAATTCTATTTTTGCAAGATTTTCAAGCGCTCGACGGGGATTAATTTCACTGATTATCTCTCGCGCGTGCGCACCGAGCGGGCGAGAAATCTCCTCCTCAATCCCAATTTGCGTGTGAGTGAAATCGCTTACGAAGTTGGCTTTCAATCCCTGACGCATTTTAACCGCATTTTCAAGCGCATCCTCGGCCAATCGCCGACCGAATACCGCAGTCAGTTGATGCGCGCCTGAGCGCGGGCCAAAAATGGAGGTGTCGCCGCGCTGGATTTTGTTATCCTCGCGGCAATGAATGACTACTCCAATTTGTCACGCGGCCAATTGGTGGATCTCGTCCGGCATTTGCAGCAAAAGGCCATGATGGTTGCCGAACAGGAATTCAAGCATACCGCGGCGCTGGGCGACAGCGCCGAGCGGTTGCGCGCCATTTTGGAAACCGCCGTCGAAGGGATCATCACCATTGACGAACGTGGCACCATCGAATCGTTCAATCCCGCGGCGGAAACGATCTTCGGCTATCGCGCGGAGGAAGCCATTGGAAAAAACGTCAAAGTGCTCATGCCCCAACCCTTCCGTCGTGAGCATGACAGATATCTTAAAGATTATCAGGAGACGGGCCGCGCCAAAATCATCGGCGTCGGCCGCGAAGTCATGGGGCGGCGCAAGGATGGCGCCGTCTTTCCCATGGACCTGTCCGTCAGCGAAATGCGCCTCGCCGACCGACGGATGTTTGCCGGATTTGTGCGCGATATCACCGCGCGCAAGGCGGCGGAAAAGACGCTCGCCCATTACGCCGCGCTGGTCGAATCTTCGGACGACGCCATCATCGGCAAGACCCTGGATGGCCTGGTCACGAGTTGGAACCACGGGGCCGAACTGGTCTTCGGATATTCGCGCGAGGAAATGGTCGGCAAGCCGATTTCCATCTTGATCCCGGTCGAGCGCCAGGACGAGGAGCCGCAGATTCTGGCCAAAATTCGCCGCGGCGAGTCGGTGGACCATTATGAAACGGTGCGGCGGCGCAAGGACGGCAGGATGATTGATATTTCGGTCACGGTCTCGCCCATTCGTGATTCGGACGGCAAGATCATCGGCGCCTCCAAAGTGGCGCGTGATATTTCGGATCGCAAACGCCTGGAAAGGGAAATTATCGAAATCAGCAACCGCGAACAGCAACGCATCGGCCAGGATTTGCACGACGGCTTGTGCCAGGAACTCGCCGGCATCCAATTGATGTGCCAGGTGCTGCAACGGAAACTGGAACCAATCTCGAAGGCCGAATCGAAACAGGTCGGGGAAATCGCCGAGCACATCCGCGACTCCATCGAACACACCCGAAAGCTCGCGCGCGGGCTTTCGCCGGTGGAGTTGGAATTGAACGGATTCGTATCGGCCCTCCACGAATTGGCCGCCACCGCGGAAAAATTATTTCACATTGAATGTCGTTTCGAGCCGGCAATGACGGTTTTGATCCGGGACCACGTTGCCGCCACCCACTTGTACCGCATCGTCCAGGAGGCGATCAACAACGCCGTCAAGCACGGCAAAGCCGGACGCGTGGGGATTTTCCTGAACTCCAACGGTGACAAAATTATCTTGAGCATCAATGACGACGGCCTCGGATTTTCACCGGATACCGCCCGGCGCGGCGGCATGGGCATGCACATAATGAAATACCGGGCGGGCGTGGTGGGCGCCACCCTGGACGTGCGCTCCGGGATCGGGGCGGGCACCACCGTCACTTGCGCTTTCGACAGGAATTTATGAGCAAAAAACCCGCCCCGCAGAAAAAGAAACGGCTCTTGATTGTGGATGATCATCCGATGATGCGGCAGGGACTGGCCCAACTCATTGGCGCTGAGCCGGACTTGGCGATGTGCGGCGAAGCTGCCAACGCCGAGGAGGCGATTGACGCCATCCGTTCCGCCCGTCCCGATCTGGTGCTGGCCGACATTTCGCTGCCCGGAAAGAACGGATTGGAGTTGATCAAGGATTTCCAAGCCATCCAGCCGGATCTGCCGGTGCTGGTGATTTCCATGCACGACGAATCGCTGTATGCCGAGCGCGTCCTGCGCGCCGGCGGGCGCGGCTACATCATGAAACAGGAAGGCGCGCAGAAATTGATGGCCGCCATCCGGCAGGTGCTCGACGGAAAAATTTATGTCAGCGAAAAAATTTCGGCGGACATTCTGGAGGCGATGTCCGGCCGCCGGGCCGCCGCCGAAAACTCATCGCTCGAGAAATTGAGCGACCGCGAATTTGAAGTTTTTCAGCTCATCGGCCGGTGCAAAAGCTCCCGCGACATTGCGGAACAGCTGCATTTGAGCATCAAAACCGTTGACGTTCACCGCACCAACATCAAAGCCAAGCTGAAATTGAAGTCGGCGGCGGAATTGGTTGGTTTTGCCACGCGCTGGATGGAAGCGCAGGCGTCCGGCGCGTCGAAATAATTTTTTCATCCCCCAGTTGCAATCAATAAAAAAAGGCCTATGTTGAACCAACCATCTGAAGTTGAGGTAACGCGGTCAAACGAACTGAATTGTTATGAATGCTCGATTACAAAAAAGAGGGAAAGCAGAGGAAGAAGAAAAAATCATCAACCCCAACCGCGGCGGTCTGCCAGAAAACACCGGTCATTCCGCGCCGCCTTTCGACGAAATTCATCAACGCGCCGAGACCATGACGCCGGTGCTCAAGCAAATTTTGGAATTTCGTCCGGCGCCGCATTGGGGCATCAACGACTGAGTCCGTTTAGCGTTGACTTTTCCGCCGCAAAACTCAACGCTTGTCGGCTATGGATGTCTTAACGCTGTCGCGCATCCAATTTGGGCTGACCATCGGATTCCATTACCTTTATCCGCCCCTGAGCATTGGCCTCGGCGTGATGCTGGTCATCATGGAAGGGGCATGGCTCAAGACCCATAACGCCGTTTATCATCAAATGGCGAAGTTCTGGACCAACGTCTTCGCCCTCACTTTCGCGCTCGGGGTCGCCACCGGCATCGTCATGGAATTTGAATTCGGCACCAATTGGGCGGCCTATTCGCGGTTCGTGGGGGACGTCTTTGGCAGCGCCCTCGCCGCGGAAGGCATCTTCGCATTTTTCCTCGAATCCGGTTTTCTGGCGATCTTGCTTTTCGGCTGGGATAAAGTCAGCCGCAAGGTTCATTTCTTTTCCACCTGCATGGTTTGTTTGGGAGCGCATTTCAGCGCCGTTTGGATCATTGTGGCGAACTCCTTCATGCAAACGCCGGCGGGCTATCATATTGTGGGACAGGGTCTGCACGCCCGGGCGGAAATCACCGACTTTTGGGCCATGGTCATGAGCCCCTCCACCGGCGACCGTTTGTTTCATGCCCTGTGCGGCGCGTGGCAGACGGGCGCCTTTCTCGTCGTCAGCGTGTCCGCGTTTTATTTACTCAGGCGGCAATATGAGGATTTCGCCCGCCGCTCCCTGCGCATCGGGCTGACCGTGGGTTTGATCGCATCGTTGCTCCAGGCGTTCAGCGGCGATTTGAGCGGGAAGGAAGTCGCAAAATATCAACCTGCCAAACTCGCGGCCTTCGAGGGGCTTTACACCACGGAATCCAACGCGCCGCTGACCCTGTTCGGCTATGTCAATGAGCAGGACCATAAGGTTGTCGGCCTGCAAGCGCCGTATCTCTTAAGCTTTCTCGCCCACAGTGATTTTCATGCCACGGTCACCGGCTTGGACGCTTTTTCGCCGCAGGACCGCCCGCCGGTCGAATCCTGCTTCATGTTTTTCCATGGGATGGTGGGAATTGGTTTTGCCCTGATAGCGATCGCCGCGCTCGGCGCCTTTTTTTCCTGGCGAAAAGTTCTCATTCAAAAACGCTGGCTGCTTTGGATTTTGGTTTTCTCGGTGCTCGGCCCTGAAATCGCCAACGAACTCGGCTGGTTCGCCGCCGAGGTCGGACGCCAGCCGTGGATCGTCTATGGCGTCCTGCGGACGCCCGCCGGCCTTTCGGCCATCGTCAAAGCACAAACTGTCCTGACCTCGCTGATTTTGTTCACCTTCATCTATTTTCTGTTGTTCGCCGTGTTCATCTATTTGCTCAACCATAAGATCCAGCACGGCCCGCACGAGGAAGATCTGATCCCGGCGGGAAAATTGGCCCTGCCCGATCAATTGACGCAACACAAAAAAGCATGACCTTCAATCTCAATACCATCTGGTTCATTTTGGTCGGCGTGCTCTTTGCCGGCTATGCCATCCTCGATGGCTTTGACCTTGGCGTCGGTGCCCTGCATCTCTTCACCAAAAAGGACGAAGAACGGCGCATTATGCTCAACGCCATCGGCCCGGTCTGGGACGGCAACGAGGTCTGGCTGGTCACCGGCGGTGGCGCGCTCTTCGCCGCCTTTCCTGATGTCTATGCCACCGTGTTCTCAGGTTTTTATCTCGCCTTCGTCCTCCTCCTTTTCGCGCTGATTTTCCGCGCCGTCGCCATCGAGTTCCGCAGCAAACAGCCGATGTACTGGTGGCGGCAGATGTGGGACATCGGGTTCGCCGCCGGCAGCATTGGATCCGCCCTGCTCATCGGCGTGGCGATGGGGAACATCGCGCAGGGAATTCCGATTGATGCCAACGGGGAGTTCGCCGGCACTTTTTTGGGCCTGCTTACGCCGTATCCGATACTGCTCGGTGTCACCACCGTGGCGCTCTTTATGATGCATGGCGCCATTTACGGCTTGATGAAAACCGAAGGCGAATTGCACGACAAACTCCGCCGCTGGGCCATGAACGCGATCATTTTCTTTGTCATTTGCGCCGCCATCACCACCATGGCCACCCTGCTTTACGTGCCGCACATGGCCGCGCGGGTGAAGGACCATCCGTGGCTGTTCAGCATTGCGGTGGCGAACATGCTGGCCATCGCCAACATCCCCCGCGAGTTTTATCACGGCCGCGACTGGTACGCATTCCTTTCGTCCTGCGCCACCATGTTGACCATGATGGCGTTGTTTGGCATTGATCAATATCCCTATATGGTCTATAGCCAGCCAAATCCGGAAAATTCGCTGACCATCATCAATGCGGCGTCTTCGCAAAAAACGCTGGGCATCATGCTCATCATCGCGGGCATCGGCGTTCCGGTCGTGTTGGCCTATACCACCTGTATCTATTGGATTTTCCGCGGCAAAGTGAAGATGGACCGGATGAGTTATTGAGATTTTCTATTCGGTCTCCCTCGGCCGTTTTACCGTAACTTCAATTTCCGCCTTGTTCTTGGCAATCATGTTTGCTGGCAAAATGCCGCGCCAGAATACATTCGGGTAAATAATCGCTCCCCGACCGAGGATGCTGCCGGGATTCAGCACGGCATTGCAGCCGACTTCCGCGCCGTCCCCGGCCAGTGCCCCGAATTTGCGCAGGCCGGTGTCAAACGGCGCGCCGTCCTTTTCCACCGTCACGTTGCCGGACAGCATTTTGACATTGGAAATCTTTACCCCCGCGCCCAGGTGCGCTTTGTGGCCCAGGATGGAATCGCCGATGTAATTGAAATGCGGCGCTTGCGCCCCGTTGAACAGGAGCGCGTTCTTTATTTCAGATGAGTTGCCGACCACGCAGCCGTCGCCGATCACGACATTTTCGCGGATGTAGGCGTTGTGGCGGATTTGGCAATTGCGCCCGATGATGGCCGGGCCTTTGATCATGACGCCGTCCTCTACGACGGTGCCTTCGCCGATGAAAACCTGTACGCCGATGTAAGCGCGGCCGTCGCATTGGTTTCGCAACTCCGGTTTCAGGTTGGCGGCGATGTAACCCTTGATTTTCTTCAGCGCGTCCCAGGCGTACGCGCACCCGTCAAAAACTCCAGCATGTTCGGTCTGGCTTAAATCAAAGAGATCGGCTGGTTTGAACATGGCGGCAGGTTAATGAAGGAAGAAGGAAGAGGGAAGAAGGAAGAAATAGACATTCTCCAAATGAATCTGAATCGGATGCAAGCGGACGGCAATGGAATTGAAGGGGGACCAGGATGCGGCCTGGCCGTTGGCTGCGGTCACACCCGCTGGGCCATCGGGAGCCGGCTCAACGCCGCCCGGAGCTCGCGCGAGCGCGGTGGTTTGCTGAGCACCGCATCCACGTTCTCGGGCATCTCATCGTCTTCATTGATGAGTGCGCCCCAGCCGGTGAGCATCACAATCGGTGTTTCCGGCGATTCACTTTTCACGATTTTGGCAACCTGCCGCCCGTCCATGTAGGGCATGCCCAAATCCGTAATCACCACGTCAAACGGCCGCCCGCGCTCCCGCGCCACCCTGAATTGGTCCAGGCCGGACTGTCCATTGTCGCTCATTTCGACCTCGTGTCCGTCGCGTTCGAGCATTTCCTTGACGAGTTCGCGCAATAACGGCTCGTCATCAATGCAAAGAATGCGCATCGGTTCTACGGCCTTGGTGGAATCCTCTTCTTCCGGCGGCGCGGTTAATTTCTCCCGCACGGGAAAGTTTAGACGAAAAGTCGTTCCCTTGCCCGGTTCACTTTCAATTTCGATGTTTCCCTCGTGGCGTTGCACCACGCCGTACACCATTGCCAGGCCCAGGCCCGTGCCGCGTTTGCCTTTGGTGGAAAAAAACGGCTCCAGGCACCGCTTGCGCGTTTCTTCGTTCATGCCGATGCCCGTGTCGGCCACATCCACCCGGATTTGTCTCGTGCCGTTCTCCCCGTTGACAGCCGTTCGCATCGTAATTCTCCCCCCCTTGGGCATGGCATCCACGGCGTTGAGCACCAGATTGGTAAAGGCTTCGCGGATTTCGCTTTCGTTGCCGGCCGTCGTCGGCAAGTCCCGGACGAGATCAGTTTGAACTTCAATCGTGATGCCGTTGGATTGCGGAATGTCGCGCCAGCGCGGCCGGGTCATGTCCACGACCTGCTCGACCAGTTGGTTGAGATTGAGCACCTGCAGCGGTTCCTCGTCTTCCTGCTTGCGGTAAAATTCCCGCAGCCGCGCGATGATGTGGGCAATGTCATGGCCGGCGGTGCCGATGTACCCCAAATAATTCTTTCCTTTTTGGTTCAACCCAAAATCGCCCTTGATCAGCAATTCGGAAAAACCGACGATGGGTGACAGCGCGTTGTTGACGTCGTGGGCGATGCCGCTGGCCATTTGCCCGAGCGCCTTTAGCCGTTCCTGTTTCAGGACCGTCGCCTGCGTCTGGCGTAATTCGTTGTAGGCGTCTTCCAATTCCCTGTGCAATTTGGCCTGGCGCGCAGCCAGGGCCACATGGTCGCTCAACATCCGCAGAAATTCGCAGTCCCCGCTGCTGAAACCATAGTCCTCCAGCCGGGCGCAAAGGATCACCCCAAAAAGCCTTTCCTCCACCATCATCGGCACCGCGGCGACCGAACGCCAGCCGTGCGCCGCGAGCTTTTCTGAGAAGTCCGAAGACGCTTTGGCCGTGTCCGATAGATAAACCGTCTGTCCTTTTTCGCAAGCCACAAAGTCCGTCTCCGCCAGCGCCAGCACACTGCCGTCGTGCCAGTCGAACTGCGTGGCCAGCAGGCTGTTTTTGACATGCAGCGCCGTCACATTCAGTGTTTGCAACTTCGCATCAAATAAGGCCACCACGCCCAGGTCCAGTCCTAAATGGCCTTCCAATTCGCGCAGCACCACGTGGAAGATGCTGTCGGTGTCCTGTCGGTCGGATATGGCGTGGGTGATCTGGTTCAGCAGGCTGATGCGGACAAATTGCTGGCGCAGCGCCGACTCGGTGCGTTTGCGCTCGGCGATTTCCGCGCTCAAATCCTGCGTGCGTTCCTTCACGCGCGCCTCCAATTCGTCGCGCGCTTTTTGCAGTTCGCCGTCGCGCTGCTGGAGCTGGACGAGCATTTCATTGAAATCGTCAATCAGTTGGCCGGTTTCATCCGCGCCGTGTTTGGTCGCCCGGGCGGAATAATTTTTCTCGGAGGCGATGGTCCGCGTGGTTTGGGCGAGGTCAAGAATCGGCCGGGAAATCACCCGTTGCAGCCAATTGGCCAGCAACAGCGTGATCAGCAACGATACGAATATGAATAACAGAACAATTTCTACGTCACTTTTGAGCCGCTGCTGGATTGCCAATAAATCGGATTCCAGATACAACGTCCCCTGGAAGCTTCTGTCTTTTGGGGAAAATATACTGTGGAAGTCTTCCAGGCGGTCCTTGGTGAACTTCGGAACATCCAGTTGCGCCGGCAACCCGATTCGCCTCGGCATCTGCGGCGAACCATATTGCGCAAAAATATTCCCGTCCGGGCCGTATAACGCGGCGCCAATGATGTGCGGCTCATATTTGAGCGCGCTGAGGGTGTCCGTGGCGACCTTGCTATCTCCAAATTCCAGGGCCGCCTCACTCCGGTCGCCAATCATTTTCGCCATTGTCGAAAGGTCCCCCGCCATCTTCCTGCGGGCAGTCTGTTGATCGTGCGTCAGCAAGCCGGTGGAAACCGGCAACAGCGCCACCGTACTGGCAACCATGATGATTACCGTAAGTTTTTGCCTGATCGGGATGTCTTGAAACTTGCGCACGTTCCTTCGCACCTGTATGATGCAATGGCCGTAACGTATAGCGTTTTCGCCCTAAACGCAAAGTCATTCTGATAAGAAGCCGATTTAATGTCCCGGCAGGGCCAGGTTTAACAGGTCTGAACTGATCGTCAGCCCCGCCTTTTTCGCGGCGTCGTTGTTGATGAGGAAACGTACCCTCTGGTCGTCCATGACAAACTCTATCATCCCGCCGTCAACAATGAAATTGTCCGAATTTTCGCTGATGGTTAAAATGCTCCTGCCCTGCAAAATGCTGAGAATTTCGACGAAATGACGCCGTTCCGACCAGCTGATGAATAACACCTGGCAATTGGTCACCTCTCTCGCAGAGCGAAACGTCGTAAATACCAGTTTGCGCCCATTGATGATTTTATTGGTGATGGCGTGTTCGAGGTCGTCCCCGAAGGCATTGTCGCCGAGCACGCCGATCACATAGGGCGCTGTGGCGTTGGTGAATGCCTGGGGCGGCCAGTCCACGAATTTGACAAAATTATAAATGAAGGCCGCCTTGAGCTGATATTCAATGGGACTTTGCGCCTGACACGGGAGGATGAACGCAAGCCAGGACCCAAACAGCAAAAGCGCCCGTTGCCACGGCGGGCGCGAGCGGAGGGCAGTCCCCATTCTGCCGGTGGCGAATTGTTTTTTCAACGGCGCAGCATGAATTCTAGCTTGCCAAAAAAAAGAATTGGATGGTTCGCCGGTCACTCTGCGGGCTTCATCACGAACCATTTGGCCGCACTTGTCAAGTCTCCGCGATTTCTGCTTGCAGCCCTTTGCCGCGCACCCCACAATCCAGCTCACAGGCACAAGCGCGGGACCTGTATTGGAGATGAACCGTCGCGGCGAACCCGACAATGCTTTGAATCAGGCATGAACCAAAGATATCCTCTTTTGGCCGGTTCCACCATCTCTTCGTGTTGCTGCCGCGCGCTCCTCGGCTTGGCGTTCCTCTTTGTCCTGAATGCCCGTGGCGATGGCACGAGTCAGACAGACTTTACGCAAATGTCTCTGACAAATCTGATGCAAATTCAAGTCCCGGAAGTATCAACCCCGTCGCTATTTCCGCAGCCATCCACCCAGGCGCCTGCGTCCGTCACTGTCATCACTTCCGACGAAATCAAACGGTACGGCTGGCGCACCCTGGGGGACATCCTGGCCAGCGTCCAAGGCTTTTACGTCAGCTACGACCGTGAGTATGATTATCTGGGCGCGCAGGGGGTCAATCTCGGGGATTTTAACAGCCGCTTCTTGCTGCTCATCAACGGCCATCGCATCAACAATGACTTGGACGACAGCGCCTACGTTGACACGGCCTTTATTTTGGACGTGGACTTGATTGATCGCGTGGAAATCGTCCGCGGTCCCGGCTCGGTGCTTTACGGCAACAACGCCTTCCTAGGCGTCATCAATGTCATCACCCGCCAGGGAAACCAGGTCAACGGCGTGGAAGCGTCTGGAATGTATGGCAGTTATAACGCCTGGTCCGGCCGCGTGACCATCGGCGACCTATTCACCAACGGATTCGCCAAGGGCTTGCAATTCTTGCTCTCCGGCACGCTTTATAACGACGACGGACCCGGGAATTTATATTACCCGCAATTCAACACGCCGTCGCAAAACAACGGCGTGGCACATAACATGGATGGCGACGGTTTTGGCAGCTTTTTCGGCTCGGTCAGTTACCAGGAATTCACGCTGGAAGGCGGGTATATCAATCGTGAGAAAGTGAATCCGACGGCGCAAACCGGAACGACGTTTGACGATCCGCGGTTCCGCACCGACGATGACCGAAGTTATGTTACGCTGAAATATGCCCACCCATTTTCGGATACGCTGGATTTGTCAGCCAATGTTTATTATGACCGCAGCGATTATGAGGTGGATTATCCCGAACCGCTCTTCGCCACGGCGCCGGCCCCATATCTTTATGAAGTGCAGGAAGCCGGCCAATGGGCCGGTGGCGAAGTGCAGTTGAACAAAAAAATCTGGGACCGTCATATCATTACCGTCGGTGCGGAATATCGCGACGATTTTCAACAGGACGCCAATACGTATCAGCTCGAGCCGTCGTTTGCCAACTTTCCAAGCGTTCACGACCAGCGCGAAAACATCGGGGTCTTTGCGCAGGGTGATTTTCTGATTGTCACCAACCTTCACCTGGAAACGGGCATCCGGTACGATCAGTCGTTCGATGAGCAGGACAAATTCGGCCCGTCGTGGAGTCCGCGCGCGGCGCTCATTTACAATCCACTCGCGCAATCCACCTTCAAATTCATTTACGGCACGGCGTTTCGGGACCCGAGTTTTTATGAATTGAGCGAGGCTGCGACGGTCGGTGTCACGCCTCAGCCGGAGGACATCACGTCCTACGAATTGGTCTATGAGCAGGGGATCGGGCAACACCTGCGCTCATCCATTTCAGGATTTTACGACCAAATGGACAAGTTGATTGCCATTCAAGACGGATTATTCACGAATTTCAATGCCAACACGATGGGCGCCGAACTGGCCCTGGAAGGAAAGTGGGAATACGGAATCAGCACCCGCGCCAGTTATACGCTGACCCATTCCGAAGATCGCGACTCTGGCAGCGGCTTGCCGGATTCGCCGACGCACATGCTCAAATTGAACGCCAGCGCGCCAGTGTGGGACGATAAAATCTTTGCGGGGCTTGAAGTCCAATACACCAGCCGGGCGCAGACTGTTGAAACTGAGCCCGTGGGCCAAACGGTTTCAGGCGGATATGTGCCCGGCTATACGGTCGTCAATCTGACTCTTTTCAGCCAGAATCTGGTCAAAGACCTTGATATCTCTGCGAGTGTGTATAATTTGCTGGATAAGACCTATTACGAACCGGCCTCGCAATTTCATCTTCAGAATGCCATTGAACAGGATGGGCGGACGTTTTGGTTGAAATTGACCTACCGCTTCTAAACTTCGGCATGCAAGTAGCTTGTCCCCCGTCAGGTTGGTTCGGAATATCAATGCATAGATTACAAAAAATTGCGATTTGCCTGTTGTTTTTAGGCTTTTTCGGTGCCAAGACCTTTGCGGGGCTTGGTCCGCCGCCGACCATTGTTGTCCAACCTTTGGACATCACTGTCCAAAATGGAGGCACTGCTGTATTTACGGTGGTCGCCAGTGGGGGCCTGTTGGACGCTCCGACTTTTACCTGGTTTTACAATACAAATTCGCAGATTTCGCAAAGTTCCAACATTACAGTCCAAACCATCAATGGATTGCTTGGCGCCCTTCTGGGCGATTCCGAAAGCATTTTGACCATTACTCATGTCAATACCAACAACGCCGGAATTTATTCGGTGAAAGTGAAGGATTCGGGCGGTACAACGACCAGCGACTATGTCCTTTTGTCTGTGCTGCCCCCCCCCGTAGCCGTTCCGATCCATATCCTTTCCCCCACGGCCGGCCTGACGGCTGCGGGATTTAATCTCAGCTTGTCCACCCCGACCAGCTCCAATGTGGTCATTGAAGCCTCATCGGATTTGACAAATTGGGTTCCGATTTACACCAATTTGGATTCCACGGGCAGTATTTCCTTCATGGACACCAGCGCCACGAATTATCCGTACCGGTATTACCGCGCGCACACTCAATAGACGGTTTGGGTGGCCATTTCCTCCTCCCTTTCGTAGCCGCTGACATTTTCGCGTTTCTTCGCAGTTTAATGGTGCCGCCGTCCGGAATTGAACTGGAATCAACGGTTTTGCAGCCACCGAGACGTTGCGGCGGGAATCAACCCAATTAATGTGAATATCTGGTTGGTGGACGCCTGCACCAGCCGCATGGCGACAACTGCGACGACCACGGGCCGCTGCAAATTTTAAAATGCCCTGCGTCGGGAACAGGCTGAAGGGAATTAGACGTCATGCGACCGCCTTTTGATAACGTCCGGCAACAAAGTCCCAGTTGATGACATCAAAAAACGCGGCCACGTATTCCGCCCGCCGGTTCTGGTATTTGAGATAATAGGCGTGTTCCCACACGTCAACGCCGAGCAAGGGTTGCTTGCCTTGGCTGATCGGTGAATCCTGATTGGCCGTCGGCTCGATGCTCATTTGTTTGTTGGCGGCAATCACCAGCCATGCCCAGCCGCTGCCAAACTGGCCAGCGGCGGCTTTGCTGAACTCTTCCTTGAACGTGGAAAAACTCCCAAACGCCGAATCCATGGCCCCGGCCAATGCACCCGTTGGCTCACCGCCGTCCTTCTGGAGCATCTGCCAGAACAGCGAATGGTTGAAGTGTCCGCCGCCATTGTTGCGGATCGCCGTCCGGATTTTTTCCGGAATCGCGTTTAAGTTCCTGAGCATGTCTTCAACGGGCATTTGCGCCACGTCGGGGAAATCAGCGACTGCCTTATTGAGGTTGGCGACGTAGGCGGCGTGGTGTTTGTCGTGATGAATCTCCATCGTGCGCGCATCAATGTAAGGTTCCAGGGCGTCATAGGGGTAAGGCAACGGCGGCACCGTGAAGGGGCCGTTCGTTGCTGCAACGGCGACGGGCGCCGTGGAACTGGTTTGGGCAATCGCGCCGGGCAACGAGGCGAGCGCCGCGCTCGCGAGTGCGGTGGTCTTTATGGCTTGGCGTCGAGTCATCATAATTTTCTCCTTTGGTTGTGATTGTTATTTGGTTTTGCCAAACAACTCACACTTTATCGTGAATTCGGACTGCCACAAGTCCTCATTTGCCGTTTCAAGCGGCGGCTACCATAAGCTGCCACCGTTTGTGTCCACTGCCAATCTCACCTTTCAAAAGACCTCTTACACTGTCATTATCCTCTTCACGCCCGGCTTAAGGATCCTCTGACCGATAAAATTTCTGTCAAGAGGCACTCGGCGGGACGCTTCGTTTTGGGAAAAAGCGATCAGAATTACCAGCTTATTCCGTCTCAAGAATAAAAAATTGCTTTGCGATGGCACGGTTGATTGCGTTGGTGATCATAATGGAAAAATTGCCATCGGCTGCCAAAACATTGGTCGCCACAGGCGTCCACTGACTCAAAGACAGAGCCAGATTGGTGCTGGTGAGGGTCAGGTAAGTCGCATTCGAAATGCCGCCGCCCGCTTGAATCGTCAAACTGCCTGAAGCCAGGGTGACGCTCGAAATTAATGCGGCGACTGACTGGGCCGTGATCCCTAAAATGATCGGTGTTCCGTTGTTGTCGCCGGAAAGAATGATGTTGGTCAGGTTCTGTGTCAGAAACGCGGAATTGAGCGCGAAAATCTGTTCGTCAATGACGTAATCGCCCGTCAAGCCCGTGTTTACATTTCCTGTGCCGCCAGCGTCCTGGACATTGAAGATTTCATACGCATTTTCGGTCGTGGAGTTGTTGATGGAATTGACGTATTGACCTTGATAAAAATCGCGAATGTTGACCCCGCCTTGAAGTGTGAACTTTTGATCGGCTCCGCCGTCGCCTTTGAATTCCACTGTCGCGACCGTGCCGCTTCCGGGCGCGTAGGCATTCATCAGCGTAAAAACGTTGGTGACGGCTGGAACAAAAAGAGCGACCGACAACGGCGTGCTTGCAGCGTAAAAATTCTCACCAGATGGGTTTGCGACGATGTCAAAGCGAGTCTCCAGAGAATTAGTGGCCACCCAAAGCCCGGTTGGGAATTGCGCGATCAGATTGGTCTGGATATTCGAGTTTTTTGAAAAATTGGTGACAAAAACATAATTACCCTGCGCCATCGCCCCTGAGGGCAAAAAAAGAGCTGTCAAAATGGCGGCTGAAAATAAACCCTTGTGCATCAGGGAAGTATATTGATTTAATCGGATCTTTTCCACTTGATTTCTTGTCCACGAGCAGCGTGGTCCTTACTTGTAGCTTGCTCCGGCTCCACAAATTTGCAAACGCATTTTTCAGTCAGGATTTGGTGAGACGAGCGCGTTGGGCTGAGGCGTGCCCCCGTCCGGAATTGAACTGGAATCAACGGTTTAGGAAGCTAAAGCTCATCACAGTAAATGGTGGCAAAAACAGGTTAAAATTGCTTAAATCTGATACGTCCTCTGATACCAAT
>CAVWKA010000012.1:0-251723 GCA_963755515.1 uncultured Verrucomicrobiae bacterium | reverse complement strand
TATTGATCATGGGAGATGGGAATGCCGTATTCAAGACGCAACGGGCCTAGATGCGGAATATCCAGTAATATGCCGGCGCCCCAGTTGTCGTCGAAATTCCCCGAAAACGAATAGGTGCCCGCGCCCACGGCGCCGACGTCATAAAACAATTCAAAACGGATGCTCGGGCCCTGGTCCTTTTCAATGATCGGAATACTGTAATTCAAGGAGCCATACCAGCGGCTGTCACCGCCGATGGGTTCGTTCGGCATCAACGGATTGAAAGAAGGACCTGGCCCTCCATACCTCGGATCACGGGGGCCGATGTTCCGATATTTGAAGCCGCGCAAGTCATAAAGTCCGCCCAGATAATAACGGTCGTAAAAGGGAACAGCGCCGCCGTCAATGCTTTTCGCCGTGCCAATAGCTCCATCCACCTCCAGGATGTGACCTTTGAAAAAGCCGGGGAAAAACCACGCCGTTTTGGCTTCCAGTTTATAATACGTTGCGTCCGCCCCACTGCTGATTTGGGGATCGAATTCGGTGCGCTGGCCGTGATTCGGCAATTTCACGTCATTGCGCGTGTCATAGGCCAGCGAGCCGTCAACTCGCTGAAATACATGGTAGCCCTCTTGTTCCAGAATCGCCGCCGGCACATTGGCTGGACCCGGAATGGGATACGATCCATTGAGGGGATTAGAAGAGACGCCATTCGGGTAGTTGGCGGGTCCCTGCCATCCGCTGTTCAAACTGATGCCCACCTGTTCAAGGGTATAGCCGATGCTGCCAGTAAGGTCGCCCGGCCCGAAAACGTCGTCCATCCATACCGGACGGGGAAGGTCGCGGGTGAGACCCACCCGGAATCCCGTGCGGATCTCGTTATAAATATTGTTGGGACTGTCGAATTCCCAGTCGCGCCGGTACAACGAGACGTCGAGCGCCAGCCGCCGGTCAAACAGCCAGGGTTGGACGAAGTCCAATTCGTAGTCTTGCAGTTCCGTCCCCAATTGGATGAACAACCGCAGCTTCTCCCCGGCGCCGGTGAAATAGGGCGGATTGAACAGGTCAAAATTGTCCTGCTCAATGTCCGCAAAGCCCACCAGCGCGTCCACCGAACTGAATCCCGCGCCCAAAGTGAATTTGCCCGTGTCTTGCTCCTCCACGTTCACATCCAGATTCTTCCTCCCCGCAATCGGCGGGTCCGTCGGCACCGGGTCCATATCCACCTTGTCAAAATAATTCAGCCCCTCCAACCGTTCCTTGCTGATATTCACCCGCACCATGTCGAAAACTTCCCCCGGGGATATCGCCAGTTCGCGGCGGATCACTTTGTCCTTCGTCTTGATATTGCCCCGGATGTCAATTCTCTCCACATAACTCTTCTGGCCGGCGTTAATTTGAAAACTGACGTCCATCGTTCCCCGATCCACGTCGGGAATCTGGGTGGTGATAAACATCGGCGGGCTTTTCTGCTCATCCAGATAATCAATATAGCCCTTGCTGCCGTAAAAATCCTCCATCGCCGTCCGGTCCTTTGCCAAACCGTCCGGCGTGAAGACATCCCCCACGTCCATGGGCAGGCCGTTTGGCCCCAGCTTGGTCTTCAAGTGCTGGTAATCATGCACGCCCTGCAAGCCGGCCCGAATCTGCGCGTTGCTGAACATTTTATCGCCGGTCATTTCGATCGAGCCGACGTGGTACTGTTTCCCTTCATAAACGTCAAAATGAATGACCATCCATGTCGCCGTCGGATACGTGAATTTTACATCCAGTATTTGAAAGTCCAGATAGCCGTGGCTGTGATAGTAATCAATCAACGAGTCCTTGTCGTCCTCAAACTGGTCCTCCTTGTAAACACCGCTGCCGGTAATCCACGAGAACATCCAATGCCTCCGCGTCTTGATTTGCTTGCGCAAAACTTTCTGCGGAAACGCATGCGCTCCGTCGAAGATCACGTCAACCACCCGGATTTTCGGCGCCTCGGCAATTTGAAAGGTCACCGACGCCGTGCCCGCCGCCTCGTCCATCGAATCAATCACATACCGGACCGTCGTTCCCGGCATGCCGTATTTTTCGTAGAGCTTTTTGATCTCCTGCTCGTCGGTGAACAATTTTTCCTCGTCGAGGGGCTGGCCCGCCTTCACCGTGATCTTTTTCTTGATCTTCGAAAGACTCAGTTTTTTGTTCCCGACGATTTTGATGTCGGTAATCCGCAGCCGGGCTTGGACGATGTAAGTGAGAATCACCCCGCCGTCCCCGGCCGGTTCCACCGAAGCGCGGATATTGTAAAATTGTCCCGTCCCGTAGAGGGAATGGATGTCGTCTTCGGTGAGGTTGGGAGTATAAGTGCCGCCGGCCCGCGCGCGAACGTTGGAGCGGATGAATTGCTCGCTGATCGAGGCTGGCCCCACGTATTGGATATCCACGCGATCAATCTTCGGGCCGGAGGATTCCTGTGACCATGCCAGCGGAGCGCAGGCCAGCACCAGCCACACCCCGATGAGTCGGAGTATCACTTTCATCCTCTACCGGCCTTCCGGCACGTCTTCGTCGCTGACTTTTGCTGCGCTTTCAAATCGTGTATATGATTTTAAGAACGTTAAATTGACATCGCCCGTCGGCCCGTTGCGTTGTTTGGCGATCAACAGATTCACCGGAAGGCCATCGGCTTCTTCCACGTTGATGTCGTCGTCATCGCCCGAACTGGGCTTGTACAGCAGTCCCACGAGGTCGGCATCCTGCTCGATGGCGCCTGACTCGCGCAAATCGCTCAACCGCGGCTTGCGATTCTTGTCCCGTTCCAGCTCGCGGTTTAACTGCGAGAGCACCAGCACCGGCGCCTTCAATTCCTTCGCCAGCGCCTTCAGGCCGCTCGAGATGTCCGATATTTCCTGCTGCCGGTTTTCCTGTGCCCGCCGCGCAGTAGAATGCAAAAGCTGCAAATAATCAACCACAAAAAGTTTGATATCATGCTGTTGCGCCAGCCGCCGCGCCCGCGCCCGTAATTGCAAAATCGAAAGCCCCGCCGAATCGTCAATGAACAATTTGGCGTTCGCCAGCTTCCCCGCCGCGCTCGTCAGCTTCGGAAAGTCCGATTCGCTCATGAACCCCTCGCGGATCGAGCGCAGATTGACCCGCGCAATCGAGCACATCATCCGCAACACCAGCGCCTCCGCCGACATTTCCAGGCTGAAGACCGCCACCGGCAGTTTCACTTCCAGCGCCACGTGCTCAACAATGTTCATCGCCAGCGACGTTTTGCCCATGCTCGGCCGCGCCGCGATCACGATCATCTCGCTCCCGTGCAATCCGTCCGTCATCCGGTCCAGGTCCGGGTATCCCGTCGCCAATCCCGTGAGCGTCCCCTTCCGGCTGAAAAAATTCTCGATCGCGCCAATGGCCTTGTTGACCAGTTCCTTGGTCGTCAGCGCCCCGACCTGGGCCCGCGACTCCGAGATCCGCAGCACGTCCCGCTCGACTTCATCCAGCAGCGCATCCACCTCCCCTTCGTAATCATAGACCCGCCCCACCACCTCCGTACAGGTCTGGATCATTTTCCGCAGGAGATATTTTTCGCGGACGATATCCAGATAGTAGGAAAGGTTCGCGGCGCTCGGGACTGCGTCCTGCAATTGGGACAAATAGGCAATGCCGCCGACCTGATCGAGAAGCTGCTTGTCTTTGAGCTTTTGCTGGACGGTTATCAGGTCAATCGCCTCCCGGACAGAGCCGGTCTTGCCCCCGTTGAACATTTCCACGAGCGTCTCGTAAATCGTCTGGTGACGCAGATCGTAAAATGCCTCCTGGCCATCATCCTTTAATTTTTCGATGCATTCGGCGATACACTCATTGGGCGAGAGTAAGGCACAGCCAAGCACTCCCTGCTCGGCCTCCGGCGAATGCGGCGGCAGACGGTCAATGGCCGGCGCCCGTTGTGCCGCCCCTTTTTGTCGGCGGGCCTTTTTTAAATCAGGCGCCGCGCCGGAAACATCGGAGATGGAGTCAATCATGCCACCATGAGACGAAATCCGCCAACTCGCTTCAAACCCGACTTATGAGCAGACAAAAAGGTTCTTCACAATGGCGCGAAAAAATTCAACGGCAACCGATGCATCGAAACAAAATCGCTGTGAATATGTTTTCGAAAAATTGCGCATCCCTACGCTGTCTCACTCGCTTCCCTCTCCACTCTTGCCAATCGCCCCGCCGTTTTGTCTAATCCGGAGGTGCTCAATCAACAGACATTGGAAAAACCCGCCCATTTCTCCGGCGTGGGACTGCACAGCGGCAATCGAGTCAACATGACCATCTTGCCCGCGCCGGCCAACACCGGCGTGCGCTTCCGCCGCGTGGACCTCGAAGGCAGGCCGGAAATCGAAGCGCGCGTTGAAAATGTTTCCGAAACCAACCGCTCAACCACCCTCTCCAGGGGAAATGTCAAAGTCCAAACCGTCGAGCACGTCCTCGCTTCCCTCGCCGGTTTGCAGGTCCATAACGCAATTGTGGAACTCGACGCCAACGAACCGCCGATCGCCGATGGCAGTTCGCGCGAATTTTGCAAAATCATCCAGGCCGCGGGCATCGCCGTCCAGCCCGAGAAATCCGAGCCTTTCAAACCTCTCGAACCGGTTGAACTCAAGTCGGGCGAGACGCTCATGACCTTGTTTCCCGCCGACGACCTCAAAATCACCTGCACCAGCGCCGACAAACGCGGAAGGTTCACCCAGTTTTTCAGCACGGACATCACACCCGAAAATTGGGAAAGGGAATTGTCCCATGCGCGCACGTTCGGCTTCTACGAGGAAATCGAACACCTCATCAAAAACAACCTCATCAAAGGCGGCAGTTTGGAAAATGCCGTCGTCATTCGCGACGACGCGGTGCTCACGACGGAGCCTCTGCGGTACCCTGACGAATTTGTGCGCCACAAGATGCTCGATATCGTCGGCGATTTGTCGCTGCTCGGCCGGCCGATTCAAGGTCACTTGATTGCGGTAAAGCCCAGCCATGCCGCCAATTGCGAATTTGTCCGTCTGATTGCCGCGCAGATGAACAAGCCATTGCGCGCCGCGCAGGCCTTCGGGCCTCCTCCCATGGACGGAAACGGCGCGGAAAAAAGACAATCTTCCGGGACCCCCCCGCAAAACCCCGTCATCAGCACTGAGGAAATCATGCAATTGTTGCCGCACCGTTATCCCATGTTGATGGTGGATTGCATCACCAAACTGGAGGAAACGCGCATCCAGGCCGTCAAAAATGTCACCATCAACGAGCCGTATTTCCAGGGACATTTTCCGGGACATCCCATCATGCCAGGCGTCCTGCAACTGGAAGCCATCGCCCAGGCCGCCGGCCTGTTAATGATGAAATTTGCCGAGACCGGCCGCCAATTGGCCTACTTCATGGCGGCGGAAAATGTCAAGTGGCGAAAGCCCGTTTTGCCCGGTGACGTCCTGGTCATCGAGGTTGAATTGATGAAGACGCGCGGAAAAATCTGCAAGGCCAACGGCGTTTGCAAGGTTGACGGCGAAATCGTCAGCGAGGCGGAAGTGACGTTCATGCTCCGCTCCGAGTAACTTATGAGCGCGGCACACTCGTCGGCCATCGTTCATCCCAGGGCGAAAATCGGCCCGCATTGCGAGATCGGCCCTTACTGCGTCATCGGCGAGCACGTCGCCCTGGGCGAAAAATGCAAACTGCACTCCCACGTTGTCATTGACGGACACACCAGGCTCGGAAAAGGAAATGAAATATTTCCCTTCGCAAGCATTGGATTGAAAACGCAGGACCTCAAATGGAAGAGCGGTGTCACTTGCACCGAAATCGGCGACGGAAACACTTTTCGCGAATACGTCACCATCCACAGCGCCACCGGCGACGGCGAAATCACCCGCATCGGCTCGCGCAATCATATTCTCGCCTACTGCCACATTGCCCACAATTGCGCCCTGGGCAACGGAATTATCATGTCGAACGTCGCCACCCTCGCCGGGCACGTCGTCGTCGAGGATTTTGCCGTCATTGGTGGCCTGGCCGCCGTCCATCAATTCTGCCGGATAGGAAAAATGGCGATGATTGGCGGCTGCTCGAAGGTCGTCCAGGACGTTCCCCCCTTTATGATGGCCGACGGCAACCCCGCGGAAACGCGCACCATCAACAAAACCGGCATGGAGCGCAACGCCATTTCTGAAGCGGCGCAAAGCGCGCTGCGGACCGCATACAAGATTTTGTTCCGCGAAGGACTCACCGTTTCCAATGCGATAGTGAAGATTGAAAAAAAATTGCCGCCGCTGCCCGAAGTGAAGCATCTCGTCCGGTTTGTCCGCGCCAGCGAGCGCGGCATCAGTAAATAATTTTCGCAATTTTCATCAAGCCCTGTGATGCGCAATTTCTGCGCGCTGCGCAACTTTCCGCGCCGAACAAAATGGGTTGATGTTGACGAAACCCCGCCGGCCCTCTACACGTCTTTCAAGTTGCTGCCATCATGCCAGGCCGATTTAAACAACCTTTCTGGATGCTCCCGCTGTTCATCGCGGGTTTGGTCGCGGTGTTTGGTGGGTGGGGATATCACAAGGTGCGCCAAACGATCGAGCAACAACTTCAGGCGCAGTTGACTTCGACTCTCAACGCAAACGTCACCGCTCTGGAAATCTGGACCACCAACCAGATGCGCCTCGCCGGCGCCCTGGCCGATGAACCGGAAGTCCGCGTCCGCGCCATCCGGATTCTCGACCGTTCCGAACAGGACCCCATGACCGTGCAGAGCACCACCAACGTCGCGGACATTGAACAGTTCGCCCGTTATCTCCGCCCCCGTCTCAACCAGTTGGGCTACGAAACCGCCCAACTCGTAAATTCCAATGATACCATCGTCGCCGGTTTCATGCGCTTCCGCCCGGTCGCGGCGCTCAAGGTCTCCGAGGCCCACACCAACAAGTTCGCCGAACTCTTCGCTTCCGGCAACCCGGTGATCATCACTCCATTCAAACCGGAGTTGCTCGTCCAACGCCGCACGTCCGGATTTTTCCCCAACCGGGATGCCGGTCAATCCCGCCGGCCCAACCCATTTATCCCAGCCAATGCCACCCGCGGTCGCCGCGGGAATGCCTCCTTGATGCAGGTCGCCGCGCCCGATCATCCAGGACGGTACCGTCGTCGGCGCCCTGGCATTGATTATTAATCCGGACCAGGAGTTCACCAGAATTCTCTCCGTCGCGCGCTCGGGCAAATCGGGCGAAACTTACGCGTTCGATCAAACCGGCCTCCTGATTTCCCGCAGCCGTTTCGACGACCAGCTCCGAGAGCTGGGCTTGCTCGACCCGACCAACGCCAGTTCCGCGCTGAACCTCCGTCTCCGCGACCCCGGCGGCGATCTGACAAAAGGCTTTGTCCCTCAATCCACCAATTCAACCGCCGAGTCCCTGACCCGGTTGGTGGCCGATGCTCTCGACCGCGATGACGGCGTGGATGTGACGCCCTCGCGTGATTATCGCGGCGTGCCCGTCATCGGCGCCTGGCGCTGGCTCCCCCAGCTCGGCATTGGCGTGGTAACCCAAATTGACGCGACCGAGGCCTACCAATCGTTGAGCGTCATCCACTACATCTTCATCGCGCTCTTTCTGCTGCTCGTCCTTTGCGCCGTCATCTTGTTTGTCTTTTCCTACGCCAATATTTCCTCGCGCCGGCGACTCGGCGAAGCCGAGTTGCGGTTGAAACAACTCGGCCAATATACCCTCCGCGAGAAAATTGGCGAAGGCGGCATGGGTGTCGTCTATCGCGCCCACCACGTCCTCATGCGGCGCGATACCGCCGTTAAGCTCCTCCTCCCCGACCGCGCCGACGCCGCCGCCATCGAGCTGTTTGAGCATGAAGTCTGCCTCACCAGCCGCCTGACCCATCCAAACACCATCCAGATTTACGACTACGGCCGCACCCCCGATGGAATTTTTTATTACGCCATGGAGCTGTTGGCCGGATTGAACCTCCATGACCTTGTTTTCCGCTTTGGCCCGCAACCGGAAGCCCGCGCCATTACCATTCTCACGCAAATTTGCGAATCGCTCGCCGAGGCGCACGCCTTGGGCTTGGTCCATCGGGATATCAAACCTTCAAATATTTTCCTCTGCGACCGCGGCGGCGTGCTGGACTGGGTGAAAGTGCTGGACTTCGGCCTGGTGCGCGAATTTCGCCATCCCGCTGGCGCCGCTGGCAAAGAGCAGGAAATCGCCGGCACGCCGTCCTTCATGCCGCCTGAAGCGATCAAAAATTCCGCCGCCAACGACCCGCGCAGCGACCTTTACGCCGTCGGCGCCATCGGATATTTCCTGCTGACCGGCAAATTTGTCTTTGAATATGGCAATATTTTAAAGCTCCAAAGAGCAACGCTGCCTGACTCCCCGGTGCCCCCCAGCCGGCGCACCAATAATAAAATCAGCCCCGAACTCGAGCAGGTCATCCTGCGTTGCCTTGAATCCGATCCCGATAAACGTCCGCAATCCGCCCTCGCGTTGCGTGACCTCCTTCTTGCCTGTCCGCGCGCGGCGGACTATGCGTCCGCGGACCGCGCCGCCTGGTGGGCCGAATTCCACCGCCAGGAAACCTCTCCCCCCAGGGCCGGGACGGAGACCCCAAGCCCGGTGCCGACAGTGAAGATTGATTTCGCCAGCCGGGTGGCTGCACACGAACCGGCGCGCGATCCTGACGGCGATTTCTGAAATCTAAAACGAAAGTCGAACGAGACTCTTAAAGGCAAAGCTCCTTTCGGCCTTATTCGTCCTATTGTTTTATTTTGCCGTGGCGACAATATCTGTCCCGTGGCTGGCGCGAATTGCCAGATTGGCCGGCAATTCACCTGGACCGCGTATTTTACGCATCCAGATTATTGCGGATTGTTTGGGCGAGTTTGGCAGCTTGAAATGGTTTGGTCAGAAAATTAGCGCCTTCTTTCAATGGAAAATCCTTGCCGGCGACTTCAACGCTGTAACCGCTCATGTATATCACTTTAAGTTTCGGATTCTCCCCAAGGAGGCGTTGAGCCAGATCTTTTCCGGTCATTCCGTCCGGCATCACCAAATCGGTCAGCAACAGACGAATTTTATCGCGATTCTGCTTCCAGACTTCCAGGGCTTTGACACCAGTGGGCGCTTCAAGTATGCGATAGCCGAGTTGTGAAAGGGCTGTTCGCACGCTGACGCGCAGTGACGGGTCATCTTCCGCCAGCAAAATGGTTTCGTTGCCGCCGCGCACGCCCGACAACGAGCGTTGTGACGGCTTTCGCCTTCCATCTTTCGCCAGGCGCGGGATATAAATCCTGAAAGTCGTTCCGTGTCCAACCTCACTATAGACATTGATCCAGCCTTGATGTTGCTGGACGATTCCAAAAACGGTGGCCAATCCCAGACCCGTCCCTTTGCTGACGTCCTTGGTGGTGAAGAACGGTTCAAAAATCTTCGTAAGATTTTCTCGCGGAATGCCGCACCCGCTGTCACTCACGCTCAAACGCACGAATGAACCCGTCCGGATTTCCGGAGATTGTGAGGCGGCAAAATCGTCGAATTCCACGCCGGAAGTTTCGATGATCAGATGACCTCCGTTGGGCATGGCGTCCCGCGCGTTCACCGCGAGATTCATCAACACCTGATCCATCATCCCCGCGTCGGCATGGATGAACATCGGCTGCGGGGCCAATTTCAGTTGCATCTGGATATTTTCGCCGAGAATACGATTCAACATTCTTGCCGTATGGATGATGGATTCACTTAAGTTCAAATCGCGCGGCTGGAACACTTCCCGGCGGCTGAATAAAAGCAATTGGCGGGTAAGGGCGGCGGCGCGTTGAACCGTAATGTCTATCTCGTCGGCATACTCCGCTTGTTCGGCGGAAAGACCACCGCTGCTTTTCAACAATCCGGACTGCATTTGTATCACCGCTAAAATATTGTTGAAATCGTGCGCCACGCCGCCGGCCAACTGGCCGATGCTTTCCATTTTCTGGGACTGGCGAATTTGTGCTTCCAGTTCCAGGCGCTCGGCGATGTCGCGTTGAATGCCGATGAAATGCGTGATGGTTCCCTTGACGTTGCGGATGGGGGCGACCTGCAACTCCACGCGAAGCGTCTTTCCGTCCTTGCGGTAGTTGACGGTTTCGCCATCGAATATCTCCCCGCGCCTGAGATTTTCCCGCAGGCGGCGCATCGCGGCGCGGTCGGTGAGCGGACCCTGCAATATCCGTGGCGCCTTCCCGATGACCTCCTCGGCCGAGTAACCCGTCATTCGCGTGAAGGCGGGATTGACAAAAAGAATTTTCGGACCGGGCAGGTCGAGTTGTGCGTCGGTGATCACGAGGGGATCCCTGGACTGCTCAACGGCCGAACGGAGCAATTGCAGCGTTTCTTCCCCCTGCTTGCGTTCGGTGATGTCCGTCCAGACACCGACGGCCATCGAGCCATCGGATATGACACGATTGTTGTCTTCCACCCACCGATAAGTCCCATCCTTGTGGCGGACTCGATATTCCAGAGAATAGCTGTTTTTCAGGCTGCTGGCGCCGGCCACAGCCAGCACACGCTCGCGGTCGTCTGGATGTAAATGACTCACCCACCAATCGTAATGGGAGGCTTCTTCTACAGTGAAGCCCAACAGCCTTTCAACGTTGTCACTGACAACCGTGGGCGTGACCTTTCCGTCGAGGATCGAAAGCGTGTAAATCACCGCGGGGCTGTGCGCGAGCAACTGGCGCATTTTTTCGTGCGTGAACTGTAACTCCTTTTCGACCCGTTTGCGCTCCGTGACATCAATCAGCGTTCCCTGCGTGCCGACAATTTTTCCATCCGTGCCATGGACCGGCGCTTTCACCACGTGCAAATATTGTTCCCGGCCATCGGCAAGAACGCGCTTTTCCTCCATTTCCATGCACGCGCCGGTTCGCATGATCGTCTCGTGATGCTCATCACTGTGGGCCATCAGTTCGCTGATTTTGCCCGCATCAAGCGTTGTTGAGCCGGTCTTCGCCAGGTCACTCGCAAATTCCGCGGGCGTTTTTCCCAGATATTGCTCCGGCTTCGTGGCGGAAAACCGGCAAAACCACGAATTGACGAATACATACCGCCCCTCGGAATCCTTGCGGAACACCCCGGCGGGCATTTGCTCGACCAGTGAGTGATACAGCGCCTGCGATTCCCGCAACGCCTCCTCGGCCCGCTTGCGTTCGGTGATGTCGGCGCGGATGGCGACGTATTGACGCGGCTTGCCATCATCATTGAGAAACGGAACGATGGTCGTGTCCACCCAATAGAACGAGCCGTCCTTCGCCCGGTTTCTGATTTCGCCCTTCCAAACTTTGCCGCGCGCTATCGTCGTCCACAAATCGCGGATGAATTCCTTTGGATGATAACCGGAGTTGATGATGCGGTGGTCCTGGCCGAGCAATTCTTCGCGGGAATATTTTGAAATCGCGCAGAACTTGTCGTTGACGTAGATGATCTTTCCCTTCGGGTCAGTGATGGCAACGATGGCATGTTCGTCGAGAGCGGCCTTCAGGTCGTTAACTTCCCTCATCGAAGCTTTTAGCTCTTCCGCAGCCTGCATATCCAAGCTTTCTGTTTAACTGAACGGTGGAAAATGTTTTACCACAATGACATACGAAAGCAAGACCAAACTTTCATTTCAATAAGCGGGGAGCGGTGGACAAAATTCTTCTGATCCTCTGGCGGCTGTTATGGGTGAGGAAAAGCGGTCAGAAGCAAAGGGTAATTTGCCCCGTCAGGCCATTGTAGGAGAAAAAGGAGTTTGACAATAAATCCCTGCCGATAAGCAAAACAAGCTGTTGATTTGCAAGTGCCGCTCCAGCTGCTCTCGGACAGTTCACTGTAAGTGGTTGACCTCCGAGAATATCAAAGCTTATTGGATAAACGTTAGTATCAACTTGCTCATGAGTTGCGGAAGCCATTTTTATTACGTTCACAACCGGCAATCCCAACGTTTTAGCTGCGGCGTGGTCAACACAAGACGACGCTGCGCCGGTATCAATGAGGCCAAATCCGGTAATTGGAGGCGGAACAGGTTTGGATTCTTTAGTTAGAAGTTCTGCGATTTCTGCAGGAACTTTGATTGCAACGTTTACCACAGGGCCACGCATCGCAATAAGCTGTCGCGGATCTATCTGAACAGATTGACCATTGGGGGCCTATTCCCTGTCCACTATACTGAATATTTAAGATTGGCATTTAACAAACCGAACATCAGGGCCGGAATGCGAAGCGTTTGGTCTAGTTCCTTAACCAGGCTTTAGATTCGGCATAATCCTCGGAATGGCGCTGCCAGAACCTGAACGTTTGTTCAATTGCCAGAGGGTCGTCCGGGTCTAAACTGATGCACATGCCACAATGGATATTACCGCAGGTTAATTCTCATTTACGGGCCGCCGTCCGATCGGTCTTGTTTCTTGGCGCGCTGGGCGGCGCTCTGATTGCAAACGTCTGCAACGCCCAGGATTCGCCGGAAATCCGCACGCCACCTGCGCCGGCAACGCCAAGGATCAATGGACCGGATATTTTTGGCGTCCGGCCTGACGATCCGTTCTTCTATCATGTCCCCGTGACGGGGAACCGGCCGATCGAATATTCCGCCGACGGATTGCCGGATGGTTTGACGCTTAACCCGGCGACGGGAGACATTACCGGCGTTTTGCGCGCAAAGGGCGATTACCTGGTCACGCTTCATGCAAAGAACGCGGCCGGCACGGCGGATAAAAGATTCAAAATTGTCGCTGGGGAGACGATCGCCCTGACGCCGCCGATGGGGTGGAATAGTTGGAACCATTACGGCGGGCGAGTAACCCAGGAGATCGTTTTGGAAAATGCGCGGGCAATGGCGTCTTCGGGGCTGATAGACCATGGGTGGACCTATGTGAACATGGACGACACCTGGCAGGGGGCGCGCGGCGGGCCGTTCAACGCAATCCAAGGCAACGAAAAGTTCCCCGATATGAAAGGGCTGTGCGATTCGGTGCATGCGCTGTCATTGAAAATCGGGATTTATTCGACGCCGTGGACGACGTCGTATGCGGGGCACATTGGGGGCAGCGCGGAAAATCCCGAGGGCAACTGGAAGCCCTTCACGGGTTCGAAAAAGGGGATTATGAACAAGAAGATCCTGCCGTTTGCGATTGGGCGGTATCATTTTGACACGAACGATGCGGACCAATGGGCTGCGTGGGGCATTGATTATTTAAAATATGATTGGAGCCCCATTGAGCTTCCGGAGACGGAGGAGATGTGCAACGCATTGCGGCAGAGCGGGCGCGACATTGTTTTCAGTTTGTCAAACAACATGAACATCACGAACGCGCCGGCGATCTCGATGATCGCCAACAGTTGGCGGACTGGCGGGGACATCAAAGCGAATTGGAAATCCATGAGCCAGCACGGGTTCAGCCAGGACCGGTGGGCTAAATTTGCAAGCCCGGGACACTGGAATGATCCGGACATGCTCGAGATCGGCACGCGCGAAAGGAACCAGCCCGGTCTGACGCCTGACGAAGAATACACGCATCTGACCATTTGGTGCCTGGATTCGGCTCCGCTGTTGCTGGGCAATGATTTGACGGCGATGGATCCATTTACGTTGAATCTGTTGGAAAATGACGAGGTGCTGGCGGTGGACCAGGATGCTCTTGGCAAGCAGGGTACATGCGTGGCGCGCGGGGATACATTTTTGGTCTATAAAAAGGAACTGGAAGATGGTTCGATTGCGGTGGGACTGTTCAATTTGTCGGACACTCCGGCCACCGTGACGGCGAATTGGTCCGACCTCGGAATTCAGGGCCACCGGAAGGTGCGTGATTTATGGCGGCAAAAGGATTTGGGGAAATTTAGCGATGAATTTTCGATGACGGTTGCCCCGCATGGAGCGGAGCTTGTGAAAATGAGCAATTGAGAAACCTGCGGTAGGGGACTGCGAAGCGCGGTCAATCTTTTTCCACTTTGATGACGGCGGCACTGGCCGGGGGAATTTTCAAAACAAAGGAGCCAGAGTGGGCTGGAGGTAAATCCGTCCATTTTCCATTCCAAGTTCCGTTATTTTCGAAGGCAGCCCCGCCGAGCGTCATGCCGGTTTTGGATGAAATATCGCCGTTGCGCACGGTCAACGACATCAATTGAGCCTGGTTAAAGCCGGCGCCGGCGGCGAGCGAGACATCGGCGTCATGGGCGGCGACGCCGTGTTCCTTATTGATGATGGTGACGTAAATGTCCCCATCGTCGCCGAGAACGGAATAGACGCTGGCATTGAGTTGTTGGGGGTTTGAAATAGCGGTCGGCAGGAACCGTCCGTGTCCACCCAGGTCAAAGGCTTTGATGCCATATCCGAGCGGGCGGACGAGGAAGCCGTCGGTGGTGCTGAAATAGGCGGTGTATTTGGAAGGCCGCAACGCCGCTCCCGCCGCGACCTTGTCGCCGGTATGGAAGTTGAGGCCGGCGGCGCCGTGGGCGGCCCACCAATACATGAAGTCCAATCCCCACAAGGCGGAGGCGAAGGTATCGCTGACATCGGTTGCGCCGCCGTTGAAATAATTGTTCACCTCTTCCAGACGATAGGGCAAATCGTTCGATATTGCCTCCGGCACAAAACCGTCATAGAGCCTGAGGTACGATTGGACGAAGCCGTCGTCCAGCATCCGGTCACGGCCAATTTCCGGCGTGGGCACTTTGAGGCCGGAACGTCCCGGATAGAGATGGGCGGTAATGAGGACCACATGGTTGCTGCGGCCGAAGTCAGCGATGAATTGCCGCGGCCACACGGGGTCGGCATCCACGCCAGGACCGCAAAATTTCGCATCGGGTACTTCCGCGACGATGATGTTTTCAAATTGTTTCCATCGTTTTCGATAGTCGGAATAGGGCGGGCGCGGGGAAACCACGCCCATGGAGTTGGTTATTTTGGGATAAACGTTTGGCTCCTGGCCGATGGAAAAGCAGGCGAGTTGATCCCGGTATTGGCCCATGATGTATTTGACGACCCCGGCATCCTGGTAGGGATCTCCGTCATGCAGACGGAGACAGTAAATGATTTTAACGTCGGCGACCCGGGCAAAGGCGAACAAGTCATCAATGTCGGTTTTATCGGGCGGCCGTGTGGCGTTGCGGTCGGCGGTGTTGCCGCCGACCCGAAGGCTTTCAATGCCGAGGGTGTGGAAGAGGGAAATCAGCGGCTGGTTGTCGGGGCTGAAATAGTGGCCGCCATTTTCGAGGGGCAACAGTTGGGACAGTTCAAAGCTCAATCCGGAAAAGCCGCGTGAGATGGCCGTGCCGGGATGGGCGGAGTCCACGGAAATTGCCAGGGGCGACTGCGCGGGGAGTGAGGCCGCAGCGGCGACGAAGACAACGACGAGCAAGAATGCGTATTTGCGGATCATGGCGGTGATTTCCCGGTAGAGAGGGTCGGTTTAATTTTCGAGCCATAAGACAGGCTCGGTGATGGCAATGTTACGGCGCACTTCTTGGTTGGCGGGGTCTGCAGAAAGTCGGCGCCAAAGGTTCAGATATTCTGGCTCATCGAAGGCCAGTCCGGCAAAGAGTAATGACGGTTGGCGGGCGGGCCAACCGTTCCAGGCCTGGATGTCTTTACGGTGGCCATCCGCGAGCCATTTGTTTTTATCGAGCAGATAGGGATACATGAATTCCATGGCTTTGCGGATGCCGCGTCCATCCGGCAATTGAAATTGCCAGAGATTATCCATGGAAGTGGAGAGCACCTGGCAAAGGGTGGCCATGTTGTCCAATTGAAAGATGGAATATCCGTAAGGCTTGGTGCGGGCCAGTTCGCGGGGAAAGCTGCCATCGGGGGCCATTTGCTTGGGAACAAAAACTTCCTCGAACCGTCTGCGGCATTCGGCCAAATCCTCTTGGTTGCCGGTAAATTCGGCGAAGACGGCCACCTGGAGCCAATAAGCGACGGCATGATTATTCGAGGCGTTTGATTCCTGGATGCCGTTTTTGCTGGTGCGCATCCAGGTGATGTAATCTGAAAACCACTCTTTCAAGCCTTTGACGACGTCCGGCGGAAAAGCGGGGGATTTTTCCATGGCTTCGACGGCGCGCGGGATTTCGATCAAACGCAAGGTGTCAATAATTCCGAAGCTGCGTCCGGAAGCAACGCCGGGGACTGCCTGGGCATATTGCAAGTTCGGGTTCATTCGGGTGGCCGGATCCAGGAAAAAGACGCGGAGCAATCCGGCGGCTTTTGCGGCGTAACGGTCGTCGCCGGTGATTTTATAGGCAGCGCCGAGCGCGGCGACCGCGTCGTGCAACTGGCGAAGGCAGTCGCGATGTTCGTTGAAATTTGCCGGGTCGCTTTGGCCGTCGCGCTGCACGTAAGGCAGGCCATTGGTGGTATCGGGGTTGGGCCACCAGTAGTCGCCATTGGAGTAATAGTCATGGAGACCGCCCTCGCTCAACTCCGCGCGAAATTTTGTAATGGTGATCGGGGCGACGGCGAGGGCATTGCTTGCGGCCGCGAGAATCCGCACCCGGTCAATTTCGGCCACATTAAACGCCGTCCCGGGCATGGCGAGGGCGACCGGGTGCAGGCCCAGACACAGGAATAAAACGCCGGCCCCAAACCTCATCATGGCGCGAGTCGAATGCTTTTCACGGTCCAAATTTGGCTTCCGGCACCGGCGGCGGCTATAGAACAAACGTTCACCCATTGAAACCTTGACGCCTTTGGCAGCGTCACGTCTTATTGATTACATTAATTTACCGTTATGAAAAGGTTTGTTCCATCGCTGTTTTCGTTTTCATTTTGGGCGCCGCTCACGTTTGCCGTGGCGTCCGCCATTTTATTCTCCGGCGGAACGTGCCGGGGTGCGGACACCAATGATCCCGCGTACGAAATGTGGGTGCAGGATTACGGGCCCACCCACGACCAGCGGATGCAATGGTGGCGCAACGCCAAGTTCGGGATGTTCATTCACTGGGGGCTTTATTCGGTGCCGGCCGGTGTCTATCAAGGGAAACCGATTGACCACGCGGGGGAATGGATCATGCGAACCGCGAATATTCCGGTGGCCGAATACGCGGCCTACGCAAGGCAATTTGACCCGACAAATTTCAATGCGGAGCAATGGGTGAAGATCGCGAAAAATGCCGGCATGAAATACATCGTCATAACTGCCAAACACCATGAAGGATTTGCCATGTTCCACACCCACGTGGATGGTTTCAATATTTACGATGCGACGCCGTGGCACCATGACCCGCTGGCGGAACTGGCGGTGGCGTGCCGGAAGCAACATATCAAGCTGGGGTTTTATTATTCCGAAGGGCAAGACTGGCACCATCCCGGCGGGGCCGCGGCGAACAAGCATCCGGAGGCTGACGTGGACGCGGAGCATCATTGGGACCCGGCGCAGGAGGGGAGCTTTGACGAGTACATCGAAAAGGTGGATGTGCCGCAGGTAACGGAATTGTTGAGTAATTACGGGCCGGGCACGCCAGCCGTATTATGGTGGGACACGCCGATCGGGATGACCCCTGACCGGGTGGAAAAGCTTTTGCCGTTGCTGAAGTTGAGGCCCGCGATCATCACCAACAATCGTTTGGATGCGAAGCATGTGACGGGCGATTACCAGACGCCGGAACAGAAGATTCCCACGAACGGCCTGCCGGGCGACTGGGAAACATGCATGACGATTAATGGCACGTGGGGATATAAATCCGCCGACCATAATTTCAAGAGCGCCGAAGCGTTGATTCATAACCTGGTGGACATCGCCAGCAAAGGGGGAAATTATCTGCTCAATGTAGGTCCGACCAGCACCGGCATCATTCCGCAACCGGAAGTGGAGCGGTTGGAAGAGATGGGGCGCTGGATGCAAGTCAACGGCAAGGCTATTTATGGCACCAGCGCAAGCCCGTTTGGCCATCCTTTCGCGTGGGGCCGCTGCACGGAAAAAACGAACGCTGACAGCGCCACGCTCTATCTGCACGTATGGGATTGGCCCGCCGACGGACATTTGTTGGTGCCGGGACTGAAAAACCAGGGCGTGCATGCCCAATTATTAAAGGCCAACTGGTTTGGCTGGCACAAAAGGCTGAAGGCCGTCAGCGATTCGAACGGCGCAGTCGTTTCGCTTCCCCAAACCCCGCCGGACAAAATTTCCTCCACCGTGGTGTTGACGATTCGCGGCGCGCCGGAGATTGAGTAAGCAAATCCCATGTCCATGTGTCTCCGCATTTGGCTGGTCCTATCCATTGGATTTATCGCTGGAACTGCTTCGGCCCAAATCGGCGGGGCGGGATGGGTTCCCGCGCCAGTGAGATTCAAGGTCCAATGGCCGACAAACGCGGCTGAAGGCGAGCGATATTGGTTTACCAACGATATCTATCACTGTGAGGTGTTCAGCAACGACGGGGCATTTGAAGTGGGAAACCGGACCAAGCCGCGGACGGAGCAGAGATTCGAGCCGGACTATCGAAGTGCCGACATCCAATATCAATCCACGGAGATGGTTCCGGCCAACGAAAACAGTTTTTGCGTTTTCCAGATACATACCGGCAACGCGGAGACGCCGGGGCATGGCGCGACGACCTTCATGCTCTTCTGGTTTGCGGACGACGGGGGGTCGCTGCGTATTTACAACCGGACGGAGGTCGCGAGAAATCTCGCCAACAAATGGTTTCAACTGAACGTGGAGCACAACGTGCGCACCCGCACCATTAGAGTGTGGATCAACAAAACTTTGGTGTGGACGCAGAAAGACAACGGCGCGGGTGATTTTTATTTCAAGGACGGCGTCTATGAGCAAAACCGTCATCCCAGCCACGAAATGGACACGTACATTAGCGACATCCAGATGTGGACTAACTCACTTAACGAGGCGAGTCAAGCCAGTCGAGTGAACTGATGCAGTGGGCGAAGGGAAGTGCGAGGTGCTGAAAGGGATGTCGAACAAATGTTCAATTGTTCCTGGAATAGAGGAGTGGAAGTATGAGATGGCCCAGATATGGATAAGAACGTACCGGCTGGAATCAAAGGCATTGAATTGCCTATTGATTTCGCGCCGTTGACCATCTTCCGCTCTGACGGTGAATTTCGGCCTGTTCCAGACAGAATTGGGCGTCTCTTCCGTTGGCTGCTCCTTTTTGTAGTGTTAGCGGGCGGAACTGTGTCCGCCCAAATCGGCGGAACCGGGTGGGTTCGGGCGCCCGTAACGTTCAACGTGCAGTCGCCGACCAATGTTCCCCAGGATGAACGCTATTTTTTCACAAACAACATTTATCACTGTTTGGTTTACAGCAATGATGGCGCATTTTCGGTGGGCAACACCACGTTGCCGCGCACGGAACAGCGCTTCACCCCGGATTACACCCGTGGCGAAATCCAATATCAATCCATCGAGATGGCCCCATCCAACGAAAACAGCTATTGCGTTTTCCAGATTCACACCGGCGACGCCCAATCACCAACGTATGGCTCCACAACGTTCATGCTATTCTGGTTCACGAACGACGACGGCTCGGTCCATGATTACAGTGGTTCGGAACTCGCGGGCAAACTTGGCAATAAGTGGTTTCAGTTGAACGTGGACCATAATCTGGCCAACCGCACGATCAAGGTTTGGATTAATAAATCCATGGTTTGGACCCAGGAGGACAACGGCGCCGGGGATTTTTATTTCAAGGACGGCGCCTATGAGCAAGATCACGGGCCGACCTATGAGATGGACACCTACATCACCAATATTTTGATCTGGACCAACTCCGCCATCCTGCCGCTCACCTGGTTAGGGGAAACCAATGGCGTGAATACGGGGACATGGAATTTGGGAACCACAGCCGATTGGGCGGACCCGACCAACGGTGCGGTCGAGGTTTATCAGGATGGGAGTGCCGCCACGTTTAGCGACAATGCGCCGGGCGCGACGACGGTGAATTTGCAAGGGCAGCTTCTTCCCGGCAGCGTTACTGTGAATAATACGGTCAAGAACTACACATTCACCGGCAGCGGCAGTTTGGGCGGAGCGTGTGCCCTGACTAAGTTTGGGGGCGGGACGTTGACGGTGGACACCACCAACAGCTTTACGGGCGGCACGAAAATCCAGGGTGGTCTTGTCATAATGGGCAACGCCGAGGCGTTGGGCTTGACTGGCGGCACGACGGTGGTGACCAATGGGGGGACGCTGGACGTGGACGGGAACGATCTGGGGGCCGAGTCGGTTGTGGTCAGCGGCTGGGGGGTCAGCAGCAATGGCGCGCTGGTCAGCTCCGGCACTTCGGCCCAAGACGATGCCCTCGAACATGTGACACTGACAGGCGACACAGCCTTCGGCGGGCCGGGCAACTGGCTGGCCAGCGGTAATCCGGGGCGGTGGGACATTCGCGGCTCGGGCACAACCCTGAGTACGGGCGGTGAGGCATACAATTTGTATAAAGTGGGTTCCAACCAGGTTTCCATCGTTGGCGTGAAGGTGGATGCGGCGCTGGGGAACATCGAAATCCGGCAAGGCATGTTGGGTTTTGAAGATGGTTCCACTTCGATGGGCAATCCGACGAACACGTTGACGGTGGATGCGGGTGGAACGCTGGAATTTTACCAGTCCAGCGCGCTGTCCAACAGTTATACCAAGCAATTTGTGTTGTACGGGGGAGGGGCGACGCCGTGCATCACCAACTGGGCGGGCGGGGGCAGCACGACGATAAGCGGGCCGATGACGTTGAATGGCGGGTGCGTGATTGGGGTGAACGGCACGTCGTTGACCAACGACTGCACCATCGTGGGCGGAGGGAGTCTAATTAAAGAGGGGGCCGAGCCGCTGGCGTTGGGAGGGGTGAACACCTACACGGGTGACACGACGGTGGGAGGAGGGAGCCTGTTGGTGACAGGCAACGGCTCAATTCCCGGCAGTGCGGTCATGACGGTGGCGTCGGGGGCGACGCTGGATGCGAGCCAGCGGAGTGACGGGACGCTGACGGTGGTCAGTGGCCAGGAGTTGACCGGGGATGGGACGGTGAAGGGGAATGTCATTGTGAGTGCCGGCGCAACGCTGGCGCCGGGCGGGGGGCTAACTACGATGACGTTCAACAACAATCTCACGCTCAACGGCGGCACCACAACGGTGATGGAGGTGGCGCCGGCGGGGAGCAGTGACACGGCGCAAGTGGGGGGCAGCCTGACTTATGGCGGCACGCTGGCGATAACCAATGTAACCTCCAATTCATTTTCCGCAGGGGACAGTTTCAAATTGTTCAACGCGGGCGCTTATTCAGGCACATTTGGCGCAACCAATCTGCCCCCGCTAAACGCGGGGGAGGCCTGGAATTGGGATCCGGCTTCGGGCACGTTAAGCGTGGTTTCGGCGCCGGCGCCGACTGTTTCGCCGGTGATTACGGGGTTCGGCATCGTTGGAGGAAACGTGGTCATTGGCGGGACCAACGCCCAGGCGGGAGCAATATATTACTTGCTGACGAGCACCAACCTCCTGCTGCCTGTGAGCCAATGGCAGGCAGTATCCACGAACACGCCGACCGGGACGAATAGTTTTAGCTTCACCGCGAGCAATGCGGTATTTCCGGGCGATCTCCAGCAATTCTATATCATCAGCGCAACTAATCAATAGCCATTGAACAAACGTTCAATTGCCCGGCAAGCGATGGTGTGGAAAAATAACTCAACCCATATGGATTCGAACGCAAATAAATGCAGCGTGAAGAAAAGGAAAGCCGTAGGCTTTACATTGATCGAATTGCTGGTGGTTATTGCCATCATCGCCATTCTGGCGGCGATGCTTCTGCCGGTCTTGGCGGCCGCCAAACGACGCAGTCAATCCATCGACTGCGAGAACAACATTCGGCAGTTGGATTTGGCGGACATTATGTTTGAAGAGGATAATCACGAATATATTCAGCCGAATGACAGCACGTATCTGGGGCCTGAGAGTGAATGGATTGGTCCCATAATTGATTACAATTCGAAGGTGCTTAATGCGCTGCTCTGCCCGACGGCGTCCGTGACTAACCTGAATGATTATAACTATGGCGGGAATAACAGGGCGGGAACGGCAAACAACGCCTACAACCGGGATTTAACCGGGGGCGCAAATCTGGGAACATCGGGACTCACGCAGATAGCAGGCAGCTATCAGTGCAACGGCTGGCTTTACGTAAATAACGGTGCGGGACAGGGAGACGGAAACGCTGCCGGGGACGCGTGCAGCGAGTCCTCGCACGGAGTGACGGACCCGGCATGGTATTATGCCACTGACGGCGAGATCAGGTTCCCTTCCGACACGCCAATTTTCTTTGATGGCGCGTGGGTTGATTGCTGGCCGACAGAACAAGACGGGCCAGCCGCGGATTTTTACACCGGTTATCAATCTCAACACATCAACGAAATGGGCCGCTTTACCGTTGCCCGGCACGCTATCAATCCCGTCAATGCGCCGCGCTCGGACCCGATACCGTGGACAGCCCAAGCGCCTGTCGGAGCCGTCAACATGGGCTTTGCCGATGGTCATGTCGTATTGGAGAAGCTTGGTGTGCAATTGTGGAGCCTTTATTGGCATAACAACTGGAACACGACTTTCCATGTGAAAGTGGGATCTCCACAATAGAATTGAATAAAACCGGCGAACGGGGGGACGGTTCAAAATTTGACTTGTTTGATTGGACAGGCGAAAACGGATTCCAAACAATAATCACCGCTCCTTCAGTACCGGCTTTTCTTTAAGCCTCTGATTTGTGTAACGCACCCAACGATTTTTCTGCGCCAGATTCGCGTTGACCAGTCGAGTGACAGGCCGTTGAACAGAGCAGCCCAAGCGCCTGACCAGCCTGCGAACGTGGCCGGGATGATAGGCGACGCCAAACTCTTGGGCCATCACGTTGCGGATGGCTGGAGAAGTCCAAATCCCGCTTTCCAATCCGTAAGCCACCGGACCGCTGTCCAGGATGTCTTGCAACTGTTTCTCTTGTTGAGCACTCAGATCGGCAGGCCTGCCGGAACGCCGGCCCTCCAGCAACCCGACTTCGCCCTGGGCATTCCATTGCCGGATCCAAAGCGGCACCGAGGAGCGATGCACTTTAAGGGCGCGGGCAATCTGGCTGGCGGTGTGCCCTTCGATGCTCAGGGCGATGGCGTGAAACCGCTGGGCCACGCGCGGTTCGTCATCGCGACTGGCCTCCTGTCGCAAATGCAATAAAAACCCTGCTGTTTTGGAATTGCCTCTGGCGAAAACAGGTCGCATCTCGCCACAATATAGCCCGCCTGTTTTACAATGTCGAAACATTTATGCGCGGAGGTATAGAACAAATGTTCAATAGTCAGGAGAAGCCCTTATGCTAGCATCGTGAAATCCAAGCAGCCAAAAATCAACAAAACTATGAATAGAATCCCTCGTTCCCTGCAAGGGCGGTTTATCCGCCGTTTCTCCCTTGGTGCCGTGTTGGCGTGGTTCGCTCTGGCCGCTCACCCGGCTGCGGCGGCCAATGCCGTCTGGACCGGCAACGGCTCGGATGCGTATTGGACCACCGCCCCCAACTGGGCCGGCGACACTGTGCCCGGTCCGGGCGCTTCGCTCTTCTTCGGCGGGACGGCGCATTTGGTCAACACCAATAACCTCGCGGCCGCCACAGCGTTCGACAGCCTGACCTTCACCACTCCGGCGGGCGCGTTCGCCGTGGCAGGCAATACTATTGATCTGGGCGGTAATGTGACGAACGACCAGGTCGTAACCCTGGAGACACTCAATCTGCCGCTGGTGTTGACGGTGCCGGTCACAGCGGACGTGGTTCCCAACGGCTCGCTGGCTCTCGGCGGCGCGCTCTCCGGCGCGGGCAGCTTGACCATGGCCGGCGGTGGCACCTTGACTTTGAGCGGCGCAAATTCCTTCGCCGGTGGCCTTATGAATGACCAGAGCACGGTGCAGGTTGGCGCGGACACGAATTTGGGGCCGGGAAGCCTTACGTTGGATGGCGGCGTGGTGGACGCCACAGCCACCTTTACTATGAACGCCAATCGCGGTATCGCGGTGGGACCGGGTTGGGGAGGGATTTACGTGGCGCCGGGTGACACTTTGAGCTACGGCGGCGTCATCGCCGACAACGGCAGCCCCGGCGGATTGACCAAATCCGGCTATGGGGTGCTGGACCTTTTCGGGGCGGACACATACAGCGGTCCGACAACCAACGCCATTGGCACGCTTATTTTGGACTTTACCCAGGCCGGTTCACCGAGTGCCAACATCATTAATCCAAGTTCCGCATTGGAACTCGGCGGCGGGAATGCGGGCGGAGGCGAGGAAAACGTGGCCCAACTCGTTATGGACGGCGGCACCGCGGCTGATTCTCAGACTTTTGCCAGCACCTTTTCCACCTTTGGCGGCTCCGCCATCGTCGCGACCAATAGGGCCGGCGGTTCGGTGAATCTTTCGCTGGGTGCCCTGAGCCACGCCCCTGGGGGCACGGTGGCTTTTGTCACTCCCACGAGCGGTCAAATCGCGACGACCGCAGGCAATGTCAACGGCATCCTGGGGGGCTGGGCATTAATCAGCGGCATTTCCAATACTCCGACTATTTATAGCGATACGGACTCTGCCGGTGTCGCACACAAACTTTTGGAAGGCACGAATTTTGCCACCGTGAACGCCAGCAGCGATATCGTCAATTTTACGGGCTATACCAATGTGACGGCCGGCGGCGGCACGTTGAACAGCCAGATTGCCGGCAGTCCGGCGCCGCCGAATGTGGCGATTAACGACGCAAGCTCGGCCACGGTCGTTACGGTGGATAATAGCGGCGCAGGATCAACTTCGGACGTGAATGCCATCAACTGGACGACCTATTCAGGTGGATTTGACGGGATTTATATCGGCAGCGGCAACACCCTGCGGCTGGGACAGTATGGCGGAATCATTCGCAACGGGCCGAGCACCGGCAATGCCGTGTACATCGGTGGCTCCAACAACAGCCTGCAAAGCGGCAACGGCATCAGCGGTGCGGGAGACATCGGCACGCTCACCGCCGGCGGTCCCAATGCCAACACGCCAGGCGAAATTGTGATCGTCGCCAATAATGCAAGTGAAACCAGCGGAACCACGATTCTCGAACCCGTCATTGCCGATAACGGCACAGGCCCGGTGACCGTTGTGAAGATGGGGCCGGGAAGCATCAAACTCGATGGAAGCAACACTTTTTCCGGCGGTCTTTACCTTCTGCAGGGCCGCGTTCAATTCGCCGGCAGTGAAATTGGCAACTCGAATCCCGACGGCGGCGGCAGCGGGCCGATTTATGTTCTGCCCGGCGCTTACCTCTTTCCCAGCGGGATTGGCTCGGGAATCATAACCAACTCGATTTTTGTTGCGGGTGAAGGGGATGCGCACGAAAACCTGGGGGCAATTCGCGGCGGCGCTTTTTCGGGAACGATTACGCTGATCGGTGACGCGGGCTTTGGTGATGGCATTACCCTTGACGGGCCAATTGTCGGACCATTCAATGTCACCCTCGGTTCGGGGTATGTCGTCAGTGGGGGCGTGACATTGAACAATCCAAACAATGCCTGGTCGGGCGACACCACCATGACGGCCGAGAGCAACGCCGGCGCAAACACCATCACATGCGGCACGAATAATGTCATTCCCTCCGGGTTCGGCAACGGCAACGTCACCATGGTTGCCTTCAGCACCGGCACCGTCACCTGGAACCTGAATGGTTTTAACCAGACCATCAACGGCCTATCCAGTTCCAACACGGGATCACATATTTTTATTGAAAACACGGCAGCCTCCACGGAATCTTCCCTGACCGTCGGCGACAACGACCAGTCGGGCACGTTCGGCGGCATCATTGAAAGCGGTGCCGGCACCCTTTCCCTGACCAAGATTGGCGGCGGCATTGAGACTTTGACGGGCGTCAATACCTACACCGGCCCGACGACGGTGAGTGAGGGAACGCTTGCCTTGAGTGATCCGGGTTCGATCAACGACAGCCCGATCCAGGTGAACACCAACGGCACGCTGGATGTGAGTGGACTTGCAGCCGGGATAGCGACGACCAGTACGCTGGGGTTAAACGGCGGGACGTTTATCGGCGGTGGGTCGGTGGGCGCGCTCGGCACAACCAACGGCGCCTTCACATTCAACGTGAGCCCGAGCACGCTCAACCTCACCGCTGCCTCGCTGGCCACAAGCGGTGTGACGAACTTGATTAATATCACGACCGTGTACGGCATTTCCGGTTATCCCGTCGCAATCCCGATCATCAAATATTCGGGGGCACTCGGCGGGGCCGGAAATAATTTTGGCATCGGCACGGTGCCGAGTTCGGACACAATCGGCTATGTTTCCAACGACGTGACTCATTCGGAAATTGTTCTGGTCCTGTTAAATGGTCCCAAGGTGCTCACCTGGACGGGGACCAACCCGGTGAACCCGACCTATTGGGACGTGGATACCACGACCAACTGGATTGCCTTTAAAGGCACGGCTGGCGCCTCGCCGTCTGTCTTCAATCAGGCCGACTCGCCCATTTTCGATGATACGGGCAGCGGCGTGGTGAGCGTGGAGGCCGTGGTCGAGCCTGGCGTGATGGAAGTGACCAACAACACGGTGACCTATACTTTCACCGGTCCCGATGGTATCAGCGGGTTGAGCAGCGTTATCAAAGCCGGCACGGGAACGATGATCCTGGACAATGGCGGGAACAACAGCCTGTACGCCGCGGCGCCCGTTATGATTGACGGCGGCATCGTCCAGTTGGGCAACAACGACTCCAGCGGCGCCATTGCCGCGCCCAAAGGCATAGTGGACAACGGCTCGTTGGTGTTTGACCGAAGCAACAACGTGACGAACACTGCCAACATTTCCGGAACAGGATCGTTGTCGCAAATGGACACCAACATTGTGACCCTGGGCGGCAACAGTACGTTCAGCGGCGGAACGGAAATAGCGTCGGGCACGCTGCGGACCGGCAGCGGTGCCGCATTGGGCGCGGGGACGGCCACAATTGCGAGCGGCGCGACGCTGGATGTGGACGGGCAGACGGTTACCAATGAGGTTGTGGTCGCCGGCGAAGGTATTGGAGATAATGGCGCGATTTACAATTCTGGCGCGGCCAGCGAAAACGCCATGCTCAACGTGACGATGACCGCCGACACCTATTTTGGAGGCACGGGACGATGGGACATCCGGGGCACCGGGGCCAGTCTTTCGACGGGTGGCAATTCCTATAACCTGTTCAAGGTGGGCACCAACCAGGTTTCAATCGTCGGGGCGACAGTGGACCCGGCGCTGGCCAATATCACTGTGGAAGCCGGGCTTTTGAGCATCGAGGAATCCAGCACGAGCCTGGGCAATCCGTCGGACACCCTCACTGTGGATACCGGCGCATCGCTGCAATTCTACGCCGACACCACGCACTATACCAAGGTATTTGACCTTAATGGCAATGGTGTTGCTTCAACGCTGATTTGCGACTCCGGAACCGGCAATTACCTCAGCAGCAGCCCGATCACCTTGAACGGCATTTGTATCTTCAATGCGGTTGCCGGCACAACGCTGACCTTTGGAAGCGGAACGACGCTGGGCGGGACTGGAAGCTATCTCCAGATTGGCACCGGCACCAACATCCTGGGCGCTGGTTGTAGCGCAACCTACAGCGGCGGCACAACTGTCAGCAACGGAACGCTGACGGTGGACGGAACTCTTTCGGGTACGGTGCAGATTGATCCGGGCGCCGCACTGGCCGGCACAGGCACCGCAGGCGGGAATGTGACGGTGCTGACCGGCACGGTTTCGCCCGGCGATCCGGTTTACAACCTGAGTGGCACAATGACGGCGGGAACGCTCACCCTGAGCAATGCGACGGCGGTCTTTTCCCTGGACACCACGCCCTCGGCCTCCGACAACGACCAAGTGGCGGCGACCGGCGGCCTGACCTTGATTCGCACCAATACGCTGGAAATTGCGCCGCTGTCGTTCATGAATGTCGGAGACGTTTACACCCTGATCACTTACGGTGGCGCGACATTGCCCAGCACCGCCACCAATCAATTGAAGGTCGTCTCGACCAGACCATTCTTCTCGTTCTCGGTGGTGGACCCCTCCACCACGGCTGGCACGATCCAAATCAAGGTGTTAACGGCTGTGGGGAATGACGTTTGGACGGGCGCTTCCTCCTCGACGTGGGACACGACCACGACCAACTGGACGCGCAACTCCAATCCCGTGGCCTTTATCACCGGCGACGTTGCCAATTTTGACGGTAGTTCCTCCGTCACGAGCATCAACCTGTCCGGTCTGCAGCAGGCTTCGACAATCAACGTGAGTGCATCTTCCGAGGTCATCAGTTTCCTCGGTTCCGGCTCGATAAGTAACGTAGGCCCCTTGAACGTGACCGGCGACGAGTTGATTATTGCCAACTCCGGCACCAACAGCTTCCTTGCCGGGATCACCGTGAACGCCGGTTCCACGCTCCAGGTGGGGAATGGGGGCACGGGCGGGAATGTGGGTTTGACGGCGGCAACCGCCGGCCCGCTCACCAACAACGGCACACTGCTGTTGGACCGCAGCGACAGTGCTCTTATCTTGAGCAACGTCATCAGCGGGACTTTTAGCGGCTCCATCACCAATATCGGGACGGGTACTGTGACGCTGGCTGGCGCCAACACGTTTAACGCCACCGTCACCGTGCAAAGTGGAACGCTCGCGGTGAATAATAACACCGCCTTGGGCAACCCGGTGACCAGTTCGACCTACGTGAATTCGGGGGCCACCTTGGATATCTGGACCAATACGATCAGCCTGGGTGCGATAAATATTTACGCCTTGGGATCCGGCGTGGGCGGCGAAGGCGCGATTGTGGACAATGCCAAGAGCACGGTCTATGTGGGCGCGGCGGGCAGCTTCTACAACCTGACCCTGCTGGGTGACACAACCATTGGCGGCAACGGGCGGATGGACATGCGTAATTCCACCGCCACGCCTGTTTTGTCCACCGACGGCCAACCTTTCAATCTGTTCAAGGTGGGTACCAATTTGTTCCAGACGGTCAATGTGGATGTGGACACCGCTTTGGCCAACATCTACGTCGAGCAAGGGACGTTCGGCCTGCAAGGAGACTACCTCCTTGGATTGGGCAATTCAGCCAGCAACGTGGTGGTGTCCAGCGGAGGGGATTTTGACATGTACGCTCTGACCCCGGCATTCGTCAAGGGCCTGATCATTGAAAATGGCGGGATTGCCTCCTCGTCGAGCGGCAACTCCTTCTGGGGCGGCCCGGTGACTTTGGCCGGGGGAACTAATATATTCCTGTTGAACAGCGGCGACATGTACTTGGAGGGCGGTATCAGCGGTCCCGGAGACTTGGAAACGGAGGGTAGCGCGACGCTCACCGTGACCAATGAGCCAGTCACCTATACCGGCAACACAATCCTCACTGGCGGCACGCTGGCGCTGCAGGGCACCGCCAACATCACCAATAGTCCGGTCATCTACCTGGGAGGAGAGACCTTGAACGCCAGCGCCACGACAGCGGGAGATTTTGAACTGGTCAAAGGCCAGACGTTGTTTAACGGCGGCACGATTGTCGGACCTTTGCTGGCCGATTCCGGCTCGCTGATTAATCCGGGCGCCGGCGCGACTCCGGCCACCTTGACGGATGCGACTTCGATTGCCTTGAACGGCGCCGTGGTAATGGACCTTAACGAGTCGAAGACACAGACGGCCGACGAGATGGTCTCGCCGATCATTACGGCCAGCGGCACGCTGGTCGTGACAAATCTGGGACCGGATTTACAGACTGGCACCAAGTTCCAATTGTTCAGCACGCCCGTGACTGGCTTTTCGAGCGTCAGCCTGCCGTTGACGAGCGCGTCGGGCGACGTCAGCTATGTATGGCAGAATAATATTGGCGTAGATGGTTCCATCACGGTCACCAGCGGCGCGCCGAACCTGACGCCTTCGAAAATTAAAACCTCGATCAGCAACGGGGCGATCACCCTGACCTGGCCGACCAACCAAGTCGGCTGGACATTGCAGATGCAAACCAACAGCTTGAGCGTGGGCATCAGCACCAACTGGGTGGCGGTGCCGGGTTCGACGGCGACCAACCAGATGACAATGTCGTTGACCAACGCAGCAACGTTCTTCCGTCTGACGTATCAACCGTAAGGCGGGTTGGCTGGAAGAGTAGCCGGTAAAGGCGAGGGAGGATTTTTCAGGCCGCCGGGCTTAAAGCCCGGCGGCTCTTTCTGGAATGACGAGAAGAATTGGAGTGTGCGCGTTGTTTGCAGGCGGTATGCCTGCCGGGGACGGCGTGGTTGGACCGAGGCGCTTGCCGCCTGGGCGCCGGCGGTCGTCAGCCAGCGGCTTGCTTTTTTTGGCGGCATCGCTCCTTTTGCCCCCAAGCGCGGCTTGGGCGCTCACCAACAATGTCGCGCTCACCCCGCCCATGGGTGGAACGACTGGAATGCCTACGGGTGTCGCATCAGCGAATCTGTTGTCACCAATAATGCCAACGTCATCGCCACCAACGGCATGGAAGCCGCCGGCTACCAGTACATTGACATTGACGACGGCTGGGCCAGCTCGCGCAATTCCTTTGGTGTTATTCAAGCGTACACGAATTTCCCCGATGGAATTACTTTTGTGGCCAATTATGTCCATTCCAAAGGGCTCAAGCTCGGCGTTTATACGGACGATGGCACGAACACGTGTTCCACCTGCATTTCCACGTTGTATAGTCCGGTGGGCAAGGATCCGGGGAGCTACGGCTGCGAATACCTGGACGCTTTTACTTACACGGCTTGGGGCGCCGACTATCTCAAGGACGACAATTGCAACGCGGCGGGCGAGGATGGCCAGACGGTCTATGGACGGATGAGCGACGGTTTGATGAAGAGCGGCCGGCCAATTGTGCTGTGCTTGTGCGGCGGCGAAAACGGCAACGCCAAGGGCTATGAATCCTGGTCGCCGGTCATCGGCAACTATTGGCGGACGACCGGAGATATCGGCAGCACGTTCGCCAGCATGATTTCGCACATTGACCCGAACAGCACCACCGCGTTCGTCGCCGGGCCAGGACACTGGACGGCTGGATTCAGGACCCGACCAACTTCACGATGCTTTCTCGCGGCGATATAATTAATCTGCCGTCTTTCGCCCGGAAGCTGGCCGACAAGTCCGATCCTGTTTCAACGTATCTCAGCGTGAACCTGGGCGATTCGGCCGCAGCGGCCCTCACCAAATATACGTCGGATACGAACCACGCAAGGCAATTGGGAACAGAATTGGCCAGGAGTTTCAACCAGATCATTTCGGGGCCATTGGTCTATGATGTGCAACGATTCCAGAACGTTTCGTTGGGGGCGGAAACAAAGGAACTGCTTAATGAAAATCCCAAAGGCGCGGACCTGATGCGACTCAATCGCCTGTTACTCGATGATGCCTATCCGAATGATTTGGCCCAAAGCCCGGCCACGGCGTGGATCGTAAGGAACGGGGCGATCGCCAGCACGGGTGCGGGCCGGGGAACAATTTACACTGTCGGCGAGTACACCCGATACCGCATTTTGTTCACGATGCGGCATGTGTCGGGCAAGCCGGACCATCAAGCCTGCGTGCTCGTCTTCTGCACCCGCCCACCGGATGGGGAAAAAGAATTGGATGCCCTGGGCGGGGTTCAGTTTCAAGTGCCCAATGGTGGTCACTGGGATTATCGTCCCGGGCACAACAACGGCGGCAAAGGCGAGTTCCAGGCCCTGTCGCATCCGAAGTTTGACCCGCACCAATGGAGCCGGGTCGAGCTTTTGGTGGACGCCACGAATGGAACCGCGCACATGGCCGTCGCCCAGCCGCCGGGCAGCAAGGCAGTTGAGGTTCTGGATTTCAACGTGCCGGCCGCCGGCAAAACTGGGCCGTTCGCCCTACAAATGCACAACGCCGGGCTGTTCGACGAATACAAGGACATCGAAATCGAAACGAATCCCAAGACGGACGATTTGATAACAAACACGACAACACAATGAGAAAAAAACTGCAGATCAGGACCAACTGCCCGGTAATGTTAGCGGCAACATTACTGTTCTTTGCCACGATTACCGGCGGTTTCAAGAGCCGCGCCGGGGCGCAGACCAATGCCCCATCCGCCTCCATCGAGGCTCCGATTAAAAGTCTGCGGGGCGACCTGTTGCCCGCGGTCAAAAATGGCGGCTTTCGGATGGACGGCTATATGCTTTGGTGTTCGTCAGTCATCAAGGTCGGTGGCGTTTACGAGATGTTCGCCTCGCGCTGGCCGGCGAAATACGGCATGGGCGGCTGGACGCATTATTCCGAATGCGTGCGCGCAACTTCTACGAACCTGTTCGGGCCGTATCAGTTTCAGGAGGTCGTGCTCCAAAAACGGCCCGGCCATTGGGACAATTCCCGCGTCCACAACGTTAAAATCGTCAAGGCCGGCGACAAGTATGTGATTTTTTACATCAACACCGCTAATGAAACGGGCTATGCCGTCGCCAATTCCATCACCGGCCCGTGGACGCGCAGCGACGGCCCGGCCATCCGCGCCAGTAACCCGGCGCCGCTCGTCCGCCCGGATTTAAGCGTTTATGTTTTTTGTCGGTTGCGCGACAGCGCCGGCGTGAATCGTGGCATTGCCTTCACCGCACCGTCCTATCAAGGACCGTACACCATCGTGGATGACGGAGATAATTTGCTGCCCGACGGCGCCGAACTCGAAGACCCGACCATCTGGTGGGCGGACAATCAATACAACCTTCTGGTGAATGACTGGCAAGGCCACGCCACCGGCATCTTCAAAGCAGGGGCGCAATACTATTCCAAAGACGGAATTCATTTTTATTTGGTGTCGCACGAGCCGGTCTTCACCAGGAAAGTGGATTACGACGACGGGACGAGCGAATCTTTCCAGCGGCGGGAGCGGCCGTTTGTTTATGTGAATGAGAAAGGCGAGGCGCTGGCGTTGTTCACGGCCTGTCTGCCGCAGAACGGGCCGTCAAGGGTGGTGGTGCAGCCAATCAACCATTATTATCCGGGCAAAAATTAAGTTCGACGGGCGAAGTGCGGAATGGGAGGAAAATGGAAAAGTCAGGCTCCCGCCGCGTTTGGACCGCGATCATCCGGTCACCGTGTGCGGCGTCGCCTCGATTGCATCGGTCTTTTGACGGCACAGTGTTTTTTGAACCGCTTTAGTACAAACATACAGGTGACAAGCGGAGGATCGGCTGCGAAGCTCCCTGGATACGCCTGATTTTAAAAAATGATTGCTCTTATAACGCGAAAAGTTCCTTCTGTCCCGGTCCTTTGCGCCCTGATGGCGATGCCAATCCTCGCCGCCGCGCAGTTTGCACCGCCCAACTTTCCCCTTCCCTCTTTTCCCTCGCAGACGTTCATCGTCAGCCTGTTTGGCGCCCCGGGCGCAGGGCTGACCAACGAGACGCCCGGCATTGACAAGGCCATCGCCACATGCAGCGCCAGTGGCGGCGGCGTGGTTTTCTTTCCGCCAGGCAAATACCTGGCCGCATCCATTCACCTCAAAAGCAATGTCGAATTGCTGCTCGCCCCAGCCGCCACCATCATCGGCGCGCCGGATGGCTTCGATCCGCCCGAGCCGAACCCCTACGCTCGCTACCAGGATTTCGGCCACAGCCATTTTCACGATTCGCTGATGTGGGGCGAAGATGTCACGAACGTCGCCATCATCGGCGGACGAATTGACGGCGGCTCCATTGTGACCGGCAATCCCAAACCCGGCGGCGGCGACAAGCTCATCACCATCGTCTCCGGCAACAACCTGCAGTTCCGCAACGTGGCCCACGACAATGGCGGCCATTTTGTCTATCTCCTCAACAACTGCCACGACGTCACTTTGGACGGCGTCGTCATCAAGCAATCACGCGACGCCGTGGATTTGATGGGCTGCAGCGACGTGCGGATTCATAACTGCCGCTTCACCGGCTGCGGCGACGATGCCATCGGTGTCAAAAGCGATTACGCCCTGGGCAAAAAAATTGACAGCGCCAACATTTACGTTTGGGATTCTTATTTTGAATCCGGCTGCAACGGCCTCCAATTCGGCTCGGAAACCGCCGGCAACTTCCATAACGTCAACTTTTGGAACATCCGGATTGGCCGCGCCATGAAGGCTGGTATCGGCCTCACCTCCAACGACGGCGGCATCATTGACGATGTCAATTACAGCAACATTGTCATCCGCGGCGCCGCCAGCCCGATCTTCATGCTCATTACCGACCGCCTCCGCAGCGGCGACCCGGACAAAAAGACAGGCGCCATCCATAACGTTACCATTGACGACGTCACGGTCACCGATTGCGAGCCGGGACGGCAGGGGCCGGTTTTTCCCTGCACCATTTCCGGCCGGCCCGAATCACCCCTCCAAAATATCGTCTTGGAAAACATCAAAGTGGATTTTCCGGGACCGGGGCCGGGCCAGCAAGCGGGTGTCGTGCCGCCCTATCCGAAGGATTATTCGCCGCGCAGCATGGGACCCCGTCCCGCATCGGCCCTTTACGTCCGCCACGCCGATGGCCTCACGCTGAAAAACGTCACGTTTACTTTCGATCAGCCTGTCCAATGCCCCCCCATCGTCGCTTCCGACGTAAATGGGCTGACCCTCGACAATTTTGACTGTCCCAAATCAACTGATGGTGCCGTCATGCAGTTGGAAAAAGTGGGAAATCTTACCGTGGAAAACTCACCCGGCTTGAAAGATCAGCAATCCACGGTCGTCGTCAGCGCCCACGAATGAACCGTTGTCTATTTCAACGTTCCCAACGGACTTATCAGGCGCCATCCCATCGCCCTTTTCACTCCTTGTTCAGAAACTTGACCACGGCCTCGGTGCGCGATTGGACGTGCAGTTTTTCATAGACCGTGTGCAGGTGGGCGCGCACGGTGCTTAACGTAATCCCAAGTTGGTCGGCAATCTCCTTGTATAAATAACCCTTGGCCAACAAAACCAGAATCTCATGTTCTCGTTTCGTGAGCTTCTCCATATCGGATTGCGGTTTTTTTATCATGCTAAAGTGATTGACCACCTTCCGGGCAATTTGCATGGACATCGGCGCTCCCCCGGCATGCACCTGCTCGATGGCTTGGATTAATTCCGACGGCGGCACGTTTTTGAGCAGGTACCCGCTGGCCCCATGGCGCAAGGAATCAAAGATCAAATCACTCTCCTCATACGTCGTCAGCATTAACACCTGCGTGCGCGGCATGGACTTCTTCAGCTCTGCCACGCATTCGATCCCGCTCATCTTTGGCAGCCGGATGTCCATCAAGACCACGTCCGGTTGTTCCAGCGGGATCCTTTGCAGGGCCTCCTCGCCGTCCGGGTGCGCGCCAACGCAACGCGTCGCGTACGCCCGTTCCACTAATTCCCTCAAGCTTTCACGGGTGCCCCGACTGTCTTCGACAATCGAAACCTTGATCGGCATGTCTTTCTTTTTCATAATCTCGCCTCAATCAGCATTCCCGGCAATCGAACGAACGTTCAACTCCCCCCCAGCGGCAATCGAATGATCACCCGCGTGCCCACCTGCAGTTGGCTTTCAATCCGGCACTCCCCTCCTAAATCCATCATCCGCTGCCGCATGTTGCGCAATCCGTCCGCCAGCGGGTTATCCGGCGCCTCGGAAAAACCCCGGCCATTGTCTTCAATCACCGTTTCAAGAATATCCCCCTGCAATTCCATGTGCAGCCGGATTTCGCTGGCCGCCGCGTGTTTCACAATGTTGTGCAGGGCTTCCTTGATGACTAAAAAGAAGTTGTGCCTGACGTCCGTGCGAAGGGCCCGCGGCGGAACTTGCCCGGGAAAATTCGAGCCGGCAACGAATGCCCGCGGGACGAAGATAATCCAGCGCAAATTGCCCCGCATAGTCAACCAGATGCGGCAGCGTGTCGTTTCGCGGATTGATCGCCCAGACGATTTCATCCAGCGCTTTGACAGCCTGTCGCGCGGTCATTGAAATGGTGTCAATGCGGCCCGCCACCTTTTCCGGCTCCCCGTGGTCCTGTTGGGCCAATTCTCCCAGAAAAGCAATCTGCGTCAGATCGGCCCCCAAGTCATCGTGAATATCCTTCGCAATGCGCTCGCGTTCCCTTTGCAAGGCAGCCTGTTGTTCCAGCAGCCGAAGTCGTTGATGCAATCGCCGGAAGGACACGTAACGCACAATCGCCGCCACCCCGGCCGTAAAGGTCGCAAAAACCATCAAGCGAAACCACCACGTTTGCCAGTAAAACGGCAGCACTTCGAACGGGAGCGACGCCGCCGGACTCCACACGCCCGCGATATTGCATGCGCGGATCTGGAAACAATAATTCCCGTGGGATAACCGCGAATAACTGGCGCTCCGGGTCGCGTTGTTCCCCTCGATCCAATGGTCATCAAGCCCCTGAAGTCGGTACTCAAATCCAACATTCTCCGGTATGGCAAAGCTAAGCGCCGTGAATTCAAAACCAAGCGTGCTCATGCCGGGAGGCAATTTAAGGATTGAATTGGTCGCTTGCAAATCGGCCACCGGCGATGAATTTCCCGGTTCAGTCAAAAGGTTGGTGTCATACAAGGCCACCGTTTGCCCATCCAGCACCACCCTCTCCAGCAATACGGGCGGCGGCGGGTTGCTGGCCGGCACCCGGTCGGGATAGACGATGGCTAATCCAGTCTGCATGGGAAACCACAGCCTCCCGTTCATTCCACGAAACGCTCCGGGCACATTCTCGAAATTTGCCTGCAGATTCGGAAAGCCTTCTCCGCGGCTGTAGGCGATGGACCGCACGCGGGCCCGCGGGTCTTGCGCTGCCTGCTGCAATTCCTCCAATGATACCTCGAAAATGCCCCGGTTCCCCGCGCACCATATCCACCCTTGACCATCGGGCACCATCTGGGAAACGTAATCGTCATATAACCCCTGCTCGGAGGTAACCCGTGAATAATGCCCGTCCTTGAGGTGTCCGATGCCCCACCCGGCGTAGCCAATCCACAAGCTGCCGTCCGCAGTCGCGCATAGGCAGCGAATGGATAATAAACGGTTGGTGATACCCGGAGTTTCATCCTCCAATTGGTCGCCTTTTACACTGAGCAAACGCCCGTCGGCCGTTCCAGCCCAAATTCGCCCGAATATGTCCTCGGTAAGCGCGCGAATGGACCGCACCTGCACCGACATCTGCAGGGGCTGCACACGGTCCGCATCCAGCCGTTGAATTCGGCTCGGATTGTCCGTCGCCACATAAACGTCACCATTACTGCTCAGCAAAATGGAACGTACATCATCGCTTGAAAGACCGTCCGGTTGCCGCCAGTTCCGGCATTGGCCGTCTTTAAGATGATAAAGCCCGTTGTCCCGGGTGCCTATCCACAACCCTCCGTCCGCCTCCGCCGCCACACAGGAAAAATTGCCTGACGGTTCGTTCGTTCCAGAGGGAAGAAAAGTCCAGGCGCCGTTCCTCCAATCGGCCAGCAACCCGTTTTGAGTCGCCACCCAGATCGTCCCCGATGGGTCCTCGGAAACTGAACGGATGGATTCATACGGCAGGCCGCTTTCCGCGCCCAGCAATTCAATGATCCGTGGGCGCAACCGGTCAAGTCCGCCTCCGTCGGTGCCCACCCAAATGTTCCCCTCACGATCTTGCATGATGCTGGCGATGTCAAAATAGGAGGTGGGTACCTGGACCGCGTCCCCGCCCATGCACCGGAAAAGCCCGTGGGACGCCGTCCCGGCCCAGAGGACCCCGCTGCGGTCCTGATAAAGTACAGTTCCCTGCACCCCTTCTGGTTCCGAACGCAGACTCCCAAATTGTTGGGGCTTGCCATTTTGTTCATAGCTCAATAACCGCCGCCCCGCGCAAATCCATATTCCCCCCTCGTGTCGCTGTCCAATGCATCCCACGGATTCGGGGAGATTCAGCAATACGCGGAATTTTCCGTTTTCAAAAATACCCACATGGTTCCCTTGGGAAAACCACAGCCGTCCGTAAATATCGCTGGCCAGCGAGGTTGGACCGCCCGCTCCCCATCCCATCGCAGGGTTAAACACCGTCACCTGACCATCCTCAATCCGGGTCAATCCACCTTCGATATAGGTTATCCAAATCGCCCCCCCCCTGCCTTGAGTCATGTAAGTCGCGTGCGCATCCGGCACGTTTGTAAACACCCGCGTGCCGTCCTGTGCAATGCACACAATCGGCCCGCGATCCATCCCCAGCCAGAGCCTCCCGCGCCCGTCAAGAAACATCGCTCGCACAACCCGGTTCGGAACGCCGTCGAGCGTCGCCAGTGGAAATTCCTGAAAGCGCGTCCCGTCAAATTGCATCAGGCCGCCGGCCGTCCCCACCCACAAGTAACCGTCCTTTGTTTGCGCCACGCCCGCCACGCCGTTATCGGGCAATCCCTCCGCCGATTGCCAGGAACGCTCATACCAGCGCGAATCACTGCCGGCAACCGTCAACGCAAACAGCCACAAAACAATTGTCAAAAAACCGGGTTTGACGCGGCTGCTAAGTGGAGAGGTCACCTTTCCATCCTAACCTGCTGAACTCCCGTAATCAAGACAGCGTCTCACTCGCTTGCCTCGACAGGTGAGGTGTCTTGTTTCAAAAACACGATATACATGTTCGCGGAATTATTCGGCGCGCTTTCAGCGTTGGAACCCAGCGTGATGCTTCCGTCGCTCCGAAAATGTCGCGCAAATATCTTCATCGTCCGTCCGCTTACCGCAAAAGATAGGTCGGTCGGGGAAAAATTCCGTTGCAACCATGCCGGCGCCGGCAACTGCGCGTCGTGCGCCACATAAATCGTGGTTCCCGACGGCGCCGCAATTTGCATCAGGTCGGCCGCATTATAAAAACAGTCCGACTCGGCCGCCTGGATCCAATCCGCGCCCGACAGCGCATCCGGCAAACCTTGAAATGAATAATCCCGGTCGCAATAAACCTTTTTTCCGTCGGCGGCATTCTCCCGCACGCAAACCGATTCCGTGGGGCCGCTATAACTGAAAGCTTCGGTGAACTGCCCCGCGTTCTGCGGCGCGGCCGAACCTTTCGTTACGGTCATTGGCGGCGACATCGTGGCCAGGGAACTCCAGTCCGGGCGCCCGACGGGCAAGACGGCCAGCGGCAGTCTGGGCAGCCTCCGGGAATAGCCGTCCGTCACCCGAAACGGATGAGATGGAATGGTGATGGAGGCGGATTTTAACCCGGCACATTCAGCCCTAACGGTGATTTTCCCGGCTGCCAGGGTCGAACGGATGGCCACGCGATTGATGCCGCATTCCAGATCAAGATGCTTTTGATTGATGGAATTTGCCTGGCCGCTGTTGTAACCGCCCCGCCAAATGGCCGGTCCGCGGCAGGTGAAATCCACTCGCTGTTGAAATGTGGGACAACGTTCGCCCGCGGCGTCCACCGCCTCCACGTCAATCAATGCCACATCCGATCCGTTCGCCAACAATCCGCCGGGTCCGGTGATGGCCGTCAACCGCAACGCCACCGGAGACCCGGCAGTGCGAATCGTGTTTGTCACGACGGCCACTCCATCATTGTAAGCAACCGCTTCAATCTCGCCCGCCTGCCAAACAACGTTCGAAAAGGTGAAAAGATAGTGGTCTGATTTTACCCCCGGACCGGCAGACTCTCCATTGACGGACAATTCAACCTCCTGGCAATTGGAGGTCACGTAAACCGTCTTTTTTGTTCCCGCCGGATAATTCCAATGTCCGATGATGTGCGCTTGAGAATCCGGGCGAAACATGGTCTGGCAGACGTAATAGGCTTCTTTGGGAAGGCGCACCCCGTCCACTTCGCCGCTGGCGCGGTCCACCTCCACGCGTGTCGCGTCCGCCGCTCGTCGAGTCGGAGAAAATCCAATTTGCGCCCCCGCAATCCGAGGGCGCGCCCAGTCTTGTCCACATACTGACTGACTTCGTTCACGGCATATTGTTCGGAAGTCAAATCGTAAGTCTGGCCCCGGGCTGCCGGATAACCAAACGACGGGGGCGAATCATCGTCCCAAACGCGGCGCGGGGATTCTTCGCGGTCGTATTCGCCTTCCACTACCGGCAGGTCGCGGAACCTCATGGCTGCCCTCCGTGCCGATGGTCACGTCCATGAATTCTCCGGTGACTTCGTCGGCGCGCCGATGCGCGTAGGCCCGCCCGCCGTGCGGATCATACTCGTTTACCACCTCGCGCAATTCTTCAGCGTGCGCGCGGGTGACTTTTTGATTGCCGCCTTCCCAAATCAAGATCGAGGGATCATTGCGGTAAAATATCACCGCGGCGCGAAAAGCGTCGGCGCGAATTTTCCATGCCGCCCCGACGGTGTCCGATTCACCGTCCACGCCGGGTTGGTCGGCAATCAGCCCCAGTTCATCCCCGGCGCGAATCATTCCCGGCCCGCCCGCGCAATGGCCCCACCGGATGAAATTTCCGCCGGCTTCTTTCATCAACTGCAGCGTATAATAATGCAGCCAATCCGGTTGCGCCGTGCCCAAGCCCGGCCATTCGTCCGTCGGTCGCTGCCCCCAACCGTGAAGCTTCAAATGATGGCCGTTGATCCGGAAACCGCTGGCAATGTCCCAATGGACCTCGCGGATGCCCAATGGAATTTCACATGAATCCATCGTCTCACCCTCCGATTGCACCGAACAGATGACATGGTAAAGATACGGATAATCCGGCTCCCAAAGCTGCGGATTGGAAATGGCGCCGGAAAGTTTCGCCGTGACGCTGCCGCCCGCGGCAATCGTCTCGGGTGCGCTCCATCTTGCCACGGCGCCGCCGTTCTCATTCACGACGGTCGCCAGCACCGTGACGTTCATGGCGCGGTTGCGCCCGTTCTGGACTGGAATTTCAACCGTGACGGAAGCCGCCTGGCTTGAAATTCCCGTGGCATAAACATAAGGCCCGGCCGTTTTCAAGTAATCATAGAGCGGCAGCGAGATGTGCAGCGGGTCGGTCACGTAAAGATAGACATTGCGGTAAATGCCCCCGAGAGGCGGGTGCCATTCGGGATTGTTCCATGGAATCTGGTTCGCCTGGATGCCGTCCACGTCGTCCGGAATCGAATTGTTCACGTTCTTTTCATAAGCCGACAAAGTGGAACTAGTCGTCGTTTCATTTCCGGGCGGGTCCACGCTGTATTGCGCCGGTTGCCCGCTGCTATCGCCAATGTCGCTGACCATGAAACGATTGTCACACATGACAGCCAGAACGTTCGGCTTGCCAAACTCCAAATACGGCGTCAGGTCAAAACCAAACGGAACAAATCCGTTCTTGCACGCCCCCAGGTAATGGCCATTGAGGTAAACCTCGGCCACTTGGCGGACCGCCTCAAATTCAATGGACACGTCCCGGCCCCGAAGGAGGCGGGCAAGGTGAACGTCTTCCGATACCACGTTCGTCCCGACCAGAGGTTCGTTTCGCCCATCATTCGGCCCGGAGAAATTTTATCAAACGAATCCACGTCATTATAGGTATGCGGGGTGGAAACGGTCGTCCACCGGCGGTCGTCAAAATCGGGCTGTTGCGCGCCCGGCACGTCGGCCTTAATGAATTTCCAATCGGGATTGAAATTGAGGCAAATCCGGCCCTCGCCGGCGACGTGGGAGGCCAGCAGCAAAATCCACAGGAGGAGGGCTTCCCTCAGGCGAGGAAATGGACTTCCGCCACAATGATATTGGCTGCAAGGCATTTACCCCCAGTTTCGCCGGAGGTCATGGCTGGTTGCTACTGAACGTTTGTTCTAGGCCAGGTTGGAAAATGCATTACACCGGCGATTCGATTCAAAGGTGCGAATCAGGTACGCAATTGAACCGCCTCCTGCTTGGCACCCTCCTTGAACGCCAGCGCCGCTGCGGCTTTTGACAAATCGCCGCCGTCCACCATGATGCCCCCGCTGTCAGACCCCTCAACCTGAAGGAACGTGGCCGCCGGTGTCAGCACCCGCACCGCGGTAAACAACGCGTCGCGCGCAGCCACCAAACGCAATACCGCCTCCGCCTGCGGATTTCCGTCCGCGCTGCAGCCATTTACGGCAACGTCCGCCACATGATCGAGCACAACGGCGGGACGCAAATCGGGATTGTTAACCTGAAACCGTATATTGTTGAGCGTCAAACCGCGCACGTTCCGGGCGTAAAGCCCGTATGCCGGCGGCGTACCGATCTCAAAATATTCGCCCGCCAGTTCCGGTACCTCGCGTTGCGCCTCCTCGGCCGTGCCCCCGCCACCATAGACAATCTGCACGTCATTGAACACGAGGTCCTCAATTGCGCCGCCACCCACGCAATTGAGGACAATGCACTGCCGGTATTCGCCGGGCCGATGGTTTTGCGGATACGGGATGTCGGCAATCTGCCGCGGCTCGGCCACGACCTGCGCGCGGATGTTGTTGAAGCTGATGTTGCGGACGAACCCGATTGGCGCCGGTTGGTTGCCGCCAGGATTCCGGCGGCGCCGCGTGTCCACATCAATCGAAATCGGCCCGGTCACGTTCTGGAGAACCAGGTTCGAGAACATCAGGTTTTGCGCCTGCGAATCCCCGCCAAATTGCATCTTTATCGGACAACCGTAGGTCTCGTAGATTATACAGTTGGAAATGGCGACGTTTTCCGGATCGCCGCCTCCGAAACGGAAGACCGCCCAGCGCGTGCTGAAGGTGCTGTTGGTGATGGTCACAAACCGGCAACTGCCGAACAGCGCGCAGGCGTCGTCCGTTGACTGCACGTCGCAGTTGGCGACGTGGACGTATTGGCAACTGATGAAATGAAAGCCGTCGTTGTTGCCGTTGACACGGTTGTAGATGCGCAGGCCGGTCAGCCACATGAACTGGCTTTCAATCACCCGGACCGAATGATACGCGCCGGCCACCAAATAGAGGTCGCGCACCCGGATGCCGTTGCATTGGTAAAATAGCAGATGATACGGACGCCGGTTGCCCCCGCGGCCCGACGGCGGCGGCACGCCGCGCTCGGGGCTGTGAAATTGAGCCCCCTGCCCATCAATCGTCCCCGGCCCTTCAATCGTGATATTTTCGGCATTGACGGCAAAAATCAACCCGACATTTCCATCACGCAAGGTCGCGTCACCTTCGAGCGGAATGGCCGCCGCCGCGTGATATTGTTTGCCGTCGGCGCTGCCCAGCAGCTTCCCCGCCGCCGTGATGCGCAACGTGACATTGCTCTTGATTTCAACCGTGCCGATCACGAAGACGCCCGCCGGGACCACCACCATGCCGCCCTGGCCCTTGTGGCAGGCGTCTATCGCCGCCTGCACGGCCGCAGTGTCCAGCGTCTTGCCGTCTCCGGCCGCGCCGAAGTCGCGGATGTTATAGACGCGAGCGCCGAGGTCGTTGTCAGCCATGCCGCCGGCGGGCGTTTCAGCGGCGGAAGCGTTTTCGGCCACCAACCCCGTGCCCAGCGAGGCCGTCAGCGTCGGCACCAGCCCCAGCCATTGGCGCCGGGACAATGAATGTTCGTCAATCTCAGCCATGGTTGCTCTTTGATTAAACGAATTTGCGCGCAAAGGACATTGAACATTTGTTCAAGCAGTCCGAGACCGGCATGGGTGGAGGCGTCAAAGGCGTTGGTTGTTACGATGATCCAATCCGTCAGCAGATTGAATTGTTCCGGAAAAATGTCGGGCATTGATTCATAACATCGGACGCCTCTTCGACAAATCAGGCCTGGCTGGATGCCGTATTTGCTGCACGAGTTCACAAACTCCCGGACCACGTCGCCCTTGCCGTTTTGCCACGGCGATTGCTTGACACCGAACGGATAGAGGTCGCTCTGCCACATCAGGAAGCCGGATTCGTGCTTGGCCGTGAACACTGCGTATTTTGCTCCCAGCGCTCGTGCCGTGCGAAGCCACTGGTCCGTGTCCAACCGGCGCGGATTGAACTCGGACGGGCTGATGTCGCCCATCGGCTTGCGATCAGAACCGCGCGGAAGCGCGTATTGATAAGCCTTGTCAAATACTTCGATGTCGAAGTGAATGAACATCCCCAACTCATCGTCCTGCCAGGCGGCCTGCTCCGCCGTGGGACGAGGGAGTTCTGGAACGCCGTCAGCCTGAAGAATGCTAATCGAAGCGATGCCGAACAAAGCCAAAATGCTTGCAATGACGCGACGGTGGAGCGCCGTTGACCTTCGCGCGGGCGAAGAAAACGCCGCTTGGAACGAACTGCATGAGTCCGGCATGAGTCAGGAACGATTTCCGTTTGCCGTCTTTGCTGATTGACGTTTTGGGTGTGGGTGATAGTTTCCGGGTGCTCGTTGCATCCGCCATTTTGGTATGAGTTGTGATTGTTATAACACGAAAAACAATACAGTATCAAATGGCGGTATGTTACGACAACATAAAGAAAAATTAGAAGCCGATTTGCTTCAATGTTTTCAATGGTTTTGGCAGGATAGCTCAGTCGGTAGAGCAGAGGACTGAAAATCCTTGTGTCGGCGGTTCAATTCCGCCTCCTGCCACCACCTCCATCCATCGCCGGAATTGCAGACCGCCCCGCGCTGGATTACTGTGTTCCCATGAAAGCCATTTGCGGCGCGCTGTTTTCAGCCATCCTGTCTTCAGCCGCTCTCTCCCATGCCGACCAGGTCGTCATGCAAAACGGCGACGTCTTGAATGGCGCCGTCCTCTCCGCCGACACCAACAGCGTCCTGTTGCAAAATGACAATCTTGGCGATGTCATGTTGCCCCGCGCTAAAATCTCCACCATCACCTTCGGCTCCGGCACGGCAATACCCCCCGCCCCGGCCGCTTCGACAAATGCCCAACTTCCCGCGCTGGCGCAAACCAATACGGATTTGCCCGCGATGCTCCGCGGCCTTCGCGGCGATACCAATCTGATTGCGGCCGTCCAATCCCGGATTCTTGGCTCCGCAAGTCCCGACGCCGTAAAACAGTTCGACGACCTGCTCGACGGCTTGAGCACCGGACAGATAGATATCAACGGCATACGCCAACAGGCCCAGTCCGAGGTGGACCAGTTGCGCGCCCTCAAGAAAGATTTGGGTCCCGGGGAAAGCGCCGAAATTGACGGCTACCTCGCAATTTTGGACGACTTTCTTCGCGAAACTGCGCCGACAAATTCGGCTCCCGATTCCGTCATCACCCTGTCGCCGACCAATCCCGCCCCAATCGCTCCACCAACGCCCTAGAGCGCCGGACGGCATATTTTCGATGCCCTTCATTTTCGCCCCTGAGCGCCCGCGTCTCTGGCGCCGACTGTCTTTTTATTCTCTCTTCGCAAAGTGGCCGAAAAGTCTGATGACCCAGATGATCATGGCCGCGCCAAAAATCCCCAACGTCGCCATGAATTGCCACGTTGAGAGTTGCGGCACACGTTTCGAATTGCTTTCAATCAATTGATACCAAACCATCGCCTCAACACAAACAAGCAGGCTCGCCAGCCATAATCCCTGCCGCGCCAGGTAAGCCAACGTCTCGCTTCGGCGCTTGGGCGCCAGCCAATAATCACGATGCGGCATGTTTATCCCCTGCGCGGGCACAAATCTCAACGAGCAAAAGGCCGCCGCGACGATCAGCGGTAAAACCAATCCAACAATGCCCTGTAATACCGCGGCGGATGTCCGATTCATCCACCCATTGGCCTGGCCCCCGGCGTCGAAATGCGAGGCCACCCGCGCCGGTAGCATCGGAACAGTAAAGGACAAGAAAGCAACGTACCCAATTAGAATGAACACAAAAACAATTGCCGGAATCCGCGCGCCTTTCATCAAGCACACGATGCTCTAAAACGCATCCCCACCCAATTACAATTTGCGCTCGCCTTTATAATCGCCGGCCGATTCCGCCAACGCGCCAGCGTCTTGGAGTGCGGCAGTCCTCTGCCGCTTTCCCATCTCCGTGACCCGCGGTCTCCTTTTCCGCTTCGCCCCCAAACGACTGCGGCCTCCCTCTCCCCTCAACGATGAGAGATTTCCCCGAAAAAATTCGCGCATTGAACCCCTGAACCCGCCGCCAATGGCTGGACTTCCAAGCGACAGTTGGCATTCGCTTGCTGGTCCCTCTCCGCTCCCATCCGATGGGAGGGGAGAGGGTCAGGGTGAGGTGTGGGTCCCCCCCGAGTTCATGGAGAGGGATTGAGGGTGAGGAGTGAGAGTTGAAATCAGACCCCGCATTTCTCGCTGATTCCCAATCAAAAAATCGCCCATGGAAAGAATACCCGCTAAAAACGTCGCGTAACTTAGAAAATCGAATGCACCCGCCCCGGGCCCGCAAACGGCCATTGAGTTTTTCGAAACTCTCATTAATGTTCAGGCGCGTATGGAGAAAATTCAAATGACAAAAAGACGGGGACTTCTGCTGCCCGGTCTGGCCGTCGTCTTTGTCGCCATCCAGTGGCTGGGGCCGGTCCAAACAAATCCCCCCGTCGTCCCTTCCCATACCATGCAAAGCCAGATACCTGTTCCTCCGCGCGTGGCGGCCATCTTGAATCGAAGTTGCATGGACTGCCATTCGGATGAAACCCATTGGCCGCTCTGCGGCCGGGTCGCGCCGGTTTCATGGTGGCTGACGGATAATGTCAATTCCGCCCGCCGCGCAATGAATTTGTCCGAATGGTCCCGCTATCGCCCCGCTTATGCCCTCGCCACCTTGACCGCCATGAGCGAAGCCGTGAAAAAACGCGCCATGCCGCCGGATTCGTATTTGCAATTTCATCCGCAAGGCGGAATTTCAGACGCGGAACGCATCACCTTGTCCGATTGGGCGCAAAGCGAAAGATACAGTTTGCAAGATGAGTTATTAAACAAAAATAAAGCGGCCAAGGCGGCCAAACCATGATTTGATGATGAAGATTTTCCGGCTGCCGCTGTTGTTGGCTTTGGCTCTGACTACCGCCGGCTGCGGGACCTTTATCGCCCATTCCATCGTCCGCTCCCCCAATCGCTATCCGGCGTGGCTGGCGCCTCAAGCCCCCGTCACCCTCGCGTTCAATCCCGCGTTGCTCACCAATTTTGCCACGCTCTACCTCAAGGCGGGACCGCCGCCGGCCACCTTATGTTATCGAATCGTTGAGCCGGCAAATTACAACTTGAATGTATCCTCAACCAATTGGCTGTCCCATCATCGCAAAGAATATTTCTTTAATTTCAAGGCCACCGTGCCCGGCCCGACGAATGCCTGGACGGTCGCGCCGCGCGGCACCGTGTTGCTCCTGCATGGCTACGGTCTTGCCCAGTTTTCGATGCTGCCCTGGGCGTTGCAATTGGCGGAAGACGGCTGGCGTTGTGTGCTCGTGGATTTGCGCGGTCACGGCCGGTCCACAGGAAAGCAAATTTATTTTGGCCTCGTCGAAACGAATGACCTCAGTCAATTGCTGGACGCCCTCGCGCGCAACAAGGAGCTGGCTGCGCCCGTGAATGTGTTGGGAGAATCCTACGGCGCGGCGCTCGCCCTGCGATGGAAAACGGTCGAGCCGCGCCTGCAATCGGTCGTCGCGATTGCGCCTTACGCCAGCTTGTCCAATTCCGTTCTGAATATCACCCGCGAATACGCCGGTCTGGTTCCCCCAGGCAATCATCCGGTCAGGATTGGGAAAATTGCCTTCAGTTCTCCACGTCCCCGCCGGCGAGCTGGACACCGCCACAGTAATCAAGCGAAAGCCCGTTCAGGCATTGTTTATCGCCGGCAGCGAAGACAGGATTACGCCGCCCAAAGACGTGAACGAGCTGTATGAACTGGCGTCGCCGGGCAGTAAGCTGGTCATTGTGCCAGGCGCCACGCATGAAGCTTTGACCTATTATTTTTCCTACCTTGTCCCGGTCATCCTGCCGTGGTTGGACAACAAGGAGTGACCCGCCAGCCTATCCGCCATCCATCTGTAACCGGCGACCAACGAAGCCCTTGCGCATGAAGGTCAAGCAGGCGCTTCTGACCCAACTGCATGATTGCGGCTAAGTCATCTTATTTCAATTTATAGCTTGCCAAAGGGTCGTTTTTTCCGCAATTTATCCCCGATGAATACTATTACATCTCTAACATCTAGCCAACTCCGCAAAGCGGCCGCCTTGAAAGATCAACTGGATTCTCTCCAGGGTGAACTGGATCGCTTGCTCGGAAGCTCGTCCAACGGCCCCGTCGCGGCCTCCGCGCCCCGGCGCAAAATGTCTGCGGCCGCGCGCGCCAAGATCGCCGCCGCGCAACGGCTGCGTTGGGCGAGGTTCCACGGCAAAAAGGTCGCTCCCGCCGCCGGAAAGAAATCAAAGCGGCACATGAGCTCGGCAGCGCGGGCAAAGATCGCCGCCGCAGCCAGGGCGCGCTGGGCCAAGGCCAAAGCCGCCGGCCGCAAGTCGCTCTGATTTACCAGGCCAACGGCCTGAACCATCGTAGCCGGGGGCAACGCCCTCGGGTGGACAGACGCCGGTCCTACTTGCCCTGAATGGGCAATCCAGGATCGGCCATTGCTCTTTATGAAGACCTGTTCATATTGCGGCGCGGAGTATCCCGACGACGCGACAATGTGCCCGGTTGATCATACGTCGTTGAATCGACCGGAGCCGCCTCAACCGGTTGCCCCCGCACCGGAGAGCCCAAAATATAACTTTCCAGAGCTTTCGGCGCTGGATAGGCAGAAGGATTTTGTGACGCTGGTTAGCTGCCGAACATTGCCAGAGGCAGACTTCATCGTCAGCAGACTCCGGGCCGCCGGGATTGATGCATTCATTCCGGATGAATCTCTGATGCAGGTGATGGGCTACGATCTCAATGCCTTCGGATATGTTCGCGTACAGGTTGCGCCAAAGGATTACGATGCAGCCAAAGATTTAATCTCATAGTGGGCGTCGTGAAAATGCTTTCTTCGACGTTTGCAGTGGGTAAACGGGAAGTTGTCGCGGACCGGCCGCGGACATTAGCCCGGCACAGATCGCCGCGGAGCGACAGCGGAAATTAGCCAGACACGGAGTGTCTGGACAGACAAAATAGTTTGCATCCGTCCCGGCAGGGACGGCGGAAATGCCAAAAGTACGTTACAAGCCTTGCCCATTGTAAACGTCGAGGAACCCGAAATTGGTTCCTGGCCCGCCAGGGCCGACACGAAAGCCCTACAATCCCGGACTGCTCTGCATGATCCCGCCATCGGCAAAGATGGTGGTGGCAGTAATATAGCCGGCGCCGTCTCCGGCAAGAAAGGCCACAAGGCTGGCGATCTCCTCCGGCTTGGCCATCCGCCCCAGCGGAATCGCATTATCCAGCTTCTTCAGCAATACCGGGTCCTGCATCGTCGTGAGATTGATCGGAGTGGCCACCGCGCCCGGACCGACGCCCACAACAAGAATATTGTGCGGCGCCAGTTCCACCCCCGCCGTCCGCGTCAGCATTCTCATGCCGCCCTTCGAAAGGCAATAGGCGGTATTGCCCGGCATCGGCCAGTCTTCATGCACCGAGGTGATATTGATGATGCGCCCGCCCCCGCCCTGCTTGATCATCTGTTGCGCCGCGAGTTGCGTGCCAAAAAACGCGCTCTTAAGGTTCACCGCCATCACCTTCTCAAATTGTGCCTCGCTGGTGTTGAGGACCGACGTGCGGGTCTCAATGCCGGCGTTGTTGATCATGATGTCCACGCGGCCAAATTCCTTGACTGCGGCGGCAACCAAACTTTGTAATTCCGCAACCTGGCTCACGTCCGCTTTCACCCCAATCACCTGATCGCCCAGCGCATGGACCTGCCGCTCCAATTCCTCCGTCGCTTCCGGGTGCGCCACGTAATCAATCACCACGCTCGCCCCCTGCCGCGCTAACTCCAAAACGATCGCCATGCCAATGCCGCTGTTGCCACCGGTGACAATCGCCACTTTTCCTTTTAGATTCATATTTTCTCCTTTCCTCCAAGATATAAATTCTCCGGCCAATTTCAAGTCTTCCATGAAAATATTGACGTGCTGTCCCGCCTGGCGCGCGGACGCAGGAGCCGGGCGACCAGTCCGGTCCAGCCCGTCTGATGCGACGCCCCAACGCCGCGCCCGGTGTCGCCATGAAAGTATTCGTGGAAGAGTACGTAATCCTTGAAATGCGGATCGCCCGCAAGTTTGGGATGATACTTCAATACCGGGCGCTGCCCGTCATCGCCTTTAAGAAACAATCCGGCCAGCCGGCGCCCCAGGTCGTTCGCCACGTCATTGATCGTCATCATCCTTCCCGAACCCGTCGGGCATTCCACTTTGAAATCGTCCCCGTAGTAGTGATGAAATTTTTGCAATGATTCAATGAGAAGATAATTGATGGGCATCCAGACCGGGCCTCGCCAGTTCGAATTGCCGCCAAACAATCTGCCCTGGGATTCACCCGGCCAGTAAGCCACTTCATGCGTCTCCCCGCACGTCACCAGACGATAGGGATGTTCTTCGTGAATCTTCGAAACGGAACGAACGCCGTGCGCGGAAAGAAACTGGGATTCATCCAGTGCCCGCTTCAGCAACGCCTTCATCCGATGCCCCCGCAGCAACGAGAGCAGGTGGCGATTGCCCTCGCCGGGAACTTTCCACCTCGAAATCAGGTCGGCCAGATGCGGGCGATGCTCCATATACCATTCCATGCGGCTCGAAAACTCGGGCAACTCCTTCAACATGTCGGGTTCCAGGACCTCGACCGCCAGCATGGGAATGAGGCCAACGAGCGATTGGATTTTCACCGGCACGTTCTTCCCGTCGGGCAAATTGAGATGATCGTAATAGAACTCGTCGGCCTCGCACCAAAGCCCCAGCGTCTCCTCTCCCACCCCATTGATCGCCCCCGCAATGGACAGAAAATGCTCGAAGAATTTGGTCGCGATATCTTCATAAACATGGTTGTGCCGCGCCAGTTCCAATGAGATACGGAGCAGATTCAGGCAATACATCGCCATCCAACTCGTCCCGTCCGCCTGGGCGATATACCCGCCCGTCGGCAACGGTTTGCTCCGGTCGAATACCCCGATATTATCCAGCCCGAGAAATCCCCCTTGAAAAATGTTCCTCCCTTCCTCGTCCTTGCGGTTGACCCACCACGTGAAATTCAGCAGCAGCTTTTGAAAGACCCGTTCCAGAAACATCAGGTCGCCCGCATCCGCCGGGTTGCTCTCCCGCCGCTGCCGCCGGTCTATCTGAAACACGCGAAATGCCGACCACGCATGCACCGGCGGATTCACGTCCCCAAATGCCCATTCGTACGCCGGCAACTGCCCGTTCGGGTGCATATACCATTCGCGCGCCAGCAGTACCAACTGGGACTTCGCAAATTCTGCGTCAATCTCCGCCAGCGTCACACAGTGAAAGCCCAGGTCCCACGCCGCAAACCACGGATACTCCCATTTGTCCGGCATCGAAAGAACTGTCGCGTTGTCCAGATGTTTCCAGTCCCGGTTGCGGCCCCCCTTGCGCCCGGATGGCGGCGGCGGTTGGGTCGCGTCGCCTTCCAGCCAATCCCGGACGTTATAATGATAAAACTGCTCGCTCCACATCATCCCCGCATACGCCTGCCGCTGCACCAGCCGCGAATCGGCATCGGAAATTTCCGATTGCAACGCGGCGTAAAATTCATCCGCCTCCCGCCGGCGCTGCTCGAAAATCCCATCGAAATCCGCAAAGGGTTTGCCCGGCGCAATGTCACCCTTCGAAAGGCGCCACCGCACAGTTGCCAGGCCGCCCGCCGGAACCATCAGTTCGTAAAGCGCCCCCGCTTTGGTTCCCGTCTTTTCCGGATTCACCGCCGCCTCGTTGCCGCGGACAATATATTCGTGGAAGGCGTCCTTGAAAAAACCTGCCGCTCCTTCCATGCCGAACAGCCGGCGGACATTGGTCTCATTTTCACAAAAAAGCAGCGTGGGTTTGCCATCACAACTCAGGCGAAATTTCCCGATCCCCTCGTGTTCGATTTTTATGCCGCCATTTTCAGCCGCAAGTTTCGGCTTGGCGATGCCGGCCTTCCACGACCACGTGTTCCGAAAACACAACTGCGGAAGCAGGCTTAGTTTCGCTTCCTCCGGCCCGCGATTATGCACCGTTATCAACATCAGAATGTCCTCGGGGCCGGCCTTGCCGTATTCGACAAAGACATCAAAATATCGGTCCCCGTCGAACAATCCCGTATCCAGCAATTCGAATTCCGGCCCGGAGTCGCCCCGACGGCGGTTCTCCTCGACCAACCGCGCGTAGGGATATTCCCCTTGCGGATATTTATAGAGCATCTTCAGATACGTATGGCTCGGGGTGGCGTCAAGGTAGTAATACAACTCCTTCACGTCCTCTCCGTGGTTGCCTTCCTCGTTGTTGAGGCCAAACAGCCGCTCCTTCAGAATGGGGTCTTTGCCGTTCCACAATGCCAGCGACACGCAAAGAAATTGAAAATCATCGCTGAACCCTGCGATGCCGTCCTCCCCCCACCGATACGCGCGGCTGCGGGCGTGGTCATGCGGCAAATAATCCCAGGCCGTCCCGCCCGCCGAATAATCCTCCCGAACCGTCCCCCATTGACGCTCGGAGACATACGGACCCCATCGCCGCCAATTTTGCCGGCCCGCCTTGTCATCGGCCAGCCGTTGCCTTTCGGCCGACCCATTGGCCGGCGTCGTTTGAGAACCGGGATTTCCCTGTTGCATGGAATATGTTTAGCCGAGTCCGCCCCCAATGTCCAATCACTGGGAAAAACTTCCTCTCCCCATCGGGGGAGGACTGAGGTGAGGGGCGCGCACGGAAGTAAACCAGAATGCTCATAATTTGTTCAAAATCCGTCCCGCTCCCCGCTTTAACAATTTCAGCCTTTAGCATTTTCTACCGCCGTTAGCCCTGCCCCTATTTCCCAATGCAAAACACGCTGAAAATGGAATCCAGCAAATCTTCCGTAGTGGTTTTGCCAACAATTTCCCCCACCGCGGCAACCGCAATCCGCAAATCCAGCGCCACAAGTTCCAGCGTGGCCTCCCCGCGCAATGCCTCAATCGTGCGCAGCGCCGCCGCATGTGCGCGGTTCAACGCGTCCTGATGCCGCGAATTAATCATCACTTGCAGCATCTCCGCCGTGATCTCGCCCGACCAGACGGCCCCTTTGATGCTGTCTTTCAGCGGCTCAATCCCCTGCCCGCTCACGCACGATACATCCACCACCGTGCCGCGCAATTCGGCAGGCGCCTCCAGTTTTATCGGAAGGTCAATTTTGTTGCGAACGAGGATTCTCTTTTTGCCGGCAAATTCGCCGAAATAATTTTTATCGGCGTCAGTGAGCGGTCCCGATGCGTCCAGAACGTGCAGAATCAATTCCGCCTGCGCCAGGGATTGGCGGCTGCGGCGCATCCCTTCCTGTTCCAGTTCATCCCCCGCTTCGCGCAATCCCGCCGTGTCAATGAATACGATCGGCAGGCCCCGGATGTTCGCAGTCTCTTCAATCGTGTCCCGCGTCGTGCCCGGAATCGGCGAGACAATCGCCCGGTCCCGCCCCAGCAGACAATTCAGCAGGCTCGATTTGCCAACGTTCGGACGGCCAACGATCGCAGCACGAATGCCGCGGCGCAGAATTTGCCCCTCGCCGGCCGTCCGCAGCAATTCAGAGATAAACCCGACGCCGTCCTCCATTCGCCCCAGCAGTTCCTCCTTGGTCGCCGGCGAAATATCTTCCTCCGGAAAATCAATGTGCGCCTCAATGTGCGCCAGCGCGAGCATCAGACCGTCGCGCAGACGATTGATCCGTTGCGACAATTTGCCGGCAAGCTGCTCATTGGCGGCGGCCAGCGCCAGTTCGGTGCGGGAATGGATCAAGTCCGCGACGGCCTCCGCCTGGGCAAGGTCAATCCGTCCGTTCAGAAACGCGCGGCGGGTGAATTCGCCAGGCTCGGCCAGCCGCGCGCCCTTTTCGAGCGCGGCATCGAGCACCCCTTTGGCCGGCAAAAGACCGCCGTGACAGGAAATTTCCACCGTATCTTCCCGGGTGAACGTCCGGGGGGCGCGCAGAACTGCAACCAATGCCTCGTCAATCACCCTGTCGCCACGGGTAACTTTGCCGAATTGAATCGTGTGCGACCGAGCGGCGGACGGCTTCACCGAACTGTTTCCCACCGGCAGAAAAATCTCATCGGCAACCGCCAACGCCTGCGGCCCGGAAATCCGGATGACCGCCAGGCCGCCCTCACCCACCGGTGTGGCAATAGCGGCAATCGTCTCAAACATCAGGGAAAATTACGAATTCCGCCTGCCGAATGTCGAATCATTCTGCTCAGAGAACGGTGAACAATGGCGCTGCTCCCGTGCCGCACCCGTTTTGTTGCTCACCGCCGTTCGTCCCATCAGTCCTATTGGTCCCTTCCGTCCTATTGGTGTTCCGCCAACGCGCCAGCGTTGACGCTGGCGAATTCCTTTTTTCTTCAAACGGGCTTCGCAGCGCCCCGCAAATGCCATGGTCATTGACTGAATACTTGATCGGTAACGGACGCCCACTGCTGTCAGCTTGTTTAGCGATTGAACTGCTTGAATCGCCTTGAAAGGCAGAAAAGCGGAAAACGGAAAGTAAATGGGTGATATGGGTGATGAGTGAAAGACGGGGGGGAACAAAAGTCCGCGCGGTTATTTCCGTTTTGCGGATTCGATGAGTTCCCAGAACTTGGGATTTTCCTGGAGGGCTTCGTCCTCGGGGGTTTTAAGCCCAGACCGAAAGAGGAAATCCTTGAGGGTGTTTTTGCTGAGGATGCGATGCACGAGCACGCCGAGTCTCGTGCCGCTCGAAATAGACGCGATAATCCCCGATCCGGAAGCGGTGCAAGGTGCGGCCCTCCTGGATGAGCTTGCCGAATTGGTCCAGTTCCGTGCCCACCACCTGCTGCGGCAGGCCGCGAAAATCGCCGAGGATTTGCAACTGCAATTCCTTGGGCATCCGCGCCAATTCGGCGGCGGCGGTCGGCGTGAAAATAATCTGGAACGTATTCACGAAAATGGCCGGGGCATGGTAATCAATGGGAGCGATGGCGCAAGGACGCGGATGGAAATCGTTGACAGATATATGATGACATGATATGATGACAATATGAGAACCATTGTGGAATTGCCGGATGAACAAGTGGAAGCGCTGGGCGACCTCTGCTCGCGCGAAAAAATCTCCCGCGCGGAAATTATTCGCCGCGCGGTCGGAGATTACCTGCGTGAGAAACAGGCCGGGAAGGGACGGGACGCCTTCGGCTTGTGGAAGGGCAAATCCGTTAACTCCCTCAAGTATGAGCGGCGGCTGCGCCAGGAATGGGAAAGATGAAAGCAGTTTTGGACACCAATATCCTGGTGGATTACCTGAACGGCATCGCCGCCGCCGCCCGTGAAATTGAGCAATACGAGGAAACGGCCATCAGCATTGTGACCTGGATGGAAGTCCTTGCCGGCGCGGATGACGCCGAAGAGGAAGCGGTTGTCCGGGAATTTCTTTCACGGTTCAAGGTGCAGCCGCTGGAAAAACCCGTGGCCGAACGCGCCGTCAAAATCCGGCGTCAACGCAAGCTGAAACTGCCGGACGCCATCATTTGGGCCACGGCAAAAGAACTGGGCACGATTCTAATCACGCGAAACACCAGGGATTTTCCTGAAAAAGACCCCGGCATCCGGGTTCCCTATCGTGTCCAGCAAAATCCTTAAAACTGCCGCAAAAACCGGACGTCGTTCTCATAGAACAGGCGGATGTCATTGATGCCGTAACGCAGCATGGCGATGCGTTCGATGCCGAAGCCAAAGGCCCAGCCTGTCCAGATTTCAGGGTCGTAACCCACGGTTTCGAAGACTTGCGGATGGACCATGCCGCAGCCGGCAATTTCCAGCCAGTCCTTGCCAATCTTTTTGACGAGCGAATTGCTGAAATCAATTTCGTAGCTTGGCTCGGTGTAGCTGAAATAGTGCGGACGAAAGCGGATTTTCACATCCTCACCCATCAGTTCCTTGAAGACAAAATCCACGGTGCCTTTCAGGTCGCCTACGGTGACATTTTTGTCCACATAAAGTCCTTCAATCTGTTGGAAGGTGGGATTGTGCGTCGCGTCGGCGTTGTCGCGGCGATAGACGCGGCCCGGGACAATGATGCGCACGGGAGGCGATTGCTTTTCCATCACGCGGATTTGAACCGATGACGTGTGCGTGCGAAGGAGCAACGGTTTATCCGCACGACCCTCACCCGGTTTCGCCGCGGAAGGCGCCTCTCCCGATTGCGCGGGCGAGGATGCAGCCAAATAAAAGGTGTCCTGGGTATCGCGCGCCGGATGGTCGGCGGGCGTGTTGAGGGCGTCGAAGCAATGATACTCGTCCTCAATTTCCGGGCCGTCGGCAACGGCAAAGCCAATTTTGCGGAACGCGCGGACGATGTCATCGGTGACCTGGGTGAGTGGATGCAACTTGCCGAGAGGGCGGCGGCGACCTGGCAGGGTGAAGTCGGTTGGTTCCTTGGGCAGCGCGGCTTTCATCTCCAATTCCTCGCGGCGGCCGGCGAGCGCGGCTTCCAGCTCCGTTTTGGCGGCGTTGATGAGTTTGCCGGCGGCGGGCCGTTCGGCTTTGGACAAAGCGCCGAGTTGTTTCATCAACGCGGTGAATTTTCCATTAGGCCCAATCCAGGCGCCTTTGGATTGTTCGAGCGCGCCGAGGTCAGGCGCGTTCTTCAAATCGCCCAAGGCGTTTTTTTTCAGCGGTTCAATGTCGTCGAGAATGGTGGCCATCGGGAATCAGTTTACCGAGAGACGAGCGCAATCGCAAATCCATCGTAACCTTTGCCGCCAACGGTTTGCATGGCGGTGGCCGTGACCCGCGGTTCCGCCGCCAGGGCGTCCAGGAACCGGCGCGCGCCCTGCACGCGCGGGTCGGAGCTGTGCGGCTCGATGACCGCGCCCTGGCGGATGATGTTGTCGGCGACAATGCACGTACCGACGCGGGACAGGCGCAATGAGGCCATGAAATACGCGGGGTAACTCTCCTTGTCGGCGTCAATGAAAATGAAATCAAAGGGCGGGTGTTTTTCGGCGATCAGATTTTGCAAGGTTTCGAGGGCGGGCGCGACATGGAGGGTGACGACATCGGCAAGGCCGGCGCGGGAGATATTGCGGCGGGCGACTTCTGCATGCTTTGGGTCCAATTCAAGGGAGACCAACCGTCCGCCGGGCGGCAAAGCGCGGGCGAGCCAGATGGTGCTGTAGCCGCCGAGGGTACCAATTTCCAAAATATTGCGCGCCGCACACAACCTGGCGAGCACGTGCAAGAATTTTCCCTGGTTGGGGGCAACGTTAATGGCCGGCAGCCCGGCGGCGGCGCTGGTCTTCAAGGCGTTATCCAAAGCCGGGTCAGCCGGAATGAATAAACCGGCAAGGTAAGCGTCAACCGCCGTCCACGGTTCCGAGGTCATAATGCGGGAAAGACCGATTAGGGCTGCAAGCTTGAGATCAAGTCCTGGTTCATTCTTACGAATGAATTCCCCTGCCCTTCGGCTTTAATCGCCAGGTCGGTGGATTGTTTGGCGGCGGCGATGGCGCCCGCTTTGTCCCCTTGCTTCGCCAAAATCTCCGCTTTCAAGTGCAACATTTCGAAGGCGATGAACGGATTGTCCGCCAACCCCGCGTTGACCCAATTCAACGCATTGGTCAGGTCCAGGCCGTGGTCGTAATAGAACGTGGCGGCCTGAAAATAAAAGGCGTCCGATTTGCTGCCCGGCGCGGCCATGGCCGCCTCGATCTTCGGCACCAACTTGTCCACGACGTCCACGTGCAAATGAATCGGGACGACCGTCCTGTCCCAAACGAGGTTCAGGACGGCGGATTCGTCGCGGATGCGGTTCCACTCGATGGTGAATGTCTCAATGGGCGATAGCAAGGGGAGGGGCGTCACGTCAAACCGGACGAAGTCATCGGCCTGTTTGTAATTAAAGGCGCCCCATTGGTTGGCATCCTTGTTGAGGATGACGGTCCAGTCACTTTGTCCTGGAATGGTAAAGAGGGCGTAGGTGCCGGCGGGAATATCGTGGCCCTCGAGGGTTACCGGAGTGCTGAAGGTGATGGTGGTGGCTTGATTGGCGCCGGTGCGCCAGACCTGGCCGTAGGGCACAATGCCCCCAAAAACAACCCGGCCCTTCATTCCCGGACGCGAATACACCACGTCTATGTCCGTCAAGCCCACCTGTTGTTTCAGGGTGCAGGGGGGGCTGGCGGCGGGAAAATCAATTTGCGGTGTCTGCGCCGGGATTTTGGCGGCCAAAAAAATGGCTGGCAGAGTCAACAAGAACGGACGGAAAGCCTTGGATTTCACAAGGCCAACAAATAATAGAAATCGGGCGGGAAGCAATTAAAAAATGGGGGGGGAGGCACCAGGTTCTACTGAATGAGGAATAGGGCAAAGCGGAAAAGAAGCCGCAGGTTACAGAGATGGGAAAGCGGCAGAGGACTGCCGCAGTCCAAGACGCTGGCGCGTTGGCGGAATCGAAGCGGCCGGAACCGACGAGGATTGGATTTTCGCCGAGCGGACTAGGCCTTGAGCAAGGCGGCGCCGGGCTTGTTTTTCAGGGCGTTCCTGGCCACGTTCACCAATTCCGTGAAACCGGCAGCGTCCTGGGCCGCGATGTCGGCAAGGACCTTGCGGTCCAAGGAGCATTTGGCAGCCTTCAAGCCTTCCATGAAACGGCTGTAGGTGAGGCCTGCGGAACGCACGGCCGCGTTGATGCGGATTTGCCAGAGATAACGGAAGTTGCGTTTTTTAGTGCGGCGATCGCGATAAGCGTATTGGCGGCCGTGATCCACGGCGTCGGAAGCGTAGCGATAAAGCTTTCCGCGTTTGAGGCGGAAACCTTTTGCCGCGCGAATCATGCGCGTGCGGCGTTTGCGGGAAGCCGGTGAATTGGTGACTCGCATAAAATTGGATGATCAAAATATCCGGGGTCAGTGGCTGAAAGGAAGATTTTGCGTGATGCGATAGGCATCGGTAGGGTCAACGACGGCGACCTTGCCGAGGCGGCGCAGGCGCTTGGCGTTTTTTGAGTGGGCCAGGTGGCGGCGGCCGGCGCGGAAGCGCATGGCTTTGCCGCTGGCGGTAATTTTGAACCGTTTGGCCACGGATTTCCTGGTTTTAATGCCTTTAGGACGTCGCATAAAAATAAATCAATCGCAAAAGAGCGCCAAATCTATCCTACCGGACGCCCAGAGGCAAGAACGATTTTCAATTAAAAACAGTCCGCGCAAGTAAATCCAAAACGCCGGAATCAATCACGACCTGCCTTTTTCGAGGTCTTGTGCCACCCTTGCGCGCGTGCCACGGCATCAATCCCATCGCGGTCCGGGGCCGGAGGACGACCGGCTCTTTGGCCCGCGCCAGCTTCCGGCGCTGCGTGCCGCCGCCGCAGACCTGAGCTGGCTGCTCGACCACGGTTACGCTCCGCGTTCCGCCGGCGAACTCGTCGGCAACCGCCATAATCTCACCAGCCGCCAGCGCATGGCCATCAGCCGTTGCACGTGTCCGGCCCAAGCCGCGGAACGGCGGCGTCAACTGGAAGTGGCGCCTGGGGCGGTCCAAGGCCGCGAGGTATGGCTGGACGGTTACAACGTGTTGACAGTGCTCGAGAGCGCCCTCGCCGGGGGCGTGGTGCTGCCGGGCCGCGACGGTTGCTGCCGCGACATTGCCGGGATTCACCGGCGTTATCGCAAGGTGAATGAAACCGTTCCGGTGCTGCGGCTGATTGGCGAGACCGTCGTGGAATGGGGCGTCAGCGGCTGCCGCTGGTGGCTCGACAAACCCGTTTCGAACAGCGGCCGGCTCAAGAGCCTCATTCAGGAACAGGCCGCAGCCAACGGATGGAAGATGACGGCGGAACTGGTTTTCAATCCCGACAGCGTCCTGTCGAAGAGCGAACAGATCATCGCCACTTCCGACGGAGCGGTGCTCGACCGGTGCCGGCAGTGGGTCAACCTCGCCCGACACATCATCGCCAGAAGGATTCACGATGCGCGAATGATAGAATTGCGCCCTGGGGGACGGTAAGGAAGCATTTCCGGATTTCCTTTTGTCATCAAAGGAGTTAAAGTATTTCATGGCGACCGATTCCAAGTCCGAAAGCAAGGAGCGCCGGGAGCGTCTGCAGCAGATACGCAACGCCATGCTGAAATTGCACAAGGCGCTGGCGGAGTCGGATCGCGCCACCTACGAAAAGACCTTTGGAAAAATCGCGTCGCCGAATCAATTTTTAAGGCTCCTGACGAGCGATTCCTGGTTCGCCTGGCTGCACCCTTTGTCCATGCTCATCGTCTCGATGGACGAAGCGCTGGATGAAAAGGAGCCGCTAACGGCGGCAAAGGTCAATGGCCTGCTTGCCGAAAGCGCCAAGTTGATGACGCCCTCCGAAGCCGGCGAGGAATTTTCGCGCCACTATTTTGAGGCGTTGCAACGCGACCCGGACGTGGTGTTCGCCCACGCGGACGCGACCAAGTTGTTGAGTCCCAAAAAGCCTTCACCCTAACCGCGACAAGAGCCTGGATTGCGACAATCCTCGGCCGCATTCCCCTATCCCGCCAGCACCTCGCGGCACGCGCCCTGCAGCTTTTTCAAATTCGATTTGGATTTTGCTTCGATATAGCATCGAATCAGCGGCTCGGTGCCGCTGGCCCGAAAGGCCACCCACTCCCCACCCGGCAGAAGAAATTTGTATCCATCCGTCGTAATGAACTTTTGGACGTTGAACGGCCCAATGCGCGTCAACCCGGAGCCGAGCCTGGCTAGCAGGGCGTCCTTCCTCTCCGGCGCGAATGAGACATTGATGCGGTCGGTGTAAAAATCGCCGATTTTTTTGGAGAGTTCCTTGAGGATTTGGCCGAGCGACTTTTTCTCGGTGGCGACCAATTCGGCCATCAACAGGCAGGCGAGAATGCCGTCCTTCTCCGGAACGTGGCCCTTGACGCTCAATCCGCCGGACTCTTCGCCGCCGACAATGATTGGCTCGGATTCCATCAATGCGCCGATGTATTTGAAGCCGACGGGTGTTTCATGCACTTTCACGCCGAACAATCCGGCCACAGCGTCCACTTGATGGGAAGACGGCACGGTGCGGACGACCGCGCCCGTCCAACCGCGGTTCTTTCTCAAATGATACAGCGTCAGCGCCAGCACCTGGTTCGGCGTCAGCCACGTGCCGTCCTTGTCCACGATGCCGAAGCGGTCGGCGTCGCCGTCAAGGCCCAAGCCGAGGTGCGCCTTGCCGCTGCGGACGAATTGGCTGACCACGCGCATATTTTCGGCATTAGGCTCCGGATGATGGCCGCCGAAGAGCGGGTTCAATTCGTCATGGAACAAAGTGACTTTGGCGCCGGCGTTTTCGAGTATTTTATCGAGGTAACCGTGGCCGGTGCCATACGAAAAGTCCACCGCCACCTTCAGCCTGGCCTTTTTGAGGACAGGAAAGTCAACGAGCCTGCGCAATTGTTTGAAGTAGTCCGGCTGCGGATTGAAGGTTGGGCATTCGTAAGTGCCGATGACCGCGCCCTTGAACGAAAAATTTACGGACTGCAGCTTCACGATGTTCGCTTCGATTTGGGCGGTGACCTCGGGGGTCGCCGGCGCGCCGTTCCAGGTGGAAAATTTCAAGCCTTGATATTCGGCCGGATTATGGCTGGCAGTGAAGTTGATGCCGCCGAGAGCGCGGCGATGGCGGATGGCGTGGGCGATTACGGGCGTGGGAGTATCGCGGTTGCAAAGGAGGGCCTGGAGGTCGTTGGCGGCCAGCACCTCGGCGGCGGCGAGGGAGAATTCGCGCGCAAGAAACCGCGTGTCGTGGCCCAGAATCAAAACCGGGTCGCGGAAATGGAGGGGGGATTGTTCGTTGCGGATTTCGGCGTTGAGGTAATTGGCAATGGCCTGCGCGGCCAGGCGGACGTTATCGAAAGTAAAATCGCGCGCGATAATGTCGCGCCACCCGGAAGTCCCAAATTTAATGGTAGCCATAATCGAGGCGGAAGCGCGGTCCCGAGGCGCCGGCATTGAGCATCAAGATTTCCAGTCGAACGCCTTTTTCTCGAGGGCATAAATGTAGCCGGCGAGGAGAATCACGATGAAAGAGAGCATGGAGCCGAGGATCAAATTGCGGGTGGCGTGCTCGGCGAGCATTTCGCGATAGACGACGGCCCACGGATAGAGGAAAACGACTTCGATGTCGAAGAGGATGAAGAGCATGGCGACGAGGTAAAACTTGACGGAAAAGCGGGCGTTCCCTTCGCCGATGGGGTCCTTGCCGCATTCGTAGGCGGTGTCCTTGGCGCGGGTGCGCTTGCCATACTGGCCTAGGAGCACGGAAATGAACAAGACGCCGACGGCAAAACCGATGGCCGCCACCAGCAGCATCAAAACGGGGATGTATTGCGCGATTTGCGAATTCTGCAAATTTTCCATGAGCGCAATTTAGAGCGGCGGTCGAAAAAAGCAATGAGGAATTTTAACGGCGGCAGGAAGATGACGTCGCACAAAAGGGATTTAACACCGAGGGAACAAAGGGTAAATTGAGGAGAGAGAGGACGGCAGGGTCTATTGAATGACGAAAGGGACGATGCAAGAGGAAACCGCCGGGGAAAGCGGCAGAGGACTGCCGCAGTCCACGACGCTGGCGCGTTGGCGGAGTTACCCAGCCCATCAGCGCCGGTCAAGCCGGCGGGAACGAAAGCAGATTGGATTTGAAATAAAGGAGGATTTTAGAATCGCCCCCGTTCCCCTGCCCTCGCCGCGGCTCCACGGCGAAGAGGAAGACGCCAGCGTATTTAATGGTGGCAACCGCAGCCGGAGCCGCAGGAGCCTTCGGCGAAATCCGCGTCCGTGGGCACGCGGCCCAGCTCAAACGTTTTGTTGACGTATTTCTGGATCAAATGCTGCATCTCATGCAATTGGTCCTGCGCCTCCAAAAAATCGCGCGCGACAGGATTTTGCAGGAGCGCATCGCGGTGCTTTTCGAAATCGGCGATTTCCTCGCCATTGAGCGGCTGGCCGTCGTGTTGCTTTTGATGAAGCGTCTGCCCCTTGTTGTTGACGGCGTCATACTGGCCGCGCGAATTGGCGTCGGACAAGAAAGCGTCAATCCGCCGGCGGATGGCCGCCATCTCGGGCTGGGCGACGATGGCGGCGCAAAGCTCCTGTGTTTTTTCTTCAAGTTTCGTTGGCATAAGAATTTATCGGGCAGAATAAAGCACAGATTTCCGATAAAAGCAATTGACATTCTGGCGACAAATTTCAATCATCCGCCGAATCCTTATGCAACCAATTCATCTGGCCTGGGTTGATTACACCGTTTTGCTCTCCTACACCCTGTTTGTCATCAGCATCGGGTTTGCCTTGCGGCGTTACCTGAAGACTTCGTCGGATTATCTGACGTCTGGACGTTCGATTCCGGCGTGGGTGACGGGGCTGGCATTCATGGCGGCCAATCTGGGCGCGCTGGAGCTGGTGGGCATGGCGGCAAACGGCGCCCAATACGGGGTGGCGACGGCGCACTTTTACTGGGTGGGCGCCATTCCCGCGATGATCTTTCTCGCGGTGTTTATGATGCCGTTTTATTACGGCTCGAAGGCGCGTTCCGTTCCCGAATATCTCAATATGCGTTTCGATTACCGGACGCGCTGTTTCAATTCGATGTCGTTCGCGGTGATGACCGTTTTTGCGTCGGGCATTTCGATGGATGCGCTGGCCAAATTACTTCATTTGCTGCTGGGCTGGGATTATAATTTTGGGTTGCTGGTGACTTCGGCAGTGGTGCTGATCTATGTTTTGAAAGGCGGCCTGACCTCGGCGATTTACACTGAAGTGCTGCAGTTTTTCATGATCGTCCTCGGGTTTGCGCCGGTGGTGTGGCTGGGGATGAAGGACGTTGGGGGCTGGCATACCATGGTTCAATCGCTGCGAAAGGTTTCAGTGGCGCACGGATACGCGCCGGACGCCTGGAGCAGCGCCTGGACACCGGTTATTGCCGGGCCGACGCACAATCCGATGGGCGTGAATGTGTTTGCGATCGTGTTCGGCCTGGGTTTTGTCCTGTCGTTTGGGTATTGGTGCACCAACTTTCTGGTGGTGCAACGGGCGATGGCGGCAAAGGACATGACTGCCGCGCGGCGAACGCCGCTGATTGCGGCCGTTCCCAAGATGCTCTTTCCGGCGCTGGTGATATTGCCGGGCATGCTGGCCGTGGCGCTGACGACGATGCCGGAAAAGGACTATCGCCTGCCGGCAGTTTCCATTTCTGATTCCGGCTTCACGGCGGCGATTGCGGACGTCAAGGCGGCGACACCGCAAACGGCCGACGTTGCGTTCCTCAAAATTAGCAAGGACACCGGTTTGAACATGGATCAAGGCAAGGTGGATGCCATTATCAAGGCCAACAGCCTCACTCCACTGCCGGACACAGAATTAAAGACGGAATTGCAGGACGCGGTAACGGACACTTACTACAACGGGGTGATCCTTTCGCTGGTGAAGCGCTATTGTCCGCCGGGGTTGCTTGGATTGGCGCTCACGGCGCTGCTGGCGTCGTTCATGTCCGGGATGGCGGGCAATGTCACGGCCTTCAACACCATTTGGACTTACGATTTATACCAGGCGTACCTTGCGCCCAATAGAAGCGACCGGCATTATTTCGTGGTCGGGCAGGCGACGACGGTGGTCGGCATCATCTTGAGCATTTTCTGCGCGTATTTTGCCGGTCATTATTCGAACGCGATGGACATTGTTCAACTCGTATTCGGCTTTGTGAACGCGCCGCTCTTCGCGACGTTTCTGCTGGGGATGTTCTGGGTGCGCACGACGGCGACGGGGGCATTTTTGGGGCTGGTGGGCGGCACCATGACCTCGGCGTTGTTCCACGCGCTGACGCTGGCGGTCGGCGACTCGCCGGGCATCAAGGGCGCATACATCTGGAGCACATCGGGCCACAGCGTCCCGGCGATCTGCCAGTTCCCGAGCGAGATGGCGCAGAACTTTTACCTGGCGAGCTTCGCCTTCAGCGTCTGTTTCATATTGACGTTTGGCATCTCGCTGGTGACGAAGCGGACGAAAACGGACGAAGAGCTGAAAGGGCTGGTCTATTCGCTGACGCCAAAGATCAAAGACCATGACCAGGCGTTCTGGGGCGGCCGGCGGTGCTGGGCGTCATTTTGATCATCGCCTGCATTATCCTGAACATCATCTTCTGGTAAAACGTTGACACACTGAAATCCACGACTATAAATAAATAATTATGGGACTCGATATACGCTGGCCAATCGGGCTGATGTTCACGCTCATCGGCATTCTGCTCACGATCGAGGGCGCGATCACGGGGCCGACCGACAAATCGCTTGGCATCAATATCAATTTAATCTGGGGCATCGTGCTGCTGATTTTCGGGGTGTTGATGCTGCTGGGAGCGATCAGTGGCGGCAAGAAAAACACGGGACAAAAATAGCCGAACACTCGGCACATTCAGAGAATGGTGAATCTCACGTCCGTTGACATTTTTCTCCATAGGGTCAATCTGCGACTGTTTTAATATGACATTGAAAGAGCTTTCCAATGAGGTTGCCGCTGGATTCCAAAAAAAGTACGGTCGCCCGCCGGGTTGGGTTGTCGCCGCGCCGGGCCGGGTCAACGTCATCGGCGAGCATACCGATTACAACGATGGATTTGTGCTGCCGATGGCGATTGAGCATTATGCGGTGATGGCCGCCGATCTTTCGTGGTCACCCGGTTTGATAAGCGTCCATGACGGGGCGGCGGATGAGACGGCGCAAATTGAAATTGCCAAAGGCGTTGTCCGGGGCGACCCGAAATGGTCGAATTATATCCGCGGCGTGATCGCGGGTTTTCAAGGCAGGGGCGTCAAGGTCCCGGCGCTGGACGTGTATCTTCGCTCGACGGTGCCGCTTGGGGGCGGATTGAGCAGCAGCGCCGCCCTTGAGGTGTCCACCGCCACGCTTTTGGAGGCCGCGAGCGGCGAAGCCATGGACCCGGTGGAAAAAGCGCTGCTCTGCCAGGAGGCCGAGCACGAATTTGCGGGGGTGCCCTGCGGCATCATGGACCAATTCATTTCGGTGATGGGCCGCCCGAACCAGTTGCTGTTGCTCGATTGCCGCTCGCGCAAAACCAAGCTGGTGCCGATGGACGATCCGGCGGTGGCTATTCTGATCATCAATTCCAATGTTCGCCACGAATTGGGGACGGGCGAATACGCGAAGCGGCGCGCGCAATGCGAGGCCGCCGCCAAAATCCTGGGCGTGAAATCCCTGCGCGACGCGACCGCCGAGGGGCTGGAAAACGTCAAAGTGAAAATGGACGACACGATTTTTCGCCGCGCCCGACATGTCATTGGCGAAATCGAACGGACCCTGCAGGCGGCTGAAGGCTTTCGCGCCTCGAACTGGGTGACGGTCGGCCAGTTGATGTATGCCAGTCATGCGTCGTTGCGGGACGATTATGAAGTCAGTTGCCCGGAGTTGGACGCCATTGTTGAGATTGGCGAGGCGATTGGAGTGAAAGGCGGCGTGTTCGGTTGCCGGATGACAGGTGGCGGCTTTGGCGGCTGCGCGGTGGCGCTGGTGATGACGGAGGCCGTTCAGAAAATATCTAAAACGATCGCGGAGGAATATAAAAAGAAGACCGGAGTGGAGGCTTCATTGTTCACGTCCCGTCCGGCGGCGGGCGCCAGTGTATTGAAAGCCTTGAAAAAGTAACCGATGACGGTTTTGGCGGCGGCCAAGGGCCATGGCGGTTGACCGGCGCATTAGAGCATTTCCATTAAAGCTGTAGCGCTGAGTAGGAAACGGCTGCTGCTCTATCCATTCGATTCACCGCGTAGCCTTGTCTCAATCGCTTTGAATGCCATTGTCGCCATTTTCGACACGAATACGTTTGGATTTGCGGCGGGTGTGCGTTAGTCTCATTTTATGACAGGGCGCATTGTAATCAAACCGGATGTCTGCAACGGTCGGCCGGTGGTTCGCGGCACGCGCATCACGGTGCAGACGGTTTTGGAATTTCTTGCCGCCGGGGATTCGATTGACGACGTGCTGGAAGAGTACCCAAAACTCACCCGTGCAGGCGTGCCTGGATTATGCTTCCCGCCTCATGAGTAATAATTATTCTGTGATGCAGCCAGCATGAAGGGCTATTATCTTCCATTGTATATCGCTTTTATGCTCCAAGGTCCGGCCCACATTCAACTCCATCGCCAAAAGCAATGCTGAGGCCACCACACTTCTGAGGCTGCGCGATTGCCGGTCTGCACCCAAATTCGTGAATCGCCTCTGGCGAATCAATCGCCTAAACACGTCCCCACGTGCCGGGCGGTTTGAATCCACGGATGATCCAGCGGGATAATTTTCCGCTTGCCGGCGACTTTCTCCAGCGGAACCGGCTCGGTGCCATCGCCGCGCGAGGCCACCATCACTCCAAAAACCCCGTCATGAATTAAATCGGCGCAGGCCCCGCCGAGTCGCGTGGCCAGCAAACGGTCGGCGGCCGAAGGAGTGCCGCCGCGTTGAACGTAACCGAGGATCGTCACGCGCGATTCCAAATGGGTGAGTTCTTCCAATTGCCGGGCGAGCCGCAAGGTGTTACCCGTGTGCCGCGATTCAAGGCCTGCCAATTCGACCTTGGCCTCTTTTTTGTCATGCAATGTCCGCGCGCGTTCGCGCTTGGCCTCGGCGGCCTTGAACGCCCGCGCGTCGTCTATGCTCATCGCGCCTTCGGCCACGGCAACGATGCTGAAATTCGTCCCGCGCCGGCTGCGACGGCCAATGGCATCGGCGATCTTTTGCACGTCGTAAGGAATTTCCGGGATGAGAATCACGTCGGCGCCGCCGGCGATTCCCGCGCCCATGGTGAGCCAACCGGCGCGATGGCCCATAATCTCCGCGACGATGATGCGATGATGGCTGTGGGCGGTGCTGTGGAGGCGGTCAATGGCGTCGGTGGCGATATCCAGGGCCGTGGCAAAACCGAAAGTCGAATCGGTCATCGCCACGTCGTTGTCAATGGTCTTGGGCAGGGTGATGACGTTGAGGCCGGCCTGGGTGAGGTTGAGGGCATTTTTCTGGGTGCCGCCCCCGCCCAGGCACACGAGGGCGCCCAATCCCAGCGTCTCGTAATTTTCGACGATGACTTTGGTCATGTCCCGCGCTTTCCCATCAATCAACATCCGGTGGGGCTTGTCACGGCTGGTGCCGAGGATGGTGCCGCCGACGGTGAGAATTCCCGCCAACGCCGTTTTGTCGAGCTTGATGCGCCGATTTTCGACAATGCCGCGGAAGCCGTCGCGGAAGCCGATGATTTCGATTCCGTAAAATCCGAGGGCGGTTTTGCCGACGCCGCGAATGGCGGCGTTGAGGCCGGGGCTGTCGCCGCCCGCGGTCAAAATTCCAATGCGTTTGATCTTGGCCATCTGACGAGCACTATTTGAATTGAGATAAAATATTTGTCCAGAAGAAGTTTTGGAAAATTTCTTGTGGCGGGCGCGTCGCAAGCGAGTTGATCAAATTTGCGAAATTCCACGGGGATCACAATCCAAGCCCGGGGGACGCCATTTTCCGGAGGCTCACTTCCTCAACAACCACATCAACAGGGTTAAAATGATGCTGATAATGATGCAGGTGACGATTGGAAAGTGGAAGCTCACGTTGTCCTTCGAGTAATTGATATCGCCCGGCAAACGTCCCAGCCAGCCCTTTCCGAAACCCGACCAGAGGAGCGCGCCCACGGCCGCAATCAGGACGCCCGCCATCACCAGAAATTTTCCGAAATCTGCCATGCCTCCATTTAATGCGTCCCGGGCGGGCAATCAAGTTCAAGTTCAATGATGGGGCGCTCTCCACATTTGATGATGCCTGGCCGATACTCCTCCTTGCGTCGGCCCGGTGAATGGCTTAATGTTCATCAACTAGAAAGCGGGATTAATGCATCAGGTAATTTCGACAAAGGACCCCGCCGCTGTCGCCCAGGAATTGCAAGCGGCGTATCTGGGGATGTTCCCGCAGGGGAACAAAGATTTCATTCCCCGGGTTTTTCAATGGGCGGCAGATGCCTTCCAGGGCCGGCGTCCCGGGTATCAGGCCGTTGACGCCCGCTATCACGATTTCGAACACACCCTCCAGGGCGCGTTGTGCATGGCGCGAATTTTGCTGGGACGGCATCTGGCCGGGGCGTCGCCGGCGATTCCCCAACGGACGGCGGAACTGGGCATGCTGGCGATCTTGTTGCATGACACCGGCTACCTGAAAGAACGCGGCGATATTGAAGGAACGGGCGCAAAATACACGGTCGTGCATGTCGGACGCAGCGCGGATTTTGCCGGCGAACTTCTCGCTGAACATCATTTCGAAGCGCGCGAAGCTGTCGCGGTACAAAACATGATTTGCTGCACGGGGGTGGACGCGATGTTAAAAGTGATACCGTTCCAGAACGAGGCTGAAGGGATCACGGGGCGTTGCCTCGCCACGGCGGATCTGCTCGGACAAATGTCCGCGGAAGATTATGTCGAAAAACTGCCGATTCTTTACTCGGAATTTGCGGAAGCGGCCCGATTCACGCGGCAGAGAAACAATGTTGTCGGCTTGTTTTCCAGCGCCAAGGACCTTGTCCGCAAGACGCCGGATTTTTGGGAGCATTATGTCAAACCCAAACTCGACCGCGATTTGGGCGGGCAACATCGTTACCTGTGTGAACCATTTCCCGACGGACCGAATGAGTACATGGATAAAGTGGAAGCCAACATCATGAAAATACGCGGAATGATCGCTTCTGAAAGTGACACCACGCAGTTTTATAGAAAGAGCCAGATGGCGTGAGTTTTTGAATTCATGGTTCGCGGCGTTGACGCCTCCCTATCCGCCGGTTAACTTGTTGCGTCAATATGATAGCCAACGTTGCGAGAATAAATTCCACCCAGCCGGGTTTCCGGGTGGGCGACGAGCGTTTGGTCAAGCTTACCACTAGCGCCGCGCAGAAAGTCTCGTCTCTCTTGACGAAGCAGGGCCGCCCAAACGGGGTGCTGCGGGTCGCCGTTGTGGGGGGCGGTTGTTCGGGGTTGCAATATAAGATGGACCTGCAAGATGCGCCGGCCAATCGCGACATCCTGGTGGAAAGCGGCGGGGTTCGCGTGGTGGTGGACCCCAAGAGCGCGCTCTACGTGACCGGCAGCGAATTGGACTATCACGACGCTCTTGATGGGGGATTCAAAGTGAAAAATCCCAACGCCGCCACGACCTGCTCCTGCGGTGAAAGTTTCAGCGCGTGAGCGATTATTTCGAGCTGCTCAACGAGCCGCGCCGTCCCTGGCTTGATGCGGATACGCTGAAGGGGAAATTCCTCGCGCTTTCGGCGAGTCTTCATCCCGACAAAGTCCACACCTTGGGCGAGGCCGAAAGGGCCGCCGCCGCCAGGAAATTCGCCGAACTGAATGCCGCCCACCAATGCCTGGCCGACCCCAAAACGCGGCTGTTGCATCTGGTTGAACTCGAGAAGGGCGCGCGGCCGAATGAACTCCAGCAAATTCCAAATCATCTGGCCGACGTCTTTGCGGAGGTTGGGATTCTTTGCCAGGAAGTGGATGCGTATCTGGCGCAATCGAGCGCATCACCCCTGGTCCAGGCGCAGCGCTTCGAGCGCGGCCAGGAATGGATTGAGCGGCTGAACCAGTTGAAGAATAAGCTTGGCGTTTTGCGCCGGCAGTTGGAAGATGGATTGAAATCGCTGGATGCCGTTTGGACGCGTTCCGACAGGCCGGCGCGGCAAAAACTTTTGCCGGCCGTTGAGGAGTGCTATCGTTTATTCGGCTATTTCAACCGTTGGAACAGCCAGATTCAGGAACGATTGACACAACTTATTTTATGAAACTGCTTCGACTGGTCCTTTTGATCTGGGTTCTGGGCGCCAACGTTCAAGCCCTGGCCGACGACTGGCAAACCGCGTTGAGCCGCATGCCGCTGGTGGCGCCGGCCGCTGAATTGGACCGCACCAATTGCGTGCCGCTGCTGCTCGAATCCCTCCAGGGCAACGACACGGTGAAGGCGCTGATTTTCATGCCGGGCGCCACGGATGAAATCTGTTTTTTCCGACGCGTGCATGCCACCCTTCCGGAATCGAATCCGACATTGCTCGAAGCGGTGGTGGCGCTTACCAACCAAACCCACATTCAGGCCGACTTTCGCCCGCCGTTTCTCATATTGCACACGACGGAGGATTCGTTGGACGTGATCGGCAACGTGGCAAGCCAATCCACCGCGGCTAAATTGCGCCAGACGATTGTGCCGGGACATTATGTATTCAACGACGCCGATTGGGACGGCATCCTGGGCGCGCTGGCAAAGCCGATGGACATTGGATTGCGCCCGCGGCAAGGTTCGCCGGGTTCGTGGCATTTTTACCGGCACAGTTTTGCAGCCTACGACTTGAGCGACTGGCAGATGCTGGAAGCGCTTGCCATGGCCGGCAAAACGACGTTCACGGTCCATTGGCGAACAGCGGATTTTGAGCCTGATCGCCGCGAAGGACTTCCGCCGAAACTGGATAATTTCCCGCCACGGTAAAATCGAGGACTCGCCAGACTAGTCGGGGGTGAAGGCCACAATGCTCAATGGCGGCAAATAAATCTCGCCCGAAAAGTTCTGATTGTGGCATTTGTGCTCGTGGGCGAAGACCTGACCAAAGTTGCCCCTGTTGCTGCCGCCGTAAATCGCGGCATCGCTGTTCAAAATTTCCAGCCACTTCCCCGCCCGCGGCAAACCGACCCGATAATTCGGGCGCGGGACGGGCGTTAGATTCAAAATCACGGCGATGGGATTGGCGCCGTCATTTTTCTGGCGCACAAAGGAGAGGACGCTGTTTTCGTTGTCGGCGCAATCAATCCAGTAAAAGCCGCTGTAATCGTAATCGGCCTGCCAAAGCGAGGGGGATTTTGCGTAAAGCCGGTTCAAGTCCTCGACGAATTTTTGCAATCCGCGATGATACGGTCCTGCGGCGAGGAGCCACCAATCCAACTGGCCGTTTTCGTTCCATTCGTGGCTCTGGCCGAATTCGCCACCCATGAACAACAATTTTTTGCCCGGGAAAAGCCATTGATAACCCAGCAGCGTGCGCAGATTGGCAAACCGTTGCCAGTCGTCGCCAGGCATCCGGCGAAGCAAGGGAGCCTTTGCCATGGACGACTTCATCGTGCGACAGCGGCAGAATGAAATTCTCGTGATGGTGATAGAGCATGGCGAAGGTCAGGTCGTTCTGATGATATTTGCGATACACCGGGTCGAGGCTGAAATAATTCAAGGTGTCGTGCATCCAGCCCATGTTCCATTTGAAGGAAAATCCGAGGCCGCCGAGGTGGGGCGGGCGGGTCACCTGCGGCCAGGCGGTGGATTCCTCGGCGATGGTCATGATGCCGGGATACTCGACATGGGTGATATGGTTAAACCGGCGCAAAAAATCTATCGCCTCGAGGTTTTCGCGTCCACCGAACTGGTTCGGCAGCCATTCGCCTTCCTTCCGCGAATAATCGAGATAAAGCATGGAGGCCACGGCATCCACGCGCAGTCCGTCCACATGGAACCGATCGCACCAGAACAGCGCGTTGGCGACGAGGAAATTGGAGACTTCATGGCGGCCGTAATTGAAGATCAAGGTCCCCCAGTCCTGGTGCGCGCCGCGGCGCGGGTCTTCGTGTTCAAACAAGGCGGTGCCGTCGAATTTCGCCAGCGCCCAGGCATCGCGTGGAAAATGCGCGGGCACCCAGTCAATGATCACGCCGATGCCGGCCTCGTGGAGGGCGTTGATCAGGAATTGAAAATCGTCGGGCGTGCCGAAGCGGCTTGTGGGCGCAAAAAAGCCGGTGACTTGGTAGCCCCACGAGGGATAAAACGCATGCTCGGCCACCGGCAGGAATTCCACGTGGGTAAAGCCCATGCGTTTGACGTAAAGGACCAGCGGCTCCGCCAGCTCGCGGTAACTCCACGATTCCGTCGCCGTTTTTTTCCGCCAGGAGCCGATGTGGACCTCATAAATGCTCAAGGGCGCCCGCAGGGCATCGCGCTCGCGGCGGCGGCCCATCCACGCATCGTCCGTCCAGTCAAATTTGTCGGTGTTCCAGACGATGGCGGCGTTTTTGGGCGGCACTTCAAAGAAGAAGCCGAACGGATCGGTTTTCAGGGCGATATTTCCGTGCGCGTCGCGAATTTCGAATTTGTAATGCGCGCCCTCCGCCACGCCGGGAATGAAAATTTCCCATACGCCGGAGGCGCCGAGCAGCCGCATGGGATGAAACCGTCCGTCCCAATTGTTGAAATCGCCGACGACGCTGACCCGCTGGGCATTCGGCGCCCAGACGGCAAAGCTGGCGCCGGGCACGCCGTCAATCGACGCGCAATTGCGCGCCGAGTTTTTCATAAATTTTGCGCTCATCGCCCTTGCCGAACAGATATAAATCGCTCTCGCCCAGTGTCGGCAAAAATGAATAAGCGTCGCGCGTCCGGCGTTTCGTGCCGTCGTGATCGGTGACGACCAAATCATAGGCATAAACCCTGTTGGCGGCTTTGGTGACCCCTTCAAAAACGTCGGTGTTGGGAATTCGCCGAAGCTCGAAGGCGGGCTTGTCCTTTTCCAGCACCGGCTCGAGGGCGACTTTTGCGGCATCGGGCAAAAGAGCGCGCGCGACGACGCCGGGCTTGTCGCCCAGCGGGTGCATCCCCAAGAGAGTGTGGGGCGACTGGTGGATCAACTCGACAAGACTGTGAAGTTCCTCGGTCGTAAGAATCATGCGATTGGAAATTAGCACAAGATTGCGGGAAAGGCACGGCAAAACACTTAAGAGAATTGAGAGAATCGTTTTCTCATTAACACCCTCTTGAACGCGGTGGAAAGCGGCATCCGAACGGCCAACCGTTTCAACGGTTTCTTCGCCTCGTCGCGCCCGCCATGCCCGAAAGCCGTTAAAACGGCTGGATTCCGTGTTCAACGAGGCCTGCCGTGCTAAAGCGCGGTGTTAATGAGAGCATTTAAAAACAGATTTGCGCGCCCTTTGAAATCCTTCGACATTTTGCCCTTGCAGAGCTGCGTTGAGGCAGGCAGCTTTGGGTGTCAGGCGTTACGATTTATGGAAACCACCTCATTGTCCTCGACAAACAGCAGGCAAGATGGGGAGCATTTAAGGTTACTGGCCATTTTCCACTATGTTGTTGCCGGGCTTGGCGCGCTGTTTGCGTGCTTTCCTCTGATGTACGTCGCGATGGGGGTGCTGTTCATCGTTGAGCCTGGGTTCATGACTCAAGGGCAAAAGGCGCCGCCCCCTCCCGCTTTTATTGGGTATTTTTTCATCGTGATCGGGGTCACATTTTCATCGTTAGGATGGGCGTGCGCGGTATGCACTTTGATTTCAGGCCGGTACCTGGCGAAACGCCGCAAACGAATGTTCAGCTTCGTAATGGCGGCGATCTTGTGCATGTTTTTCCCATTTGGGACAGTGCTTGGGGTATTTACAATCATTGTTCTCAGCAAGGAATCAGTGCAACGTTTGTATGAGACGGCTGCTGAAAACGCTGAGGTCTAAAAGAAAGGCCAAAGGCTGAAGTATGGGAGTATGGAATGAAGAATTAAAAAACTAAGAATGAAGAAAGAACCCTATGAAAAATTGGCGCTTGCCGATTGGCGATTGCGCGGCGAATCCCGCGCCAGCGTCTTGGAGTGCGGTGGCCGTGACACCGCTTTCGAACGATCGGCGATTTCCAAGAGTAATGGGCCCGGCCAAACGGATATGCAGTTCCAAAGCGGCGTCCCCGATAGCCTTCGGGGTTGCCGCCGCACTCCAAGGCTACCTTCCAACGTCGCTCCTCAACGAGCCAAATGCACCTTGGATGTTCTACCCATTATAAACTTCGAGGAACCAGAAATCGGTCATTTTCGGGTCAATTTCAGGAAAAAGATTAGAGACTTACATCGTCACCTACTTTATGGAGGCGAGGATGCGGTCGAGTTGGAGGGCGTGATTTTGGAGATCGCCTTCGGTCCAGATGACGAAATCGGCGCGGCTGATTTTTTCGGCGGTGGGCATCTGCGCGGCGATACGTTGCCGGACTTGTTTCGGGGCCCAGCCGCGCGCCGCTAGACGTTCGCGTTGGGAATTCAGAGAACAGGCGACACAAATAATTTTGTTGAAATGCGATTCCGCGCGGGTTTCGAAGAGGAGCGGGATAACGACGACGCCAAGTCCCCTGCCCTCCTTTTTCCAATCTTCGACCTGGGCCAGCCAGCGTTCGCGAATTTTGGGGTGGAGAATTGCCTCCAATTTTTTTCGGGCGGTCGCGTCGGCGAAAATGACTTCGGCAAGTTCATGGCGACGCAGTTGGCCGTCGGGAGAAACGAATTGATTGCCGAAGGCGTTTTGGATATCGGCGAGGGCGGGCTGGCCGGGCAGGACGAGTTCGCGGGCGAGTTGGTCAGTATCCACGAGTGGGACGTGACGGGCCTGCAAGAGATCGGCGGTAGTGGATTTGCCCATGCCGACGCCGCCGGTCAATCCGAAGAGAATCATTGCTTAAGATGTATTAAGGCAGGGATTCGTCGCGGAAGAATATGGCGGGGCTGCCGGGCAAGTAGGAATTGGTGAACACAAACGGTCCGACGTTGGTCTGGACGGGCACCCACGGCCCGGTAACCAAATTGGTGGTGGCCTGAACGATGTTGGTCTGGCCGGCCGGCACGTCAAGGAGCGCGAATTCAAAGGCGCCATTGGCCACGAAGGCCGCGGAAATCGTCGGCGCCGGCGCGACGCCGAAAGTAATGGTGGCGTAGGCGGAGCTATCGCTTGTATTGGGGTCCGGGGTGGTCGCGCTGACGGTGGCGTAATTGATAAAGCTGCCGAAGGTCTGGGGCTGGACGATGATGGTTAGTTGTCCACCGGCGCCTACGGCAAGGGTATCGAGATTCCAAGTCAACGCTGTTCCGACGCGATCAAGGGTGCCGGCCGTGGCCGAGGTATCTACAACTGTAACACCGAGAGGAAGCGTGTCGGAAACAACGACGTTGCTCGAAGTGGATGGGCCGTAATTGGTCACGACCAGGGTGTAGATGCCGTAGCTGTTGGTCGGAACAATCCCCGGAGTGGCGGACATGGAGAGGTTATCGTCCGCAGCGTAGCCGACGGGGTCAGCGAGCGTGACGGTAATATGCCATCCATTGGAGAGGACGCCAGAATCGCCTGAGGAATCATTAGCGATAAACAGGTCCCAGTTGCCGTTAGGGTTTGCTCCATTGAGGGCGGCCAGGACAGTTCCAAAAGGCGGTGATGGCGGCGAGAGATGGGTGAATGTGTTGATCGAGGAAGCCAGGGCGTTAATCATGTTGGTTCCATTGGGCGAGCCGAGGCCGGTGCAAAGGTCATAACCAGCAGTCGCATAAAACTCATTCGGGCTGCCGCTCCAGGTATTATTTCCGGTGGTGATGTCGTGGAAATCGGTGTTGTAATTCGCGCTGTTGGCAATGCTGTAAAGCGCGGGGTTGAGAAAGCCTACCGGCGAATGGCCGTAGCTGGCCCCCTGCTGGTTCACCAAGGCGGTGAAGGCCGCCCACAAAGGCGCGGCGCAACTCGTGCCGCCGAAGGAGCCGGCCTGGCCACCCTCATATATCACCCAGACGTTGTCCGCCGTCAGCGCCACGTCGGGCAGATTGCGCATGGTTTGCGAGCCTCCACGGGAGGTCATGTTGATGTTCGTCTGCCAGCTTGGAATCGGATAATAAAGGCTGATGCCGCCGCTGCTGCCGACGCCATCGTCGCCATATTCAATTCCCCAATTCCATACTGTCTCGGAAGTATAACTTGCGCCGGCGCCGGTGGTCAGGGTCGTGCCTCCCACTACGGTTATGTGCGGGCTATCCGACGGAAAGGGCACCGGATTATTCGGATTGGTGTAAGCGCACGAGTCCCCAGCCGCCTGAAAGAATGACTGGCCTTGCAATGCCATCTGCTCAAAAATCAGTTCCGCGGAGGGATTCGGCTCCTCGCCGCCCCCCAGGAACTGCTTAATTGCGCCGAAAGGTCGTCATCAGCCATCCTGCTTAACATGTCCACCCACGGGCTTGGGTTCGGCGCTTCATAGACATAAATTGTCGGAACTCCCGGCGACATGGAGAGAATCATTTCGATGTCCAGCGATACCTCCGGGTCGCCAAATTCAGTCGGGTTGGGAACGCCACCGTCAATCGGAACAACGACCAGTTTTGGAATCGTGCCGGTGAGACCGATGAGGTTTTCGTAAGCGGTGATATCGCTCGCAAAGAATCCGTCATATTCCAACAGACCCACGCTCTGCCCCGTCCCCTTCAAGGTTGAGCCCGGCACATAGGCATTGCGAAAGTCGTTGCCGATATAAGAGCCGCCCGGGCCGGAACCAGCCAACGGCGCCGCGCCGGCCGGCCTGACTGATGGTTCAGCATGAAGCATGGGCTTTGGAATGGAATAATTATCCAGGCCGCTGATGTGGATAATGGGCAAACCGGAGGGAACCGACGGGTCCGCATCCGGCGCAAAGAAATCACGGTTCTCCGTGGGATGATGGTAGGTGTGAAAGGTGACGTGAAAGGCGTTTTCGATGTCGGAAACCTTTCCGCTGACATCCAATAACACGCGGCTGAAATGCAGGTGAGTCACCGTCAAACCATTCGCCTTTGCGAAATTGCTGACGGAGGCGTAGTCCTCCTCACTTGGGCCGAATTGGGCGGTGAATTGATCTGGCGTGAGATACTGATGGAAATTGGGGCTGGACGGATCATAAATTTGTTGCAGCAAGACGTTCAATTGATTGGTGTTACGCAACGGGAGGCCGATGGCAAGGTCCAGGGTGTTGGTGCCAGGCAAGTCGCCGGTGGGCTGCAAATTGAACCGGGAAATCGCCGCAGGCACGTGCCCGTGAAGGGTGACCATGCCGGTATCCGCCGCGAGGGCTGAGCAAGTCGCGATACCGGCCGTGGCGAGCATCGCTCCGATTTTCAAAAAACTGTTCCGCATAAAAGCTAATGGTTTAAAGTTGCGCATCCGGGTCATGGGAACGTGGGTGGCGCGCCGTTGGCCTCGGGCTTATAGGTACCATTGGTGAAGGTCAGATCGTCCTGACCCGGATTTTCAAAGTAAGGCAGGGTATTTGTCGCCGTATCCGAGAACGTCAGCGTCACACCATTCACGCCAATGGCCGGCGTGCCGGCGTGCGAGAGGAACAGCGTGTCCGAGGCATTGGGCGCCACGAGCAAGGCGTTGACATTGTATTCCGAACTGAAGGTCAAATTCGTCAAGGTGATCGTGGTCTTCATCACCGTGCCGACGATGTTGCTGACGGCAATGATGGACGGATAAGGCGTGGCCATACCGGACATGCTGCTGTTCTGGGGCGCGGGGTTGAGGACGATGGAGTTGGTGTTGGTGAACGACATCGTCCAAGTGCCGAGCGTGTAGGTGAACAAGTTGGTGCCGAGGTTCAGGGTCGAACCGCCGTATTGTTCCTGCAAGGCGAAAGTAGCGGCGATTTGCTGGCCGTTGGTGCCGTTGGCGGTGAAGGTATAGGGCTGCGATTCGGAGGGTCCATCCACAAACAGATTGCTATACACCTGGGTGGCGGTGCCATTCGGCGAGGTGGGCGAGATGACGCCGCTGAGAGGCAACAAGGTGGCCTCAAGGTTAGTAATGGTGTTGCCGCCTTCGGCGCGGAAGGCAAAGAGCAGGGAGACGGTTTCACCCGGATCAATGAGGCCGTCGCCGTTAGGATTGCCACCGGGTTGAACGAACGTTGAGCCGCGGGCACCACGAGGCTGCCGCTGGTGTCATGGATGGTCAGGATGGCCGCGCTGGGCGGCGCCAGCAGGCCGTTCGTGGGATCGGACAATTGCAACAGCACCGTCTTGTCCGGCTGAACGGTGGCGCTGGAGATCAAGGTGACGGTAAAGGTGTTGGTGGTAACGCCATTGGTGAAGGTGAGGACACCGTTGGTGGGGAAATAATCCACGTTGGTCATGGCCGTGCCATTGGCGGTGGAGAAGGCAACAGAGGAGACGACGTTGGTATTGTCGGTGCGCACGACCGTAATGAGGGCGGAGCCGCTGCTGCGAATGGCGGTGTAAGAGGGCTGCGAGAAGCTGAGGCCGGAATTGCTGTCAATAATCGTAATGGTCTGAGTCCCGGGGAAGATGATTTCGCCGGGCGCGGTGGCATTGGTCAAAGAGACGGTGAAGGTCCGTTCGCCAGTGATGAGGCTGTTATTGAGGATGGGCACGTAGATATAGTTGGTAGCGATGCCATTGGTAAAGACCAAAGAGCCGCTCTCGAAGGTATAATCCTGACCGGCGGTCGCGGTTCCGTTGGCGGTAAAATAGCTCACGGTCAACGGGACGATATTGGTGTTGACCACGACGGGTTCGAGGTTCGTGTTATTGCAGACGACGGGGACGGCCAGGATCCCGGCGTTCTTGAAGACACTGCTGGCGGAATTGGTGAAGGAGAGGCCGGCGCGGCTTCCTTCGATCACAACGACGGTATTACTCGGAGCGAGCAACTGGGCGTTGGTGGGACTGGAGAGGGTGATGCCAAAGGTGAGGTTGCTGGTCAATTGGTCGTTGAGCAACGTCACGGAGACGGGGGCGAAGAGGGAATTTGTGTCAAACAACAGCGTGCCCGAGGTGGCATCATAATTCACGTTCGACTGCGCCGAACCATTGACGGTGGTGTAGTTGACCGAGAAGGAATTGCTGAGGAAGCCTTCGCGCTCGACGAGAATGACGGCGGTGCCGTTGGTTTCGCTGAAGGTATTCGTCGCGTATTCGAATTCGACGCCGGTATTGATATTATTGAGGATGGAAACGGTGGCATTGGTCGGCGCGGACAAGGTTGCGCCGCCGGTGACGTTGGTCAACGATACGGAGAAAGAAACTGTCCCCTGGACAATGTTATTTGGAATCAGCGGGATGGCGATGGTCTGGGAATTTTGACCATTTCCAAAGCCGACCGGTATGGGGTTTTCAGGAGGGTTGACATAATTAAGGCCGGGTTGCGCGGTGCCGGGAGTGACCTCGAGGTCAACGGAAACGGCGCCGGTGGTGCCGTTGGTGCGAACAACGGTGACGTAGGCATTGGCGTCGGTCTTATTGGCGAAATAACTGTTGGTGCTTAGGGCCAAATAGCCTGGCGAAGGGGTGGTGTCAATGATGGTCAAGACGCCGTTGGACGGGGACAACAAGGTGGTATCGGTGGCATTCGTCAAGGCGAGGTCAACGGTAACGGTTGCCCTCGACGAGATTATTGTTGGTGATGCCGACCTGGACCGTCACTTCGGAAACGCCCGGGGCGAAGGTGACGAGTTCATTGGTGGGATTATAATCCGTGCCGATGACGGCGGTGCCGTTGGTGGTGGTGTAGAAATCAACGGAAGCGGCGCCGTTGGTGGCGCCCTGGCGAATGATCTGGATGTTGGCCAATTCGCCCGGGGTGTTTTTATCCACAGCGTAATAGGGCGGAGAGAGGAAGCTCACGCCACTGTTGTCGTTGATAATCGTCAGGACGGCGGCGGGTTGATTGCCGAGCGGGGCGTTGGCCAGTTCGAGTCCTACAATCAAGTTGGTGGTTGAAAAGGTACCGCTGTTTAAGACGGGAACGGTGACCGTTTCGAAGACGGCGCCCGGCGGGAAGGCGACGATTTCATTGGTTGCCTGGTAGTTGACTCCATTGGTGGCGGCGTTGATGGCGGGGAGATTGGTGGTGTAAAAGTCAACGAGGGCGTCACCCGAACCGTCGGCGTTGGTGCCGCTGGTGCCGCCGGTGCGCTGGATGGTGATGTCGGCGAAGCCGCCGTTTTCCTGGACGGAATAATTCGGCGAGGTGAACTCAAATTCACCCGATCCGATTTCCGAACCGCCGAAGATTTCGGCGATATTTCCGACGGCCTGGCCGTCATACGAGCTGAAGGTACCGCCGATGAAGATGTCGTTGTTGGCGGGCTGGATGGCCAGAGCGTCCACGTCGCCGTTGGCCCCGGCGCCAAAGTTAATCGTGGGGTCGGTTGCGCCGGTGGGGAGCAACCGGGTGAGATGGTTGCGCATGATACCGTCGAACAGAGTGAACTGGCCGGCGACCATGATGCGAGTGTCGGGCTGGACGGCGATGGCCTGCACGATGCCATTGGCGCCGGTCCCGATAGCGGCGGCGAAGCTGGTATCCACGGTACCGTCGGTGTTCAAGCGGGCGAGGTAACTGGCGGCGGTGCCGTTGACGTTGGTGAAGTCTCCTCCGATGAGAACTTTATCGTCAATTTGAACGGTCAAAGCGTTGACGGTGCCGTCAGGCCCGGCACCGAGTCCGGCGGTGTAATTGGTATCGAGGGAGCCGTCTGAATTCAAGCGGACGAGGTTGTTGACGGCGGTGCCATCAAAATGCTGGAAGGCGCCGCCGACCAGGACCTTGCCCCAATAGATGGAATTGGTCGGATAAACGGCGATGGAATCCACCGGGCCGTCAAAGCCCGAGCCGATATTAAAGCTGTAATCCACGGTGCCGTTGTTGTTCAAGCGTTCGAGGCCCGGGCTGGAATTGCCGTTAAAGGAAGTGAACGCGCCGCCAACATAGACGTTCCGGATAAGATTGGTGCCGGAGGTGCTGAACGATTCGGCAAGGGCGTTGACGACGGCGTTGGCGCCGCCGCCAGGGTTAAAGCTGCTGTCCACCGAACCGTCGGACATCAGGCGCGCGATAAAGTAGCGATTTTGATCATTTACGGAGGTGAACGCGCCACCGATAAGAACGCGGCCGGCGTCAGAGAGGGTGGACTGGCAGACAATGGAATTGACGGCCGCATTCGCGCCATCCAGGTCGTTCAAAAAGCTGGTATCGAGGGAGCCATCGGTGTTCAGGCGGGCGATGCGGTTGATGATGGTGGTGCCGACGGCGGTGAAATTACCAGCGGCGAGGATCTCGCCATTGGGCTGCAAGGCCAGGGAGTAAATGCTTCCGTTCATGCCCGGGCAATTGAACGTGCCGTTGGGCGAACCGGGCGGTTGATTATAGGACTGGACATCGAGCAGGTTGACCCAGGCATTGGACATTGAACCCAGGGCGCCGTTAACGGGACTGGAGAGGGCAACAGTAAAATAGAAGTTGGGTGGCGCCACGATGCCGTCGTTGACGACGGGGACGGTGATATTGGTGGCGATCTGGCCGGGAGCGAAAACGAGGGTCCCGCTGGTGGCGATGAAATTGGTGACCGCGCCGTGGTTGGTGTTTGCCAGGGCCGTGCCACTGACAGTGGTGTAATTGACCGAGACGGTACCGACGAGGCCGCCGGTGCGGAGCACGGGGAGGGTGGCATAACCGCCATATTCATCCACGACAAAATTGGTCCGGGCGAACTGGAGAGTTCCGTAACTATTGTTGTTGGTGATGACCAGGACGGCATTGGAGATAGTTCCCATCATCGCCGGGGCGCTATTGCCGCTCAAGGTGGGATTGAACAGTTTGACGCCGAATTGTTTGTTGCCGCCGACGTTTTGGGTGGGCAACAGGGGAATTGAAATGATTCTGGGCGAGACGTCGCCGGTGTTCCAGCTCAGGGTATTGGTCGAACCGACGTAGTCCACGCCGTTGGTGGCGCCGTTGGGGCCGACGCCGTTGGTGGTGGCGTATTGGACGGTGACGTAACCGAGGCTGCCGACAATGCGGTTGACGACAAAATTCAAGACGCCGGAAGCGGTGGTACCGCCGAAATTCGTCGCGGCGAGGGTGACATAGCCGTTGAAATTGGGATTGATGATTCGAAGGACGGCGTTGGAGATGCCGAAGGTGGCGCCGGGAGTCGTACCCAGGGTGGTCAACGCAAGATTGATGGTCTTTTCCACATTGGTGATGTAGCTGTTGTTCAAAATGGTGACGTTAAAATTCGTCGTGATGATGCCGGTATTGAAAATGACGGTTTGGTTGGTGACGCCGCGGAAATCCACACCGGCGATGGCGGTGCCATTCGTGGCCCAAGCGCGCATGGAAACAACACCGAAGGTGCCGTTGCTACGAACGAGGGTGATCGGCGTCAACGTATTCGTGGCGATGAAGTTTGTGGAAATAAAACCAAATTGTCCCGGATAGGTCGTGTCATCAATCAAGGTCAACGGCGCCGAGGAAACGCCCAACGCCGTCCCGGTCGGAATTTCCTCGCCGCCCAAATAAAACGTATCGGCGCCACTGGGATTGGCCAATTGGAATTGGGCGTCCAAATTTCCGGGATTGCCGTTGTTCGCAATGACGTTCACATTCACATCGGCCAACTCGTTAAGCCCCGCGTCCGAAAGCGGCAGGCTGGCGCCGAGCGCGGTAATCAGCGGCGCTTCCGCGCTGATGCCCCAAAGTCCGTCCTCGCGCATGCGGGTTGCATAGGAAATGAAATCCCATGCCATCCAAAACATCGGCGGGGCCGCTTGGTAGGAATAATCATGTCCGGCTTGGGCCAACTCGGGCTGCACCTGGAAATTTGCCGAAATGGGGCCGAGCGTGCCATTGGTGCGAACCAGCGCCACCGTTAGCGGCGATTGGCTTTTATCCTGGGAATAGCTGGTTTGGTCCAGGCCGATGTTGCCGGGTCCGGGCGTGGCCCCGCCAATCAAGCGGGCGAAACCAACCCGGTTGCGGAAGCCATCGCGGGTTTTCGGTTCCACCCAGAGATTCTGGTCGGAAAAACTTTCAAGGTCGCCTTCTTCCGGCAATTGCAAGTCCGCGTCCATCAAGTCGGCGACATCGGCATCGGCCTGGCCGCCGCCGACCTGGAGGAAGGAGCCGCCGATGAGAATACCCGAGTTGTATTGAACGGTTGAGGCGAAGATGGCGGGCGAATCGTAAGAGAAGATTTTTTTCAACCCGGCAAATTGGTTGTAAGCAGCGTCCATGAAAGTGGTGTCCACCGTGCCGTTCGGATAAAGGCGGGTGAAGCCGTGGCGGGGGGTGCCGTTGAACGAATCGAACGCGCCGCCGATATACGTGGTGCCATCGTAATGAGAATTGATGCTGTAAACCACGTCGTCCGCCCCGGTGCCGTCGAAGAAATTGGCGTCACTCGAGCCGTCGGCATTGAATCGCTCGATGTGGCCGGCGGGTACGCCGTTGACGGCGGTAAATTCGCCACCGGCGACAATCTTGTTGTCATATTGCCAGCCCAGGGCGTGAACGATGCCATTGGGTCCGGTGCCGGGATTAAACGCGGTATCGACGACGCCATTGGTTTCGAGCCGCGCAATATCCGTATATTCCTGGCCGGCGACGGAAAAATTGCCGCCGACCATGATTTCGTCCGATGATGGCGGGACGGTGACCACGGCGTGATATTTCCAACTGGTGTTGTAAGTCACATTGCCTTGATTCATCACGATGGTGACGAGGTTTGTCGTCAGCGCGGGCGTGGGGCCGAACGGAACGACAATTGTTCCCGAGCCGGTGACAAAGCCGGTGTCGTAAATGGCCACACCCGTGCCGGCGTTGACGTTGGCATTGCCGTAAAAGATGCGCATATCGTTCGAGCCGACGAGCATGTTGTAATTGACCGTCAAGGTGCCGGCGTTGTACTCGCCGAGAGCAATCGGATCGTCATCTTCAGTGCCATTATTGACGACGTCACGGTTGGTAATAATGATGACGGATGGCGCGAGGGCGATGGAATACACGGGACCCTGGATGGCGGCGGCATTAAAGTTGGTGTCCACGGCGCCGTTGGTGGTGAGGAGGGTAATGTAATCGCAGGCGGTGCCGTTGAAATTGGTGAAATCGCCCCCGACCAGGACCTCGCCGTTGGACTGTAGGGCAATGGCGCGAACGGTCCCGCTGGCGCCAGATCCGATATTGAACGTCGTGTCCAGCGTTCCGTTGGCGTTCAAGCGGGCGAGACAGTTGACCAGGGTATTGTTGTAAGCCGTGAAATTGCCGCCGATATAATACTGGCCGCCTGAAACCGCGGCCGCGTTGACCCTGGCGTCATTGCCCTCCTGGGTAATATCCCCGCTGACTCCGGAGCCGGGATTGAACGCGGTATCGAGTTGCCCATTGGTATTGACCAGCGCAACACCACTTCTGGCCGTGTTGTCGTAGCTTGGGAAATCACCGCCAATCAGGGCCTCGTCGTTGGTTTGTTCGGCGATGGCATAGACCTGTCCGGCATAAAGGGGGCTGCCGACGCCCGGAGCGGGGTTGTCGCCGGGCGTGGTTGCGGGGACCTCGCTGGGAAGCAGCGCCAGCTCGGTGTTAAGATCGGGGTTGTAAAGTTCGTCCACGGAACCGGCCGGCGGGTTCTGATCATTGAACAAAACGGTCACTGTGCATTCGGCATTCATGCCGACAAGCCTCGGAGCACCGTTGACTATTTGATACAGGTCAATCCGGAAGTCCTTGTTGAACCGCGTGGCGGTGTTCGTGTACGGAATATCAAATTGAATGACCTGGACATCGTCGCCGGGCGCCGGAGCGGCTGGAAAACTGACGGTGCCGTCCGCCAAATCAAAGTCCGGGTCGTTGGTCTGGGCAATGGCCTCCATGCCCGAATTGGGCACGGGCACCGCATAGTCCGAGCCGGGTTGGAGCGGAAAATCATTATTCGCATCGTTCAAACTCACGTTGTCATCCACAAAATTGTCCACGCGGTAATTCAGGGTTTCGCCCGCGCCGTTGGTTCCGAACCGTTCCACATATAACATGACGTGCGCCCAGCCATAAGGGACAACCCCCAAGGCGGGGTTATTCACGTCCTGCGGCACGCGATAGGTGGCCTTTTCGAAGTTGAAAATCGCGTTGGTGGGGTCGAGGGCATCTACCATGTTGGTCATGGTATTCGTAACCTCCATCTCCATCATATTAGTCGGATTCAACTCCTCCATTATGTTGGTAACAATCTGCGGGACCTTATCGGGGCCATAGGGGTCGGCGTTGTCGTTCAAGATTTTGACCAGGGCGGTACTGAAGATGGGGTCCACGCGCGGGAGGGAGACTTCGCCGGATTCCAGGGGATCCGGTTGCGGATTGGACAATTGCACTCCAAAGACGGTATTGGAAACGGTGTTGATCGGAAACGCCGAAAGGCCCCCTCCCTGGAATCCGCTGGCCATCAATTGGGTGGCCATGTTGGGATTATTTAAATAGCCTCCGGCTGGATTAATAGGAACGAGGAAGGTCTTGCTCATTTCGCCATCATCGAAGACGAGGGTCCCGCTGACCGGCGAATAGTCTCCGGCCACAACGTTTGTTTTAGTCGAGTTGATTTGAAGGACACCTGCAGAATTTGTATAGTAAAGGATATTTGTGTAGAGAGTGTAAGCCGGAAGGTCCCTGGGCGGCAGCGTGTTCAAATGCGTGCCGTCCACAGTGTTGTAATTCACGCTTACGCGCCCGCGCGATCCCGCCACGCGCGTGACGGTCACCAGGACACCGGGAGCGTTGTAAGTATAATAGGTCTCCTCGAGTGAAGCCGCGTTCAGGCCGTCCAGCCCCGCGCTCTCGTTCTGCGACGTTTGATACAGCGGCATCGGCGGGGTTACCTGGTCGTCCACGTCCTCGGTGGCAAACCGAAACACGCCGGACGATTCATAGGCCCAGGCCAACGAAATCGGGCCGCGCCCGATCAGCGTGTCCACCGCAAAATAGTAGGTCTGTCCCGCCTGGGCGGTAAAGTGGAGATGGCTGGGACCGTAATACGGCGGGATGACGGGACCATAACCGGCATCTTCGGTCTCCGGGCTTTCAACTGAAAATTCCACATCGTTGAGCGCAAACAAGCCATTGTTGGCCGCGATCTGGTTCAGGTAAGCGGCACTCGCGCCCGTATAAATCCCCAAGACGGTGTATTCATTTTCGCCAACAACGTTCGTGCTGCCGAAAATGATGTTGGTCTCTGCGTTTTCGCTGCCCACGGTATCCAGTTCCACGTCGCCGGAATGCGGGGCGGTCCATTCAAACCACACCGGCGCGTTAGGATAATAGCCGGCAATATTCGGGCCGACGCCTCCGGTGGAGAGGGTCAGGTTATTGGTGGCATAGGTCCCCCAATCGCCGGAAATCTGGATGGGGTCGTTAAAGGACTGGCCGCGGCAGAGGGCGGCCGTCGAACCAATTAACAACACCATCCACAGCTTGACCGCTGTTTTCATTCGGGAGCAGTTGACCTGCCGCCGACCTGCGCAAATTTGCATTATCGTTTTCACAGACTTTCACTGACTCACTGACTCAAACGGCCCGCCCTACCGATGCGAGGGCGCGCCAAAAACCGGCGATGAGGCTCTATCGGATTGCCCACGGAGGGCAAAGGAAAAGCTCATCCTTCAAACCGAGGGCGTTGCCCCCGGCCACGATGGTCCAGGCCGTTTGCCTGCGGATCGCGTTCCGATTATAGTTATGGATATCATTGGCCATCATATAAAAGGTCCGGGCTGACAATCACCTGATAAAATTTTTGCTGCCCGGTGATTGGGTCCAAAATCATGATATTTGTTGCCGGCCCCGGGTTAAGGGTCGGGGTAACGAACCAACCGTTCGTTGGCGAATATGAATTTGTCAAAAGCTGCCAAGACAGAAGGTTGGTGGAATAATAGACGAAATTTGTGGCGAAGGGAACGGTGTTCCAACTGATTGCCACGGTCTTTGCCGGATTGTTTGTCAAATGCGCAGCCACGCCCATTTCGCTTGCGACAAAGAAGGGCGTGGGATCACCGGCATTCGGCACTCCGCTGCCATTGGAACTGTAGAATTTGCTTTCGGCCAATCCGACATTGAAGGTGTTGGTGGTGCCATTGGGATAAACGATATTGGTGGCGCTAAAATAACCGGTGTATGTAGGCACCCAACGCAAATGATTGTTGTTGAAGCCATTGATTTGGAATGAAACGTCACCGGAGCCGTCACTGAGGGAAACGGCATCGGCGTAGTAAATGACCAAATTCGTATTGAAACCCAGCGCCGGAATACTGTTGGTGCCGACACCGTTGACAATATGGTTCGTATAGCTGGCGCCACCCGCCAGCACGAGGCGGTCCACATAGATGGCGTTGCTGACTCCCGTGCCGCTGAAATAGAACTGGGTGCCCGGCCCCTGGCCCTGGGCGTCCAGAATCAACTGGCCGACCGCTGCGTTATTGGTGTAACCGGTGTTGGACGCGCCATAATCCTCCGCGGCCCAAAGGTTGTTAATCAATTTATTTGGCGGGGCGATATTCGTGACGGTAGTGCCGAGCAATCCGGTGCCCAAGGGCTTGAACGGCAGGTTGAATCCGTTCAGCAAATAGATGCCCGGACTTCCTGACAACGCGTCGGCGCCCACCGACCAGACGTTTCCATTGGTGAGACCGGTGGTCCCGTTTGGAAAGCCGTCGGACAAGGCGTCGGCGGTGAGGGTCAAGGCGCTGCCGGCGTCCAAGACCACATTACTTGCTTCGATGGTGGTGGCGGCGATGGTAATTTTGTTGTCCAAGGCGAGAATCGAGCCGTTGGTCAACGTGACCGTGGAAGCGTTCAACTGAAACGCTCCGGTTCCATTACTGATGGTCCCGCTGTTTTCAAAATTGGCCGCCCACAGCGCCGTTCCCGTGTCGGAAATTCCTCCATTGTTGATGACCGCGTCCAAAGGCGATGCCGCCGTGCCCAGGCTGATGAGGTTGTCGCCCTGGATAATGCCGTCGTTGGTCAGGTTCAGCAGGTTCGGCAACGAATTCGACAACAGAATCGAGGGGTTTATCCAGGTCAATTCGCCGGCAGGCGAGGTCGCGCCGTTGCCAATGGGATTGGTGGTCAGCGTGAGATTTTGAGCGTCAATATACAATTTGCGTAGCACGTTGAGCGCGTCGCACAGCACCAGATTGGTGCTGTGCAGGGTCAAATCCTGGACATACCCCGTGGAAATCGGCCTCAAATTATAACTGCCCACAATCAAGACCTTGTATTCATTGCTCCCCCCAAGCGAATTCGTTAAGAAGAAATCCGTGCTCCAGGCGTCCACCGTGCCGCTCCAGACCGGGATGCTGGGCGACAACAAATTGCTGATGGTCAAAAACCCGTTCGTCACGCCTAAATCAACGGCGGAGAAAGGCGCCACCACGTTGGCCCCCATGCTCCCTTCGAACTGGTTCGTGGACGTCAACGTCAGGTAATTCGGCTGGGTGATGTTTGCCCAATTCATCGTCAAATCCTGGCTGGCGTTGATTAGCAGCCGCCCCGGCAGATTCGTCAACGCGCCGCTCGGATTGTAGGGGCCGGCGTTCGTGGCGGTCGTTGTGGAAAGCAAGGTGGCAGTAACGTAAGCGTAACGATTGCTGAAGGTGATGTCCGGAAAAGGATCAGCGGCGGGGAATCCGGCCGTGGCGGCCGTTCCGAAGTTCAGTCGCGTAGGACTCTCGATAAATGTAAAATTGGCCGGGTACCCCGGCGCGCCGATTATGCCCGGATTGGTGGAAGCGCCCTGCGCATAATCGTTATTCAGATAGAGAAAATTGGTGAGCGTGACCCCCGTGGCATAGTTTGTATAAACCCCCACCCATTCAACGGTGACAGTGCCACCGCCGACAATGCCGCTCTGGAACCAATAAACGTTGATCGGAATGGTGGGCGTGCTGAAATCCTCCACAAAGGCGCTCCGGATGACGGCATTCGTGCCGCCGTTGGAATAGGCAAAATCGAAATAAGGCGTCGAGTTGGGCAGGTATAGCAAATACGGCAGCGACGATTCGGCAAAAGTCGGCCCCAAATAAAGGTAGGGGTCCCAGTCGCCGTTGGTGTCCAGCCCGTATCCCCCGATGCCATAGATATTCGAGGTGAACCCGTTGATCTGGTTTTCCAACACCAAATTGCCGCGGGTCAAATCAATGTTCTGCCCCGTCAATTGCATCAGCCCGCCGTAGCCAACATCGCTGGTCCCGGGAATGACGATATTGGTGGCGTTCACGAAGCAGGTGCCCACAGTTGACGCATACAGGAAATTATTTGTCAAATCCTGGAATGAATTGGCGCGGATGCTGCCCGCGTTATAAAAATTCCCCGCCATTTGCTCCAGGCCCGACTGCGTATTATAAGTGTCAAAATTAAATCCGCACCCAGGATTGATGGCCAAAATTATTCCCCCGCCGTTGGTCACAATGGTGCTCGTGGTCAACATGGTGCCAGCGTTCGTATAGTTGACCGTGTCTTCGGATTCAAAAGTCTCGATGTTCTCGCTCCCCTTGACACTGCCAAAATTCAACTGAAACCAGCCGTTATTGACGAAGTTGGTCGCGTCGGGCGTTTGGAAAATGTCCGGCGGAATGGTTTCGATGACGGTCCCGTCATTCTCATACAGCGCATCAGCCGCCCAGGCGCCGGGCAGGAGCGCCAGCGCCAGCACTCCGCACAGCCACGGCCACTTCAGCCACCCCGCATTGCTTCGTTGTCTTCTCTGATGCGTCATACGGTCAATTGATAACAAGAGTGTAATACCAGCTTACGGTGCGTCCCAGGGAATCCGTCATTTGCACCGTAAAATCAAAGGGGCCGGTTTGCGTGGGAGTGCCGGACAGGACGCCGCCGCTCGACAAGGACAGTCCCTGGGGCAGATTGCCCAAACCACTGACCACCTGCCAGCTAAAGCCGGGCGTAAACGCCCCGCCCGATGCCGTAAAGGTGACCGGGCTGTAAGGCTCGTTGTGCGTGCCGCTCGGCAAATCCGGCGGCGCGGGCGTGACCCGAACCAAAATCTGATGTTGGAAATTCAGGATGCTCGTGCCATTGGGATAAAGAACCGGGTCGTTGGTGGAGCCGTTGAACGACGCCCATTGCACCGTCGGCACCTGGTAAAATCCGCTGGTAAAATCGTTTGTGGCAAGGAGGCCAAGCCCCTCGTAAAGCATGCTGTTTTCGAACGCGTCTCCAATCTTGTTGAACGAAATCGTTGTGCGCGGATTGATGGTGCCCGGGCCGGCTAAACCGGCTTCAACGTTGTCCTCATCAAACGTAATGTCCCGCACCGCCGTGCCGTCAAAGGTATTGGCGGCAATCTGATCGCTGGCATCGAAAAGGATGTCCGGTGCCGTCACGACTCGTACAAAGTTGACCAGGTGCGCCTGGCTGTTCGTCACCATCACCATCGTGTAATAATTCGTGATGGGCTGGAAGTATTGGCCAACCAGCGAATCATAATCGGCGTTCGTAAAGAGGACCTTCTCCACGCCTTCATACAAACTGGTGACAAAAGGAGTCTGATTGCAAATAATCGGCTCCACCACGTAGGTGTGGTTTGTAAAGGTGGTGATAATGCTCTGGGAGCCGACGAAGCCGGTGCCGGCATTCGTGGCCGCGCCTATGATATTGGTCGTCGAGGTGATGCTGTAACCGGGCGGCTGGCACAGGAATTGCCAGCCGCACTGGTTCGAGCTGGTATTCGGAAGGACAAAATACTCGCCCGAAGGTGTATTCAAACTAATGGGCTGGGAGTTGGTGGTCGGGGTTGTCGGCGGGGGTTCGCCATATTGACCCTGCAATGAAACGGTCTGCAAAATCGCGGGCGTATTGCTGGAGTAGTTTAAAACCACATTATGGCATTGGAAAGTGATTGCCGGAAAATTGGTCAGGTTGCCGTTGGTGATGACGTTGCCAAAGGTGTCCTGGAAATTCTCCACGAGACTGACGGAGGAGATGTTCGAAGCGAGGACCTCAGAGCCTGCCGGTTCGCCGTAGGCCGGCGTGAGATAATAGTTCCAATTGGTGACATAGGTCCAAAGATAATTCGTGGCGGTGACGGTGACGCCAAATGTGGCCTCCGTTACGGCCGGTTCGTTCGTTTCGGCAAACGTCAATAACGAATATAAATTGGAAGTGGTAATGGTCGTCTCCGGGCCGATGTTGGTGGTCAACAGGTTGGCCGCGCCGGTTCCGGAAGCGGCGGCCGCGCCGACAAACGCCGGAGTTTCCCAAACAATATTATTCGACGTCAACAGATACCGCAACCCGCCCACGTCGTCCCGGGTCAAACCGGTGTAATAACCGCCAATCCCCAGCCCATCGTAGGTATTGGCCGCCACCGCCGTGTATTGATCCGCATCCGGATCCTCGGCAAAAGGTAGGGTTATCGCCAAAGGGTTGGGACCCGTGCATATTTCCTCTATAAAATACGTGTAAAGGATATCATTCACGTAAGACGAATATTGAAGTTGATCCAGGGCCGTGGGGCTGTCGGCGTAATTTCTTTGAAGCACCAGGTAGTATTCGTCAAACGGACACTTGCCGCCGGGCGGAAGATACCGCTCCGCCAGCGTCCAAGTATAACGTTCCGGCTCCGCCAACCCCATTTGTTCCACCAATAAATGCATCGTCACTGATCTCAGGTCCGTCAACGCCAATGCCTGGGCCTCATAATTGACATGGAGGGATTCCGGCGGAAATTCCGAGAGACCCAGGCTATACCCGTCCAGGTTCCCCAGGCTGTTGTTGGTCATGCTGAAATTCATCAGGCCAGCCGCGCTGTCCACCGCCGCCATGCCGTTGGACCCGAAGTAATCCAGGAAAGCCGCGTCATAACCGTAAAAAATCACCGGGGAATTGCGGCGGTAGGCTTCGCCAATGTTTTTAGGTCCGCCAATATCGCCCAAATTGTCCGCCCCTCCCAGAAATCCTTCCTCGGTATAAGCCAATCCATAGCCAATGACACCCGTTTGCCAGGAATCGCCCCCGTTGGCCAGCGGCCCAAGGAGGGCAAATCCCCACGCCGACGGCGCGCAAATCATCAGCGCCAGCCACCAAAGATGTTTGATTGTTCGCAAATTGTTCATGGATTAACGCACTGCACTCGGTAAAAGCTCGACGCCTGGCCGCCGACATAGATGAAATCATTAGTTCCCGCGGCGTACCTCGGCGTGCCAATGTCGCTCCAAGAGAACATGTTGGTGCTCTCCTGCACCTGATAGGTCAACCCCGGCTGCGTGTTCCAGTTCAACTCCATGCCCTGGCGAGTTTGAACCAGCGACGAGGTCAGCCAGGTGGCCGGATCGAGCGGATTGCCGCCGGTCTCGAAAATCTCGAGCAAGGTCAGGTTGGGCGCCAATAACCGCGTGGCCGAAGGCCAGAACGTAGTCGTGTATTTGCCCGTGGCCGGGTCATATCCACCGAAGTACTCCGCCATCCATTCATAGGGAATGCCGCCCCAGTTCAAACCGCTCCACGTCGTCCCACTGGTGGAAGGCGAGATCGGCGAAGACCCGCCGGCGGTGGTCATATAATTCACGGAAAACGAATGCGCGCTGTTGGTGCTCAATCCATTGGCCGCAGTCATCGTCCAGGAATCGCTGCTGGCGGGGACGATGCCAGTCGGCGAAGCCGCGCCATCCACAGACACCTGGTAATTGGAGACGGATATACCCTGCAACAGCGGCCAGGAGACCACCAATTGCGGCTGATACACGTTGTTGCTCAGGGTGAATGGCGCCCAGACGTTCGGAGCGCCCATCGTCAACAAAACGTCCTGCACGTTCACATAACGCTGCCCGTAAAGATTGAAATTATAGTTGGTGGACGTGTAGCCTTCGCTCGAAGTCCAAACGGCCAGAAACTGGCTCGCCCCATCCGAAGCCACCGCCTGCTGCATTTGCTGGCCAAGCGTCGTGGTGTTGACCAGAAACTCGCCGCCCACCGGCGCGCTGTTCGTGCCGCTGTTATGCAGAAATTGCCCAAAAACTCCCTCGCGCGAGCCGTCCTGCCCCATGCTCGTCCAGACCACCAGATAATCCGTGCCAATCGAACTGATCCGCGGAACGTATTGATCGCCGTACGTATAGGAGTTCACCGGCAGGACAGGTCCGGCGGCGCCGGCGCTGGAAAAGGGGCAGGCGTAAATGTCCCAGCCATTCGTGAGGTCAACCATGTCATGCGCGCACCACGCGATCATGAATCCACCGTCCGAACCGGCCGCCACCGCCGGGTCGGCGCATGGATTGGAATCCGCATTGACCAAAAACTCGTTGCTGACCGCCACTGCGTTGCTGGTATAGAGCCGGGCATAGATGTCAATGCTGGGATAAACTTCCTGCCCGGCCAAAACCGCGCTCGAATTGGCCGCCCCGACCGCGCGCTCCTGCTCGGAAACCCAGGCCACCACAAATCCGCCGCCGGCCAGCGCGGCGATGCCCGGCGTGCGCTGATTATACGGGATAAACTGGTTGATGAGGAAATTCGTTCCAATGGCCTGGCCGCTTGGCGAAAGCACCTGGCCATAAACGTCCTGCATGCTCGTCGAACTGGCTTGATCGTAACTTCCCCAAACCACCGCCACGTTGCCATTGTTCAATACGGTAACGGCGGGGTTGGCCTGAAAACTGGCCGGATTGGTGTAGGTGCTTACCAGAATGTCGGTTGTGGTTAGAAAAGTATTGGACAGGCTCAAAAAGCGCGCGTAAATATGCTGGTATCCTTCCACGCCCCCCTGCCAGACAATGACCGCCCCGCCGCCCTTCAACAAAGCCACCCGGGCGTTTTCCTCGTCGTTGGTGTCCTGGCTGTTGTTAACCCGCTCGTCGGACCAGGTGGTTGCCGACAGGGTAGGATCCAACCGCGTGGCGTTGATGCCCCACGCGCCGCTGGGGGTGGCATTGTCCTGCCAGACCACAAAGCCCCCTCCGCCGTTCATTGCCACATCGGGACGAACATTGTCGCCGGGCAATTGCCCCGTGATGGCGTATTCGGTGCCGTTGGTTGCGTAGTAATTTGTCTGCGCGAAAAGCGTTGCGGGAAGCACGAGGAAGAACCCCAAACTGAAGGCGGCGACGGTCTTGCGGGCAAACGGCGACTGCAACGACATACAAAAAGATTGCGCAGATTTTAAACTGCCCGGCCCAGTTTGTCCAAAATTAATTTGATAAAAATGCGATGCTTGCCGCAAAACCGGTTGCAGTTTGCAAACCATTCTGTTCCAAATGCGCAAATTCATTTTTTAAATCAATACGGCCTGTTTTTCAGGCGTGGTTTCCAACGCCGCCAGCATTTTCCTGAATCCCCACCGGGCATACAACTGGCGCAACCGCGCCGCGTTGGGGGCGGCGGGCCGCAAATTATCGGCGGCAAAATCGCACGCCACTTCATGCAACCGGACCAATTCGCGGTTGCGCCGGACATTGTTTTCCGATGCCGCCAAAGCGCCGCGTAATTTCTCCGACTTAACGCCGTCCAAATTCCGGTACAAATTGTCAATTGAGGCGAATTGCTTCAGCAAATCAGCCGCAGTCTTTGGGCCCACACCCGGTACGCCGGGAATGTTGTCCACGCTGTCGCCCATCAGGCTCAACCAGTCCACGATCTGCGACGGATCAACGCCGGTTTTGGCCCGCACCTGTTCATCGGTCCAAACCGCCTCGGTCTTGTCGTTCGGATTCAACAGTCCGATCCGCGACGCGACCAACTGCATAAAGTCTTTGTCAGAACTGGCGATGACCACGCTCAGGCCGGCGTCCGCCGCCTGCCGCGCCAGACAGGCGATATAATCGTCCGCCTCAATTCCCGGACTGCAATATGAGGCGGTGCCCGCCGCTTCCAAATAAGCGGCGATTTCGTCCAATTGCGGCCGCAAATCATCCGGCATCTCCGGCCGTTGCGCCTTGTATTCCGGCAGCGCGGCGATTCGCGCCTGGCTCAATCCACCGTCCCACACAACCATCACGTGGCTCGGGGCCACGGTCTGCCGCATCTTCTCCAGCATTTTGACGAAGCCGTAAATGGCGTTCGTGGGTCTGCCGTCTGGCGACCTTAACTCGCGAATCGCGTGGAACGCGCGATAGGCGTATGCGTGTCCGTCAACAATCAGCAACCGGTCCACAAAATCATTGGCCTCGATTATGGCATTTGGGCTGACGTCGGGGCGGGGGCAGCCGCCGGAGGCGTCAATGGACCCGGTTGAAAAGTCTGGTTATCCACCGACGGTTGCGGGGGAATCGTCACCGGATTAAATGGCATTTGGTCGTCTGAATGGATGCGGTTACCCGCGGGATCCACAATGGTGGCGGTGACAAAGACCATGAGATTTTTTTTGACGGACGACTTGGACTGGCTTTGGAAAAGGCGTCCAAACAAGGGCAAATCGCCGAGGAATGGCACTTTATCATTCTCAGTTTCGACGCTCGAAGAGATCAGTCCGCCGAGGACGACGGTTTGGTCATCCCAGATGTTGACGGTCGTGACCACTTCGCGGACCGTGAAGTGGGGAAGGACCGTGGGCACGAGGACGACGTTGGCGACATTGACGCCAGGGACGGTCGGCGGGGTGTCGTATTGGTCAAACTCCAGCATCTCGGGTATGAGCGTGAGGTTGATGGTATAGCCGTCGGACAAGACATAAGGGACGACGTCGAGCGTGGGGCCGATTTCGAATTGTTGGGTGGTCGGCGTGAGGGCGGAAGGAGTGGGGGTATTGTTGACCACCTGCGCGCGCGAAACCATTGGCGAAAACAAGAGCGCCGAGGCGCCCGAAATAACCAGGAATTGTCTTTTCATAAGAATTATCATAAGAATCCAAATTGAAAATTACGGTACGCCCGCCCCTCCCACCCCGACGCCGACATTGCCCTCTTCGAATCCATAGCCGGTTAAAATGTATTGAATGTCCGTGGCGCGGATCTCGGTCTGGCGGCCGCTGACGGTGACCACGTCGGGTTCGGCCAGATTTTGGACGCCGCCGCGTTGTTCGAGTGCTTGCAACGCGACGCGGAAATTCGGGTTGGTCAAGATGCCGGTAACGGTGGCGAGTGTTGGGGGCGTGGCGGAACTGACATAACCGAGACCTGAAGTGAGCAACTGATCGTTGGCTGAACCGGCGACTTCATTGGCGGCAGTCTCTCCGGGAAACAGGCCGGTGGGGGAATTGGGCACCTGGAGTGAAGGCGCGCTGCCGCCGTTGGCCACGACGGTGCCGTTGAGGAAATTACCCAAATACCACTGAAAGCCGAGGGCGTCGTTGTTGTTTTCGGTGACTTCAATAAAGCGGGTCTTGATGTGGACTTCGGGGGCGACCTGATCCAAGGCCTGGACAGCGCGCTGGACGGTGTCCAACTCTTCGGGAGTGGCTTTTACGAACAGGAGGCCGAGGCGATCATTGAAGGCAACGCTTCGACCGGGAGCGCCGAGGTCCACGCCGATGGCTTTGAAGAAGGCCTCGGCGGCGAGGCTGACGTTCTGCATATAGCCGGGGACGGTGATATAGGCGACACCGCCGCCGCTGGCGAAGACATTGGCATTTCCGACGGAACCGGCCTGGGTGTTGGCAGCTCCGGTCGTGGCTCCCAGTCCGCCCGCGCCGCCGATAGAGGTGGCCGAAAATGCGGAGGCGGCAGTAAGATTTCCGCCACCGGCGCCCGTGGTGGCGGCTGCGCCGCCGCCGCCGCCGCCGCCAGTGCCGCCGGTGGACTGCCGCAAGGAGGAACCGCCCGGGGCCATGTCAACGACAGGGACAACCGAACCGCTGATTGAACTCTGGCCGCCGCTGCTGCTACTGCTGCTGCTGCTGCTGCTGCTGCCGCCGGCGCCGCCGGAACTGCTGTTGTTGGCGCTGCCGAAGACGAATGCGCTGACGCTTTGCAGGCCTTGATAGAAGGTGTTGGGGTCAACATTAAACACGCGCATTTCCAAAGTGGGGGGAGTGGGGCCGTTGGGTTTGGCTGAAAAAACAATGGCATAATCCTCAACGGAATATTGAATGGGATGGTCCGAAACCAGCACGATGGCATCGAGTAAATCCTGCAAGCGGACGTTGTCCAGGGAGAGTTTGATGGTGATGGAAGTGGGGTCAACGGTGGTTTCTACCGGCTGGGCGCCCTGGGTTTCGGGCAAGCCATTGGCGCCGATGGGCGTGGGAGCTCCCGGCTGAAAAGCCGTGGGGTTTTCGGGCGGAGCCGACACGTTCGGGTTGAAGATGAAGTTGATGCCGACCTTTTCCGGGTCCCGGAGTTTGGATTGCTCCTCGAGATAGCGGATGACTTCGCTCAACGGCAAACCGTCCTGCCAGGCAACCGAATTAATCCGGATGCTATCCAATTTATTGTAAATGGCTTCGGCGCCGGCGCTGGTGTGGACGTCGGTATTGGTCACGTACGGATTAGGGACCGGCAATCCAATGCCAACTTTGGGAGTCCAGGCTTTTTCGACCTGCACCATTTTATCCTGATAGATTTCATCGTGTTGATGTGCCTGGCGGTCGAAATCAGCCTGTTTGAGAAGGTTCATATAATAAAAGGCGGCGCGGTTGTCGGGGTCCAATTGCAACGCCTGGTCAAATCTTACTTCGGCTTCGTCAAACTTGCCGCTTTCGTAGAGCAGCTTTCCGTCCTGCACTAGTGTGGCGGACTCGGTTTTGTCGCTCATAATGGCGGGAATTTGCTCCATCGTTGCCTGGTCGGGCATTCTGCCTGCCATTGAGGCGATGAGGGCGTCGTTTTGCTTTTTGAAGGCGAGGGCCGCGGGATTTGTAGGGTCCACTTTCAAAGCGCGGGTGACTTGCGCGTCGGCTTCGCGAAGGTGACCTGCGCGTTGGTCGGCGTGGGCCAGTTCGAGATGGGTGGCGACCAAACCGGAAATGGTTTCGGCGGTTTCGGTATCAATGCCCGAGCCGATCATCTGGACGAGGGTATAGGCATCCTCGTAATCCTTGGTCGCGGCATCAATATCTCCGGCGGCCTGGGCATTGCGGGCGTCTTCAATTTTCTGGCGCAGGAGGATGGTATTAGCCTGGCGGAGAACCGCCTCGTGAACGGCCTGGCCGGTAGGGGACATTTGTTGCGCCGGGCAGGGCAGCGGCGGTGGCAATGAGAACAACAAAACCGAGCGAGAAGGAAACTGCTTTTGTCATGTTCGTATCATCAGGTATTGCAAATTGGCGCCAGATGGCGACCCAGTCTAGTCATCAAGGCGTGTATGGCAAAACGTATTTTTTTTGGTTTGACTGGGCCAAGAGTATCACATCGTTCCGGTCAATGGCAATGATATTGTATTGGTCGCCGGCAAAATTTAATTGGTCACCAACGCGCTGGTTGTTGGCGGTGATATTTTCGGGAGGATATTTCAAATCCGCCATGTAGCCTTCGACGCGCTGGTAAGGATGTCCGGGTGTGACGACAATTGGTTGGCCCGAATCCACGAGCGTGAGATCCAGTTCGGTGGGATTAGGCGCCGGACCGCGCACCTTATCGAGCTTGAACACTTCGTTTTTATCGCCTGGTGAAGCATAATAATGCTGGGAGCGCCGTTGCCAGGCCATTTGAGCGGCCTCGTTCTGGACGACAAAAACATAGCGGTCGGTCGGCGGCTCATCGGTAATGACCGATTCCAGCGAGATTTGAAAATCTAACGGGATAATTTTAGTGACGATGGTCGCACCGCCGCCTACTTCGTTGCCGGTGACAATTTTAATCAAGTTCCCGTTTTTATCCTTTTCCCAGGTGACGGGATTGAACAGGCGGTTGCTGGTGGAGAGGTCCATGGGGGTGGCGTTTTTGATTCGGACGAGAGCCAGGTCCTCGTTGGACAAATCCAGCGCGGGCAGCGGCTGGGGTTTGGGATGGGTTAACGTGTATTTGAGATTGTTAGTCTGGTCCTGATCATTGGAAATGAGGACGGGAAGGAATCCGACGACGGCCACCAACCCAAGCAACACGACGCTCAGGATGATCTTTTCGTAATTTTTCTTTATAAAGTCCATGCAATCAGGAATTGGCGGGCGTCAATTTGACCACTTCAATTTCCATGGTCACGCGCAGCAATTGTTCATCCAAAACGGTTTGCAGGCCGCCATGATAGGGCATCGTTGGCGGCGCCGGATTCATCTGGCCGTTTCCGGGCGGCATCTGTCCGCGATAATACGGATTATTATACTGATTATAGGGTCCTGGATTTTCGGGATTATTGGAATAGGACGCCGCCTGGGCCGTGGCCGGCTGGACGCTGATGGAGCGGACAATGAATTCGTGTGAAGAGGTGGCAAAGGCCGTGAGCACGTTTGCTATGTCCGAACTGAAGCCGCGAAAGGTGACTTGATAGGGCATCATCACCGCCTGGCCTGTGGTAATCGGTTGGTCAATGAGATAATCGGCCGGGTTGCCGGCGATGTCATCCTTGGCAAGCGGGACGCGCTGGATGTTCTCCAATTCATTGACCTTGGCGCCGTAAAGAATTTCCACAATCTCTTTGACCTCGCCCAATTGCTGGGCCAGATCGCCGAGCGTGGTGGGATCAAAGACGGCCTTATCGCTTTCGGCCGTGAATGAAAAGAAATCTTCCGGGGGCAACTGGACGCTCGCGTCCGCCGCCTCGCGCTGCAATAGCTTGACCGTTTGGCTCAACGCTGGCGCAAACATCTCGCTGGTCACCTGCCCTCCCAGCGGATTGGGAATTGGGGGTATGGGTTGAAAATACGCGCGAGCCTGTTTGATCCAATCCTCAACCTGCTTTTGTTGATCCTTGGCGACTTGGATATTGTCTTCCGAGACCTGATGGTTGCTGTTGTCGGTTTGGAGGGTGCCGGAAATCTCGGTCAGACTTTGCAGGGCGTTCTGGTTGCGCTGCCAGCTTTTGAAATCATAGAAACCGGCGGCGGCGAGCAAGAGCACGGCGATCACGAGGCCGATGAAGAAAAATAAATTGCGCTTGATCCAGGCCATATTAGAAATTCAACGGATTGGCGGGCGAAACGGTCACCGTAAAGGTGAACGTGCCCGTGGCTGGATCCACCGGCGAGATTTGCGCGGATGGCTGGACCGAAGCCGGATCGAATTCGGGCGTCGCCTTCAATTCCTTGGCAACTGCATAAACCATCTCGACGTTGTTGGCGTTGGGGTCCATGCCGGTCAAATCCACGGCGCGGCAGTACAAGGTGATGGCGTTGGTGTCCGAATTGGCTGACGGCGTGACGCCGTTGTTGGCCTGCTGGGCAAGATACGAATTGCCATAGGGGGTGGGATTGCCCGACAAGCCGGATGGGGCGACTGCGGGGAACATTTGCTCAACCCAGACGCCGGCCTGGATGCCAGGTCTTTCGACCATGTATTTTTTCTGAATGTCGTCCTCGGCCCGGATCAAGGCGCGGCGCATTGAGGACAGTAAGTCGCTCCAATAAAAGCGGTCATTCAGCCAGGCGGTGAATTGGTCGGCCTGCCTCTTGGCATTCAACATCCGATCGTCGGCGGTCTTGAATCTCCGGACGAGGTCCTCCCTGTTTTGGACCTGCGGCTGGAGAAACGCGACCGACTGCTCCTTGGACACGGCGAGGTCCTGGAACAAAAATCCGATGGCGCCGGCGACGAACGCGAGCAAGACCAGCGTTGCAAGAAAGTACGGTTTTTTTTCGTTGAAGGCGCGCCAGCGCAGGGTGCTGTCGGGCATCAAATTCATTTCGACGGGGCAATTGGCGAGGTTGCGGAGACCCAAGCCGACGACTTCGCCGAGGCAATGGGCGACCTTGGCCAATTCCTCGAGGTTGATCGAGGGATCAATCTGCACGTTGCGGAAGGGGTTGAAGTACTCGACGGGGACGTTGATTTTTTCGGCGAAGAATTGGGCGGTGTAGGGCATGATGCTGGCGCCGCCGGAGAGGAACAAGCGCACGGGCGGCGAGCCGCCCTGTTGGCCGCGATAGAATTGCAACGTTTGATTGACCTGGATATGGAGCTTGGTCATGAACTGGCGGGCGATCTTGGAGATGGCGGCCTGGTTGGGATTTTCCGGCTCCTCGTAAGCGCCGCCCAGACTGACGAAGCCCTCCGCAATTTTAATCTGCTCGGCCATCTCAAATTTTAATTTTGCCTCGTTGGCAAAATCCTGCGTGATGGCGTTGGCGCCCAGGTTGATACTCCGGGAGAAGACCTTTCCTTTCTCGAAAAAGAGAAGATTGCTGGTCTTGGCGCCGATGTCCAACAGCATCGTGCAATCATCGAGTTCAACGTAATTATACCGGAAGGCGTTGCAGAGGGCCGCCGGCGACGCGTCGCACAATTGGAGTTTTAATTTGGCGTCGGCGGCGACGCGGAAAAGGCCTTCGACCACGTCGGATTTGACCGCGACCAGAAGCACTTCCAACTCGCCGCTGGCGGCGGAGCCGAGGATCTGGTAATCCCAGACCACCTCGGCCAGCGGGAAAGGCACGTTCTGTTGGGCCTCGTATTGGATGATTTGGGTGACCTTGTTCGCGTCCACGGGCGGGAGCTTGACGAATTTGGAAAAGACGTGGTATCCGGGGGCGCAGACGTTGACGTTTTTGGCGCGGAGGCCTTTTTCGGCGAGGGTTTCCTGGAGGGCTTTGAGGATGACCTTTTCGCGAGTGGCCTCCTGCGAGCCTTCCAGGCCGAGCGGTTTGATTGAAAAGTTTTTCAGGAGCAATCCGCCGGCTTCATTGCTTTCGAACTCCGCAACCTTGAGGCTGCCTGCGCCGAAATCAATGGTCAAAAATGATTTTCCTTCGAGCATTCGCGTGTCGGTTCGTCGTCGTTGCGCCTGAATCTTTTAATAATTCGTCTGGCGAGCTATGGTAACTACGTGAAATTATCAAAACGGTCAAACAGAAATGTGACAAAAAAGTGAAAAAATAAATTGGAAACAGTTTTTGTTACCGTTCCAGCAAGAAAGGGGGAACGCGGAGAGCGCCCGACTGTTTTCGCTGGCCTCGCAGCTTCTCCACGGGAAAAGGCCTCCAAGGATGGGGCGGCGCGCCCCAATCATGGAATAATCCATGATTGGGGTTGGATGTTGAACGTTCGGCGTTGAAAATTGACCGGTGCTTTGTCACACTCCGGTGCGTGTCACCCATCAAATTTGGAACAGACGGCTGGCGCGCAGTCATCGCCGAGGACTTTAATTTCGCCAATGTCGCGCGCGTGGCCCAGGCCGCGGCGGGTTTTTGGCTGTCCGAAATCCAGAAGCCGGCTTCGCGCGTTTTCAGGCGGAAACCTAAAGTGGTCGTCGGCTACGACCGCAGATTTTTTTCCGACCGGTTCGCCCATACCACGGCGGAGATCTTCGCCGGAAATGGTTTCCAGGTAATACTCACGCCGGAACCGACGCCCACGCCTTCCGTCTCGCTGGCCGTCAAGGAGCTGAACGCCGTCGGCGGGGTGATGATTACGGCCAGCCACAATCCGCCGATCTTCAACGGGTTCAAACTTAAGTCGTGGTTTGGCGGCTCGAGCAATTCACAGGAATGCCAGGCGGTGGAAAGCGTTCTGGATAAAATTCCGCCGCAGCTCCCGAAGCGAAACACGAAGTCGAGTATTTTCATCATGGACGTCCGCCCGGCGCATTACGCGGCGCTGAAGAAGCTGGTGGATTTCAAATTAATCGCCAGATCGGGCTTGCGATTTGCGCATGACGCGCTGTTCGGAGTGGGCGCGGGCTGTTTTGAGCAATTGCTCGCCGGCACCTCCTGTAAAGTGACCACGCTTAACGGAAATCATGACGTGCTTTTCGGGGGGATCAATCCCGAGCCGATTGTCCAAAATTACCGGCGCAGCCAGAAATTTCTTCGGGCGCACCCGCACGATATTTGCCTGGTGACCGACGGCGACGCCGACCGGGTGGGCGGCATGGACGGTCGCGGCAATTATTTGATGACGCACCAGATTATCTGCCTGCTGCTGCACCATTATATATGCAACCGCAAACAGAGAGGCAGGGTCGTCAAGGCGCTCACGACCACTTCGATGGTGGATAAGATATGCGCGGCGTACCATCTCCCGCTGGTTGAGACGGGGGTCGGGTTCAAATATATCTGCGCTGAAATGCTGAAAGGCGATGTGCTGCTCGGCGCGGAGGAAAGCGGGGGAATCGGGTTTCCGGGACACATCCCGGAGCGCGACGGCATCGCGGCGGGATTGATGTTGCTGGAATTGCTGGCGGCGGAAAAAGTGCCGGTGAACAGGATTCTGGCCGGACTGAAAAAACAATTTGGGCCGCATTGCTATGGGCGGAACGACATCCATTTCCCGCTGGAGAAGCGGGGCGCGCTCATGGAATTTCTGCAAAAAAATCCGCCGGCGAGGTTGTTGAAATCGCCGCTGGCCGAAATCAAGGCCTTTGATGGAGTGAAATTTGTGGCCGCGGACACTTCGTGGCTCATGTTGCGCGGTTCGGGCACCGAACCGATTTTGCGGATCTATGCCGAGGCAAAGACCGATGCCGATGTAAAAACACTGCTCCAGTTCGGCGTGAGGTTGGCGAAGAACGTAGGAGGGACGGATTGAAGAGACATGGACGGAGAATTGAGGAAGCCGACGGAGGGGAAAAAGCGGAAACTGAAAAGCAGAAAATACAAAATAGGAGCGCGGGAAGCGTGCAATGGATTGGATTTGAAAAGGGTTTTTAGAATCGCCTCTTCTCCCCTGCCCTTTCCATGATGAACCGATTTTTTGATATTGGGTCAGAGGCCTGACATGGCGTGTTGAAACAAGGCACGTTCCTCGGGCAGAAGCTGGCCCCTGACAGAGCGCGCCAAATAGGCATTGGCATCAGAATTGTCACCCGCCGCCTTTAGGATGACGCCATAGTAACCATCGGTCGAATTATTTTTCAGGTCTTGTGGGGTAAGCTGTTGCATAATTTTCAGGGCTTCGGCGTTCTTCCCCTGGAGGTAAAGGGAAAAGGCGTAAGTGCAGGCATAAAAGGAATTTGTGGGAGCTTTTTGATAGACTTGGCGGGTGAGGTCGTAAGGGTTCAATTCCTGCGCGCGCAAAAGCATGGCGGTGAGGGCGAGGTTGTTTTTCGCATCGAGGTCATTCGGGTTGCGGTTTGCCTCGATGCCGAACAATTGCATCAAGGGGCGAGTGCTCCCGCTTTGATACAACATGGACGCCAAATCGGTTTCAGCCCATTTTTCCTGGGGATAATTATTGACGATGCTCCAGAGGAGTTGCTGGGATTCATCCTGCCAGTCCCATTCGGCAGCAAGACGAAAGAGGGAGGTGAGAGCCTGGTCGGCGCCGTTTGCGGAATGGACCGCCACGTCCCACTCGGCCTTGGAGGCATCAAAAAGACCCTGTTCACGCAAGGCGCGGGACAAATAGGCCTCGCGGGTGAAGTCCAATTTTCCCCAATTCTGTTTGGAGATGGAATTTTGCAAACCGGTCCAGTCCTTGGCGAGCATTTGGCACTGGGCGACCAGAAGAGCGGTCGGCATATTTGTCTGGGTGTTCGGGGAAAGACTTTGCAGCCAGTTGAGCGCCGTGGTGGGCAAGTTGTGTTGCATGAGCCACATGGTCATCTGATAAATCTCATCGGAATTCCCGGCGGCTCCCTTTTCATAGGACGCGAGAGCGCCCCGGTATTCGGCGTTCTTGGAGGTTCTTAAGACGTCGAGGCGCAAGAGTTTGTCGGAGAATGGGGCATTTGTCTGCTGCACAAGGCTCTTTGAGAAAGAGAGGGCGGTGGAATCATCGCCGTTCTGGAGGGCGTCAAGAACAAGTTCGCGTTTCGCGGCGTTGGCGATGCCGGCGTTCGTCGAAATCAGGCTGAGACGTTGAAGGGAAATGCGGGCCTCTTGGCGGTCGAGTGAATTGGTTCCATGCAACTGGAGGACGGCCAGGCTCAATTGTGGGGCGGGATTTGAGGGGTCGAGACGGGCGGCCTGGGCGAAATCAGCTTGGGCCTGATAAGGCTGGTCCAAGGCGAGGTCCAAGGTGCCCAAAACATTGAAATACGCGGGGGTGTTTTTGTCGGCGGCACTGACGCCGTCAAGAGCTTTTCTGGCGGTGGCGGTATTGCGCGCAAGAACGGCGGTTTGAGCGAGGGCGAGGTGATCGAGCGAAGAATCCGGATCGAGTTCGACGACTCTTTCGCGCCAGGTCAAGGCACTGGGAGAGCGGGCGGCCTGGGCCAAATCCGCCATCATGCGGCAGGCGTCCACATTCCTGGAATTTGAGTTGAGGACCTGCTCCAACGCAAGGAATTCACTATGAGCATCACCGCGGGCGGCAAAGCTTTTGGCGAGAGACATCCAATGATTTTGCTTCCATAACTCGAAACCGCGGTACCCGGCGTAGCCGAGGAGCAGGACGAGGGTGCAAGACATCATGATGACGATAATTTTACGCATATTCAATTGATGGAATTTTCGAAACGGCGTTCACGAATTTTGATCCAGAACGCCGATGCTATTTGAATCGGGTGAGGATGTCATGTGAATTTCACGCTCTTCGGGGACCCATTCGCTCAAATGAAGACCCTGGCGGGCGGCGATTTCGGAAACGGCCCTTCGAGTTTCCGGCAACAGATCGGCGATGATGATAATCCTTCCGATTTTGTATTTGGAGATCAAAAAAGGCAGTTCATCAAGGCCGCCGAGAACGAGGCACCCATAGACCCACTGAAAGCGCAGGGCATTTTCGTCATCAATCAATCCGACGATCACGCGGCGGTCGGGGTTTTTGGCATTTTTGATGACGCGATCCTTGAGGAACAACTGGGCGCGGGCACCGGCGCCATAGAGCAAGACCCTTTCGAGCTCGGCGTCGCGATCGGATTGGCCGCGGATCCACAACATAAGTTCCTCAATGGAACGGTAGATCAACCTTGATACGATGATGGCGGGATAACTGATGGCGGCGATGAGGAGGGCGCGCAAGAGCCATCTGGCGCCCTGGGAAGGATCGATCAGCAAGGCGAGGCCGAGGCTGAAAAAGACGCCGACTTGCAACCAGAAAACGACGCCGAGGACGTCGCGGAGGCGGGAGCGGGGCCAATAAATGACATAGGTGCGGGAAATGGCGAGAAGGGAGAAAGTGGGGGTGACCCAAACGGGCAAGTCGAGGAACCAGGTATGCCAGAAATCCACTCTTTGATGCTCGACCGCCCACATGATGAGGGCGAGCGAGCCGGCTAGCCAAAGCATGTCGGCGACGGGATAGGCGAGGGCCTTAAGAGCGGAATGGGTCGGGCGGCGCAAACCGGTCAACAAGGCCCGGCCGGTTTCGCGCAATTCGATGACGGCGAGGTGACGCATCAAGACATATACGCCGGCGAGGAGGGCAATCAAGAAAATACCGGCGGCGCGGGATTCGAATAAGACGATCAACAAGCCGACGATGACCAAAGCGGCATTGAGGGCGCAAAGAAGCATGGCGACGCGCGGGGTGCTGAGGCCCGACCATTTAAGGCGATGATGCAAGTGTTCGAGGTCCGGCTGCATGATCCCATGTTTGACGCCGGACGACTTATCATCCGCCAATTTTCGGACGGAGCGCCTCCAGATGGCGAGGATGGCGTCATAGATGGGGATGCCGAGGACGAGCATCGGGATGGTGAGGGAAATGAGGAAAGAATTTTTGTTGAAAGTCTGGAGGGAAACGACGCCAAGGGTAAAGCCGATGAACATGCTGCCGGTGTCACCCAAAAAGATGGAGGCGGGATGGAAATTATAGCGGAGGAAACCGAGGCAGGCGCCGATGAAACCGAGCAAGACGAGGACAGCGCCGGTGGCGTGTTGCATCGAGAGGAGGCCGCACAGCCCGAAAGCCGAAATAATGGCGAGGCCGGATGCCAAACCATCCAAGCCGTCAATCAAATTAAACGCATTGATGATGGCGACGATCCAGACGACGACGAGGACGCCGTCCACTGGAGCCGGGACATGATAACCCAGGAACGCGCCGAATTGGGTGCCGGTGAGGGCCATCAAGGAAGCGGCCAGGGTTTGACCGGCGAGCTTGATGAAGGGTTTCATTCCGCGGACGTCGTCAATAATGCCGACGACGAAGAGAATCAAGGAAGCGAGTGCGAAATGACGCCACCAGTTGAAATCGAGGCCACCGGGATGCCTGGGCCAGGGCAAATCGAAGGCGAGCAAACAGGCAGCCTGGACGGCGATAAAGACAGCGACACCGCCGCCGCGAGCCGTGGGGCGCTGGTGCGGGCGGCGCTGCCCGGGGAGGTCAACAACGCCGAAGCGAAAGGCCAGCTCCTTAACGGCAGGGGTCAAGAGATAAGACACCGCCAAGCCGGTTAAAAAGACCACGATATATTTGTCAAAGTCGCCGAACATGGTATCAGAAAGGGAGGAAATAGAGAGCAGAAATGGGTGGAAGGGTTGCGAGGCTACGAAGCCTCACCCCATCCTGAGCGCATGCGTCAGTTGTTTTGCCACCATGCCCGCCCGCTCCCGCCGCCGGGCCAACCTCTTGCGTTTCCGCGGGCGAGGGGCCATCTCCCCCGTCATCAGAATGGGAGCGAAGAGAACGGAAGTCGCCGTCCAATTTAGATTTCGAGCCGGCGGCGGCGCCAGTCGTATTTTCCAACAACTCGATAAAACGATCGCAAGCGGCGGACCTAAGAAAATAATGGCGGGCGAATTCCAACGCGGCGTGGCCGCGACGACGGCGCTCGTCGGGATTGCAGGCCTGTTCAATGGCTGCGAGGAGAGCTTGAGGATCATTTTCGTCAACGATCCAGCCGCCACCGGACTGTTCAATCCAGAGCGCCGTTTCACAGTCGCGTCCACCGACATAGAGCACGGGGCGACCAACGGCGAAACTGCCCTGGAGTTTGCTGGGGACCATGGTCCCCTGCCAGGCGGAGTCCATGCTGGCCAGATGGACGTCGGCCGAACAGAGATGCGCCCGCAATTGCGCAAAGGAAACACTGGCCGGAAACTCGATGCGCGCGGAAGGATTGGCTTTGGCGAACGCTTCAATTTCCGTCCTGCGCCTGCCATCGCCGGCGAAGGCCCATCGGGGGTTTGAATCAGCCAATTGCCTCGCCGCCTGGAGAAACTCATTAAAGCGATGGCCGACACCCATATTGCCTGAGTAAAGGAAGACCACGTCGCGGCTGGCCCAACCGCGCGCGGACCGCAATTGATTCGAGCCGTTCTCGGAGCCGTCCGGTTCCAAATTGGACCACAATGGGATCCAGGAGACTGGCGTGCGATTGGGACCACAATAGGCGGAGACGCGGTCGGCCATATTTGGACCCAGAGCGATGACATGGGCAGCACCTTTCAACTGGAAGCAGGTGAGAATGCGAAGGAAACGGGAAAGCCATCCGCTGGTCCGCGCCATGCCGTGGGCAAAAAGAACGTCGGGGTACAGGTCCATAATCCAATGGGCGTGGGGGCAGCGATGTTTAAACGCCGCGATTTTGGCGAGAAGGCCGATATAGGGAGGCGTGGTCAAAGAGAGGATTAAGTCGGGACGTTGGCGCTGAAAGATCAGAGCGAAAAAAAGAAAGAAATAAAACGAGGCGTAATCCACCAACTTGCCCAAAAAGCCCCGGCGACCAAAGCCGGATGCGGGGAGGCGGACGATTTCGACGTTATCGAGGCACTCGCGGGGGGAAAAAGTTTTTGAGCCGTTGTAGGAGCGGCGAGAGCAGAGCACCTTAACTGAATGTCCGCGCCTGGCGAGGGCCTGGGCCAGGTCGTGCAGATACTGGCCGGTTGGGGCCGCGTCCGGCGGATAAAATTGGTTGAGAAGCAGAAAACGCATATTCAAACCGAATCAGGATTTTCCGATTTTGATTAATTTCTGCAATTCACGAACCAGCGCATTTCTGGCACTGTCAGAATTATCATAACCGGAAACAACGATTTCAATCACTTTTTGTCCCTTATCCCCCCTGCCCGCCCAGATACTGCGAATGAGATTATAGCGCGAGGACTCGTAGGCATACGTCTCGCTGTTTTCTCCCGGTTGCCAACGGCATTGAAAGACCTGCACAGTCCCATTGGGGCCATTGAAGACGTAGTTGCGCATCGGCAAAACGAGGTCGTCAATGTTGAGCATGGTGAGAGTGGGACCGGAAAGCATGGTCATCCCGGTGGCGGGGAGGCAAATATCCGGGGTATGGCGTTTGGCGAGGTAACCGGCGACGCGACCGGGCAACCAATCAAAATAGAAAGCCTGCCAGACGGTGCCGTCGGGTTCCTGCCATTGGCCCTGTTTGCCGTCGTCAAAACGGAGCAATTCGTGCTCATCCGCCGTGAAGGGGAGGGATTTATAGGTGGAATTGCCTTCAGGTAGGATGAGGGACCAAGCGGGTCCCGAAGGGATATGTTTGTCGCAAATGAAATACCAGGTAGCGACGGCGACCTCGACAACGAGGACCCATACGATCAAAAGAGCCGCCAGAAAGAGCAGGCGACCCGAGGGCGGGACAGAAAACGGACGGGGGAGATGGGAAACCGGAGGCGGGCGAACGAAGGCAGCCGATCCCGACCGGGGATTTTTCGGCCAAACGCTTGCCAAAAAACTGACGGCCCAGAGAGTGGCAGTGCACGCGAGCAAAATGGTGATGCCCGCCTCATCGTGATATTGGGAGATCGCGGCGATGCCTTTTGTTGCGGCGAGGAACGTGAGGAACGAAGTGCGGCAGACGTTGAAGAACATGGCCAGGAAAAAGCCGGCCGGCACCAGCAAAATCCGCCGGGTCCAGTTCATGAAATAGAATTCGCCGAGGAACAGGGAGATCATGAGGCTGGACTGGAGGGAACGGATGCCGCTGCAAGCGTCGTTGATTCCGACCAAACCGGTGGTGACTTCGATGACGTTGCCGTGCTGGATTGCCGGGACGCCGAGGACAGCCATCACATTGACGACCATGGCGGCGTTCGCCCGGCTGAGGTGTTGAATGATAGGCTGCTCAAGAATCGTCGGCCAGGGGACGGCGGTAAAGAAGAAGCAAACGGGAAATGCGAAACGAGCGACCCCGGGCCACCCCTTGACGAGATAAATGGCGCAAAGAGACAAGCCGATGGTTTCGATGGCAAGCACCCATCCAATGGGGCGCCATTCGGGGACGGCCTCTTCGAGCAGGCGGGTTGGCAGGTAAGGGAGCACGAGGCAGGCAATCATGACAACGAGCAGAGCGGAACCATTGGGACGAGCGTTTTGCAAAGGAGCACCTGAAAAGTGATGCCAGCGCCGAATCAGCAATGCAGCCGTGAGCAGCGGCATCACGAAACCATAGCTGTATTGCGCGTCGGTCGCCCATTGCCACCACAAGTTGTTTATCAGATGAAACCACAACCAGGCGAACGGCAAAATTACCAACAACCACCGCAGGGCGGAGTGTTTGGTCCCGGACGCTGGAAGAACCGCTTTGGATTCCAAAGGTATTGACGTATCCATGGTTAATTAAAAAGGCTAAAGGCTAAAGGCTGAAAGCTAAAGGCTAAAAACTGAAGGCCGGAAAGGTGAAAATGTTTCTTCACGTCCACTGCCACGGTTTTTCTTCAAATGCTCTAATAATTTCGATTAAAGTTTCGCCATGAAAATCGCATGAAAAATAAATTGCGCCCGTTTTTTAACATAATCGCCTAAGCCTAAATGACTTAGGTAGGAATATTTTGGCATCTATATCAGCTTGTTTCAGCTGTTTCAGCTTGTTTCAGCTGTTTCAGCTTGTTTCAGCATGTTTTTCGTTTTTTGAAATATGCCGCTATTGATCCATCCATGCAGTTTGCTAATCCTGGATGGCGCGATGTTTCGTCAAGACGGCGGGGTTTCCCTGATAAATGCCCCACGGCTCCATATTTTTAGCGGTTATGGAACAGGCGCCTAGGATGGCGTGGGAGCCGACGGTGACACCCGGCCCGACCCAACAGGCAGCCCCGAGCCAGGCGCCGTCCTCGACGGTGATGGGTTTGACGATCAAGTCAAAGGCGGGCAGGCGGTAGTTGTGATTGCCAGTGCAGAGGAAGGCGCGCTGGGAGATACAGACGTTGTTTCCGATGACAATGCGATCGAGATTGAGGAGCCAGCATTCCTCGCCGAGCCAGACGAAGTTGCCGACTTCGAGTTTCCAGGGGAAGGTGATTTTGACCTGGGGCTTGATGACGACGCCGCGGCCGATTTTTGCGCCGAAGGCGCGGAGCACCATCCGTTTCAGCGGCGAGAAACTGAAGGGACAAAGCCGAAAGAGGAGCAGGCTCACGAGGAGCCAGAGGGACTCGCGGACGGGGCCTGCGCCGCGATGGAAGCGGCCGGTCGAGAACGATGAGAGGTCAACGGGCACGAGGGAAATTTATGATTTATGATTTATGATTGATGATTGATGATTTTTACAGTTTCGGGCATTGCCGCATTTCCCGCAAGCCAGTTATAGACGCGGCACATTTGGTCGGCGACGACGGGCCAGGTGTAGGATTTTTTGACCAAATCCTGTCCGCATCTTCCCATGGTTTTCCGCTGTTCGTCCGGAAGTTCGAGGAATTGGCGGAGGCCGGCCTCGACGGCGGGGAGGTCGGGGGGAATCTCGATGGCGGCGTTTGAGCGGGCCAATTCGGGGAAGTTGCAATCGCGGGTGAGCAAGACGGGCAAAGCGGCGGCGGCGGCTTCGAGGACCGCCATGCTGAAGCCTTCGCTGAAAGAGGGGAGGACGAAGAGGTCGGCGGCGGCCAGGATTTGTGATTTATCATTTCCATAGAGGGGGCCGAGGAAGAGGAGGCGCTTGTCGGCAATCAAATCCCGTGCGGAGGTTTTGAGTTGGCGCTCATAGGCGGGGTCGCCGGCGCCGGCGATGAGCAATTGCCAGTCCTTGAAATTGGGGGCGAGGTTGCGCCAGGCCTGGAGCAAATTGGACAAACCTTTTTTGGCGTGAAGACGGGACAAGAATAAAATGCGGCGGCGACCCTTGGTGTCGGGGAATTTTTCAAGAATCGCGCCATCCGCGGGCGGGGAGCTGTCGAAATCCACTCCATTGGGGATGACGGCGATTGGATTTTTGAGGCCGTAACGGCGGAAACTGGCGGCCTCGGCGGTGCAGAGGGCATGGAGGCAGGCGGCACTCCGCAAGTTTTTATTTTCAAACAGATTGGCGGCCAGGCGTTTTTTCCATCGGGAATGATTGAGCGCCCAGGGTTCGAGCATGCCGTGGGGGGAAATGACGAGGCGAGCGCCGTCGCGGGCGGCGGAAGTTCTGGCGGCGAGGCCGGGATACATCCAAAGTCCGTGGCTGTGGATAATTTTTGGCGATGGGGAAAGCGCCAGCAGCTTCCTCTTCAATTCCGGTGAATAGCCAAGGGCGCTTGGACCGAGGAATTGGGCGGCGACGAATTCGGAGTGGTCGGCCTGGGAATCGTGGGAGGTCCATTGATCTTTCAAGCAGAGGATGGAGGCATTGAGACCGCGGCGGTTCGTTTCGCGGGCGAGCGCCCGGATGACCGGGGGGATGCCGCCACCGTTTCGAGACAGCCAGGAGGTGACATGGACGACGTTGAACATTACGGAGAAACGCTACGATGGGCACGATTTTCAGCCACAAAAAGGCACAAAATGCACATGATTCAAAGACAACATGAAGAGATTTTGGGTAGTGTCCTAATTTGAATTTCAGTGCGTGCCGGGCAATTTTCCACGAATGCCGAGTATCAATGCAATAATTGGAGGCACCCACCCAAACGCGTGGACGGTATTTATGATAGTAACCACTTTTTTAAAATCCGGTAGCGGAGCATTGTAGTCTCGAAGGCCGCTTGGAAGCATGGCGTCTATTATCCAGACATTTACGAGGGTCACAATCACTTGACTGATTATGAAAAACAGAAAAATCCATAAAATCGTGAATATGGCCCTTTTTATAAGCATGAACAATTAAGGCCGGATTGCTCAAACCATTGGGCAACCCGCCGACCAATGCAGTGAAATATTTTGGCACGGTGGAAATTTTAGAGATGGCCGGCGAAAGCGCCGTGCTTAACAAAATCCGCAGCACTGTCTATCAATACTGGCGTGGCAAAAATGCATATAGCACCAAGCCACGCCGTTTCCGTAACGGGTAATCCCGTCAGGAATACAGTTAAATTGCCGATACCAAATTTTTCAGTTCAGGATATTCAACAACAGCATCTGAAAGCATTTGCTGTTGGATCTTCAGTTTGTTGCGCAAATCCGTTTCTTGGTTTGCAAAATCCTTAATTTTATTTTCCAGTGATTTGATCTCTCCATTAATTTGTTGAATTTGGCGTGAATTTAGTTTGTTCTTTATTTTCGAATTGTGGACAAGGTTTCTTAACACCCAAACAGGAAAAACAACGACAGCAATACAAATATAAAGAACGAACAATATACCAATTGCGTCAACCGATGAATCGTTAGATGTCGAATCAGAGTTGGCCGACATGATTACCCAAAAACCTATTGTTAAAAAAAATGTAATTACCGGATATTTGTATTTCTTCCGTTTGGAATTTTTGGCCAAAATTTGCTTTTTTTCATCGATAGTTTCCTTTGTTCGAATAGCTTCGTTTTGGCTGATGCCGACTTGACGGGCAAGAGAACCTAATTCTTCAAGGCCGGTTTGAAAATCCACAACCCTTACCTTATCACTTTCCGATATTTCTTTTTCCGTGCTGAATTTGAACTCTTGCAATTTGTTCAAAACTGTATCGGCGTATTCCTTATCGGAGATTTCATGAAGTTCTGTAGCTGCCAACCCTACCGCAGCAACATCAGAATTTAATCTTTTTGCCAGAATCAAACGTGGAACTATCCGACAGGCCTTCAAGACCTCGATTTCCTTGTTCAAAGAAAAGGCGGCTTGTTTGAGTTGTTGCTGCCGATTTTTTTCAAGCTTTGCCAGTTTTGTTTCTTCAAGTTGCAATTCCAAAACAGCCGTTTGCCGTTTTGCCTCATTCAGAGTATTGCGATGGATTGCTTCAATTCTGCGATTTGATGCAGCAATATCCAAATTCGTGAGGTTTAACGCAGCCAGCTGAATATTGGCAATTTTCGACTGCGTTAAATTCCGCTTTTGAACCTGCAACGACTCTTGCTCCGAGGTCAATGGATTGCTCATAAGGACACCAAGTTTCGCGTTACACTGTTATCCATTCTAAACTGACATTTCCCATTTGGTTGTTTGCCCACGACTGGCGTGGGCCTTTTCGTGATATTCTTCCTCTTCCAAGGGTTTGCAAGGACTTTTTCCGAGTCCGCCGTCCGTTTTTCTCTGGCACAGCAGGCGATTTGTCGCCAGTTGCGCCTTTCCACGGGCTTTTCCATGCCATCTGAAGACACCTCCTCCGTGGTTGCCATTGTTTTCATGCGGTTCCTTTCACTTTTTCTTCATCCAGATGTTGCTGCGCGTAATCTCAGCCGCCCAATCCCCTCCAGAATGGCCCGGAACAACTCTCGCGGAACCGCCACCTCCGCCATCTGGAAGATGATCTGTCGGGAATGGCGCACGACATTCGTATGTTGCGTATTGTTCGCCGTGCGCCAATCGTTCAGCAGATCCTCACCCAGTTCAGTCAGACCCAGCGCCTCATCCAGTTCGCGGTAAGCAAGCAAGCCCGCATCGGACGTGACATGGACGACGTTGAACATTGTTGGAAATGCTAAAGGCTAAAGCCTGAAGGCTAAAATTAAGATAGGACGGATGGGACTGATAGGACAAATGAGTCCAAATAGCAGAAATCATCCTTTTTTAAAGCAGAAAACGCAACATGAAGAGATTTTGGGTAGTCACCTAATTTGGTTTTTCCGCCTCAAATCGCTTGCGAACCGGTGGTTTGGCACGAAATTGTGGTTATGCGGGTATTATGAGTCGGTTTTAACGGTTTTGGTTTGTCTTTGCTTTATCACGGTTGCTTTTTCTGGAAACGTCTCGGCTCAATCTGGCCAGCTTTTATCCCCAATAATGATTGATACTACTCCCTCTGGAAGTTTCATGTTTAGCCGATATACTGGCGTGAATGGAACGCCGGCAGCTTTCAACGCATCCCGGAAATATATTTTTGGATCGTCTCGATTGTCAAAATCATCTTCCCAAGCCCCCCAATGGTGTTTGGTGGCAAAGGCTATTGTCCCGGCTGGGGCACCGGCTCTAACGATTAATGAGCCTTGCTGCAACAATGGATTATCAGATTCTCCAAGCGCGTCTTCTTCTGAAACTGGGCGGCAAGGAGGCACGTTCCATCCATCGCTTACTAGAAACCTCCTGATTTGGATGGCTAAATCAAACGATTCTGAGCTTTCGAATATAATAACAACGCTTGCCTTTCGCTTGCCCTGCAAGGATTGCAAGAATTTTCTTGCGGAAAAAAGGTCTGAACGCGGCAGCAATTCCTTTCTCAGCACAAGATTGTTTGATTCTGAGTCTGCGGCTGCCATCCACGCATTAGCAGCCTCGTTGTTTAATTCCGCAGATTCGATGAGTGAGGGCGGTAAGCAGCCAAGTTCTCCAAGAACCCCAAAGATCAAGATAATTCCAAGTCTCTTTTTTAATTTTTCACGCCTCCATCCAATCGGCATCAGGTCGTTCTCTTTATCAGGAGCTATTTTACGCATTGCAAAAGGCCATTCGCTTAATACGCCAATTAAAACCAATCCGGTGGAAACAATATCCCCCCAACCCCAAATTGGAATTGATGAAAAAATGGACATCGGGATTTGGATTGTGGCAATCTGTACCTGGGTTACAGTCGCCGCATTAATGATTGTCGCACTATTTCGTTTTTTTGATTTAGATTAATTGACATTCTTAAAATGCGTGCAATTTTCAAATCAGTTTGGGTGCGTAATTTAATTGGCAAACTTAGCGTTTTTCATAATCGTCAGCAACGAGGTAAAACGAGCAGAACAAGATAGGACGGATGGGACGAATACAATAGGACAAATGAGCCGAACTAGAAATCATCTTTTTTACAGCGCCATCCACCTTCGCTCCGAAGCTTCGGCTGGACAGGACGGCGGTTGGCTGCGGCGACTTGTCAGGCGGCTGGTGTCTCATGTCTAAAATGATTGCGGTGAAACTCTCTCGCCGCATCCGATTCCGGCAAACTACTCTGTGCGGCGATATAATCTGATGTTTTCGGGATGATAATGCGCTCGCCAAATATAAGGCGCAACTCCGATGTGAGCCGCTCCTCGACAGCAGGAAAACGTGGTGACGGCTGTTTGCCAGTGTAGAAATCCACGATAATAAGATCACCGACAATGCGCGCGCCGATAGCAAAGCCATGCCCGATTCGTTCGGAGTAACAGCGGATGGTGTCTGGCACTCGCGATGTGACGGTGGTGTCAACAATCCCAAACTCCTGGGTTGCGGCGACAAGAATCTGCTCAACATGTGCTCTGTCTTCCACGCCGGACGCATCTGGAATATGAAGCTGTGTTCTCATGTGTGCTCGAAGCCGTTTAACGATCCAATATAGCTGAGCCACGCCATCGGGCGCGTCTGCCTATGAATTGATTCCAAGCTTGTCATAAATCAGAGAAACTACCGCACAACAAATCAAATAAGCAATCAGTGCTCCAAAGCCGATGAGCAGCGGTTTGCCCCACTTCTTCTTGTTATAGCCATCTGGAAAGCGCTGTCTCACATAGCGCGCCTGCTCACGACCACTGATGAAATACCACAGAATCAGGATGATAAACTGTGACCGCCGTGTGACTATTGGAAGCGGCATCCAATAGTCGGGAACCAAGGCAAATAGGATGAAAAATGCGACCACTCCGTAAAACCAAAGAAGGGAGTTTCTAGCCTTGACCGGCATCCCCAGTGACAGCCAATTACGATGATGAAGGAACGCTCCAAACGCAGCAGTCACGAGGAGACTCCAGCTACACGCTGGGTTCGGGCTCCACAGAGATGGACGAGCGAGGGCGGGCGGTTGTGATGATGTTTCCATAGATTGTAAGTGGCCTAACGGTCCAAACCTTCCATAAAGTCAAGCTGCAATCGGCGTCGGCCTGGCGGCTTGTTAGACCACACGGCTACTACCGCCGAAGACTCAATGCCAGTGTGCTGCTGCGCTCTGGCTCTCGCTGCCACGAAGTTCGTCACAAAAATAAAAAGCAACAAACCATTGATGATAATGCCGACAATCGCTGGTGTGAGGATGCCCTTCGTGCCGTGCTTGGAAATGCCAAACAAGGCGATGATACTAAAAAGCAAGCCGACGACGATAAGCAAAAGTCCTATCAAGTCCAGAATCAGTGGCGAGATGGCCTGTTTGCCAGCGACGAGAAGGAGAAAAAAAATATTGGGCATACCCAACTCAATTTGGCTGCTTGATTTGCGAAGGACTTGGTTTCTGGTGATGTGTTCATGTGTTGTGTGGTCTAACGAAAGCTGAGCCACGGCCACCGGCGGCTGGCTCACGACTACAATCTGGACTCTCAATCTTCATATTTCAATCATAAATTCAAGGGGCGGTCGGCGTTGGCTCCAGCGCGTTGTCGTAAGGCCGACGATTCGTGGTCGTCAAAAATCTCTCTGGATGCTTCTGCATATATCGCATCTTGTCGTCGTAGAACTGCACCATCTGCTCAGTCGAATAGCGCATCGGATAAATCTGCGGAAAATACTGCGGATACCAAATCTCAAATGGGCCGTCATTCGTTCCAGAATACTTGTCATTGCTCCGCTCGCCCGAAATCACGAAAAGCCGGAGCTTACCCTCGCGGAAATCATCCAATGCACGTGTAGCACCCCTATAGCCAGCAAGCCCGTAAACCTCGTCCTTCCACATCAAATCCTCCCAGCGCTGGTAAACCAAATGGCTGAGTGACCCAAAAAGTGCCACAGCAAGAATCACGATCACAACTTTGAGTATCGTCGGATTGTTCATTGGCGCTCGTCGGCCTAACAGTATTATTGACCCTAAGTGGTCTGAGGCGTAAATACGGTGACGTTCGTTGTGTTGCTTTTGGCCTGTGGCGAGGAGGGAGCATCCTCTTCGTTGGGCTGTGACCGACGAGCAATGAAGCTCATAGGCCAAAAGCGACGCAACCCTCCGGGCGGCAGCCCTTTTTGGCGCAGGCTTCGTTGTTCGCTCCTCACAGATCCATGACGGATATGCTCGTCGCTCCCGCCTCGCCTGCGCCAAAAATGGCTTGCCGCAAACGTCATCGTATTTACGCGTCAGACCACTAAGTCAGCCGGGCCGGTTTTGGGCTGTTTTTTCTATTTTTACAGTGCAAAATTAGACCCGTCACCTGAACGGGTCAACCCCATTTTTCAACGGTTTTTAGCACAAGGCTAGAGGCTGAAGGCTGAATGCTAAAGGCTAAAATTAAGATAGGACGGATGGATGACAAATGAGTCGAAATAGCAGAAATCATCCTTTTTAAAGCGGAAGGCAGAAATGAGACTCGTTACCTCGTCTCCTACACGACTTGGTTTAGAACCTTGAGAGCAGTTGCAGGAGGAGGCGATCGGGGGTTCCGAAATGCGGTCTTGGACTTGCGAGTGCAGATTCGACGGCTCGACCGAGGCCGCGGGCAAAACGGTCGGGACACCAATCGGCGATGATACGGAGGCTTTCCGAGCCAAAAACAGAAAGTGGAAAGTTGGGACCAGAAATCTTCAGCATCAGTTGCGCAAGCTGTTCGACGTTATAGGGGTCAAAAGTGAACCCGTTGACGGCATCATGCACCAAGTCGCGGGCGCACCCGCATCGGTTGGAAACCAGGACGGGCAATCCGGAAGCCATGGCTTCATTGACGACCAGCCCCCATTGTTCGACGGTGCTGGCGTGGATAAAGGTTTTTGCGCAGGCGTAATACACGGGCAATTCGCCGTATTGCTTGAAGCCTGGCAAGAGGACGGATTGCTGGAGACGGAGGTCAGAAATGAGATGAGAGAGAGCGGAGCGCAATGGGCCGTCGCCGAGGAGAACCAAAGACCAGAGGTCAGAAGTCAGAGGTCGGAGGTCTGATTTGCTTTCAGCCAATTCGCGATATTGGGCATAGGCGCGAATGAGGTTGAGAAGATTTTTCTTTTCGACGAAGCGGGCGCTGGCCAAAAAATAATTTTCGGGCAAGCGGTGGATGGCCCTGATTTGGGGCAACTGGCTTCTGACTTCCGCGGCCTTGCCGGGCAAAGCAAGCATTGTCCACGGCGTCGTATCCGAGGGAGATCCGGTTGGGGGCCATGCCGAGGCGGGCGAGGTAATCGGCATGGGGGCGGCCACCGACGAGGCCGGCGGCGCACAATTTGAGGATGCGGCGTTTGACCCATTCCTTCCAGGGCCGACGCCGCTCATCCCATTCAGTGGATTCGGACATGACAACCGCGGGGACGTTGCGGGAGGCGCACCACTGGAGTGCGCCAAAGGCCACGACATCGGCCCAACCGGGGATGGCCACGACGTGGGGCCGGGAATCATCCAACGCCTTATGAAGGCCACGGAGCAATTGGGCGGTTGGCTGCGAATCCTTGTCAAACAACGTGACGCGGTTGAAGCGCTCGGCGCCCGGGACGAGGGACCATTTGTAGATGTCGTCGTTTTTGAAGATCTCGATCAGGGTGGTATTCATGAATTTGCCAACGGCGCGGGCACGGGCGAAGTGATACGGGCCGACGCGGTGACAAAGGATAGCGAGGCGGGTGGCGTTGGAGGCGGCCGTGGGCTGGGATTGGGTTAAAGATGGCACGGCAATGTTCCAGTCAGGTTAGCCCGCAGCGTTCTCGTTGTTTCCGTTGACGATTATCACGTTTAATTTTAGCGTTTCCGATGGGTTCTTCTGGGCGCGGTGATTTTCCTTTATTTTCGGGCTTTCCGAATCGCGAAATTATGTGGGCAGGAATCATTGAGTTTTTGGGTCGTTATCGTTCGGGCGGCAGCGTTGTCTCCCAGATTTCTGCGGCACGGCTCCTGGGGATATCGCCGCAGCACGTTCGGAAGTTGATCGAAGAAGGTCGTCTCGAGGCTATTTCTTTTGATGGCCAGCGCTTCGTCACAAGCGATTCTCTCTCCGAACGGGCGTCTCAGGAACGCAAAATCCGAAAGGCGCGAACGCAACGCTGACAATTTTTGATCTCATGGATTCGATTGGCAATCAGAGAGCGCCGACAATGTCGTGTTGCCCAGGAACGCGAATTGAGCCGTAACCATGCAATTGGATCAGGCGCTCCTGCTTGATCTTCTTGCGCAAGGGCGTCGTCGTTTGCCGCTTACAGATCACTGACGGATATGCTCGCACTCCTCGCCTTGCGCAAAAATCTGCGGCGCAGGCGCATCCTTCCCAACAGCATCGTCACGGCGAAGAGCGGAATTTGGTCGCTTATTCGGCCAATTATGGTCGTCGGACACCGTTCGCCCGCCCATGAGGACGCATGGAAAATTTTGGGCGGCCCGTGACAGGCCCTTGAATGGGTTTGTTCAAAGGTTGTGGTTCGAGCGGTTTCCCTGCTCTTGCCTCTTCCATCGTCCCGTTCTCGATTGCCCCCCGCCGCATGCTTTCCGGACTCCGGGTTAAATGCCCTGCCCCCTGCCCGGCCCTACGCTGGTCCAGCCACCATAGAGCCGCGGCTCCGAAAACAAATGGGTAGAGGGTGATAAAGGTTATGTCGCGTCCCAGGTTAAACGTCAAGATCATTCCACACGCGTAAAGGGGAAGGCGACCCAGTTTCCAGATATGCAAATCCTGGCGGGCGAGGACAGCCACCCAAAAGCTCATCAGCAGCGCCGCCGCCATCGGGCCAAGAATTCTTCCGAAATTTACGACCCCTTGTCCAATCATACCGGTTGAGATGGTGGCATCAATACCCGCGCCATTCTTGGTCCCCTCATCTCCGCGTGTTCCCTGCCCGCGGGCGATGGCGTAGTCAATGCCGATGAGTGGTTTTCCATGCCAGAGAGCGCGCGGGATTGGGTTGACGAGTTCGGCGAAGTAGCGCGCGCCCCAATTGGGTTCGTAGGTTCCTTTTTTGATGAACGTGTTAACCCAACACAATTCCTCAAACATGTTCAACCCCTGGTGATGGACATCCTCTTCCTTCTCCAAATCAAATCCCTTTTCCTTAAAAGCAGCCGTAATGGATTCTTGCGAACGGTTCTGAATGATGAAGGCCATCCAGCCATTGACCAGAATAAAGAAAGCGGCCAGCACCGCGATTTTTTTCCATAAGCTTCCACGCAGCCGTAAAAAAGCCCAACTGAGAATCGCCGGAATGGCGATGGCCAGGATCGTGTTGCGGGTGCGGCCAAAAAGGAAATACGGCCAGGAAATGAAACATAAAAGCAACGACAAAAATCGGGTGCGCTTGTTGGTTGAAACCGCGGCCAGCACGCCGAAAACCGTCGTCACCATCATCTGAATGTAAAAGGATAAGGTCAGCAGCGCGTCAAAACCCGTTCCGATTCGTCCCCGCCCCCACGGGTCGGCCTCATAACTCAGAAATGGAAAGATGAAATAGAGGAACTGGCTCTTGAGGCGGATGGCCGCTACCAAAACGAGGATGGCATAAGCGGCGAGACATCCTTTAAATAAAGCATCCAATTGACGTTGAAGAACCGGATAATTGACCCCCGATTTTGCCAATTGGAGGACGCCGCTGCGGTTGCGAAGATGCCGACCGTTGAACCAGCGATGCACGCCGGGCACAGCCGCCAGAAGGACGACCAAAAACCACGCCACTTCCCACCAAGCGTTTTGCAACACATCCGAATCAAAAATCTTCGCGTAGCCATCGGCATAATCATTATAGAAAGCGTCGCCGACATACCAGACCGTCACGGTGCCGATGACGGCGAACATGGGAAGGCCCGATCCGTCATTGAACCGGCGAATAGACAGGAAAACTCCCAAACCAATCACGAGAATCACAACCCAGAAGGAGATTGGCATTATGGACAAAGATTCAGGCATAAGCGAGATTTAGCAATTCAGGCAAGAGCACGTTGCGGAACACGTTACCATTCACAACGTCCCGGATCCATGACCTTCTTTACTGCCGGTCAATTGATGTCTTATTTGCGTCCGAAACCGCACCCAAGAAAAGCGCGCCGCGCAAGCCCGGGCCTTTTGCCGGATGGCTTCGTTGCCGGGCAAATTCCCGGATGCAGATTCCAGCCGATGCACGAGGGCATCAATATTGTCATCAGCCGGAACGGTGAAAATTCCATCCGACTCATTTCCGAGGTCAGGGAGGCAGGTATTTGGCGTTCCGAGCACCGGGCAACCGTGGCTGAGCGCTTCCAAATAGACCTGCCCGAAGCCTTCGACGAGGGAGGGCATGGCAAACAATGCAGACGAGTAAAAAAGCGAACTTAAAATTCCCCCGCTTACTTCATGTCGGAGTTCGACTCCCTTATTATTTTTTGCCAACGCCTCTATTCCCTTGTCAATTACGCGGCACACGAGGATCAGGCGGCTGGCTGGAGGAAGGGCGGCCTTCTTCCATGCAAGCAAGAGATGGTGGAGTCCTTTGCGTTGAATGCCTGAACCCACAAAGAGAACGCGAAACGAATCGGGCGCCTTGATGCAACCATCGGCAGGCGGCAGTTCCACCCCGTAGGGCACGATCCGGCATTTTGTCGCATCGGCACCCACCTCAAGGAGGGACTGCATGGTGAAAGAACTGGCACAGAAAATCAAGTCCGCCATGCGCCAGGCGTCCTGATTACGGCGCAGCAAACTTGCGTTCAATCGTTTGCCTGTTTCTTCGGTGTAGGAATCGGTCACGTAGGGATGTCTGGAATGATTTCTATTCAGTATCTCACGCTCGAAAATCTGGTGCGGGTGGAATTGGAACAAGACTTTCCGAGGTGTGCGGCGGTAATCGGCCGCAAAGGCCTCCCATGCATAGGGACTGTATAAAAACAAATCCGCGCCCCGTTTCCTGGCCCGGGAGGCCGCCGCCGAGGAAAAATGTTGATCGAGCCTGGCGAAGGTCATTGATGGCGGACTTCCGAAGAAATGCCGAAGATGTTCCAAGGCGGTTGTTTTCCACAGGCATTTTATTTGGTCAGCCGGGATTTTCGGTTCATAACGCGCTCCTATTTTCTGACGAACCCTGACGGGAAGACACCGGGACAAAAGCCTAATAGCCGAGAAGGCATAAAAGTCTGTTATAAAGCTGTCCAATAAGCCGCCTTCGGCAAGGGCCAGCGGCACCTGATAGGAATCGCGGCGGCCACGAAAAGCGCAAACGAATTTTTCCATGCGGTTGTAGCTTAATAGGATGGTCCGAGCCGCCGTGTCATTGGCGATCTTCAACCCACGCAGCACCGTTCCAATAAAACGTTGTCGGCGGCGCGCCATTCGTGACCGTCAGGGGAGCGCCAGGCGACACGGCCGATGTGTAAGAATTGGTTACAACGCCTCCCGAGGTGCTCGCGCAGATATCCAATTCAGCCACGGGCGAAATTAAACTTGAAGCATTATCATCCAGATAAAAGAACGAGTTCGGAGCGTTCGACAGGTGTATATTCACAATTTGGAAAGCTGAAACGAATAAGACGGATGTATGACAAATGAGCCGAGACAGCAGAAATCATCCTTTTTAAAGCGGAGAGCAGAAAATGCATTTAGCCGCAAAAATAAAAAGCACAGACAGACATTTTTTTCCTTGTGGGTTTGCTTGGGCTTACTGTCTTTCGCCGCTCCGCGACTGAAGATGTTACGGCTCGAGCCGGAAATACATCTGCCCGCCGCCTACGGGAAGGTTCAGGACGTTTTGGCCGTTGACAACGGACGGCAAAGCAGAGACAGGAACCCAAAGTGGTGAAGCAAGGTTGGTAGCGCATTCCAGGATGTAACCGGTGGCGTTCGTGGGCCAAGTCAGTGTGGCATTGGCCCCGGAAAGGAGCATTGCCAAATGCGGCGATATGGGAAGCACGGTGACGTTGATGGCCGGACCTGAAGCCAGCTCGGCGACACCGTTATTGTTGGTGACGACCAGAGTCGGGGTGAACACGCCGGCAGCGGCAAACGTGTGCGACGGATTTTGCACCGTGCTGGTTGAGCCGTCGCCAAAACTCCAGCTCCAACCGATGATTGGGTATCCGAGGCTGTCGGCCGAGGGACAGCTAAAGGCCGTGGCGAATGGGGCGGTGCCCGCGGTCCATCTGGCCGTGTAAGCAACCGTCCCGGCCATGAGCAACCGGAAAAACATCTGCCCGCCGACCATGGGAACACTCAAGACATTTTGGCCGTTGGCAATGGTCGGCGCTGCGGACATGATTATCCAATACGGTGAACTCAGATTGGTTGTATATTGCAGGGTATAGCCGGTGGCATTTGTGGGCCAGCTCAGATTGACATTGGGACCGGAAGGAGTCATCGCCAATTGCTGCGACAAGGGAAGCACGCCGACGCTGATGGCCGGACCCGAAACAACCTCAACCGCACCATAGCTGTTGGTCACGACGAGAGTCGGCGTGAACGCACCGGCGGCGGCATACAGGTGCGATGGATTTTGCGCCGTGCTCGTCGTGCCATCGCCAAAATTCCAACTCCAACCGATGATCGCGATCCCGCTGCTATCCACGGACGGGCCGGTGAATTGCGTGGCAAATGGCGCGGCGCCAATCGCCCACCTGGAGGTAAATTGCATAGCATTGTCCCACGCCTTGCCGTTCCATACGAATGAAATAGTCTGCCCCTTTGAGACCACCACATTATCGCCGCCTGACTGTGACGGACAGATAAAATAATTGGTGCCCCCGGTGTTAGTGCTATTATCGAAGAATATTTGGGCACCAATCGGAATTTGAGCGGTGTTGGTGTCCTGAAGAACAAACGTCGCGCCGGATTGGACATACTGAGTGGGGTGCAACGGCCCGCCTCCATACGAAACCACATTGGTGGTCCCATGATTCCCGTTAAGCTGGCGAGGCGTATAAGTGTTATTTGTCTGAATAAAAATCATTGGATTACCAGCATTCATATCAAAACCCGCAGACGCACCAATAATCGCGTTGTTTGAAAAAACAACTCCAGATGAATACGCGCCCTGATTCAATATATCCTGCACGGTTCCCGCAATCACCGTATTACTGGCAATGGTCAACCCGGAAACGCTCGTAACCCCGGGGCCTCCGAACCCGACGAAAGCTGTGAGGACATTCGTGGTGCCGGGATAGGTGGAGTTATTAGCGTCGGCGTAAACCGTGTTTCCGGAGATGACGATATTACTGTTGACGAAGCTCCCCTGCGACCCGGCTGTGCCGATGGCAAAGACCGTCATATAAGCAGCGCAATGAATTCGGTTGTTCAGGATGGATATATTGGCTCCCGGCGTCGTTTGAATTCCATTCATCCCATAGGCGTTAAAATAAAACGTGTTGCTTTGCATGAGATACGGCGGGGACGTTGGCAGCCCTCCATTCCAGGCCCATCCATTATAGGTGATGTTAGTGACAAAATTGTCCACGAAATAGGACGTGTTGGTATAATAGGACTGGTAAATTTCAGCGGTCTGGAAAAGGTTGTTGAACAGACAGTTTGAAACAACCTGGCTCATGAATATATTCAACGCAGTGGCGTTTCCATCAATGAATGAGCAGTTTTCAATTGTCATGTTGCCGTTGGTGTTTTGGTCAATGGATTTCAACATCTCGCCCCGCCAATGCTGGACAGTTACATTAGTAAACATTTGACGCACCGCGGTTCCCGTCCGGTCTCCTGAGTCAAAGGCAAGAAATGCTGAATGCTGCTGGTCCCATCCCTTTCCGTCAACGGGATTCGCTTTGATTCCATGAACACTGGTATTTCCCTGACTGACTCCGCCGTCCAGTGTCAAGTTCTCAAAGATCAAAGGATAATTATTCGTTATGGGAGCGCAAAGTTCAATCAGAAATCCGCGGAACGCAGATCCTGCATACATTGCATTAGTGGGCTGGTCTTGCCACGCTCCGCGTGACAGGAGGATGGAGTTCGTTTGACCCGCACCAGCAAATTCCAATCCACCCCGATGAATCAGAATTGAACCGAATGCATAAGAAGTGTTATTGGAGCAAAAGGTCGGCATACAGAGGTACGTCCCTTGAGGAATGTTGATAATCGCGTTGGTGTAGCTAGAACAGGCGACAACGGCGTTGGAAAAGGCGGGCGTGTTGTCCGTTCCGTAAGTTGCAAACGTATTGGTGGTTGTCAACTGGCAGGGAAGGGAGATGTAAATATTTGTCGCGGACACCACGTTGGTAATGGTTGCGATCAAGTCCTGGTTTCCATACCCCAAAACGCCTTGTGAATTTGTCCCATAAGTCTGCGTTCCGACGCCAAACACTTCAATGACCTTGCCGACATCTGCCGGTGAAAAGCTGTTCGTCCCTGCGGCTGAAACCACCACGGAATTGCTCACGGTATTGACTGAAAACTGGACAGCATCGCCAATCGCGCCAAAATTCGTGACATTGAGGCTGGTCTGGGACATGGCAGAAAAGCAGAAGGCAGAAAGCAGAAAGCAGGCTGAAAGACCACGGACAACTTTTAAACGAGCAGAATTCGGAAGAGCGGCAAGCAGGAACCCTTTGGCTTGCGATCTTTGTTCATTTTTCTGTTTGCTGCTTTGGTTCACGGAGCACTTTTAAATGAAACAGGTAAAAGTGCTCACCACTTATTGTCAGTTCATACGCAATATTTGGCTAATGTTTTCTTCGATCGCGCACGTCTATCGGCTTAGCCCCTGCGAGCCTGTTACGTTTCGGGTTGACTCAAGCAGCTTATCTGCCAGCGTGGATATTGCAAGCAGAAAATGCGATTTCTTGCATTTTGGGTGCCGTTTTCGTGTCCAGTTTCTGGTTTTCTTGTCAGCTTTTCAGAGCAAGCCAGCATGGGTACGCATTCCAAGAGGCCGTACGCTGGAAGAGGAAAACAGTCCTCTGTTAATTGAAAAAATTCCGTATTGCCGGAGAGAGGATGTTGGTGGTCCAGCCGCTGCCATTCCAATGGAATGTCAGAGTCCGCCCCTTCAATACCGTCAAACAATCACCCCTGGATTGTGATGGGTAAACGAAATAATTAGTTCCCTGGGTGTTCGTTCTGTTATCGAACGACATCCACGCTCCCGCTGGAATTTGATGGGCATTGGTATCCTGAAGGACAAAGACCGTCCCGGATTGGACGTATGGGGTGGGATGCAACGGTCCGTTTGCGTACGAGATCAGATTAGTCGTTCCGCTGCTTCCAAAGAGATTTGCGGCCGTATAAGTGTCATTTGATTGGATCAACACCATTGGTTCGCCATCAGCCATGTTAAATCCGGCACTCGTGTCGATGATATTGTTATCAAAATATTGCACCCCCGATGAATAGGCCCCCTGATTTAATATTCTCTGCACGATTCTCGAAATCACCGTATTGCTGCTAATTGTCAGTCCGGAAACGCTGGTGTTTCCAGGACCGCCGAACGTAACGAACTGTGTCAGGATATTTGTGATACCGGGATAGGTGGAGTTATTAGCGTCGGCGTAAACCGTGTTTCCGGAGATGACGATATTACTGTTGACGAAGCTCCCCTGCGACCCGGCTGTGCCGATGGCAAAGACCGTCATATAAGCAGCGCAATGAATTCGGTTGTTCAGGATGGATATATTGGCTCCCGGCGTCGTTTGAATTCCATTCATCCCATAGGCGTTAAAATAAAACGTGTTGCTTTGCATGAGATACGGCGGGGACGTTGGCAGCCCTCCATTCCAGGCCCATCCATTATAGGTGATGTTAGTGACAAAATTGTCCACGAAATAGGACGTGTTGGTATAATAGGACTGGTAAATTTCAGCGGTCTGGAAAAGGTTGTTGAACAGACAGTTTGAAACAACCTGGCTCATGAATATATTCAACGCAGTGGCGTTTCCGTCAATGAATGAGGAGTTTTCAATTGTCATGTTGCCGTTGGTGTTTTGGTCAATGGATTTCAACATCTCGCCCCGCCAATGGACGACAATCACGTTGGCCAGGGCCTGGTGTGTTGCCGTTCCCGTTCTGTTTCCTTCATCGCAAGTAAGATAGGCTGAATGTTGTTGGTCCCACCCTTGGCCGTCCACCGGATTGGCCTGGATTCCGTGAATTGGCGTATTTCCCTGCAATACCCCTCCGTCCATGGTCAGGTTCTCAATACTCGACGGATTGTTGTTGGAGATGGGCGCGCAAATCTCGAACAGAAAGCCGCGAAATGGGTATCCGTCATAGGGTGTGCCGTCGTGGGAATCTTTTATCATCCATGCTCCGCGGGAGAGCAAGACGGTCCTGCTCCGACTTTCGCCGACGAAGTGCAATCCTCCACGGTGTATGACGATGGAGGCATAGGCATACGCGTCGGTGGCATGCCAAGTCGGCAGCAAGAGATAAGTCCCATTCGGAATGTTGATCGTTGCATTGGGGTATCCTGAACAGGCGGCAATGGCTTTGGAAAAGGCTGGCGTGTTGTCCGTTCCGTACGTGGCAAAGGTGTTGTTGGTGGTCAACTGACAGGGCAGCGAGATGTAAATATTCGTCGCGGCCGCCACGTTTGTAATGACGGCGATCAAGTCCTGGTTTCCATATCCCACAACTCCCCGCGAATTCATTCCATGGGTCCGCGTTCCCACGCCAAAAACCTCGACAGTCTTGCCAATATCCGAACTCGAAAGTTGGTTGGTGGTCGTCACCACGACGGAATTGCTTCGGGTGCAGACCCAAAACTGCACGGCGTCGCCCCTGCCGCCATAATTCGTGACGTTCAAGTCAGTCTGACCACTGAAGGATGGATGCCCGAAGTGAAAAAAAAAGAAAGCCAAAAAGAACATTGAAATCTGGGGCACTAAAATTCTAGAAGGCGGAAGGCGAAGATCGCATTCATCGAAAACCCTCTTTTAGAATATTTGGGGCATCAAAGAGACAACCAATGCCGGTAGCGGCCCCACGATACGGGATTGCGATTTTTCAGACAATACGGGATGCCGGCCAGCGCCTGCCACCACCAAACCGGCTCGTGAATGACCCAGCCGATGCCGCGTGTGCAGGCGTAGCGAAATTGCGAGAAAACGCGCCAGCAAATCATCAATAAAACATAGGGAAACGGACACCGCAACAGCGTGCTCCAAAATTCATTCCGCGCGAGGCAATGATGATTTCTTATTTCGCTGCGTGTCTTCCCGGAAAAATGATGCCGAACGCTGACAACCGGAGAAAACCGCACTTCGTATCCCGCCGCCGCGCATTGCAGCGCGTAATCCGGCTCCTCGTACATGTGGAAGAATTTTGGCTCAAAGCCCGGCAACTCCAGGTAGATGGAACGGCGCAAGACTGCGCCGGAATTGGCAAAGGAACGTGAACGGCGTTCCGCACCAAAGTCTGTTTGCGTCAATGTCTCCGGATATTCATCGGTGCGCTGGGGAAAATGGAGGACGGCAAGACGCGGATCTTTTTCGAATAAGGGAATGACTCGCGCGAGGCAATCCAATTGCTCCGGGTAGCTATCGTCGTCCAAAGCGAGCACAAGATCGCCTTTCGCCTCCCGCATCATCCGGTCGCGCGAAGCCACCGAACCTTTTCCCGCTTCGTTCACGATGATTTTTAGATTCCTGCATTCAGCTTTCTGAATTTCGGCTTTTAGCATTGGAACCGTGTCATCGGTGCAACCGTCCGCCGTAATGAGCACATCCAGAGGCGGAGGGTTCAACTGCCGCAAGACCGAGCAAGTGCGCTGCAAATCCGCCGACCGGTTTTTCGTGGTAATCATGACGGAAATAGTCATGAAGCGTTAAAAAGCGGTGCAAAGAAAATCTGTTTCCAAAGTTTTCACTTTATAACCGGCTCGTTCCATAAGTTTCTTTGCAGCTGATTCGTCTCCTTTCGACAAATGTTTTCGCTCGAAGATGACAACCTTGGGGCGAATGGCCGAAAAATCAAACTGTCGGAGCACGACATAGTCATGTCCTTCGGTGTCAATTTGCAATATGTCAACCTTTCGAATTTCGTTCCTCGCCAATAGCCCGGCAACCGAAAAACAATCTACCGTCGTTTCTTTGACGGCTCCGTACATCTCAGGAGGGAGATGCTCCTGAACATGAGCGCGGTCGAAACTTGCGACGCCACGCAGCCACTTTGGAAGAGGATTTCCCTTTGAATCGGTTGCTTTTTCATCCACATAATACATGCTCTTTTTACCGTCTATCTCCGTGATTGCCGCCTGTTCAATCTTGAACCGTCCCGTTCCTTCAAAATTTGCCGAAAGCATTTTCGCGTATAGCGGAATAGGTTCGACCAACAGGCCGCGATACCGGCGGTCATTCAGCAAATAGTCGGCAATCGGATCGCTTTCAACGCCGTCATTGGCGCCAATTTTCAATACGAACACCTCGTCACAATTGCGAAATGCTTGTTCCACGCAAAAGCGCAGACCAGGGCAAAAAACACAGTAGATTCGCCTGACCGTATCATGAATAATTGGGGATCTTCTTAATACGTTGGAGACTCTAAGCGCGAGAGAAGAGAATTTCATTTACGGACAAAAGATGGTTGCAATGCTTTTCGGCCTTGCCGCGTTAATGCTTAAGCCGACGCCGCACCTTTGCCGACAGAATATTACCCTCTTCCTTTAAGATAGCAAGCCACGCCCCCAGGTTGCCGTGATGACGGCGATGATGCTCCAACCTAGCAATGGTAAATGGACGTGAATAGGCTTTGCGGTCAAAAAGAAAAGGCTTGCGGTAGCAGAAATGGGCCACACGCGGGCGCTGGATTTCTTGCGGGAAATGCCAGCCATTGCCATCGCAATCTTTCACTAACTCTTCCTTTCCGTGGTGTGCCCAGACATGCTGAAGGTCGGCGGAATCAATCTTTATTTCACCCCGTTGAGCTTTGGCGTGAACCAAGTAATTCAACATACCCATCTCGCCCCAGGCAAACAATCCATCCTGTTGTTTCGCCCAAACTTCGACCCGCGCCCACTCGGCAAAGGGGATAGCAGAACGACGGCAGGCGAATGCCCCGGAAGAGAAATATGCATTTCCCCGCCATTCAAATTCGGCGTCAAAATGACGTAATTTTTCCTGGTCAAAATAATAATGCACAAGCCACGGGGGAATTTCGGTAGCATCTGGTGGAATGGAAATTTCGCTCCAGAAAATTTGAAAATCCAGGTCCGTTCGTACTTGCGGCGTGAAATCGCCCCAGACTATGGCGTCGGAATCCATCCAAACATAAAATGCAAAGGGCCCTTCCCACATGGCAGCCAGTTTGGCGCGATAATTTCCACCAATCATTTTGCTCATGTCGGCCAAAGGCAATTCAGAAATGCGCAGAATGATTAAATCATATTCCTTCTCCAAATCCGAGACGTCAAAGTCTCCATCCACGGTAAGACATATCGGCACTTTGGGGCAAAAGTGTTTCATGCTGGCAAGCGTCGCTTGGACCATGAACTTGTCGCCGGCATGACAGCCGGTGACAAACCCGAATGGCGCCTTAACGTTCACCCGTCCGTTAAGTTAGCGTTTGCGATTTGGACTTCAGAAGGCACACCCTTTATCCGTTTCAACCATCCTTGTGAATAGCCGGCAAACAACAGGCGATCCTTGAGCGTCTTTTTATATCCAGTCCATGCCTTCCGGCTCCGAGGAAATTTTCGGGACGCCGTTGCCTGCCAGGAACGGAAGCCTTTCATGGCGGTATTGTCCAATACCGAACGCCAGAGGCGATATTGCGGATGCACGGATTCAGCGAGGAAGTCCCAGGGTTTGGGATAGTCCAGAAAATGCACGAGCCGGCCGATTTTCCTGTAAGGCAGGGTCAACGCCGGCCAATTCTTGCGCATGTTGGACATGCAATTAAATTTGGCGTCCAACGTCAATGAGTTGCCATGAAGCACAACATTCAATGCGGACTGGTCATGGAAGATGGGAAGATGCGCGGCGATGTATTCCCTGGCCCTTTCCGTGACCCGCTGCCGCTGCCATTCGGGCACATTCACCAGCATCACTCCGGCGTTAAAATAGAACTCTGTCTCGTGTTTGCCCAATTGTTCCGCCACCTCTCGGTCCACCGCTTGCGACAACGGCGCTTCCGGCGCCCAAGCAATTGGAAAACGACCCATCTCCAGGGATTGCAAATGGCTCACGTCCACGTCGCACAAGGTATCGGCATCAACATACAAAAAGCGCTCCACGTCCAAAGCATGGGGCACCGCCAAGCGGTAATAAGTGGCCCAACTGCCATTCAGCGAGGGAAAGCCGTTAAACGAAGCCGCCTCCACCCTGCGGAGCTCCAGGGTAAAAGGCTTGTTCAGCGAGGTCAGCGTCCGGTCGAGCAACTCCAGATCGGTTTCATCCAATTCATCGCTGAAAACATGAATCTGGGTTTGGGAGGCCGCCGTATTTATCCGTTCAAGCAGCGAATACGCGGCCACGTGAAGTCCCGGCAAAGCGCTGTGATCCGCGCAAAAAACGATATGCATGGGCCAGGAGAATTTGGTCAACCGGGAATATTCGAACCTTGCATCGTCTCGCGGTAAAGTTCCAGGTATTGTCGAGTCATCAGTTCCACAGAAAAAGTTTGCCGCACCCATTCCGCGGCATGGTTTCCCATTTCGGGCAATTTGCGTCCCTCAGCCGCCGCACAAATGGTTTCTGCCATCATGGTTTTGTCGGGAAATGGCACCAGACTCCCGGTCACGCCGTTTTGAATTGCATCCTCCAAGCCGCCTACGGCGAACGCCCACACTGGTGTGCCACAGGCCTGCGCCTCGGTGGCGACTTGGCCAAAAGTTTCCATGCGCGAGGCCACCACGAATACATCCATGGCCGAATACACCAGACTCTGGAGCAGCGGCGATGACAGTCGCCCCAAGCCATGCACCTTTACCCGCTGGCTGCCCGCCGCTGAAAGACCATCACCGAAAACCAACGCCTCCACGGGCCCCAAACGGGCCGCCACTTTTTCCGCCACCTCAAGGAAACGGTTTAAGCCCTTGTTTTCGTCCGTAAGTGATGCCGCCCCAAAACCAAGAACAAAGCGGTCTTCGGCAATACCCAACAATCGACGAGCCTGGTCCTTGTCATGGCGGATGAATTGCCGGACGTTCAGGGCCGGGTGAATCGTAACAATTTTTTCGGCCGCGCGAAACAAAGCGGATTTCTCTATAAGCCGGGTAGTAAAGGCGCTGTTGCCTACGGCAAAGAGGCGCCGGCCGGACAGGACGCGGGAACGGCGCTTCCGTTCCTGCGTCGCCAAGAACCGATTGAAAGGAGATTTCAAGAGCGGACAAACCCGGCAACCGGTTTCGAGTTGATCGCATCCAAAATCCGTGAAGCAGCCTCCCGCCAATGGACTCATATCGTGGATTGTCCAAACTATTGGAAGTTGTTTGGGCATTCCCTTTAGAAAAGTGGGCAAATCCAACCACTGACTTATCCAGTGGAGATGGATGACGTCAACCGAAGCATCTGCCGCTGGCGGCGGCGTGGTTTTGTGAAGGCGGTAGCGGCCATAATATGACGCCGCGTTTGGAACCAACATCCAGTTTTCAAAACGGCGTTGAATCCGCTCGCGCTGGCGATCCAGCCAACCCGAACAATACTCGAGGCGTTGGACTTCCGGCAGTTGGAGGATACCCCTCCGGTATCGGATGCGGCTGTCATGCCCCATGGCGCACAGGGAATCATGCAGTCTCAGCATCAATATCGCCGAACCACCGTCCGCATGTGTGTTATAGTGAACAATCCGGAGTGGCATTAAAACCTCTTTTCTATTTTATCTCCATGACGATGATCAACCAAATAACTGCAACGCTAAATCCTTTGGCTCACAACATTGCGCAAAACTTTCAAAAACTGCGCCTGGATTTTATCGGGATTAAAGTCGGTTTGCGCGGCGTGGCTTGCGGCGGCTGACAATCTAAGTCTTTCTTCGGGCAAAACGGCCAGGCTTTCCAATGCCTCCCGCAATGCCGCGGGATTTGGATCAGTGATACATAAGGCGCGATTTCCCTGGCGCGCCCATTGCACAGCAGAGCCATATTCCGGCCCCCAAATTACCAATGGTTTGCCCAATTGGGCGAATTCAATCAGTTTAGATGGAAAACTGGTTTCCATTCGCCGCCGGAAAGGTTGATCAAAGACCATAGCAACCAGAAACGCGCTGGCTTCATTTAACCAACCGTCCAGTTCGGCGCGCGGCGCGAAATCCTTCCAAAGGGCCTTTTTCCGCATATCCTCCCGAAATGACTGCGGCCAATTTGGATTGGCACCCCGAACCTCCAAGCGAATTGTTCCGTGCCCATTCAATTCTTTAAGCGCCTTCGCAAGCATCGCCCCATATTCAAAGAGATTGCCGAAATAATAAATTTTGAATCGTTTTTCCTCGTCTGGAGCGAACCCCATAAGCACAGAATCACGGGTCGTTTTTTTGGGAATTGGAGGGAGAACCGTCGCCGATGGGTGTTCGCCCAAGGCCAACTTCATTTCTTCGCTAACACACAATGCCACAGTTGAGCCTTGATAAAGTCGCTGAAAGTTCTTTTCCAGGCACCGTCGGAACAGGTTATGGACATCGGGAATATCGGGCCACCAGTCGTGGAAAAACGTGACCAAGGGTAGTTTGTGATTCTTCGCAAACCGGAGTGCAGCCATGCAAACATCGCCGTGCGCCACCGTGAGGACCACCGTTCGTCCGTCATGTGCTATGCTGCGCGGCAAGGATGAGTCCAGCCAGCGCGCTTTCCATAAGGCCCAAAAATCTTCCGATAAACGATGGAAGCGTGTCTGCCCAAACCGACCAACCAGCCGGCGAATTGAGCTTGATAGCGTCGATTTTGCCGGCTCGTTTCCATAAATTTCCACCTCGATTCCTTTTTGGCCAACCAAATGCCGGTAGAGTACAACTTGTCCGGCACTGGTGGGTTCGGGATGAACTGACGAGATTAAAATGATTTTAATGTCCGCCATTCACCAATGAACGAATTTCCCCGACGAAAATTTCCTGAAGACGGTCAGGATTAAATAGTCCCTGATGCAATTGGCGCGCCTGCTTCGATAATCTTTCCTGCAATGCGGGATCGCGGTCAATTGCCCGGCAAGCGGAAATAATTTCATCTGCGTCTGGCTGATTCACCACTTCCGCCCCGCCGTGTCTGCGGGCGACCTTTACCGGGGTACAATATTCTGGGCCCCAAAGAATCACCGGTTTGCCAAATGCGACATAATCCAAAAACTTGGTTGTAAAGCTGGTTTCCATGAAAAGGCGGTGTTCCGGCTCAAAACTCATCACCACCAGAAGCGCGTCCGCTCCAGCCAGAACTTTTGCCGCCTCTTCAGGCGGTTTGAAGCCAAGATAAATTCCCTTTGCCTTAGCGCGTCCAAGAATTTCCGGCGGCCAGTCGGCATTGGGTCCAACCACGATAATTTCCAGATCATTCGTCGTCTCGATTTTTTCGACGAGAGAGCAGATCATACGGCCGTAGAAATTTTCAACGGAACCGACATAGACCAGCCGGAATTTTCCATTGGACGGGGGCCAGGATTTCTCCGGCACCGCATGCCTTCCCGGCATTGGGTAAATTACATGACAATTGGGGTGGGGCCCCAAAATTTCCTTCATGCCATCGCTGGTGCAGAAGGCCAGGTCGCACGCGGCGTATAGGTCGCGATAACGGTGGCTCAGAACTCCTCGTGTTCGCTTATGTCCATAGTGGGGTTTCATAACGGGAAACCAGTCCAAGAACAAGCCAGCCAAAGGCAGTTTGTGTCGTTTGGCGGCCTTAGAGGCAATATGACACACACTTGTTTCAGCCAGGGTGAGCAACACGTCTGGTTGAAATATTTGGATGGCTTCCTCCAGACCGCGACTCCCTGTCAACGGCCAGACAAAGTTCTCATAATCGGTGATCCACGGCAACAGTTGCGGCCCGAAACGCGTTTTCCGCAACCGATGGATTGGATACGGCAATCTCAACTGCGTATTTATTAATAATTCATCAGCAAAATCAGCGTTGCTGGCAACGTGCAATTCAAATGGCTTCCGCTCCACCAGATGCCGATACATCACAATCCGCACCCCGCAATCGTTTCGGGGCGGCACAATACTGACGAGAAGCAGTCGAGTCTTATTGCTCTTTGAAGCCATCAATGTCATTCCCAATTTAATTTTGGCAACCTATTGAACCAAACCAGTCCAAAATTCAGCGTGAACCTATTCTCCGTTTCAGTAGCGACCCAACGTGTCCCAGTACAGCCGGTGCGCCTAACTGGCGTTATGAGTGCCACCCAATTTTTGGGTCAAGATTTCAAAGGCTGTTTTGACGACTTACAGTACGTCCTCGTTTAATGCCACGCCGCTCGGCCAACAGGAAGCGTTTTAAAAATGGATTTACTCGCAGCCAGCGATACCACCACAAGAATTCACCGGCAAAGCGATCCACCCGACACCCGATAGGTGATTCCAGGCCCCTCATTCGCAAAAAAAGAATCCGGGACATTTGCAAATCTTCGGCGAGCTTCAAAAGGTAAGAATGTTCCAACCTGCGAGAAGGTATCAAGTGAGTAACGCGCAGTTTTTCAAACAAACCCATGCCAAATCCAATATCAATGGAGCAAAACGCCAAGTCCATGTCTTCCCAACCAGAAAGTCGATTTCCCACGCGACCAAGATTCTTGCGAATAGCAGCTTGTTTTACGCCATAAGTATAAGCAATAGCCACGTTTCGCTTCAAGCACATTCCAGCACCAGCAGGTGCATTGTCTAAGACACGATAGTTTCCCCAGTAATCGCCTTCTAATCTTCGGATACACAGCCAACTTAAGATTGATTCCGTGGCAGGGTCGGGAGAGCATTCAAATTGCGGCAAAACCGCTCCACCCCAAACGCCTAGCTGCGGGTACGCACTCGCAATCATGACAGCCGTCGAGAGATAATCCGGCGCCAAAACATTATCGTCATCTACGAATACGAGAAGATCATATTTTGATTCTTTGATTCCCCGCAGCCTGGCATGGGTTAGTCCGAGTTCATCTTCATGCACGTGACGTGCCTGAGGATGCCAGGACAAATCCCACTTGCCCGCCAGCGGCTCCCTTGACGCATTATCAACCAGCAGCAATTCCCATTGCTCCTTCGGCAAGGTCTGCGCCTTCAGCGCGTCCAGCACTTGGATCAAATAATCGGGGCGCGGATTATGCGTGCAAATGACAACGGAAATCTGTAGCATGTTGATATGTTTACGGTATTGATTAAGCCGCCCCGTCTTCGATCTCAACGAAATTCACTTTGGCCCACGGTTTGATACTGTGCTCATATATTGATTCAAGTTTCGAGTAAGCCGTTGGATAGGCAAAGACCTCTTTGCCCAATAACACAGCCATTATCATGCAGTGTAAACGGTCGGTATGCACCTGCGCAGCTCTGCTGATACATTCAACAAAACTTTGAAAGCTCATCAGTGACACATCTTGCTCCACAATTGGCAAGGTTGAACCAGCGACCCGCCTGACCATAGCAAAACGTCTTTGAAAATAGCCAGCCTGGCAGCGATGTTTGTAACGATGTAAAACTGAGGAAAAAGGCCATATCTTTAGGAAAACACTTTCATTTGGCAGATGCATAGCAGATTCACAATCCCGCCGGAAGCTAGCCAGAATGTACTCCGATAAACATGCCTCGCGAACCTCAATGATCCATCTCGAACTTTTCAAATGGAAAGCCGGGTCATGCGCAAAACCAATCTTCACGGTTGACGGCAGGCCCAGGCGACAAAGGTTCTCGTACCCGACAGCATCGCGGGCGAACAAACCAGAGATTTTTGCGCCGGACGTCTTGAGCATTTCTCGCCAAGGCAAATTATTGCCTTGAAAGCCCGATGGTGCGACAACGAATTCAGCATCAGGCCAGCGTTTCCAACAGTCCTGCCATTCCGATAGCGGCGAGCCCCACATTGTGGCATTCCCTCCAGGAATCATGACGATCTCCGCTTTTTGAGGATTTAATACACGATTAAGCCCCAATTCTCTTAACAGAATATCGTTGCCCATCCAAATAAGTTCGTCACCTGAATTACCCCAATAGGGCTTCAAGTAAATGGTACGGCCACGTTGAATGCGAAGGAATTCAACAAATGGGTCATTAACAATATCCATAAAACGCATCATGGACCTGCGATGTAGTTTGTATTCGATGTTGTCACCCAATATAGGGCATTGTTGCTGTTCCAAAGCCAGCCTCCCGTCGAGAGAGGATTCGGACACATAGCGTTTGTTTGTAATAATAAACAGGCGTTGATAGTCAGATTGCTGCTCACCGTTTCATTTCCCCCGACGCTGACCTGGCCACCCGACTTCATGAGAGTCAACGTAGAATAATAACCAGTGAGATTATTTGTCACCCAAAGCGCCTGGCGGTTACCGTTTTGCCCAATTCCATCGGTGTCGGAATAGTAAATCCCAATCCCTTTCCCAGCAGTAGCGCCTGCGAAGAATGACATATTATTTCCATACGAGCCGAGCAACGATCCGCCAGGATCTTCACCAATCGCTGGTTGTGCCTGGTAAAGCTTAATATCAAAGTTAGCCCCGAAAAACAACTGGGAATTTGGACTCCCTGCACATAAAAAGAGTGAACCGAAATTGCCTCCTGACGGCGCATCCGGCTCAATATACCCGTCGCCGTTTTGATCAACCGCCAAATGCAACCACTGTCCGTAGGCTGCACCAGTCGTCGAATAGTTGGTATAATAATCCGAATTGCAAATATCAACCCATGCATTTGTGGTGAATTTCCCGTAATTTGTCCCAGCGTTTGGCATTATATCCACGATCATTTCATTCAATGGAAAAAGTGGCCTGAGCATTGCAATCGGCTGCGTATAATAAGAAAGGTTTCCGATTTCGTAAGGATACGCGCCTCCGATGATAATATTGGTGGAACTGTTTGTGAGTTGAGGTGAATTAAAATAAAAGGTTCCGTTAAGAGCATTCGGACCGGCCGTATTCGTTGTGTTAATTGAACTGAATGTAACCGCAGTGTTTGAATAGACATCTCCAGCAGCAACAGGCGCCCAAACGTAATTGCTTCCATTCCACGTTGGCACCTGTCCGGCAGCCGATGCGCCATTGGTGAGGACGGCGGAGGATGGCAATGCGGTTTCGCTTAACGTGCCTGTAACGTTCTGCGCGTTGAGGTTGGTGAGGCCGGTACCGTTGCCTGAAATTGTGCCGTTTACGATTAGGTTGCTGTTGATGGTGAGGTTGTCTCCGACTCCGTTCGCGAATCCCACGTAGGCGGCCGCGATGTCGCGGATTTCCTGCTCGGTGCGGTGGCTGGCCAGTTGCACCCAGTTGGTTCCGTTGAAGTTCTGCCAGACCAGCACTTTGTCGAAGTATCCGCCGACGGTCACTTCGTTGGTGTCAACGCCGGAGTAGCCGCTGGCGGTTTCAAACATGGAGCCGGGTTGATTGGTCAGGGTAATGGTGTTGGTGCCGAAGTTGACGATGGTGAAGGTGGCGCCGGCCGGGGCCGGAGGCGCGGGGAACGTGAACAACAGGTTGCCGGCAGTGGTGTCCAGGTAGTAGATGATGTTGGTGGTCTGCATGGCGGCAGTTTCGGAAGCGGAAACGGTGTAGTTGGAGTTGACATAGACGGCAAGGGCGCGCAGGTCGTTGGTCAATGGGCCGCCGTTACCGTAAAACGCGCCGCTGAAGGCGTTGGAAGGGTTATTGAACGTGATTTGCCCGGTGTAGCTGCCGCTCAAGCCGGCGTTGGGGAGCGGACCGGTAATGGTTGACGCGGTCAAGGCGTTGCCGGCGGTGATGGCGTAGGGCGCGGGGGTCAGTTGCTGGCGGGGAGCGAGGGTGGTGAAGGCGGAGGCGCCGTTGGTGCGCACGCCGATTTCCAGCCAGCGCGCGCTGCCATCGAATACCTGGCCGAAATCCAACTGGACGTTGAAGAGGCCGTTGGTGACGGCAACGGCGTCGTTGGTAACGCTGAAGCCGATGTAGTTGCCGGCGTTACTGGCGTCGCACAGTGAGAAGACGAAATCATAGTTTCCGGAAGCGGGCACGCCGACGGCAGTCAACTGGCCCTGGTAGGTAAAGGCGGTGCCCTGGGCGAATGACTGAAGGGGTTGAGCGAGGACGATGACTGATCCAATCAGCAACAGTGTTACAGTTTTAAACATAAAACTCTTCTGTTCTTTTGTTTTCGTATCAAGATTTGCGGTCCTTGACGTCCATTGCCTGGCTGCCGGCTTTCAATTTTTCCGGGTCAAGGAGAAAGATTGTGTATCCTAACTTCTCATCATCCGCCAAAGTTGTCCAGTCCAAACCGATGTGTTTAAAGAGGTTTTCGAGTTCTTCTAGTGTAAAATGGTTGAGCCATCCATAGCCATTTGCGAGCCTGGCGAGCTTGGATCCGCCGGGTGGAAGCAGATTGTAACTCATAATGGTGGCGTGGCCCAACAAGGGAACGCGACCGAGGAATTCTTCGGGTTTGCGGATGTATTCAAAAACGCCGCTGCAGACGACGTAATCGTATGGTTCGCCGACGGGGGGATAAATTCCGGCGTTGAAATCGCAGAAGATGACGTCGGGGGTGCTTTTGACGACGTCACAGGGCTGGTATCGGCATCCGGGTTTCAGATATTGTTTGAGGGTCTGCGCGCCGCAGCCGACGTCGAGGACGGAGCTGCCGGGGGGAATAAAGCCGGCGATGATTTTGTTGCGTTCGTCCCACGCGGGGGGGCCGGCGGCGGCGACCTTTTGCCAGAGGCGTTTTTTGGTGGGAACCAGGAGGGTGACCAGGGCGGCCTGGTAGATTTTCAGCCGATCCAAGAGCCGGTTTTTTTCGTGCCGAAGGCGATGGAGGATTTTTTTCAAAGCAGAAATTATTTGGCTATTTTTGCCTTGGTGGCGGCATGGATTTCGCGGAACACGTCATCCAACGACTTGGTGATGTCCCAGGCGGGATAGTGGGTTTTCATCCTGGAGAGGTCGCTGATGTAGCAGATGTGGTCGCCGGCGCGGTTTTGGTCAACGTATTCGTAATTCATTTTTTTGCCACTCAGGGCCGCGGCGCGGTCAAAGGCTTCGAGGATGGAGACGCTGTTGGCGCGTCCACCGCCGATGTTATAGACTTCTCCCGATCTCGGTTTTTCATAAAAGGCGTGAATGAAGCGGGCGACGTCCAATGAATGGATGTTGTCGCGCACCTGTTTGCCCTTGTACCCGAAGACCTTGTAGAGTCTGCCTTCGATGTTGCATTTGATGAGGTAACTCAAAAAGCCGTGCAATTCGACGCCGCTATGGTTCGGCCCGGTGAGGCATCCGCCGCGGAGGCAGCAGGTTTTCATCCCGAAATAGCGACCGTATTCCTGGACCATGATGTCGCCGGCGACTTTGGAGGCGCCAAAGAGGCTGTGCTTGCTTTGGTCAATGGGAAAATCCTCGGTGATGCCGCCGGCATAAGCGGGGTCGTTGTAATCCCAGCGTGTGGGGAGTTCGCTGAGGGGGATGGTATTGGGCCGGTCGCCATAGACCTTGTTGGTGCTCATGTGGGCGAAGACGAGCTGGGGGGCGTGGCGCCGGGCGGCTTCGAGGAGGTTGAGTGTTCCCACGGCATTGACATCGAAATCATCGAATGGGCGGGACGCGGCGAGGTCGTGGCTGGGCTGGGCGGCGGCATGGACGAGGAGGGCCGGTTGCAGGGCGGAAACCAATTCATCCACATGCGTCCGGTTGCGAATATCCAATTCATGGTGGTGGAAGTTTTTGTGCGCGGCCAGAAGACGGCGCTGGTTCCAGCGGGTATCGCCGCCGCCGCCAAAGAAGTCGGCGCGCATATTGTTGTCCACGCCGTGGACGTCCCAGCCGAGTTTGCAGAAATGCTCGACGACTTCCGAACCGATGAGACCTGATGAGCCGGTGACGAGGAGTTTTTTCATAGGATATTCATTTTATTGCCGCGGCTCACAGAGCCGCGGTCCGTTGGCGAGGTGACGAGGAGTTTTTTCATAAGATATTCATTTTATGGCGGTTTGTCACGAATTGGCGCTGGTTGAACGTCATAGAGCCTTTTAAACCGGATCAAATGCGGCGCATGCACCAAGCCCATTAGTAATCTCCATCACTCTCTTCACGAGGTCCTCATCAACCACGACATCTACAACCACCACGGCGACATCCACGACAACCGTTACGACAACGAGCACCAAGTAATAGGCTTTTGTGCGTTTGGCTGGGTAATCTACATGCTTTTATCGTTCCTGAACTCAACTAAGCCCGCGCAGCTTCATCTTCGAGTGACCCGCCAACCTCCAGAGTCGTGGAATAATGCAAAGTCGTGATGTCTGACTACTTCAAGAACATCCCGGGGCGAGCAGCGCTGGAGGCTGTAGCTGCACAGCACGACAATTTTCGAATTTTGGATGCCCTCATGTAGCTTTTCTTCGTATTCGCTGAAGAGCGACCAATACTTTCTCTCAAGCCAAAACGAATTGCCCGACATCCTCACGCCAGCGAAGCCCCGCTGCTGCGCAACGGTCAAGCGATCGAGGCTATCCTGCAAAGCCTGACACGTGATCGAGTGCTGCCGGTCATAATACCAATCTGCGAAGTCGATAATCTTCATCTGACCCGAAGTTTCCCGGATGGCCAAATCGGACTGCACTTGACCCAGAAGATGCCTAGCGTCTCTAGCGTTCAATGGATCGGAAGTCACCCAGAAACACATCTCGTTGTTGTCGAGGCCTGCCTTGATAAATGGAATGACGCACTCGGCGAGATCTTTCTGAGTGTCGTAGAAGTTGCAAAAGTGGCTGCCCCAGGGAATCTTTCCCAGTGCCGTGATACCGGAATCACAAGTGGCGGACAAAGGCTTATTCATTTTTTCAGTTCACTACAGATGATAGAAATTTGCTTTTACAAAACGAGGCTTATTTTACTTTATTGCCGCGGCTCACAGAGCCGCGGTCCGTTGGCGAGGTGACGAGGAGTTTTTTCATAGATTTTTATTTCAGCACGGTGTCTTCTTCGCGGGAAATGTTCCAGTGCAGGCGTGGACAGACAAGTCCCGGACGGTTGTCCTCGCGCAGGTCGCGCGCGTTGTCGGCAATGATGGAAAAGGCAACGACATTTTCGCGGTAAAAATTCACCCCGGCGGGAACGTCGGAGCCGACGGTGATGGAATATTGGCCGCGGTTGAGGAATGCGGCCGGGATTTCACAGGCGCTGGCGTAGAGGCCGGAGCGCCGGGAGCGTTCGTCATCGCCATTTTCATTGTTGTCGGTGTCGGCGGCGTTGAAGATGATGGCGCCGTCGGCGGCGTGGAGGTGAATGCCGACGCGGAGGCCGCGGACGGGTTTGAGGATGCGGTAGGCGATCTCCACGCGGAGGGGGTCGCTGGATGCGAACGCGGGCCCGAGGCTGCCGTCGGCGCCTTTAACGGTGAGGGCGAGGAGGGTGACGGTGTCATTGCCGATGGGGCGGGCGGGATCGGGGATGAATTGCGCCTTTACGCCGGAGTCGGATTGAAGGTATTTGGCGACAACGGAAGGGGTATTTCCGCGCGCGATGATGGCGCCCTTGTCCAGGAGCACGGCGGCCTGGCAGAGGCGGCTGACGGCGCCCATGTTGTGGCTGACGAAGAGGACGGTGCGGCCGTCCTTGGTGGCGACGTCCTGCATTTTGCCGAGGCATTTTTTCTGGAATTCGGCGTCTCCGACGGCGAGGACTTCGTCCACGATGAGGATTTCGGGTTCGAGGTGGGCGGCGACGGCGAAGGCGAGGCGGACATACATGCCGCTGGAGTAGCGTTTGACGGGTGTGTCCAGGAATTTTTCAACTTCGGAGAAGGCGACGATCTCGTCGAATTTGCGTTTGATTTCGGCCTTGGTCATGCCGAGGATGGCGCCGTTGAGGAAGATGTTTTCGCGTCCGGTAAGTTCGGCGTGGAAGCCGGTGCCGACTTCGAGGAGGCTGGCGACGCGGCCACGGAGGCGGACGCGGCCTTCGGTGGGTTCGGTGATGCGGCTGAGGATTTTGAGGAGGGTGCTTTTGCCGGCGCCGTTGCGTCCGATGACGCCGACGGTTTCGCCCTGTTTGATTTCGAAAGAGACGTTGCGCAAGGCCCAGAAGTCCTCGGTGGCGGAGGCGGAAGGCCGGATGCCGGAGGCCTGGGGGGGGTTGCGCTTGAAAAGGTTTTTGGCTTTTTCGGCGATGACATCGCGCAGGGCGACGTAGCGCGGCCTCTCGCCCTGGTGGGAGATGCGGTATTTCTTACCTAAGTTTTCGACGGTGATCACGGGTGGACGAGGGTCGGGACGCCGGCGATCAGTGGCCGGTGACAAGGAATGGGCCGGGATTTTTGATGATAACGCCGGGCATTTTGCCAATTCTCCAAGTTTTCAAAGGTCCTAGTTTTGTCCCGTATCCCGCGAGTCGGCCCATTTTGTCTTGGCCAGGAGCAGTTTGGACACAAGGACACCGGCTTCCTGATGGAGGGAATTGATTTGGACGCTTTGAATGCCACAATCGTCGCGGAGGAGTTCAATAATACGTTGCGATTCTTCTATTTCCTCGGCCAAATCGCCCATTGCGGCGCAAGAGCTGGAGATGGCAAGCGGAAGCGAAAGATGGGTCGCAAGGGCGGTGATCTTCATTCCGGAGCGCACGAGTTCCTCCCCGAGTTCGCGGACATCGTCCCGATCGGTCGGCAGTTTCGTGTAAAGGCGGATGATTTTCGAGGCGTACCGTTTGGTTTGTGTTCTCATATTTTCAAGGCGATGAAATTATCGGGACGATGTCGGAGACGTATCGTTCGGTGTGCGTGTAAAATTCTTCAGATGACGTCTGCGAAGGTGCGTTCCATGCGGCGAAAATACCAGATGCCGGAGAGGCAAAGGAGGAAAATGATGCAACAGGACAGGAGGAGGGAAGGCCACCAAAGGCCGGTTGCCATCATTGCCTTGTTTACGCCCACGTTTCCGCGCAACAACGCCCAGCGGAATCCGTCAATGACCCCGACCATGGGGTTGAGGGAGTAGAGGAGGCGCGCGGGGAGGTCGAATCCGTGCCAACGACAGAGGGTGGGCACGGAGGCACTGGTAAAACCGACCGGCGACACGAAGATTCCGAGTGAGACGATGAAGGGAACGACATAGCGAAAGTCGCGGTATTCGACGTTTAAAGCGGAGAGCCAGAGTCCCGCGCCAAAGGCCGCGGCAAACGCCAGGGCCGCAAAGAGCGGCAGGGTGAGCAGGCGCCAATCGGGCATGAAATGAAAACAGCCCATCAAAACAGCGACCAGCGCGGCGGTGATGAGAAAATCCACAAAGCTGGTGATGACGGAGCCGGCGGGAATAATGAGGCGCGGAAAATAGATTTTTGAAATAAGGTTGGAATTGGAGATGAGGCTGTTGCTGGAGTTGGTGAGGGAGGCGGAAAAGAATTGCCAGGGCAGTTGCGCCGCCATCACCAACAAAAAAAGGGCACGCCGCGCGGGGCGGGCAGCCCGGCAATGCGGTTGAAAACGACGGTGAAGACGACCGTGGTCAGCAACGGCTGGATGACGGCCCAGGCAATGCCGATGACGGTCTGTTTGTAGCGGACGAGGATGTCGCGCCAGGCGAGGAAATAGAACAGTTCGCGGTAGCGCCACAGGTCGTGCCAGTAGTTTTTCTCGACGTGTCCGGATTCGAGGAGGAGTTCGGTCATTTTAAGAAGCTGAAGATTTATTCAATCTGGCCGTCATTCTATGGTCAAGCGCCATTTCAAAACTGACGAGTTCGCGCACCAGAGAATTGTAACGCGAATAGGCATCGCCACCCTCGCTACGGAGCAGGCGGTAGAGTTCGAGTTCAGGCTCGGGTGATTGGGGGGGCGATGCGGCGGAAATGAAGACGGCATGAGTCAGACGCGGGCGGGCAATGTCCGCAAGACATGCCCACACCGTGCGACGTCCAACTTTGAGATCGGCCAAGCCTTTACGGACGAGTGATTCGCCGGGAAGGCCGGTGATGGGGTCATTGGCGGTCATGGCAAAATTGGGCGACGGCGGCGCGAAATGTGGCCGCGTCAATGGCTGGATACCGGATCAATTGAGGTTCAATTTGATGAAACATTTCGCGGAGACGACTTATTTCAATCAGCCCCTGCTGTAAAAATGAACGCACGTCGCGCAGGTCGCGGTCATGCCGGCGTTGAAGCTTTGAGAGCACCTGCCCGTAGGGGTCGTAGTGGAAAAAATTGACATGGCCATGTTTGGCAATAAAGACACTGCGCTCACGCCAGCCAGGTACGGGGGGGGATAAACTGATCGGGAGCGGCGAGTTTCACATTGACATCCAATTCATTTTTTAATTGCGCCAGGGCTTCGAAAAGGCCGGGAGGCTCAGGATCGGGTTTGATGTCCACGTCAATGGTCATGTCGCGCCATCCGTAAAGCACCGCAGTGGCGCCGCCGGTCAAATATAGGGAACCGGCGCCGATGGCGCGATTTCCAAGAGCGGACATAAACGCATCGAGTTTGGCTTTATTGGTTTCACCGCGCATGGGAAATCAAAGTTCACAGCGCATTTTTGAGCGCTTTTTCATTTTCCTTCACCCAGGCGTGGATGTCCTGGACGATGCGGCGGACGCCGCGCCGGGGACGCCACTGGGTTCGCGCGAAAAGCCTGGCGCAATCGCCGATGAAGAGGCGTAAATCGGACGGGCGATTTGCTGGCACGGATTTGATGGGGATTTTTCTGCCGGTGACTTCTTCGCAAATTGCCGTCAGCTCGCAAAGGGAAGCGGAATTAAACAAACCGCCTGCAACATTACCCAACCAGCCGTCCCATGATTCAAAATTCCTAATTTGTTCCAAAATCAAATCGCAGAGGTCGTCCACATGGAGGAAGTCGCGGACTTGTTTGCCTGCGCCGCCGTAGCCGATATAGCTCAAGGGGCGGCCGAAATGGTGAGCCAGGACCCAGAGGGAGGCGACGCCCTGGTCAACCTTGCCGAATTGCCACGGGCCGGCGATGACGCCGCAGCGGTTGACGGTGGATTTCAAGCCGTAGGTGGCGCGATATTCTTCAATCAACAGTTCCGCGGAAAGTTTGGTGAAGCCGTAAAGGGAGCGCGCGCCGCGTAAATCGGTCGTCTCGGCCACGCCGCGGGAGGTGATGCCGGGAACACCGGAATCTTCCCAAGCGAAGCGGGCAGGCTCCTCGCGCCAGGGATGGGCTTCGAGGGTGGCGATGGGGTAGACGCGGCTGGTGGAGAGGAAGATGAATTTGCTTTTCCAGGCGCGCGCTTTTTCCAGGCATTGATAGGCGCCGACGAGATTGGTTTGGAAGAGATAATCGGGCGAGCCGTCCTGGCCGGCGAGCACGGAAGGTTCGGCGGAACATTCGATGAGAAAATCGAAAGGGCGCGGCGGAAAGGAATCGGCGTCACGGACGTCACCGCGGTGGAAGCGGACGGCGGCTTTTTCCAACCGGGAGACGTTCAGTTCCGAGCCGCGGCGGTAAAGATTGTCCATGGCGACGATCTCCGCGGCTGGGGACGCGGCGCGGAGGGCCATTGCCAGGTTTGAGCCGACAAAGCCGGCGCCGCCGGTGATGAGGAAACTAATCAAAGCAGAAGGGAGAAAACAGAAAGGAGAAATTCATTTTGGATGGGCGCACTCCGTGCCGGTCAATTCGCAAGCGTTTTTGCGCTGGCGAATCTACATTTCTCGTCTTGGCATTTTTCATTTTTTCCGCGCAGGAAGACTTGTTCTTCCTGGTCCCACTTCGTCCGGGCCGTCAAAATTTGACGCGGCCCACCGAACGGCGGGCATTATTCCCCGCTTCGGTTCCGCCCAGCCACTCAAAATTCATTGACGCATCTTGAGCCGGCGTCCGTTCCGGATCATGCCGGATCATCGGAAGAGTGGTATTCCGAATATTTGTAATAGTGATACGAACGGTCGGTGGCATCGGTGCGGTTCAAGATCATACCCAACACATTGGCCTGGCGCTGATACAATAAATCAAGGGCTTCCTTGACGATGCTGGCGCGGGAAAAGCGGCTGCGGACGACAAAGAGCACGCCATCGGTTTTGGGCGCGAGGGTGGTGGCGTCGTCCGCGGCGAACACGGGGCAACAGTCAACGATGACGTAATCAAATTGTTCGCGGAAGCGTGACATGATGCTTTGGCAGGCTGGCGTGAGGAACAGGTCGCCCGGGTTGCGCAAGCCGCTGCCGCGGGGAACAAACCAGAGATTGGCCAGGGGGGTGGACTGCATGATGAGATTGTCGGGCATGTCGGGCTGGCGCAAGAGTTCCGAGAAGCCGGGTTTGGATGGCAGGCCGAGGATGTCGTGCAAGCGGCCTTTGCGCAAATCAGCATCCATGAGGAGGACACGGGCGCCACCCAGGGCGAGGGTGCAGGCGAGGTTTGAGGCGATGGTGGATTTGCCTTCGTTGGGCACGGCGCTGGTAATGAGAATGAGTTTGGGGCGGGCGCCGTTGACCGAAAAGAACAGGAGGGCGGAACGAAGATTGCGGTAGGACTCCACATACATATGGTGGTCGTCATTGTTTTCCAGGAGGGCCAAGGGAGATTTCCCCATAGACTCAGGGATCTCGGGCACCTGGCCGACGACGCCATCTCCGAGTCTTTCGGTGACTTCGACAAGGGAGGTGAAGCGGTCGTCGCGGATGGTAATCAGCAGGACAATGCCCAAGCCGACCGCCAGGCCGCCGAAAGCCGCGGCGGAGACGTTGCTTTTGAGGGACTGATAGGAGCGCGTGGACGGCGTGGCGGGCTGCAGAATAACGAGCGTTTCCTGGTCAATGTTCCGGGTGATATCCACGTTGTGCAGGAGGGACAACAGTTCGTTGTAAAGCGACTGGTTGCGGTCAATGTTTGCCTTGAGGCCCTCGGCCTGGGCAATGCGGGCGCTGTCATTATCCACGGTGGCTTCCCATTGGTTAATGGCCTGCTGGACACTGACAATGCGGATTTTCAGGGCCTGGCGGGCGGTGGTGATGTCGGTTTGGTTCTCCTTGTGATAGAGGTCGGCGGAATTTTGGGCCTGGGCAATTTGTTCGTTGAGGTGGACGATTTTGGGATGATCGGGGCGCAAATATTTGCTCAACTTGTCGCGTTGGAACTTAAGGGCAGCGATCTGCTGGTCGGCATCCTCAATTGCGGAGTTGGGGGAGGAAGAATTATTCCCGAGCAATTGGTCATACAAGGAAGTGGAAACGTTGGTGGTTCCCAGGAGCATGGGTGAGCTTTTTTCGAGAGCGACGGCGTTCAGCAGGTTGCTTTGCAACTGATAGTCGGCCAGTTGCTCTTTCAATTTGGCGAGATAGCTGCCAGCCACCTGATTTTCCTGTTCCAGGATCACGAAATTATTGGTTTGTTCGTATTGGACGAGGACGGCCTGGTCGCTCTTCATTTGCTGTTCGAGCGCGTCCACCTGGGCGGAGATGGAAGCGAGGGTATCGCCGGAGACTTCCTTGCGGGAATTTTTCCTGTAATCCAGATAGGCATCCATGAGGGCGTTGAGGAAGAGGGGGGTAAAGCCCGGATTGGAACTAATGGCCTGGATATTATAGACCGTACTTTTGGGCGCCGCGGAAACGGCGATGTCCACGGGTATGGGATTGCCATCCTTGCCGGTGACGATGTTGTTGGTTCCGGCGGCGGCCAGGCGGGCGAGCGCCAGTTCTCTTAATTGCGGGTTTTCGAGCACCTGGGTGAGGTTGCCGAGGAAGGTGTCTGAGTCGTCGCTGAAATTTGCGCCTTGCGGCAATTCCAATTTTTCCGTCTGCAACATGCTTGCCTTGGAAACGAATTGCGGCGGCGAGAGCCGGAAATTTACGAGGACCCATCCCAGGGCCATGACCAGGGTTAGCAACGGAATCCACCAAAATTTACGAAGGAAGAAGAGAAACTTTTTCAGGCGGAACTTTGGCGCCGGCGCCGGGGCATTCGTATCCATGGGAGAGCCGATCTGGAAACCCGGGTCGGGGAACGGCGCTGGCGGTTGGTTGTTCATGCGGGCTAAAAATTAATGGTTTTTTCGGGGACAAAAATAAGGTCCCCGGCTTCGACGGCCTGGTCCTCGGCGGTTTCGCCCTTGTCGAGCACATCCGAGACATTGACGGTGAAGACGTCATTGGTGCCCGTTTCCTGCTTGCGGGTGACGCGGACCTCTTTTTGGTTGGCGAAGTCGGTGAAGCCGCCCGCGCGCAAGATGGCCTTGCTGACGGTCAAGACCTCATCGCGCGGCAATTCCAACGGCCCCGGCGATTTCACCGCGCCGACCAGGTAAATGACGCCCTGGGAAACCATTGAATCAACGGAAATGATTACGGTCGCCTGGTAATAATATTTTTTCTCCAAGATGACTTTAAGTTCGTCCGCCAATTGCCTGCAGGTTTTGCCGGCGGCTGGGTAAGGCCCGAGGTAGGGAACTTCCAAGTCGCCGGAATCCGAAACGACAAGGGATTTGGGATCGTCTCCGTCCTCCAATACCTGATAATTTACGCGGTCACCGGCGGCGAGCTTGTATTTGTCATCCAAGGCGGCCATGGCGTTGGATGAAATATCGCTCTGGGCACCGGCAGAAGCCGCCGCAGGCGCGTTGGTGCGCGTGGATAAAATTGGCGGGGGAGACGCCTTGGGAACCCGCGCGGTGGGGGACGCTGCTGTCGCGGGGGGATTTGTTGTCGGCGGGACGGCCACCGGGTTGACGTCCAGAAAATCGGAAGCCGGGGCCGGCAAAGGTTTTGAAACGAGCAGCAGGACGGCCAAGGCAGCCACGGCGAAGCCAAGCATCCGGGGCGTCCGACGTCGGGGTAACGACGGGGACCCTGGCGCCGGTGATCGAGTTGATGGAAACGAATAGCTCTTCACAACGAATGATACGTCAACATAAGCCCCACAAGATTCTGGGTATATCCCCGGTCTGCCAACGAAGATGTTCTCTGAGTAAACTGATAATTCAAGCTCAAATCAAGCCGGCGCGCGATGGCATGAGTGAGGCCCAAACTGCCTCCATACCAATTATAGATTTCATTGGACACCAGATTGTTGTTTGGGTTCAAAGGCGCGAGCAAAGTGGTCCCCTCCCCCTGGTCGCCGTGCTGAAAAAAGAGCGAGGTTTGGAACGTGAGACCCCGGATGATATTCCAAACGGCGCTGGCGTTGGCGTAATAGTCTTCGTCAACATCGGATTGAGCTCCCGCGCTGATCTGATGCCCGGCGTCGAGAGAACAATTGATTGAGCGGGTAATCTGGTCGCTGACATTCAAGTCAGCGTACCAGGAATTCAAGGTGGAATTTTGCTCGGACTGACTGCTTTGGGCAAATTCGTCAATGGTGTAGCCGACGCGCGGCTGGACCTGGAGGAATGAATCGGGGCGCCAATCGCCATAGAGGCCGATACTGTAGGAGGTGCTGTCGTTAAGCGCATCCTCGTTGTAATAGGTGTATGAGGCGGTGCTTTCCAAACCGGCGGTCAATTTTGAATTCATTTCGTATCCCGCCCGGGCATAGCCGTCTTCGGTTGAGCTGTCGGTGTCTGAGAATTCGCCGGAGGTGGAAAGGAGGGTTTGATGATCGTATCCGAGGGTAAAGTCCCACTTCTCGAAATTCCATTTTCCTGAAAGGCCGGCGGTATTTATGAATGTGCCGTAGGTGCCGGTGCCGGCCACGGTGGGATTTTCGGACGCGTTTTGGACATAACTGAACTGATCGTGAAGATTGATCAGGACGTTCTTGATATAAAGGTCGAAGGAAAGCCCCGAGCCGGACTGGAGGTAGTAGGAGCTCAAATCGGGATGAAGAAGGTAATCGCTATAGCCCATGGTGATGTTGACTTGGAGCAAATTGCGGGCAGTCAACGGATAGCTGATGAGGGTGCCGAGAGCGGGCAGGAGGATGACATCCTCCTGCTGATTGGTTTCGGTGCAGTTGATATTATCATTCCATTGGACGCTGAGGGAAGGAACGAGCAACAATCTGAAATCGCCGCTTTTGAATGTGTAATCGGGATTTTGGTATTGTTTTTGGCGCATTTCGGAGGTTGAATCATTGGCCATGGGCGTCAGCTAAACCTACCTGGGCCCGGGCCGGGATGGCCGCCAGGAAGGTGGTCAGGAGCATCACGCCGGCCCCGCTCAAAAACGCCCGGGACGCCCTCATTTGTCCTCCGCTGGTGATTGGGATGGGATGGAGCGGCCGTGGGCGATTGAGGAAATTCCCATTGGCGATTCGCGGAGGCGCAAGGCCGGGCGGCCGGCCGAGTCAGAGACCGTTGAAGGCAAACGCGACTTGGCCGTGGGGACAATTTCCCCCTGTCCACCCCACGGGCACAATCCATTGGCTTGGAGGGGGCAGCCGGATTTGGTCTCATTTTTCGGCGCTTTGGCAGTTTCGGCCTGCACCATTAATTTGTACCACTGGCCGGGACTGGTGCCGTAACGCCTTTTAAAGCAGGTGTTAAAAAGTCCGAGATGATTGAATCCGCACTGTTCGGCGACATTGATCACCTTCTCGCGGGGGTTTCGGAGCAAGGAGACGGCCTTGAGCAGGCGGATTTCCATTCTCAAGGCGGTGATGGAGAGGCCGAAATGCTGGTGAAAGAGGCGGTTGAGGTGACGACGGCTGCAACTGAACCTGGCGGCCAAATCATCAACGGAAAGATTTAACAACTCGGCGGATGAAAGTTTTTCAAACACCTGGATCATGTGGTCCTCGGCCCAGTCGCGTCCGCTGCGTTGGACATGGACGTTTTTGAACTCGTCGGACAGGATGACGGCGACGGTGTTGAGCAATTGGCTGCGTTGTTGGAGGCCGGGTTTGGCCTGAGCGGCCTCGAGAAGGCGCTGGGCCTCGACGGCGACGGGATTGCTTGCGGCATAAATTTTGGAGGATTTGAAATTTGCCCTGAGGTTATGCAACACGCTGATTTCCGTGCTGGCGAAAAGAGGGAACAGGTCCTCCAAGAGCAGTGAAAAGATTGAAAACACGCATTCGTTTCTTTCCTCTGCATACAATTTTCCGCCACATTGGCCGGTGAAAACGAGGACAGTGCCCGGGACGAGCCGTTGCATGGAGTTCGGCGCGACATACTTGCCAATGCCGCCCTTAAAGAAGACAAAGGTGAATTCATCTTCGTTCCGGGATTGGCTCATCCACGGCTCGGAAGATTGCAGGCGGATCAACCGCAACTCAAAATGTTCGTCCCCAAGCATTATTAGTGATTGGCATTTACCGCAAAATTTCTCAATTCAGCGTGTTCCCGGCGCTATCAGAATTATATTCTCTTCAGACGCATCCTACAGACTTACGGGAATGAAGTCCATACACTTTTGAGACTCAACAATACACCTTTGGGCCTGACAATGCAAAAAGATTCGATTACCGGTGTATTAATAACTTTTATGATGTGTGAATTAAACTCCTGGCAACCGAAAGACGGTTAAAGTGCGGGCAACATTTTCAACCGTTTTTTTCTTTTGCCAGGAGTTTATCTTTTGCCAGGAGTTTATCCATCGCGTCCTTGACGTTGAGCAGGCCTGCTGGTTTTTGAACCAGGGCATCTACGCAGGAGCGGTCCTGGGGAGGGTTGGCGGTGAACATGACGACGAAAGTAGAAGGAGAGCGCATTTTGATGACATGTGACAACTCGGCGCCGCTCATTTTGGGCATGGAATTATCCGTTAAAATCAGGTCGTGAGTTTTCGGGTCAAAGCGGGACAGGGCTTCTTCCGCACTGCGGGCGGTATCCACAATGAACCCCAAGCTGTCAAAAAACCATTTTGCCAGGACCCGGACGTCATCATTGTCATCAACCAGTAGCATGGTTTTCACGTGATGCGGGGCGTTATCCACAAAATTGATTGTATTAAAAGGTTCTCTATTTGTCTAGGTCGCGGAGCAATAATTTGTTTTAAATTCATTCACATTTAAAACACAAAATCTAATGCTTTTTCGTTAAGCGACTTAAAAGACGATAAAAAAAACTCCCTTATGCGTCTATACGAAATCAGGACAAGCAATGACGTTAAAAGGACATCCGTCTTCCCCGGCCGGACGGAGGGGCGTAGTTTTGCAGTCAGCCGCCCCGGAGATTGTGCAACCGCGAATTGACGCGAATGGGAAGGGCAAAAGCACATTCTCACGCAAAGGTCACGAAGGCCGCAAAGGAAAAGGATGAAGGATGAAGGCTAAAGGAAACGAAGATCGGATGCGGGTTCTTCAACCGCAGGATCATCAATATGACAATATCATTAACTGACCCCTTGCTGAATGATGGTCTTACTACTGCTCAAGTTTTCGGCACCGTAGGCCGAAGTGAGAGACGGAGGCGCATCTTCCGGAGCGCTGCCCCACGCTTTGTTGGGTGTTGGCCCCATTTGAAGTGTGAGCGTTCCACCATTTTTTCAGATCGGCGTGTTCGAACCAGGGTTGGTCCAGCGCTTTTCCGTTCAACGTGGCGGATTGAATGTATTTGTTTCTGGCCGATACATTCCCAGCTTTTACCACAAACGTCTTGCCGTTTCCAATGTCAATGATCGCCTTCTTGAATATCGGACTGCCGATATTATACACAGGCTGGCCTGGACAAACCGTGTAGAATCCGATCGCGTTCAACACGTACCACGATGACATTTCGCCATAATCTTCATCGCCCGACATGCCCAGGCTCGTCGCTGTACCACATGCTCATAATGCTTCTCACCCGTTTCTGCGTCATCCAGGGAGCGCCAGCGTAATTGTATAAGTAGGGAATATGCCAAGCGGCTCATTTCCCTGGGAATACATGCCAATCAGGCCGGTCATGTCCGGAAACTGGCCCAAGAAGATGAATTTTTCATAGACGGGCAATTCCGTGCTGAACAACTCGTTTAACTTCGCAATAAATTTCTCCCGGCCCCCAATCAACTCAATGAGACCCTGCACATCGTGCGGAACAAACGAAGTGTAATCCCAGCCATTATTCTCGGTAAGATCGTTCCCCCCTGGTAGTCCGCCAGACCAGATCGGATCATAGGGTTCTATCCATTTCCCGTCCGCGGTTTTCGGGCGCATAAACCCGATGCTCGGGTCGAAAACATTTTGATAATTGTGGGCGCGTTTCAGAAAATATTGGCAATCGTCCTTCTTGCCGAGGGCTTTCGCCAGGCACGCAATGCACCAGTCATCGTAACAATTCTCCAAAAGTGATGCTCACGGCTTGTCGCTTGAACCCGACCTGCGGCACCGTTTCTGTTTCACCGGGAGTCAGCGCGGGAAAAAGCCTTTTGTGAAATAAATCTTGTCCAGCTCGGTTGCGGCGTCGCTGTCCCCCAGATGCCGCGAAAGCATCGTCATTTCCGTGGCGTCCCGTTTCATCCCTTCGTAGGCTTTCTCGAATCAAAGTCACGAAAGCCCTTCATGTAAGCATCGGTGATAGTAACGCATTCATGGTGGCCTATCATTTCAGGCCCGCCGCCGCTGGTGGAGATCCAATCGCCTTGTGCTTCCGCAATGACGTAGGATCGCAGGTAGTCATTTTGCCTTTCCGGCTCCAGCAATAAGAACAGGGGGAACAGGGAATGGCACGCTCCCCAAGTTGGAACCGACCCGATAGACATCATATCCGGGGGTGTTGTGAACCTGATGATCGTAAGGACTGTAATAACGGCCATATTCGGTCAAATCCTGCGATTCGTCGCCGAGCATGACGCGATAAAGCGCGCTGTAAAATATCGTGCGTTCTTTTACGTTCCACCTTCAACCCGGATTTTGTCCAGGGCATCATTCCAGACTCGTCTTCCCCGGGATTTCACCTGGTCAAAATTCCAGGCCGGGAATTTCCCGCTCCAGGTTTTGTTGCGCCTGGTCCATGTCTATGCAGGAAACGCCGAATTTCACTTCAATTTGTTCTCCTTGCGATGTGGCGTACTGCGCAAATGCACCGATGCTGTCGCCGGACTGCGCCTTCGATTCGGGCTGGATTTTCCCGTCCGTCCAGGTGCCGCAAACTGAAATCGGTTTGCTGAATTCGATATAGAAGCAGGCCCTCTGGTTGTCCTTCGTATAAAAGTAGGGTTCCAATTGTTCCACGCTCTTGATGACATTATTGCTTTCGATCTCCACCGCCTGATTGTTACCGATGAGGATATTGGCGTTGGAAGATTTGGGAAACGTGAACCGATAATATCCGGCGTGTTCGGTCACCGTGTACTCCACCCGAACTTTGTAATCCTCGAGCAAAAACGACGAATAATACGGCGTGACCGTCTCAAAATCATGATCGAAGAAGGAGGCCCTTGCGTCGTCATCAACCTGGAGTCTGCCGGTGGTTGCCATGATCCAGGACGGAAGATTCGTGATGGCATAACGGGGCAACGCCCTCATGGAGAAACTGGCTATTTTGCTGGCGGTATAGTGATCGCGGGTGTAAGGCCACGGATTGTAGGCCAGCTCGACCATCGCATGGGGCATTTGCACAAGCGGCGCGGTCGCCACCAGGAGATGGGCAATGCCGCCGATGTTCGGATTGACATAATCAACCGAGTCTTTGGCCTTAACTTGGGAAACGGCCACAAACATTAATGCCGTCGTTATAAAGAGGAAGCGTTTTGTGGATGATGAGTTCATGTTTTTAGCGTCTGTTTCAACGAATCATGGTTGTGTGACTTCAATCTGGTAATACCGCGCTGGCTCGGCTGCGGCAACCGAGTCAGTAAAGCTCATTGTGAACCGTTGCCTGTGAAAGTCGGTCAATACGATCCACGACGACAGTGGCAGTGTCAAATTGGTCGAGCAAAGAACCTGGTATTGCAAACTGTTGACAGTTTGAAACGAAGCTGAAAAATTTCCGGATTGAGCCGTCATCTTGGCGAAGTTGATGATTGGTGGGCACGGACCTGTGATGGTAATGCTACCCGATCCGCCCTGAAGAAAATTCGTGAAGTCAGCGGAAAGTTCGGCGTAGGTGTGCCTGCCAAAACTCAAGTGAGTCCCTTCGATTCGCATCGCGCCAAAAGTGCAGTCCGTGTGCAAATTCATCAGGCCACCGTTGGTCAAAATGATCGTTCCGGGGCAGACGGCGGGATATGAAAAATCGAGAACGGCATAAGCCGTGTTGCCCCCTCCATTGCCGAGAGTGTTCGAGGTTTCAAGCGTGAGCGCAGGCAGACTGGACAGGGCTTGGGGATTGTTATTGTTACCGGCCAGTGGATCTACCGTGAAATTACCGTTGCCCAGACTTTGAGGCGCGGTGCCGATCAACCAACCTTCCTGGATCAGCCAGTTGCCACAGAAAGTATTTGCTCATTGGTCACCATAATTGGACTATTCGTCGGGGTCAAAATGACTGCCAGCGTGCCGTTGCCCGAAAGGATTGCCCCAATGGTAAGAGTCCGGTTAGGCTTGGGTTAATGGAGGAGAATTGCCCAAATTGGCCGCAGGCGCCAGACAAGAAAGCGTTCCGCTGGCCGCCAGAATGGTCCCGAGCAGTATGAAATTCCCGTATCGCCATCGTTCAACAACCCACCATCAAGGATGAGACCCGGATTATTTCCCTCTCCGGGGAAAATCATCTGTAGGTTTTCGTTGGCCGTGTCCTTGAACCTAATCTCCGTGTTGGTGTCCACTGTCAAGGAGTCTCCTGGAAAAGTTTGCGGCCCATCATGAATGGGATTGCGGATGCGCGTATTGGCCGCGCCGAACGCAATTGGGGTGGAATTGTAAACTTCCTCATAGGTGTTGCCGCCAATGGGAGAAACCGGCATGGCGCCGCTGTTGGTCTGCCAAATCGGGTCATCCCAGGATGAACCGGCTGCTTGGCTCACGATGGTAATAAAATGGGTTCCCTGGCCGGGGATCACCACGGAGATATTGATTGCCGATGAGGCGCCGACAGCCCCGACAGAGTCTGTTACGCTGGCGTAAAGCGAATAATTTCCCGCAGGCACATTGCTCCAGATGAAACTGTAAGGGGCGTTGGTCAAGACGGCAAGGCTGGTTGAATTCTGGAATAACTGCACGGTTTCGACAGGACCGTTGGTGCTGCTTGCGGTTATATCGAAAGTAATGTTGGTGCCGGGCAAAAAGGTGTCCCCATTAGCTGGCGAGGTAATGGAAACTATTGGCGGCGTGAGAATTACCAAGCCATCGGGAAACGAGGGGGGCGCGTTGGAAGCGGCACTGCCCCAATTCGTATTCGCCGTGTTGGTCAACGTGAACGCCAGGGTGGTGTTCGCCGCGCCAAGAATTGTCCCGATTGGCAGCCAGAGTTGCGAAGTCGGCTGGCCGTTCAGCAGCAAGCTCTGGACATATTGATTCGTGTCCGCCGCGGCGGGCGCGGTGATCTCGATGTTGTGTCCGCTTTCAGGCGTGATCGTGACCGAAGTGAATAGCGGACTGCCAATGACGAAGCCGCCAACGCCGGGAATTTCGGGGAACATTCCAATCATGCCCCATACGAGCGATGAACTCATCGCCCCACCGTCATCGTTGCCGGGCAGTCCGCCGGGAGAATTTCCATACAGAAAAGCAGCTCTCCGCACGGCGTCCTGCGTGAGCCACGGCGCTCCAGCGAAATCATATTCCCACGGCACTTCCAATCTCTGGCTCGTTGCCCAAGTTAGCGTAGATGCTGGACTCCCCCGCGTTCAATTGCGTGAGGTGGGTCACCAGACGCTGCGTCACCACGGTGTTTCCGCCCATCGCATCGAACAACCCGCGCAGATTATACGGCGACATCCAAGTGTAGGTGTAGGAATCGCTTTCCACCATGCTCGTTGTCAGAGTGAAATTGGATGGCCAACTGCCGTCCGGGTTGCGCAATTGAGTCCACTGGCTGGCCGGATCGAAGACATTCCGCCAGTTTCCTGAACGCGCCAGATAGGTCAGGTATTTATTGGTGTTTCCCAATACCAAGGCCAGTCGTGACAACGCAAAATCGTCATTTGCATATTCCAGCGTGACCGCCGGAGTTGCATCCGGAGAACCGAAAATGGAATTCGATGAGGAAATGTAACCGAGATTCAGATAATCGCTCAACCCTGGTCGCGCCGTTTTGCCACCGCTGGTCGCCCCGATCGTTGAAGCCGAATAATCCGCCGCTTGAATGCGGATTGAACGTCGAAATTCGTCGCGCCAAAGGCATAGGCATCGGCGACTTCAATCGTCGGCCCATCGCCCACCATGTTTGCGGAATTGGCGGCGGCCTGCTCCCACTGGGGCATCGCGCCGCCGCCCTGCTCCGCGTCGTTGACCAGCGATTGCGCCATGTCGCTCGCTTCAACCGGGGACAGAAACGAAATCAATTGGATGAGAGAGCGGTAATTGTCCCAGCTCGACATGTTTTCGTATTGAACATGATTGGTCTGCGTATGCACCACGCCGTCGAAGCCAGGATATTGCCCGTTGACGTCGCTGAAAACATTTGGGTGCATGTAACAATGATACAAGGCCGTATAGAATGTCGTCTGTTCGTCGCTTGTGCCGCCGGTGACTTGAATGCGACCCAACACCGTATTCCATGCGTTGCTCACGCCACTCCGGACCGCGTCAAAATCCCAGCCGGGATTTTCCGTATTCAGATTCAGCAACGCATTGGATACGCTGACAAAGGAAATGCCGACACGGGCCAGCACCACTGGGTTCGCCGTCGTGTCAAAGGTCACGTACGCCGCCGTGGAGGAATTGCTATTGGTGCTGGCGCCGGCGGCCAAAGTGCCGCCATTCCAGACGCCAAACCCGGTGAAAGGATGGTCAAAGAAAGCGGCGAAATAAATCGTGTAAGGGTTGTCACTGCCGCCGATGGTACTGGTCGTCTGGCCGGTCATCTCATTGGTTCCGATAATTGAAACCACGTCATCGCTGTTGCCATTGGCGCTGCCGTTCAAATTGATGATCATATTGGCTTGCGTGGAAGACGGATAGGTGAAGCGCCCCATGCCGCTGTGCGGTGTCACCGTCAATTCCACCTGTATGCCGGTGTCAAGCAAGACGCCGTAATAACCCGCCGCGGCAATTTCGTTGGTGTGGGAAAAACTCGCACCATACGCGGCGGGGGTCGTCGCCGGAGAAGTTGATAGTGCTCCCACGACGGGCATGAACGGGAAATCCTGATACACGCTCACGCCGCGTCCGCTGAAATGCGTCAGGCTGAAGCCGCGTGAAATCACCGTGTCTGTGTAATATAACCGCCCGGCGAAGTCGTCGTGTCCGGCTCCATTGCACCATGCCCTGCGGCCAATCAGCGCCCGGAAAACAATCCCCGCCGTTATCGGTTCCAATGAACGGATTGACAAATTGCGTCAAATCCCCCGCCGCCGGCAACGCAAGGAGAGCAGAAAAAATAATCAGGCATACCGGGCGGGAGGATTGTTTGCGACTGCCTGGTGTATGAAAGAAAAGCATAATGTGACGTGTGCTTAGAAATTATGTGGTTCCCGCACTATACGCGAAAGCTGTCAAAACCAGATGTCGGGAGTCTTCCCTACGAAGGCTTTCAAAGTCGTCCGTTGGATGGGCGAAGGGAATCGAACCGTCGGCGCAGCGGGTAGGGGTTTTTCCCGACATGACAGTGTTTGCAGGAGCAATTAAGATTAGGAAGGTCAACCTCAAGCTCCAAGGCATGCAAAAAAATATGTCTCGAGTTATCATCTTTGTCCTCTTCACCGCCCTTCAGGCCGGCGCCACTTCTTACGTTGTCACCAACGCCGCCGACGGCGGGCCGGGTTCACTGCGCACCCTCATGGCCAGCGCGAATTCCGGCGATGTCATCACCTTCGCGCCATCCTTTTCAGAGCAGACCATTACGCTGACCAACGACATTGATCCGGCGGGCGATTTGACGATCACTGCCACGAATTTGCCGGGCGGATTGACCATCGAGGGAAACTCCGTTGACCGGCTGTTCACCATCAGCAACGGAGATTCTCTGACTCTGAGCGGCCTCCAGTTGACCGGGGGCGGTGGTAACTCCAAACCCGGGAGTGCGGAAGGCGGGTATGGCGGGGCGATTTATTGCAATGGCAACCTGGTTATGACGCAGTGCGTTATATGCAGCAACGCGGCCAGCGACGCAGGCGCGGTTTTTATCGACGCGGCCGCCAACGTCTCGCTTACGCAATGCACCATTTCCGGGAACGGAATCCGCGATGGTTCAGGCGGCGGCGCGTTTGATGGGGCTGGCACCATGACGTTTTCGCAGTGTTTAATCTGTAGTAACTATGTTACCACGTCCGAAGCTAGCGCCGGGATTGGATTAAACGAAGGATACGCTTATTTCTATGATTGCACCCTCGTTTCAAATTCCGGCGGTTTTGCCGGCTGGTGGAACGGAAGTAATTTGACGCTGGTGAATTGCACATTCACGGGCAACTCTGCCAGCTACTGCGGCGGAGTATTTAACAATGAATTTAACTGGGCAGGTCTCGACAGAACCATAAACATCGTTGCCATGACTAACACGATACTCTCCGGTAACTCGCCGAGTGATTATTCAAACATTGGGTCGGCCGGCCTGCCTGGCATTCTCAACGGTTCGAGCAACCTGATGAGCGTTGGTTCACTTGAGCTTGCCCCCCTGGGCAACTACGGCGGTCCGACGCTGACCATGCCGCCGCTGCCCGGTTCCCCGGCCATTGACGCCGGCGACGATACCGCCGCCAGCGGCCTGACCACCGACCAGCGCGGCTACCCGCGCCTGTCCGGCCCGCACGCGGACATCGGCGCTGTTGAGGTGCAATACGCCCCGGCCAATACCGGTACGCCTGTTCTGACGGGCAGTTCGTTGTCATCCAGCGGCCAGACCTTCCAGTTTACGTTTACGAATGCTCCCGATCTGGACTTTAGTGTTTTGGCCAGCACCAACGTTTCGTCGGCACTGACGAGCTGGACCGTGCTTGGATATGCTTGGCCGGTTTCGCCCGGCCAATATGAGTTCACCGATGCGTCGATTTCAAATTTTATCGGACGCTATTACAACGTCGTCGCGTTACAGTGGTAACTGTTTGGTTTATGATCCTGTTTGGCAGCAAGAGATCGCACCGAGCGGCGAACAAAAATCTTACTGGGGCCGGAAATATCATTTGCGGCTTGTTTTGGCGGCATCACTATTCGACCACCTCAATTTGGGAATGACATCGCAAGTCGCGAGAAGAACTGCCAACCATGAGGTCAAATTTTCCGGGTTCCACAACAAATTGATGCTGTTTCACGTCGAAAAAGCCCAATTGTTCAGCGCTGACCGAAATATTGAGAACGCCGATCCATTTAGAGCCTCTCTCAAACGAATGGATTCGCTGGGCTGGGCTGAGGCATGATTCAATTGGGCGCAGACATTGTGGCAAGGCCCAAACCCGCAAGCCAACCTTTTTTCCTTCAGTTCTCAACACCGTGGGACAGCAATGAAATTTATGCTAAATTTCACAACCGTTTTGTGCGGAAAATTCCCGATACTGGAAAGGGGCGTTATGATCTAATATCACCGAATTCATGGTGAAGAGTCCTTTGAAATGCATTTCCGGCAAACCGCTGGTTGCCGAGCACACGAAGGCTGTCACCGGCGGCCATTCAACGTGGCACTATTCATCTTTGAAACAAACGTCACAGAACTTAAATCAAATGAAAATTTTTAAACAAATTCTCCGAACATTTTTTATTTTTGCCTCTTGCAAAGTTTGCTTTGCCCAGACCAACCAATTTCCCTTTCAAAACCCGAATTTGCCAACGGAAGAACGCATCAGCAACGCTGTCTCGTTGATGACATTGGAAGAAAAGATAAATTTTCTGCACTTTCGCACCGGCATTCCGCGTCTTGGCATTCCGCCGCTCAATTCCGCCGAAGGGCTTCACGGTGAAGCGATGGGGGGTGTTGCCAATTGGGCGCCCAAGCCGCCGGTTCCGACAACCATTTTTCCGCAGGCGATTGGATTAGGCGAAACCTGGGACCCGGAGATTTTGCGACAAGCCGCAGCCGTTGAAGGATATGAGGCGCGTTACATCGCGCAAAATCCCAAATATGGCCAAGGGGGGCTGGTCATTTTCGCGCCCAATGCGGATTTAGGCCGCGACCCTCGATGGGGACGCACCGAGGAGTGTTACGGTGAAGATCCATTTTTCAACGGCACCATGGTGGTCGCTTTCGTTGAAGGTTTGCAGGGCGACAATCCGCGTTATTGGCAGACCGCATCGCTGTTAAAACATTTCCTGGCCAACAGCAATGAAAATGGCCGCGACTACACGTCATCGGATTTCGATGAGCGGTTGTTTCGTGAGTATTATTCCGTTCCATTTAGAATGGGAATCGTGGATGGCGGGGCGCGCGCCTTCATGGCCGCCTACAATTCGTGGAACGGAATTCCGATGATGGTCAACCCGGTTCTGAAAAATGTCGCGGTCAAGGAATGGGGAGAAAATGGAATCATCAGCACGGATGGCGGCGCTCTCACGCTGTTGGTCACGGCACATAAATATACCACGAACTATGACCAGGCCGCCGCTGACGCGGTAAAGGCGGGCATCACCATATTTCTGGTCAACCATTACCAAACTAACATTAGTAATGCGGTCAAGGAAGATCTGGTTTCCGAAGCGGACATTGACAATTCAGTCAAAGGAAATTTACGAGTGATGATAAAATTGGGCCTGCTCGATCCACCGGCCGACAACCCTTATGCAAAAATCGGCCGGCAGTCGGAGCCGGAGCCCTGGCTCTCCGATAAAAACAGAGAGCTGGCGCGCCGGGTCACACAGGAATCCATCGTGCTTCTGAAAAATTCCAAGAATCTTTTGCCGCTGGACAAAAACGAGATCAAATCCATCGCGGTGATCGGTTCCCGCGCGAACGAAGTTTTGCTGGATTGGTACAGCGGCATGCCCGCTTATGCCGTGACACCGGTCGAGGGAATCAAAAACAAGGTCGGCGCGAGCGCCGCCGTCTATATGGCAACCAACAACGACAACGGCCAGGCCGTTAAACTGGCTCAAACGAGCGATGTGGCGATTGTCTGCGTCGGGAATCATCCCGATGGCGGTTACAACATGCCGTGGGCGAAAGTTGCCCTGCCCAGTTATGGACGCGAAGCGGTTGACCGGGCATCGCTCACGCTCGAAGACGAAAAGTTGATCAAACAAGTTTACGCCGCGAATCACAAAACGGTGGTGGTGTTAATTTCCAGTTTTCCCTACGCGATTAACTGGACGCAGAAGCATGTTCCGGCGATCGTTCATCTGACACACGCCAGCGAAGAGGAGGGCGACGCGCTGGCGGACGTTTTGTTCGGCGATTATGATCCAGCGGGACGGTTGGTGGAAACCTGGCCGAGATCGCTCCGCCAATTGCCGCCGATGATGGATTACAATATCCGCGACGGCCGGACTTATATGTATTTCAAATACAAACCGCTTTACCCATTCGGCTATGGTTTGAGCTACACAAAATTTGAATACTCCGATTTAAAAACCAGCCCGTCCGGGCTGAATCAGGACGGTTCGCTCATGGTCAGTGTGGATGTGAAAAACACCGGCGCGCGCGCCGGCGATGAGGTCGTGCAAATATATGTGAAGCACTTAAATTCGTTTGTATCACGGCCCCTCGAAGAACTGAAGGGATTCAAGCGCGTGTCGCTGCAGTCGGGTGAACAAAAAACGGTTAAAATTCCACTGCCGGCGAAGTTACTTGCCTACTGGGATACCGGCAAACACGCGTTCGCAATCGAGCCTGACATGATTGAAATTTTGGCTGGCAGTTCTTCCGCCGACATCCGGCTAAGAAAAATAGTCAGCATGTAAATCCGTGGAAGGCAACAACGCCAAAAGAACTGACACTCAATCGCCCCCGGCATTTTCATTTCTTGTGCCGGTCGGGATTGACGACTTGTTCGTATTTCCATTTATTTTGTTTGCAAAGAACCCGCGCATGGGAATCCCATGTCGGCTCTGCCTTGGGCCGCCCACCCACAAAACAATCAATTGCCAGATAGGTCAGCGTACGCTTTCCGGCGCAGCGGATGGAGTGAAACATCAACGGCGGGATCCGCACCACATCGCCCGGACGGACGGACAGCGGCTTCTTTTTGGCGGCAACCCTCAAAAGCCCCCGGCCTTCCAAAATGTAAAAAATCTGCTCCGTATCGTCGTGCTTGTGAAAGGGCGGCGCTTCGCCGGGTTTCAGTACGACGACGAAGACCTCCGAAGTTTCCGTTTCCGCGCGATCCAGCACGAGGTTGTTAGTGTGGGTGGGAAAACGATAATGTTTCGTCTTTGAAGTGGGGAATACGAATTTCATATTTAGTCAAGATACTGTGTCATTGTTAGCGGGCAGGTAATTCGTTTATTTATTGTTACACGTTGTCATCCATCATATCTCTTCCAGTTCCATTGGTTCAAGTCGCGGTAAAAGCAGGTGCAAAACTCCCAACGCCACCAAATAAGAACAGGAGGCAATGGCAAAGGGAATGGCATAACTGTGCGTGGTGTCCAAAACAAAACCAACCAATTTCGAGTTGAACATGGCGAACACGGCCGCGGCAAAACCGCCAATTCCCGCCACCGAACTGACCGCATGTCTTGGCACGGTGTCAGTCGCGACGGTAAAAAGATTGGCGGAAAATCCCAGATGCGCCGCCGCTGCCAATCCAATCAGGAACACCGATGGCCACAGACCGATGCGGGAAGAAACCAGAAACACCGGCGTGACGCACAGCGCGCAACCGAGCATCACGATCTTGCGCGCCGCGTTGACGCTCCAACCACGGCCAATCAACCGCATCGAGAACCAGCCGCCGGCGATGCTGCCGATGCTCGCCATGACGTAAATAATCATGACGGGAAAAGCCATGGCCGCTGCCTCGGCAGCGGCTGAGGCAGCGGTGGAGTAATATTCCTTGGCCAAAAATCCGGGAATCCAAAACAGGAAAAACCACCAGATTGAGTCGCTCAATCCCTTGGCGACCAAAAAGGCCCATGTCTGACGGTGACCGAACAACTGCCACCATGACACTTTTCCCTGCGGTGGATTGGGGTCGCTGCGGATGTAAGCAAGCTCCGATTTTTTCAACCAAGGATGGCGGTCCGGGCCGCGATAGCCCACGAGCCAGACGCAAACCCAGATCACGTCCAACGCCGCGGTGAACAAGAAGGAAAGCGGCCAGGCCACCAGCTTGAGAATGAGCGGCACGACCAGCGGGGTAACGGTTGCGCCAACGGACGAACCGGCGTTGATCACGCCGTTGCCCAGCGCCCGCTCTTTGCGGGGAAACCATTCGCCAATGGTTTTCACGCAGCCGGGCCAGGTGCCCGATTCACCGAATCCCAGCGCGAATCTGGCCAGGCAAAATCCCATGGCCGAACTCACAAAACTGTGGCTCGCCGCCGCCAAGGCGCACATGCCGATCACCAATGCCATGCCCGCCCGCACGCCAATCCGGTCAATCAAACGACTTACCGAGAACAATCCGATGGCGTAGGCGAGTTGAAAACAAAAAATCACATTGGCGTAATCTGTCTCCGTCCAGCGGAGATCCCGCATGATCGTCGGCTTGAGAACTCCCAGAAGAAAGCGGTCCGTGTAGCTGATGGTAGTAGCGCCAAACAGCACGCCGAGAATTACCCAGCGGAATCGGCCACCCGTTGTTTCCAGATCAGCGGGCGAAGCGGAGAGAACGGGTTGATTTTCGCTGTTAATCACTGAATCAGGATTTCTCACGATGAAATCATTTCAAGGTCATTAGTTCAAGGTCGCGACGGGTAATCAGGGCACGACCACCCGAAAGAACAAATTTCCGCCACCGATTGGCAGGATGGCCGGATTGTTCGTGGTAACGGCCGACCAAACTGCAGAGGCTCCGTTTATGGCCTGTGCGCCTTGGAGCGTGCCGCCGGGTGTATTCCATGAGATTACAAGATTGTTGCCGGTAATGGCCGCATCGAGTTGCGGCGGCGGAACGAATTGGAAGGCAATGACATTGTACGGCGGAACCACGTAGTTAAAACTTGAATTTGTGTAAGTGCAGATTCCAAGATAGGAAACAGGTGTATTGGTTGCATTGACCTCGTGAATCAACACCAAACCGTCGGGAGACGGGATGTTGTTCAGACTTAAGTTTACCTGATAGGTCGTGTCGCTAGTGTCCTTATTGACCACCATGACGGTATATATGCCGGCGGTGGTCTTCTCAGAGGCGATGCTTTCCAGGGTTGAAGCCCCACCCGTCGAACTTAGCAGTTGATTGCCAAAATAATTCCCGAAAAGGTAAAAAGTATAATATGGCAAAAAGGGCAAATAATTCGTATTGTCAAGCAGGCCGGTCAGGTCTGTGCCTGACGAAACCAGATTGTAAAACGCAAAAATGTCGGCGCCCCCTTTCATGGCATTAATGATGGCGCTGGCCGCAAAGGCGGCGTCAAAGTTATCGTGATACATCAGGTCAAAAGCGGCGCCATTGTCGGCATAACTCATGTTATATTCGGTGATTGCCCCAGGGTAGAGTTTGCCCCCTGGACCTTCCAGGATACCCCCGTCGCCCGACTCCTCTGTTTCCACATTGGTTTGATAATTCAACGGCGTCCAACCCATGTAAACGGAATTGCCCGTGCCCGCCGCGCTTGGCCCGTAATCATGCCAGCATAAAATGTCAATTAGCGATGAAAGATTCTTCGCGGTGTAGGATACCCATCCGCCGGAACTGAAATCCGTGTCGTCGGCCACCGGGCCGATCAGCTTGATGGTGGGATCCACCGCCTTCATTGCGCCGCCCACCGTTTGCACGAAGGTTCCATACTCGGATTGCGAGGCAAACTTACCGTCTGGTTCTATCTCCGGCTCGTTCCACATCTCCCAATAATGAACCGTGTCGTTCGTCCCAAGAACTCTTTGGACATTATAGCGATTGACCACGCCCGCCATGAAAGTGGCATAAGCGCCCCAATTCGCGTTGGTAATGTCGCCGCTGCTATTATCGTCAACTGATACTCCCCCGGGAAAGTCACAGACCGTAAATACCGGCTGGGCGCCCGCGGCGAAAATAGTGCTCAAAATCGCGTCCAACCCGCTAAAATTCCAATCGTTCGTGGCGGGATAGGGGTCAATGCCGTTATAGAGGCAGTTCTGGATAGGGTCGATCCGAAGCAATTTAATTCCGGCTGCCTGGATTTCCTGCTCTAAAGTCGTGTTGCCCGCATACCAGGTATATTTATCGGGGCCGCCGACTCCCCAGACGTTCGGGTTGGCAGGACCGAGATCCGAAGCGCAGTTAACGGTCAGCTTAACGACCGGGTATGGAGTCACCGTCAGCGCCGCCACATTGCTATTGGTGGAACCGTAGCTATTGGTGACGGTCACCTGAAAGGTCATTCTGTTGTCAGTAATAAGGATATTGGTCAGGGTGTAATTAGGAGTTGTGCCGGTAGGATCGGGCACCCCATTTGTAAGCCATTGGTAGCCTGTCGCATAGCTTGCCCCCACAGTGAATGTGACGCTGTCGCCAGTGGTTACCGACCGGCTGACCGGCTGGAGGGTGATTGTCGGCGGGTTGGTGTTGGCGTTGACAGAGCCGAAGACACTCAAGTTGTCCAAGACGGCCATGCCGGTGTCATCCGCCACGCGGAAGCCGGGATAAACTATGCCATCCGACGAAAGGGCCGCCTGCGTGCCGTTGATGGATTCCACTGTACTGAAGGTGAACATATTCGTCCCCTGTGTCGTGCCGCTGGTTCCGTAATCAATCAAACTGCATGCGACGGTGTACGACGTGCCAGGGCCGGTATTCGTGAAATACGTATTGAATTGATACCAGTGCCCGATCGTCAGTGTGATGACCGGCCCAACATTGACACTCGACGTCGTCCCATTGGTCGCCGTCTGGCACTGTAACTGGTACGTTGGCGCTGTCGTTGACTGTGGCAACAGCCGGTAACTGCCAAAGATCCAGCCGTCGCCGGTGGCGGCATCCGCAAATCCGGCGGTGTCGCTGTTGAGGATGCCCAATTGAAATTTATTGCCGGTGCCCGTCGCTTGTTGAATCAATGCCATCAGGGACACACTGATGGCAGCGCCGTTGCTCGAGAAATTCCAAGTGCCGGAATTGTAAATGGCATTGCCATCGCCGCCGGTCACGAGCAGCGCCCCGCTATTGCCCACGCCGCCGGCATTCGTTTCCGTACAGGGACTGGCCGTGGTCGGATTGTTGAAATTGCCGGTGTATTGTCCCGGGGTATTAAAATCCAGCAACAGGTTTTGCGCCACGACGGATTTTGAGAGAAGGACCAGCAGGAGAAAAGCGGCGAAGCGCATCCAGATCGTCCGACGCCACAATTTTCGAAGTGACGATAGATTCAGCATGATGAAGCCGACAGAAAAAACCCACACGCGAAGGCGCAATGGGAAAGTGTCTTCATGTTATGTCTCGCACAGAATTCTTCAAACGCTTGTCTTCGGATTTCTGCGAGAGAAAACAACGCAACTGAAAATAACGGCCCCGACCGACGGTCAGGCTTTGACATTATTTCGCCGCAAGTAATTGATTCCCAGCAGCAAAGAGGCTCCCAACAACACCCAAGTCTGCGGCTCCGGCACCGTTTCAACGACAGAAAAGTCGTCAAAATTGCCCATTCCTGAAGAGGTGGAGCTGCCGACGCGAAAAGCAGCATACACTGTGGAATCTGACGTAAGAACACTTGCCGCCGAACCAGTCACCGTTTCCGTTGACTCGTACGAACTACCAGTACCATCCTCTGGCGCAAGCAAGTCCGTCGTTGACGAGGTCGTGCCATTGGCACCGTAATCATAAAGATACTCAGTCATAGTGTATGATGAGCTGCCATCGTTGACAAAAACGAGCTGAAATAAATACCACTCATTCAAAGTTAAAGCGAATGCGGCGCTTTGTCCGCCAGCGGTGTTACCAACTGTACCATCGTTATATTCGAATTGACCTTTAACAGCATCTTCAACGCCCCCAATGAGCGTGCTCGATTTAGCCAATCGCCCACTTGCATACGCTGGTGTGCCAGCGCCGGATCCAGCCAATAAAAATGAACTAGTCGCGCCGATACCGATTTGAAAATAACCACCGGAACCACTCTGTGCCGTGAACTGTGTCAGCATCGAAAGGGTGATTGTATCACCCGGCTGGGAAAAATCAAAAAAACTGACATCATAAAGCGAATTTTCATCCCCGGTGTTGGCATTGACAAGCAAACCGGTACCCCCCGGCCCGCCTGTGGTCTGCTGTGTTACATTGGCAGTACCACCAGGATTGGTAAAATCACTCGTGTATTCGCCTGCAGTGGTGAAGTTCAAATCCACGTTTTGCGCTTGGGTCTGCCAGGCAAAGACCAAAGCTCCGGCCACCAATAATTTGATCATCATCTTGGAATGGGTCATAAATATAAGTCTTTACTTCAACGGTTTGCTGTTGATGTTGTGTCTTTTTAACATTTTCCCGGCGGGCTGTCTTGTCGGGAAAGTTCCCTATGACGCACGGCCGCCGGCAAACCCCGCGATTTCCCTTGTTTTAAAGGGGTTTATTCGGGTATAACAGGATGCGTTCCCCACAGACTTGGCTGCGGTCCCATGACAAAATTTAGCGTCCCGCCATGCTTTAAATCGTCATACGTTAGAAATGGAGTTTCCCGGTTTTTGCCATTAAACTGCACGGATTGAATGTAAATATTTTTGTCCGAAAGATTTTCCGCAGTCATCAGAAAGGTGTTTCCATTGGAAAGATGCATGACCGCCTTTTTCACACAGGGACTGCCAATGACATAATAATCGCTTCCGGGGCAAACCGGATAAAAACCCAGCGCGGTCAAGACATACCACGCTGATATTTGTCCGCAGTCATCATTTCCGGGGAGTGAGGCGGGCTGGTTGCCATATTTTGTGTCCATTGTCCGATGCAGGAGTCTGGCGGCTCTCCATGGTTCACCAGCGTAACAGTAAAGGTACATCGCCTGTTGATCCGGCTCATTGCCGGGGTCGTACTCGCCCAATGGCTGGCCTCCAAAACTAAAGAATGAATCCAATTCCTGATTGAAGTGGTCTTGTCCCCCCATCAATGCAATCAGCTTGGGAACATTCTGTGGCACAAACCAGGTGTATTGCCAGGCTGTTGCCTCGGTATAATCTCCCCGCGAACCCATCGTCCAATGATGCGGGTCAAACGGCGTGCGCCAATTTCCTTGCGAGTCCTTTGGGCGCAGTACGCCGGTTGAGATATTGAAGAGGTTGGTGAAAGACTCCGCGCGTTTCATGAAATATTCGTAGTCGTCATTCTTGTGGAGCGCCCTGGCCATTTGCGCGATGCACCAATCATCGTAGGCATATTCCAGTGTTTTGGAGACGGATTCACCGTATTGGTCGCACGGGACCCAGCCGAGTTGGTCAAAAGCGGCCAGCCCTTTATAGTCGCGGTTCATCGCGGTTGTTTTGCAGGCGTCATAGGCGCGTTCGGAATCAAAGCCTTTCACGTCTTTGAAATAGCCATCCACGATGACTGGCACGGCGTGATAGGCGATCATGCAGAAGGTTTCGTTGGCCTGCAAAGGCCAAATGGGGAGCATGTGCCGCGGATTTTGATCATAAAAGGCAAGCATGGAATTGATGATATCGCCATCGCGCGGTGACTCGATCATGGTAAACAGCGGGCATTCAGCCCGGAAAATATCCCAAAGGGACAACACGGTATAATTGGTAAATCCATCGGCCTGATGAATTTTGTCATCCAGACCGCGATACTGACCGTTGACGTCTTCATAAACGTTCGGCGCCAGCAGCGAGTGATACAGCGAGGTGTAAAATGTTTCCTTGTCGGTCTGTGAACCTTCGATTTGAATCTTGGACAGTTCGCGATTCCATTCACCACGGGTCTTGTCCCAAACCCGCTCGAAGTCCCAATCGGGAATTTCCGCGTCCAGATTTTTTAAGGCATTACCCGCGCTCACCGCCGAAACGGCCACTTTGACCAGAATCGTTTCGTTACTGCTGGTTTGGTATTGCGCCAGAAATCGCAAATCTGTGCCGGTCGCCTCGTTGGCATTTGTCAGAATATTGCCATCGCTGACAATTTCATAGTGATCGAACGGCCGGGAATAGCGCGCGGCGAAATAGAGACTCCGCCTGGCGGCCCATCCATGTGTCAGGTGAAAACCAGTGACGGTTTGATCATCTACCACTTGAACCTCCGAAGCGAGTAGCGCCCGGCTTTTATCCCAATCAGGCCAAAGAAAATGATTCAAGTCTGTCAGGATGGCCGAATGGTCGGAGGCCGGAAAAGTGAAACACATGATTCCGGCGTGAACGTCCGCCGTCAACTCCACCGCAACGGCATTTTCCAATTTTACCTTGTAATAGCCCGGGGACGCGATTTCATTGGCATGGGAATAGCGCAAGCGGTAGCCGGATTCCGGATTTTCCTTCGTTCCGGGAACAAACTTCGGCGCGCCTACTTCCGGCGTAAACAGAAAATCGCCCAAGTCGGCAACGCCTGTTCCGGTGAGATGTGTCAGGCTGAACCCCAGGATGGAGTTATCGGAATACCTATAACCGGCCATCGCCTCGCGGTCGGTGTCGGGACCTAATTGCACCATCCCGAACGGCGCGGAAGGGCCGGGGTAGGTGTCGCCTCCGGCATCCGTGCCAACAAAAGGCCGGACATAATCCGATAATTGGGCCGGGCTTTCCATGCTTCCGCCGGCTATTACAATTTGATTCAAGCCGATTGGCAATGCCGCCAGAAAAACAGACGCCCGCAATAAAGTTTGTAATTGCATGATTTTCAATTTGTTATACGGTTATAGCGCGATTTGGAAAGAACAATCAGGGTCGCGTACGACACAATATTTACCCCCCAGCGTCGCGCCGTCGGTCCCATAATCAATCAAACTGCTCGCGATGCCATATCGAACGCGCCCGGGCCGGCATTCGTGAATTATTTCCCGTCGGGAAATGAAGGAGGAGCGTCGGAATCCGCATTGCCCCAATTGACGTTCGGCGCATTGGTCAAGGTAAATTCAAGTGTCGCATCCGGCTCCCCAAGAATGACCGAAACCGGCAACCATAATTGTGACGAAGGCTCTCCGTTCAACATCAAGCTTTGCACATACTGGTTTGTATCGGCGGCGTTCAATCCCATGATATGTATCTCATGCCCGCTTTCGGGCTTGAGCGTTACGGATGAAAAAATCGGGCTGCTTAGCACAAATCCGCCGACTCCTGGAATTTCGGGAAACATCCCGATCATCCCCCATACTGCCCACGAACTTATCGCGCCGCCGTCGTCATTACCGGGCAAACCGCCGGGGGTCGCCTTAAACAGTTCTCGAATAATCCGACGCACCACATCCTGGGTTCGCCAGGGTGCCCTGGCAAAGTCATATTCCCATGCGACTTCCTCTTCCGGCTCATTGCCCATCCAGGCATACAGGCTTGTTGGCCCCTGGTTCAATTTAGTGAGGTGTTTGTCAAGGCGTCGCACGGCCACCGCATCTCCGCCCATCGCGTCAAATAGCCCGTGTAAATTGTAGGGCACCAACCAGGTATATTGATACGAGTCACTTTCCACCAGGCTCGTGGTCAATTTGAAATCGGGGTCCCAATTGCCGTCCGGATCCCGCACTTGAACCCAACGGCTTGTGGGATTGAATACGTTCCTCCAATTACCGGACCGCGCGCGATACTTCTGATATTTGTTTGTGTCACCCAAGGCCAACGCCAATTGGCTCAACGCAAAATCATCATTGGCATATTCCAATGTCACCGCCACGCCCACGCCGGGGCCGTGATCCGCGGTATGCGATTCGGTTTCACCGATATAGCCTTGGTCCAAATAATTCCGCAGGTGTTCCCGCGCGGGCAGTCTGGTGCTGGTCGCGCCGACCGTTGAGGCCGAATAATCCGCCGCGGCGAATGCCGATTGCACATCGAAATTGGTCACCCCATACGCATAGGCGTTGGCGGTTACAATCGCGGGCGAATCACCCACCATCCCGGCGGAATTGTAATTGATTTGTTCCCATCTCGGCATCGCTCCGCCTCCCTGCAGGGCGTCATTTACCAGCGATTGCATCATGTCTCCGGTTTCTACCGGAGTCAGCAGCGCTTTCAATTGAATCAGCGACCGATACATGTCCCAACAGGGGAAATTCTCATATTGGACACGATTTGTTGCCGTATGCACCACGCCGTCAAATCCCAAATACTCTCCGTTTACGTCGCTGAAGACATTCGGGTGCATATAACTGTGATATAGTGCCGTATAAAAAACACGCTGCTCGTCAGTTGTTCCACCAGTGACTTCTATCCGGCTCAACACCTTATTCCAGGCGTCTCTGGCTTTGCTGCGAACCGTATCGAAATTCCAGGCCGGGTTTTCCGTATTTAGATTAAGCCACGCATTCGATTCGCTGACATAAGAGATGCCCACCCGCATCAGCACCATGGGATTTTTTGTCGTGTCAAATGTTACATACGCTGCTGTCGCCTCGTTACTGTTGGTCCGCGCCCCCGCCGCCAGCGCGTCTCCGTTCCATACGCCAAAGCCGGTGAACGGACGGTCGAATTGGGCCACGAAATAAATTGTGTAAAGGCTGCTGCCGCAACCGATTTTGCTCATCGTCTGGCCCGTGATCTGGTCGGAACCAATGATTGAGACATGTGAATTACTGTTGCCGTTGGCGCTTCCGTTCAGATTAATCACCAGGTTTGCCTGGGTGGAAGCCGGGTAGGTAAATCGCCCCATTCCGCTGTGCATGTTCACAGTCAACTCCACCTTCACAGCGTTATCCAACACGACTTGGTAATACCCGGGCGATGCGTTTTCGTTTGTATGTGAAAAATTCATTCCATAAGCGTCCGGGACATTTACGGGAGAAACTATCAAGGCTCCAACGACAGGCATCATTGGAAAATCCTGATAGGCGCTGCATCCTCTTCCACTGAAATGCGTGAGACTGAACCCGCGTGATATCACGTTGGCGGTCCATCGGTAGCCTCCGGGTCCAGTTGTCGTGTCGGGACTCCATTGCATCATCCCCGCGGGCATGTCCGCGCCGGGAAACACGTTTCCGCCGTCCGCCGTTCCGATAAACGGACCCACCATTTCTACCGGTTCCGCAGCGGGGGCGGAGCCTGCCCCAAAGCAGAGAAGAATAATGGCGGCGAACGGCGTTGAAAAAAACGTCTTGCGGGAGAACCGCTTGAGTGCAAAATTAAACCTCATAGTGTATAATGTGATACTCTTTGCTATTTTAAGAGAAGATGCCCAAAGCTGTCATATATAAATCAGCATGTCGAAAACCAGCGCGAAATCAAGCGGACATTCTTTCAATACAACAGCGCGTTGTTCAATCTGGCCATATCCAATTTTGAAAAACCCGTCGGATTTTGATACCAATAGACGGCCGTTAGCCCCAATGCACCTCCATAAGAGTTAAAGTTCCACATGGGGTTGGGGGGGATGGCACTGCACCATTTTGCCGAGCCATCAACGAACACCTCGTTGGCCCCCGCGGCAGCGCCACCCGGGGTTGTGTGAGGCGGAACATTACCGTATTCAGTCTGATATTCCTGTTTCTCATTCGCAACCGTTGCCGACCATACGCCGCCGATTTTGATAATGCTGTCAGCGCCCACAACCCACCATTGTTTTGAAGTTGTGAGCTTTACCGGGCTGTATGATTGGCTAAAACCACTTGCATTCCAATTTGTCATTCCGCCCATATAAGAATAACCAATGACCATCTGAATAGGGTTTGGATCCATATACGGAAGTCCTGTGGCAACGCGATCGGGGCAAGCCCAAACCGTAGGCGCATTGGTTACAACGCTCATATATGAATTCATCGAATGAAGAATGTTTGTATCCAGGGCGTCTTGAACATAGACATTCACAGTGCCCTGTGACAAGTTTCCGGGGGGAACGTAGTCCATGTTGTCTCCGGCATAAAGATTAGCGGCGACGCCAATTTGCCTGACGTTGCCCAAACATTGGATTCGCTTGGCGCTTTCCTTCGCCTTCGCCAGCACCGGCAGCAACATTGCCGCCAAAATGGCAATAATGCCAATGACAACCAACAGCTCAATCAAGGTAAAAGCAGCTTTATTACGACGTCTGGCAATCATATTAATAATCCTCAATCTTTTGAAATAACGCTTTGATAAAAACATAATCACGGCTGCTCCAAACGGTAATACATCTGGCCATTGGTTGGCATGACTGTGAATGGCGAAGTGGCGTCTGCATTGGTGACCCACGGACCATTCAAGTTGGTTGACTGGAGCAACAGATCCGTCCCGTTTGTCCACGACAATTGCAGATTTCCACCGGCTGCATGTCCGATGGTCACCGGACCAGTAACAGGAGGAATAACCACTGTTACCGTCACGGCATTGTTGACCGTATGGGTGGAGGCATTGCCGAAGTCATTGCTAACCACAAGACTCACGGTAAACGTACCCCCATTTGTATAAGTGAAAGATACCACCTGATTGGTGCCGGCCAGCGTGTCGCCATTGGTGTCAAACGTCCAGACATCCGCAGTAAAAGCGCCTGTGCTGGTGTTGGTGAAGCTAACCGACAGTGGCGCCTGCCCGCTGGCGGGGCCATACGTGAACGAAGCGGCCGGCAACACGGCTGGATAAATATCTATATAATTGAGCTTATCGTTGTTCGTGCTGGCGGGCGATACATACAACATATTGTTCGTGACCTGGCACACCACCATCCACTGGGCAAAGAAACTATTTCCCGCCCCGGGGGTAAAGGCTGGCGTGGTCACTCCATTGACCGACTCCTGATAGGTCGAGTTATTCGCGGTTGCATCACCTGAGACCACGCGAACCTGATACACTCCATTGGGTACATTTGCGATGGCCCAGAATGGAAAGGACGATGCTGGCAAACCTGCGAAATTTGTGGCTTCTGAATCTGCTGTTTGATGGATGAAAGAATCCTTCCTAAGATCGCCCGGTGGGTTATTGGGATTATAAGCGCCTTGTCCTGGCGCACTCATATCCCACCCTGAGTCGACGGAAACAGTGTTCGTTACCCATCCGTAGGTGCCATCCCCCTGATCACCGTATGAAAGTCCAATGTCCTGAATATACCCGGGAGGCGCTGGAGAAGCACCGTTACCGGTAGGTATTCCAGTGCCAAAGGCAACCGATATTGTACCAACGGGAATCGCATTGCTCACGGCGGCGGTAACCCCCGATACGCCGGCACTATTTGTCGCCTGAACTTCAAAATAATATTCCGTTCCCTCCGTCAATCCCGTGTCCAGAAAATTATTAGTACCGCCTTGGAGCATGGCCAGGGACGAAAAATGAACGCCATCGCTCGAACCACTCAGCAAATACCCTGGAGTCTGGGGATCGGGTGTGCTCATTTGAAGAAAGATACCGTTGGTGCCGTATAAATCATCTGTTATTATGGGTAATGATGGATAAGTTAATGCGCTGTCCTGAACAGAGGGGGCGCTCTGTCCGCCGGTACCCAACGTCGCCACCACCTCATAGTAATACAACGTTCCATTCGCAACGGAAATATCCATGTAGCTAGTACCTATAATCCCGGAAGCGATGGGCGAGTAAGGCCCGCCTGAAATCGTGCCTCTTTCCACCGTGTAACTGGTAGCGCCACTATAACTGTTCCAACTCAAAGCGACCGAGGTAGGGTTGACCGTATTCGTCACGCCGGCAACCGCGGGGCTGGGGGTCGCTGAAACTTCGATGGAATTGGTGCTCAATCCGAACGCATTGGTGGCCTGAATCACATAGTAATAGGTTTGAAATTGAGTCAATCCGGGATCTATGTAGGTCAGGCTGTTAGTAGCCCCTACCGGCGTATAGGGTCCGCCACTTACCGTCGAGCGGCTGATGAGATAACCCGTGGCTGTGGCCGCCGGAAGCCATGAAATGACGACATCGTTGGTGCCTGGTACCGCCAAAACACCGATTGGCGCCGGAGGCGCAACCGGCGTGGCAATGGTGATGCTGCCCGATCCGCCTGTCAGGAAATTGGTAAAATTATTTGTAAGATAGCTATACGTGTAAACGCCATTCGTCAATGTCGTGCCCTCAATCGTGAGACTGCCAAAAATAACATTGGTGTGCAAATTCATCAAACCGCCGTTGGTGAGAATCAATGTTCCCGTGCAAACCGCCGCATAATCAAAATCGAGGACGGCATAAGCTGAACCAATGTTACCACTGGTATCCGCCGTGGGATTGGAGTTATAAGTTTCAAGCGCCAGAGCAGGATAATCCGGAAGACAGTTTGTGCTCAAAGGGTCCACGGTGATGTTCGCGCTGCCCAGGCACTGGGGGGTCGTGCCGATTAGCCAGCCTTCCTGAATAATCCAATTCCCATTGAACGTATTCAGACCATTGGTTATCAAGACAGGACTATTAGTCGGCGTCAGCACCAAAGCCATTTCTCCGTTTCCCGACAATACCGCGCCAATGACGAAAGTGCGCAACAGCTCTGTTCGGGCCGGACCATTGCCCAAATTGCCTCCAGGACCCAGCACCGACACGTTGGTCCCCTGGCCCACCACTGCAATGCTTCCCTGAATGTTCCATGTTCCATTATCACCATCGTTCAAGAAACCGCCATTAAGAATCAAACCGGGATTGCCATTCACGCCAGGAAAGAAGGCGGGATAGGGAGTGCTCAAACCCGTTACATCCTTGAAACGAATTTCACAATTGTTATCTATCTGTAGCGAATTACCTGGAAACGTTTGGCTCGACCCACTCCCCACCGGATTGCGAAGACGAGTATCACCCGCGTTAAATGCCAATAGCGTACCGTTTGGAAATTCTTCGTAGGTGTTGCCGGCAACCGGAACAACTTCCGTCCCCGCCACGTACGTCCCTGGTGCATTGGTGACCCAGATCGCCTGACCCCAGTTGGAACCTGCCCCCTGGCTGGCTTCAGTCGTTAAATTTGTCTGCCCCCGCCCAATCGAGGGCAGAGAAAGCAACACTGTCAAATAAGTGGCCGTGAAGAAGTAATTCGGATTGCGCATAAACGATTGAGTTAAAGATTACGTCTGCATTTAATCTGGCTTGAGTAAAAATTTAACACCTTTTTCGAGAATGTCTTGTCGGGAAATTTCCCTATCAGATTGCTGAAAAACCCGCTTGCGGTTTGAACCAAAATGGGAATGAGGCGGCAGAATTCATGCGCGAAAAACCTCGGTTTCAACCGGACTTTTTTGACCGTCGTCAACCTCAACCAAGTGCGCCATAAGAGCATCCGTTCCGCGCCATCAAGCGCCGCGTGAAGTGGATTCGCGGAAGCTTTTGACGCTAAGGTCCATCCCGATCAAACCCGACGAACCGCCTGCCATCCACACCCGCATTACTCTTTCTTATCAGGAAATCGCCCGGGAATATTGGCATATTTTGCCACAGCCTGGCTGCGGGAACATACGTGAAGTTTTTCGTAGATGCGATAAACATGGGTGTTGACCGTGCGCAATTTGATGCCTAATGATTCTGCAATCTCCTTGTAAAGATATCCGCGCGCCAAAAGGTTTAACACTTCGCTCTCGCGAGGAGAAAGCCGTTTATCATCGGAAGTTTCAGTCTGGGATTGTTGAAAAAACTGCACGACCCTGCGCGCGATATTACTGCTCATCGGCGCGCCGCCGTTAAAAACATTTTCAACCGCGGAAAGGACTTCATCCAGCGGGGTATCCTTGAGCAAATAACCACTGGCCCCCGCGGCCAAAGCCTCAAAAATATGATTGGAATCTTCATAGACGGTCAGCATGACGCATTGGATCGTCGGAAGCAAATATTTCAGGCGGCGGACACATTCGGTGCCATTCATTTCAGGCAATTTGATATCCACCAAAACCACGTTTGGCCTGGCAGAGGGCAGTTGTTTTAAGGCGCTTTCCGCGCTGCCATAATCACCCACGCAACGGAAATCTTTTGCCTGCGAAATCCACTCCGAAAGCATTTTCCGCGCTGGAGCATCGTCTTCAATTATTCCAACATCAATCATCGCAATGTTTTTTTGACGGCTTCATCATTGCAGATTCACAAGATCGGGACAAGGCCAAAATACTAAATCCGGTCTTTCGTTCCCGGTTCTTACTTCGGCACTCAATCACAACTAGGCTGACGGAACCACATTTTTTAATTTGATTATAAATACCACTTTTGTTCCTTTCCCCAGCTGAGTGCTGATATCAAATGAACCGCGAATATTTGTTTGGCGTTGCCGCATACCAGCCAGACCATGTCCGGAAGAAAGGCGGTCTGGATGAAATGATGTTCCGGCACTTAGTGGCCCGTAATCAAATCCGTGTCCATTGTCCTCGACGATAAGATTAAAGCCATCCGGCACAATCGTGAGCGTTATATCCACCTGGGTGGCACTCGCATGTTTGGCAACATTATTTAAAGCTTCTTTAAAGGAAAGGAATAAATTATGCCTTGTTTCAGCCGTCAGCCGCCAGGCGGGAAGTTGCAGGGGAAAACTCAAACGACAGCGGATGCCGGCGGATTGAAGAAATTCCTGCGCGAATTTTCCGAAATATAACGCCAGGCTGTCCAATGTGTCATGTTGAGGATTTACCGCCCAAACAATTTCGTCCATTTCACGGGTGACTTTACGGACCGTGGTATGGAGGTTATCCAGGCTCAAGGTTGCCAGATCGGGTTCGTATATTTTTTTTCTTATTATTTGGCATAAATAGGTGATCTGTGTGAGTCGCGCGCCGAAATGGTCGTGAAGATCCATGGCGATGCGGTTGCGTTCACGTTCGATTGCGTGCAAATGCTCGGCATGTTCGAGCTTGCGATGCAGGCGCCGTCGGGTTTCCAGCCATACACCGCAGCTTACGAACAACACGCCTCCCAACCAGACGATAAACTTAAACCAAAGCGTTTGCCAAAAATACGGCAGGATTACAAATGGAAATGCCGCGCCGGCCTCGTTCCAAATCCCATCATTGTTGCAGGCGATGACGTGAAAAATGTATTTTCCGGGGGCAATATCATTAAACGCAGCGGAGCGCATGGTCTCGGCGTCCACCCAACTTTTTTCCAAACCCTCCAACTCGTATTTGAAATGCATTTTCCCCGGGGCGATAAAGCTTAAAGCGGCAAAGGAAAATTCGAGCCGGTGATGCCCCGGCGGTATCCGCAATGGCGCCGGATTGCCGGCAAGTTCAATCCGGGACCCATCGAGGTCCAATTGTTCGATCACTACTGGTGGCACATGAAGGTTTGTTTCAACGTCATACGGATTAATAACCACCAAGCCACGGCTTGTAGGAAACCACAAGCGGCCGTCAGCCGTTTGACAGCCTGCCGGCTGAAATCCACCGGAACATCCGAGAGTTGGCATTCCATCTTCTTTGCCGTAGATTCGACAATCCAAAGAATCAACCCGGCCTTCGATACAATCAACCAAAGCCCCCCTGCTGACTCTCACAATCCCTCCGCCAGTGCTTATCCAAAAATAGCCACTTCGATCACATTCAATGTCGCAAATATCATTGTCGGGCATGCCTTGTTGCATGGTGACAGGAGTGATGTGGCCATTCATTAAGCAGTTGAGTCCTCCCCCGGCCGTGCCGATCCAAAGCGCGCCATCGGAGTCAAGATATAGACAATTTATAAAATCGCTGGATAGACCATCATGTTTGCTGAATCGGCGCAAGCTGCCATTTTCAAAACATTCCAGTCCGTTGCCGGAAGTCCCAAACCAAAGCCTGTTGGTGCTTTCCTCCAATATGGCCCGCACCTGCGACCAACTTGAATCTTTTCTTCCTCCAAACCAGGTTATGAGGCCGTTTGCTTGTATTTTCATCAAGCCTGTCCCGGTTCCAATCCACAAACCTCCAGCCCTGCCCGGCAATATTGCGGTGACCTGAAAATTTGAGGTGACGGCTATTTGATTAAAATGACCATCCTCTTTTAGATACAGGCCGTAACCCCACGTACCCGCCCAAAATCTGCCTTGTGCGTCCTCCAATACCGACCAGATATACATATTCGACAAGCCGTCTTGTTCATCGTAATGTTCCCACTTTCCATCTTGTAATCCATAAATGCCGGCGCCTTCGGTGCCAAACCATAATTTGCCATTCTTTCCAGGACAAACGGACAAAACTCCCCGGCCCTGCCAATCGTCAGGTGGATTTATGGTTGCGATTTCACTATGCCTGATCATGGCCAGACCACTGTTACCAGAGCCAGCCCATAAATTCCCCTCATGGTCTTCGTAGAGACATCGAATCCAATCACTTGACAATTTGTTGGTGCGGTTGAAGAGTGTTATATCTCCCTTTGGGCTGATCAGGTATAGGCCCTGCCCTGGCTGATCGAAAGTTGCCGCGGCCAGGTACCCGTCTTTCATTTCCAGGAAGGCAGCCAGAATGCCGCTTCCCCACGGAGCCGGACCCAAATCCTCGACCCAACGATTGCTATTCCACCGCCTTACCCGTCCCTGGCAAGCAACCCAGATTCCGCCCCGGTGGCTGGGAGCAATGCCTTGAATGATTGTGCCCGAAGCCACTCCATCGAAATCCACTGGCGCCAACTTACCATCCTTAAGCACAGAAACCATGCCTGCATTCATGACCCACAACGTTCCCTTATCGTCTTTAGTGAGGCCTCCAAAATTAAAGAGACCCCCACTGGGTGGCGTCAATACTTTTCCATCCTTTAATCGTGCCAGTTGTTGGTCCGCATCCTGCAGCCAAATATCGCCATGTTCGTCAGTATTTATGGCATCTATGGCACGGCTCCTCCATTGCGCGTGAAAATTTACCGGCCGAAATGTCCCATTGCTGTAACTGGTCAAATGCCCGGTTTCATGCCCGATCAACAAACACCCGCCAGTTTCAAACAGGCTGGTCACGCGACTGTCCACCAGTTCCGGAGTATTCAGCTCGTTAAAAACTTCAAATTGTTGTCCGTCGAAACGCGCCAATCCGCCATAAGTGCATATCCACAGAAAGCCGTCACGGGTTTGAAGAATCGCGGGAATGGCGTTTTGCGGCAGGCCATCTTCGGTCCGCCAAAGGTGAACAAGAAAGGACTGTTTTGCCGTCTGCGCTATGGCCGTATTTAAATTGGCCATTAGAAATCCAACAATCAATCCCAAACATTTCAGCAAAGCCGCTCTCTCTAATTTTGCGAACTGCAGCGCAAACATATTTGGAAGGTTATGCTCTGGCATCGGCCAAGGCAAGATTCAGTTGAATTATCCCCTTTTCCACCGGCGGGCTGCCAATGATGTAAACCCCGCCTGCCAGATTCGCCGAATAAGGTCCCAGCGCGCTCCAGCTGGAAGGAACCCAAAAAAAGGGATCGCAGTAGGATGCCTTGTCGCTATTCATCGAGCGGCGGTTAGGCTGGCTTTTTCAAAGATTGCTTCAATTTCCACGTTCTTGAAGGGTACGACGATGGTTGTCTTGGAGGATTTGGGATTCTTCAACCATGCCGTGTCGCCGACCCATTCCTTGAAAACAGCTGTTTTATCGGCCGACACAGCTTCCACCGTACCAACCGAACAAGCTTCCGCAGTGCATGAGCCTTTGCCGTTTTTTACGAACACCGAAAATTGCGGCACCTTCGCTCCCGGCAGATGAGATTTCAACCACGACATTTGCAGACGGTCTTTTCCATTTTCGGGCTCGAGACTGAACATATAATCCCCCCAGCGCGATCCCGCTGCCCACCAAGTCCACCCCATCCAGACATCGCGGTCATCTTCCATGCTGTTGAGCATGTCCTGCAAAGCCGCATTGCCATTGGCAACGACGGGGACCCCGAACTCACCCAAAAACGCGCGCATCCTGTTCTGTCGGCACCATGCCACAAACTCCTTGAGCCGGTCCGACCCGATGGTGGGGCTGACAACTTCGTCATGAGTGCCGGAAGAATCTGTGTCCAGATACTGATGGACCTCAATTGCCCAATAATCCAGCGGATCTTTGATGCTCAAGATCCCTTTGGCATTGCTCTCGCCGCCATAATTCTCCAAAGTCCACGAATGAGCGCCGGTCCAGGAATTGCCAGGAACCAATATCATGTTCTTGGCGCCGGTGCTGCGTATGGCGGCTATGGCCGCATTCGCGTCATCAAACCATTGCTGTGTTGGCATCTTGTTTGGCTCGTTCACCAAACCGAACCATACATACGGATCATCCGCAAATTCCGCTGACAAGCGCCGCCAAAAATCAGCGAAATCGGCGGCGCTGACATTCGGCCCGCCAACGATGTTGGTTGCATAGTAGCGGGCGTAATCGTGCGGATCAAGTAAAACAATGAGCTTTCTGGATGTCGCGTACCTGACTGAAGTTTTTAATCGCTCCAAATCCGCTTTGTTCAGCGGGGTTCTCAATTGCGGCTGCAAGGTTTCCCAGAGAAATTGGTAACGAAAAAAATTCATTCCTTTACCCACAAAATAGTCAATCTCGGCCTCGGTGGGATAAGAGTAATTTACACCGTACCGGGGAGCCGCATCGGCCGATCTTCGAGCGAGCCAAAATTCACCGCCGGCAATGTTGACGCCACACAACGGCAAAGGAGCGGCGATGATTTTGACCGAAATTGCTAGTAGAAAGATCAATCCCCAGACGCCCTTACTCATATAAAACGTTGATTTGGTTCTCACGATGAATAATGCCCTTCAATTCATCAAAAAAGTTTGAAGTCTAATAGTAAATATCTCTGCCATCGCTGTTGCTATAAAAAACACTGCTGGCTTTATGAATATAAAGCGACATCTTAATGTTGTCATGTCGAGAAAACTCCCTACTGCCGTCCGGAGTCTCCGCAGCGGTTGACATAACTTAACTTTATTGAGGGATGATTGTGACTTGGGCGTTGGTGATGGAGAGTTTGTTAACGCCTTCGGGCGTGATAATATCGCAGTTTATCAGCTTGACGTTTTGAGCGTCGTAAATGCCAAAGGGTTTGTCGGCGGTGATGTCAACGTTTTGCAGCAGAACATTGCTGACTTCCATTTCGGGCAGGCCCCAAATCAATCCGGCGCGGGACCCAGACTGGGTGGTGGCGGTGAGGTTGCTGAAAATGATGTCGCGGTAAATCGGGGTCCGACCGGTCACCGGCCGGGCCGGATAACTGGCGGCAATGTCCGGGGTGAGATCGTCCAGGCGGCGATACTGGCGTTGAGGGGCCTGATACGAGGCATAAATCAGGATCGGAATGACGACGTTGGTCATGCGGAGGTTCAGATAGGAGAGGCCGTGGACGAAGCCGCCGCGGTCACGGTCGGATTTGATGCGGATTCCCTGTTCGGTGTTGTTAAAGGTGCAATTGATGACGGTGAGGTTGGAGACGCCGCCAGCGGTAGGGCTGCCGATGGAAACGCCGTGCCCGTAGCCGTAGGTGCAGTTGGTGATGAGCACGTCCGAAGTGCGGCCGCCGCAGGTGAAGTCGTCGTCGCCGACGCTGACGTTGCAATTTTCGACCAAGATATGTGTGCCGGCGACATCGCAGGCGTCGGTGTTGTGGCCAGGATGGACGGGGTCGCTGGAAGGGTTTGCGCGGATGGTAACGCCGCGAACGGTAACATCGGAGGAGCGTCCACCGATGGCGATGTGAAACATTGGCGAATTGCTCAAGGTCACGTTTTCGATCAAGACGCGGGTGCATGATGAAAGGGCAATCATTCGCGGCCGTCTGGCGCCCGGGACGTTGGCGTAGGGCCACCAGGGGATGCCCTGGCCGTCAATCATCCCGAAACCGGTGATGGCAACATCGTGCAAGGCAGCGCCACGGATAAAGCTTTGGCCTTGCATGGTGCCGCCCGGATATTGTCCCAAGGGCAACATTCTGAGGACAGCGCCGCGGTCCAATTGAAGATTGATATTATTTGCCAATTCGATGGGTCCGGACAAAAAGGTCCCTTGCGGCACTTCGACGGTGCCGCCGCCGGCGTTATCGGCGGCATTAACGGCGGCTTGAATGGCGGCGGTGTTGGTGGCGGCGCCGTCGCCGATGGCGCCGAAGTTGGTGATTTTAAAGGCGCCGGGCGGGATTGTCGGCAATTGAGGGGTGGTGAAGGCCTGGGCGGTTAAAAGACTGGATAACGCGAGCGCGGCACCGGCGGCGGCGAGATGGTTTTGGAAGTGTGGCATGGTTTTGAATAACGATGATAATGTCTTTTGAAGAGAGAATCCCTGTGAATTGCTGCAAAGAGGATTGAAAAAAGTGCAATGAGGAGGAGGAAGGCAGAAGGCTAAAGGCTAAAGGCGGAAGGCGGCATGTCAACCCCTATTTGTTATTCAACCGTCGCTTCGGGACTTATGCAAATCCCGAATGCGGTCCCGGCATCGGAAATGCCGGGCTATTGCCGGATGTCCCTGACGGGACAACGGGGAACGTTCCAACAGCGTTAAAGGATCAATAGATACGGACATATATATTCGCCGCAAAAAAACCGAATAAAAACAAAGGGTTGAAGAAATTTGTCTCACACCCCAAAATTGAGCCGCCAATGGGGAATTGGCAATCAGTTCAGTTGCAACCGATAAAACATCTCCGAATTGGTCGGCACAATCGTGAATGGCGTTACCGTCGTATTCGTCGTCCACGGCCCGAATAAATTAGTCGCCTCCAGGAGGGTTCCGGCGGCCCAGGTGAGCACCGGATTGGCGACGCCGGATTGCAGATAGAGATGATTGGTCAATCCAAAAACCCCCAGGTAGCTGGCGGTGCCCACATACACCCGCCCATTCGCTATCGTGGGACAGGTCATCTTCACGTAGGATCCGATGCTTCCCGTGAACAACAATTTCGGAAAATTCACCGCATCATACGCGCGCAGGTTGCTGTCGCTGCCAATTTCCCACAAGATGCCATTGGTTGCTCCATTGGCAGAAAGTGAAAGCCCGCCGCAACGGTCATCTGCCGTGAACGCCGCCGTGCCCAAGGGCGTGGTGACGATATTCGTCCCGGAAAATTTATAGGACTTGGTCGGGCTGTTGGAGTGCAGGACATAAAGATACTGGTTGGTCGGCCCCTGCCAATACACGGGCGATTTGCCCACGGTATCCCCTGACGACTGGGCTTGAAATCCTTGCACAAAATTTCCCACATGCCCCATGTTGTTGACATCAGCCAGATAGAGGATCCCATCCTTGCCTATTCCAACGACATAATGCGTGGGCAGCAATACTGGACCGCCGGAGCCGAAGTCGGTGTCGCCGTTGTTGAGGGAAGACCAGTTCGCCGGGGTGGCATAATCTTCGACGGCCAGCTTGGGGCTTAATTTGATCATGGACTCGCCGAAGTTGTTGGTGCCGTCGAACGACCCGTTGCCGGTCATGACATAGATGTTTCCGTTGGTATCGGCCGCCGGGGCCATGCCGCCGGACCAGATGGCGCTCTGGGTGCCGGTGAGGCTGGCATTGAATACGGCCATTTGCGTAAGATTCGTGGCGTTGTAAGCCAGCACAAACCCGTGATAACTTCCCTGGTCACAGTGCGAACCAAACCCCAGATAAACCTCGCCGTTCAGCAGCAACAAACCCGGACGCTGATGTTCCAGGGAGGCGCTGAAATTGGGAGCGGCAATGGTGACCGGCCCGCCGAATTTCTCGCTCCCGGTCGTGATGTCCAGCGCGTGCAACTTCTGCGTCGGCCCCGCCTCGAGCTTCGTATCCACATAAAGCGTGCCGCTGTTCGGATCAATTACCGGCGTGCCGGTGATGCCAACAACTGGTTCCAAATCACTGCAGGAGGGAGTAAAAGGCGTGCCCAGATTGGTATGCCAGTAAGTGATCCCGGGCGTGTCCGCGTCAAAGGCATAGACGCTGTTGCTCTCGGTGCAGACAAACACCACGTCGTGTGTGCCGCCCGCAATGTTCAGGTTCTCCATGAAAAGCGGCTGGGCATAAACCTGGCCATCCACGGTGTCCTTGAAGAATTGGCCGAAGTTGGTGGCATTCACATTGCCGGGGGTCAGGATGGTTTCGGCAATGTCGGAGCCGGTGCGAGAAAGGTCATTGTGCTGGGTCAGCACGTTTACGGCCCGTGCGTGGGGCAACAGCAGCGCGGTTGCCAGTATGATGAATCCGGACCGGATTTTTTTCCGCCAATTTTTGTGTTTCATTGAATTTTTGTTCCGACGACCTTGGGAACATTTTCGCACAAGAGCGCCATCTGTCCAACGTTTTTGGCGACGGATCGGAAGAAGGGGGTGCATCGAGCCAGGGCGGACAGGGAAGAATGAAGAATGAAGAATGAGGTTATGTTGCAGTCAAAGCGAACCAAAAGGAAATGACGCGGCTACAGTTTTTCTGGAACTGCCATTGTCGGCCGATGCTTTTCAAGCTTTTGCCTGCTACGGTTCAGGCATCAGGCGGATGTGTTTGAATCGGACTTTCGCCCCTTCGAGAGGCATGTGTTCGTCATCGCTGATCCAGTCCCGGACCTGCAACCCGATGAAGCCGTTCAAGGTCATGGAATCATGCAGGTCTGCCCGCAGCACACCGTTCAGATAAGTTTTTATCGAATCTCCACGAGCCTCGATGCGAAGATGGTTCCAATCATTGGTGTGATAGAGATTCCTGCCTTGCCGGGAAAAATCATCCGCGTTGCCGCCCAATTGTCCTGGATAAAGCCACATCCGCCGCAGCTCGTCGTAAACGCCGCCCGTCCACCAGCGCTCATCGTAAAGGGTGGCGGTCCACCAACGATGGATCGGGCTTGGATCAATGAGGACCAGATATCCATAGACATGGCCCGCGGGTATCGTCAGGGGCCGCCCATCCCATTTCCAGGGCGTGTCTTTGGCCGCGTACTCACTGCGAATGTGGACCCCCGAGAAGAGTTGGCGATCATCCTTAAAATCGAGTTCAAGAATAAAATTGCCGTAATCCTTTTTGGTGCGGAGCACGCTGTTCGTGTCGCTTTCGGAAACCGCCTCGCCGACGATGCAGCCATCGGCGACAAAAAATCTGGCGTCGCCAGCGGTTTGTGTCCAACCCCGAAGGTCCTTGCCATCGAACAATTTGATCCATCTGTCCCGGGCAAAGAGGCCCTGGGCCGCCAGAAACGAGAAGGCCAAAACGAGGCCCATTTTTGCCGCGGCTTTTCCGCAGGCCGGGAATCGGCCCTTGCCCGGACCTGGTCCGCACGGTTGAAGCCGGATGTTCATTGCACGTGAATAAGGCAGAGCAAATTCTCAAAGACAAGAGAAAAGGCACGAGAGCATTGAAACCGTTGGCGGTTCGGATGCCGCTTTCCACCGCGCTAACCCGTAACGATTCAGTTGAAAAATTGCCTCACGCAAAGAACGCCAAGGTCGCAGCCGCCGTCGCCGAGGCTATGGCGGGCCAAGAAGAAAGGGGAAATCACGGGTTGATTACGAGAACATTGAAGGCAATATTCGTTGGCATGGCCGCGACATCTTCATTTAATATTTCCCAATAAGAACCGTCATACCACAGGCCTATGGGATGGTCATTGTAGGCAAATGAACTTTGGGCAGTGGTGTTATGAGTGACCAAAAGGATGGCGTTGCTCTTGCCATTACAAAGCGGATTGTTGACACGGACGGCATTCGAATAAACAATATTTGTGCTCGCCGACACAACAATGAAGGCCGGTGTCGCCGTGGCATTGCCCGCACCGACAACCCTGAAGCTGTTGGTGATGGTCAGCGCATTGGCCGCGATGGTGCCGCCGATGGTGGCATTGCCGCTGATGTTGAACGAGGCGGTTTGCGGCCCGGCACTTTGATTTTGAATATAGTTCGCCGAGCCGCTGGCTGGCGCAAGGGAGCCGGAGGAAAGGATCGGCTGGCCATCGAGCGTCATGCCCGCGCCCGCCGTGACAAACCGGACGCCGCCGGTGAACCGGGCGCTCAACTGGTTGCTCGCCGTGGAATAAAAATTGGTCGGCTCATCATCCGCCAGCACGAATGAGCCGTTATTGGTGGCTTGGGCCTGGGTGCCGGCGGCAAAACTTTGGATGCCGGTTGCTACATTGCCGAAGCCTCCCGGGACAACGGCCCCGGAACCGCCGGCCTGATTAAAACTACCACCGCCAATACTGTCGCCAGCCGCGTTTGGCTGGATGACATTGCCGTTACCGCCGGCAATGGTTGAATCAGTCGCATTGGTTTGAATCGTGTTGTCGAAGCCCCCGCCGATGACTGTCCATTGCGCGTTGGCGGCGTTGTTTTGGCCGCCGCCGACGAAGGAGTGATGCGACCCGGCGCCAACGGCATTTGCCTCTCCACCGCCGATGAAGGAATTCCAGGAATTACTGTTGATCGTGTTGGCATCGCCGCCGGCAATCACACCGGTCCCAAAATCGTTGGTGTCGCCGTAAATATCGTTATCGAGTCCGCCGCCAATCGCCGAAAAGTCGGCATTGGTCAAAATGGAATTGAAGTAACCGCCAACAATCACCGAATTGCCAAAGCCACGGAAATCGCCAACAATCTGGTTTTCATAGCCTCCGCCAATGAAAGTATAGCCCGCGTTGCTTTGAATTCCATTATAGAGACCGCCAGCGATGACGGCATACCCTGAGTTGGTCTGGATCGTGTTGTTCCACCCGCCGCCAATAAACGCGAAGTATCCCACAGCATCATTATATACGCCTCCGCCAATTGTGGAATAATCGCCGCCGGCGGTATTTTGGTAACCACCGCCGATGGTCGCATTCGGGATATTGGTAGGAATGTCATTATAGTCGCCGGCGCCGATCGCCCCGTCCGTTCCGTCCGCGGAATTTTCAAAGCCGCTTCCGACGAACGAGTGATAATTGGCGCGGTTCTGCAAGCCGCCGGCGATGGTGGCGTTGTTGTTGTAGGCCACATTTCTTGCCCCTCCGCCAATGGCGGCCGTGATGCCGCTGGCGGTGTTGAATGCACCGCCGGCAACGGTTGCTTCGGTGACGTCGAAATTCGTGCTGCCGGTGGTATTGCCGTAGCCGCCGCCGATGGTGTTGAAATCACCGAGAGCCAGATTGGTCGCAGGCTGGCCGTTGTAAATGCCCGCGCCGCCGCCGCTGATCGTAACCCCCACCAACCCGGGCGCCACAGTGTTGACCGGCGAGCCGCCGATGATGTCCGGCGAATTGTTCGTGGTATTGTCGGGTGTCAGCCTCAAGGCGCGCTGGCCGTTGACGTGAAGCTCCAGCGGCTGATTATCTGTCGTGCCGACAAAGTTCACGCCCGCCGTTGTTCCGCTGTTCCCGCCCGTCTGCCACACGTCGGTCAAACCGCTGCCATTGCCAACAAAGTCACCGACGAATGTGCCGCCGATGAAACTCGATCCAAAGAACTGGCCTGAAAAGGTGCCGTCAAAGCTGTCCGCGCCATTATTGAAGTTCACGGCGTTGCTGTAGGCGCCGCCCAAACTCGCCGCCGGAATCGTTCCGCTGATGCCGGCGGCATTCGCGCCCCCGGCATAAATTGCGTAAGGGGTCGGCGTCAATTCCTGGCGTGGCGCCAACGTGGTGAAACTGCCGCCGCCGTTGGTCTGGACGCCGATCTCCAACCAATTGGTTCCGCCAGTGAACGCGCCGGAGCCGAAATCAATCAGCACGGTGAACACCCCGTTGGCAATGAAGACACCGTTGGTGGTAACCGGCCCGGCCACGGCTGTGCCGCCGGTGTTGGTGGCAAACAACGTGAAGGTCAGGTCGTAGGTGCCGCTGGCCGGGCTGCCGTTGTTTTGGAGCTGGCCCTGATACGTGAACGCCGTGCCCTGGGCATGGGCGGTCGAGAGTTTAAGGTTGAGAGTTGAGAGCGCCAGCAAAGCCAGCACGACAATCAGTTTCTGCGCGCGAGTTTTCATACATATCTCCTGTGATTACGGTTCCAACGGGTTAAGGCCTCCGCCAAGACACGGCTCGTTTTCGGGGGAGAGCCACAATCTTCTACTGGCTTATACTTATCCTTGAGATTAGGTTTTGTTGCAAGAAAAAACGGTCTGTGTGAAAAAACGGTCTGTGCTCCGATTCAGGAACACAGATTTTTTAGCCGCAAAGAGAGACGAGAGACCAGGCTCGACGGAGTCTCGACCCACGGTTGAACGGGAATAGCCGCAAAATGCGCAAAATGCAAAAAAAAGCGGCGGCGGGAAAAACGGGAAAGACTTGACCGGTCTTCGCTCAGATGCTACGACCCGGCACGCGCGAATTTGACACGGGCAAAGGCGGGACACTCCGATTAACAGCCTTGATTGTCGTGCCGCCGCAGGTCAAGCTAAACATCATGACAAGCTTCCAGCGACAATCTGGAAAAATCGTCAAAGACTTATGCTTGATTCTGCTGGCCTTTACAGTCGTTGGGGCTGCGCATGAAGGGGTTGAGAAACCGGTGGCCGTGCCGCGAGGTTTGCGCACCGCTCCCCGGCAACTTTGCATTAATCTGCAATGGGAACCAACCCAGGGTTCAATGGGTTATGAACTTGAACGGTCGGGATTCCCCGCCGGTCCATTTAAGACGCTGGACAACAAGTTTCCAGAGTTAACGATCTACAATGACTTTATTGGCGGAGCAGCGACGAATTTCTACTACAGGGTTCGCAGCATACAGACCAATGGCCTGGGCCATCTTCTGCCATCTGATTGGTCGGCGCCGGTGGAGGGACATTCAGAAGCGCTGAATCAAGATCAACTGCTTACGGAAGTGCAAAGGGCGAGCTTTGATTATTTCTACCAATACGGGCATCCAACATCGGGACTGGCCCGCGCTTCAGTGAGAAAAGACCCGGATCTGTGCGCCATCGGGGCAAGCGGCATGGGATTATTCAATCTTGGGGTGGGGATTGAAAGGGGATTTATCACGCGCCGCGAGGGTGCGGAACGGGCCTTGAAAGTATTGAGATTTCTTTCGGAAAAGGCGGAGCGTTTTCACGGCGCGTTTCCGCATTTTATCAATGGTCAAACGGGCAAAGTGATTCCATTCAGCAAACGCGATGACGGCGCTGATATTGTGGAAACAGCCTTCCTGATGGAAGGGGTGTTATTTGCGCGGGAATATTTTTCCCGGACGAACCCTGAAGAGACTGAAATCCGTGGGCTGGCCGACAATCTCTGGCGGAATGTGGAGTGGGATTGGTTCGTGAACAAGACCAATCCAACTCCAGCGATGATCTGGCATTGGTCCCCGGATCATGGCTGGGAGAACAATCTTTATATAATAGGGTTCAATGAATGTCAAATTGCGTATGTGCTGGCGCTGGCCTCGCCGACTCATCCGATAGCACCCAAGTCCTATTGGGACGGCTGGGAGTCGCCGGGCTATGGATCGCGTTCCACTCAATTTGGAATCCAGGTGGACCTTGGGGGGCGACCCGATATTGGGCCGCCACTTTTCGTGACTCAATATTCTTATTTGGGATTGGATCCGCGCCAAATCTTCTTTGATGGGAGGAGTTATTTTGATCATTTCAGGGATTTTTGCCTGGTGCAAGTCCGGTATGCGGAATCAAAAAGCCGTCGGTATGACGGTTATGGCCCGCTTTGGGGGATTACCGCCAGCGCCGGACCAGACGGCTATAGGGCGTTTGCGCCGGGGCTGCGGGACAATGGCACGATTGCTCCTACTGCCTCAATTTCGTCAATGCCTTATGTTCCCGAGGAAAGCCTATCCTGTCTCCTTGAAATGTATCAACACCATGGTTCCAAGTTATGGGGGCCATTTGGGTTTTATGATTCGTTCAATTTTTCGCGCGATTGGGTGTCAAAAACCTATTTATGCATTGACGAAGGGCCGATTGCGCCGATGATTGAGAACTACCGTTCCGGGCTGTGCTGGGAGACCTTCATGAAATGCAAAGAAATTCAATCGGTGGTAAAGCTGCTTAACGATGGCGAAATTACGCGTTCCGGCATGGCTGGAAGCGCATCGCGGTTTAATGACGGCGAGATCCACGAAACACACAAAATATGCGAAAGGGCTTTGACGCGAATTGACGCGAAGGGAACGCGAAGGGAAAGGGGAAAAGCACGTTCTCACGCCAAGGCCGCAGCCGCCGTCGCCGAGCTGTGGCGGGCCAAGAAGGCCGCAAAGGAAAAAGCTGAAGGATGAATATCTGCGATTATCCGCGTCATCTGCGGTAAAAATGTTTTTGTTTCGCGCCAATTCGCGCCAATTCGCGTCAAAGATTCCCCTCAAAAATCACGTTCCTGGGCAACATGACATTTTTCCTTTTCCCTGTTCAACTCGTCGCATGTACGCAATATCGTGCGCCCCGTTTCCGGGGAGCGCAACCGTCCCGGTCGCCCTCCGCTTTTCTCTATCCGTGCCGGTCCGCCGCAGCCCAGGCAAAGGCGGATTCATCAGTGTTCATCCGTGGTTAATGTTTTGTCAAATTTGCGTAAATTCGCGTAAAATTTTACTGTCGTTTCCCCTTATTTTACTCAAGTTTACTTATCTTTTCTCAGTTTTTTTTCGCACGCGCCCCGCGTGTACTCCTGCTTCCCTCTGCGGGACATTCCTGTGCCACCCTCCAAAACTGGCGACTGGAAAGTCGCCGGAACCCGCAGGCTGGAAAGGCAAAATAACTAGCATCCGTCCCGGCTGGGACGGTGGAAATGCGTGTAAAACCGGGCGGTCTCCGGCGTCCCTTTCAGGACGCGCAGGACTCCTGGACCATTTTACCCGGCACGCTGTGCTGGGCTAATTTCCACTGTCACTCTGTGACAACTTCCCCTTTACCCACTACAAACGTCGAAGAAGCCCTTCTACAAGGCGTGTTGCAGGGTTTCAGCCAGTTCTTCAGGCGTCAAGGCAATGGGGTTCGATTTCATGCTGCTGGCCTGAATCGCCTTCTTCACCAATTCGTCAACGTGTTCCAATTTGACGCCGTAAATTCTGAGAGGCGGGATTTGGAGTTCGTCAGTCAATCGGCGGACCCAATCCACGCCCGCGTCAGCGGTCGCTTGTCCATCGCCAGTGCAAGTCCGCGCGATTTGGCCGTATCGTTCCACCGCGCGACTTGATTCGTCGCGCCGCCGGAGGGCGCGGATATTTGCGCGCATCACATGCGGGAGCAGGGCGGCGCAAATCGCGCCGTGGGGCGCGTTGGGAAACATTCCGCCGATGGGGCCGGCAAAACCATGCACGGCACCGAGACCGGCGTTTGACAGCGCCAGCCCGCCAAACAAGCTTGCCAGCGCCATGTCTTCCCTGGCGGATTTGTTTTGACCGTCATGAAATGCGATCCGCAATGACCGCGTTGCGCGGCACAAGCCTTCCTGACCCAAACCGTCGGTCATTGGATTTGCGCGCAAACAAACGAGCGGCTCGATCAGTTGGGTCAGGGCGTCCAGTCCAGTGCGCGCGGTGATGGCCGGGGGCAAATCGCCGGCAAGTTCAGGATCCACGAGCGCAATTTTGGCGAGCATCAACGGGCTGCGCAGGCTGACTTTTAACCGGTGTTCGGGAGAGGCCAACACGGCGTTGCGCGTGACCTCCGAACCCGTGCCCGCGGTCGTGGGAATGGCAATCAATGGCGCGGATGGTTTGGTCAACGGTTTTCCGCGCCCGATGATCTCGAGGTAATCGAGCAACTCGCCGCCGTTCGCCACCATTGCGGCGATGGCTTTGGCGGCGTCGAGCGCGCTGCCTCCGCCGAAGCCGACGACGAAATCGCAATTCTCCTTTTTCGCCAGCGCCACGCCGGTTTCGACCGCGGGAATTTCCGGCTCGCCGACGACGGAAAAGGCCGCCGCGCGGACACCGGCCTGGCGAAGCGACGCCAGTAATTTTTCCGCGCGGGACGAATCGCGTCCGGTCACGACCAGTGCGCGTCTGCCAAATTCTCCGGCCAGCGCGCCGATATTGCGCAACGCGCCGGCGCCGAAAATAATCCGGGTGGCGGTGGCAAATTCAAAATTCATGGACGGGTTGCGGTTCAAGCTTCGCTTGATTTCCGCACGCTAAAGCGTGAACGGAAACGTTGGCGCTTACCAGTTTTCATCCTGGGGAAAGACATTATTGAATTTCACGCTGCGGCGCGGCGCGGCCATCATCGGCGCCACGGCATCGCGCCAGACCGGATAATGCGGCGTCTCCTTGTGCGCCGCGGCGGCGGCAGTATCGCGATAGACCTCGACCAGGACGAACTGCGCGGGATCGTCCTGCTGCTGGAGGACATCGAATCGAATGATCCCCGGCTCCTTGAGGCTCGATTGGGCATTGGCGAGCGTCGCGTTTTTGAAGGATTCCACGGAATCCGGTTTGGCATGAACATGGACGTGAACAATGAGCATATAAGATGGATACGCGGAACCGCGGAAAAGTTCAAGTTCGCGCCTGCCGTGAACCTTCAGGCACCATTTCAGCGTTGGGAATTCTTGCAGTCATTGGCCTTGTGCCGATGACATTAATTCTCGTGAATGCGAGCAAGTTGTTAAATTTTGAGCATTCCCAGAGCAATTGGGTCAAAAGCAGGAGGAGTTTTATTGTATGAGCGGGCTGACGAAAACGATGCTTGGGCTGACGATTGCGAGCGCCATTGCGTCGGTGTTGGTCCTGTCTGGAATTGTCAACGTCAGCGATGTTCCCGGTTTTTATGTTGTCTTCCCACTGGCGGCGGTTTTTTACGGCATGTTTTTGATTTGCTGGATATTGCAGAAGGAGGTTGCGGAGTCGGATGCGGAACAGCGCAAGCATCGGGGGCACGCGGCACCGTGCAATGATTTGCAATCCGCTGCACCCGTTCACGGCAGCGAATACCCGGCATTACGGCTGCACGATTCCATCAAGACCGTCAAAGAGGGCGGGAGCGGAGGAATCCGGGCTTTCCAAAGCGGCTTGAACCCGGAATTTGCATTCGAAATCGGCGCGCATTTTAGACATTTGCAACGCGTTAATCCCAACGACCTTTAGCCAACGAATCCAATTGCGTTGCATTAGGATTGCACGAAACTGTGCTTGAATTGGCGCTTGATTCGAGTCCCGCTCCTGAATCCGGGGACCCTCACCTCTCCCTGACCGCATGAATCAGTTTTCTCCCCACAACCCTCACCCGGTCCCGCGGCGGGACCACCCTCTCCCGCTCCCGCGGGCGAGGGACAATCTCCCCTCCCATCGGATGGGAGCGGAGAGGGGATAGCAAGCGGACATGACTGTCCATTCGGACGCCAAGGGGAGTTCTAATGCAAAATCCGGGCTTGAACGGTTAAGGACCGTGGTGTGTGTTTTCATTGTTCGATGTTTCGCTTAATGGAGATTAACTCATTGGCGGTGGCGAAAACTTCGTCCACGTGTATATTGAAAGCGGTTTTTTCAGTTTGAAGGAGGGTCAATGGTTTAACACGGTCTCTTGCGAGCCGCGCGGTGTGGGGTTCAAAGAATGTCAAAGGAGACGGAATTGAAGGCGAAGGCTGTAATCGAGCGGTCTGCCGGCGCGGCATTGCTGTTGGTCGGCGGGACGTGGCGGTTAACGGAGTCATTTCCGCAGATTGACGAGGTCATGCCCAAGGAAATCGGCCACGATGAAATTCGGGTGATTCCCCGGGACTTGATTGAATGGGACAGTTCACTGCCACTGTTCTTATTGCGCGTGCGGGCCTGGTGCGACGAGCACGCGGCAAAAATGAACATCGCCGGGTTGCCGGACAACTTGAAGCAGTTATTTCAGATCATCCTGGCGAGCGAGGAGCAAGCGGCGAGCGTTCAAATTCGGCAGATACAATCGCGTTCGATTGGCGAGGTCCTTCGCGAAGCGGTTACGAGATGGAGAAATTCGACGCAATACATCGGGGAATGTTTAATCGGGGCGATGGAATTGCCGACGACGCCGCGGCAATTTCAGTGGAAGGCTTTTTTTTCGGGGATGGTGGAAGCAGGACCGAAAGCGTTGCCGATCATCGGTTTACTGAGTTTTTTGATTGGGCTGACATTTGCCTATGAAACCTCGATTCAATTACGGCGTTTTGGCCTTCAATTCGAGATGATTGGAGCGTCAGGGGTTACAATATTCCGGCAGATTGGGCCGCTGATCGCGGCGATCCTACTGGCTGGGCGGACCGGGGCGGCCTTTGCGGCGCACATCGCCAACATGAAACTCGGGCGGGAGATTGATGCGCTTGAAGTGTTGGGGGTAACGCCGGTGAAATTTCTGGCATTGCCGCGCATGATGGCGCTGCTCGTGACGATACCCTTTACGACGCTCTATTCGGATTTATGCGGAATGCTTGGCCCATTGGTCATTGCAATTGACAAACTGGGCATTCCCATGGCTGGATTTCTGAATCAGTTACAGCAAACGGTGTCTATCACAGACATTGTGGTGGGGTTGGTTAAAAGCGTCGTGTTTGCGGTATTGATTGGTTTGGCGGGCACACTGCGCGGTTTACAAAGTGAGCGCAGTTCCGCAGGTTTGGGACGGGCAGTCACGTCGGCGGTGGTTACTGGAATCGCCGCCATCCTTGTGGCCGACGCATTGTTCTCCCCCATTCTACAACACCTTCGTTTCTAATCCAATGAGTCAAAACGCAAAAGAAATCATCCAGGTGGAGGACCTGGAATGTCGTTACGCCGACGAGGTGATTTTGCGCGGAATCACGTTTGGGGTCAAACGGGGGGAAATTTTTTGCGTGGCGGGCCGCAGCGGTTGCGGGAAGACGACACTGTTGGAACACATGGCGGGTCTGCAGCGTCCCTTCGGGGGCCGGATTTCATACTTTGGCCGCGATTTTACGGAGGCGAGCCTTGTTGAACGCCGGGAATTTGTCCGATCATTCGGCATTTTGTTCCAAATGAACGCGCTCTGGACGGACATGTCATTGTTCGAGAATGTGGCGCTGCCGCTGCAGCTACACACGAAACTGCCGGCGGAAATCCGCGCTGAAATTGTCGCCTTGAAACTGGCGCAAGTCGGCCTAGCAGGGCAGCAGGACCGATATCCGGGTGAATTAAGCGGCGGGATGCAGAAACGGGCCGCCCTGGCCCGGGCGCTGGCCCTGGATCCGGAGATTCTATTTTTTGACGAACCGACGGCAGGCCTTGATCCAATCACCGCAGCGCAGATTGATGAACTCATTTTGAAAGTGCGGGAGACGGAGGGGACAACGATCATCCTCGTTTCCCATTCCTTGCCAAGCATTTTTCATATTGCCGACCGGGTGATTCTACTGGATGCCGAGACGCGGGGCATCTTAGCTGAAGGGGCGCCCGAGACGCTGGCGAGGGAAACCAGCCTTCCGCAGGTCCGTGAATTTCTGACGCCCCGCCTGCAAGCCACGCTGGAATCCAACGGCAGGAAGAATGATTTTCAAATTATTGTTTCCTGATGAAGATTCGATTCAACTCCCTTTTGCTCGGCGTTTTTTTTATTGGCGGCGTGGGTCTTGCGATCATGGCGTTGCTAGGCTTGGGGTCGCGGTTGTGGCATCCGCAGGGACACTTTGTTTTCTATTTGCCGCGGTCGGCTGGAGGGCTGGACGAAGGGAGCGGGGTCAGGCTGGACGGGGTGCGTGTGGGGCAGGTGGAGCAGGTTCGCGTTTATTATGACGAAGACCGGGCAGAATCCTTTGTCGGCGTGATTTGTGAGATTGACAAGAACCTGCTTACCGATCCCAAAGGTCATCCCATCCGACTCACCGATTCGCAGAACCTGCGGAACCTGGTTTCCAGAGGATTGTATGCGCAGGTTCAAACGGCGGGACTTGTAGGAACCGAATATGTGGAGCTGGGGTTCAATTCATCCACACCCGCAATTGCCCAGGCGGGGCTTCCCGCGTTTCCGTATCCGGTGGTGCCGACCGTTCCGGCGACCCTGTCTGAATTAACCGGCAACCTATCTGAGATTGTGTCCAATCTTCATTCAATTGATTATCGCGGAATCATGCAACAGATTAATAGGGTGCTCATAGCGGCGCGGGGACAGATTGACGAATTGCAAACCAATCGTCTTACGGATCATCTATCGGATGCCGCACAATCCGTGGGTAATTTCATGAGTTCCCCGGATTTACGCCAGGCGGTGGGGCGGTTGCAGGGAGCCATTACAGCTCTTCAAAGTTTGGAGACCAATCTCAACGCGCAAATTGCGCCGGCGGGGACGAATTTAAACGAGACGTTGGAATCGGCCAGAGAGTCGGCGGAATCGCTTGAGGATTTTTTGAATTCACGCAATCAGATGGGTGAACAAGCGCAGGAACTGATGAATCAACTGAACCAAACGGCGCATTCCATCGAACAGCTTTCGGATTTTTTACAACAGCACCCGAACGCCCTGATCACGGGGCGGGCCAAGGGAGAGGAGGCACCTTGAGATTATGAACATTTTCCGCGCATGGCGATCCAGGGAGGCAATTCCGCGATTGACGCCGGTGATGGCCATTGCGTTACTGGCCCTGAGCAATGGTTGCGCGCTGTTCAGGCCAGTCCAAGCTGAAGAACACTACTATCTTCTTACCGCGGAAAGTTCATCTCACGTTGCGAGGCAAGGCAACGGAGGGGCCTGCGTGGTGCGACTATTGCCGGTTGAAGTGCCTGATTATCTCCAAACCAAAGACATGGCGGTGCGGATTGGAACCAATCAAATTGTATTCACGGTCTATCACCAATGGGCAGAGCCACTTGAAGCGGGAATCCGGCGGGTGATAGCGGACAATCTACGTGTTTCGCCGCAAATCCGGGAGGTGCTTACGGATGAACCCAGTCCCCGCCACGAGCCGGTCTGCGAAATTTCGGCGCATATCCTGTCATGTGAAGGTAATTATATCAATGGCAAGGGATTCATTACATTTGGCGCGACCTGGGAAATTTCACAATCCGGGCCGCAAGCGGCGACGCTGGCCCAGGGAGTTTATCATGCGCCGCCGACAACCTGGCACGCCGGCGATTATGGCGAGCTTGCCGGCCAGACAAGCGCGGCCTTGGATGGGTTCAGCCAGTTTTTGGCGCAGGCAGTTACGGAGCACACGATGGCCCACTCTGTTCGATGACCAGGACCCCTTGACCACCATTGCGGAGTCATTCGCAAGAGGAGAAACTACTGACCATGGAATACGGCAAAAAAACCGTGCCCCTTGAGGTCCATCCATGATTTAATTGCCGGGCATATGTTCTATCGCACACTTTTTCATGCCGGGGTCATCCTGACCCTAATGGCAGTTGAACTGGCTGCCGCCGCTCCCACGCCTCCGCAGGTCACTGTGGATTGGTCGAGAACGATTCGCGTTTCGGACTCGACGCCGACTTTGCAGGTCGTGGTGAATCCCCTCCTGTGGCGTGGATCGCCGATTCACGACCAGGTTTTTGCCGCCCTCCGCCACCTCGGCGCGGATAATGTGCGTTATGTCCCCTGGCTGCCCTACCCGAGGCTGGCCGTGGCCGAGCTGGAACCGCCCACGGCGACCAATACCTCCTGGGACTTCAGCCTGATTGATCCGATGACGCTCGATTTTCTTGATGCGACCCGCGGCCATCCGACGATCCTGAATTTCAGCACGATTCCGGCCTGGCTTTTCAAGACGCCGCAACCGGTGACCTTCCCGGCTGACCCGAACGCGGTCTATTGGGATTACACACAGGGCACGGACCTGAGAGACCCGACTTTGAAGGAACTCGGTGATTACTACGCCCGATTGGTTGCCTGGTATTGTCGCGGAGGTTTCACCGACGAACTGGGCGTGCCGCACACATCCGGCCATTATTACAAAATCGCGTGGTGGGAAGTGCTCAACGAAGTTGATGTTGAACATGCCACCACCCCCCAACAATACACGGAACGTTATGACGCCATTGTCAGCGCCATCCACAACGTTTCGCCGAAAACAAAATTCGTCGGGCTCGCCCTCGCCTTCCCGGACCGGTTGAATTACTTCGAATATTTTCTCAATCCTGCGAATCATCGGCCCGGCATTCCGCTCGACATGATTTCCTGCCATTTCTATGCGAGCCCCGGGAACGGAACCAACGCGTCGAATCCCGACGCGTGGCATTTCTGCGAGCAGGCCGACTCCTTTCTCGCCACCGTCCGCAAAGTCGAAAGCATCCGCCTCCGGCTCAGTCCCTCCACGATGACGGACATTGACGAACTGGGTGTCATTGCGCCCGATGATAAAAGCTGGACCAACTTGCCGGTGTATTGGAATGCTGCGGGCGCCATGTTTGCGTACCTTTATACGGAACTGAGCAAGATGGGCATTGAGAACATCGGCGAATCCCAACTGGTCGGCTATCCGACCCAATACCCCAGCGTGAGCATGGTGAACTGGCAGACAGGCAAACCCAATGCCCGTTTCCGTGTGCTGGAACTGCTCAAACGATAATTTCGGTCCCGGCGACAAACTCATCGCCACGCAACTCGCCTGCCCGGATGTGGCGGCCCAGGCCTATCGCACTCGCGCGGGACGCAAGTTGCTCCTGGTCAACAAGGAAAACGCGGCCATCACCCTGAACCTGCCACCCGGCGCCGCCGGCGCGCGAATGGATTTCGTTGCTCCTGCAACAGGGGAAAATCCGCCTCAGCGAACCTTCCTTTCGGAAACGCAGGTGACGCTCGCGCCGTTCGCGGTTGCGGTGGTCCGCTTTGAGGGGCATGACTGATCGCCGCGCCACCGGACAATGATTCGGCTGCGCGATTAGTCACCCGTTATTTCGCGCCGCCTCACGGTTTCTTCTTTTTTTTTATTCTTTCATCCTGGAAAAAGATGGTGAAAAGCAACCAGAGGCCGCCTGCGGCCGCGCCGAGAAAGCACAAAATTGCGAGGGCCGGGTAGCCAAAAATCCGGAACGTCGTTTGCACCCGCATCAACTGGGCCGCGCCCAGGATCAACGACGCGAGGATGATTCCGGCGGTAATGCGGTTGGCGATTTTTTGGAAACCTTCCATGAGCATCTTGGTGTCCACCGCCTTGACTTTGATCTCCAAATCGGAGCCGGTCAACGCATCCATCAGACGGTTGCAGCGACGGGGCAAACCGGCGACGAAGTCTTTCATTTCCAGCAACGAGCTAAAGACAGTTCCAGGCGTCAGTGTTTTTTTTGCCCGACGCGCGAGCAAGCCGGGGACGTTGCGGCGGATGGAAGCAAACGGGTCGAACGCCGGGTCAATGATTTTTCCGATTTCGTCCAGTTGCAGGAGGGTTTTTCCGAGCAGGGTCAGTTCGCTTGGGACGAAGAGTCCGCTATCAATGGCGGCGCGGCTGACTTTCATCAATGATTTTCCGGCATTCAAATTTTCCAGGCTCTGATTTTGTTGGAGCGCCATGATTTGGGCGATGTGGCGGCGAAATTCGAGTGATTTGAAATCTTCCGTGACCTGGCTGATGTGAATGACGATGTCGGCGGCGGATTCGCTGTTCTGTTCGCCGACGGCCATGAGCAATTTCAAGAGATTTTCCTGCAATGCGGGGGCGATGTGGCCGACCATGCCGAGGTCGAGCAACGCGATGCGGTTGTCATCCGTCAAAAAGATATTTCCGGGATGGGGATCGGCGTGGAACAAGCCATCCACCATGATTTGTTTTAAATAGGCCTTGAATAATTCCTCGGCCAACGGTCTTCCGTCCAGGTCCAAGCGAGTCAAGGGGGAAAGCGCGGTGATTTTTTTTCCCTGAACATAATCCATGGTGAGGACGCTGCGGGTGGTAAAATCGGGCACTGGCTGGGGCACGCGGATGAATTCAAACTCCTTGAGATTTTCACCCAGAATGACCAGATTTTGCGCCTCGCGTTCGTAGTTGAGTTCCTGCTGGATGGTGAGGCGAAACTCGTCGAGAGTGGTCACGAAACGGTAGCGCCGCCCGAATTCTGTGTGGGCGTCGAGGAAATCGGCGATTTGGGCGAGAACTTCAAAGTCCGCGGCGATTTGTTTGCGGATATTCGGGGCGTTGGATCTTGACGATGACCTGGCGGCCATCGCGCAAGGCGGCGGCATGGACTTGTCCCAGGGACGCGGCCGCGATGGGCTTGGGGTTGAAATCCGAAAACGCCTTGGAAATCCGGACCCCGAGTTCCGACAAAACAATTTGTTCGGCTTCCTCAAACGAAAAGGGTTTGACATTGTCCTGCAACCGCGCGAGCGCATCGAGATAGGCGTCGGGGAGCAAGTCGGAGCGGCTGGACAACAACTGGCCGATTTTGACGAACGTGGGGCCCATGGCCTCGAGATCGTCTGCCAAATTTTCGGGGGTGGCGCCGGTGGATTCGGACCGTTTGATTTCGCGAAGTTCCAGTTCCAGCTCATCGCCCAGATTCATTTGCCGGACGAGGTCGGAGCGCCCATATTTCCACAAGAGCGCGGCAATTTCCTTGTAGCGTTTCAGATGAGTTGCGGAAATTTTCATATTCCCAGTTGCGTACCGGCGGCGACGCGACAGCCAAAACGATAAATGGCTGCCAATCGGCTGCCGACGGCAGATCAATGCCAAAACGACCAATGGTTGGATTGCATGGTTTGGTAATTGGTAAAAGCGCCGTTCAAATTGGTTGCGATGGCCAGCGAATTGTTGAGAGAGTTATTGGGTTGTGTCCCGGAAGAGGCGTTATTCTGGCTGTTGCCGGGGACGGCCTGGGGGCCACCGGATGGATTGCCTGGAACGACCGTTCGCGGGACTGAACTGATCTGGTCGCCGCCGCCGGGGACCAAGGTGTATTGGTTGGTGAGGTCGTTTGGGCTGCCCGGGACGGCGATCTGCATGGGGGTGGTTTGAGGCGTCGCGGTTTCAATGGGAGCCAGTGAAGTTGCGGCGAGGGGGTCGCCGATTGGCGAGCCAGCGGACGCCTGGGCGATCGTTTGGATGGCAACGATAGCCGCCACAAGCGAGGCTGGCACAATTATTTTGCAAAGCATCTCGTCCAAATCGAGCAATAGCGATGCCATGACCTTATGTGCGATTTACAAATTACGAGGCTGTGGCGTTAAGGGGAAGCCGCGGAAGCATTGGCGGGCGCTTTGAAGTTTGGCAGCGTCCGGACCTGTCGAAAGCGGCGTCGCGCGATGTTTGCCGCCGCACTCCAAGACGCTGGCGCGACTGCGGTCGCGCCTTTGGATTCCGGGTTCTCCCGCTGGCGAACGGCGGCAGTTTTTCTTCAAGCGCTCCTGGCGGGACTGCAAACTGCAATCCAGTTGCCGGCAGTCTTGCAATAAACCAAAGCGGCGGCGTCGCTTCTCCCCTGGCCGCCACAGCCCAAAGCCGCATGCCTGGATATTCCAAGACTCGCCGCATTGGGCCGTGGCGACCGCGACGCCGCCAAATTCGTGTCCTTCTGGGGATGTAAAAATGGAGCTATTTGCCGACCGAGAGCCGCTGGTCCAGGGTCCACGCTGCGCTGATGAGGGCAATGTGTGAAAGGGCCAGCGGAAAGTTTCCCAAGTGTTCGCCGCAGGGGCCCAATTGCTCGGCGTAAAGGCCCAGATGATTGGCATAGCCCAGCGCTTTTTCGAAGATGAACCGCGCCTGTTTCAAATCACCTGCGCGCGCCAGGCATTCCACATACCAAAACGAGCACACGGTGAAGGTGCTTTCCGGGCCGCTCATGCCGTCGGGGGCGGCATTGCCGGAGCGGTAGCGGTAAACCAGCGAGTCCTCGACCAGATGTTTTTCGATGGCCTTGAGCGTGGACTTCCAGCGTGGGTCCATGGGGCTGATAAATTTCATCAAGGGCAGGAGCAACGCCGAAGCGTCCAGGGCCTTTGCGCCACGATATTGGACAAACGAATTGAGTTTGGAATCCCAAAACGTTTTGTAAATATTCTGGTAAATCTGATTGCGAACACGCAGCCACCGGACGGCCGGGGCGGGATAGGAACGGTCATGCGCGATCTTCAAGGCGCGGTCAATGGTTACCCAGCACATCGCACGCGAATACAAAAATTGCTTCCGGCCGCCGCGCACTTCCCAGATGCCGTCATCGGGCCGCCGCCAATTATTGCAGACCCATTCCACGAGGGTGGCGAGGCGGGTCCAAAAATCGTAGGGAATAGGCTCGGCATGGCGGTCATAGATGTAAATGGAATCCATCAATTCGCCGTAGATGTCCAATTGAAGCTGGTTGCTGGCGGCGTTGCCGACGCGGACGGGACGTGATTGCTTGTAGCCTTCAAAATGTTTTAAGATCTGTTCGGGCAACTCATGGCCGCCGTCGAGGCGATACATCACTTGCAGCGGATGGCCCCTTTTCAAGTCGCGGCACCGCTTTTCCATCCAGCGCATGAAAGCTTCCGCTTCCTCGATATAGCCGATGCGCATCAGCGCATATAACGTGAATGAGGCGTCGCGGACCCAGGTGTAGCGATAATCCCAATTGCGCTGGCCGCCGAGACTTTCGGGGAGGCCAAAGGTGGGGGCGGCGACGATTGAGCCGTGGGGCAGCGAGGTGAGCAGTTTCAACGTAAGCGCCGACCGGTCCACCATTTCCCGCCAGCGCCCGCGGTAGGACGATTTCGCAATCCAGCCCAGCCAGAAATTCATGGTTTCCTTGAACGCTTCCGAAACGTAATCCGGGTTGGCGGAAGGCGATGACTCGTTGGTGACCTCTTCCAGAACAAAAGAGGCCGACTGCTCGGCGCGCAATTTGAATTCTGCGAATACCTCGCCATTTTGCGCGCGCATCGGAACATCGCCGCGCAAACGCAGGGCCGGAAGATTCTTTTTTTCCGGGACGAAAAGAACTTCACCGTTCTTTTGCGTGAGGGTATGGGCGCAGCGTGCGTAATCGAATTTGGGGGCGCACACCATGCGAATGGCAACTTCGCCCCGAACCACCTTGACCCGGCGCACCAGATTATGCTGGTGGCCGAGGTGTTGCATGGCCATGAAATCAGAGATGGCGACGATGCCGTCGGCGCCCAGAAACCTGGTCAGCAGGATATTGGTCTCCGGCGAGTAGCGCTGGCGCTGGCGGAATTCTCCCGTGGCGGGAGAGATTTTAAAATACCCCCCTTTTTCAAAATCCAGCATCCGCGCAAAGATCGTTGGCGAGTCGAAGGCGGGGAAACACAGGAAATCAATCGAACCATCCATGCCAACGAGCGCCGTCGTTGTCAAATCCCCAATCACGCCGTAATTTTCAATCGGCTGATAGCTCATCGTGATAAGTTACATGGATATGGCTAATGCGCAAATTCCGTTCAATATTTGATTGCGGAAAAGTTGCGAAAGGGGTTGACGCCTTTAGAAAATGGGGCGAAAGATAATCATGAGCGGAGGACGGAAACATCGGTCCTGGGTGGACGTGGCGGTCTATGAGACGCCGGAGAGCGGAAAGATTCTGGCGACGTATTTGAGGGAGCGAAAATTCGATGCGCGTGTCTATGATGACAAATTGCTTCGATACTTTCTTTTCCTGCGTCCGCCGCGTGTCACGTATCGCGTTCAAATCCGCGAGAGTGAATACAAAATTGTCACCAACATCCTGGAAAAGGAAGCGCCGGAGGTTCTGGAGGAGGCACTGCATTGTCCCTCGTGCGGGTCGTTGCGCATCAATTACCCGCAGATGACGCGCAAATTTTTCATGCCGACGATCCTGCTGCACCTGGGCATTATTTTTCGGATCATCGAACACGAAGCGTACTGCGATCATTGCCATTGCGTCTGGAACCTGCCGAAAGACGGAGTTCCCGTGATTCCGAAGACCCGCCCGGCCAAAACGTTCTTTCCGCTTTAAAGGGTTGCAGTGATGAAACGGCGTTCGGCGCTCATCATCGGCGGCGGCATTTCCGGACTGGCGGCCGCGCGCGAATTGGGGCGAAATAATATCACCGTGACCCTTCTCGAAGCAAAAAGACGCTTCGGCGGGCGCATCCACACGGTTCAGGCAGGAAGAGTGCCGATCGAACTCGGGGCGGAATTTCTGCATGGCCAAAGCACAACGGTCATCAACGTTCTTAAAGAAGCGAACGTGGCAACCGAGGCGGTATTGGATGAACATAAAATTTTTGCCAACGGCAGGTTTGAAAGAATTGATTTATGGAAGACCGTTGGCGACGTGTTCCACCGCATCAACCCACGCGCGCGCGATTGCTCGTTTGAAAAATTTATCAACGCCCAGACGCTGGGTGTTCCGGTGAAGACGCTGGCGCGGAATTTTGTGGGGGGCTTTGATGCGGCAGATCCCGGGCGCGTCAGCGTCCATGCGCTGCTGCGCGCGGAATATTCGGCTGAACACATGGAGAATCCGGAACAGGCGCGAATCGCCGAGGGATATTCCGCCCTGGTCCATTTTTTTGAAAAAGAGCTGGCAGCGTCTGGCTGTGAGCTGGTGACGGGCGCGACGGCACGGCGGATCGGCTGGAAGCGAGGACACGTGGACGTCCTGGCGGAGCGGAACAACCGGTTGGAAACTTACCAGGCTCCGGCCGCCATCGTGGCGCTACCGTTGGGGGTCCTAAAAACGTGTTCGGTTTCCTTTGAACCGGTGGTGCCCGGCAAGCAGGAAGCGATCTGCGATTTAGCGGTGGGAAACGCAGTGAAATTGATATTCCACTTCCGCGATGCGTTTTGGGACGGCGACGGATTCATCCATGCGTTTGACGAACGGATTCCCACTTGGTGGACCGATCCGCGGGGCGCGGTTTTGACCGGATGGGCGGGTGGACCGAAGGCCGAAGAGTTGACGGCGATGTCCGCGGCGGAACTGGAATCGCTTGGATTGGAAATTCTCGGCAAAATCTTTTCCAACCCGAGGGAAACGTTGCGCGAACAGCTCATCGAAATGCATTGTTGGAATTGGGCAGAGGACGTACGGGTTCGAGGCGCCTACAGTTTTATCCCGGTGGGTGGATTGGATTTGCCCAAACAGCTTGCGGCGCCGGTGGCGGGGACATTGTTTTTTGCGGGCGAAGCGACAGTTTCCGACGCGCAAACCGGGACGGTGGGAGGCGCGCTGGAGAGCGGTTTGCGCGCGGCGCGCGAACTCATGGAGTCATGAAATCCTGCGACAGGCCGGGGCCATGCAATTGGATCAAGGAGGCGCGTCCTATCCAACTGCTTATACCGTATCAGTAAAAACTGTGGCCGACTGTGGCCGAAGAGGAGATGCGCGCTTCGCGCGGCTTCCTCCTTCGCCAGGCTACGGAGGACAGGTCGCAGATAGCGGCTGTGTTCGGGGCCTGGAGACCCAGGGCGGCGCTCGCAGACTCGCATGACCTGGGCTACAATCGGTCATCCCTGCGGGTTTTATTCGGTGGCTGCGCCGGAGGTTTTGTTGCGGTCAAAGCCATCCGGAAGGAAATGACGCGGCTACAGTTTTTCTGGAACTGCTATAGTTAGGGATAAATCAATTGGGCGGCCAATTCTTCGCCCAACTGCACTGCCTCGGCCAGGGGCCGTTTCGCCTCGCTGCGTTTCACCGTCGTATCACGGAATGAAATCGCGCGCATGAAAATCTTTTCTCCGACGATTTCGGCGTAGGCTCCCACCGGACTCTGGCAGCCGCCGCCCATTGCCCGCAAAAAGGCGCGTTCGGCGGACACGCATTGAAACGTATTAAAATGATTCAGCCGTTCGCAAATCCCGGCGATACGCCCGTCCTGGGCGCGAATCTCCACGCCAATCGCGCCCTGGCCAACGCAGGGCAGCATCGTGTCCAAATCCAGGACCGTGGCGAGGAGACCGTCCGGCACGGCGTCGCCGGCGAGCCTGCCATCTGGCAGGATTTTAAAATTCAGCCGTGTCATTCCGGCGAGGGCCAGGACGGTTGCATCGAGTTCTCCCATCTCGGAGATTTTTCGGAGGCGGGTGGGGACGTTGCCGCGGATTTCGACGATCTTCAAATCGGGCCGGGCCGCGAGCAATTGGACTTTGCGGCGCACGGCGCTGGTGGCAACGGCCGCGCCATTGGGAAAATCCCCGAGGGCAAGTTTCGGCGCAAATCCCCGCAAATCATTCTGGCCCGGGGACCATTCCCTTGAGTTTTGAATTTCGAGTTTTAATTTTTTGAGAAACCGGGCGTCGCGATAGATCAAGACATCGCGGACGTCGGCGCGTTTGGGAGTGGCGGCGAGGGCGAGGCCGGCGGGAACTTCCGTGGGCAAATCCTTGAGGCTATGGACGGCGAGGTCGGCCTTGTTTTTAAGGAGGGCCACTTCCAGCTCTTTGGTAAACAAGCCTTTGGGCAAGCCGCCTTCCACGAGGGACGATTTTTGCATTTTGTCGCCCGTGGTTTTGATGATTTTCAATTCAAAACGCAGGCGCGGAAAAGCGGCGCGGCATTGTCCGATGATATCATTAGCCTGTGCCAGGGCCAGGGCGCTGCCGCGCGTGGCGATTACGATGGGTGGTTCAGCAGCCATTTTGAACACAGATGAAACAATTTTGAGGCCGGCGGCAACATCCAAATTCCGGAACAGGGATGAATTTGGCGCCGGCAGAAACAGGAATTTCAGAAAGCGAATTTCATTGAACATTCTCGCGCTCCGTGGAACATTATTGGCGAAAGACGGCGATTGGCGCTGCGGTCGGGATTAAAAAACGTTAATTTTTAAAGCGGCGCCAGGGCGGTCCAGTCAAAGGTTGGCATCATGTTCGAAAATTTAGGCTATTTGGAGACACTCTATTCTCGCTACCAAAGCGACCCGGAATCGGTTGCGGCGGAATGGCGCGACTACTTTGCTGGAAACCAATTTGGAAACGGCCGGGGGAATGGCCACGGAAATGGGAAGGGGAACGGCGAAATCGCGGCGCAAACGCCGCTGGTTCTCGCGGGGCGCGCCGCGCACAACTCCAATCTGGACCAAAAACTTCATCAGATGATCCGTAATTACCGCGTGCGAGGGCACCGGATTGCGGCGATTGATCCGCTGGGCGCGCCGCGGCCCGTTCCGCCGGAGTTGAAGCTCGAATATTATAATTTTTCGGAAAGCGAATTGGACCAGTTGGTGCAGGTGCCGACCCTGCATTTCGACGCGCCGCTGACGATCCGCGAGATTTACGAGCGCCTGCGCAAGACCTACTGCGGCTCGATTGGCGCGCAATTCATGCACATTGACGACACGGTGACGCGCCAATGGCTTCAGCGCCGGATGGAGAGCACGGAAAACCATCTGCAGCTGACCCGAAAGGAACAGGTGCGAATTTTTACCCGGCTGACCGACGCGGTGGTTTTTGAGGAATTTCTTCAGAAAAAATTTCTCGGCGCGAAAACTTTTTCGCTCGAAGGCTGCGAAACCCTCATCCCGCTGCTGGACCTGGCGATTGAAAAGGCCGGCAGCCAGGGCATCCGGGACATTGTCCTGGGCATGGCGCATCGCGGGCGGTTGAATGTGCTGGCGAATATCGCCGGGAAAAACCCATGCGAAATTTTCCGGGAATTTGCGGACACGGAGCCGGAAATGTGGCAGGGCCGCGGCGATGTGAAATATCATCAGGGTCACAGCGGCCAGTGGGTTACCGCGGAGGGGCAACAGATCCATCTCTCGCTCTGTTTTAATCCGAGCCACCTGGAATTCATCAACCCGGTGGCTATGGGCCGGACGCGCGCGCGTCAGGACCGATTTAGCGACCGGGAACGGAAACAGGTTTTGAGCCTGCTGATTCACGGAGACGCCTCGTTTGCCGGCGAGGGGATCGTGCAGGAATCGCTTAATTTGAGCCGATTAGCTGGATATTCGGTGGGCGGAACCCTGCACGTGGTCATCAACAACCAGATCGGGTTCACCACGCTGCCCCAGGAATATCGGTCATCCGTCTATTCCACGAGCGTGGCGCGAATGTTGCGGGCGCCGATTTTTCACGTCAATGGCGAGGACCCCGAAGCCGTGGCGCAAGTCGTCCGGCTGTCGCTCGATTTTCAACGGGAATTCCGCAACGACGTATTTATTGACATGTATGGCTACCGGCGGCGGGGCCACAATGAGACCGACGAACCCTCGTTTACACAACCGGTGTTATACCGGCAAATCGAGAAGCGGACGGGCGTCCATGAACATTACCGCGACCATTTGCTCAAGCTCAACGGCATCACCGCAGAGGAGGCGGGGCAGATTTCGCGCAAACGGCATGATAAACTCGAAAAATTACTGGAGGCGGCGCGGAAAGGAAAATGTGAAGTCACCGCCAAAAAATGCGGCGTCTGGCAGGGGTACACCGGCGGAATGGAACCGCGGGACGAGGTCGAGACGGCGCTGGCGCCGGAAAAAATTTGTGAACTGCTGCAAAAATTGGCGGAAACGCCGAAGGATTTTCATTTGCATCCCAAGTTGCAGAAAAACGCGCAAATGCGCCGGGAAATGGCCGATGGGAAACAGGCGCTGGATTGGGCCGCGGCGGAGTTGCTCGCGCTCGGCTCGCTGGCGGAGGGAGGCTTTCGCATCCGGCTGGCGGGTGAAGATTCGGCGCGCGGCACGTTCAGTCATCGCCACGCCGTGTTTCACGATTACGAGACAGGCAAGCCGTTCTGTCCGTTGCAGCATTTGTCCGCCCAGCAGGGGCCGGTGGAGATTATCAACAGCCCGTTGTGCGAAGCTGGCGCGCTCGGCTTTGAATATGGATACAGCCTGGATTGTCCCGACGGCTTGATATTGTGGGAGGCGCAGTTCGGAGATTTCGTGAACGTGGCGCAGGTCATTTTGGACCAGTTCATCTGCAGCGCGGAAGACAAATGGAACCGCCTGTCGGGGCTGGTTCTGTTGTTGCCGCACGGATTTGAGGGCATGGGGCCGGAACATTCCAGCGCCCGTCTGGAGCGATTTTTGGAATTGGCCGCCGAAGATAACATTCAAATTGCGCAACCGACCACGCCCGCGCAATTTTTCCATTTGCTGCGCCGGCAGGCGCTTCGCAAATGGCGCAAGCCACTCGTGGTGCTCACGCCGAAAAGTTTGTTGCGCCATCCAAAAGTCAATTCGCCGCGCGAACAGTTTTCCGCCGGATATTTTAAACGCATTTTGCCGGATACAATGCCGGCCCAAAATGTAAAGCGCGTGGTGCTTTGCAGCGGGAAAATTTATTACGAGCTGCTTGCCTATCGCGAAGAAAAAAAGCGTGACGACGTGGCCATCATCCGGCTGGAACAATTATATCCGCTGCGCGACGAGCTTCTGGAGAGCACCTTTGAGCCGTTTGCGGAAAAGACGCCGGTATTGTGGGTGCAGGAAGAGCCGCAGAACATGGGCGCCTGGAGATTTCTGCACGAGAAGTTCGGGAAGCATCTCTTCGCCCGCTGGCCCTTCGCCGTGGTCGCCCGGCCCGAGTCAGCCAGTCCGGCCACAGGTTCCTCCGGCGCGCATAAATTGGAGCAGCAACGGCTGATTCGCCGCGCGTTTGGCGACAGCGAAAAACCGGCCGGTCCGGAAGTAAAACAGGCCGCGTCGGCGTCCAAATCCCGGGAGGCTTGAAGATATGAGACGCTTTTTCACCGGATTGATTCTGGGAATTATTTTGGGCGCCCTGGGATATTGGTATCTTCAAAAGAAAGCGAACGAACATCCGGCAGCGGAGCAACGGTATCAACAAGCCGCTGCGGCAGCGGGCAGCAATGCCGCCGCCGCGGCCAGAAGCGCATCCGATGCCCTGAGGGCAAAATTGGACACGCTGGATTTGCATGCCGACGAAATCCGAAGTGAAATGCAGCATACCGGTGAGGTCGTCCGGCGCAAGGCCCACGACATCGGCGCCCAAGCGGTGACGGCTGCATCCGACGCGCGGGCGGTCGCCGAAATCAAGGCCAAGTACGCAATGGACCCCTCGCTGTCGGTCTGGAAGATTTCCGTCTCCTGCAACCAGGGCCACGTCAAGCTTTCGGGAACGGTTTCGTCGTCCGATGACATCGGCAAGGCGGTGGCGCTGGCGCTGGAGGCCGGCGGAGTTCGCGACGTGACTTCTACGATTCAGGTAAAACCAAACGCATAAACGTATAAAATTCATGGCAGTTGATTTGATAATTCCCGGCGTTGGCGAATCCATCACCGAAGTGCAGATCGCCGAATGGCTGAAGAAGGAGGGTGACGAAGTCAAAAAAGACGAAAATGTCGCGGTGATTGATTCAGAAAAGACGACCTTGGAATTGCCGTCGCCGGAAAACGGACGACTGAAAATTCTTCGTCAAGCCGGCGAAACCGTTCCGGTGGGCGAAGTCGTTGGACGGATTGAAGCTGATGGAGAGGCGGGCAAGGCCGAAGGCGGCCGGAAGGGGGAAAAGGCGCCGCCCAAGGCAACTCAACAGCCGGTTTCCGATTTAGGAACGGTGAAACGGCCGGAGAAGGTCGCGGCAAAAGATGAAAAGCGGAAGGAGCCGACGGTCATCGAAGCTGAAAAAGACGTTGAATCCGGACGCGCGGCTGCGGGAACACCGGAGGCGGGCGAAATCGAAACGAAAAAACCGGCGCCCCTCGAACGGGCGAATGCGACGCGTCCTAATGCCACTCCTGCAACAGATACCATTGTTGTTCCCCCTCGTGCGCCTAGCGGTGAAAAAGTTGTACCGATGACCATGCTGCGCCGGACGGCGGCGAAACGGCTAGTGGAAGCCAAACAACAAATGGCCATGCTCACGACGTTCAACGAGGCCGACATGAGCGCGGTGCAACAATTGCGAAAGGAAGTGCAGGAGAAATTCGAGAAACGTCACGGGGTCAAGCTTGGTTTCATGTCCTTTTTTGTCAAAGCAGTGGCGGGCGCCCTCAAGGAGTTTTCCCAGCTCAACGCTGAAATCCGTGGAAATGACATCGTCTATCACGAACGGTACGACATTGGAGTGGCGATTGCCAGTGATCGAGGTCTGGTCGTTCCGGTCCTGCGCCACGCGGACAAAATGGATTTTGCCGAAATTGAAAAGAGCATCGGCGATTTTGCCAAACGCGCGCGCGATGGGAAACTGAAACCGCAGGAACTTGAAGACGGCACGTTCACCATCACCAACGGCGGAGTATTCGGCTCCCTGCTTTCGACGCCGATTATCAATCCGCCGCAGACGGGAATCCTGGGGATGCATTCAATTCAGGAGCGCCCGGCAGCCATGAACGGGCAGGTGGTCATCCGCCCGATGATGTATATCGCGCTGACATACGATCACCGATTGGTGGACGGACGTGAAGCGGTCCTCTTTTTGCGCCGGGTCAAGGACGCAGTGGAATCGCCGGCGCGAATTTTGATGGAAATTTAGGCGTGGTTCTTTCTCTATAACTGGATGGTTGGAGGATTATGACAGTGCTCTAAATCAGGACACCCGCCAAATTTTTCTGGCAAACGGCGTTCGTTCCAACCTGCGGAATCCTTCGCAAATTGCATTGCAAACACGGTTTTTTTTGCACTTTGCAGGCAATTTTCTGCGCGCCACGCTTGGCTCGATATGGCACGGGTCTGGCTTAAAGCCCGCAAAATGTTTTGATTGTGAGCGCAAAACGATTAGCTATCGCCATGGGTGCCGCTGCTTTATCCGTTCTGACGGGACTGGCGCAGGATCTTAATACCCCTCCTCCCAGCAATCCACCGGCGTATCCACCTGAAAACCCTCCGCCGCCTTATCAGCCGCCTGTGCATCAACAACTTTTCCAGGCGAATGAACTCCTGCTGGATTTGTTCGGTACGGCGTCGGTCAATGAGCAAATCCTCGAGAACATATCCGGCCAGCGCGTTACTCGCAACGGGCGGCTCGGCGCGGGCGGCGGCCTGACGTATTACATGACCCGGAACGTCGGCATCGGCGGCGACGTTTATACGGAAAACACGGAGCATAGTTTTATCAACAACTCGTCCGGCAATCTTTATTTGCGGTTGCCATTTGATGGCGTGCATCTGGCCCCGTACATTTATGGCGGCGGCGGCTACCAATGGGAACCCGGTGAAGCCTGGTTTGGGCAGTTCGGCGCGGGCCTGGATATCCGAGTCACTCATCATTGGGGGCTTTTTCTGGATGCGCGCTACGTGATGCCCTCGCGTCATGAAGATAATTTTGGCGTTGGACGCGCCGGCATCCGGCTGGTTTTTTGACTATGATCCGCAAATTGCCGTCGGGAAAATTCCGGCTTTATTCGCGCAAGCGCAATTTGGCCACCGGCGCGCGGCGAAACCTGGGGACGTTTGAATCGCGCGGGGCAGCCGAACGCCACGAGCGCGCGGTGCAATTCTTCAAGCGCCATTAATTTCATGCCGCGGGCCGCAGTCAAACGGAAGTTCTGGTCGGCCGAGGTAACGCGCCGGAGCGACGCGATGGATCTCGAAAAAAACATTTTCAAATCGGGCAATCCCCGACGGATCGCGGCCTCGGTAAAACATTCCGCCGAAACCAGCCGCCGCCGCAAAGGCACGCCGTTTCAATCGGCGATGTCCATGCTGAATTTCTACACAAATCGCGCCGGAAAAAACCTCCCCGCAAAACAAAAATCCGTGATAAACCGCGCCAAGGACGAGTTGCGAAAAGAATTTGGACGAAAATGAGCCTGCGTTTGACGACAAAGCTTCCGGCCACCACGATGATGCTGGCGGCGGAAGCCTTTGGATTGGATACCGCGCCAGCGAGGGGTTGACTTCGAGGCCGTCCAAAGGGAATTAATCTCCCTCCGGCATCGCAGGCAGTGGCGCTTTTGGCCATTGGCTTTCTCTATTTCAAAAAGTGTGAACATTTTTCCCGCGACAATGTCTTTTAATTGTCGTAAAAAAGATCTATTATCCGGAGAAAGTTGCGTTTGAAAGACCATCGGTTCTCAATCTTATCCGCCGTTTTTTTATGTTTGGCGATGATGGTTTCGGTCGCGCGCGCCGCCAGTTTTACCGCGTCGCTCGACCGCGACTCGATATCTTTGGGCGAAACGGCGACCTTGTCGCTGTCCTTTGAAGGGGCGCAGCCCAAAAACGTGCCCACGCCGGATGTTCCCGGCCTGGAATTTGTCAATTCGGGCACGTCGCAGAATGTCAGCTTTATCAACGGAGCGATGAGCTCGACCGTGACGGTGAGCTATTCGGTGACACCCGAGCGGACGGGAAGATTTATCATTCCCGCGATGACCGCCGACGTCAATGGCCAGCGAATCAGCAGCCAGCGGATTGAATTGACGGTGCAGGAGGCCAACGCGCCTCCTGCCGCGGCCATCAATTCGGGGAGCGAAGTCGCGTTTATGAAACTCATCTTGCCGCGACGGAAAATCTATTCGGGCGAAACCCTAGTGGCGGAGCTGCAAATTTTTCTCCGGGATGACGTGCAGAATTTTGGCAATTTCCAAATGAACTCGACGCCCGCGGACGGTTTTGTGATCGGAAAGAGCGCAGAAGGCGCGCGGTTTCGCAGCCAGGTTGGGAGCCGTGCTTACACGGTGATTCCGCTTTCCCTCGCTCTCACGGTGACGCGCGCGGGTGATTTAAGTTTGGGGCCGTTCTCTGCGAGCATGGTGGTGGTATTGCCGTCGCAAAACCAGGGCGGGGATCCGTTCTTTTCCCAATTTTTCAACCAGGGCGAACAAAAACAATTGACGGTCGCCACCGAACAGGTGTCGGCCCAATCGCTGCCGTTGCCGGACCAGAATGTGCCGGCGAATTTCAATGGCGCGATTGGCGATTACACCATGACGGTGACCGCCGGGCCGACGGAGGTGACGGTCGGCGATCCGGTGACAGTGCATGTGCAAATTGCCGGGCGTGGATCCCTGGATTCCATCAAGCTGCCGGACCAGTCCGGCTGGAATGATTTCAAAATCATTTCACCCACATCGAAAACCGATTTTTCCGACGCGCTGGGACTGGAAGGGACAAAAACATTCGATGAAATTGTGATGCCGGAAAGCGCGAGCCTTCATGCGCTGCCGGCATTTTCATTTTCGTTTTTCAATCCGGATGACGGCCAATATCATATTCTGACACACCCTTCGGAGCAGTTGATCGTCCGTGCCGGAGGGGCCACGCCGATGCCCACAATGATTGCGGCCGCTAAAAACTCCGGGGCGGAAAATCCGGCGCCGCAGGACATTCTGCCAATTAAAGAAAAGCTGGGGACGCTCGCGCAAGTCCCGGCGCCCTGGGTCGCCAGCCCCGCCTTTATCGCCGTTCAGACGGTGCCGGTACTGGCCTTTCTGGGCGCGTTGGCATGGCGCAAACGCACGGACAGCCTGGCGAACAACCCCCGCTTGCGCCGGCAACGCGCAGTCGCGCAACTTGTCGAGATCGGAATCGGGGATTTGAGAGCGTATGCGGCCGAAAACAATTCCGAATTATTTTTCACCACGCTCTTTCGTCTGTTGCAGGAACAATTGGGCGAACGGCTGGATTGTCCCGCGAGTTCAATCACCGAAGCGGCGACGGACGATCTGGCCGCTGGCGGCGCCCCGGAAAGCCTGCTCAATGATTTGCGTGAACTGTTTCAACAGTGCAATCAAGCGCGTTACGCGCCGGTGCGCGGCCCGGGGGAACTGAACTCGGCGGCGTCGAAATTTGAAAAACTCATCGCCCAATTGCAGGCTTTGAAAATATGAAGAGCTGCCTTTCCATCCTGTTCGCTTTTTGTTGCGCCGGACAAATTCTGGCGGCCGATTTCGCATCCGATTTTTCAGCGGCCAACGAACTTTACGCCAAAGGCGATTTCGCCGCCGCCGCCGCCGGTTACGAAAAAATCCTCCATTCCGGCATGGTATCGCCAACACTCTTGTTCAATTACGGCAATGCGGAATTTAAATCCGGAAATTTGGGGAAAGCCATCGCAGCGTACCGGCAGGCGGAAATGCTCGCGCCGCGCGATTCGGAGATCCGCGCCAATCTGGGTTTTGTCCGCAACCAGGTCCAGGCGCCGCCGGTTCCGGAAAGCCGGTGGCGCGATGCACTCGGCCAATTAACGCTCAATGAATGGACCAGCCTCGCGGCCATTGCGCTGTGGCTGACGTTTCTTTCCCTGGCCGCCCGGCAATTCCGTCCGGCGCTGGCCCCAAAACTTCGGAGCGCAACCGTCTTTTTGGGCGTCCTCACAGTTTTATCAGGCGCGGCAACGGGAGTCCAGGTGGCCGGCCATTTTTCACAACGAAGCGCTGTGGTTGTATCGGCTAGCGCCACGGCGCGGAGCGGCCCCTTTGACGACGCGCAAAGTGCTTTTTCGGTTCACGATGGCGCCGAGCTTCCGGTTTTGGACCAATACGGCGCGTGGGTACAGGTCGCCGACGGCGGCCGAACCGGCTGGTTGTCGGTCAAACAGGTGGAACTTCTACCGGGCGCATAGGTAAAATTGTTGAACGCGGTTGAAACTTAGTTGTCGGAAAACACAATGAACACAGGCATTTCAGCAATCAATGAAGCGGTCAAGGAAGCGGGAGCTTTTACGCATCCGCTGTTTAATGAACTCGGCAAGGTGATTGTCGGACAGAACTATCTCACCGAGCGGCTGGTCGTTGGCCTGCTGGCCAACGGGCACGTGCTGCTCGAAGGCGTTCCCGGGCTGGCCAAGACCCTCGCGGTAAAATCCCTGGCCAACACCATGCGGGTGAAATTCTCGCGTCTGCAATTCACGCCGGACATGCTCCCGGCCGATGTCATTGGGACGCAGATTTACAATCCGCAATCCGGCGGTTTCACGACGCGCAAGGGGCCGGTCTTCGCCAATCTGATTCTCGCGGACGAAATCAATCGCGCGCCGGCCAAGGTGCAAAGCGCGCTACTCGAAGCGATGCAGGAGCGACAGGTGACCATTGGCGATCAAACCTTCAAGCTGGACGAGCCGTTCCTGGTGCTCGCCACACAAAATCCCATCGAGCAGGAAGGCACCTATCCCCTGCCCGAGGCGCAAGTGGACAGGTTCATGTTGAAATTGAAAATCGGCTATCCCAGTCGCGACGAGGAACGGCAGATTCTCGACGTCATGGCCAAAACCTCCGGCACGCCGGTAGCGAGCGCGGTCGTGGATTCCAAAGATGTTCTCAAGGCCCGCGAAGTCATCAACGACATCTATGTGGACGACAAGGTGAAGGATTACATCGTGGACCTCGTCTGTGCCACGCGAGACCCTGACCATTACAAGATTGCCGTAAAGGACTTCATCCAACTCGGCGCCTCGCCGCGGGCGACGATATCGTTGACGCTGGCGGCCAAGGCGTATGCCTTTCTGAAACGCCGCGGCTACGTGACGCCGCAAGACGTCAAGAGCATTGGGATGGACGTGTTGCGGCACCGCGTGGCCATCACCTACGAAGCGGAGGCTGAGGAAAAAACCAGCGAAACCGTGATCCAGAAAATTTTTGATGAACTGCCCGTGCCGTGATCCCTCGCAAAATCCTCAAAAAAATCCGCCAGATCGAGGTTCGAACGAACCGGCTCGTGACCGAAACGCTCGTGGAGGCCTCACTTCAATCGCCGCGACAGTTCGCCCGGATTTCGCGCGCCGTGAAAAACGGCAATGACCGAAAAAACATCGTCTTTGATCGCAAAATATATCGCGTATTTCTTAAACCGGCGCAGACGAATTCTTCGGGCGCGACCACGAATTTTTTGGAAAAGCCCAGGATTGGCCAACGCGTGCTTCAACGCGCACTTTATTTCCAACTTGAATTCTTCGCCCAGTCCATGACGCGCGTTTTCATACCAGGCAACCGCCTCTTCGAATTCCATGCGGGCAGAGGTCTTGAAGATGACCGGCAGGCTCATTGCCAGCCGAACCGCTTGTTGAGTTCTGCCTCGACTTGTTCCCACGGAATTCCTTCGCGCGGATTTTTTTCAAATTCGGCAAGGCGGCGATCCAGTTCCGCGGCATGTTCCGGCGTCAGGTCGGGATCGAACCCTTCGTCAAGGAGGTTGTCGTTAAGCTTTTGCGCAAGCTCAATTCGCTCTGCCAGCGGAAGAGTTTTTGCCGCATCGAACAATTCTGCCGCACTCATGGAGTTAAATTTACCGGCCACGAAACTTTTTGCAAGCGCATGATACCGCGGGAGATCCTCAAAAAAATCCGGCAGATTGAAATCCGCACGAACCGCATCGTGACCGAGACGCTGGCGGGCGCTTATCATTCGGTCTTCAAGGGGCAGGGAATGAATTTTGACGAGGTGCGCGAATACCAGGCCGGCGACGACGTGCGCTCGATTGACTGGAACGTCACGGCGCGGATGAACCACCCCTTTATCAAAAAATTCATCGAGGAGCGCGAACTCACGCTGATGCTGGTGGTGGACGTGAGCGGGTCCGGACTTTTTGGTTCGCGCGCCCAATCCAAACGCGAACTCGCGGCGGAAATTGCCTCCGTGCTTGCCTTCTCAGCGATCCGCAACAACGACAAAGTAGGGGTGATACTTTTCACCGATGAGGTGGAAAAATTCATTCCGCCGCGCAAAGGGCGCAGCCACGTTCTGCGGGTGATTCGGGAGGTGTTGTATTTTGAGCCGAAGCGTCGCGGCACCGATTTGAACAAGGCCCTGGAATTTCTGATGCGGGTGCAGCCGCACAAGGCGGTGACGGTGGTAGTGTCGGATTTTCTCACGATTGAAGGCGGGGGAATCCTGCCCAAAGGCACGCAAACCATGCTGCGCCAAACCAATCGCAAACACGACGTGGTGGCGGTGCAAATCACGGACCGTTATGAATTGGAATTGCCGGCGCTCGGGCGCCTGACTTTGGAGGATGCCGAAACTGGTGAGGTCCTTGAAGTGAACACGGGGCGCGCGGGCAGCAGGGACGCATTTGCGTTGCGCCAGGAACGGCAGCTCGGCGATCTTGCCCGCCAATTCCGCTCGTCGGGCATTGATTCAATACAACTTCGCACCGACGAGACCTACAGCGCCGCGTTGGGACGATTTTTCGAAACCCGCGAGAAACGGAGGATGAGAGGATGACGAACCAAACATCCTTGCCGGCGGTCAGCGACATTCGCGACATCAAGCCGCCGTTGCAAATCACCAACGGATGGGAATTTGTGTGGTGGACGCTCGCGGCAGTGGCGGCACTGGCGATTTTGCGGGTCCTCTGGTTGTATTGGCGAAAACGGCGCTCGCAAATTTTAGCCGAGCCACCGATACCGTCGCACGTCCGCGCCAAACAGGCGTTGGCGCAGGCGCTGGAAATCATCGGCCAGCCGAAGCCATTTTGCATCCTCGTTTCCGACACGGTCCGGTTTTATCTCGAAGAGCGCTTTGACTTTCGGGCGCCGGAGCGGACGACGGAGGAATTTTTGCGCGAGCTCAGCGCGACGGATTTGTTGGCGCCGGAACAAAAAGAGAGCCTGGGAAATTTTCTGGAAAGCTGCGACCTGGTGAAGTTCGCCAAATATGAGCCGGGGGAAAACGAACTGCGCGAGTTACACGCCTCGGCCATGCGACTCGTCGAAGAAACCGAGCCAAAGGAAATTCCTGAGGCTCAAACGGCGCCGGCACTAGCGTGATCAAAAACATGTAAAAGAAGCTGAAATAGCTGAAACGCAAGGTTGGAGAAAATAATTGTAAATAGTTAAATCGCAAATGGTTACAGCACAAATCAATTCGATCGGCGATTGGGAAATGGATGCGCCACCTCTCCCCGGCCCTCTCCCCCGCTCCGCGGCGGAGAGGGAGAAAATCAGCGGTGCGATTGCAAATTGGCGATTGCCAATTTTCGTAAATCGTAAGTCGTAAATAACTCGTGGCCTTCAATCATCCATATTTTCTTTTGCTGCTGTTGCTGCTGCCGGTGTTGGCGTGGTTAAAGGGCCGTCGCGCGGCGCAACCAGCCTTTTTGTATTCGTCGCTGAAATTGATGGAAGGCTTGACGGCAGTGCGGCGCTCGCGGGCGGGTGGATTTCTCGCGGCGTTGCGCTGGCTGGCTTTGGCCCTGCTCATCGTGGCGCTGGCGCAGCCGCGTCTGTCCAAGAGCACGATGGAGGTGAAGGCCAGCGGCATTGACATTGTGTGCGCGCTGGATTTGTCCGGCAGCATGTACACGGAGGATTACAGCATCAATGGGCAGGGCATCAGCCGGTTTCATATTGCGCAGGCGGTGCTGAAAAAATTCATCGAAGGGCGGCCCGACGACCGGATTGGGCTGGTGGTCTTCGCCGCGCAAGCCTTTATCGCGGCGCCGTTGACCTTGGACCACGATTTTCTATTGGCGAACCTGGGCCGGCTGGAAATCGGGACGATCAACTCGGACGCGACGGCCATCGGCGACGGCATCGTCACGGCGCTGAACCGGCTGCGGGATTTGAAGGCGAAGAGCAAAATCATTGTGCTGATGACGGACGGAGGAAACAATTCGGGCAACATTGATCCGATGACGGCGGCGGAGGCGGCCAAGGCGCTGGGCGTGAAGGTTTATACAATTGGTTTGGGCAACGCGGAACTGGTCCGGGAAATGGGATTGCCGCCGGGGTATTTGCCCGATACTGACACGCTGCAAAAGATTTCGGACATGACGGGCGGGAAGTTTTATCGCGCGAACAACGCGGAGGAACTGACGGCGATTTACAAGGACATTGACAAGCTGGAAAAGACGCAGGCGGTGGTCAACAAATACACGCAATACAAGGAATTATTCGGGTGGTTCATTTTCGGCGGGCTGGCGCTGCTGGTGGTCGAGGCGGGGTTGGGACAAACACTTTTGAGGAGGCTGCCATGACTTTCGAACACCCCCATCTTCTGTGGTTGTTGCTGGTGATACCGCCGGCCTTGGTCGCGCTTTTCTGGTGGGGAGCGCGAAGAAAGCAACAACTGCTGACACAGTTCATCCAGGCGCGTTTGCTGCCGGCGCTGACCGTCGGCATCTCGCTGAGACGGCGAAAAATCCGGATGGGGCTGTTTATTATCGCGGTGGCACTTTTGATAGTGGCGCTGGCCGGGCCGCAACACGGTTACGATTTGCAGGAAGTCCAGCAGCGCGGATTGGACATTGTGGTGGCGATTGACACGTCGAAGTCCATGCTGACGAAGGACATAGCGCCGGACCGGCTGGAACGGGCGAAATTGGCCGCGCTGGAACTGATGCAAGACGCGGCGTCCGACCGCATGGGACTGGTGGCATTCGCGGGCGAAGCATTTCTGGAATGTCCATTGACGGTGGATGACACGGCGTTTCAGGAGAGCGTGGAGGCGCTCGACGTGAATTCGATACCGGAAGGCGGCACGGCGATTGCGGGGGCGATACAAACGGCGGAAAACGCCTTCAAGGAGAACGACGCGCACAAGGTGATCGTGTTGCTCACCGACGGTGAAGATAATGTCAACGAAGCCGGGGCGCTGGCGGCGGCGCAAAACGCGGCGAAGGACGGCGTGAAAATATTCACGGTGGGGATTGGAACGGCGGCGGGGGGGTTGATTCAAATCACCGACGCGAACGGGAACGCCGATTACGTGCGGGACCAAAATGGGGACGTGGTGAAATCGCACCTGAACGAGACGTTGCTGCGGCAAATTGCCGGGGCGACGGGCGGATTTTATCTGCCGCTGCACGCGGACACGATGGACGTGCTCTACGATCGCGGGCTGGCGTCATTGCCGAAAACGGAAGGGCCGGGGAAATTAATCCGGCAATATCACGAGCAATTTTACTGGCCGTTGGCGGCGGCGATTTTGCTGTTGCTGGCGGAAGTGTTTTTGCCGGAGCGAAAGAAGGAAGCGGCCGTTCGAAATCCGCAGAGTGCGAAGTCCAAAGCGGCGGCGCCGGTGGCGGCGGCACTTATCGGAATGTTATTGCTGCCGATGGCGTCCAAAGCGTCCCCGGCATCGGCTTTGCGCGAGTATGAATCCGGGGAATTCACGAATGCGCTGACGGAGTATTCGCAGTTGGCGCAGGCGCGGACGAATGATTTGCGGCTGGTGTTCAACGCCTGTGACGCGGCGTATCGGGCGACGAATTATGATTTGGCGCAGAACCTTTTTTCGCAGGCGGCGCTGTCGCCGGACCTGCGGATTCAGCAGCAGGCGTATTACAACCTGGGGAACACACAATTTCGGGTTGCGGAGGGGGCCAAGGACCTGGACGGACTTCAAGCGGGGCTTGAAACGGCGGAGAAAAGCTACGCGCGGGCGGCGGATTTGAACACCAACGACGTGGACGCCGCGTATAATCTGGCGTTCACGAAGAATGTGATTGAGCAGATCAAGGAATTCAGGGCGATGATGCTGCGGGCGAAGCGGGAGGCGGATACGGCGGTACGGCAAGCGGAGTTTCACAAGGCGCTGGAGATCATGTTGCCGCTGCAAAAGACGATAGCGGCGAAACAATTCCAGGATTTCACCAAAAAATTGCAGGAAATAGATGAAATTGCGACACCTCATCAGTCTTAACGTGTTCGGCGCGCGGGACTGGAAGCGGCAGGAGCGCTCGTTACGACGCTTCATTGGCGTCAGTTTGCTGATGTTTGCTTCGTTGGCCGCCGGGGCGCAGACCGCTGACGATTATTTCGACGGCGGCGCGCAACTGTATATTTCCAACAACATCCCCGCCGCGTTGGATAAGACTGAAAACGGGCTGAAGCTGTATCCCGACAATGTCAAGTTGAAGAAGCTGGAGGAATTGTTGAAGCAAAAACAACAATCTCAAAACCAACAAAACCAACAGAACCAGCAAAATCAACAGAATCAACAAAACCAACAACAGAACCAGCAAAACCAACAAAACCAGTCGCAGCAGAATCAGCAGAAACAATCGCAACAGCAACAGGGCCAGAATTCGTCGCAGCAAAAACAGGAGCAACAGAATCAACAACAGCAGGCGAAGCAGCAGCAGCAAGGGCAGAAACAGAGCCAGGCGAACCAGGGTCAAAATGCGCAGCAAGCGCAGGCGGAGGAGAAGGCGGGGCAGGAAACGAACGAGCAGGCGAATGCGATGACGCCGGAGGACGCGAAGCGGTTATTGGACTCGCAACAGGGCGACGAGAAATTATTGCAACTGACGCCCAAGGGGAATCCGCCGCCGGATCATCCGGTGATCAAGGACTGGTGAGCGGAAAGGGAGTTTTCCATTCTACGTCAGAATTGCAATCTCATTCCGCCGCACTTGGCGCCCGAATTGGACCGCCGGAGTTCACTGGGCCAATCATCATCCATTTGCCCCGGCGCATCCTTTCGCGCGTTAAAACAAGAGATAACCGCCATTTTATCGCTGCGACGGGAAAGCAGTGAATTTTCGGGTTGGACTGCATTTGTCCAACCATACCGGTTAGCTTATCCGGCGTGAGATGTGAATTAAAAACAATTGCGCCGGGGCGGGCGCTTTGCTATTGCTCTCATGGCATCAGAAAAATCTCCTGCCGGGCGAAATGAGCTTCTATGCACATACGGCTGTCGACGAAAATGGAAAACGACTGCCAAAGACCCATTGGCAATTGCTTAAGGACCATCTTCGTCAAGTGGCCGAATTGGCGAGATGCTTCGCGTTCCCGATGGCATTGGAAACTGAAGGGATAATTGCAGGACTGTTACATGACTTGGGAAAATACGCAGTGCGCTTCCAACAGCGTCTCGACGACAACTCGATTCATGGCATCAACCATTGGGTTGCTGGAGCACGGAAAGTCGCCGATATGAAAGCCGCGCTACTAGATTACGCCGTTGATGGGCATCACACCGGGCTGCCAGCTTTTGGAGAGCTGCAACAGTCGCTTCGAAAAATGGACGCTTCCGCTTCCGCACGTGAATTAACCGGCTGTACCGAAGCACTTCCTGAATTGCTCTCCCGCTTCGAGGCCGATGGTTTGCATCTGCCCTCAACTCCGCCCCGTCGCCGCGAGGATGCCTTCACCTCTGCGTTGCGAACCAGAATGCTTTTCAGTTGTCTTGTGGACGCCGATTTTCTAGACACGGAGCGACATTTTGATCCTGAAGCAGCGAACCAACGCGCCGTTCCATTGCTGCAAGCAGAGGCAGCCTTGCGCCTATTGCTCGACCGTCTCGGCCGTCTGTCTGCTCAATCCGGCGGTGGGACAGTCAACCAACTCCGCCACCGCTTGCTTGACGATTGCCTCCTTGCTGCCGAAAAACCACAGGGGCTGTTCACGCTTACTGCGCCCACAGGAAGCGGCAAGACACTCGCGTCGCTCGCATTCGCGCTTCGTCACATCACGAAGCACAATTCCGCGCTTGCGTTGGACGACCCGCGCCGTTTGCGCCGCGTGATTGTCGTCATTCCCTACACCAGCATCATTGAGCAAACGGCTCGGGTTTATCGCGACCTGTTTGAGCACGAGCCAGAGTTTGGCCCGCTCTACGTTCTTGAGCATCACAGTGCCGTCGCTCCTCGTGTGCGACTCGATGGTCCAGACAAAGATGCCGAGGACGAGCGATTGCGCCGCGCGCGGCTTGCCACAGAGAATTGGGCGTCACCCCTCGTTGTCACGACCAGCGTGCAGTTTTTTGAAAGCCTTTTTGCCCACAAGCCGGGTGATTGCCGCAAACTGCACAACATTGCGCGTTCGGTTGTGCTCTTTGATGAAGTTCAGACGCTGCCCTCACCGCTTTTGCCTTCGTTGCTTTCCGCCGTGCGCTTGTTAACCCAGGAACCCTACGGCGTGACGGCGGTGTTCATGACGGCCACGCAGCCCGCTTTCGCCTCTGCCGGTGCCGCGTTGCCATACGGTTGGGAACCAACTCCAATCGAATCCGACCGGAACGCCTTGGCCGAAACGCTGCGACGAACGCGCATTGAACTACCACAACCAAATGAAAAAGTTTCTTGGAGCGAACTCGGCAAGCAACTGGCAGCACATTCACAGGCACTCTGCGTGGTTAATACCACCAAGGACGCTCGTGAACTTTTTAGCCTGCTCCCTCTGGAAAACCGGTTTCACCTTTCTGCGCGTCTTTGCCCGGCTCACCGCCAAGAAAAGCTCGCTGAAATTCGCCGCCGGCTTGACCCAAAGGTCAAAGAGCCGTGCCGACTTGTTTCCACGCAACTCATCGAGGCTGGCGTGGATGTTGATTTCCCGATTGCATTCCGCGCGCTTGGCCCTCTCGACTCCATCATCCAAACCGCCGGACGGTGCAATCGTGAAGGCCGCCACTCCGAGCCATGTCCGGTGATTGTCTTTCGTCCAGAACGAGACGGCATGTTGGACATGCGCCGGGCCAATTCTTACAAAGTGGCCGCGCTCAAAACGGCTGAATTCCTCGCCCGTTATCGCGACGCGCGGCGGCGCTTGCATCAGCCTGATTTCTATGCTGCATATTTCGCAGAGTTGTATCGGCTCCAAGGGCCGGACAAGGCCGAGGCCGATAAAGTCTTCGATCTTTCTGCCAAATTCGATTTTCCTGAAGCTGCCAAAGCGTGTCGCTTGGTCGGAGACGACACGCGAAGTGTGCTGGTTAAATGGCGGGATGGAGAGGAACTCATCAAGAAACTCCACCGGGAGAAACATCTTTCACCTGACGAGTGGCGGCGTGTGCAGCGATTCTCAGTCAATCTTTATATGGGCGAATTCCTCGACGCCCAAACCAAAGACTACATCATTGAAGCCATCGAAGGTGTTTGGTTTTGGAACTCCAAATACGACGATAACCTCGGTGCCTGCCACCCAAACCTCAACGATTACTGCCAATGAAAACTTCCGGCGATCTCTGCAAAGCCAAGGCACAACCATGACAATCCATCTGCGAACTTGGGGCGACCTCGCCTGTTTCACCCGGCCAGAAATGAAAGTCGAGCGCGTGAGTTATCCTGTCATCACGCCCAGCGCCGCACGCGGTCTGCTGGAAGCCATTCTTTACCGTCCTCAGTTCCGCTGGCGCATCGGTCGCGTCGCCGTCAAGCAGCCGATTTCCTTTCTAAGCTTCAGGCGCAATGAAGTGAAGAAACGCCTGCCCGAATCTTCGGCAAGGCGATGGATGAAAGGCGCGCCGGTCGAACCTTTCTTCATTGACGACGAGCACACACCGCGAAATACCCTCGCACTGCGGCAGGTGGAATATGTCATTGAAGCCAGCCTCGAACTCACTCCACTGGCAAACCAAGTTCGCCGCAGACCACCGGCGAGCGATGAAGACGAAAGCCCGGATTCGCTCGTGAAATATCTGGCGATGTTTCAACGACGGGCGGAAAAAGGTCAATGCTTCGCCCAGCCCTGCTTTGGCTGCCGCGAATTCCCGGCGCACTTTGAATTGGCTGACGCATCCGCCATGCGCGTGGCTCCAAATCCAAATTTGGATACCGACCTGGGACTGATGCTTTACGACGTTTTCGACCTTGATGTTTCGTGTGACCAGAAACCCGGCAAAATCGAAGCCAAACCGCAGATCACATTGTTCCGCGCCGAGATCAAGGACGGCGTGCTGGTGGAGCAAGGCAAGACCTCGCTCCCGGATTGGCCCACCGTCAAAGCGCAACTCGGAGGTGCCCCATGATGCTGCAAGCTCTGGTTGCGTATGCTGATCGGCGAATTGATGAAGACCCGGAGTTCTTTGATCCCGATTTCCGTTGGGAGAAAGCGGCGTGGCAAGTCGAAGTATCAAAGAGCGGCACGCTGAGCGAACTGCTCCCGCTGAAGACTCGCGTCGGCAAAAGGTGGGAGTTGAAGAAGGTCCGGCGGCCCTACACCGACGTAAACGAGATTTCGGTCCGCTCGCTCGAAAAGGCGAAGTCTTATTTTCTGTGTGACACGGTTCAACGAGTATTTCTGTTCGACGGCCTAAATCAGGTGTCCGTGGATCCGCTCGTTATCGCTCGCAAGAACTATTTCCGTAGCTTGATCAAGCGAGCCGTTGAGGCTGGTGTCGCTGTGTCATTGCTTCAGCCTCTGCTAGCGTTTCTGGGGAACGACGCGGAGTTGGGTCGGTTGAGAAAACGGCTCGGTGAAGAAAATGCGTCGCCTGACGACAATATGATTTTTGGAGTCGAAGGAGTCAATCCGCTCGAAAATCCCGAAGTAGTGTCGTTCTGGCGGCAACAGCGACAAAATGTCGTGGCTGGTCAGGGACAAAAACGAATGTGCCTCGTCACCGGTGTCTTGGCGGATTGCGTCAGCACAGCAAACAAAATCAAAGGAATTGGCGCGCAAGATACCATTCTAATTTCTGCCAATGAGGCTGCGTTCTGCTCCTTCGGCTTGGAGAAAGCCGAGAATTCGCCGATCTCGTCTCGCGCAGAAGGGCTTGTTAAAGCAGCGTTGGACGATCTCATCGCCAAGAGCCGCCGACAAGGTCTCGTGTTCAACGAAACAATCTGTCTGCATTGGACTCGCCGACGTGTCGATTTTGATCCTGTGGACACTCTCGCCAGCGCCAACCCAGAGGAGGTCGCACAGTTGTTAAAGTCAATTCACGAAGGCAGCCCGGTGGCAAGCCGGGACTCTAACGCCTACTATGCAGTCAGCCTGTCGGGAAACGGTGCGCGCATCGTTGTTCGTGACTGGCTGGAATCAACAGTTCCTTACATCAAGCAGCATATCGGGAGATGGTTTGAGCAGTTATCCATTGTTGATTACTATGCTACCCCATCTTCCACCAAGTGTGCGTTCAAACTCTGGTCGCTTTTGGCAACTCTCGTCCCGGAAAAGGATGGGAAACCTGACTTTGAAAAGTTGCCTCCAGAGTTTCCGGCTATCCTCATGCATTCGGCACTGGCTGGTCCGTCATATCCGCTGCCGTCTTCGGTGCTTCATGCCGCACTGCGCCGCGAGACGGTTGACCGGGTCTCCGGCGGTGATGAAGCCGGTCAGCGGAAACCATTTTTTCAGTCCCGTTTTGCCCTCATCAAACTCTGTCTCTTACGATCACCCAACAAAAAGGAACATCATACCATGAGCGAAACACTCGATCCCAACTCCAAAGACCGTGCTTATTTGTGCGGTCAACTGTTCGCCGTCCTTGGACGGCTTCAACTGCTCGCGCTGGGCAAAGTCGGCGCGAGCATCGCGGAGCGAACCTACGGCGGCGTGGCCACCCGGCCCGCCACTACTCTGGGTCCGCTGTTTACCAAAGTGCCGGTCTACCTCAAGAAGGCCAACGACCGGTTTCCCGGATCGGGCACCAACAAGCAGAAGGAAATCGAGGCTCTATGCCAGCACATTGAGGCTCAATCCGGCTTGCCACAGACGCTCGGCTTGGAGGATCAAGGCCGGTTCGCCCTCGGTTATTACTGCCAGATGGCTGAATACCGTGCCCGGCGCGAAGAAGCCGAACTCGAGAAAAAGGCCGGAGAACTCACCGACGAAACCCCTTAACCGCCAAAACAAAGAATTAACATGAATAACGTTATCATCCAGCTCGGCGTGTGTTCGGATCGAAATCTTTCGATATCGAGAAATGTGGGCATTGAAATGGCACGCGGTGACCTTATTGCTTTCCTCGACGACGACGCTGTCCCCGCCGAGAACTGGCTGAACGACGCGGCGAAGGCTTTCGACTCCGACGGAGTGGGAGGCGTCGGCGGGTTCGTGTTCGACCACACTGGCTACAATCTGCAATATCGATATTCCGTTTTAAATCGCCTCGGCACAGCGCGCTGGAATGTACAGTCTGCGGCAAATGAGTTCTGTTATCCGGGGTGCCTCGAATTTCCGTACTTGCAGGGGACTAACGCGATTTTCCGCCGCGACGCACTGCTCGAAATCGGTGGTTTCGACGAAGAATTCGATTATTACCTAGATGAAACCGACGTTTGCCTGCGACTCGTCGACGCGGGCTATCTTCTAAAACAGCTATCGAACGCTTTCGTCTATCACCGTTTTCTGCCCAGCCATATCCGCAGTGAAAATCGCGTCGTCACGGCGTGGCGCTCGGTCATCAAAAATAAAGTTTATTTCTCGCTCAAAAACGCGCCGCCTGAAACATCCTTTCGTGATCTTCTCAAAGACTGGGAGCGATTCACCGCCGAGGCCGAAGCGAACCTGAAATTCCATGTTGACCGTGGTAACGCCACGCCTGAAAAACTCGACGAGTTCCATCGCGACGCAGACGCCGCTCTTCGAGAGGGAGTTTCCGTTGGCCTCGCGCGCCCGCGACGTTATCTTGGATCCGAGCTTGCCAAAAGCTTAGGTGGTCCGCTGCAATTCGACGTGCTCGATGCCCCGAATGCAGGACGCTTCAAGCCCTCTGCGGTAGTTTCAGCCACGACCGAAAAACTAAATGTGTGTCTGTTGAGCCAGGAATACCCTCCCGGCGTTGTGGGCGGAATCGGCCGCCTTACATACGAGCTGGCTTGCGGGCTCGCAGAACGTGCGCACAGTGTCCACGTGCTCACAAAGAGTTCCACAGGGCAGAACACCGTCGACTTTGAAGAGGATGTTTGGGTCCATCGGCTTGTGGAAGATCGCAAAGAACCGCCGCCTCCAAACGGAACACGGGTCCCTGCGCAAATATGGAATAGGTCCGCTCGGCTTCTGCGGGAAGTTCGCCGAATCCATGAAATGCAGCCGATAGACATTGTCGAAGGCCCGATCTGGGATGCCGAAGGAGTGGCCACGGTTCTCGACGGATCGTTCGTGACGGTAACCAGCCTCGAAACGCCACTCAAGATGGCGCTCGAGACAAATCCCAGCTGGACGGATGGCTCACCTGGACAACGCGAATTTTTCGATCAGCTGGCCGCCGCCGAAAAAACCGTCACGGAACGCGCTACCGCCGTGCGCGCGATTAGCGAGGCCATAGCAGAAACCATGCGTAACCTTTACGAGGTGACACTTTCACCGGATCGGCTGTCTGTGACGCCGATTGGTATGCGCGACAGGTCCGTCGACAATACTGCCAAGCGAGATGATCGTTTCATCGACGTGCTATTCACCGGGCGCTTCGAGGCGCGTAAAGGGATTGATGTCCTGCTTCAGGTGATTCCGTCTCTGTGCGCGGAATTCAAGCGCGTTAGATTCATATTGGTCGGCGAAGACAGACCCCAGCCCGACGGCAGCAGCTGCGCGACTCGATTTCGCGCCCTGCATTCGCGCGCGTCCTTCCGTGATCGTGTCATTTTCGCAGGCAAAGTTTCCGATTCAGAGATCGAGCAATATCTCGCGCAATGTGAAATCTTCGCCGGCCCTTCCCGATATGAGTCGTTCGGCTTGGTCTTTGTGGAAGCGATGATGTTCGGGAAGCCCGCGATCGGCTGCCGCGTCGGAGGAATGAAAGAAGTAATCGACGAAGGCGTCTCGGGCCTGCTCGCGGAACCCGGTGATGCGGAGTCCTTGCGCGCCGCGCTGGCGTCCTTGCTGGCTGATCCCGAAAAACGAGCATCAATGGGCAAAGCAGGGCGGGCTAGATTTCTTGAGAATTACACCCGAGAAAAGCTGGCAGATCGGACGCTCGAATTCTATCGTCAAGTGCTGCGTTCCCAAGGGGTGCTCCAGAAAGTCAAAGCTGTAACTGAAGAAGGTGTGTCTCTGATGTCAGCATACTGAAGAGCAAGTCTCAAGAACGCAGGAGCGAAAGCATGATCGCAGCAGCGCCACAAACAAAAGACGAGCTCGCACTCCATGAGTGGGAGAACAACCGGCTCGAGGAAGCATCCAGGTTGCTCGATGTGTGCCTCGCAGAGCAAGAAACGGCAGACCGCTGGAACAACTGGGCGTCCGTGCAATTCAAGACCGGCAACGCACGAGCGAGCGAGCTGGGTTTCCGTCGTGCGCTGGAACTCGAGCCGCAGTACGGCCAAGCTGCGGCAAATTTGGGCGCCATTCTTGCGCGCGACGGTAAAACCGAAGCCGCAATCGCCATGCTCGAAAGGGCCTTTAAAGGAAATTGCATTGACGCCGCTCAACGCGAAGCCACCAGGAATCTATTGGCGCAGTGCCAGTCAACCTTGGCATGCACACGAAAACCTGAGCCGTCTGCAGAAATAGCAGTCCCTCCCGATCAAATCTATTCGGGGTACAAACCGGAGGAACTTTCAATTATCCGGGAGCATTTCTGTCTCTCACCAGTTCCGCAGCCCGGCTTCGTCGTAGACCGGCTGGGCGTCAAGACTCGCGCATCGTCACTCTGGGATCAGGTGCAGCATTTGGCCGGAACGGTGATACCGCCGCCCATCCCCAATGATTTTCATGCCGAAGCAATCGAATGGATTGGGCTCCTCAAATGCGTGCGTAGTGCTCGCGGCAGATTTGTCGCGATGGAACTTGGCGCGGGTTGGGGACCGTGGGTAGTTGCGGGAGCCACCGCTGCGCGAAACGCTGGGATCCGGGACACGTCGCTGCTTGCAGTCGAAGGAGATCCCGGGCATTTCGAATTCATAAAACAGCATCTCCTCGATAACGGCCTGAATCCCGGCGAGCATCTCCTGCTCCAGGCTGCCGTTGGCGCGAAAGCAGGACGTGCGCGATGGCCGCGGGTCGAGCCGCGCAATAGTTATGGCACTCGCCCCATCGCCGGCAATGCCGCAAACCTCTCCGGCACCCTCGAGTGGAGGTTCTCGCCTTTTCCGATCTCCTCCGAACGCAGCCGCGCTGGGATCTCGTGCATGTTGACGTTCAGGGCAGCGAAGCCGTTATTTGCGAAGCCGCGCTGGATGAACTAAAAGCACGCGCTCACTGGCTGATTATCGGGACGCATTCGCGACTCATCGAAGGTCAGCTGATTTATATGCTCATGAAGACGGGCTGGGTTCTTGAGAATGAAAAGCCGGTGATCTTTGGTTTCCAGCCGAATGCGCCGAGCATGGAATCGCTCACGAGAATTGATGGCACCCAGGTTTGGCGCAATCCGCGGTTGGACGAAACGCAATAAGCATCAGGGAGTTAAAGCGTGATTTCAACAATAGCGCAGACAAAAGACGAGCTCGCGCTCCATGCGTGGGAGAACAATGTGCTCGCGGAATCTCTGCGTTTGCTCGAAGAATGCCTCGCCGAAAAAGAAACGGCTGACCGCTGGAATAATTGGGCATCCGTGCTATTCAAGATCGGCAACGCCCGGGCAGGCGAGCTAGGATTCCGGCGCGCGTTGGAACTGGACCCGACGTACGGCCAAGCTGCTGCAAATCTAGGAGCTATTTTTGCACGGGACGGAAAGACCGAAACCGCCATCGCTATGCTGGAGAGAGCCCTGCAAGGAACCGGCATGGATAACTCCCAAATCGACGCGGCTAAGCAGACGCTTGCGCAGTGCCGCATGGCCCTCAAGCCCGCACAGAGTACTTCGGGCCGGCACGAAGCTCAGGGAATCATCCTCACGAATTCCCTGCAGAGGTTGGAGAAGCGCACCCACGACCTTGAAGATAAAATTGAAGAGCTCTCGTGCAAGCTTACGGGGGGTAATTACGGCGGCGGGCGCATTGTGGCATCCGTCGGCAATGATCTCTGGCTGACGAAAGTACTGAACCGTTTCCTCATGTACGTGGAATCCGCGGACATGAGCGTCGCTCCGTACCTTGTCGCGGATGGATGCTGGGAAAAATGTATCACCGACGCTTTCATTGCCCGGCTTCGACCTGGCATGACTGTCATTGACGTGGGCGCGAATTACGGCTACTACACGCTGCTCGCTGCGGGAATTGTGGGCACGTCTGGACATGTGCACTCCTTTGAGCCAAACGCTCGCACATTCGAACTCTTGATGAAGAATATTCGCGTGAACTGGCTCGAATCGATTGTAAGCGCCCATGCATTGGCCGCTCTGGATTCGAGAAAACACGTCGAGCTCCATATCCCGAACGAGTTTCAAGGCCGCACAACGCTGTTCGTGCCAGAGCCGGGCCCAGTGTGCAGACAGCCTTCGATCATTGAAGCTGTACCGCTCGACGAAATCATTCAGGGCCCAGTAGACTTGATCAAGATCGATGCCGAAGGAAGCGAACTATTAGTCTTTGAAGGGATGCGCGGAATCATCGAACGCAGCCGGAACCTGACGATTTTTATGGAGTTTAACATTCCTTTACTCCGCCAGACCGTTGATCCCCGCAGCTTTTTAGATCGCATTCGGGAATTCGGATTTTCGATGCAGTGGTTTACCCCGTGGAATACTTTGGAAGCATTCGATGAAGAAGGAGCCCTGAAGTTCGATTTGTTCAACCTCCTACTCGAACGGAAGTGAAGCCGCGAGTATTTTGATTCGTGATCGGAACTTACTCGAAATCATTGTCTCTCAGCAGCGCTCGGCGAGCGCACCTCGACGATTCAATCTGGCCAACCGTTTCACGATCTCGTTTCGGTCAGTGAAATACTCTCATCGAGGTTGCGTAAGAAGGCGACTGCTGCATCAGATCTGTCAACGCAGGCTCGTGCGCAACTCCTTGAAGCATCGCGATATCCGAGTCCACCATCATGTGGACAAGCTCCTCAAAGGACACAGTCGGTTGCCAGCCCGAACTCGCGTTTTGCCTTTGAGGCATCGCCCAAAAGGTGAAAAACTTCTGCGGGGCGCAGCAGATCGGAATCAGTTTCTACATAATATCGGTGGTCGAGACCGACGTGTTCGAATGCGACTTTTAGAAGATGGCGGACGGAATGTGCCACTCCCGTCGCGATCACATAATCCTGGGGCTGCTCCTTGCAGCATCAGCCACATTGCGCGCACGTAATCGCCGGCATAACCCCAATCACGCTCGACGTCCAGATTTCCCATCTTCAGCTTTTTTTGAAGGCCCAGTTTGATGCGCGCAACGCTGTAGCTCACCTTGCGGGTGACGAATTCCAGGCCGCGGCGGGGCGATTCATGGTTGAACAGAATTCCGGAGCACGTGTAAAGGCCGTAGCTCTCGCGATAGTTTACCGTGATCCAATGCCCGTAGAGCTTTGCCACGCCATAAGGACTTCGTGGATAAAACTGCGTATTTTCAGTCTGCGGAATCTCGTTCGCCGCGCCAAACATTTCGCTCGAGGACGCCTGATAAAACCTGATTCGCGGGTTAACGACGCGGACTGCCTCAAGCATGCGCGTTACGCCCAGCGCCGTGAATTCACCGGTTAAGACGGGCTGGTTCCACGATGTGGGCACAAATGACTGCGCCGCCAGGTTGTAAACCTCGTCGGGCTCGCTCTTATGCAGCGCAGAGATCAGCGAATTTTCGTCCAAAAGGTCGCCAGGGATCAGCTCCAACTGGTCTTGAAGATGCGCCAGTCTTTCGAAATTAACCGTGCTGCTGCGCCGGACGAGCCCGTAAACCTTGTAGCCCATTCGCAGTAAAAACTCAGCCAGATAAGAACCATCTTGTCCTGTAATCCCAGTGATCAGCGCTTTTTTATCCACGATCCCCTCGGTGAATGGAATATGAATGGAATAATTGATGCAGCTGCACAGATTCCCCGGCAAAAACTGCCCACTTAACCCCTCTAAATGGTTATAGTTCTGCACCTCCACCACAATTTGTGCACGTCGGTATCCAATCTCAAAGCACCGCATTTGGAGTCGTCGAAAAGATACCCGTGTCCTCAGAAACGGCTCAACTCAAAGGACAGTCTGCCGATAAGAGATTTGAGGCGTCACCCAAGGTGTATTCGTGCGGGGCGCGTGTCATAGAAGGCGGCCAACAATGATTCAACTCACACGCTTGAACAATCATCCGTTGGTGATCAATTCAGACCTGATCAAATCAATTGAGAGTGCGCCAGACACCGTCCTTACTCTCGTGACCGGCGAGAAAATTATCGTCCTCGAATCCTGTGACGATGTGCTCGAAAAAATCGTGGAATTCAGGCGAAGAATCCTGTCGGGATTGCCGATCCAACCAATCCAGTTGATTAGCCCCGGTTCTCGCCTCTCCGATTCTGATTGTGAAACATCGCTTTCGACTAAAAGGGCCTGAGGGGCAACATGGACAAGAGCAGTTTTGGAGGACTGATAGTTGCGGGGGGCGGCATTATTTTGGGCCTCACGATGGAGGGCGGCAGTCTTGCTCAGATCATGCAACCAACTGCCGGGCTCATTGTTTTTGGCGGAACGATAGGCGCAGTGATGCTGCAATTTCCGCTTCCGGTTGTCATCGAGGCTACGAAGCGTCTCGGCTCTGTGTTCTTTGACAAGAGCAAAGATCCCCACGGAACGAATTGCCGAGATCGTGGGCTACGCCAACAAGGCCCGACGTGGCGGAATTGTGTCGCTCGATAAGGACGTCGATTCGATTCAAGACCCCTTCCTCAAAAAATCGCTCATGCTTGCCGTGGACGGTACCGAGCCCCAGGAACTCCGAAAAATGATGGAGCTGGAGCTTGATAATCAGGCCGAGCACGAGGACCACATCCCAAAGGTTTTTGAGGCTGCCGGCGGATACTCACCCACGGTAGGTATTATCGGCGCCGTTCTTGGCTTGATTCAGGTTATGCAGCATCTCGACGACATCACGGAAGTCGGGCGTGGAATTGCAGTTGCGTTCGTCGCAACCATTTATGGTGTGGCCGCGGCAAACCTGCTCTTCCTGCCATGTGCCGGGAAAATCAAGATGCGTATCCGGCAGGACCAAATTGCGCGCGAAATGATGCTTGAAGGCGTCGTCTCGATTCTCGAAGGAATGAACCCGCGAATGATCGAAACGAAATTACTGGGATTCTTCGCCAGGCAAACAAAACGCCCGCTGGTGAAAAAGCTGCTGCGCTTAGGACAGAGGAAAAACCTGCATGAGCCGCAAAAAACGCCATGAAGAGCACGTGAACCACGAACGCTGGCTCGTATCCTACGCCGATTTCATTACCCTGCTGTTCGCATTCTTCGTTGTTCTTTACTCGTCCTCGCAGGTTGACAAACGCAAGGTCGGAGCCCTCGCCATGGCCATTCAAGTGGCCTTTCAGCGCATGGCTGTGTTCGATAGTTCAAACACGAAGGTGCCTCTATCGACAAGCGAACCTATGCCTTTTCAGGATGTCCAAGCCATTGAAAACGTGAACCGCACTCAGGATATGCAAAGGTTCGTTCAACCTGAAAACGGAGAGTTAAGCGGTAGCGTTCTCCCAGGCGTTCTCAAAGACATCCAGGGCCAACTGGAAAAAGCGCTCGCGCCGGAAATCCGGCGACACCTGTTGGAACTGACGCCTCGCCGTGAAGGTCTCGTAATAAGCTTGCGAGAGATCGGTTTCTTCGAGAGCGGCTCGGCAACTCTTCGTCGCTCGTCCAAGGACGCCGTTGATCGGCTAGCTGCCGTATTAGGCGCGCGTTCCGAGATGCTCCGAATTGAAGGGAACACGGACAACGTGCCGGTCCACAGTGGTCAATTTGCATCGAATTGGGAGCTTTCCACCGCCCGCGCGACAGAACTTGTGAAGGTGTTTATTGTCACCTACAACTTTAAGCCCGATCGCCTGGCAGCTGCGGGCTACGCTGAATACCATCCGATCGATACGAATACGACCGCTGAAGGGCGGGCGCGAAACCGCCGAGTGGATATTGTGGTTCTGAACCCATCGGTCTTTTATAGGCCGGCCCCCCTCACACCGCCAGCCCACAGCGATGCATCGGGGAGAGCAACTCCCGACCCGCAAGCAGAAACGCCAACCCCACACAATTTTAACTAATTCAGATTGGTACCGATCGTGGGTGACAATCGCTCACACTGGGGACGCCGCTTGAGGAAAATTCTAAGATTCCGTCAACTGCGGGCGGCTTTGCGCCGCTTCAACTCTTCCGCCAATTCGGAGTGTGTGAGTAGCCCCTTCCGGAAGAGCAAACTCACAACAGCCTGGAACGCTTCTGCAGTGACGGGCGGGTCGGCCATCTCGGGTTCGGCCGTCGCATACGCCGACGAGCTCGGTGCGGCAGGAATCTTCACCTTTGCTGCCTGGCCCAGCGCCTCGTCGGTAACTTGCAAACCGGGCGGATGCACGTCTGTTCGGCCTGTCGCGTTAGCAGGCGCAATACGCTGAAGCCTTTCAAAATCCGCCGGCTTAATTCGCGTAAACGAAACGCCCATTCCCATTCCGGTCTGAGATGAGCAAACTCGCCCAGATATCTGCATGGGCGACCCGTCCGATTTTAGAACGAGCTCAACAACAGTGTTGATTGGCAGGGGTACCAGCATCTCCACGTAGCAACCACCAAGAGAAATGTCCGTCACCGTCCCTGGCATGCGCGCAGAACCAGCCTCGATCAGCACTTGAGCTTCAATGCGACACAGATGCCGGGGGAACTGTCGCCGATCTCCGCCGGACCACGCGACGTGTGCGATGTATACTTGGCCGCCTTTATGCGAAGTAGAAATTAAAGGTTCAGGCTTGGAAGGGTCGTAGGCGTCGGGTTCCCATTCCTTTGGAGGGACGCCCCAGATGTATTTGCCCGGTTCCAGGCAGCGCAGCCCGGCCCACGCATCGCCCACACCGCGCCTATCCACCCACTGAACCCGGTACCAAGCTCTTTGATCGCCGTACTGAATTTCGATTTTGTTTCCTGGTTCGATGGTATTGCTTAAGCCTCTGAGGCGCGCCCCAGTGCAGCTGATGTCCTGTGTCTTCGTGGCAATCTCAAACGAGACCCCGTGCGAATCGACACCACGGGCGATCACATCAAAGGAGACATTTATCCGCTGTTCGTTGCGATGCCCCATCTATCCCTCGAATGTGCGCCCTCAGACGCAGACGGCGTCATGCGGCGAGGGATCTAACTTGTTGCCGTCGATTGGCTAGGCGCTTGCCCTTCGTTCGTCTGGCCATTATTGCCCGGTAGAGTTGCAGTATACTCCTCGACTTGCAGGCTGTACGCCTGGAATGCCAAAGTGTTTATCGAAGCGTCATTATTCGCCTGCGATTGCGATCCCGCATTTGTTGCGCTCGCTTGGTGTCCGGACTGCCCAGCGGTCGAACTCTCCGTCACGGATACCTCAGAGAATCGGACCACGATCTCTTCTACTTGTACTCCGCCACTCGGAGTCAAATTTCCACTCGCCGCAGCGGTAGCGCTTGAGCTCGTTACAGGAGTAGCGCTTCCGCTCGTCGGCGCGGTTTGACTCGTTGTGCCCGAAGACGGACTGCTTGTAGTATTGCCGGTGTTCGTCGTCCCATCCACAGGTGCGTTTGGGGCCGTTGTCGCGCCCTGCGTTGCCTCTTGCGCCAACGATTGGAATGCGTTCGTCAACGCAGTGAACGCCTCCGGGCTAAGGGCTTGGATCAAACTGGCAAGCGAGTCGAACGCCTGAATTTCCTGCTGATTCAGGCCGAGCGCGGCAAGCGAGCTGTTCAATCCTTGCAGTACGCTCGTTCCCGGCGTATTCGCAGTACCACTTGTCGAGGTGCCAGTCGACACCGGAGCTATGGCTGAATCAGTTGCCGTCGATCCCGTTGTCGGTGTCGCCGTCGCTGTTCCGCTTGCTACCGCCGCGGTAGGATCAGCTGGCGCTGGGGCATTTGCTGAAGCCGGTGCCGTCTGCGCGCCAGGGGAGGCCGTGGAACCCGAACCTGTGCTCGTGGTAGAAGTCGATGTAGGTGCCGAAGAGCCCGGAGCGCTCGTCGAAGAAGGATTCTGCGCCAACACGATCACCGCGGAAGCGGAGAAAACCTGTACCTGCTGAACCGTAAACAATCCGGCGTCTTCCGCTGACGACCCTTGCCCCTGATGGCTCGAATTCGTGAAGTGATCTTCCTTGCTGTGCGCACGGCCGTGATGGTGGCCTCGAGACGAATCGTGACCTGCCACTTGTTGGCCCTGTTGCTGAACCGATCCAGCCTGTCCAGTCTGATCTGTAAGATTGGTGACTCCAGTAATCGACATATCTTCCCCCCATCCAATAAGAAAACATATTGCTCGTTGTGCAAACGCGTTGCAAGGCCGAGGCAAACTCACTCGGCCCTGCGACGCCACATCTCTCGGTAATTACCTGTAGTTAATTAATCGGCAAAGGCCCATAAACCTTTAGAAATAGGACATGCAATTGCATGGTCGCAATTTCCGAACCTAAAACAACGGGACCCGTCGGTCAGAGTGGATCTCACGGGGTGGGTAGCTCTCCCGCATGGAATCGCGTGCCTAAAGCCTAAAGTCCCTGGCTCGGATTGCCGATAAGGAGGTATGGAATCTTTGCACGCAAGCGAACCCAAGCAGCCTGTCGCCAATCCGTTTCTCCGATACGCAGCCAGGCAGCCGATCCTGAACGGCGACCAGCGCGTTATCGGCTACGAGCTGCTCTTTAGAAATGGGCTGGAAAACTCGTTTGGGAATACCGATCCCGACGAGGCGTCGCGCAGCGTGCTCGATTCTTCGATTCTGATGGGACTCGACGTACTGTGCGACGGACATCTAGCCTTTATCAATTGCACTCGAGATCTGCTTATAAGGGATTACATAACTCTACTGCCGCCCCAGCAAGTCGCGGTTGAAGTCCTCGAAACTGTTCCTGCGGACGATTTGGTGATTGCGGCGTGCCAACGCCTGAAGACGGCGGGTTATACCATCGTCCTGGACGACTTTTTCGAGGGCGATCCTCGCGAGCCACTTGTCGAATTGGCGGATATCATCAAAGTAGACTTGCGCGTCATGACCCCGAAACAAAGCGGCGACATGGTCAAGCGCTACGGACATAAGCGTCGCCTGATGCTGGCCGAGAAAGCGGAAACGCGAGACGAATTTGTCGGATCAAAAAAAGCCGGCTTCTCCTATTTTCAGGGCTATTTCTTCCGAAAACCGGAAATCGTGCAGGCCCGCGAAATTCCAGCCAATCGCGTTAATTATCTGCGTCTGCTACAGGCCATTTCGCAGACCGAGGTGGACTCGAAACTGATAGAGAATGCAATCAAAGGAGAAGCTGCGTTGGTTTACCGGCTGCTTCGGTACCTGAACTCGCCAATCTTCGGCTTTCGACAGGAAGTAAAATCCGTGCGCCACGCTCTGACCATTCTCGGCGAACGTGAAGTGCGCCGGTGGATCCGTCTCGTCATCACACTCGTCGCCGGCCAGAACAAACCGTCCGATCTCGTGCTCACAGCCCTTACTCGGGCCCGATTCTGCGAGTTGATTACGGAGAAACTTGGGCAAAACTCGTCAGACCTGTTTCTCGTCGGCCTCCTCTCACTCATGGACGCGATTCTCGAGCTACCGATGGGTCTGGTTCTCGACGGTATATCGGTTGACCCGGAAGTAAGGGCTGTTCTTCTCGGAGAGCCTTCCAAGCTTTCTCCCGTCTACAACCTCATGCTCGCGCAGGAAGCCGGTGAATGGGATGAGGCAACGGCCCTCGCGGCCCAATTGCGATTGCCCGATGGCTTCGCCGCCGACACTCAGTGGAACGCGATGCAGTGGGCCAGCCAAATGACCAACGCGGCTTAGACCTTTCAACCGTACCAAGTTGCACGTCACCCCGTCCTTCTTGCTTCGTATATTAATACGACAACGCTAAGAGCACTCTAATGTTTAGACGGAGTCGCTCCGAGTAATATTCAAGCCAACTGTTGTGCAACGAGCCGTCAAAACCCGGAATACCAAAGAGCGGCGGACAGCCCGGCGCTATGTTCTATCCCTGCCTGTGAAAGTTGGCGGTCCAAAACACCAGCCGTGGGACGGTGTAGCAAAAGACGTCTCGATAAACGGCCTTTACCTCATCATCAAAACAGACGAAGTTCTACCGCTTGGAGCCATGCTCGATTTCTCAACGGTGTTACCAGTCGAAGTTACAGGGAAACATCAAGTACGAGTTAGCGGGCGGGCAAAAGCAGTTCGAATCGAGAAGCAAACGGGCGAAGAATTTGGCTGCGTGGGCATTGCTTCGACGATTGAAAGTTACGACTTCATTCGTTCTGAAGAGGCGGCCTCCTAACGTCAGGAAGTGCTTTGGGGCCAGCCGAACCAATTGATTTAGTCTGCGTGGATTGGCTGCGGCTTCTCATCGGCCAGTTCGCAGCGGTTTCGGCCGCCATGCTTCGCGCGATAAAGTGCGTCGTCTACCGCTTTCAAAGCGGATTCAGCATCCATTTTCGACGACCCCGAAATCGATAGCGCACCAATGCTCATGCTAACGTGAATCGTTCCGTCTGCGGTTTTAATCTCTTCTCTGTTTACTCGAGCCCGAAGTTCTTCCGCACGGTTCAAAATCGTAACCGAATTGCATCCAGGGGCGACAATTATGAATTCTTCGCCTCCGTACCGCCCGACCGTGTCATATGACCGCATCGCGCCCTGTAGTCTGGTGGCAACTGCTTTCAGGACCGTATCCCCGGCGGGGTGGCCATACGTGTCGTTAATCTGTTTGAAGTAATCCAGGTCGGCCATGATCAGTCCCGTCGGTTTCTTCTCGCGATGCGCTCGGCTTATTTCGTACGCCAGAGCTTCCAGGGATGCCTGACGGTTCCAGAGTCCTGTCAGAAAATCGTGAGTTGCCTGTGCTCGCAAATCTTCTCTCATCGACACCAGCCTGTCCTGTAATTCGAGAATTCTTTTTGCGACGATCAACTTGGCTCTCAGCTCATATCCGTCGAACGGCTTCACGAGGTAGTCATCAGCGCCGAACTCGAAAGCTTCAAGAAGGTCGTCCTTTTGCGATTTCTCCGTGAGGAAAATTAAATAGACGTAGGGCTCGACCTGGCTCTGGCGAAGGCTTTTGCAGACCTCCGGGCCGCGCATCTCTTCCATCTCCCAATCGAGAATCGCGAGCTTGGGAGCATCTTCCCCGCGCAAAAGGTGAAGTGCTTCGGCGCCGTCAGACGCAATCACCACCTCATATCCCCAACGGCTAAGAGTGCCGGAAAGCAACCGTTCGCCGGCGCTGAGTAGTATTTTCATACGAATGCCCACATCCTTCGGCCGTTCATTGCACCGCGCCCTGCGCAACGAGCCCTTGCTGTTCCGCTACACGTCTTGCAACTTCCTTCCACTCCGGAATCAAGTTCGCAATTCCAAAATCCTTCACCAGCCCGAGATCCCAACAGTCTTTGAGATCGGTAGCGGAGCTCTCGCATTCATGAGCAAGCAAATTTGCGATGTGAACGGCGGCCACGGCGTCAAAACGGTAGTGAGGCACCCGACCCGGCGAGTGATGGTATACAACCGCCTCCGTGATTCCCACCGGCAGACCCCACAAGCCCAGCAAATAACCGCCGATCTCCGCATGCGTAATACCCCAAAGTTCTTCTTCCACTCGAAATAGTGGCTGATTCTTTTCGGCCGCGCGAGCGAGCAATCGTGCAAACCGATCGGGCATTTTGCACGCGAGCACTAGTTTGCCCACGTCGTGGAGAAGCGCCGCGACCGCAGCGCTGTTTTGCACATCCTTGGGCAGGTCCATGCCCGCGACGATTCCCGCCGTGAGACGCGCATGACTCTGTAGACCCTCCACGGAGAATCCCATCACAGGATGCGCATCGGCAAAAGCGCGAAACACCTCGCTTGCAAGCACCAGGTTTCGAACCATACTCAAACCCAAATAACTCGCCGCCATGCGGACTGTCGCAATCTCGCGGCTGGTCCTGAATATCGCCGAATTCGCAAGCTGCAAAAGCCTTGCCGAAATCGCGATGTCGCCCGCCACAATCTCTGCGACCTCATCCACCGACGTGTCCGGTTCATTTAGCTTGTCGACCAGCTTTAGGTAGACTGAAGGTGCCGACGGCAATTCTCCAAGAGCGCCCACGGTGCGGGAGATCAGTTCGCCCTCGAGCAATTCCTTTAGCTTGCACGACCGCTCTACAGCTACTTCAAGTTCGTTTGGGTCAATCGGCTTGGTAATGAACTGGTGGATGTAGGAAATGTGGGGCAAGCTTGATTGCATTCGATCCACGATGCCGATCCGCACCGCTTCAGGGAACGAAATTCTCACATCGGCCAGAGTTGACCTTCCATCGCGTGACACCAGATCGGCTATAACCACATCCCACGACGTCGCTTCCAGTTCCGATTGCGCGGATTTTGCGCTCGCCGCAAAGCATATCTCCCACCGATCGCCATAGGAGAGCAAGGATTTCTCGAGAGCCTTGCGCCGGCTTGGATCTTCCTCAACAAAAAGGAGTTTTCTCATACCCGATTGGATTACCGTTCTCCCCGTAAGCTCGAAGCCGGCGTGAATGGTTCCACCGCGGCTCACCTACCGTACGCTTTTTGATGTCTCGGAGTTCCCGCCGCTGCGCGACGCGTAGCGGCAACACAGAGCTAGTAACTTCCGCCTAGCCTTAATACTATGATCGGTAAATCCCAAATGGATTTCAACGAATTCATCAGGTATTTCATGTAGTGGTGTCTAGTTCGCGAATTCCTGTACCCACCCTTTTTACATAGGGCCTAAAGTTCCTCGGCGCGCTGCCGATGAGGATGTTGCGGGACCAGTTTGATTTTACGATTTCGAGAATTCGCCAGACGTGAGGGGATAGTGTGACCAGAGATTTTCTAAGCCACCCGCAGGCAGCCGGCAACCGATTCGTCGAGCGCAGAACGGTTCCTCGCTATCACTTGATCGCGGAAATAGAAATATTCGATCCTATTCGGCGCACAAAATTGACGACTTACACTGCTGAAATCAGCGTGAGCGGCTGCTTCGTTCGGGTGCAGTCGCCGCTCGAGCCAAGCACGGTGATCCAGGTACGCATACAAAAAGACCGGCAGTCATTCAAGACTTGGGGCAGAGTTGTTCATACGCAAGCGGATGTGGGCATGGGAATTCTGTTTTTTTCGACCCGAGCCAGATCAGGAAAGGATCCTTCAAGACTGGATGGATGCCCTGAAAGTTCACGGTCAACCGGCGCTCGAGTCCTCCGTCCAGTCGACTTGACCAGCTTGACCGGTGGAAGCCTCGACAGCTTATATAAATCAATGAACAAGAAATGAAACGGTCCCTGCGATGCCCGCGAACGAGCATTGCAGGGACCTTTTTACAGCCATGCCCGGCTTAAACAAACAACGGGAACTGGCGGGCCACCTGCCCGCCGTTCTGCCGCGCTTTTAAATAAGGGCCCCCGTGCGGGCCCTGTGTACCCCCGTCTCAGAATTCCAGTCTAGGCGCTTTCGCGGCGAAACCAGCCCACCCAGAAACAGGAGCACGTTGATGGATCTAACTGCACGCGCCGTGCCAATAATGTGCTCCGCAGAACGACAAACATTGCGACGCGCATGCAGGACTTACGCGCAATAGAAATAATCCGCGACCTGCAATTTTCCATTTTCTGAATTCAATTAGGCAAGGCACTACGCGATTTAGAAGATTCACAGTGCCGCGCAATGCTTCGGATCCGCCTCCAGCTCACCTTTCGCGATATACTTTCAATACTCTCGGAGGCCAATGAATCAGCAACCACATCGCATGCGCAAAGGATCTCGCTAAGACATGTGCGGAATTTGCGGCGCCATCGGAATCGAGCCAGGAAATGCCAGCGAAGCGGCGGTTCGGCGAATGATGGCTGCGATGATCCATCGCGGGCCGGACGAGGATGGAATCCTTGTATCCCCGCCCGTGGGCGTAGGCATGCGACGGCTGAGTATCGTCGATTTGCCGGGGGGTAGCCAGCCCGTCTGGAATGAATCTGGAACTCTCGCCGTTGTCTTCAACGGAGAAATTTACAACTTCCTCCAGCTTCGTGCCGAACTCGAGTCTCGCGGCCACACATTCCGAACGAGGTCGGATACCGAAACCATCGTCCATGCCTACGAAGAATGGGGCGACGTGTGCGCGGCGCGGCTGCAGGGAATGTTCGCATTCGCCGTCGTCGAGATGCCGCAAGGGGCCTCAGGACGCGCAGCACGAGTGTTCATCGCACGAGATCCACTTGGAATTAAGCCGCTTTATTATGCCATCGTGGATGGTAGGTTGCTTTTTGCCTCGGAGGTGCGGGCACTTCTCGCAAGCGGCCTGATTCCAGCGCGCCTCTGCGCGGAAGCCCTTTCTGCTTACTTGCTTTTTGGCTCGGTCTGCGAACCAACGACTCTTGTTGATGGCATTGTTTCTCTCCCCCCGGGTCATTTTCTAAGCGTCTTTGCGAACGAGCCGATCCGGTCGGTGGAACCAACGAGTTACTGGCATCCCGATAGTGGCGTCGGAAACGCACGCGCAAGAGGCGAGAATCGGGAACTCAACCAATCGCCGTCGAAAAACGTTCGAGCGCTACTGGAAGACGCAGTGGAGAAACATCTCGTAGCCGATGTGCCTGTTGGCGTGTTCTTGAGCAGCGGCCTTGATTCCACAGCCCTTGCAGCGCTTGCCAGTCGCACGCAGAGTGGCATTCACACATTCACCGTCGCGTTTCCAGACGCGAAATTCAGCGAGGCGGATATTGCGCGCCGCACGGCAAATCGCCTGGGCACCGATCATCGCGAGCTTGAGATTTCCGATCATGAGATGGTCGCTCGGCTCGACGAAGCGGTTGCTGCGTTCGATCAGCCGAGCATGGACGGCGTGAATACATTTTTTGTTTCCTGGGCAGCGCGGCAGGCCGGATTGAAAGTCGCGCTTTCGGGGCTCGGCAGCGACGAAATCTTTGGTGGGTACCAATCGTATCGGAAGACGCAGGATGTTGCCCGCTCGGCTGCGTTCGCTCGTTTCGCTCCGCGTCCACTGCGGGCTGCATTCTCTGGCGCTCTCGCAACCGTAGCGGGCAATATCGCTTCTCCCGATGCCGCCCGAAAGGCGTTCGCGGCGTTTTTCGATCCCGATGCTCTTCCACATCCTTACCTTTTCACGCGCCTGCTCTTCACTCCTCAAACGATTGCCGCGCAACTAGGAGGCGATCCAGCTCGCTGGAAGGAACTTGCCTGGTGGCGATGGTTCGCCGATGCTGCAGGTCAAGCACGATCAATGGACGATTTCTCAGGTGTTTGCTGGATGGAATCCCGGTCTTACCTTGCGAATACTCTTCTTCGAGACACGGACGCGATGAGCATGCGGCACTCGCTCGAAGTGCGAGTCCCGTTCCTGGATTCGCCGCTTGTCGAATACGTCATGGCGCTTCCCGAATCGGTTAAACAGGTTTCGCAACATCCGAAGGCAGTTGTTGATTGACGCGCTCGGCGACCTGCTCCCTGAAGAAGTCGTCACCCAGAAGAAACGGACGTTCACATTTCCATGGGAAAATTGGCTTAGAGGCGCGCTAGGCGAACGAGTCGCTGCCGGCTTGGCCGATTGGCCCGAAGCGCTTGAGAATCATGTCAGCGGAAAATTCGCGCTTGCCACTTGGGATGACTTTCTCGCTGGGCGCACGACCTGGTCGCGACCCTGGAGCTTGTATGTTCTCGGATGAATGGGTAAAACGGAATCTTCACGCCGGGGCGGACGGCGGCTCGGATCGCAAAAAAGTTGCGGCGGCGTCGATAGTCTGATTAGCTGGTAGCAACGGGCGGCCGAGGCGGCCAGCCTATAAAAACATGATCATTCTTGGGATCAACGCCTATCACGCGAACGCTTCGGCCGCGATCGTGGTTGACGGCCAGCTGATCGCCGCTGTCGAAGAAGAGCGCCTCAATCGCGTGAAATATGCGGCGGGACTGCCCGTCGCGGCCATTCAATTCTGCCTGGACCGTGCGGGCGCGAAGCTCACGGAAATTGATCACATCGCCATTCCGCGCGATCCCTGGGCGCGGCTCGGCACCAAGCTGCGATACGCGGTGCGCATGCCGCGTTTTGCGCTTGGACCGGTTCCGCGTGATGAAGCGGTTCGCCGGGATTCACGAGGATTTGGCCGCAGTCGTTCGACGATCGCCCCCGAAAGCAATCCGCGCGCAGTTTCATCGCATCGAGCACCACACGGCGCATCTGGCCAGCGCTTTTTATGTTTCGCCCTTCGAGAGTGCCGCGGTGCTTTCCGCCGACGGTCTCGGCGATTTCGCCAGCGCCATGTGGGCGCATTGGCGAAGGTCCGCAACATGCACGCTCTGGGCGAAATTACTTTCCCGCATTCGCTGGGGATGTATTACACCGCGCTCACGCAATATCTCGGCTTCTGGAAGTTCGGCGATGAATACAAAGTGATGGGCCTCGCCGCCTATGGCCAGCCCGCTTATCTGGACGAATTTCGCAGCATCGTGCGCGCCGATGGGCCGCTGTCCTTCCGGCTCGGCCTTGAATATTTCACGCATCAATCGCCAAGGCGCGGAAATGACTTGGCGCGACGCCGAAAGCACCCCCGTTCTGGGCCGCCTGTTTTCACCGCATCTCGAAAAGCGTCTCGGCCCGGCGCGCAAAGCGGATGAACCCCTCGAACAACAGCACCATGACCTTGCCGCCAGCATGCAGGCCGCCCTCGAAGAAGTGCTCTCGCGCATTGGAACGCCCTCGCCGAAAAGAACGCGCAGAAAGTCGCTTTGCCTTGCCGGTGGCATCGCGTTCAACTGCGTCGCGAATGGAAAAATCTTCGATCGCACGCCGTTCGAGCGCGTTTACGTGCAGCCCGCCGCGGGCGACGCGGGGCTTTCCGTCGGCGCCGCATTCGCCGTGAACCATCAAATTCTCGGGCGCCCGCGCGAGTTCGTCATGGAACATGCCTATTGGGGGCCGGCATGTTCGCGCCGCAGGAAATTCGCGCGGCCGTCGACAAGTTCGATCCCGAAGCGGACGAATCCGAGATTCGAGGAATTGGACGAAGACGCTCTGCTGCAGACGACCGCCGGCCACATTGCCGACGGCAAAATCGTCGGCTGGTTTCAGGGCGCCGCCGAATGGGGACCGCGCGCGCTCGGCAATCGCAGCATTCTGGCCGATCCGCGCCGCGCCGAAATGAAAGACATTCTCAACCGGCGCATCAAGCATCGCGAAATTTTCCGCCCGTTCGCGCCTTCGATTCTGGAAGAAGCCACCGGCGAATTTTTCGAGCAGACGCATCCTTCGCCTTTTATGACCTTCGCCTATTCCGTGCGGCCGGAAAAGCGCACCGTATTCCCGCGCCCACGCACGTGGACGGCACGGCACGGCTGCAAACCGTCAGCCGCACGGTCAAATCCGCTCTATTGGACGCTGCTTCGGGCCGTCGGCGATCTCACCGGCGTGCCCGTGGTGCTGAATACTTCGTTCAACGATAACGAGCCCATCGTCTGCCGCCCGGAAGAAGCGCTCGACTGTTTCCGGCGGACGCAAATGGACGTGCTCGTGATCGGCACTTTCTGCTCGAGAAAAACGCTCGCGACTGCGCAGGCTCCGCTGGCAGGAGTGGAGAGCAATTCACAACGGATCGACTCTCGTAAGCCACGAATGCACATCCTGCTATTCAACGAATACTATCCGCCGGACACTTCCGCTACCGCCAAAATGGCCGCTGCTCGTGGCAGAAACGCTCGCGCAGCGCCATCACGTCACTGTCGTCGCCGGCCGCCCTTCCTATGATCCCGACGAATACTATCCGTATGCTCTGCTCCGCCGCGAGAAGCGCAACAACGTGACGGTCGAATGCGTCGGCTCCACTGCTTATCCGCGCCATCAATGAGCCGCCGCGTTTCAAATTATCTTTCGTATCTGGCGCTCGCCGTTCCGCGCGCATCGCCATCCGGCCGGATGTGGTTCTCGCCATGACCGATCCGCCTTTCGCGGGCATCGCCGGCGCTTTTGTCGCGCAGATCGCGCGGCGCCCCTTCGTTTACAACATTCGCGACCTGTACCCGGATATGGCGGTCGGCGGCGATATCGTCCGGCCCAGCAAATGGGTCGA
>CAVWKA010000011.1:0-266472 GCA_963755515.1 uncultured Verrucomicrobiae bacterium | reverse complement strand
GTTGGTGGTCTCGGAGGGGCCTCCGACCTCCACATCCGGGTGGCCACTCCGCCCACCATCCGGGTGCACGGCATTCTGCACCGCGTGGAAGGCCCTCCCCTCGCCCCCGAGGACTCCGAGGAACTCATGCGGAGCATCACTTCCGAGGAGCATATCCAGCACGTCCGTGAACGCGGCGGCGCCGACTTCGGCTTCGCCTTCGGGGACAAGGCGCGCTTCCGCGTCAGCGTGCTCAAGTCGAAGGGCAACTTCGGCATGGTGCTGCGGCAGATCCCCAACAAGATGCTGACCTGGAGCAAATCGGCATGCCGCCCTCCGCCAAGGAGCTGCTCTACCGGCCGCGCGGCCTGGTCCTGGTGACCGGCCCCACCGGCTCGGGCAAGACCACGACGCTGGCCTCGATGATCAACTACATCAACGAGAACCGCGACGGCCACATCATCACGATCGAGGACCCGATCGAGTATTACCACACCCACAAGCGCCATCGTCACCCAGCGCGAGATCGGCGTCGACGTGCCCAACTTCGCCGAGGCCATCCGCCGCGCGCTGCGCCAGGACCCCGACGTCATTCTCGTGGGTGAAATGCGCGACCTCGAGACGATCGAGGCGGCCATCAGCGCGGCCGAAACCGGCCACCTTGTCTTCGGCACGCTGCATACCAACGGCGCCGCCAAGACCATCGACCGCATCGTCGACGCCTTTCCGACCAACATGAAGGACATGATCCGCACCCAGCTCTCCACGTTCATCCAGGCCGTCATCTCCCAGGTGCTCTGCGAGTGGAAAAGCCCGGGCGCGTCGCCGGCTACGAGATCATGGTCAACACCACCTCGATCGCCTCGCTCATCCGCGAGAACAAGACCTTCCGCATCAATTCCGACATCCAGACCGGCGCCAGCCAGCGAGATTTTCCTTAGGACGATTTGTTCCATCGTCCCGGCGAATTCGTGGCCATAGCATTCGACGTTCAGTTCAAAATTCAAACGCAAACTGCGCGCGTCCCAGTTGGCCGAGCCGAGCAGGACCCAATGGCGGTCCACGATCATGAGTTTGGAATGGTCGAAGGGTGGGGGGGTGAGCCAGATACGGCAGTCGCGTTCGAGCACCTGCCACCACATGGCGCGCGACGCCCAATGGATGCAGGGCAGGTTGTTCAGTTGCGGCAAAAGGATGTCCACGCGCACGCCGCGGAGCGACGCGAGATTCAACGCCGTGATGAGGGCGATGTCCGGCAGAAAATAGGGCGTGACAATTTGAACGGAGGATTGCGCGTCGGCCAGGGCGGCGAGCAGGGTGAGGCGCAACTTTTCGAAATCGGCGTCCGGACCGTCGGTGATGGCGCGGGCGATGGCATTGCCGGCCGGCGCCAATGGCGGAAACCAATTTTCGCCATTAAGGATTTCGTTCGCGCAAAAATACCAGTCGCTGGCAAAAGCCTCCTGCAATTGCGAAACCACCGGTCCCGCGACGGCGAAGTGCAAATCCTGAATTGGTCTCCGGGGATTTTCGGCCAGAAGGTTCCCCTGCCGGATATTGATGCCTCCGGTAAAGGCTGTTTTGCCGTCCACGATGAGCAATTTGCGATGGTTGCGGAGGTTGACGGTGGCGACGCGCCAGGGGGTGAGCAGAGAGGCCGGGCAGAAATCTGGCGTGCGGAATTTTGGCGGCCCGCAAACGCCACGTGATGGGCGGCCAGGAATATCGCGAGCCGGCGGCATCCACCAGCACGCGGACTTGAACGCCGCGCGCAACGGCGCGGGTAAAAGCGGCGATAAATTTTTGTCCGGCAGCATCGTTGTCGAAAATATAGGTGCTGAAGGAAATCGTTTTTTCGGCGCGCTCAATGGCCTTGAGCATGGCGGGGAAGGCGGCGTCGCCGTTGACGAGGGGCTGGATTTCGTTACCGACGGCGAGGGGGCGTTTGGCAATGCGCTGGACGACGGAGGCAAGGGTCTTCAAATGGTCGGCCTGCAGTTGGGGCAGTTCGAGGATCTCCCCACCGGTATTGAGCGGTGTCATTACCCCCAACGACACGGCACGGCGGCGAATCCGGTTCACGCCGAGCGTCAGGTAAAGAATCGGGCCCGAGCAGGGGCAGGAACCAGATCAGCCCCAGCCAGAGAGTGGCGGCGCGGGAATCACGCTTGTGGAGCAGCGCGTGCAGTGAAGCGAGCAGAGCGGCAAGAAAATCGGCCCCGGCGGCGATGTGCGGCCAGAATTGGGAAATTCTATCAAGCCAGATCATGCGCGTTCAGTGTCATCGGAAACGGCGAACGGCGCAAGGGTGGGAAAGCGCGGGAAATCCACTCTAGAGCAAGAGCATTTTTTTCTGTCTGAACCGGCGGTTAGTGATTAAATAGGATGATGAAATTTGCCATGATGTGCCGCTGGTTTTTGCTGGCCGGTCTGTTGCTTTCCGGGACCGCTCGCGCGGCGAGTTACGATAAAATCATCATCCAGACGTTCTGCCATCCGGCGGTGCGGTCGGCCGCGGGAATTCTTGCGCAAAGGCTCGGGCTGCCCGAGACAGCCATCCAGACCAACGCGGAGCCGCCCGCGGCCGGCCCCGGAGAAATTGTGCTCCTGACGCATTCCGCCACCCCGGCAGAGGCTGCCCTGTCTGCGGGAGCGGCGGCACAAATCCAACGCGATGGTTACGCGATTGTTTTTCAAAATGGCGGCGCGACGATTTATGGGGCGCGGCCGCGTTCGTTGCTCTACGCGGCGGGAGACCTGGAGCTTTGGCGCAACCGCGCCTCGGGGACATGGGTTCGCAATCCCGATTTTGCGGTTCGGACCGCGCCTTTCTACGGACGGGAATCGGTGGCCGAATACGTGGCGACCATGGGTGTCAACATCATCATCGGTCCGACCGGCGGCGGCCTGGTGACCTTCAAGGACACGCTCCCGGAAGTCCATGCGCAATTGAGCAAGGACGAACAGGACTACATGGATGAGCGCAGCCGGGAAGCCGAGGGGCGCGCCGCGGAGTTTGCACGGGAATGTCACGATGCCGACGTTGACTATTATCCATTTTTGTATGGCAACAATTTCCAACTCTGGTCACCCGCGCTCTACGCGGCGGTTATCAAGGCCTATCCGTCCGCCCGCGGCACTTCCGAGACAAATTCGTGGGAAAAAGGCACGCTGTGTCCCTCGGATCCGATGACGTGGAAGGTGATTGACGCGTACGTGAAGGAATTTATTGAAAAAGGCCATGGCGATGGATTGTATGCCACATTCTGGGACCACTACGGCCTTTACTGCCAGGACGCCCGTTGCCTGAACGACGGCATGAACGAATTTTCCAATGAGCTTTATGAGTGCGTCAAACAGTATCATGACACGCTGGCGCCACTCGGGAAAAAACTCATCGTGCGCACCTGGGCCTCGGGTGTGCCCCATTGGCTGGACGGCCAATGGGTCCACGCTCCCGGCTACGGCGGCTTTAGCGGCGCGGGCAGTAACATCTGGGGCCGCGTGATCCACGAATTGCCGGCCGACATCACGCTGCAGACCAAGGTGTATAATTCCGATTGCCAGCCCGACGCGGCGTTTTCCCCGCTGCTGGGGCAGGAGCAGCCGCATACGGAAATTGCGGAATATCAAGTCACGGGCCAGACGACCGGTCGTTTCTATTTTCCGGCCTCCACCGTGAACTACACGGACTGGACGATAAAAAAGAGCCTGGGATTGATTGGCCATGACGGCGGGGTGAGCATTTTCCCCGGGGTCACCGATCAATCCGATTACTCGGAGTTCGACGACATTTTGAACAGCATTAATCTCTATGCCTGGCGCCGGCTGTCGTGGGACGTGAACGACAATGTGGACCAAATCTGGCTGGACTGGGCCACGCCGATTTATGGCGCCCAAGCGGCGCCGCATGTCATCAAGGCACTGCAACTTTCCGAAGACACTGTCAACGACCTCTTTTCGACCCTGGGAATGGGGAGCGGCACCGAGTCTGGCATCCCCCGCACCATTCAGCAGCGCGAAGTTCTGCTTAAATACACCAACCGCTATTATCAGCCGGGCTACGTCAAATTCCTCGACCCGACCAAGGAGAACATCCAACTGGTGATTGACGAAAAAAACCAGTGCCTGGCGAACATTGACGAAATGTTCCGGCAATTGGACCTGGCCAAAGCGGACCTCACCCCGGCGCAAGCCGGCGAACTGGCCACGCGCTTCGACTGGCTCCGGCAATTTGCCATCGTCAACAGCAATCTGGAGGAAAGTCTCTGGCGCTACCGCTACCTCCGCTACGAGGCCTCAATGCTCACCACCGATCCCGAGCAGATGAAATACCTGGCCCAATCTTACGACGTCGTGCGACAGCATCGCCGATTGCTGTTTCGCTTTGATCCGTCTCAGAAATTCAGTTGTTATGACGTCCCGATGGGAGATGTCGGGCGCCGCCCATCGCTGGGCGATCCCTTCCCGCTAATGGACGAATTATATCACGATTCCGAAACCTTTGTGGAAGCGTCGGTCGGGCCGGATTATTTGCCGAAGGAGTGGTTGAGGTAAGGCGGGAACGCGAGGATGGAGGAGGGAAGTGGGCAGGATTGCATTTTGCCAGTGTTTTGTGACATCGCGCACTTTTCTTCTGTTCAAATATATAGGCTTAAAAAATGTCCTTGCCTGTGTTGACCTTTTCCGGGACAGCGATAAGTTACGGAAAAAGCTTCCGACGACGAAGCTTCGGAAATGGAGATTTCGCCTCCGGAAGAGGAAAAATGGAAAAGGAAAAATGGAAAAGGAGATAAAAATGAATACTACAAGTGAAATGCATGCAAGTCATGGGCTGCTACCGGATACATTCCTGAGCAGTTCATTCTCAGTGCCAGAGCGGCTAGGCGCGGTAGGCGTTATTATTCTAGCGATCCTGGGATTAGCCGGAATCTATTCGAACATTGTGGCCTGTGTGGCTGCAATTGTTATTGGTGGTGTCTTCCTGACAGAAGGCATGATGTGGAACGCGGCAACGCGCCGTCTGCACACACCGGAAGGGACCAGGCAAACCGTCGAATGGGGAAACGGCATGAATTGCGGATTCTTTGCCGGTCTAGCCGGTATTGTGCTGGGCATTCTGGCGTTCTTCCGCGCAGTGCCTGATCCGTTGCTGGCCGTGGCGTTGCTGGTCTTTGGAGCCGCCTTGCTATTGGGCGGAGGCGGAGCTTCACGGATTATCTCGCTGCTGCAATCTGGAGGTCAGGAAACGCAGACAGCCGTTACTGCGGGTAGCGGCGGGGTGTTTATCGGACTGGCAGCAGTCGTCCTGGGCATTTTGGCGATCATCGGCCTGGTGCCAATGACGCTGGTATTAACGGGCTTGCTCTGCTTGGGCGCAGCCGGCCTCTTTAACGGTTTGCCGGCGGCGGCTAATGCCTAGAAATTCCGGCGGTATATCCGCGGATAAATTCAGGCCTCGAAAGGCGACGGGATCGTCTTTCGAGGCCGTTTTATTCTCGGATTGAGCCTTTACTTCGCCCCCTGGTCAATCCACGCCCGGATCAGGCCGATTTGCGCGTCGGTAAGTTTTTGCGCATCTTTGCCCTTGGGCATGTAGGTATCCGGATCGCCGATGTGCGCCACCGCCAAGACCAGGGCACTCTTGGCGCTGTCGCCGGGAACCACCACCGCGCCATCCCGGCTGCCTTTGAGCACGCCGGCAAGTGAGTCCAACGCCAGGTGCGCCTTTGGCTTCTTGGTGCTGTCGTGGCATTTCACGCATGAAGCATCAAGGATGGGCTTGATGTCGTTCGCGTAAGTAACTCCTGGCTGTGTCGAGGCCGGCGGCAGGGTATTGGTGCTATTCATGCCGCCCATGTCATCGGCCAACGCCAAGGTGGCTGAGCCGGCCAGGATCAGTGCAATTGATTTAATCATAATTTGGGATTTGCGAAACAACTTTTGTATAGGACGCCCGAAACCCGCAAAAGTTTCAAGTAAAAACTTTTGAAAAATTTTTGAGGAGGGGTGGTGTGGTGTGAGGGCCAAAACCGTTTTCAACAGGTTTCCCGCTTGCCTTCCCGCGAGCGCCGCTCGAACCTTACTCAAGTGTCCGACCCCGTGAGCAAAAGGAATTTCAATGACGCGGCCCTGGTGGTGCTGGGCCATGGCACGATTGAGAACGATAACTCGGCCGCGCCGGTCTTCCAACACGCGGCCGAATTGCGCCAGAGACACATTTTTGCGGAAGTGCGCGAGGGATTTTGGAAGCAGGAACCGCAAATCAAGAAAGTGCTGGCGCAGATTTCCGCGCCGCGTGTGTTTATCGCGCCGTTATTCATCAGCGAGGGTTATTTCGCCGGCCGGGTCATTCCGCGCGAGCTGGGTTTCGGGGACAACTCCCCACTCGTCACTCCCAACGCCAAGTTTTATTACTGCGATCCAGTGGGCACGCACGACCGCATGACCGGCGTCATATTGTCGCGCGCGGCCGAAGTGGTGGGGAAGTTTCCGTTTCCGCGGGCGCCGCGAAAATCAGAAACGACCCTGTTCATCGCCGGGCATGGCACGGAAAAAGACGAAAACTCGCGCCAGCCAGTCGAGCGACAGGTGGAATTGATCCGTTCGAAAAACATCTACGGGGACGTTCAGCGGATTTTTCTGGAGGAATCGCCGCGGATTTCGGAATGTTATTCGCGGGCGCGGACGAGGAACCTCGTCATTGTTCCATTTTTTATCAGCGATGGCCTCCACACGCGGGAGGACATTCCGGTTCTGCTCGGCGAGACAAGAGAGAAGGTCGGGCAACGGCTGGCGGCGGGGCAGCCGCCGTGGCGAAACCCAACGGAAAAGAACGGGAAGCTGGTGTGGTATTCGGCGGCGGTGGGTTCGGCGCCGGAGATGGCCGGGGTGATTTTGGAACGCGTGCATGAAGCGGCGGGAGATTTATGAAAAAATTGCGAATTGGATTTTTAAGCACCGCCAATATCGGGCGGACAAACTGGCAAGCCATCGCGGCATCGCGGCATTGCGTGGTTTCCGCGGTCGCCAGCCGTGAGTTGGCGCGGAGCCGGAAATTTATTTCGGAATGCCAGCGCGCCGCGCCGCTCGGATATACCCCCGAAGCCTTCGGGAGTTACCACGAGTTGCTCGCCTCGGGAAGGGTGGACGCCGTCTATGTTCCGCTGCCGACGGCAATGCGGGAGGAAATCATCGTCCGCGCGGCGGACGCGGGCAAGCACGTGCTGTGCGAAAAGCCTTGCGCGTCAAATGCGGGGGAATTGGAGGCGATGATTTCCGCCTGCAAAAAAAACCGCGTGCAATTTATGGACGGCGTGATGTTCATGCACAACGCGCGCATGGCAAAAATCCGCAAAGAGTTGGACGCGGGTTCCATTGGCCGGATCAAACGCATCACCTCGCAGTTCAGCTTTTGCGGATCAAAGGATTTTCACCGTTCCAACATCCGGGTGAACGGCGCGTTGGAGCCGCTGGGCTGCCTGGGCGATCTCGGCTGGTATTGCATCCGGATCACGCTCTGGACGATGAAATGGCAGATGCCGCGGCGCATCGAGGCAAGACTCATCGCGGGCGCGGAGAACGATTCGAAAGTGCCGGTCGAATTTTCGGGAGAGCTGTTTTTTGACGGTGGCGTTTCGGGGGCTTTTTATTGCTCATTTCTCACCGGTTTGCACCAATGGGTGGATGTGAGCGGCACGGACGGCCATTTGCAATTGGACGGTTTTGTCAGGCCGCCCAAAGCGCCTCAATTGGGATTTGAGCTGAACCATCGGCTGGTGAAAACGAGCGGTGCATGGGACGCGCAGCAGGTGAACATGTTCGATAATTTTGCGCGGCAGATTTTCTCAGGCAAACTGAACGAGGAATGGCCCGTCTGGTCGTTGAAAACGCAACAGGTCACCAACGCCTGTTTGGAGGCGGCGCATGGAGGTGAAAATTAGAGGCTCCTTACGTCGCCTCCTACGATTAAAAGAGTCTAACGGGGGCGAAGCGGAAAAAGGAAGGCGGAGGTTACGGAGATGGGAAAACGGTAGAGGACTACCGCAGTCCAAGACGCAAAGCGACGGCGGGGAGGGCGCCGGAAATTCGCGCCAGCTTTTGGACTGCCAGTCCTGGCGCTTTGAAAGGGACCTTTTCCGGAAGGGAACGACGAATGATTTTCAGAGCCTGTTCGCCTGCGAATGCAAAGCGGTTCAGGGATCCGATCCCGCCCCGCTTTAGCCTTTAAAGCCTGGAGCGGCTTGGCTATCCTGCCGTGGTGCAATTTCGCAAAATTACGATCGTGGGCCTTGGCCTGCTCGGCGGCTCGATCGGGCTGGCCGCTCAAAAACGCGGCATCGCGGCGGAAATTGCCGGGTTCGCCCGACGCGAAAAAACCGTCGCCGAATCGGAAAAAATCGGCGCGACGGATTATTCGACCACCGATCTGCTCGCGGCGGTTTCCGATGCCGACCTGGTGATCCTTTGCACGCCGCTGGCGCAAATGCCCGCGCTGGCGGAGCGATTTTTGCCCGGCGCTCAAACGCGGCGCGATTGTCACCGATGTCGGCAGCGTGAAGGGGGAAGTCGTGCGCGAACTCGAACCTCTCGTGGCGAGGGCCGGCGCGTATTTTGTCGGCAGCCATCCGATGGCCGGAGGCGAAAAAACCGGGGTGCTGGCCGCGCGGGCGGACCTGTTTAAAAACGCGGTCTGCGTATTGACGCCGACCAGGAAATCATATGACGGGGCGGTCCGCAAATTGGGAAAATTCTGGAAAACGCTCGGCGGGCGCGTTTTGAAATTGTCGCCGGAACGGCACGATGAGTTAGCGGGCCGGGCCAGCCATTTGCCTCACGTGCTGGCGGTGACGCTGGCCGGACTGGTTTTGGACCCAGCCCTGCCCGAGGCGCAATTGCAACTTTGCGGGGGCGGTTTCCGCGACACGACGCGCATTGCTTCGGGTTCGCCGGAGATGTGGCGGGACATCGCGCTATCCAACCGGAAAAATCTGGCCAAATCCATTGCGGCATTCGTATCCGAACTGCAAAAATTCCAGCGCGTTCTAAAACGCGCCGATGGAAGGGCACTGTCAAAAGTTTTTAAAACGGCGAAGGCGCGCCGCGATGGATGGTGCGCCGATTCGACTTCAACGGAATAATGGCGCTCCCCGAACTCATTGAAATTGTGCCGCTGGACAAACCGGTGCGCGCCGAAATCACGGTGCCCGGCTCGAAGAGCATCACGAACCGCGGGCTTATTCTGGCCGCCCTGGCGGACGGCGAGGTGACACTCACCGGCGCCCTTTGGAGCGAGGACACACAAATCATGGTCGAATGCCTTCAGAAACTCGGATTCTCAATCCGCGTGGAGAATGACCCGGAAGAATTTTGCAATCGGACCATCACGGTCAAGGGCCTCGGCGGGAAAATTCCAAAGAATGGCACGTTAGGAAAGCCGCTGGAGTTGTTTGTCGGGAATGCGGGGACCGTGGCCCGATTCTTGTCGGCATTCGTTTGCCTGGGAAACGGCGTTTTCCGGTTGAGCGGCGCGCCGCGAATGCACGAACGTCCGCAGGCGGCGCTATTTCAGGCGCTGCGCGAATTGGGCCATCGCATCGAACCGGAAAATGGAAATGACAAATTGCCGGTCAAAATTTTTGGCGGAAGGAGCCGGGGCAATGAGACTGAAATTGAAATGAATGGCCGGAAATTCCCTTCGTCGTCTCCTACTCCAGTAAAAGTCAGCATCGCGGAAAGCTCGCAGTTCGCGTCGGCGCTGTTGTTGTGCGCCAGGGCAGGGGGGTGGAAGATCGAAGCGGTCGGAGAAAACATGGAGGAATCGCCGTATGTGGAAATGACCAGGAATTTAATCGCCGTCTTTCCGGGGCGAGGCGGCAGATTTCGGATTGAGCCGGACACATCCAGTGGCAGTTATTTTTGGGCGACCGGATGGCTGTTCCCGGCATCAAGTGATCCATCGGGACAAGGAAAAGAAATTTCGGTTTTTGACCTGGCGCTACATATGCAAGGCGGATCGTCAAGCCAAGGTTCTTTTCAGTATTGGTGCGGCGTTGGCCGCGATCCGATTGGCAAATGGACCAATGGTTCCCCGCGCATTTGCCACAGCCGCCTGATTTTCCGGGGATGATTTCGCGGGCAAGCCAAATGGGTGACAGTATCATGACGGCGATTACCATTGCCCCATTGGCAAGGAACGATTCCCGATTTACCAACCTTGGGCGCCTCCGTGTTCAGGAATGCGAACGGGTTGTCGCCTTGCGGACGGAGCTGACCAAATGCGGGGCGAAAGTGATTGAAGAAGGCGACACGCTGACCGTTTATCCGTCACCCCTTCATGGCGCCGAAATTGAGACCTACAACGACCATCGCATGGCCATGTGCTTTGCGGTTTTGGGATTGAAAGTGCCCGGCATCAAAATCAAGAATCCCTCCTGCGTGAAAAAGACGTTCCCGAATTTCTTCCACAAACTGGCGGCCGCGCCGCCCGGCGGACTGGGCGCGACCCTGCTGGATGCGAGATCCGGGCAAAAGTTGATCGAAGATGAATTATTCGCAAATTAACACCGATATAAAATTGAAACCTCCCATTGCTCCCATTGTTATCGCCATTGACGGAACGAGCGCGAGCGGCAAGAGCACGAATGCGAAGCTGGTGGCCAAGGCCCTCAATTTCGTTTATGTGGACACCGGGGCGATGTATCGCACGCTTGCCTGGTATTGTCTGCAAAAGCGGATTGATATCCACGACGCGAAAGCCGTGGCCGCCGCGTGCCGCAAGTGGAAAACCAGCTTGGAATGCGTGGCCGGGAATGATTTGCGCGCCGTGCATTTGCTCGTTGACGGGTATTATCCGGAAAGGGAAATCCGGACCGCCGAAACCAGCGCCGCGGTGCCGCATGTGGCGGCCGTGCCGAAAGTGCGCGAATGGATGGTCAAACGCCAGCGCGAGTGCATCGAATTCGGAAACCTGGTGATGGAAGGGCGCGACATTGGCACGAATGTTTTTCCGGAAACGGACTTCAAGTTTTACCTGGACGCCAAGTTGGAAGAGCGATCGCGCCGGCGGGCAGCCGACGGCATCCAGGAGAACCTGGCGGCGCGAGACCAGCGCGACAGCCAGCGCGCCGTGGCGCCGTTGATGGTGCCGCTCGGCGCCCGGGTGATTAACAATTCGCAGATGACTTCCGAGCAGACGAGCGGATTGATTTTGGAAGAAATCCGATCGCGCCTCCGCCAATGAACCTATCCTATCGCCTCGGCTGGATGTTTTTCCGCGCCGTTTTTGCGATATATTTTCGCTGGCGGGTATTGAATCCCGAGCATGTGCCGCAAACCGGCGCGGTGATTCTCGCGGCAAACCATGCGAGCTACATTGATCCGCCGCTCGCGGGCGCGGGGCTGCACCGCCCCATCAATTATCTGGCGCGGGAAAGTCTGTTTCGTTTTTTCGGCGTGGGGGCTTTGTTGCGCTCCTGGAACTCGGTGCCAGTGGACCGCGAGGGCGGGGGCGCGCGCGGATTGAAGAACATCCTGGAACGTTTGCTCGCCGGGGGCGGAATCATCCTCTTTCCCGAAGGCACCCGCTCGCCCGACGGCAAATTGCAACCGGCGCGTTCGGGAATCGGCCTGGTTGTCGCCAAATCGGATGCGCCGGTGGTGCCGGTGCGCATTTTTGGGAGCCATGAGGCGTGGGGACGAAACCAGACGTTTCCACGTCCAAAGAAGGTGGCGGTAAAATACGGTGCGCCGATGCAATTTGAAAAACTGCGGGCGGAGTCGAAATCGTGCGACAAGGCGCGGCTGAAGCAGATTTACCAGCAGATCGCCGATGAAATCATGGCGGCGATAGCGCAGATGCGCCAGGATTAGAGCATTTTCAGAAAAGCTGCAGCCGTTCGGTTGGGGAAAAGGAGCAGCGGATCTTTTGTGTTTTGGATTCGTTTTCGCTCGGTCAGAGGAGAGGCAACAACTATGAGTATTCTGCTTACCATGCGTGCCCCTCACCTCAATCCTCTCCCCCGATGGGGAGAGGAAGTTTGAACGGCGGACGCACAATCCGGGAAGACAACAACTATGAGCAGGGCCGCTGCGGGCATGCTCCTTCGCTCTGCCTGCTACACGCCAAAATTCGAGAGGGTTTGGCTGATGCTGTTGACGGCGGCAACCAATTTGGGATGGGAGAGTTCAAAACCGGCGACTGAGGAGCGAAGTTCGGCGGCGGATTTTTTCAGCGCCTCCTGATTTTCGAGGGTGGCGGCATGGCTTTTTTCCAGGTCGGCCACTTCCGTTTTGAGGGACGCCAGCAACTGAAGCAATTCCTGTTTGCCCGCTTCACTGATGGTTTCGGCGCGGATTTTGGCCTCAATCAAGGCAATCATTTTTTCAATCATACCCTAAAATAGTTGCTCTCGAAAGAATGGGCAAGCCTCACCAGCGCCCCACCTTGGGGAGGAGCGGCTGGACAATTTCCCAGATTTTTCCGCAAATATTTTCCACTGAACCGGCGCCGTCCAGCACGCGCACACGCCCGGGTTCGGCGGCGGCAATGACTTCATAGCCGCGGGCCACGCGGGCGAAAAACTGTCTATCGCCTTCCTCCAGGCGGTCACGCATGAAAGGCATGGTGGATTGACGGAACGCGCGGCGGAGTTCACTGACGTCGGGCGGAATGACGAGCAGCAGCGTCAAGTCCGGGCGTGTTTGGCCGACCGCGACGTGGACGATGGCTTCGACCATTTTCAAATCCAGTTGGCGTCCGTAGCCCTGATAGGCGGTGGTGGAATCATAAAAGCGGTCGCAGACGACGATCTCGCCGTTGGCCAGAGAGGGGCGGATAACCTCGCGCACGAGTTGGGCGCGACTGGCATTCATCAGGAGCAATTCGGCTTCCGGAGTCATCGCGTGGTTGACCTTGCTGTGCTTGAGGGTGTGGCGGATTTCCTCGCCGATGGGCGAACCGCCCGGCTCGCGCAACGTGCGGACGCGATGGCCGAGGGCCACCAGGTTCCGCGCGAGGAGTTCGACCTGCGTGGATTTGCCGCAGCCTTCCGTGCCCTCAAACGTGATAAAAAAGCCTTTGGGCATCGTTAGTTTTGGTAATATTGAGCGCGGTCAAATCTTTTTCAATTTTGGGCCTTTGGGCGTGTCTTCAATCGCCCAGCCTTTCGCCTTCAATTCATCGCGAATGGCATCTGATCTCTTAAAATCCTTCGCCTTGCGGGCGGCCTGCCGGGCATCCAGCAACGACGTGATTTCGGACGGAATTTCCGTGTCCGGTCTTGTTCCGATGCCCAGAACTGAATCAATTTTTTGCCATGCCGTCAATGCCATAGCGGCATCGGCGGCAGTCAACGAATCTTCGGCGATGCAGCGGTTGAGTTCGGCGACCCATTTGAACACCTCGCCCCACGCGGCGGAGATGTTCAGGTCATCATCCAAAGAAGCGGTAAACCGCTGGAGCGTTGAATGGGTAAAACCCTCCGGCGCCCCGACCGCCCCGCGATTCGATGGGCCGCTAATTTCCCGCAGTTTGGCAAGGCATTCATCAATCCGGGCCAATGCCGCCCGCGCGGCTTGCAGGCCGTCAAAAGTAAAATTAAACGACTCCCGATAGTGCGCTTGCAACAAGGCGCAGCGGATTTCGCGTCCGGTAAAGCCTTTGGCGAGCAGATCGCGCAGGGTGAAAAAATTGCCCAGGCTCTTGCTCATTTTTTTCCCCTCGACCAGCAGGTGCGCGCCATGGAGCCAGTATTTAACGAAAGGCCTGCCCGTGGCGGCTTCACTTTGCGCAATTTCATCTTCGTGGTGGGGGAAGATCAAATCCTCGCCACCGAGATGCAAATCAAAGCTTGCGCCGAGAATCTTCATGCTCATCGCGGAACATTCGATATGCCACCCCGGACGCCCTTCGCCAAAGGGGCCGGGCCAGAAAACTTCGCCATCCTCCGGCGCGCGCGCTTTCCACAGGGCGAAATCCGCGATGGATTCCTTGGCATAGTCGTCGCTTTTGACCCGCTCGCCGGAGCGCATCTCATCGAAGTTTAACTTCAGCAATTGGCCGTAGTGGCAGCCACAGGCGCGGTATTTCTCGATGGAAAAATAAACGGAACCGTCGGCGGCTTGGTAGGCGATGCCGCGCGCCAGCAGTTTTTCGATGAGCGAAATGATGTCGGGGATGCGTTCGGTGGCGCGGGGAGTCTCGTGGGGCTGGCGGCAATTGAGCGTTTGCATGTCGGTGAAGAACGCCGCCTCGAACGGGCCGGTGAATTCGCGAAGGGAAGACTTGGTCTCGCGAACGCCGCGGATGATTTTGTCCTCCACGTCGGTGATGTTCATCACGTGAATGACGTTGAACTGGTTGAACTCGAGCCAGCGGCGGACGAGGTCCGCGAAGACGAAGGTGCGCCAGTTGCCGATATGGGCGAAGTCATAGACGGTTGGCCCGCAGCAATACATGCCGACCCTGGGCGGGGCGAGCGGCGAGAAATCCTGGACAGAGCGCGAGAGAGTGTTGAACAATTTCAATCCCATTGAGGACGCAGATTAAGGCGAATGCCGTTGCCAGACAATTCCTCTTTTTTTTCACACGCTCCATCCGTCCCATTTTGCCACCCCTCGTCCTATTCGAAAAAGTGTGGACAGAACCCATTTCGTCATGGTTATATGACCGCCGGGGCGGCGGCAGCAGACACGAAAACCAAGAGCCTTATGGAACTCAAAGGCGTTTGCGGTTGCGGTCAAAAATATCAATTCGACGTTGAACCGATCGGCGGACGAATGCCGGTGCGCGTGACATGTCCGGCTTGCGGCGTGGACGGCACGGATGCCGCCAATGGCCTTCTGGCCCGCCATTTTCCGAATGGGCCACCGGCCATCCCTGTGGCGACTGTTGCCCCATCGCCGCCATTAAATGCTCCATCGGTCGCGGCCCCGGTCCGGCTTGCGGTGACGGTCGCGCCGGCTCCATTGAATGCCGCGCGGCCCGTCGCCCCGATTTCGCCGGGCAGCACCATCCAAACCCAAGGTCGTGACCGACGATTTCAGCCTGGGTCTGGGCATTCTCGGCGCCTGTGTGGGCGCGGTGATTGGCGCCATCCTTGTCTATGCCTTCTATAAATCGGCCGGCTTCAGGTTTCCACTCTCCGGCGTCGGCATCGGCATATGCACGGGTTATGGCGCGCGGTTGCTCGGTCGGGGAACGGACACCAGCCTCGGGGTAATTTGCGGCGCAATCGCGCTCTTTACCATTAGCGCGACATTTTATTTGATGTATGGAGACTTTTTTCTTGCGGGGATCATCTCGATCGTCATTTGCACCGCCGTCGCTTATCGCGTCGCGTCCTAAGCATATTATTCCTTCTCAACCCCGGCGGTTTTTGGTTGCAAGCGGTTCATCCGTTCGACAAACAAAAAATAAACTCCGGGGCCAAAGCAGAGGAGCATTACGGAGATTCCCGTGGCGATGCCCCAAAATGTGCCCGCGGGCGCGCAGCAATCATCGCGTCGGCGGACGATGACATGACTGGGGACGGCCACGATGAGTTCCAGAATGCTGCCGTTCAGCAGCCACCGCACCGCGCGGGCGAGCAGCGCGTAGGGCGCATCGTCTTTGGCGAAGTTGCGGAAGACAATTCCCCAAATAATCCAAAAAATGGCGACCGTCATGAAGATCGTGGCGCTGACGCCCCAACCCGTTTGGTGAACCGTTGGCGGTTGACCGGATTGGTGGCCGAGGATCCAGTCCACGAATGAAAAAAATTGAAAGGCATTGTCGGTAAAAATCGCGCAAAGGATGGAAAAAATTCCAGCGAGAAAGAGGTTGGCGAGAAAGAAGGCGGTGACGATGACGGGAACTTTCAATTTGCGGCGTGAGGGCAACCGTTTTTCGGCGATGTCGATGGGGACGAGCAGGAGCAAGCACTGTCCGCCGAGGAGGACCGCCAGCCAAATCCAATAGCCCCAGGAGGCGTAAACCCCCAGGATATCCTTCCAAGCCAGGCCGCGGCTTGTTTTCCCCAATCGGCAAGGGCGACAAAAAGCACTGGCACGGTGAGCAACAGCAGCGCCAGCGCATAAATCAGGACGGTAAAAGCGGCCCAGCGTTTCATGGATATTGCGAATTCAGCCACAACCTCAAAGGCTGGGCCAGTAAATTATTCATTCGTTGACTATGCCCGATACCCTGTTAGGATTCGCCGCTCATTTTAGGAGAAATTCCAACGATTGATTTTATGGCAAAAACAGTGAAAGCAAAAAAGTACGTTTATCTATTTGGCAACAAGAAAGCCGATGGCGATGGCTCGATGAAACCGCTGCTTGGCGGCAAAGGCGCGAACCTGGCGGAAATGACACGCATCGGTTTGCCCGTGCCCCCGGGTTTCACCATCACCACCGAGGTCTGCACTTATTTCTACGAGAACAAACATTCGTATCCCAAGGAGCTTCAAGCCCAAATCCAGGCGGGCATCGCCAACATGGAAAAGATCATGGGCACGAAGTTCGGCGATAGAAATGCCATGCCGCTGCTCGTTGCCGTCCGGTCGGGCGCCCGCGATTCGATGCCGGGCATGATGGACACGATATTGAACCTGGGTTTGAACGATGAAACGGTGGTGGCGCTCGTTGGCGCCACCAAAAATGAACGCTTCGCCTGGGATTGTTACCGGCGCTTCATCCAAATGTATGGCGACGTGGTCATGGGCGTGCAGAAGAAGCCCGGTGAAGACCATGAGCCGTTCGAAATGGCAATCCATGCGCTCAAGCACGAGCGCCACCATGCCGACATCGAGGACACCAAGCTCACCACGGACGACCTCAAGGAGATGGTCGTTCGCTTCAAAGCGCTGGTGAAAGAGCGCACCGGAAAGGAATTTCCAATCAACCCCTGGGAACAGCTCAAACGCGCCATCGGCGCGGTTTTCGGTTCGTGGATGAACGACCGCGCGATTGTTTATCGCCGCAAATATAACATCCCCACCGAATGGGGGACGGCCGTGAACGTGCAGGCCATGGTTTTCGGCAATACCGGTGAAAATTCAGGTTCCGGCGTTGCCTTCACTCGCGATCCTGCCACGGGCGAAAAAGTGTTCTACGGCGAATTTCTCATCAATGCCCAGGGCGAAGACGTTGTCGCCGGCGTCCGCACGCCGGAGCCGGTGGCGCAATTGAAGAACCATCTGCCCAAAGCCTTTGCCGAACTGGAAACGGTTCGCAAGACCCTCGAATCCCACTTCAAGGACGTCCAGGACTTCGAATTCACCATCCAGGAGGGGAAGTTGTTCATGCTTCAAACGCGCAACGGCAAACGCACCGGCGTGGCGGCCGTCCGCTTCGCCTGTGAAATGGTGAAGGAAAAACTGATTGACTGGAAGACGGCGATCAAGCGCGTGCCCGCCGAACAATTGGACCAGGTGCTCGCGCCGATCTTTGACCGTGCTGCGCTAAAATCGGCCAAGGCCATTGCGTCCGGCCTTCCGGCCGGGCCGGGCGCGGCTTCGGGCAAAATTTATTTCAACGCCGAACGCGCGGTGGAAGCCGCGAACACGGGCGGGAAAGTCCTGCTCGTTCGCGTGGAAACATCACCGGAGGATTTGCGCGGCATGATTGCCGCTGAAGGCATTCTTACCGCCCGCGGCGGCGTCAGCTCGCACGCGGCGCTCGTCGCCCGCCAAATGGGAAAGGTCTGCGTCTGTGGCGCGAGCGGGCTGCACATAGATTACGCGGTTAAGACGATGACTGTGAACGGGGAACTTTTCCGCGAGGGCGATTTCCTTTCGATTGACGGCACCAGCGGCACCGTTTATGCGGGCGAGGTGAAGACGGCACACAGCGAAGTCATCCAAGGCTTGCTGGAAGGGGATGCGGCGGCCAGGGCGGGCGGAACCTGCAAAAATTTTGCGCAATTGATGAAATGGTGCGGGCAAGTCACCCGGCTGCAAGTGCGCACGAATGCCGACAGTCCGGAGCAAACGCGGAACGCTGTGGCCTTTGGCGCGTCAGGCATCGGCCTCTGCCGCACCGAACACATGTTTTTTGAAGGCGATCGCATTGACGCCATGCGCGAAATGATTCTGGCCGACAAGACCGAAGACCGCAAAAAGGCGCTGGCGAAACTGCTGCCCTATCAACGCGAGGATTTCGCCGGTATTTTCCGGGAGTTGAAGGGCCTGCCGGCGACCATCCGGTTCCTCGATCCGCCGCTCCACGAATTTCTGCCGCACGACCATGGCCAGCAACATGCGCTCTCCAGCAAGCTGGGCATCAGCGCGGAAAAAATCGCCAAGCGCGTTCATGAGCTGCACGAGTTTAATCCCATGCTCGGACATCGCGGCTGCCGCCTGGGAATCACGTATCCGGAGATTTCCGAAATGCAGGCGCGGGCGGTATTCGAGGCGGCTGCCGAAGTCCAAAAAGAAGGGATCAAATGCAAACCGGAAATTATGATCCCTCTGGTTGGCTTCAAGAAAGAATTGGATTTGCAGATTGAGCTTGTTTACCGGGTGGCCAAAGAGGTCATGGCGGAACAAAAGGTGAAGCTGGCCTATCTGGTTGGCACGATGATTGAAATCCCGCGTGGCGCATTGACCGCAAATGAAATCGCGCAGACGGCGGAATTTTTCAGTTTTGGAACGAATGACTTGACGCAAACCTGTCTGGGGATGAGCCGCGACGACTCGGGCTCTTTCCTGCCGCATTACGCGGAACTGGAAATCGTGAAAAAGAACCCGTTTGCCTCGATAGACCAGACCGGCGTCGGTGAATTGATGCGCATCGCCGTTGAGAAAGGCCGCGCCACGCGCAAGGACATCAAACTGGGCATTTGCGGCGAACATGGCGGGGATCCCGATTCAGTGAAATTCTGCCATCGCCTGGGGTTGAATTATGTGAGTTGCTCGCCGTTTCGCGTTCCGGTTGCGCGGTTGGCGGCCGCCCAGGCTGCGCTCGAGGACACGGCAAAGAAACCCGCGAGGAAAAAATAGCCAATCTCCTGGTTGGGACCCGCCCGGGAGCAGCGTGGCGATAGCCCAGAGGAAACCGTGGGTCAGCAAAACAAACGATACCACGCGCCGGATGGGCGAAAGAAAATGCCCCAAGGCCAGCTGATTTAATTAATTCGCGTGATGGTGACAGAAAATGACACTCCCGTTCCAGTCGGCGCTGCCAGGACAAGGGCCGAACTGCCTTCATTGACAAACTGCAACGTCTCGCCTGCCGTGAGCGCAACGATGAACGCGTGTGAAAAGCCGGTGCTTGCCTCCGTGAAAACGCCACTGCCGGATACGGGGGAGGAGGAGCCATTTATGACAGCTTCGATTTGTGGGGTGCCACTGGTAGTGCTATAACTCCAACCCCCGAACTGGATGTAATAGGTACCAGTCGCTTGGGCGATTAGCGTGGAACTGGTGATGTTAAATGTCCATCCAGCACCGGAGGCCCCGTTGAGAGGAAGGACCCCGCCTGAGGTAACATTTTCCGCCATACCGGTCAGCGAGAGATCAGCAAACACATAGTCGCCGCCGGTGTTGATTGTCAGTATGTTTCCATTCGTGCTCAAAGTGATGCCATTAGCACCCGCCAAACTCACGGCGTCGGACAATCCGTTAAGAGTTTTCACAACCTGCCCGCTGGCGATGTTTGCCGCGGTGATGGTCCCGGCGGCGATATTGGCGCCCGTCACGGCGCCCAGGGAGATGTTGCTGGCGGTCAGCGCACTCATCGCCGTTCCTGCATTTTGGGAGTAAACGGCATAAGGAACGGGAAGGATTTCCTGTCGCGGTGATAATTCGGAGAACGCGCCGCCGCCATTGGTGCGGACGGCGATGTCCAGCCAGTTGGTGCCGCCGGTGAAGATGCCTGGGCCAAAATTAATCGCCGTGGTGAACAACCCATTGCTCACCGCGGTGGCGCTGTTGGTCACCGGCCCGGCAATCGCGTCGCCGCCCTCGCTGGCGGGGTAAAGGTTAAAGAGGAGGTCGTAACTTCCGTTGGCCGGAGTGTTGCTGACGCTGAGTTCTCCCTGATAATTAAACGCCGTGCCCTGCCCAAAGGAGAGCGTTGCGCTCAGGATTGCGAGCCACGGCAAACTCAACACGGCATATAATTTTCTCATCAGTATGTGGCTCGTCGCCCGATGCTAACATGCCAGCCCCGTCTCCCTTCCGCAATAACGAAAATCAAACGAGGCTTGATGTCAGGATGGTGTTACTTTATGTCATGAACACGGTCATCGGAGAAGGAACCCGGACGTTCGGACGCGGCCGGGCGCGATAATCTGGCGCCAGGCACATGAATGGTTTGGGTAGATGGCGATATCCTGGATGTCGATCGCAGTCATTTCGTTACCCTGCGATCTTGTCAACGGTCAGCGCCACCGACGCCTCGGCCAAACCATCGGCCCGCGCGGTAACGCGGAGAGTTCCCCCCGTTTGTCCCGCCTTGGCCAGCACCATGCAATATCCATTGAACGCACTGCGGTAGTTGGCTTGATTCGGCTCATGACAACTCGGATCGCCGTTCCCAACACCCGCGTTTGAACCCGCGCCCGAGACATCAAAAGAAATCTTATTGTCCGCTGTCGGCACGACGCGCCCATTCGAATCCACCACGACAACCGCAATCGGAACGGTATCCTGCCCGTCGGCAATGAGCCGCGCCCGATCGGGCGTCATGTGAATGGCCGCCGCCGTCCCCGTCGTCTCCACAACTTTCTGCGCGGCAAGCTGGCCGTTGATATAGCCTTTGGCTTCCAGCCGTCCCGGTTCATACGGCACCTCCTCCCATTGCAGATGACGAAATTCCCGCATCGTCTTTTTCCCGAGGCCGCGCCCGTTTAAAAATAGTTCCACCTCGTCGCAATTGCTGAAGCACCACACCGGAATATTCTGCCCCTCCTTGCCGGCCCAATTCCAATGCGGGAAAATATGCACCAGGGGCTCGCTTCTCTTCCACCACGCCTTCCAATAATATGCTTGGTCCTTTGGAAAACCGCACATGTCCAGAAACCCGAAGTTGGAATTGATCTCCGGCCAGTCGAACGGCGTTGTCTCTCCGCGATAGTCGAACCCTGTCCAGTAGAATCCCCCCGCCACAAACTTGCGCGAACCCAGCGGCTGCCATGAGTCGTCCGGCGCCATATAGCTCGTCAGATGCGCCGTCTCTTTGTCCGTGTGATAAATCCCGCGGCACTCGCAGTTGCTGCCAATCTCGCTGCCAAACAGCATTTTGTCCGGATACTCCGGATGCAAAATATCGAAGTCCTGGTAGTTGTAATTGACGCCCACCAGGTCTTCCGCGTCGGCCACGCCGCCACGCCATGCCCCGTTTTCCGCCCCGCTGTTGTTGGCGCACGTCACCGGCCGCGTGACATCGTGTTTGTGGACCGCTGCCATCAGCGCGGTCATCATCTCCCGGGCGAAAGGTGCGTTCTGGATGGCAAACTCCTCATTCCACATGGACCACATGATGACGCTCGGATGGTTGCGGTCCCGCAGAACCATGGATTCAACATGCCACGTGTTGTCGTAAGATTGGCCCTTCCATGACTTCACAGCGATTGAGGAACCCGGATGCCGGTTTTCGTCCATCACCAACAAGCCCAGGTCATCGCAGGCCTCATACATGGCCGGCGTCATCGGGTTGTGCGAGCAGCGAATCGCGTTGCAGCCGAATTCCTGCAGCTTCTTCATCCGGTAATACAAAAGGCTGTCCGTCATGCCGATGCCCACGCCCACAAAATCCTGATGGTTGCAAACGCCGTTCAATTTCACCGGCTTTTCATTCAGGAAAAAACCATCGTTGGGATCAAACCGCAGCGTCCGGATTCCGAATTTTTGCGCGTGACCATCCACCGCCTTGCCATCTCGTGAGACCTGCGTCACCACGGTGTAGCGGTTCCGTTCTTCCAATGACCAGAGCCGCGCGGAAGCCAGATTGACCTCCTGCACCAAGGGCGTGCCACTGTGGAGGTAGCTGGGCTGGTCCACATCGGACGAGGAAAGTATTCTTTCCTGTGCATCAGCCGGAATGGGAGTAGGCGGCACATCGAGATTGTCCGTTACCGTGCCCACCACGTTTCCATCTGGATCCAGCACCGTGGAGACGACTGAGCAACTCTGGCTGTCCGCCGTCCGGTTGGCCACCAGGGTTTGAATGCGAAGTTTGGCGGAGGCCGCGCCGGTCACATCCGCCACCTCGCTCGTGACATAGACTCCCCAAGGCGCCACATGGGTGGGATCGGCGACATTCAGCCAGACATGCCGGTAAATCCCGCCGCCTTCATACCACCAACCTTCAAAATCGGTCGGGTCCACAAAAACCGCCAGCAGGTTTTCGGCGCCATATTCGACTACATCCGCAATGTCCACGTGGAACGACGTATAGCCGCCCGGGTGCCTTCCAACCAATTTGCCGTTGATATAGATTTTCGCATCGCGATACACGCCCTCGAAATAAAGCCACACGCATTTGCCCGCATCCGCCGCGTCCAGCGAAAATTTTCTTCGATACCACGCCGGAAAAACCGGCAGCGATCCGTGGCCCGTATCGGCTTTCGGACTGTAGTCGCCCTCAACAATATAATCGTGCGGCAACTGGACCTTGCGCCATGTGGTGTCATCCAAATCCGGCGAGAAAAACTGTTCCGATACTGGCAAACGACCTAGGGAAACGTCTCCGTATATGCCGCCCGGCCCGGCGGTGTTCTCCACCCGCACCGCCAAAACATTCGGGCCGCTGGGATTCCATGCCGTGTCGAGGTTGAGCATAAACGGCGAATTCCAGCCCTGATGCGAATCCACCAGTTTCCCGTTCAGATAAATCTCACCATTGTCGTCCACGTGCGTGAAGGACACCGTCCGCCCCGGCCCGCTTAATTCCGGCAGAACCGTCCGAAACCAGGCGAAGCCGGCGTAATCCATCTGCGCATGGTCGGCGCTTGCAGTTTCAGGGTCGGTCGTCTTCCAATCGGTGCCGGAGGTGTCCAAATCCGGCTGGGTCATCGTGTCGGCCCCCTGTCCTGGCTGTTCCTTCATCCACACCCATTTGTCCAGGGACACCGCGTCGGCCAGGGCAATGACCGGCATCGGTTTGAAACGCCAGTCGAAATCCAACAAGTCGCAGCGGCGCGGCGCCACCGCGCCGTTGGCGCCCGGCAAAGCCCCATTCGTTCGCGACGCCGTGCCGCCGGCGCCCCGAAATAGTTTGTTGGTGCAGGAGGGTATTGTCGCCAGAGCGGCAGCGCTCAGGCCAACTTTGATAAATTCACGTCGTTTCATATTTTTTTTGAATGGTCCGCTTTTAAGGTAGCGGCGGACCGGTTTGGATCCGATAAAATTCCGACGGCAGCGTTGTCCCGTTCGTATCGGTCCACGTCCACGGCATCGCCGGTGAGTCAGTGATCAATAGCTGCTCCAGATGGCACTCAGCTCCGGCGCGGTGTTGGTGGGCAGAAAACTTGCGCTCCGGTTGCCAATCAAAATGCCGTGCCCTGGCCAAAGGAGCGGGGAGCGGCCAGAATGATGAGCAACAGCAGGCTTAAGGTGATGTGTGGTTTTGTCATGAATATTCGGCTCGTCGCCTGATGCCCGGCGGCCAGCCCTGTTTCTTTTTCGCATCATTTTCCATTTCGGTTTGGACCGTTCCTCGAATTCGCAGAGGTTCGTGCGGGGAAACTGCCCACATGGACACGAATTGGCGACCCAAATCATCGCCAGTTGGAACCAGATTATCAATTCCCTGAGGGAATTCAATCTTTTCTGGAACACGGAATCGGACGGATAGTACGGATAGGATGTCGGCAACGGGGAAGTGTTTTTGCTTGAGGTCCAAGCGGTTGAAGTGAAATATGGCTTGCCAATCGGTGCGGTCCGGGAAAACTCATGAAAACGAACAACAAGATTTCGTTCACGCCATGAACAGCCAACCAGATGGAAATCCCGATTTATGTCTTGCCGGAGTTTATCCCGCCATGTGCCCGTATTATTGGCCCCGCTGTTTATCTGCGGAACAATCACAGGCACGGTAATGGCCCAGTCCAGCCGGCCCGGCTGGGGCGCCACACCGTACCATGACGCCTCCGGCACCGGCGTCACCTTCCGCGTCTGGGCGCCGGACGCCACTGCGGTTTATGTGCCCGGCCAATTCAACGGTTGGAGCACCTCCGCCAACCCGTTGACCGAAGAAACCACCAACGCCGCGCCCGACGGCGTCTGGTCGGCGGACGTGACGAGCGCCACCAACAACCAGCAGTACAAATTTTACATCAGTTACGACGGCAGCAGTTTTTACAAGCACGATCCGTGCTCGCGTTGGGTGGTCAACCCGGGTGGGGGATCTGGAAACAACGACATCATCTACGACCCGACCGTGTTCAACTGGAACGGCGACGATTTCACCAACGCGCCGCAATGCGAGCTGTTCATCTACGAGATGCATATCGGGACGTTTTACACGAATGGACCGCTTTCAAAGCTTATTGAGGCCACCAATAAACTCGCCTACCTGAAGGGCTTGGGCGTCAACGCCGTGGAGCTGATGCCCATCATGGAATTCGGCAACAGCGGCCCGAGTTGGGGCTACGACCCCGCGCAGCCGTTCGCCGTGGACAACGTGCAATATGGCGGCCCGAACGGGCTGAAGACCTTTGTCGCCGCGTGTCACCGGGACGGCCTCGCCGTTTTCCTGGACATCGTCCAAAACCATTACGGTCCCAACGATCTGGACATGTGGAATTTTGACGGCTGGGCCGGTTCCAACTCCCTCGGCGGCGGCGGGATCTATTTCTACGAGAGCAATACCAATTGGCAGATCACTCCCTGGGGCTGGACCCGTCCCAATTGCAACACGAACCAGGTCTGCAATTACATCTATGACAATTTCACCGAGTGGCTCAGCGAATATCACGTGGACGGGTTCCGCTGGGACACGCCTTATGCCATGACCCACGGCAACGATGGCAGCTACATCGCCGCCGCCGGCAACCTGGTCGCCTCCATCAATGCCATGATCCATACCAATTACACCGGCAAGATCAGCATCGCCGAGGACGTGTATGATTATTGGGGCTTCGACAGCGCGTGGGACACCGGCTATCCCTACACCGTCACGCCGGTGCTCAGCAATACCGTGGACGCCGACCGCGATATGGACACAATCGCCAACGCCATCCAGTACAACGTCAATTACGGCGGCGCGGCCAACAGCAATCGGGTCGTGTATCTCGAATCGCACGACGTTGTCGGCGACCTGAACAACGGCCTGCGGCTGGTGACCTCGATTGACCCGGTGACGCCCGGCAGTTATCGCGCGCGAAAACTTTCCACGCTCGGCGCCGCCGTCACCCTGACGGCCCCGGGCATCCCGATGATCTTTCAGGGACAGGAAATGCTGGAGAGCAACGCTTTTGATTCCGCGCGCATCGTGGACTGGAGCAAGACCAACACCTTCAGCCGCATCGTCCAGCTTTACCGCGATCTCATCAGCGCCCGGCGCGACTTGAAGGGCTATACGCCTGGGTTGGAAGGCGACCAGTTCGAGATGTTGTGGGTGGACAACAACAGCAAGTTGATCGCCTTTCAACGGTGGAAATCGGGCCAGACCAACCAGGACGCGGTGGTCATCGGCAATTTTGCGGACGTGAATTACAGCAGCTACAACCTGACCTTTCCGTGGGACGGGACGTGGTACGTGCATTTCAACACCGACTCGACCAATTACAGTTCTGACTTTGGCAACAACGGCAGTACGGTGGTGACCGCCAGCGGCAATCCGCCGACGGCCAGCGTGGCCATCGGACCTTATAGCGCGCTGATTTTGTCGCCGACACCTGATGCGCCTCCACAGATGGCGGCCTCCTTGAGCAACGGCAACCCCTCGGTGTCCTGGCCGTTGACCTATTCCGAATGGACCCTGTTCCAAAACCCGTCGCTGTCGGGCAACGGTTGGACCCAGGTCCCCGCGTCGCAATATCAGACCAATGGCTCGACCATCTCCTATACCGTCAGCCCGACCAATGGGATGTCTTTCTACGAGTTGGAAAAGCAGTAATTTTCGGCTCAAGCGGCAGTTCAGGTGGCATTGCCACCGGGGGATCGTTCGAGGAATTGGCGATAGGGAACAAACGATCGTTGAGAAATCACCGTTTCACTTGCCGGGGATGGCAAATGTGAAGTTCTGCCTGTCGAAAGTTTGGCGACCCTACCGGGAATCGAACCCGGGCTACCACCGTGAAAGGGTGGTGTCCTAACCGCTAGACCATAGGGTCGTCGAGAGCCTGCAAATATAATCATTTGCAAACGCCTGTCACGCAAAATATGGTTTGCCTTCCCAAAAATGTTACAGCAATGTTACTGGAATTAATTTTAAAATAGTCCATGTTTAGGAACCAGCCGACGCCGGCAACTGGAAATTGCAAAACATGATGATGACCGACTTGCATGTTGGAGAAGGAGTTAACGGAGGCTCCAAAAATTATTTAAACGGCCATGGCGCCCCTCACCGCGCCAGCGAAGGTGTCATCATCCGGCCGTACCAGCCGGAAGACCGCCCGACGATCCGGCGGATTTGCTGCGACACGGGCTTTCTCGGCAACCCGATCGAAGCGATCTTCGCTGACCGGGAAATCTTTGCCGATTTGTTCACGGGACCGTATCTGGATTACGAATCGAATTATGCCTGGGTGGCCGATGCCGGGGGGCGGGTCGTGGGTTATTTGCTCGGCTCGATTTCGCCATCATTCGATTACACGCTGCTTTATTCGGGATTCCAAACCACATTGAGGATGATCCTTCGGGCGGCGACGGGCCGTTATTCGCAGCATCCCCGCACCCAGCATTTCATACGCTGGCTCCTCGTCAATGGATACCGGGAACAGCCCCGGCATCCGGAGCGCGCGGCCCATTTGCATCTGGACATTGAAAAGAGCTATCGCGGGCAGGGTCTGGCGTGCCGTTTGTGGCGCTCGTATGAGACCCAATTGTATCTTTGCGGCGTGAAACATTGTTACGGCGCCTTCTTTTCCTGGCCCAGGCGCCGCCCGGAACACGGCTATTCCCGGTTCGGCTTTTCGGTTTTTGACCGCAAATTGACCACCATTTTTCGCCCCGAAATTTCCGAGCCGGTGGAAGTCGTCTGCATTGAGAAGCGCCTCCGGGAATGAAAAAAATCATATTTACGCTGACAGCGGCGCGGTCAGGGACGCTGTATCTGCGCAACCTCTTTCGCCTGAACGCGCGCGATTGCGTCTGCCGGCACGAAACTTTTTTTGATTTCGGGAACCCCACCATGTTTGGACCGGCCATCTATGACGCCCACGCCGGCCGCATTGGGAATGTCCGCGCGCGCCTGGAAAAAAAGCGGGATTACATCCAAAGACTTCCCGGCTCTGTTTATCTCGAATCCAGCCATGCGTTTCTCAAATCGGCGTGGGTCGGCGCCCTGGACGTTTTTCCGGATTTGCATCTGGTGCATCTGGTGCGGGACCCTCTCAAGGTGGCGGCGAGCGAAGCTTATCGCGAATTGTGGCGCCGGCGGGTTCATGCGCCGTTCCATTTTTACAACGGTGACGATGGCAAGCGGCATTTCGCCTGGGCGCTTACGGGCAACGAGGAAATATTTGAGAATTTTGCCGATGAAAAACTGACGCTGTTCCAGTGGTATTTGATTCAATGGATTGAAATCGAGAATCGCGCGATGAGTTTTCTCGGCGAAAATCGCCTAGGGGACCGTTGTTTCACCCTGCATTGTCCGGGCGAATTGAATGATGCCGGGAAAATCCGCGAAATGTTTGGGTTTTTCGGCATCGCCCTAAAGCGGGGGGAGATTGTTTTCGGGGGCCGGAAGAACCGGAGCATCGGATACCCGGCAGCGACGGCGGCGCAAAACCAGAAGGAGTTTGAATTTATATTGCAGCGGATGCCCGACCGGTATCTGCAAATTTTCCGGCGCGGACCGTATTCGGGCTGCGATTGGAGCGGGCGCTTTGGCGGAAGGGCGGCCGGCAAGCGGCCTGAGGCAGAGCCGGGCTTCCGGGCCGGCGGGATGGACGCGGCGACCTGCCGACGGAGCGCCGGTGAATGACGGCCGTCTGGAAATTAACTTTGCATCGCCTCTCTTTTTGCCCTACGCTGTGGCACGTTCATGAAAATTTTCATTGATGGCAGGTTCTACAGCGAGCGCGACGCGAAAATTTCCGTGTTTGACCACGGACTGCTATACGGTGACGGTGTGTTTGAAGGAATCCGCGCTTACAATGGACGGGTGTTCAAGCTGAAGGAACACGTTGACCGCCTTTATTATTCGGCCAAGGCGATCATGCTCCGGGTTCCGCTGTCGCGGGAAAAAATCTCGGGAGCGATCATTGCCTCGTGCCGCGCCAACAAGATTCGCGACGGCTACATCCGCCTGGTGGTGACGCGGGGCGTCGGCACGCTGGGATTGAACCCGCACACTTGCAAAACCGCGTCGGTAATCATCATCGCGGACACAATCCAGCTTTATCCAAAACAACTGTATCAAAGCGGCATGGAAATTGTGACGGTGCCGACCGTGCGCAATCTGCACAGTGCGGTGAATCCGGCGGTGAAGTCGCTGAATTATCTGAACAACATCCTGGCCAAAATCGAGGCAAACAACGCCGGGGTGGAGGAAGCGGTGATGTTGAATTCGGAAGGATATGTGGCGGAATGCACGGGCGACAATTTGTTCATCGTCAAGAATGGCGCGGTCTGCACGCCGCCGCTTTCGGCAGGGGCACTGTACGGGATCACGCGCCAGACGGTGATTGGACTCGCGCAGGAAGCAGGGCTGAAAGTATCCGAGCCGAACCTGACGCGCTATGACTTGTTCAGCGCGGACGAGTGTTTTCTGACCGGGACGGGGGCGGAAATCATGCCGGTGATAAAAATTGACGGCCGGGTCATCGGCCGGGGGCGGCCCGGAAAGATCACGCGACAGCTTGAAGAAGCGTATCATGCCTTGACGAAAGCGACCGGCGAGCCGATATAACCTTATGCAGTGCTCAATTTGCAAAGAGAAACCCGCGACGGTGCATCTGACCCAGATTGTGGGTGAAAAGATGCAGAAACTGGATTTGTGCGAGGAATGCGCCAAGGCCAAGGGGGTGAACGACCCGGCGGGCTTCGCGCTGGCTGATTTGATGCTCGGCCTGGGGGCGTCCCAGGAAATCGAGCAGGCGGCCGGAGGAATGGAATTAAAATGCCCGCGCTGCGGGTTCACGCAGGCGGACTTCAAAAAATCCGGCCGCCTTGGCTGTCCGGATTGTTACAAGACTTTTGCGGAGGGTCTGGGCGGCCTGCTTAAGACGATGCACAAGGGGACGCGGCACGTGGGCAAGACGCCCGAAGCATTACGCGCCACAAGGGACAATGCCGACAAGCTGAAACAGTTGCAGAAAAAGCTGACGAAGGCGATTGAACTGGAAAATTTTGAAGACGCCGCGCATATACGGGATGAAATTAAACAAATCAGCGAGCGATTGGCGTCGCCAAAGAATTTGACGCGATGAAAGACCTTCATGCATTTCTGTCGCCGCCGGCGGAAACGGCGCAACGCCGCGGACCGCATGACCGGATCGTGATGTCCAGCCGGGTGCGTTTGGCGCGTAATTTGAGGGAGGCGGCGTTTCCGGGCTGGGCCAAGAAGCCCGAACGGGTGAAGATTCTCGAAATGGTCCGTCCGGCGGTGGAAAGCCTGCCGGATATGAAGGATTCTTTTTCGGAATCAATGGACAATCTTGGCGCGCTGGACAAGCAAATACTGGTCGAGCGGCATCTGATCAGCCGCGAGCACGCGGCCAAGAGCGCCGGCAGCGGCCTGGTGCTGAACCGCGAGGAAACCTTTTCAGTGATGATCAACGAGGAGGACCATCTGCGGATGCAGGCCCTTCGGCCCGGGTTGCAATTGAAACAGGCCTGGGCGTCGGTGGATGGCATGGATTCGGCGCTCGAAAAGAAGCTGGACTACGCCTTTGACAGCGACCTGGGCTATTTGACGGCGTGCCCGACGAATATCGGCACGGGGATTCGGGTAAGCGCCATGTTGCATTTGCCGGGCCTGGTGCTGGCGGAGCAAATCAATCCCATCATTCAATCAGTCAACAAATTGGGGTTGGCGGTGCGGGGACTGTACGGGGAAGGCACCGAGGCGCTGGGAAATGTATTTCAGGTGTCCAACCAGATGACGCTCGGCGAGAACGAGCCGATGATTGTCGAACGATTGGAAAAAGTGCTGTTGCAAATCATCGAGCACGAGGAAAATGCGCGGCAGGCGCTCCTGGAGAAAAAACCCAAAACGGTCTATAACCACATCGGGCGCGCCTACGGAATTTTGGCCAACGCCCACAGCATCTCCTCGAAGGAAGCGATGAATTTGCTGTCGCTGCTGCGATTGGGGCTTGACCTGGCATTGTTTCCCGGGGTGGAGCGCTCGCTGGTGGATGAATTATTTTTGACGACGCAGCCGGCCCATTTGCAGAAGCAATACTCGGACAAGTTGACCGCGGAAGAGCGCGATTTGATTCGGGCGGACATGGTCCGCGAGCGGTTAAAGAACGTCAACCGCCCAATCGTCAAGCCTCCAGCGTCCACCAACTGATTGAAGTTGAAAGTTGGGTGTTGAAAAAAAGCGGAAACTTTTCAAACTTCGTTGGACAAATCGCCCAACTCATTGCATTATAATTCACAGGTATGAGTGAAGAGTCCATGAGCAACTTTACGCCACGGGCCCAGCAGGTGCTGGCGCTGGCGCGGAAGGAAGCCGACCGGTTTAACCATAACTATCTCGGCACCGAACATTTGTTGCTCGGTCTGATTAAATTGGGGCAGGGCGTCGCCGTCAACGTTCTCCAAAAAATGGGTTTGGACCTCGATACGGTGCGCATGGCGGTTGAGAAAAAGACCGGCAGCGGCCCCGACCAGAAAATGATGGGCAACATTCCCTACACGCCGCGGGTGAAGAAAGTCCTCGCCTTGGCGGCCAAGGAAGCGAAAATGCTCAATCATACCTATGTCGGCACCGAACACATCCTCCTCGGTCTCCTGCGCGAAGGCGACGGCATTGCCGCGCAGGTGTTGCGCGACCTGGACGTTGACATTGAGCAGACCCGGCAGGAAATATTGAAGGAACTCGATCCGAATTTCGCGGGCGAAGAGGCGTCCATTCCCGAATCCGGCGAGAAAGCGCCAGCCGGCGAAAAGAAAGGCGAAGTCAAGACGCCGGCGCTGAAGGCCTTTGGGCGTGACTTGACGGAAATCGGCCGCAAAGGCGACATGGACCCCGTGATCGGGCGCAAGAGCGAAATTGAGCGGGTCATCCAAATTCTTTGCCGCCGGACCAAGAACAATCCGGTGCTGCTTGGCGAGGCCGGCGTGGGCAAAACCGCCATCGTGGAGGGACTCGCGCAGGAAATCGCCAAGGGCAACGTTCCGGAAATCCTGCTCAATAAGCGGGTGATCACGCTGGACCTGGCCCTCATGGTCGCCGGCACCAAATACCGCGGCCAATTCGAGGAGCGCATCAAAGCGGTCATGGATGAAATCCGGCGCGCGAAAAACGTGATACTTTTCATTGACGAACTGCACACCATCGTCGGGGCCGGCAGCGCGGAGGGCACCATGGACGCCAGCAACATTATCAAGCCCGCCCTATCCCGCGGCGAAATGCAGTGTATCGGCGCCACCACGCTCAATGAATTTCGAAAATACATCGAGAAGGACGCCGCGCTGGAACGCCGCTTTCAAGCCGTGAAGGTCGAAGCGCCGTCCGTTGATGACGCCATCGAAATCCTCAAGGGGTTGCGGCACAAATACGAGCAGCACCATAAAGCCGAATTTACCGACGACGCTGTCATTGCCGCCGTCAAGCTTTCCGACCGTTATATCACCGACCGGTTTTTGCCGGACAAGGCGATTGACGTTCTGGACGAGGCCGGCTCGCGCGCGCGAATCGGGACGATGACCCGTCCGCCGGAATCGAAGACGATGGAGGCGGAGATCGAGGAAATCAAAACGCAAAAAGAGCGGGCGATCAAGAACCAGGATTTTGAAGGGGCGGCCGCGATGCGCGACAAGGAGAAGCAGGCGAAGGAAAAACTGGAAAATCTTTTGAAGGATTGGCGCACGCACCGGGAAGAGAAGCGGGTGGTGGTCAACGACGAGGATATTTTACACGTGGTCTCGAAATGGACTGGCGTGCCCCTGAAACGAATGGGCCAGGACGAAATGGTCCGGCTGCTCAACGTGGAAGGCGAGATGGAGAAAGTGGTGATCGGCCAACGGGAAGCGGTGTCGGCGATCTGCAAGGCCCTCCGCCGTTCGCGGGCGGATTTAAAAGACCCGCGCCGGCCGATCGGCACGTTTCTGCTGCTCGGTCCGACGGGCGTCGGCAAGACCTTGCTGGCGAAAACCCTCGCCGAGCAAATGTTCGGCGATACCAAGGCGCTCATCCATCTCGACATGAGCGAATACATGGAGAAATTCAACGTCTCGCGCCTCATCGGGTCGCCGCCCGGTTACGTCGGTTACGAGGAAGGCGGCCAGCTTACGGAAAAAGTCCGCCGGAATCCCTATTCCGTCGTGTTGTTTGACGAGATTGAAAAGGCCCATCCGGACGTTTGGAACATCCTCTTGCAAATTCTCGAGGAAGGAAAACTGACGGATAACGTGGGTCGCGTCGTGAATTTTCGGAACACCATCATTTTGATGACATCCAACGTCGGCTCGGACACGATCAAACGGCAGAGCACGCTCGGGTTTTCGCCGATTTCGGACGAGGCCAGCTATGAAAAGATGCGGGAGCGGATCATGGACGAATCGAAGCGGACCTTTCGTCCCGAATTTTTGAACCGGTTGGATGACGTGATTGTATTCCGGTCCTTCACGAAACCCGACCTCATCCAGATTCTGGATTTGGAAGTGGAAAAAGTGTTGCAACGGCTGCGGAACAAAAACTTCAAGCTGGTGCTCGACGAAAAGGCGAACGAATTCCTGGTGGAAAAGGGCTACAACCCGGATTTTGGCGCGCGTCCGATGCGCCGCGCCGTCGAGCGTTTCCTTGAAGACCCGCTAGCCGAGGAAATCCTCAAAGGGGCCATCCACGAAGGCGAGTCGGTGCAGGTCACCCGCGACGGCGACAAGCTTATCTTCAAGCAAACCGCCGCGGCGACCGGCGCGACGGCCGCGTCACCGTAACGGCATTTCGTCCTCAAATTGGCGAAGAGTTTGGACTGGGGCGGTTCTCTCAAAATGATGCTCAGGAGGTCATCTCCGTCGTAGTGGACGGCCATTACTTCGGTGACTTCAATTAAATAGCAACGGTTTTTTATCTGTCGCTCCGACGGTGCCAGGTGCATGCCGCGTCAGTCATTATCAACGGGGAAAAGCCCCTTGTCAAAAAGCAGTCTTTCCATTTGGCCAAATAATTTTTAAGTTGTTAAAAAATGAAAGGCATCATTCTCTCGGGCGGCGCAGGTTCGCGGCTGTATCCGCTGACCCTGGTCGCCAGCAAACAGCTCCAGCCTGTTTATGACAAACCGATGGTGTATTATCCGCTCACGACCCTCATCGAGGGCGGCATCCGCGAGATCTGCCTGATTTCCACGCCGCAGGATTTGCCGCGCTTCCGCCAATTGCTCGGCGACGGCTCGCGTTTCGGCGTCAGCATCGAGTATCGCGAGCAAGCCCGGCCCGGGGGCATCGCCCAGGCGTTTCTCATCGCCGATACCTTCGTCGGCAAGGACAACGTCACACTGGTCCTCGGCGACAACATTTTTTACGGCGGCGACAGTTTTTTGCGCGCCTTCCGGGAATTCAAGTCCGGGGCCACGATTTTCGGTTATCATGTCAACGATCCTGAGCGTTACGGGGTGGTGGAATTTGACGACGGCGGGCAGGCGATTTCCATCGAGGAAAAGCCGAAGTCGCCCAAGAGCAATTTCGCGGTGCCCGGCCTGTACATTTACGACAATCAGGTGGTCGGGATCGCAAAAAATCTCAAGCCGTCGGCGCGCGGCGAGTTGGAAATCACCGATGTGAACGTGGCGTATATGCGCCGGCGGGAACTGCGGGTGCAGCGCCTGACGCGCGGATTCGCGTGGCTGGACGCCGGTACCAGCAGCAGCCTCCATGACGCCAGCGCTTACGTGCAAACGATCGAGACGCGGCAGGGGATCAAAATCGGCTGCCCGGAGGAGGCGGCGTTCCGCAACGGATTTCTCCCGCTGGAACAATTGGAGGAACAAATTTCGAAAATGCCCAACTGCGAATATCGTGGCTACCTCATGGACGAAGTGGTTTCGGAGGCGAAGCGGCTGAAAAAATAATATGATTGTTCTACTTGGCGCATCGGGTTACATCGGCGACGCATTCGCAAAGGAATTGCAATCGCGCAAAAAGGAATTCATCCCGCTGTCACGGCAACAGGTGAATTACACGCGTTTCGATGTGCTGGTGGAATTTCTGAAATCGCGCAAGCCGGAATTCGTCATCAATTCCGCCGGATATACCGGCAAACCGAACGTGGATGCCTGTGAAGCGGCCAAGGCAGAGACTTTGGCGGGCAATTCGCTGCTGCCGCAGACCATCGCCCACGCCTGCGCCGCGGTAAACATCCCCTGGGGCCATGTTTCCAGCGGCTGCATTTTTAGCGGCGCCAGGATCATCGCGGATGGCAAAATGCGCGTGGAAAAAGACATGACGCGGTTGGAATTGCGGGCGCTGGTGGAACAGTTGCCGGAAAAGATTCGCGGCTTTACCGAAACGGACACCCCGAATTTTTCCTTCCGCGATTTGCCGTGCAGTTTTTACAGTGGCAGCAAGGCGCTGGGCGAAGAGGCGATTGCCGGCATTGGGCGCAGTTACATCTGGCGCCTGCGGATTCCGTTCGATGAATATGACAACGCGCGGAATTATCTGAGCAAGGTGCAGCGTTACGCCAGGGTCTATGACAACGTGAATTCGATTTCGCACCGCTCCGATTTCGTGCGCGCGGCGCTTGATTTATGGGAACGGCGCGCGCCGTTTGGGATTTACAATATGACCAATCAAGGCTTCGTCACCACGCGCCAGGTGGTTGAACTGATTCAAAAATATTTGCATCCCGCAAAGCAATTTGAATTCTGGCGGAGCGACGAGGAATTTTACAAGGTTGCCGCCAAAACACCGCGGTCAAACTGCGTAATGGACGTTTCCAAATTGCTGGCAACCGGCGTCAGAATGAGAACGGTCGCCGAGGCCCTGGAAGATTCCTTGAAGAACTGGAAACCCGAATCATGAAAAACGAAGAAACGAAACCCGAGTTATGAACAACAAAGAAACGAAGCAACAAAGTGGTTTGGAGTTGCCCAATTGGAAACTGGTTAAAATTCCCGCCGATGTCGAGAATTTGGCACGGATTGTCGTGGATTCCGCTTTTGCTGTTCACAATGAACTTGGTCCGGGACTTTTGGAAAGCGCCTATGAAGCGTGTTTGAGTCGCGAATTGGAATTACGTGGCGTCAGACATCAATTGCAATTGCCAGTGCCGTTAAATTACAAAGGGATCCGCGTCGAAGTTGGTTATCGGGCCGATGTGATTGTTGAGGAAAAACTTTTGCTCGAATTGAAAGGTGTGGATCAATTGCTGCCCGTTCATCGCGCTCAGGTCATCGCTTATTTGCGGCTGAAGAGATTTCCGCTCGGTTTGCTTATCAATTTCGACGAAACCCTGATCAAAGACGGAATTCACCGGATTTTGAACGTGCCGCGTACGCCGCGAGAAATCTTGTCTTAAACTTTGTTCCTTTGTTTCTTTGTTGTTAAAAATGAATTTATTAATCACCGGCGGCGCGGGATTCATCGGCTCGAACGTGATTCATCACGTCATTGAGCGGGCCGAGGTGAGCCGGCTGATTGTCCTGGACTGCCTGACTTACGCGGGGCACCTGGCCAATCTCGAGAAAGTTTCGCGCCACCCCAAATACATTTTTGAGAAGGTGGATTTGCGCGATAAATCGGAGACGCTGCGCGTCGTCCAGCAGCACAAAATCACGCACGTCATGCATCTGGCGGCGGAATCGCATGTGGACCGCTCGATCACCGGCCCGGGCGATTTCATCCTCACAAATGTCGTCGGCACCTTCAATCTCCTCGAAGCCTGCCGCGCCTGCTGGCCCGCCTCGGATGCCAGCCATCGTTTCCATCATGTTTCCACGGATGAGGTGTATGGCTCGCTCGGTCCAACCGGCTTTTTTACCGAGACCACGCCTTACGCGCCAAATTCGCCGTATTCGGCGAGCAAAGCCTCATCCGACATTCTGGTGCGCGCCTATCACCACACCTACGGGCTGCCGACCGTCATCACCAATTGCTCCAATAATTACGGGCCGTTTCAGTTCCCGGAAAAGCTGATCCCGGTCGTCATCCAGAGCGTGCTGGCGCGCCAGCCGATCCCCGTCTATGGCGATGGAAAAAACGTGCGTGATTGGCTCTACGTGCGCGACCATGCCGGGGCGCTCTGGACCGTTTTGACGCGGGGCAAAGCCGGCGAGACGTACAACATCGGCGGCCACAACGAATGGGCCAACATCAACATCGTGCAACTCATCTGCGATACGATTGACGAATTTGCGCCGCAACTGGGCGGCAATTCGCGGCAGTTGATTTCGTATGTCAAGGACCGCCCCGGCCACGACCGCCGATATGCCATTGACGCCGGCAAGATTCAGCGCGAACTTGGTTGGACGCCCGCGCACAAGTTCGAGGACGGCATACGCGAGACGATCCGCTGGTACCTCGACAATCAGGCGTGGGTCAAAACCGTCGGCGGGAAATGAAGCCGGCAGGGCCGGAATGACTAATGACGAAACGATAATGACTAACGAATTCCAAATGACCAAATGCAAAAGCGCGGGAAATTTTATCATTCGGGCTTCGTCATTCCTTGGTCATTCGGATTCAGAAATCAGTCATTTCCCTTGAACGCTTTAGCCCTGGTTTTCTCAAATCATCGAAAAGACATGTTTCGTCTCCAACCATTGACATTGTGCCTACTGCTTGCTTGCGCCCTGTGCGCAAACGCCGCGGCAACCAATTCGATTGTGTGGCATCGCGCGGTTGACCGAGTGGATGCCAATGTCAGCGGCGAAAACCTCCTGCCAGTGCTGGGGCAAATCGCGGCGGACACGGGGTGGCGCGTCTATGTGGAGCCGGGCACGACGAAGACGGTGTCGGCCAAATTCCAAAATCTCCCGTCGTCGGACGCCCTTCGGATGTTGCTTGGCAACCTCAATTTCATGGTCTCGCCGCAAACCAACGGACCTTCGCAGCTTTACGTGTTTAGCACGGTCATCCAAAAGGCGACGCAATTGGTGCCGGCGGCGAGAGTTCGGGGCCGGCATGTGCCGAATGAATTGCTCGTGAAACTGAAGCCGGGCGCGAACATTGACGCCCTCGCAAAATTGTTGGGCGCCAAAGTCATCGGCCGAAACGACAAGCTGGGCATCTATCGCCTGCAATTCGCCGACGCCGCGGCCACGGAGGCCGCCCTCAGCCAATTGCAAAGCGATCCCGACGTGCAGGCCGTGGATTACAATTATATTTATGATCCGCCGCCGACCGTGCAGCCGCTTGGGGCATCGTCGGTCCCGCCGGTTTCGCTGCAACTCAAGCCGCCGGGCGACTCTGGCAAAATCATCGTCGGCCTGCCGGACACGGCGGTGCAAGAGCAAGACCTGCCGGGCTCGTTGGACCAGTTTTTGCTTCCTCAGCTTTCGGTGGCCGATGGAACGCAGGCCGACGGCGACACGTTGACGCACGGGACGGCGATGGCCGAAACCATCTTGAGCAGTATTGCGATGCAAGAGCAGGGGAGTTCATCCGTCCAAATCCTGCCCGTGGATGTTTATGGTTCCAGTACCACCACCACCAGTTGGAACGTGGCGGAAGGTCTGGCGGATGCCGTCAACAATGGCGCGAATGTCATCAACATGAGTCTGGGCGGCTCGGGCGACAGTTCTTTTTTGGATTCGGTCATTCAATCGGTCGAGCAGGAGAACATTCCGATCTTTGCCGCGGCCGGCAACAATGGGGTGTCAACGCCCGAATATCCCGCAGCGATGCCAGGAGTGATCTCTGTGACGGCGGAGCAGCAGGGGCAAATTGCGTCGTATGCCGATTTTGGCGCGTGGGTGGACGTGGCGGCGCCCGGCACGAGCGTGGTTTATCTTGGAACGCAACCCTGGTATGTGGTGGGCACATCCGTTTCCACGGCCTACATAACCGGCCTGGCCGCCGGCGCGGAGGATTCCACGCACCAATCGTGGCCGACCATCGAGAGCGCCATTTCCAAGTCGTATCCGATGCCGGCCCAATAACCGTCTTGGTTGCTTGGGCGTTGAGTGTTGATGTCCTGTCTTGAGAATGACTAATTCCCAGGTTTGGCGCCAGAAGTGGAAACCGGTCTGAAGAAATGTTCATGAAAAAATCGCTCAGGGTTTGTCCGTATTGGATATTTGTGTTTGTGGTATTGGCGACTGAGGCTCCCTCGTTTGCCGGGCCAATCACCGCCGCCGACCCCAATTCTTTTTTCACCACGGTCGCCTCCCGTTTGTTGGCATCGGAGATGAATCTCAATTTGGCGCAGATTGAAATATATCCCACCAACCAGTACACCCCCGCCGTCCATCGGCTCCTCCAGGTCACCGCGAACGTTTACGACGCCACGTCCACGAATTATTTCCCCACGGTTTATCGTCCGCTTTTCACCGTGGACGCATTCGGCGACGTTTTTGTGAGCGGCTATACGAACGTGCCGTGCGTTTCGGATCCGTCGGAGCTTGCGCCACCGATTGACGCTGTCGTGTTGGCGTCCACGCCGGATCTTCCGGCGAATGTGGCGACGAACGTCTATGGCGCGCCATGGATCATTGCCGCCAGAAAGGGATTTCCAACCTTCAATGAATTTGTGGAGGAACATATTGTCGGCATGACCCGCCGGTTGCAAGTCACCCGCAATATCAACACTTCTACCATTACCGGAACGAACCAAATGTATCTGATGAGCCTGAACACTTCCGGCGGTTTGGATTTCTGGAACTCCTACACCAACAATTTCATGGACCCTGTGACAGTGGAATATCGTGTCATCACGTGGCTGTCGCTGACCAACAGTGATGTGACGAATTATCCCGGCGGCAATGTGCCGCAATATCCTTCGCCGCCTTCGGGGCCGGTCATGGCATTTGCTGTTTCCAATTCAATTTCATTCACCGGCTGGCCCGGCGCCGCTCCGTGGGTGGATGGGCAGCCGAACGCCAATTCATTTTATATTCCTTTGTATTTTACAAATTTTATGAACGTGTCGAACTCCGTCTATCGCACGCCTTACGCCAGCCTGACGCCCGGCACGCTTCCGATGGGTATCTACCGCGCCTGCTTTAATTTGGACGAATTATTTCGGCGCCTTGGGGATGACGGCAGTTTTTGAAACGAATTTGCCGGGTCCGACTCGATTTTACATACCGCAATGGGGCTTGCTCACGACGAACCAATTACAGGTCTATATCCTGGATCGGGACGCGAGCGGCATGAACCATGTGATTGACTACGTCAATCTGGAACAATCCGGCAGCCAGAATCTCAATAACGAAATCTTCGATGATGACACGCAAGGAGTCTGGAGCACCAACATTGATACAAAATACGGCATTCCGTTTGGCATTTATAACCAACTTCTGATTTCAGAAGGAGCATCGCTCAATGGCGGAGAGCCGCCAACAGAAGACGGCGTATGGCAGTCGGACTCGGAAGCCGCAACATATAGCACTTCGATACCGGTGCAACAGGCCGATTTTCGGGCGTTTTTCTACCCATACGGCACAATCGCCTATGTTCAGGACGCCTATGGTTCGGCTTACGGGTCGAATTCCGATGCGACCGCCCAAGCGCCCTATTCGCCGACGCGTTATGCCGTCGGATACACGCTTTTGGAAGCCAACGATCCGCTGGTGCATTATTTGGCGAGCGATTTGCAGCCTTCTTTCACCGTTAATATTCCAAGCGCATACAACAATTCGATTTCCAATGTTCCGCCTCCCGCCGCGCAACCTGCCACGCTTGGCCGCTTAAACTATAATTTCCAGCCGTGGGGTGGAAACCCTTATCTTAACGAAAACACACAATTTCCCATCACCTCCCCGGCACAGCCGGAGTCATACGACATCGCCGAACGCGACCCTTTGGTTTATGGCCCTGATGACTGGGATTTTCCAACAAACCAAACGCTCGCTGCCAATTGGCTCGGACAGGTTCATCGCGGCACGCCCTGGCAGACCCTCTATCTGAAATCTCCGGATATTTTGTCGCAAAGAATACAAGTTGTGGGCGGCGTGACAAATTACATCGGAACCAACATCTGGTCGGAATGGACCGGCGACACGAACTTGGCTGATGCCGCCAGCATGGCTCCGGTGCAGGATTGGGACGTGGTGGGCATTTTAGCCGCGATGTTCAATACGAATAATTTTGCCTCGCTGGTTTCGGTCAATGATCGCAACACCAACGATTGGCAGGTTTTAATGGATGGGTTGACCGCATTGACCAACACGCTCGAATTTCAGCCAATCCTGATTTCATCCAACTCGCCGCAGGCCGCAATCATCGCGAATGGCATTGAATCAACGCGCCTGGGCCAGCCCGCTCAGTTCTTCCATGGCCTGGGAGATTTTCTCGCGACGCCTCAATTGACCGTCCAATCACCGTTCCTCAATTTGGCCGCCACCAACCTTCTCACGGATGAGGATTATGAAGTTATTCCGAGCCAGTTGTTGTCGTTGCTGCGGGCGGATTCGTTTGGGTCGGTTGGGGCGGCCAACGGCCAGACGGTTTTTCAATTCACCGGCGACGACAGCCAGTCTTACCTGATTGAAACCACGTCGGATTTGGTGAATTGGACGATCGTCAGCACGAACTCCGCGGTCTATGGAGTTTTCAGTTTTACCAATTCGCCGGCGCCAAATACCAAGGCGGAGTTTTACCGCTCGGTGCTGGTGAATTAACGGAGCGCGGGCAGCGCCCATGCCCGTCCATGAACCGATTTTTGATTGCGAATCAGCGAGAAATGCGAAGTCTGATTTCAACTCTCACCCCACGACAAATCCAGGTTCATGGTCCTAATGCATTTTTAGAAAGAACGATGCAATTCAATCTCACGCGAAGCTCGCGGCCGCCGTCACCGAGGTTGTGGCGCGCCAAGAAGGCGGCAAAGAAAAGAGAAGTGGAGGGTTTTTCAAGAGAACCGGCTTGCATCATTCTGGTGAGACTTTTTTTGACCTCTTTGTTCCTGACTCCGACATTCGCAGGAGACTCGTCATCCTTAAAAGTCCCGCCTGCTTTCACTTCTCATTCCGCACCTTTGGCCCGTTCCAGAGTATTCTACATCTAAATCAGACTTTTATCCATCTAAACCAGACTATTCTCCATGTCTATTGTTAGCTCTACTTTCTTACATCCGCGGCTCTTCTTCTTTATGACAAAATTGAGACAAAAAGCTTGCAAAATTTTCGTATGGAAATATATTCCGGAATCATCCCCCTTTTCGGACTGTGGGGATTTAAGAAAGAGGGGAAACCGATTGAAGTGCCTATGCCAAATTCAGACGAGTTGGATAAAATCGTGGGCCTGACTCCGGCCAGGCCGCAGCGGGCTTTTACCCTGATTGAACTGCTGGTCGTCATTGCCATCATCGCCGTCCTCGCGGCCATGTTGTTGCCGGTGCTCGCCGCGGCCAAGTTCCGCGCGCAGGTGATCAATTGCACTTCCAATTACCGCCAATGGGCTTTGGCCATCCACTCCTACGCCGGCGATGATAAAGAGGGGAATTACCCCACCTTTGCCAACGGTGGGCAAAATAACACCTGGGATGCGGATCCGCGCTATATATTTGCCCTCGCCCCTTACGGCATGTCGGTTCCGATGTGGTATTGCCCCGCCATCCCAGGCGAATATGAAGCCGATGACGCCTACATCCTAAAAACATATAAACATGGGGAGGTATCGCTCATTGATTTGAGCAACGCGGTGACGCGATCTTACGGCCCCACGCTGGCGGTTTGCTATCACTCGATCTGGATTCCACGCAAAGGCGCTGTTATCAATGTCATCCCCAGCACCAATCCCAACACCAATCCCTGGCCAACCAGTGTCTCGGACAAGCAAAATGCGTTTCGCCCCATCCTTTCGGACCGCTTGCCCAGTGAAAACGACCCGAATCCGGCGCACCTCACCGGCGTCGGTCATCAATTCAGAAACAAGTTGGTCAATTATAATATCCTTTGGGGTGACGGCCATGTCGAGTTGCACGGAGCCAGGGATCCACAAATGCGATTCTACGGCAACTACTATAATTTCTATTGAGTAGTAAATGCTTTAAATCCAGGATTTGCCACCGTCAACGCTTTTAACACCCATTCTTCTCAGCTCACGGCGAAACCACGCGATAGTACCGGCCCCTTCCTTCCTTCAGCTTTTATGCCGGCTGATGTCGCACAGCATGTCCGAATGAATGTTCAGGCCAAGGTTCGTGATGTTGTATAGATGTTCGCTGGCCGCCAGCCAGACGATCTCGCAAATTTCGCGTTCGGAAAAATGCCGCGCCATTCGCGCAAATGTGTTCCGGCTGACTTTTTTATCCTTCGTCAACTCCGTCACGTAATCCAATGCGGCGCGTTCCTTTTCGGAAAAAAGATCGCTGGTCCGGTAGTCCGCCAGCGCATCGAACTTGGCTTCGTTCATCGAAGCTTTGATGACGAGCGCCCGTCCAATGTCCATGCAGAAAAGACAGACGTTGATCTGCGCGACTCGTTCGCGGACAAGGAAGGCGATCTCCTGAGGCAACGTCAGCTTTTTATCCAGCCTGCCGATTTTCGAGATGAACATGCCGAAGGCCGCCGGTAACCGCGCATAGACCACTTTCACCGGCGTCAATACCTTGCCAAATTGCCGTCGCGTAAAGTAATACGCCAGCTTCTTGACCAGCCCCTCGGGCTGTTCAATGGGACTCAAATAGGTTTCCATAAAACATACCTTCCCTAAATCTTAATTTTTGCCAGGTAATCGGCAAGTTGGTCGAACGAGCCGCCCCAACCCTGCTTCATTCCCTCATGCTCGCCGTCGAACGTTTGGAGCTCCTCGTCCGTCCCTTCCAGAGGCGTCCACCGCATCGTCAGCAAGGTCTTCCCGTTTTGCCAGGCAAACGTCACGGTCGTCAGCATTTGCAGCGGCCATCCAGGCTTCAACGGATGCCGGGTTATGCCGCCTGCCGCGTCGGAAAAATGCTGGACGTAAACCAGCCGCTCCGGCGCCGCGATTTCGCGGTAGATGAATTTGCCCCACATCTCCCGGCCATCCGGTGTGTGCAGGCAGAAATGGCAGCTCCCGCCCACCCGGACATCCATTTTGGCGACCGGCATCGTGCAGCCCTTCGGACCGAACCATTGCATCAGCCGTTCGCGTTCCGTCCATGCCTTCCAGACCAGTTCGCGCGGCGCGTCGAAGGCGCGCGAAATAATGAATGGCCGTACCGCGGGTTCATTGATAGTTGTCATAATTCCAGTTCTCCTTGTCTTCCTTATCAAAGGCAGGGCGGGATTTCCCCGCCCTCCCCGATTACGCCGCCGCTCCCGCGAGTTCCGTTTCCGGCACGGCTTCGCGCGAAAGCGGGCATTGGGCCAGGACCGGACGGACTTCCACCTTGGCGCCGTGCGGCAGGCCTGGACACTGTTGGGCGATGGCCACCGCTTCATCCAGCGAATCCACCTTCAGCAAAAAATACCCGCCGATCGCTTCCTTGGATTCCGCGAACGGTCCGTCCGCCACCATCCGTCCGTTTTTGCCGGTAACGATTTTGCCTTCCGGCGCCAGCGGATTGCCGGCCACGGCCTTGCCCTCGTCCATCAGCCGTTTGAACCAACCCATCCAATCGCCCGCCACCTGTTGCATTTCCTCGGGCGATAGGCCTTTGTGCCATTCGTTGCCGCGGAAGATCAGCATGTATTCGTTTTTTGTTTGTGTGTTCATAATTTTCCTTTCGTTTGGTTGTTGGTTTTTGTTTTCCAGTTCTCTTTGCGTCCTTTGTGTGAGAATGAATTTATTTCGCCATGTCCGGCGTCACCAGCACCATCCAGAACACGCCGAATTTATCCTCCACCATCCCAAATCTCGCCGAGAAAAACGTTTTCGCCAGCGGCTGTTCAACTTTCCCGCCGTTCGCCAGCGCGTTGAACGCCTTCTCCGCTTCCGCCTCCGTTTTCACCGTCACCGCCAGCGCAAAACCTTCAAACTTCGGATTCCCCGTGGCCCGCCCGTCCGACCCCAGAATCACCGTTTCCCCGATTCGGAATTGCGCGTGCATCACCTTGTTCGAATCAGTGGGACCGCAGCCGGGCGGCGGCGGTTCAGGACTGTCCTTGTAGCGCATCAGCATGTTCACCTCCGCGCCAAGCCCTTTTTTGTAAAATTCAAGGGCTTCTTCGCACTTGCCGTCGAAGAACACGTACGGTTGGACAATTGCATCTTTCATATTTTTCCTTTTTGTTATGTTTCTTTTGTTGTTCCGTCATGGATACGACGAACGGACCAACCCGTTCAGGACATTAATTTAAAAGTTTTTAGTTGGGTTCGCACTCCCGCAGCCTTTTTGCCAGGAACGCTTGTTCGGATTTAATTTCCGACAATTCCAGCGCTTTTTGGAAATGGAGCGCGGCAATCGGCAAGCGGTTCAATCGCCATTCAAAATCGCCCAGCAGGGCGTGCAGCAGATAATACGATTCGAGCGAATTCAAATTCGGAATCGCCCCTACGGCGTCAATCCCCGCCTGCGGCCCGTGTACTTCCGCCACCGCCACCGCCCGATTCAGCGCCACGACCGGTGAACCGTCAAATTCCAGCAGCCGGTCGTACAGCGACAAAATTTGCCGCCAGTCCGTGGCCGCGTAATCCTTCGCCGCGCAATGGCACGCCGCAATCCCCGCCTGCAAATGATAGTCGCTGATCTCGCCGCCCGCCGCCGATTGCGCCAGATGAAACATGCCGCGCGCAATCATCGCGCGGTTCCATTGGGTCCGGTCCTGCTCGCGCAGCCGGAGCAAATTGCCCTCGTCATCCACCCGCGCCGGAAGGCGTGCCGCGTTCAACAACATCAGCGCCAGCAGCGCGTGTGTTTGCGGCTGGCTGCCCGCCGGATGTTTCGCCAGCAATTCCGCCAGCCGGATCGCCTCGGCGCAAATGTCCTCCCGCACCAGCTTGTCGCCCGCCGACGCCTTGTAACCTTCGTTGAACAACAGGTAAAGTGATTGCAAAACGCCGTCCAACCGCCCCGCCAGTTCCGCCCCCGATGGAATTTCAAACGGGATTTTTGCCTCGCGGATTCTTTGTTTCGCCCGCGTCAGCCGTTTGGCAATCGCCGCGTCCGTCGTCAAAAAAGCCCGGGCAATTTCCGTGACGCCGAAGCCGCCCAGCGTCTTCAAAGCCAGCGCCACCTGCGCCTCCCGCGGAATCTGCGGATGACAGCACACAAACATCATCCGCAGCCGGTCGTCGGAAATTTCCTCTTCCGTATAAATCGTTTCATCCGGCGCGGAACTTTCCCGCTCCATCAAGCGGATGATTTCCGGTTCCTTGGCGCGGAAATTTTTCTCGCGCCGCACCACGTCCAGCGCGAGATTGCGCGAGACGCGCAGGATCCACGCGGCGGGATTTTTGGGCACGCCGTAAAACGGCCAGGTCTGCAACGCGCGCGCCAGCGCCTCCTGCATCACGTCCTCGGCCAGCGTGAGATGTTCGATGCCGAAAATTCCCGTCAGCATGGCCACCATTTTTCCGGCTTCCTCGCGGAAAAGATGTTCCACCGCCTGTGGCACTTCCTCGATTTCTTGGTCTGATCTTTTCAAATTGGCCCCGCATGGAAATTTTTCTCAAAACCTCAATCCGACCATTAAATTGCAATCCCTCCTAGTGTGCAATCAAGAACGATTGGCCGGGTTGCTGGCGCGCAAATCAGTTTTTGAATGCTCTCATTAACACCCCGCTTTACACGGTGGGCCTCGCTGACCGCGGAATCCAGCCGTTTTAACCCGGATTTTGCATTGGAAAAGGCTGCGCAAAATCAAAAAATGACAGCTTCAAGTTTTTCAGCAATCTGTCAACGAATCGGTTTTAACTTCGTGGAAATAAATTCGTACAACGACGGATAAAATTCATCCGGCCCGATGGCTTCCGCCGTGCGCATCCAGACATAAATGCTCTTGCCGGGCCACAAGGGAACCGACTGGTGCTCGATATACACCGCCGCGTCTCCATCGAAGTGAGTTTGGTCGCCCCACAATTGCACCAATGGCAAATAATAGTCGCCGCTGGGAACCCGCATCCGGTTTGCCGGGCGGAACCGGAGATCGCCATCCGCCGGGAACGCCGCCGTGGTTGGTAATCCCCGTAGCGCGCTCTTGTTGACATAAAATTTAAGGTCGGTCCCGTCCGGAGCTTCGTCGAACCCATTGTCCACTCCCAAACCCAAATTGTCCGTAATGCAAACCGGCGCGCCTTTGCGACTGTCGTCATAATGAAGCGGCCACGGACCATCATGGGGAAGACTCGCCAGAAATCCGCCTTCGTGCATATAGCGGATGAGTGATTGCGTCACGTCATCGGCCGTCTTGACGCTGCTGACGTAGTGCTCATCTCCGACGTGGATAAAAACCGGCAAGTCGCGCGCGTTAAATATCCTTGGATCAATCAGGTCCTTCCAATCCAACGGTTGGATGGTGGCGCCGCAATAAGCGAGCCAAAATTCCGCTTCATTAAGACTCGGGGCCAGCACCCCCACTTTTCTGTTTAAAAAAATTCCTGTCAGGTCAATGGTCGTGCCGGGAATAAACCGGGGTAACGGAGCCGGCTCAGGCGCGCTCACCACCGGGCTGTCCAGAAACGGCTTGGCATATTCCGCCGTGATGCGCAGGTACTGATCTCCCAACTCCAGGCTCGGTTCGATTTCCGTTCCTTCCGCCCATTCATTCCAGGACGTGATGATGATCCAGTCCGGGTCCGCTTTGATCGCTTCATCCCAATAGGTCCTGTAGGTCCGTCCGTCCAGCCGGTCGGTTTGGGTGTCTAATTTGTAAGCTTTTCGCGCATCAGAACCGGGCGATACCGTGAGGCAACAGATTCGATCTCGTTGACGCGCTAGGCGCGCCGATTGGGTGTCATAATTTGCCAGGAACGCGTGAAGCTCGCCGAGTTTGTTCACCGTCAAATGTTTGCGCAGATCGTCAGGCAGGTTGACCCCATAGCAATGATTGCCGTCAAAAAGATACGCGCCGGGGCTTTGCTGGTCGTCACCAACGTCACCGATAAAAACAAAATCACCGGCACGCTTGCGGATTCCCCGGATGATGGCCGGCCACGAGGTCACCGGCATCGCAAAGAGAGTGACCCGGTTGTAGGCGAAAATGACCGGCTTGCCGTCCACTTTCAGGAACGCCTGGCTCTTCCCATATTTGTTCAAAACGTACGATAGATCATTTATTGCCTCATCAATTTGGCCCTGTCCGTCGCCCGGAGCCCTCTCCCAATAAATTGAAATTTTGAAATCCTTCCGCCTGGCGCACTTGAGCAGCATGGCCAGTGATTCGTCATGCCATTTGTCCCAATCACCCAAGCCCCACCAGCTCACGACGAAGCCCGTGATGCCGCTGGCCTTCGCCTGGTCAATCTGCCACTCAATCACCGCCGGATCATGCGAGCTGTAGGCGCCTTTGACCGGAAAACGGGCGGTATTATCAATCTCATGTTTGGCCAGGTCCACTTTGCCCCAGGCTTCATTCCTCGGGTTGCCAAACCATCCGTAATAAAACGCCAGAACTTCGTGCGGAACATTGCTGTAACGCCGTTCGCTTTGCTCCTGTATAAATTGAAAAAAAGAGTTGGTCGCCTGGGAAAAAACCGTCCCGCAGGAACCAATCAGCACAACAAACACCAAAGCAAAGCGGGTTGTCATCTCAATCGGGATTTCCCATACGGTTTCCAGCCCGCGACCCGCGTGGGCCTCGTTCGTGATTCTCTTGCTGCTCCACAGGTTTGCAAGCCTTTTTCAGTCACAATATCGAAGCCACCCCGATGGACAATCGGGCGCGGTCATTGGAAATTCTTATCATTTTCCTCGACAAAACTTCTTTACCGCCTAAAATGTTTGTAATGACCGGCTTGGAGAGTGTCGTTCAATGCCGGAAGTTTAAATAATCAGGAACAGTATTATGAAGAACCGAGTTCAAAAACTAATCATCGCCTTGGCCATTTTCGCCGGCATTCATCAATTGAACGCCGCCGTTACGTTCACCGACACGCCTTCCGCCATCAGCAACACATACAGCGGCATCGTCACGCTGCAAATCAGCGGCATTTCCGCCGGCGACACCGTCCTGGTGCAAAAATTCCTCGACACGGATTCCAACAGCGTCATTGATTCTTCCGCCATTTTGTGGCAGCAATTTCAACTCACGGACGGCCAGGCCAGCGTGTTCACCAACGGCTCGACTTCGGTCACAAACTTCAATGTCCCCGGTGACACGGACGGCAGCGCCAACGGCTCCATCACCGCCAATCTGTATCCCAGTTTTGATTTTGCCCAGGTAGTCGTCGGGAAATATTTTTTCGTGTTGTCCAGTCCGGTCGGCCATTTTTCGCCCATTACTAATTCCTTCGTCGTCACCAATTTCCCTTTCGCGCAGACGATTAACGGCAACGTGCTGAGCAACACCACACCCGTTCCCAATGCCGTGGTCATTCTGTTTCAGCCGTCAGGCAACGGTGAAAATCCGGTTGGCGGTGTGGTCGCCAATGGCTCCGGCGCCTATTCCATCAAAGTGCCGACAGGTAGCTATTTATTATGGGGATCCAAAACTAATTTTTTGGCGGATCTGAACACTTCACCGTCTGTCACCTTGGGCGCGGGCGCGACCATTACCACGAATGTGGTTCTGACCAATGCCACGCAAAGCATCTCCGGAAGCGTCGTTGACGCGAACAATCCCAGCCTCGGATTGGCCGGATATTTACTGCCCGTGCAAGCGAACGATGGCTTCTTGTCCATCGCTTTTACGGGCACCAATGGCAATTTCACCGCGCGCGTTGTTCCTGACCAGTGGAAGGTCGGTCAAAATCAGCAGTCGCTTGCCTATAAGGGTTACCTGACACTGGAAAACAACACCAAAGTGGACACCACCACCGGCAGTGTGTCCGGAGTGACCATCTCTTTGCCCAAGGCAACGGCGATTTTTTATGGAACGGTCAAGGATAATTTGGGAAACCCACTGCCCGGAGTGGCCATCGCTTCCTCTGACAATGACGGCAGCTATTATGAGGATGGTTACAGCTTCACCAATGGAAATTATGTTTCGATGGCTCTCGGCGGATTGAGCAACGATCCCTGGCAGGTCCAGTATGACCAGGAGGGCCCGGCCAATTACATTTACGCACAACCGTCCATTGACCAAAATGGCGGCACTAATCTTAACGTCGGCCAGGCCGTGAAGGTGAATATCACCGGCATTTTGGCAACCAATTATATCACCGGCAATGTCCAATTTGACGGCACCAATGTCGTCGGCGTGCAGGTTTATGCCTATGCCAATATCGGCGGGAATAGTTATCAATCACAAGTGGACACCGACAACAATGGCAATTATTCGCTTAACGTCGCCAACGGCAATTGGAACGTGAATGTTTATGATTGTGGTTGTTCCGACAATGACAGCTTGAACAACGTCATAGACGGCGGAACTTATCAGGGGGATTATCAGGACCCGGGCAGCACAAACGTCACCGTCAACAGCAATAACAGCACAAATAACAATTTCGTCATTCAATCCTGCACTGGAATTCAAATTCTCACGACCTCGCCGCTGCCCAACGGCACGAATGGCGATTACTATTCCATCCAATTTAATGCTTCAAGCTGCAACGGCAATTTCAACTGGTCGGTGAATGATCCGGCTGATCTGCCGCCCGGCTTCACGATGAATTCGGACGGCGCCTTCTTTGGCACGCCCGGTGCCAGCGGCACATTCGATTTCACCGTGCAGGTCAACGACGACAGCGGTTTCAACACAAACGAGATTTTCTCACTTTACATCGCGCCGTCTTCCGCGCCGTTGCAAATCACCACGCCGACCGGCCTCAATAATGGAACGAACGGCGCATTTTACACTCAGACCATTCAAGCGACCGGGGGCACGCCGCCTTATGGCTGGTATATTCCAGGTTATTCCGCCTCGCCGCCGGCCAATTTGACCTTGTCCGCCAGCGGCGTTCTTTCCGGAACGCTTTCAACCACGGCGCAGACCTATTATTTTTATATAGACGTGACCGATTCGGTGGCGGATTACCAGGAAGAGCTGTTCTCCTTGAACGTTGCCAATCCGCCGTTGGCGCCGCTGCTCATCACGAACACTTCATTGCCCAACGGCAACGTCGGCGCGGCCTACAGCGCCCAACTCGGCGCCACTGGCGGACAGCCGCCGTACTATTGGCAGCTTGCGGCGGGTTCCGCCAGCCTGCCGACCGACTTGTCGTTGAATTCCACCGGTCTGATTTCCGGCACACCGGTGACAAATAAAGTCTCCACTTTCAAAGTGCAGGTGACTGACTCAAGCGTATCCGACCTTCCAACGAATAAAGTTCTTTCCATCACCATCAATCCCCTGCCGAGCCTGCGTTCGCCGGCCAAATTGTCCGGCACGCAATTCCAATTCTTGCTCAATGGCGCCTCGAACCAGAACTACACAATCCAAATCTCGACTAACTTGACTTCCGCCACGTGGACTCCCCTCTACGTCACCAACAATGCCACGACCAATTCATTCATCATCGTTGACCCCAACGCGACCAACAAGGGACGTTTCTACCGCGCCATGGTCGGCCCATAAAACGTGGGAGCCGAGGTCACGAGGTTCTGACTTTCGAGACACATTCTGGAAGTCGAAGCTCCCCACGACCCCCGTTTGCAGTTCCACGTTCACGCGGTCGGGCCGTGTGCCCAGCGGTGTAGCGGCGGGCTTCCAGCCCGGCTTCCAGCCTGCCGTAGAGGGCGGCATCTTGCCGCCCGGAAAACGCAGTGAAAGTTCGAGCGCCAAAGAAGACATGACGCACCTGACGGCTTGCCCACCTGCGCCCCGACCGTTCCTGGAAGAATGCTCCCAGCGCTGGCACTGGGTGGACATGACCCGTGGTCATATAATGATGGCTTATTATCAGTTTCGAAAACATTCTGTGAACCAGGACATCACGCCCGCGCGGCACTCTGCCTTATCGCCTAAAATTTGGCGTTCGGCACGCAACAGACCCTGTCCATCCGTGGTTAAATTATCGAGTTTTTTTGCGTTCTGTGCGTTCTGTACGGTCAAAAATCCGTGCTTGGTCCTGGCCCTTGCCCGTGTCAAATTCGCGCCCCCTTCGCGCCAATTCGCGTCAACCGGTTAACGGCGCTTGCCAGATTGCCGGTGTGCGCTATAATGAGCGTATGAAGACTCTTACCATCACCGAAGGGCGCGGAAGACTCGGCTACTGGCTCAAAAAAGCGGCGCAAGGGGAGGATGTCGGCTTTATGTTTGAGGGCAAAGTGGTGGCTTTGCGCCCGGTGGAAGTCGTTTCCACGGATTATGCGCTGCAAGAATACGGTTTGACCCCCCGCGAAATCGCGGCGGCGGAAAAACGCATAGGCGCGAAACTGAAAAAGGCGCGCAAGCGCGGCGAGCTGACTCCATTCACGGGGAACAAAAATGATTTCCGTTGAACTGTCCACGCGGTTCAAAAAGATCGTGCGGGAAGCCCGGCGGGAAGATGAGGTTTCCGCCGCATTGAAACTGCTCATTGATGGATTTGGCAGGCCGCACGCACACACCGGGCTGGCAATCCGCAAGCTCGGCAAAAATCTTTACGAGTGCCGCACCGGGCTGGCGTGGCGCCTGGTCTTTGAGGCGCAAAAGGGCGTGCTCACCTTTGATTTTGCCGGGGATCATGACGAAGTGCGGAATTATCTTCGCGGCAAACCTTGAAAAGTCGCCCGGCATCATTCCTGCGCGCACAGTGAAGCACCGCCACCCAACTCCGGTTATTCCGACGGCGGATTGGCCAGCGGGACCGCACGATAGTATCGGGACGGAGTGCCCTGTGCGTCCGGGTCAACAAAATCAATGGAACCGTTGATCACCTGATTCGTGCAGATGGACGTCCAATTTACCAGGTCCGTCGAACACTGCACATAGAACCATGCACCATCCGGCCCCGGCGTGACGAGATGGAAACAGCCGCCCGGCAACATGCCGGTCACCCGACACGGACCTTGGTCAATGATGGCGGCGGCGCGCGGCGGATAGCCGATGAGATAATCCGGCGGCGTGTTGGTGGACGGTGTCAGCGCGAGGATGACGGTTTTAACCGCGTCAGGCGGGTTGGTGTCTATTGGGATGATCGTGATGAATGCGCGGCGTTCGGCGGCAGGGATCGTCACGTAACCGGGAAGCGCGACATAATCCACCCCGTTGCTGGCAGTGCCGCCGATGTTATAAGTCATGGTCAAGTCATCGTTGGTTTCGCCGAAGCGCCGGACCGTGAACGTCGCGGTCTTTGGCCCGCAATTGGTAAAGAACCGGCAAACTGCCGTGGGCCAGGCGGCCCATGTGGCCGGCAAATTGGTTTCGCCGGGCCAGACCCAGTCGTTTGTGCCTTCAATCGCCACCGGATCAGTTGCCACAATATCTACAATCGGCGGGCGGTTGGTGGGCGGCGGTTGCGGCGGCAATACCGTGATGTTAACCGGCGGGGAAACGATTATGAACGCGATTGTGGAAATCTTGCCGGCAATCGTCGCCTGCGCCGTCAAGACATGATTTCCCACCGGCGCATTGCTCCAGACCAGTCCCCAATAATTGGTCGGCTCGACAATCAGGATGGGTGGCTGGACGGACCCGGGGGGCAGGGGCGGCGGCACAGCCGTCACCGGCTGGCCGAAACCGATGCTGTTCGTCCCGTCAAAAAATTGGACCGATATTGTCTGATAGTAAGGACCGTCATTGACATAGGCAAAAAGCGGGATGTCCACCGGCGCGTAAAAGACTGCGCCATTGGGCGGGCTGACGATTCTCGCCACGGGCGGCATGTTGGTGGCCGGCGGCGGACCGGGTTGGATGGTCACGTTGACTGCGGCGGAGGTGGTGGACGCGCCGCCGTCATCGGTGGCCACCGCGGTCAGCGCATAATTGCCAGGCGACGGATTGCGCCAGTCAATGAAATAAACGAGGCCGGTCACTCCGTTGACGCCCGGCGGATCGAGCACCACCGGCGAACCGGGGCCAAGATCGTTCGTGCCGGCAAAGAATTCGACGTTGGTGACGGAGCCGTCCGGGTCGCTGGCCTTCGCCAACATCTCGATACTCGCCTCAATGTTGTTCGTCACGAAGAACACCGCGCCGTTCGTCGGCACGACGATGCTGACCACCGGCGGCACGTTGGTCACGCCGCTCTTTTCGAGATAAACCGCCGCCTGACTCGGCGAGCCGATTTCATAATTGACTGGATTCAGCAACGGCGAATTCGTCAGCGTCAGCACCACCGTCTCGGCGGCACTTGACGACGTATTCGTGAGCGGGGTGATGACGATGGTATTGGATGTCGCGCCGGCGGCAATGGCCACCGAATGCGGGGAAATCGCAGCGTAATCCACCCCGTTGGACGCCGTGCCGCCCAAATCATACCATACATTCAACGTCGCGTCCGTGTCGCCCGCGCGAAAAACCGTGAACACGCCAGGATTGGTCATGGTCGCAATCGGTTGCGTCGCCTGAATGGTGACGACGGAAACGTTATTGGAGTCAGTGGTTTGGGCGAAAGCCCTGGTCTCGAAAGTCAAAATGGCAAGAGACGATGCAAGGCACAGTCCCTCTCTCATACAGCAACAAAACGTTTTCATACGCCGGGATCCATTCCGGCCCAAAGATGAAATTCAGGCCGATTGGTTTCCTTTTCAAGCTATCACAAGCAATAACGGAAAAATAGTCCTCCATGTTATACTGTCAAGCGGAAGTTGGTGACATTTAAGACCGCAATCCCGTTGGCCAAAAATGCCCGCCGCCTATTTGTGCCAGTCGTTTTCGTGATTTTCTTCCGGCGATGAATTTTCCGCTCTTTATCCTCACTCTTGCCTGCAAGGAATTTGAAGAACGCGTCGGACACCTTAAATCGCCGCGCGGAGAAAAAACCGAGGCGGTGTTGGCGGCGATTGGCCGCCAAATTAGCACGTTCCGTGTGGCTGACTTGCAAGCCGAATGTCCCGGCGTGGGTCTGGATTTGATCCGGCGGATTCTGGGCCGGTTGCAAAAGGGGAAAAAAATCAAGGCGCTCGGCACCGGCCGGGGCGCAAAATGGGAAAAACTCGAAAACTAGGTACTTTTCCATAAACTAGGTATTAAACTAGGTATTGAAAAATGTCTCTCGCCGCTCCCACAACATTAAAAGGAAACCTTTAGCCTTGAGCATTAAGCCTTCAACATTATCACCGTTCCCGCTGTCGCAGGTGTATCGCCTGCTTGAACCCGGCCCGGTGGTGTTGTTGAGCACCGCCCGCGCTGGCAAACTCAACGTCATGCCCATGTCCTGGCATACCATGATGGAGTTTGTGCCGCCGTTGGTGGGCTGCGTGGTTAGCAGTGCCAATTACACGTTCGGGATTTTGTGCAAGACCGGTGAATGCGTCGTCAATATTCCCACGATGGAACTGGCCAGGAAAATCGTGGCCTGTGGCAACGCCTCTGGTCAATCGGAGGACAAGTTCAAAAAATTTGAACTCACGCCAATGGCCGGCGCGGAGGTTAAGGCGCCGTTGATCGCCGGGTGCTATGCGAATTTGGAATGCAAAGTCGTGGACCGAAAACTGGTGACGAAATATAATTTCTTTGTTTTGGAAGTGGTCAAGGCGTGGATCAATCCACGTCGGAAACGGCCGCGCACATTGCATCATCAAGGCGAAGGCGTGTTTTTTATTCCGGGCCGGAAAATCAGCCTGCCTTCCCCGAAAACGTCTTTTTAACTGAAAGCCAAACCTTTAGCCGTTAGCCTTCATCCTTTCCCTTCGCGGCCTTTGCGACTGCGCGAGAATGTGCTTTTCCCCTCTCCATTCGCGTCGCTTCGCGCCAATTCGCGTCAAGTCTGCTTTTTTTGCCTCTGGAATTTGTCATGCCAACTGGCATCATTTGCATCAATGACGAATAAAATCAAAATCATTGAGAGAATGACAGCGGAACATTAAAATGCCACCGCCGACAAGACCAATAACCGCATGATTGCCAACCTTGAACCCGCCACGGCCAAATCCGCCGCTCCCACCTATCAACTAAAAATTGTCCTGCTCGACGCGGAGCCGTCCATCTGGCGGATGCTGCAAGTGCCCGGCCAGGCAAATCTCGGCTGGCTCCACGCGGCCCTGCAAACCGCGATGGGTTGGACCAATAGCCATCTGCACCATTTTCTCACCAATGACGCGCGTTATTCGGATCCGCGTTGCAGCGAAGACATGGGGTTTGGCGACAAACCGGATCGGGATGAGGCCAAGGCAACGCTGTTGCAGATTGCGCCGAAGGCAGGCGCGAAGTTCGGCTATGAATATGACTTTGGCGATTCTTGGGAGCATGAAATCACGGTTCAGAAGATTCTGCCGGCAGCCGGTGGCACGACCGCACTTTGTTTGGATGGAGCTCGAGCGTGTCCGCCGGAGGATTGCGGCGGCGTCTGGGGTTACACCGAACTGCTGGAAGCCCTGAAGAATCCAAAACATCCGGAGCACGAGAGCATGAAAGAGTGGATTGGCCGCGCCTTTGACCCCGATGCTTTTGACAAGGCGAAGGTCAATGCTTGGTTGGGCAAGCTCAAATGGCCGCGAGTCACGGAAACCCAATTGGCGAAGGTGCTCATGGGCCGGGACAACTATGCCGAAGAATGAAATTCCGGAGCCTGGGAGAATTGTCCCCTGATTGCCATGAAACCCGTCAAACTTTCCGAACTGATCGAAGCTCTCGAATTTGATTCCGACGAGCGAGTCACGAAGGTGGATTTGCAAAATGGTTGCGTTGTGACGGTGGATAATTCGGTGATCAGCGCCGTGGAATAGGGGGATGAAACCCCGCTGGGCGAGTTGCCGGATTGGCAGCAGCCGGAGCTGGAAATTGCGCGGGCGATCGCGGAGGATTCAGGCGAACGGTTCGTGGTTGCGCCGAACAAATTTGATTTTCACGAATACCGCCAAATGGAACGATTCATCGGCACGGTGGCGGACGCCGGGGCGGCGGAACAATTGTGGCGGGCCATCAAAGGCAAGGGCGCATTCCGCTACTTCAAAGACACGGCCAGTCGTTTCGGTCTGTTGAAGCAGTGGTTTCAATATCGAGATGAGGCAATGAAGCAGTTTGTCCGGGACTGGGCAGAGGCACACCAGATTCCCGTCGTGGATGACACGCCACCGAAGCCAGGCGATTAAACGGTGCCAACCGTGAGGCTGCCGCAATACTGGATCGGGCATTCAAGGGGGAACTGCGGTGAATGCCAAAGGCCAATTTCTAAAGGCCGAAGCTATCCCTTTTCAGCCGTCAGCCTTTATACTTCAGCCTTAATTTAAGCCTCCTGCCGCTTTCTTTGCGGCCTATGCGACCGTTGCGTGAAAATGTGCTTTTTCCCCTTTCCATTCGCGTTCCTTCGCGTCAATTCGCGGTTCGCTTTTTTCTCTCCTCTTTGTTCGCTTCGTTTCTTTGTTGTTTAAAACCATCCCGCCTCGCTTTCCGGTTGCGGAGCGACACGAATAAATCCGCAAGCCTGTTTTCTTCATCTCCGGTTAAGGTGGCGCGTGCGAAAATTACCGCGACTGGCAAACGCGATTTTATTCTGTTAAAACTTCGTCCGCCCGAAAATGAGAATTCTGATTGTCGAAGACGAACCTGATTTGCTGCGGGGCCTTGCCAAGGCCTTGCGCGAGGAAGGCTACGCGGTGGACACTGCCGACGACGGCGAGGACGGCTCTTACAAGGCGGAGAATTACGATTACGACGCGGTGATTCTCGACGTGATGCTGCCGAAGTTGGACGGCTGGGAAATTCTGGAGCGTCTCCGCAAAATCAAGAAGACACCCGTGCTCATGCTCACCGCCCGGGAACAATCGCGGGACCGCGTGCGCGGGCTGGATACCGGCGCGGATGATTATGTCGTCAAGCCGTTCGATTTGTCCGAATTGCTGGCGCGGTTGCGCGCTCTCATCCGGCGCAGCCAGAACCAAGCGACGAATGTCATTGAAATCGGCGGGGTAAAAATTGACACGGCTGCCCGGAACATTTTCCGCGCGGAAAAGGCGGTGGAACTCACCGCGCGCGAGTATTCACTGGTGGAATTTCTCGCGCGGCATCGCGGCGAGGTTGTCACACGCACACAGCTTTACGAGCATCTCTTTGACGAGAACGACGACACCTTTTCCAATCTTCTGGATGTTCATGTCTCCAATGTCCGCAAAAAACTGGGCGCCGAATTCATCGTCACCCGCCGCGGCCACGGCTATTGCATCGAATGACGCTATTCAAATCCATCCGTTGGCGGCTGCAACTTTGGTATGGCCTGGTGTTGCTGGGGGTGCTGGCGGGATTTGGAATTACCGCCTATCAACTGCAATGGGGACGACAGATGCGGCGTGTGGATGATGAATTGCACCGGCGATTTGTCGTGGTCGCCGAAGCGACTCATCCGCATCCACCCGGTCCGAATGGACGTGAAATGCCGATGAATGGGTTTCCAGGGCCGCCGCGGGATGAATTTGGCGGACAAGGACAACGCGATGAATTTCATCTGCCTCCGGAGGCCGCCGAACTGTTTGACACCAATGATCCAGATGGGTTTTATTTTGTCATCGTGTCGCGTGATAACAAAGAAATCGCGCGCGCGGGTAATGTTCCGGCAAGTCCTGAAAGATATGTGCCTCTTCTTCCCGATATGGCGCGTATCAATCAGCCACCAGAAGGGTTGAAAAATTCCAATCCACCGCCAGTGTTCACGCAGAACGGATTTCGGCAAATGGCTGACATGACGCCGAGCCGGCGACACAATCCGGGTGGGCTGCCCGATTACTCCTGAGCTGCGGGAGCTGCATCGCACTGCCTGGGAGCTGACGGGCATCGGTGGCGTTATTCTTTTCTTCGGCCTGGCTGGCGGCTGGTGGATTTCATCGCGCGCCATCAAGCCGGTGGAAAATATCAATGCCGCCGCCTTAAAAATTTCCGCGGGCGATTTGTCCCAGCGGATCAACGTGGCTGAAACGGAAAGCGAATTGGGACAACTTGCGGCGACGCTGAATGCCACTTTTGGGCGATTGCAGGCCGCCTTCGAGTTACAGAAACAATTTGCGTCCGACGCCGCCCACGAACTGCGCACGCCGGTGTCGGTGATCCTGACCCAGACGCAAACGGCGCTGAAACGCCCGCGCGAGGCCGCGGACTACCAGGAAACGGTCGAGGCCTGCCAGCGGGCGGCGCAGCGGATGAAAAAAATGATCAGTGCGTTGCTGGAACTGGCGCGGCTGGACGCCGGGCAGGAGCAGATGCAACGGTTGCCTTTTGATTTTTCGCAGACGGTACGCGAGGGCATCGAGGCGATTCAGCCGCTCGCGGTTGAGAAACATGTGCAGGTCGTGTCCGAACTCGCGCCGGTCCGGATTGTGGGCGACACGGGGCGGTTGGGGCAGATGGTTTCCAACCTGTTGACCAATGCCATCCAATACAACCACGAAGGCGGGGAAGTGCGCGTGAAATTGGAACGGCGGGACGGTTTTGCGGTTTTGACCGTGAGCGACAACGGCCTCGGGATTGCCTCCGAAGATATTCCCCATATTTTTGAGAGATTTTATCGCGGCGACAAATCGCGCTCGGGGATGAACGCAGGGCTGGGACTGGCGATCTGCCAGGCGATTGTAGTTTCGCATGGAGGAGCGATTGAGGCAGATGGGGCCGAAGGCAAGGGAGCGACTTTTACGGTGAGGTTGCCGTTGGCGTAGCGAGGCAACCGCCTAATGACTAATGAGTAAATCATAATGACCAATTAGTCGTTCCAGTTGTGGTTTACCTCAAAAACATTTCGGCGGCGGCGTCGGCGAAGCGCAGGCCCTCGCGGGTGAGCCGGAAATTGTCCGATGAAATCCGTCCCCAGCCCCGCGCGCTCAATTCGCTCATTTCGGAATTCCAAAGCTCGCGCAGGTCGAAGTCCGTGGCCTGGCGGAATTCTTCAAACGGCCAGCCGGCGACCATCCGCAGCCCGAACGCGGCGGTTTCGCCCGCGCGCTTCAATGGCGGCAGTGTTTCGCCTGATTCAATGGCGCGTTTTCCGCGTTCAAGTTGTTCGCAATAGAGTTGCGTGTTAGACCAGTTCCTGGTCCGCAAGCCACGGACATAGCCCGTCGCGCTGGGACCCAACCCGTGAAACGAGCCTCCACGCCAGTAATTGACATTGTGGCGGCAGGCGAAGGATGGAATCTCATCAGACTCCGCATTTCTCGCCGGTTCGCCGTTAAAATCCGGTTCATGGAGAGTGGGCTGGCGACCGTCCCGCGCGAAATTCGCCACTTCATATTGGCGCAGCCCCGCCGCCGCCGCCCGCGAGACCAGTTCTTCATACATGTCGCATCCGAGGTCTTCGTCCACGTCGAATTCGCCCGCCTTCAACTGGTGAAAGAGCGGCGTGTCATCTTCGTAGATGACTTCGTAACTGGACAAATGCTCGCTTTGCATTGCCAATGCTTCGCGCAACGTATCGCGCCAGATTTCGATCGTCTGCCGAGGGATGGCGAACATCAAATCCACGTTGAGATTGTCAAATCCGGCGCGCCGCAAAATGTCGAACGATTTGAAGACCTGTTCGCGCGAATGAATGCGGCCCAGGCGTTCGAGCAACGCTTCATTGAGCGATTGGACGCCCATCGAAACGCGGTTGACGCCGGAGTCGCGGAGCAATTTCGCCTTGTCCAGTGAAACCGTTGCCGGATTGCATTCCACCGTGAATTCCGGGGCGCCCAGGAGGTCCAGTTGTTCCATCGCGCGCAAAATCGCATCCCACTGGCGAAGGTTCAGAAGCGACGGCGTGCCGCCGCCGAAAAAGATGGTTTCCGGTTTCAAATCGCCGGCCACCATTTCCATCTCGCGGATGAGGGCGGCGACGTAGCGGTTGATCATTTCACCCGAAGAGGCTTCCGAATAGAACGCGCAATACGCACATTTTTGCGCGCAGAACGGCACATGCACGTACAGACTGGTTATCCGCGAGGAATTTTTCTCCGGCATGGGGACATGATAACCCGGGAGCAAAATTAACGCAAAGGTGCAAAGGTGAGAATTGCGGCCTCATGACGGATACGCTCACCGACCCGCTTGCCGTCGTGGAGTGCGGCGGCAACCCTGAAGGCTTTCGGAGGACGCGGCTTTGGGGAAGGCGGTGGAAATTCGGGGCGTCCTTGAAATTCGGAAGCGGATCCCAGCTCGAAAGCGGTGTCAGCCCCATTCCCCGCAAGCCACCGCACTCCAAGACGCTATCGCGCCTAACGGATGCGGTCTGTCGTTTGAAGAAGCTTCAGGGACACCACCCTAATTCTCGACGAATTTCCTAACGCCCGTCTTTTCCGCGCGCTTGCGCTGGTTCTCGTCCAGAATTTTTTTTCGCAACCGCAAATTCTTCGGCGTCGCTTCCACGTACTCGTCCACGTCAATGTATTCGAGGGCGCGTTCCAGGCTCAATAGCATCGGGGGCGAGAGCTGAATGCCCTTGCCGTCGCCCTGTGAACGCATGTTCGTGAGCCGCTTCTCCTTCACCGGATTCACCGGAATGTCATTTTCGCGCGCGTTTTCGCCGACAATCATGCCGATATAAACTTCGTCGCCGGGAACGACCAGCAGGCGCCCGCGTTCCTGCACCATGTTCAAGGCGTAACTGGTGGCCTCGCCGGCGTCCATGCTCACCAGCGAACCGTTTTTGCGCGCGGCAATTTCTCCGCGGTCGGCGCCGTATTCGTGGAACAAATGGCTCATCACCCCCATGCCCTTGGTCTGGTTCACCAGATCGGTCTCGAAACCAATCAGGCCGCGCATCGGAATCAGCGCCTCGATCGAGACCTGCGAACCGTGATGGTTCATGTTGGTGATTTCCGCCTTGCGGAAGGCGAGGTTTTCCATGATGGCGCCCATATTTTCCTGGGGAATTTCCACAAACAATTTTTCAATTGGCTCCAGCAAGTCGCCATTGGCCGCTCTTTTCCAAAGGACCTCAGGACGGCTGACCAGGACTTCGTAGCCTTCGCGCCGCATTTGTTCCACGAGAATGGCGATTTGCATTTCGCCGCGGCCGCTCACGGCAAAAATTTTCGGGTCATTGGTTTGCGCCACGCGGAGGGCGACGTTGGTGCGGATTTCCCGTTGCAGCCGCTCCCATAGATGGCGGGCCGTGACCAGTTTGCCGTCCTTTCCGGCGAGCGGCCCGTCATTGACTGCGAATTCCATCTGGATGGTCGGGGGGTCAATCGGAATGTAAGGCAACCCTCCCCGTTCCAGCTTGTCGGCAATTGTCTCGCCGATGAAGACTTCCTCGAAACCGGTGACGCCGACGATGTCACCGGCATGGGCTTCCTGGACTTCGATGCGTTTAAGGCCTTCAAAGTGAATAATCGTGGTGATTTTGCCGGAGGTCACCTTGCCGTGGCCGTGCAGGCAGACTGCGGGGTCGGCAACCTTGATTTTGCCGGCCATGATTTTTCCGAAGGCGATGCGCCCGAGATAATCCGAATAATCCAGGTTGGCAACGAGAAGCTGGAAACCGTCGCCAGCCTTCGCGCGCGGCGCCGGAATGTATTTCACGATGGCGTCAAATAGCGGTTCCATGGTTCCGCTGGCATGGCTCATGTCCAATTTGGCATACCCGGCCTTTGCCGAGCAAAAGACGAATGGAAAATCCAATTGCTCATCGGTCGCGTTCAGTGAAATGAACAATTCAAAAACTTCGTCCAAAACTTTCTTGGGATTGGCGTTGTCGCGGTCAATTTTGTTGATGACGACGATTGGTTTGGCGCCGGCCTCAAGCGCCTTGCGCAGGACAAACCGCGTCTGGGCCTGCGGTCCTTCGGCGGCGTCCACCACCAGCAGCACGCCGTCAATCATATTCATGATGCGTTCGACTTCGCCGCCGAAATCCGCGTGGCCGGGGGTGTCCACGATATTGATATGATAATCCTTGTATTTGAACGCGGCATTTTTGGCGCGAATGGTGATGCCTTTTTCGCGTTCCAGGTCCATCGAATCCATGATGCGTTCCTCGGTGGCCTTGGCTTCGTTGGCGCGGAAGGTGCCCGACTGTTTGAGCAGGCAATCCACGAGGGTGGTTTTGCCGTGGTCAACGTGCGCGATGATGGCGATATTTCGAATATGCTTCATTTTTTAAACTGTTCGTTCCGGGCGTTAAATTTTGCCGCAAATTGAATGTTCCGTGAGGATTTCCTCCAAGTCAAAAAATTCAACGTTCAAAACTCTCAGAACGAGCCGGATAGTATGCCATAAGAAGGGACAAGGTCAAATCCGATTTCCTTGATTTTTGCGCGGGGCGCTAATCAGTAAATAATTCGCGTTCAACGGGCGCAGGCCGAATCAAATTAGGGCCTTCGTTGCGGACGTTGTTCACAGCGCGACTGACAGGGTACGATTCCAGCGGCGTGTCATCGGGAGAATTCAATGCGGTCTCCATGGTGTCGCCAAGCCATCCATCGAGGTGCTCCTCACGAACTATGAATGGCATGCGGGCATGGATGGGTTTGACGCTGGCATTGGCCGCCGTCGTCAGGAGGACAAACGAAGATTTTTCCGCCGGCTCGTCCGGCCCCGTTTTTTCAATCAATCGCCAAAGGCCAGCCACGTAAAAGACGTTGCGCCCGGGACGGACGAAGCGGAGGGGGGATTTGTCGGGTTTCCATTCGTAAAAGCCGTCCATGGGCACCAAGCAGCGCTGGGAGAGGAGTTTTTTGAAGGAGCTGGTCTGGATGCGCTCGGCTTGGGCGTTGATGTGCAAGGCCTTTGAGCCGGCGGATTTGAAGCCCCAAGTCATTTCCTCGCGCTTGACGCCTGTCGGGGTCTTGATGATGACGGGCGCACGCTGGGCGGGACCGATATTGTAGCGCGGCGCGAAGGCGAAGATATGCACCAACCCGGCCAGGACGAGTTTGGCCTGCTCAGGTGTGAGGGAATAGCGGGCGCACATGAGTGAAAATCATTCCGGCGACGCCGGCACCAGGCTATCGAGCGGGGTTCCATCGAGAATTTGGATGGTCGTGGATGGACCGAGAGCGGCGGGCGGCGTCCAGGAGCGCAACGCCCAGACGATTCTTTTGTCCGGTGTCACTTCGATGGCCTGGATGGGCAAGTGGTCCGGGCTGATGCCCTTTAACGAGCCGTCATACCAGTTGTTGATGAGCGTATCTCCGTTTGGCAGACGGCTGGCGACCTGGGTAAAATGAAACTTGTAATCCGGCGCGTCCGCGGCCGTCCATTCCCAGACGGTCTGGCCCTGGCGGTTGATTTCCCGCACAAATTGTTCGCCGCTGGTGGCGGCCAGAATGTCGCCGTTCGGAAGTTCCGTGGCTGAGAAACAATTCGTCATCGGCTGCCACCAGAGCAGGTTGCCTTTCCAGCCATACTCGGCGATTCTGCCGAGGTCCAGGAAAGCCACGAGCACCGTTCCCGCTGCCGTCACCTCCGCGCGGCGGAATTGGCGATGGACGCTGACGGCGGAATTTACCGGCAGCTCGAATTCGTGTTCAATGGCGCCGGTATTTTTGCTCATGACGATGAGTTTAGCGGGTTGGGCATTTTCAATGAACATGACGCTGTTCGTTCCGATGGGTGTGGCGGTGTGGATTTCGGTGCCCGGCGGGGCGTCAAAGTTCCAGACCACTTGTTTATCGAGGGTGATTTCGGTGATGCCGAACTGGTGCGCGAAGAGGATGTGACCATCCGGCTCCAGCACCGCTTCACTGATTTCGCCCCGGGCTGGATGCGTATAGGACCAGACGACGCGACCGCCGCGGACGATGAAGATCTGTTCCTTGTGCGCTTCGCCCGAGTACACAAAATCGTGTTGCGCCAGGCCATTTCCAGGGAGAAGGGCTGGACTATAGACGTTGGTATTTTGGGCATGGCAAACGCCCGCCGCCAGCGGCAGCAGGAACAGGATCCCGAGATTCGGCATCGTTGTCATTTTCATACGGTTGGTTTTAGGGCATTCTCCGCGAAAATTTATCGCAACGCAACGAATGTGTGACATGTCGGGCGGGATGACAAACCGCCGTTTCACTCGCCTGACCAACGCCGTTTCGAAGAAAATTGAGAATCATAAGCACATGATGGCGATTTACGCCATGAACTATAATCTCTGCCGGATCCATCAAACCTTGCGCGTCACTCCAGCAACGGAAGCGGGCATCACGAACCATGTTTGGAGCTTGGAGGAAATTGTCGGTTTGTTGCCTTGATTTTCTGACAGTAGTGGTGCAGTTTTTGAACCGTTAAACGCTTCCGATGACTGTCCGCGCCTTAAAAGATAAAGATGGTCGGGTATTTGCCTTTGAGATTGGCAATTTCTTGGTGAGCAGGCATCGCATATGTCGGATTTTGCGTTCGATTCCCGGCGTTCGCATTATGAGAACTCCTCGTTTTTTGTCTCAATTCAGAGAGGATGAGTTTTGCGAGTTTGAAGTAGGCGGCCAGAGGTTTAAGGCATGGGAACCGTGGGGAGATAATAGCCGCTATTGGATAGGTCCAGAGTCGGCGCAGTGGTGCGAACAGGTTGCTTTGGTTCGCGATACATTCAAGCGGCATAAATTTATAGGTCGCATTTAGCCCTTGCCGGAGCCAGTCTGATTTCAAAGTAGCCCACTACCGTGTTTCAGCACCGCAGTCGCCGCCTGCTGTCTCCCCTATCGGTGATCACTTATTGGCAATCGGCATTTTCTTCACACTTCATTCTTTATTCCGTAAAATTGCGCCCGGATGTTGACGACGTTGCGCATCAAAAATCTTGCCCTGGTGACCGACCTGACGCTGGAACTCCAGCCGGGATGCAACGTCATTACGGGCGAAACCGGCGCGGGCAAGTCCATAATTATTGGCGCGCTGAATCTCGTTCTGGGCGAGCGCGCTGACCGCTCGCTCATCCGCACCGGCGAAGAAAGCTGTGCGGTGGAAGCGGTATTCGATGTTGCGAAACTCGCCGCGTCGCTAAAAAACTTTCTCGAAGGAAATGGCCTCGAGCCGTGCGAAGACAATCGGTTGCTGCTCAAACGGACCTTCACCGCCGCCGGAACCAACCGTCAATTCGTAAACGGTTCACCCACGTCGCTGAGCGTTTTGGCGACGATTGGCGAATGGCTGGTGGACCTTCACGGCCCGCACGATCACCAATCCTTGCTGCATCCCGCCAAACAACTATTGATTTTGGACGCCTTCGGGAGCCTGGAACGCGACCGGCAGGCCTTTGGCGAACTGGTCCGAAAGCGCACCGCTTTGGAGAAGGAGAAATCCGCGCTGATCGTGGATGAAAAGACCTATGCGCAGCAGTTGGATTTGCTCCGGTTTCAAGCCGGGGAGATATCCGCGGCGCGATTGCAGCCGGAGGAAGAGCGGAGGGTGGAAGAGGAATTCAACCGCGCCGGCAATGCCGCGAAGCTGTTGCAATTGAGCCAGGCCGCGCTGGACGCTTTGAGTGAAAATGAGAATTCGCTGCTCACGCAAGCCGGAAGCATCGGTCGCACCTTGCAGGAATTGCAGCGTGTGGACGCGGGGGCGGCGAATCTGGCGGCATTGCATTCGCAAGCCGTTGCGGCCTTCAGGGAATTGCAGGCGGAGCTTTCGCGCTACGCGGAGAATTTGGATGTGGACCCGGCGCGGTTGGCGGAGTTGGAGGAGCGCCACGATTTGATTCATTCGCTCAAACGCAAATACGGCGCCACGCTGGCGGCGGTGATCGCGTTTGGCGAAGAAGCCAAGGCAAAATTGCAATCGCTCGAATCGCGGGACGCCGAGCTGGCCCGGCTGAATGCCGAATTGGAAAGGTTGGACGCGGAGATGGCGAAGGCCGGAAAAAAATTATCGGACGCGCGGAAGAAAACCATTCCGCAACTGGCCAAGGCCGTGAGCAAACAGCTTGGGGAACTGGGATTCACGCGGAGCAAGTTTGATGTTGCCATCTCGACTCATGTGCGGCAGGGAAATCAGAGCCTCGTCACCTCGGCTCCCACAAGCGCGACGGGGTTTGATGAGATTGAATTTCAATTTGCGCCGAATCCGGGTGAGCCGGCCAAACCGTTGCGGGCGGTTGCGTCTTCCGGCGAAATGGCGCGCGTGATGTTGGCGTTAAAAACGGTTTTGGCGGCGGAGGACGAAATCCCGGTTTTGATCTTTGATGAAGTGGATGCGAATATCGGTGGTGAAACGGCGAATGCCGTCGGCGAAAAAATGAAACAAATTGGGGCGCGCCGCCAAGTCCTGTGCATCACCCATCTGCCGCAAGTCGCCGCCCCGGCGGATGCGCATTATGTTGTCACCAAGCAAATCAAGAATGGCCGGACGATTTCAGAGATCCAGTTGCTCGAAAAAAAGGAGCGCGTGGCGGAATTGACGCGCATGTTGGGCGGGCAAAGCGATGCCGCGAGAAAACACGCCGAAGCGCTGTTGAGATAAAAATCATTTCCTGCTTCTCCAATAAAAAATTCGCCCCGCAAAAACGAACAACCCAATTCCCACGCAACTCCAGCCAAACCAATCACCATGGCGATTGTAGAACGTCGGCACATGGGGTTGAATGGGCAAATCAATCGTCATGGCGCCGGGGCCATAGATCGTCCCGTTTTGGTCCCGGAAAATTTCGCGGACGCGGCCGAATCCATCAATCCAGCAGGTCACGCCGTTGTTGCAACAGCGCACGAGGGGAATGCCGTTTTCAATCGTGCGAAAGAGGGCGCCGGCCATGTGCTGCCATTGCTCGGCGCTGTCGCCAAACCAGCCGTCATTGGTCAGGTTCACCAGGAAATCCGTATCGCGGCGCGCGGCCCGGCGCGCCAGTTGCGGAAACATGTCCTCGAAGCAAATCAGAGGCGACGTCCAAATAATCTGCCCGGGCGACGCCGGGGCCGGGTTGTTCAATCCAACCTGCATCACGGCCCGACCGATCAATGCGAACTGCGCCGGTTGATTCCCGGCCTGATAGCTGCCGGTGATGGGCGTGAACCATTTGACGATCGGGAGCCAGGTCGCCAGCGGAATGTATTCGCCAAACATCACCAGCTTTTGTTTATGATAAATCCCGGCCAAATTACCGGCCGGATCAATCAAAAACGCGGCATTGAAGACATCGTATTGATTGTTCGGCAGGCCAGGCTTTTGCACCACGTCATCGGCATTGAAAATGAGCCAGACATGGTGCGCACCAGCAAAATTGGTGATGGCATCGTAGGTGGCATCGGTCAATTCCGGCACGGCGGATTCCGGCCAGACGAGCAGATTGCCGCCGTTGGTCAGCGTGTCCGCCGACATCATTACCAACTGCTCGAAGCGATTGGAATTGGCGGTCTCATCCCAGATCAACGTTTGTGGAATGCTCGGCTGGACGAGGGTTACGGGGAGGGTCGCGGGAGGCGGCTGTTCCCCGGTCATTCTGAATTCACCCCAGGCAAAAAGCCCTAAAACAACAACCAACGGCAGGATAACTTCAGCGAAAGGGGATTTGGGCTTTAAAAAAATGATCCGCCCGGCGGAATAAAGGGAGAGCGAGGCCCAGACCACCAGAAAGGAAACTCCATAAACGCCCGTAACTGAGGCGATTTGAATGAGGGGCGTCATTTGGAATTGTGACACGCCGATGAAGTTCCAGGGGAAACCACCAAGGATGCGGGCGCGAACCATTTCGAGGGCCACCCAGACCGCCGCGCCGCTGAGCGACCAAAGCAGGCGCCCGGACCAGAATTCGGCGTTCCAATTGATGAGGCATAGCCAGGCGGCAAAGAAAAGGGCCAGAAGCGCGCTCAAAGCGAGCCAACCCAGGATGGGATAGCCGGGGGCGGGAATCAGAAGCAGCCAATGCAAGGTGGCCAGCCAAAAGGCAAGCCCGCCGACATAACCGACACGGAGGGCGTCGCCGGCGGACTTGCTTCGGGCCGCAAAAACCAGCAGGGCAGGGGCGATCCAGGCGAAACCGGCGACGTTGGCTTTGGGGAAGGCGAGCGCCAGTAAAATGCCTGCGGCAATGGCCGGCAAATAGCCGCTGCGCACGAAAAGCTCGTTAAGAAACCGCCCGGGAATCGTAAAGGGCGAATAACCGTCGAGAAACGTTTGACCAACTTTTGCGGATTGCGAGGCGCGTTTGAGGAGCGACGGGCTGGTGTTGACGACGAGGGCCTCACGCGCCGCGGGCCAAACAGCCAAATCGGCGGTGGAATTGCCGGCGTAATCAAATCCGCGCTCGCCAAATTTTTCCACCAGCAACTTGAGCTTGTTTTTACCGCGCAAATTCGTTTTGCCGTCGCTGGAGAGGACTTCGTCGAAGATTCCGACGTAATTGGCGACGGGCAGGGCCATCTGCGAATCGGCGGCCGTGGCGAGAATGATTTTTCGGCCGGCCGATTTTTGTTCGCGCAGCCAGCGGAGGAATTTTTCGTTATAGGGCAGGGTGACGGGGTCAACTTTCGCGCGCGCGCCTAATTTCCTTTTGAGAAACGCGCGCCCGCGCATCCACCAAACCAAAATGGCAAAGATGACGAACGGATTGCGGCGGAGAATCCGGGCCAGGAATTCCCATATCAGATCCGTTTTGAGCAGCGTGCCGTCCATGTCCACGACGAGCGGGACTTGATTTGGCGGCGGCGATGGCGGCATGACGTCCACCAAGATTAGTTATTTTCGCAGCCGACGCCAATCGCACAATCGAGATTGTTCGCGCCGAACCGTCACGTCTTCAGCGCGCGATCGAGCAGGATCTTCTCGCGATCACCGTATTTCAATTTCAAAGCTTCGGCGCGCGCGGCTTCTGTCATTTTCTGCCAGCTTTTTTGCAGGGCATTGATGGTCTTGCCGTCGGCGGTTTTGGCGGCGAGGTCGGCTAATTGAAACTCCAAAAAAACAAGACAGAGGGCGTCTTCCAGCACGCGCGTCTCGGTGTCGGCGGGAAAATTCTCCTTCAGGTTCAAGTCCTGGACGACATGGATGGTCTCGTCGTCGTAGCCGATCTCCCGCAAGATTTCGCCTGCCTTTTGCGCGTGAAATTTTTTGAGATCGGCGCGCCATTTCAAATAACCGGGACGAGTCATGGGATAGGATTGGCGGGGAATTTGCCAACGACAGAGATGTTGGCACCGGGCGGCCAGGCGCAATGGTTCGCTGGCATTTGGGCAAAGCTTGAGGACCCATTTTTCGAGGCGTTGGGCGTAAAGCAACTCGCGCGGCAGCCCATCTTCCGAATTGGGGTCGCGCGAATTTTCTTCATCAAAGCGCCGAACGGCAGCCTCAAACTTTTTCGCATCCGCCGGCGCCCATTCGCAATTCCCCTTCTTCCTTCTTCCTTCTTCCTTCTTCATTTAAAAAAGTGGTGCCCCGGTGGGGACTCGAACCCCAAACCAATTGATTAAGAGTCAACTGCTCTACCAATTGAGCTACCGAGGCAAAAGGGCTTGAAAACATTGAGTCTAAGCTGTCATGCGCTCACATTTTCTTATTGCATACCTCAATTGCATACGGCGCAAACAATCATTTCCAAAGATGGACGCTGATGCACTTTCCACAAACATGCCGGACTCATGCAGTTCGTTCTAAGCGGCGTCTATTTTGCACGTGCAAAGGTGAACGGCAAGATTTTTCGGCGTTCGCTCGGCGGCCTTTGGAAAAACATTTGGGACAAAATAAAAGATGGAAGACCGGGTTTCCTCCAGGTCATTGGAAATGAATGATTCCGCGTTGAATGGCCACGGCCACGGCCTCGGCCCGATCGGCGACGGACAACTTTGCCAGGATGTTTTTCAAATGCCATTTGACGGTGTTCTCGCTGATGTTCAAAACGTCGCCGATTTGTTTATTCGCGAGGCCCTTCACCACCTTGTTCAAAATCAGCAATTCACGCTGGGTCAACTCCTCAAACAACCGTCTTGCGGCAAGGCGCCTGGCGACGTCCTCGGGGATCCAGCGTTGTCCTGCCGCCACCGCCCGAATGGCCGGTAAAAGTTTGTCCTCGGTGGAATCCTTCAATACATAACCGGACGCTCCCGCTTCCATGGCGTTGTGAATATCCTCGTCCCCATCAAGCGCCGTTAACATCAAGATCCGCGCATCCTTGTTTTGCTGCCGGATTTCGGTGACGGTCTCAATCCCATTTTTAACCGGCATCCGCACATCCAGCAGAGTTAGATCGGGATTGAAGCGTTTGAACAGGGCCGTGGCCTGGTTGCCGTCGGTGGCTTCCGCTACCACTTCCATGTCGGGTTCCAAATTCACCATGGCGATCAACCCCATGCGAACAACATAATGGTCGTCAGCAACAAGGATCCGGATCGGGGATGTTTTCTTCATCATTTGCCTCTCCATCGGTTAATTTGGGTATCATTGCGGGCATGATCGGAAGTTCGACGCGGATGACGGTTCCCTGGCCGGGCGCGCTCGTGACAAGAATCTGTCCCGCCAGCCGCTTGGCTCTTTCGGCCATGCCCAGCAAACCGAAATGACCGTCATTTGGGCCGGCGCAGTTTTCCGGTGTGAAGCCGCATCCGTTGTCCTGAATGGCCAGGGCGACGTTTTGTCCGCTGAACGCCAACGTGATGTTTATCCCTTCGGCGCCGGAATGCTTGACGCTGTTGGTCACCGCTTCCTGTCCGATTCGCAACAACGTTTCCTCAATAATCTCGGGCAAGGAACAAATGGTCCCGGTGGTTTCCACGTTCACACGAATGCCGGCGCCGCCCGCGATGCGATCTGCGCTCACTGACAAGGCCTTGCACAAATCGAACTGCTGCAATTCCCGGCTCCTGAGGTCCCAGATGGATCTCCGCAAGTCCACCCGGCTCATTCGCACCATGCTCCGGATGAGATCCAAATGGTGGTTGGCGGCCTCCGAGTCATTCCGGAATAACTTGCCGACCGTATTAAGTTGCAGGGTAATGCCGGTCATTGTCTGCTCGATCGTATCATGGAGTTCTTTCGCCAACCGGGTCCGTTCAGCGAGAGTCGCCTTAAACCGGACCTCTCCCTCCTTTCTCGCCGTCACCTCAAATTTTAATTGTTCCGTCCGCTCTTTTACCCGCGATTCCAACGTGTCATGCGCCTTCTGCAATTCCATTTGGTCCAGCTCCCGCTCATGCACCAAAAGTCTCAACGCCGCGTTCCGTTTGGTGACCATGATCACCCACGTCGTTCCCACAACAATCACGACGAGCGCCACCGCCAAAGTCGCCAGAAGATGCTGCGCTGTCAACCAACTGGGCTTGACCAGCATGTGTACGCTGTTGGACCTTGGAAGCAGAACTTGAAATGACTCGATCTTCCCGTCCTCGGCGCTATCAAGAAAACAAATTCCGCTTACCTCAATGATGCTGCCGATGGGTATTGATTTCAGCGTCAAACTGGGTTCGGCCGTTTCGGCTTCGGCGGTGAAGACCCGATTGCTTCCCTGCAGCACGAGAATGGTCTTTACCGCCGGCGCCAGGTTGGGGGCGGTCGTTTGTTCCTCCAGCCGATCCAGCAATTTGCCTTTGATGGAAATAAATTCCGCGTGATGCAGGCCCTCGAGCAATTCGTCCATCCCCACGTCAGCCGGCACCACCGTCGCTCGCGCCTCGCTTGTCTTTTTGAAAACGGCGTCCTCCAATACAGGAAGGAAATTGTCGAATTCGGGAAACCCGACCGCCTCGACCGTATCGCCGATGGATAATGGCAGGTATTGGCTGCTTTTGATCTGCAATCCTCCGGTGGCGTCCTTGATAAACAGGTCCCTTCCATCTCTCTGATAAATGACCACGCCCCTGACGTGGACCCGGTCCCCCAAAGAACGGCCGGCACGATATTGCGCAATGTTATTAAGGGGGGTCAACGGCTTGCCAAACGGATCGAGGTCGGCGGGCCTCACGATGACGAAATCCGACGAAAAGGGAACATAAAGATCCACCGAGATGAGGTGTCGCAGCGGCGCATTATAAGTGGTGGCCGGGGTGCCCCTCACGTCCACTTGGGCTCCCAAAAGCATTTGGGCATCAGTCATGTCAGCCGGCGCCGGCGCATACACGGGAACCCGGTATCCACCCGATGATAATTCAATTTGGACCAAACCGTCATAGATTCGGGCATGCCGGACGATGCCCGAGATCTCGATTCTTTGCCCATCCTCCGCGCCGGACATCAATTGCTCGACGGCGACCTCCCTGGCCTTGGGCAACGGGGCTGTCCCAATTCTCTTCCACGAAGGTTTGCTGATGATGGGAGCGTATCCGCCCGGGTACGTCACCCCCGTAATCGAAACCAGGTCTCCCGGATACGGTTGACGGCTGCTGATATTTTCGACAAAGACGCCTCCGCTGTTGTCCTGCACAAAAAATCGGCCGCCCCAATTTGCCTCGGTCGCCGTAACCACTCCGCGAATCGAAACCGGGATACCCTGCGAAGCTTCGTCGCCCGAAAGCGCAAGGATCGAAGAGGCATTGGTTAAAACTTCATCCGGACTCTTAGGCGAACCCGCCGCCGCAGCGCTCGAAAGAGCCAACGCACACACCAGCGAAATGAAGCAATTTTTCACAGGAATCTGTCAGCGAGCTTACGCGGACAAATGTGTGAATTCAAGTGAAACCCGCAATATCCAACCCACCCGAAAGAGTGGTGCATAAACCACAACCTTTGTGCGATGATGCCTGAATAGCCGTCGTCACCATTTGGCACGGCGCATTTATTTGAATAAAACGTATCGAATCGAATGAACTCAAATGTTATGAAACGACTTATATTGATTCTGATTGGCTTGACGGCCATCGTCAGGTTTGCGTCGGCGTCCAACACGTTCTCATATACTGCCACCGCCACCCCCGGCAACCAACCGGATGGGGTGGATCAAAATGCCAACCCGGTCAATGTATGGACGGTCATTGCCAGTGCGGGTGGAACCAACGGTCTTGGAGACAATGGCGAGGACGGCTCAGGAGTTTATTTTGGCAATCCGGACGGGTCCGGCGGCATCGGCGGAAGTTCCGAAAACTCATGGCAGGCCTACAGTTACCAAAACGACGGCACCGGCCTGGGCGGGAGCATTGATTGTACGAATATATTTGCGGGCGGACCTTTGGCGGCTGGCCAGACGGTTTCAATCAACTTTGTCATGCGCGCCACGGATCCAGCCACCGACGGCCTTCCGCCCGGCACCGTCGGTGTCTCCTTGCTAAACGGCACCAACACCGCTGTGGAATTTTACATCTTTGGAGGCGGGCCGGGTTGGTATTTTTATACCGACGCTCGCACCAACGGCGCTGATGCCGGACCCTACACCTATCAATACCAGAGTGCCTTCAATATCGCCTTTACTGTCACGGGTCCCAACACCTATTCCGCCATCGCCGGGCAGGATGCCTGGAGCGGCACATTTAACGGTCCTCTCACCGGAATAGACGTGTTTAATCATGCCGGCGGCAATGGCAGCGACGTGGGCTTCAATAATCTCACGGTGGCCCCTTCGCTGGTCATCAACAATGTATCGCCTAATGACAACAACATGCTCTTCAATGTGACAAATACATTTGGTTTCAACGCCAGTTCCGGTTCTTCGGCCATCAGCGCCAGCGGCGTGCAGGTGCTCCTGAACGGAAGCAATGTCTCCTCCAATCTCGTGATCGCCGGCTCCGGCACTCAAAATATCAGCGTCACTTACACCAATCTTCAATTGAACCAGGACTATACCGCGCAAATTACCGTCACCAATCAGGGGGGCGCTGTCGTCACCAAATCGGTGACGTTTGACACCTTTAGTCCCGGCTATTTCACTTGGGAAGCGGAGGATTTTGATTTCAACGGCGGCCAGTTTATCAATGATCCGGTGATTTCAACCAACAGCCCCGATAGTTATTACAACACCGTTGGTGTTACGAATGTGGACGAATACGTGCCAAACTACAGCGCCACCCAGCCTCACCTGTGGCGCACAAACGATCAGGTCTCAATCGCTTTGGCGGGCGATACGCCGCGCGCGCAATTCATTGCCGCCGGACTTCCCGGTGTCACTTCCGGCTATCTCGTGGGTTATTTCAACCCCGGAAATTGGGTCAACTACACGCGGACGTTTCCGGCGGGAACCTATAATATCTATGGCCGCCTCGCCAACGGAAACGGCGGTCTGGCCAACTGCACGCTCGATGAGGTGACCAGCGGTCAGGGAACAACCAATCAAACCCTGACCCAACTCGGTATTTTCCAATTCACCGGCATAGGATGGAACAATTTCGGTTTGGTGCCATTGACGGACGCATACGGGAACCTTGTCGCCGTCCAGTTGAACGGCCAAACGACATTGAGAGTCACCTCGGGGCCGTTGGGCGGTGGCGTCAACGTGAACTTTTTCATGCTCGCTCCCGGCACGAACACCCCCCCGGCTATCGCCCTTATATATCCGGACGGTTCGCGACCGTTTGAAACCACCAATTCGGCGGTCTTTTCCGTCAGTTCCACCATTAGCACGGTCAGCCAGAACAGTATTCAGGCGACATTAAACGGCGCCAACGTCACCTCCCAGTTGGCTTTTTCCGGTTCATCCACGAATTGGCTGGTGAGCCTGCCGTTGCCCAATCAGGGACTTTATACGCTTTCGATTACGGCGACCGACGCGGCCAATCATTCCAACACGCGCACCCAGGTTTTCGACACGTTCACCCAGAGCAACCTGATGATTGAGGCGGATGAATACGACTTCAATGGCGGGCAGTTCATTGACGACGCGATTGAAACGGCCACCAATTACATTGCGACCAACAGCTATTACCTCTATCCGGAAGGGAATCCCGGCAACGCTGCCGTTTACGGAGAGGATTACACCACGGAAAGCAGCACCAATACCGGCGCGGTGTTCCTCTACCGTTATGATGCCTTCGCCGTGGGGACGCAAATCACGTCCGACTTCCTCCGGTACAAGTTCATCAATTCAGGCCAGGATACCTACCTCGGCGAAACCAATGGAGAAACCAATATAGACTTCAATATCGGATGGTGGAACCCCGGAACGTGGCTCAATTATACCCGCACCTTCCCCACGAATAACTATTACGTGTTTGCCCGTCTGGCCGGCGGCGTGCCGTATTCGTCCAATGAGTTGAGCCTGGTGACGTCAGGACTGGGCACCTCCACCCAGATAACACAGCTTTTGGGGACATTTTCCGATCCCAACGCCGACGGTTTCCAGTCCTGGCATTGGGTGCCGTTGCAAATCAATGGCACCAACGTCATCGTGTCCTTGGGCGGCATCCAGACATTGAAGGCCACCGCGGGGCCGGCGCCTGCCGGCGGCAATGTCAATGCGCACTTCTATATGTTTGTGCCCGCCGCAACCGTCGCGTCTCCATTCTCACTCAGCTCCTCCGTCAGTGGCAGCACCATTTCGATCAAATTCCCCACTCAGGAGGGCGTGAATTATACAGTCCTCTACAGCACTGCCTTGAACCCGGCAAGCTGGAACACTTTGACGAGTGTGGCCGGAAATGGCGCGGTGGAGACGGTGACCGATACGATCAGCGGCTCGCAAAAGTTCTATAAGGTGCAAGCCGGCGACTAATCACCAGCGGTGCCGGCTTTATGAAATGCAGACAATGAATACAGTTTGGGTTGGGAAAACGGATTGTATGGGAGCGGCCATGCTGAGCGATGGATTCGCAAAACAGAAGGCGGGGCCGTGCGCTTCGGGATTCACGTTGATTGAATTGCTGGTGGTCATCGCCATCATCGCCATTCTCGCGGCCCTGCTGCTGCCGGCGTTGAGCGCCGCGGAAAAGCGCGCGTTGGCCACTCAATGCATGTCCAACGAAAAACAGTTGGTTTTGGCATGGCAGACTTATGCCAACGACAACCAGGATTACCTCGTGCCAAATCGCGGCCTGGGTGGACAACCCGGTCTGAATGGAGAGCCGGGCAACCCGGCCGAAGACCCTTTGAAAGACCCAAATCTCCTCTCCGGCGGATCGCTCGCCCAATGGTGTCCGGGCGATCTTCAGCAGCAATCCACCGCGGTGAATTACCAGGAATGGATTCAAGCCGGCCTTCTCTATATTTATACCCAAAATTATAACCTATACAAATGTCCCGCGGACCATTCCACCGTCCCTCGCGGTTCGTCCCTCATCAAATTGCCTTCCCTGCGCACCTACTCCATGAATTGCTGGGTTCAAGCAATGGACCATCAAGGATATCAAATGGGATCAGCCTGGGAGAACATCGGCGGCTATTACGTCTATAGCAAGCTCGCCGATATGATCCGCCCCGGTCCAAGCGATACCTGGGTCTTCATCGAAGAAGCGCCCGCAAGCATTGACGATGCTTTCTTCGCCGTGACACCGAATAATCCTTCCATCTGGTACAACAGCCCGGCGGTATTGCACGGGCAGTCGAGTAATATCTCCTTTAGTGACGGGCATGTGGAAACGCGGCGGTGGACTGATTACAACATGATGAATGACGTCAACCCGGGAACGCCGCCGGGGGAGGATGTTCCAGCCTCGTCAGCCTCGGGAGACTTGGGATGGTTGATTTCCAAGTCCACCGCGCCAATGCCTTGAACCAATCATGATCCGTGACAGTGTAAAATTATGATCGCCAGACGACAATTCATCCGGGATACGATTGGCAGCGCTCTGGCTCTCGCCGCTCTTCCTCTGTCAGAAACCGCTGTCGCACAGCCTTCCTCCGGCGGTCCAGCGGTTCCGCGGGAAAATAATGCCGGCGACCGCGCCGTTTATCGCGGGGTAAATCTCGGCGGCTGGCTCGTTCTGGAAAAGTGGATGGTGCCGACCGTCTTTCAAGGCTTTGACGTTCCTGACGAATATGGGCTGTGTCTGGCCCTGGGCGGCCAGGCCGAGGCCCGCCTCCAGGAGCATCGCGAGACCTTTATCACCGCCGAGGATTTCCGCTGGATGAAAAGTTATGGTCTGAACGCCGTTCGGCTGCCCGTGGGTTATTGGGTGCTGGATGCCCCAAAACCGTTCGTGGCGGCGGGCGATTTCGTAAACTTTGCATTGGACCAGGCCGCCCGGAACGGCCTTCAATTGGTTCTCGACCTTCATGGCGCGCCCGGCAGCCAGAACGGATGGGATCATAGTGGACGTAGCGGCGCGATCGGCTGGGACAAAGACCCCAACAATATCAAAGAAACCGTGCGCATCCTGGGGGCCTTTTCCCAACAATATGGAAAGCATCCCGCGCTCTTGGGCATCGAATTGTTAAACGAGCCGGGCACGCAGATTCCGATTGAGACTTTGAAGGACTTTTATCAAAGGGCATACGTGGAAATTCGAAAATACGCCGGACCTGAAGTGGCGGTCGTCTTTCATGACTCGTTTCGGGCAATGGCCTGGCAGAATTTTATGAAAGGCCCGGACTATTCGAATGTCATCATTGACACGCACCTTTATCAATCATTCACCCAGGATGATGCCCAACGCAGCGCTCGCGAACAGCTTGTTTTTGCATTGAACCGGAGGGAAATTCTCGAACAAATGCAGCGGCAGGAGCTGCCCACCATCGTCGGAGAGTGGTCGCTGGCATTGCCCTGGAACGCGACAAAAGATTTGACCCCCTTTCATAGCCGTCTCGTCAGCGGCGCCTATGCCGATGCCCAGTTATTGTGTTTCGAAGAGACCCGCGGCTGGTTCTTTTGGAGTTACAAATTGGAATCGGATTCTGCCTGGAATTTTCGTCACTGCGTTGACCGTGGATGGCTTCCCGGTAAACTGCCGTCATAAAGAGAGTCCTTGACTGAAATCCAAATCCGATGAAAGTTTAACTTGTTCGTTTGCATTTAGTGCGTCAGATCTACGTTTTCGCAATGGTGCTCCTTCTGGGGCGCTCGGGCCTCCTCTTGGCGCAGTTGATTGATGTTAATTTTACGCAAAACAGCAGCGCCGGCTCCGGTGGCCCCAATCCCGGCCCCACCATGTCCGGCCCCGCTGTCCTGGGGACGCGGGGCGATCAGTGGAATGGCGTTGACGGCAGCGCCGGCACCAACGTTGCGTTGATTCACGCCAACGGCCAGCCGTCGGCAGTCACGATGAGCTTCACGTCCGGAGGGGGATACAACGTTTACGATTACGGCGGTTCAACTCCGTTTACCGGCACTCCTGAAAACGCTCTCATGGAAAACTATCTTTTCAACGGCGGCGTCACGCAGACCGTCACGCTTTCTGGTCTGCAGCCAAATTCACTTTATAACCTCGTGCTTTACAATGCGGCGAATTCCACCGCTGCCGGCCGGACGAGCTATTTCACCGTCAACCAGCAGACCCTCGGCAGCACTTGGAATGGTTCGAGCAATTCCTTGATTTCTGGCGTGGATTTTGTCTATTTCCACTCTGTTTTATCCGATTCCCTCGGCAATTTGGCCGTAACCTATACAGGATTAGGCACGGACGAAGGCGATCTTAATGGTTTCCAGATCCAGCCGGCGCCGGTGCCGATAAATGCATCATTATCCGGCACCAACCTGATGATTTCCTTCATGACTCAGAGCGGGTATCAATATCAGGTCCAATATAATAGTAATCTGGCAAATGCCGCCTGGCTCCCTCTGGGCAATCCTCTGTATGGCAATGACGCAGTGCAATATGTCAATGACTTGCCCACTCAATCGGCCCGCCTTTATCGCCTGCAATTGTCGCCGACAGTTCCGGAGTTTACCCTGTTGCGGGCCAGCGGCGCCAGTATTGTGAATACCGATAATGCCGTTGTCCAATTGAAGGGAGTGGACCTCGGCGGCTGGTTTGTAATGGAACCCTGGATGTGCCCTGCCGACAGCGGCGGATTGCCTGACACCTACAGCATCATCCAGGAACTCGACAGCCGCTTTGGCGTGCCCACCGAGCAGGCGCTCATCCGGTGTTATCAAACCAACTGGATTACCACCGCGGATTTGGACAACATCACCAACGGAGGCTTCAACTGCGTCCGCGTCCCCGTGTGGTGGGGAAATTTTTATTCCATTACCAATACGACCCCGACCGGTTGGCGCCCGGACGCCTTTGCGGAGCTGGACTGGGTGGTCACCAATTGCGCGGCGCGGGGCATTTACGTGGTGATTGATATGCACGGCGTCGTGGGCGGGCAAAGCACCTCCGACGATACAGGCCGGCAGGACCTGAATGCCTACTGGACCAACAGCACGGACCAAGGCGAAACGGCCTATCTGTGGACGCAGATTGCCTCCCATTACAGCGGAAACAGCGCGGTGGCCGGTTATGATTTGATCAATGAACCGGATGGGGCGCCCGGCACCAACGCCGTTTGGACGGCTTACAACAGCCTTTACAATACGGTTCGGGCTGTGGACACTAATCATATCATCATTATCGAGGGGACCTTTGGAAACTGGGATTGGAGCATGTTGCCCCCGCCATCAGATTATGGCTGGACGGATGTGGTTTACTCGATGCACGAGTATCAATACGGCGGTTCGGTGGCGCAGATCGAGGACGGTTCCGACAACCAGGTCACAGATTTTCAGAATCACAGTTCCTGGAACGTGCCCGATTACCTGGGTGAATGGAACGATATGGGGCAGGGGAACGCCTGCTATGATTATTCCATCAACGATTACAACAACGCGGGAATCAGTTGGACGATGTGGGCGTACAAGGCGGCGGACGGACTCGAGCCGAATGGGTGGGGATGGTATGACCCCGCGTTTTGGCCGCCCACACCGAACGTCTCGTCAGATTCAGCGGCGACCATTTCCAGCGACTGGCAACAGTGGCGGACGACGGTTTCGTTTGGTGAGAATCCGACCGTAGGGCTGTAAGCGGGTGATGCTTGCCAACACCGGATTTTGCGGTGTGATTTTGGCGGAGCTTGGCGCCACTCCCTTTGTCCTGTCCGGCCCTAATCGTCAAAAGGCGCATACCCACCCTAAAGGAGGGGGCCAAGCCCAAATGTTTCTGATAAGATATGCGAAATGTTTCCCCGCTAATCGGTTTTTGGGGTGGCTGCGGGGCAGGTAAACCTGAATGTTGAACTTAAAATCTATGAAATGTGTTTTATTAACCATTATCGGAATCGTTGGGCTGGTCGGGATCGCATCCGGTTCAAACGACCTTTCTTACACCGCAACTGGATCGCCTGGCGCCACACCCGACGGCGTGGACCAAAACAACAACCCGGTGGATGTCTGGACCGAGGTGCTGACGCTCGGCGGCACCAATGGGACCGGTGACAACGGTGAAGACGGCTCAGGAGTTTATTTTGGCAATCCGGACGGGTCCGGCGGCATCGGCGGAACTTCCGAAAACTCATGGCAGGAGTACAGCTATCAAAACGATGGTGTTGGCCTCGGTGGAAGCGCGAATGCCTACAATACATTTGCAGGTGGCGCTTTATTGATCGGGCAGACCGTCTCCCTCAATTTTGTCATGCGCGCGACCGATCCCGCCACCGATGGGCGCCCTGCGGGCAAGTGGGCGTCAGTTTGCTCAATGGCTCCTCCGACGCGATCACATTTTACATCTATGGCGGCGGCCCGGGCAATTACTTCTATTCCGATGCCGGTTCAACAGGCGCGAGCGCCGGATCCATGGGCTATCAGTATCAAACTGCCTTTAACATTGCTTTCACCGTGACTGGCACGGACACCTACAGCGCCGTTGCCGGTTCGGACAGTTGGAGCGGGACCTTTGATGGCTCTCTCACGGGAATAGATGTTTTCGATGACGCAGGCGGCAACGGCAGTGATGTCGGGTTCAATAATCTGACGGTCATCCCTGAGCCGGGCACATTGGCTCTCTTCTCGATCGGCGGCCTCGCCTTGTTACGGTTGCAACGCCGCCGTTGAAAGAATGCCGCGGGGAACTCCCCCTTGAGACAGGGCACGCCAGTAACGTGCAGCGTTTCCGATGCGGCCAAAAAAAGTTGGTCGAAAGCCTATTATTGGTCGCCTACTGATCGGGGGGGCCAAGTGGCCGGGTGGGGCAGCGAAGCCATTCAATCGGAGTCCTCCGCCCGGCCCGGTCAAGGAGCCGGCTCGACCTGGAGTTGCAGGAATCCCTCAGTCGTATTGATTTCCCCCGGGGTGGCGACATCAAACAGGGCGCGGCAATTGGTTTCCGCGTCAAGCGCCACCAAATCGGGGCCTAGCGACGAGCGATTGCCAAGCATTTGTGCCGGTGCGCGTGGCGATGGTGCTCCAAGCAGTCAGATTGGTTGAACTTTGCACGAGCAGTTCGATGTCGCTCGGCGGCGGGTCGGGCAAATTAAGGCGCATGACCGGCAAGGCCGCGAGCGGGGGATTGGTGGAGATGGTTTCGTAGGGCGCGAACTCGATGCCATTGGGCGAGCCGGGGCCGAGTGGGTCGGAACTGGTACCGGCCAGAGGGTCGGCCCCATAGGCGTATTCCACCAAGTTTGGCAAGCCATTGCCGTTGGGGTCTGCGCCGTCAGCGCCTTCGCCCGCGTTGGTGGGGGAGAGAAAGTAATCCAGCCGCCACTGTTCCACCGGAGTGCCCGGAGTGAAGATGCCCACGGAACGTTCGCCGGTGCCGATGAATACGCGGCCGGGCCGGTGCGGGTCCAGGGCCAGGCTTATGGTGTTGCCGAAGCGGTAACCGGGGCGCGTGATTTCGCTCCAGGACGAGCCGTTATCGCTTGAGTAATATATTTTATTCCAAGTGTCGGTGGTCATTTCGCCGTAAACCACGATGTTGCCATTGAGGGCATCCATGGCGGTCACGTTAGTGAAACCCGGAACCACACTCCAACCGGCGCCGTAATTGGTGCTCAACAGCAGGCCGTTGAGGCCGCCGCTGACCATCATCCAAACATGTCCGCTGATGCCGTGATCGGCCACAATCATGCCATTCCAGTCAGACCAGTCGCCCGGCACCACCGCGCCGGTCAGGCCCAGGGTCAGTAGCGTCCAAGTGACACCGCGGTCGGTGGAAATAAAGAACCCACCGCCAGTTCCGATGCCGGGATAGGCCGCGCGTGAATAAAGATACCGCACGTTGACGTTTGTGGCGTCGCGTTCCAGGGTGACGTTCCAATATTGCTCGTCGCCAAGGCCGAGGACGACGTTGGTGGCGGGAAACCAGTTGCATTGGGTGAAAGACGCGCCGCCATTGGTTGTTCGATACACTCCCCCGGCGCCGGAGCCAAGATTTCCCCCCAGGACGACCAGGAAATCGTCAGGATTATCGAGTGAATCCACGTTATCAATGATTTCCTCGCCGCTGGTGTTGGTCGGCAATCCCGCCGCCGCCAGATGGAACCAACCGGTTCCGTCATTGGTGGTCTCATAGATGCGCGCGGTGTTGTTGAGCTCACAGCCGCCGGGAAAGATGACCCGGTTGACGCCGTTGGTGTAACAGGCCATGGCGCGATGCGAATACATGACAATGTCGCTGGGCCATGGAAAAAAAGGTGTAGCCATTGAGACGACTTTGCCGGTAATTCCGCCGTCGGTAACGATGGCGCCGGCATGATCCGCGCAAGGGATATAAATGCGGTTCGGGTCGGTGGGATTGAAACTGATTTTATAGGTCACCACCTCGCCGATACCGGCGCAGATGTATTGCCAGGTCTGCCCGCCATCGTCGGTGCGCATCGGTCCGTAGCCCCCGCCGCCGTACCACGTGTTCGAGGCGTTCACATCTTGGGTGAGCGAATTGGGTCGCCAGACGGCGTTACTTGCGGCCCATTTCGGGACGACGGAGCCGGGGACATAGGCGTCGGGCAGCGTCGTGAAGCTTGCCCCTTGGTTGGCACTGATGCGGGTATAGCCGTCGAAATCGCCCGCCACCAGATTGCCGTTCCGCAAAACGGTGAGGCACACGATTGCGTTGCCGTCGTCGCCAATGCCGCTCGTGTAGGCGGTATGGAGGTTGGTGAAGACGCAATCGGCGGGATTGTTCCAGTTGGTGGAGGTGATTTTTTGGATGACTTGCACCCCGTTGTTGATGCCGCCGAAATAGACCGTTCCATCCGCTCCGCCCGTAATGCGCTGGATGAGCTGGAAGGACTGAAGTTGCACCCAGTTGGAGGCGTGGTTTGGCGACATCCACAAGCCGCCGTCGCCTCCGACGAAGATGAGGTTGGGAGAGGAAGGAGGAATATAGATCGAGGAGACGATGTTCGTTTCCAAGCCGGTGACAATGGGCTGCCAGGAGTCGCCGGCGTTGGTGGATTCGAACAATCCTTGACCGCGGCTGCCGGCCCAGACTTCCGAGCCGTTCGTGGGATTGAAGATCAGGCACTCGCCCCCGACCCGCTCCTGGTCGCCCCCGGAAAAATTCACGCCGCTCAAGGTTTGGGTCCAGGTTGTGCCGCCGTTGGTGGATTTCCAGATGCCGCGCCCGGGATCAGTGTTCAAATAACTGACGCCGCACGCCTGGAGGATGAGGTTGGAGCTTGAGCCGGTGGTTTGAGGCATGGCGATTCCCTGAGGCACCAACGCCGCGGTCGTTGTCATGTTGCCGGAGAGGTAAGTCCACGAATAGCCGTGGTTATCGCTGCTGTAAATGCCGCCGCCATCGGTGCGACCCACCAGGCGTCCGCTCGGATGCTGGATGATCGCCGGGTAATAGCCGCCGTCCTGCATGTTGATCTGGGAGAAGCCGCCCTGAAGCTGCGGGGCGGCATTGAGCCTGGTGCCCGTCGGAAACAGCAGCACCAAAGCGATGAAATGAAACAGCCGTTGACACATAAAACAGCGGTCTTCCTCCACGCCAATTCATTTCGGTTTGAGCCGCAAAGCTTCCAAGTGAGCGTCGGAATCGGCAATTTACCGCGCGTTTGCACCGCTAGCTTGCCTGATTTTACCGGCTATTCAAGTAAAATCGCCAAGACAGTTTAGGGGCTTCATGGACGCACCCATGGTTTTGCGTGAGATGGAACGGGGTGAGATTTGCAGATGTATCGGCGCGAAACGAAACAACCAGCCATGGCAATTATTTATGACAATAAATGAGCCACCAGTGTGCCAGCGCCAACACAGCTTACTTCATTTTTTGCAAGTCCGAGATTTCTTCGTGGTGGTCCACCACACGTTGAAAGGCGGCTTCACGGGCTTCAACGCGCCAGTTGAGATCATGTGTGAACCAAAGCCCATCCGGGGTGCGTTCGCGCTCGAATGAAAAGCTAAATTTCGAAACAGTGCCGGCCAGTCCGCCCAGCACGGAGACCTTGTGGATCAAATGCATATCCACTTTCTCCAATGTGTAATCGCCTTCATCCACCCATGCCCGGCCGGTAATGGAGTCTATAAACCGGTCCTTAATGTTAAACAGCGTCGGGTTATCGCCGGCAGGTTCAAAATCCACAATTAGCGCCGGACGGCCATTAAGCATCTCGCGCCCAACCAGCGTAAATTTGAAGCGTTTTATTATATTCGGGCTTAACAAATCCTCTTTCTTTCCGAAGTCAACGCCGTGAATATTCGGCTGCTCGTCTGCTTCGGTTGACCTTCTATTGGAACGGACTTTCGGCGTTGGCCGTGGCATGGAAACAGTCAACGAAGGGTTTGGGCTGTTGGTGCTCTGCTTTTCCTTACATTCTTTTAATCTGCCCGCGGCATCAAAAAATTCAGTGACTTTATCGCGGGTGTAATAGTAATGCTGATTAAAGCTATGGTAATCCGCGTTTTCCCTGACGGACGTTTGCATCACGCGCTGAAGCACCACATCCAGCGGCGGCAGTGTCAATGAAGTGGCTCCATTGGTTTTTGGCACAACCATAGCGGCGCCAAAAAACAACACCGCCAGAAAATTCTGAAACAATTTCATCCGAGACTGTTTCTAAATAGACGGTTCAACCCCTGAAAAAGTTTAAATATATTTTAGGGCGACCCGGGTGATTGCAACTTGCAATGCACGGAGTGTCTCTTTATCGCACCTTCCCATGATCGCTACGCGATATGCCTTGAATTCGACCTTTATAGTTCGCGGCACATTGCCTGCTTCCGGAATTTTCAAGGGTTGTGATTTGGCGAATTGCGATGTGGCTATTGGTTCTGTCGCTCATGACGACGGGGTGCCAAAGTCTGTTTATAAACAACCGCACCGTTACTCAGTCGCCCTGGACAAATTGGGATCAGGTGAATATTGCGTTCAACCGCATCGTTCCCAACCATACCACCGTCGGCGAGCTTCAAGGTATGGGCTTTGATCCACGTGCGACGCCCAACATCAAAATCATGCCCTACGTGGACATCGTACCGATATTCATGCCCAACCCAAATATTGGCCTGGATGACCTCCCCATCGGGGTCCGTATTTATATCGAGGCCAAGACAAATAATTGCGCCTACCTCATGGAAATCCAGAATGTTCAGGAAAAACGCCACGGCAACCTTTTTCTGGATATATTTGGATTCAAAAGGCTCACGCATGATTCAGGCTGGCGGTTTAAAGGTCTTATCCTCATTAAAGATAACGTAGTCGTTTATACGCTTTCGTCCGGCGAACCGGATATTTCAGTGGACGAGAGCAAGATAAGACCTCTCGGTCCTTTTCAGGAGCTTGACGGTTGCGCCGGGAACATCATTTCTGCTGCCCACTAGCGTTACAGGAGGAAAACGGCCTTTCAAGAAGGACGAAAACGCGCAATGTCCGACAATACTTCGTAGGAGCGGCACGACAACCCCGAGGCGGTGGAACCCATCAACACCCTGGTCAAGGGAGCGTATGGCAATTGCTCCAATTACGTTTTAGCTGGCAATCGAACTTCAAGGAACGTACAAGGAACGACAAAAATCAAGGCCACTCGGGTAACACCCCTTTTGGCACAACGAATCGCCTTCCCGGGTAAAAGTGACTATTGGCGCACGGCGCATACCCCTTTTCGGGCCTTTGCTGCCCGTTCTGGTGTGTCCGCCCTCTTTTCTGCTGTGTTACCTTCCTTGCCGCTCCCCTCCTATTTTTCTGTTTGAAGCGGGCGACCTGATGAAATGGCTCCTTCAAGGAGGCAATGGGAATCGTCAGCGCTTCGATGTGAGACGGGTCTTGCCTCAACATGGAATCCGGTCTCGTCTTCATAGCCGAGCGGCACCCCTTCCAGAATGGCCGTCCACAAGCGGGCGGTGATCCCGGACAAATAGCCGACCGCATCCTCTCCCCCAGAAGGTGACAACTCGTCTGGATGGATTCCTGCATTCTGTTTTTGGCTGCTCATACTTATGCCTTTAAATACAGGAAGCCAACGGGAGACGCTCAACTTTTGTTGGCGAACATTGTGCAAGAATTGGTCACCATAAAGGAACGGGTCACTGCAAACCGAAATATTGATAGATAATAGCTGATGAGGAATGATTCCCGCAATCCGGGGTGTCGTACAGGGAGGCAGAAATTGTTGTTCGGACGCGCCATGGAAGCCCAAGACTCATTTTGCCTTGAAACCAAGTGGCGTTATATTGCGTCTGTAACAGCAATAGACGTTTGTATGTTGAAACCGCTTCCAAGTGACCGCTGGAATAACGAGACGGCGACGCATTTGCTGAATCGCGCCGGTTTCGGCGGCACCCCGGATACCATTCAAAAGTTGACCGACATGGGGCATGAGCAGGCCCTTTCCTCGCTGCTGGATTACGAAAACATTCCAGGCGTTCTGCCCGACCCGGTGTGGGCGCACCCGGACCCGGAGAGGGTTGAGGCCCTGCGCGCCGCCGTCAAGAGCGCCAGTCCGGCGGAGGCGCAGATGTTGCGGCAGCAGGAAAACCGCTTGCAGGCGGCGCGGATGCTTGAGTTGCGCGGCTGGTGGCTGGACCGCATGGCCTACGGGCCGAGGCCTTTCCAGGAAAAAATGGTTTTGTTCTGGCACGGCCATTTCGCGACGAGCATCCAGAAAGTTCAGAGCGTACCCAACTCGTCCTACCTGATGTGGCGGCAAAACGAGTTGTTTCGCCGGCTCGCCAACGCCAATTGGCTGCGGTTGCTGATTGAGGCGGGGAGGGACCCTGCCATGCTCGTCTGGCTGGACCAATGGCAGAGCCGCAAGCAGCATCCCAACGAAAATTTTGCCCGCGAATCCATGGAACTGTTTGCGCTAGGCGAGGGCAATTACACGGAAAAAGACGTGACTGAGGCCGCGCGCGCGCTCACCGGCTGGTCCTACATTCCGGAGGAGCAGACATTTGTCTATCGGCCGGCCTACCATGACGAGGGCATCAAAACCATCCTGGGACTGACTGGAAATTTGAACGGCGAGGATTTTCTGGCGCAAGTGGCGCGGCAACCCCAGGCCCCGCGGTTCATCACCGCGAAGATTTGGAACTATTTTACGGGACAAATGCCGTCGCCGGAATTAAACCAGGCGCTCGCCGACGTGCTTACGGCCAACGGAAATTTCTTCAAGCCATTCCTGCAGGTGATGTTCCGCAGCGAGGAATTTTACGACGATTCAATCATCCGCAACGAAGTCAAAAGCCCGGTGCAATGGCTGGTTGGCTCGGTGCGGATGCTCCAATGCCAGTTGCCGCCGCCGTTGATTTCGACGGCGATTCTCCGCGGCCTTGGGCAGGACCTCTTCGCGCCGCCGAATGTCAAGGGCTGGGACGGCGGCCTGAGTTGGATTACCACGAACACGTTGCTGGACCGCTACAATGACGCCGCCACCGTTGTCCAAGGAACGATGCAACAGCTTTCCGCGCAAGATTTCGCGCAAAGGCCGAACGGCCAGGGCGGCGAAAGATTAAAAAAGCTGGCGGAGCGAATCCACGTCGGCGGCGTGGATATCACCAAAATTTTGACACCGGAAGAGCGCGCGGACAAGGAATTGCTAGTCAATGCGCTCGAACACCGGCTGTTGCAGTCCACCTTGTCTGATGACCAGGAAAAGGGGTTGCGCGATTTTCTCGACACAAAAACCGTCCTGTCTGACGGGGACGTTCTCACGGCCGTGCGGCTGGTGATGTCAACGCCGGAATATCAAGTTACGTGAGGCACTTATGAAAAATGAAATCACACTCCAGACCCGCCGTGAATTTTTGCGGACCACCGTCCTGGGCAGCGCGCTGTCCTGGACGGTCCCCGCGTTCCTCGCCAATACGTTTGGCGCGTTGCAAAGCGAAGCCGCCGACTCGTCCACGCAAATCGTCACCGGCAAGGACAGCACCATCCTGGTCGTGCTGCAAATGGCCGGCGGCAACGATGGCATCAACACCGTGGTGCCTTACGCCAGCGATTATTATCGCCAGGCGCGCCCGGTGATTGGGCTTAAGGCGCCGGAGGTATTGAAACTCAATGGTGAGATCGGCTTTCATGGCGCCATGACGGGGTTCAAGGACCTTTACGATGCGGGGAATTTGGCGGTGGTGCAGGGCGTGGGCTATCCGAACCCGAATCGCTCGCATTTTCGCTCGACGGAGAATCTGGCAGACCGCCAGCGACTCGGACAAGGTGGAAAAATACGGTTGGGTGGGACGCTACTTTGACAGTTGCTGTTCCGGCGCGGACCCCACGGTGGGGGTGGTGGTCGGCAACGAATTACCGGAGGCGTTTTTCGCCGAGAAACCCATGGGGATTTGCCTCAACAACCCGCAAAGCTATCGCTTCCAGGCGAACCCGCAAACCGAAGCGGCCTACGAGCAAATGAATGACATCGAGATGGGCGGACAAGGCTCCGGCGACGATTCCGGCGGCTCCATCGGAATGCTTGCCGCGGCCCAACCGATGACCGGCGGCAAGGCCGAGGATTTCATCGAACGCATTGCGCTCGACGCCCAGATGAGTTCGGACAAAATCCGTGAAATCGCCAATCGCGTGCAGAACCAGGCGACGTATCCCAATTCACAGCTCGGCAATTCGCTCAAGCTCGTCTCGAAGCTGATTGGGGGCGGCATGTCCACGCGCATCTATTACGTGTCACAAGGCGGATACGATACGCATACCGGACAAGTCAATCGGCAAAAGCAGTTGCTGAAGGACCTCGGCGATTCAACGAAAGCGTTTGTGGACGATTTGAAGGCGCAGGGAAACATGCAGCGCGTGCTGGTGATGACCTTCAGCGAATTCGGGCGGCGCGTGGCCGAGAACGCCAACGGCGGCACGGACCACGGCGCGGCCGCTCCATTGTTTATTGTTGGCAACAAGGTGAAGGCTGGTCTGCTTGGAGCGTATCCGAGTCTGGCGCCGCAGGATTTGTTTGAGGGCGACATCAAGTTCAACGTGGATTTTCGCAACGTCTATGCGAGCGTGCTGGAAAACTGGCTCAACACCAAGAGCGCGCCGATTCTCGGCCGCCAATTCCCAACATTTCAAGTGGTGTAAAGGCAACTGATGATGACGATTCGTCATTAGTCATTCCGCCCCATCCATCTGCACTCCTCTCTCTCCGCGTTGTGGCCCAGCGAGTGACCTTGGGAATTCTTATATATCATCATATCATGATATGTTGATTTTATATTTGCATCAGTCCGAGCTTTCCGTTAATTTTGGGCCATTCGTTTGATCACAGCAATGCCGGACAAAATTGAACATCTTCTGCGTCTGTTGCGCGAGCGCATCGTCATCATTGACGGGGCGACGGGTACGATGGTGCAACAACGCAAGCTGACTGAAGCCGATTTTCGCGGTGAACAATTCGCGAATTGGAAGGGCAAGGACTTGAAGGGTCTCAACGACCTCCTGAACGTCACCCAACCGCAAATCATCGAGGATATCCACCGCCAATATCTGGAGGCGGGCGCGGACATCATCGAAACGAACACCTTTAATTCGCAAAGCATTTCACTGGCGGATTACGGGATGAAGTCGCTCGCCTATGAACTGTCCAGGGCCGGCGCGGAACGCGCCCGGCATGCGATCGAAACGATTGAAAAAGCAGGGCAGGGGAGAGTCTGCTTTGTTGCGGGCGCAATCGGGCCGACGACGAAGACGTGCTCGATTTCAACAGATGTCAATAATCCGGGCGCGCGAGGCTGCACATTCGACGGACTGGTGACGGCCTATTCGGAACAAATCGCGGGTTTGCTTGACGGCGGCGCCGACCTGTTGCTGGTCGAAACGATTTTCGACACGCTCAACGCGAAGGCGGCGTTTTTTGCCATCCAGAAAATTTTTGCGGAGCGCGGAATTGAGGCCTTGACTCATGTCGGAGAAATCCGACCGGCCAAAAAAATCGTTCCGATTCTCGCTTCAGTGACGTTCATCCAGGCCGGGCAGCAATCGGGGAGTGACCGGGCAAACGGTTGAGGCCTTTTGGAACTCCATATCCCACGTGCCGCTATTGTCGGTTGGAATGAACTGTGCGCTCGGGCCGAAGGAATTACGCCCTTTGATCGAGGAGCTTTCCGGCCTCGCGCCAATTTACGTCAGCGCGTATCCAAATGCGGGGTTGCCGAATCCATTGTTGCCGACCGGATTTCCGGAAACGCCGGAGACATTCGCGCCGCAGCTCCGTGACTGGGCGCGGAATGGCTGGCTGAACATCGTGGGCGGTTGCTGCGGCACCACGCCGCCACATATCAAAGCCATCGCCGAAGCTGTTCGAGGCATCCCTCCACGGAAGGTTTCCGCCGTTGAGCCGTATCTTCGCTTGAGCGGCCTGGACGCGCTGACCGTCCGCCCCGATTCAAATTTTCTCAACATTGGCGAACGGACGAACGTCGCCGGCTCGCCCAAATTCGCGCAGCTCATCAAGGCAGGGGATTACGAAGCGGCCTTGAGCGTCGCGCGCCAACAGGTTGAGAATGGCGCCCAGGTCATTGATGTGTGCATGGATGAAGGGATGATTGACGGCGTCGCGGCCATGAACCGGTTTTTGAACCTCATCGCCGGCGAACCGGACATCTGCAAAGTGCCTGTGATGGTGGATTCGTCGAAATGGGAAGTCATCGAGGCCGGATTGAAGTGTCTTCAGGGCAAAGGCATCGTGAATTCCATTTCGCTCAAGGAAGGCGAGGAGAAATTTCTCAAACAAGCCGGCCTGGTCCGCAACTATGGCGCGGCCGTGGTGGTGATGGCGTTTGATGAGCGCGGACAGGCAGATACTTTCGAACGCCGAATCCGGGTGTGCAAACGCGCTTACGATTTACTCGTCACCAAAGTTGGTTTCCCGCCCCAGGACATCATTTTTGACCCGAACGTCCTGACGGTGGGGACCGGAATGGACGAACACGCCAATTACGCGCTGGATTTCATTCGCGCCACGCGTTGGATCAAAGAAAATCTGACGTTGGCGAAAGTCAGCGGCGGCATCAGCAATGTCTCATTTTCGTTTCGCGGCAACAATGTCGTCCGAGAGGCCATGCACAGCGCTTTTTTATATCACGCGATCAAGGCTGGGCTGGATATGGGCATCGTCAATGCGGGCCAACTCGCCGTTTATGACGAGGTGCCAAAGGATTTGCTCGAACTGGTCGAAGACGTGCTGTTGAACCGCCGCCCCGACGCCACCGAGCGGTTGATTAAATTCGCCGAATCCGTGAAACAGAAGGGCAAAGTGGATGTGGTGGAAGATGCGTGGCGCAAAGGCCCCGTCGAAGATCGGCTCACGCACGCGCTGGTGAAAGGCATCGTGGATTTCATTGAGGCGGACGTCGAAGAGGCCCGGCAAAAATTTGAAAGGCCATTGCAGGTCATTGAAGGACCGCTGATGGCCGGAATGAACGTCGTCGGCGACCTTTTCGGCGCGGGAAAAATGTTCCTGCCGCAGGTGGTCAAATCGGCGCGCGTCATGAAGAAGGCCGTGGCATATCTGATGCCTTTCATGGAAGCGGAAAAGAAATCCAGCGGCGCCACAAGCAGGAATGCGGGTAAAATCCTGATGGCTACCGTGAAGGGTGACGTCCATGACATCGGCAAAAACATCGTTGGCGTGGTGCTGGCTTGCAACAATTACGAAGTCATTGACCTCGGCGTGATGGTGCCGTGCGACAAAATCCTTCAAACCGCCCGCGACGAACTGGTGGACGTGATTGGATTGAGCGGGTTGATTACGCCGTCGCTCGACGAGATGGCGCACGTGGCTCGTGAGATGGAGCGCCAAGGGTTGCATTTGCCGCTGCTGATTGGCGGGGCGACGACGAGCAAAGCCCATACCGCGGTAAAAATCGCGCCGGGTTATTGCGAGCCGGTGGTCCACGTCCTGGACGCATCGCGCGCAGTGCCGGTGGTCAGCAATTTAATCAGCGCCGAAAACAAACCGGTGTTTGCGGCGCAGGTGCGCGAGGAATACGAGCGCATCCGCTCGCAACACGCCGTGCGGGCGGCGAGACTTGTTTCAATTGAAGAAGCCCGCGCCAACGCGCCGAAATTGAACTTCGAAGATTTGCCAAAGCCGGACTTTGTTGGTGTGCGGGTACTTTCCGCGGAAGCAGAGGCCGGCCATTCCAAGGAAAAAATTAGCGCCGATTCACGCCATCTGCCGCGAATTTCGTTGGAAGACCTGGTTCCTTTCATTGACTGGACGCCATTTTTTCACACCTGGGAATTGCGCGGCGTGTATCCAAAAATTTTGCAGCACGAAAAGCACGGAGAAGAGGCGCGCAAACTGTTTGCCGACGCGCAGGAATTGCTTGAGAAAATCGTCGCGGATAAATTGCTCCAACCGCGCGGCGTTTATGGATTTTTCCCGGCGAACCGCATCGGCGACGACGTCGAACTTTACAGCGGCGATTCACGCGAGCAGATTTTGGCGACGTTCCATTTTCTGCGGCAGCAAATCGCCAAGGACGACGGCACGCCTAATTGGTGTCTGGCGGATTTTGTCGCGGCGAAAACATCAGAGGATTATCTGGGCGCTTTTGCCGTCACGAGCGGGCACGGGCTGGAAACCCTCGTCAAAAAATTCAAGGCCGACCACGACGATTACAATGCCATCATGGCGGAGGCTTTGGCGGACCGCCTGGCCGAAGCCTTCGCGGAATATCTGCACAAACGCGTCCGGGAGGAATGGGGCTATGGCAGGGAGGAAAACCTCCAGGTGAACGATTTGATCCAGGAAAAATACCGCGGCATCCGGCCGGCGGCGGGTTATCCCGCCTGTCCGGACCATACCGAAAAAGAAATTCTCTGGAAACTGCTCGACGTCGAGAAAAACGCGGGCATCACGCTGACCGAAAATTTTGCCATGTGGCCGGGGAGTTCGGTGAGCGGACTTTATTTTGCGCATCCGGAGTCGAAGTATTTCGCCGTTGGCAAACTGGGGCGCGAACAATTAGTGGATTATCATTTGCGCAAGGGCCTGGCGTTGCAGGAAGTGGAACGCTGGCTGGGGCCGTATTTGAATTATGAACCGGCTAAGGCGGAGAAGACGGCGTGCGCCTGTGGAGTGGCGCATTGAAATCACCATTTGACGCCGTGTGCCTATTGTGACACAAAAAGTCATAAGCCGGCTACCAGACCTCGACAGGGCCTTGGGGAACGGGAATTTTTTCGCGTTGGGCCACGGCGGGTTCGCGCATGAAAGAGGCCACCATCGGAGGTGATTGAAAGCGCGGAAGCAGTTCCCCATTGCTATCCAAAAATTGCTGCCGCCAGCGAACGTAATTTTCCAGCACCTCTTCGAATTGTTGACGCGACGAAATTTGCACGACCTTCTTGTTGAATTCATGGCAAGGGCCGAAACGTTTGGAATACCAAGGGGCGACTTTGCGGAACATCCGGCACCCGTGTTCCTCGCCAAAAACTTCAATCATCAAATCCAGGTGCCGGCGCATGACGCGGACGCGTTCCTCGAACGAAGGTTCTGGAGGCGGGTAGTGGCAGGCGTCCACGCCTGCCGTAGAGGGCGGCATCCTGCCGCCCGGAACGGCGTGCGATATTTCAAAGTCTTCGGAAATAACCCCTCCACCGGGCTGGAAGCCCGGCTCTACGGCTGGCTCGGAAGCCTGCCGCCACGTATTCACATATTCCAGCGTCCGCTGAAAAATCCACGGATCATAAAATGCGCCACGGCCGATGCTGACCCCGGCGCAGCCTGTTTCGTCCAGCATTTTTTTGGCGGCTTGCGGCGTAATGATGTCGCCGTTGCCAATGATGGGAATGTTTTTTACCGCCTCAACCACCTTGCGGATCCCGGCAAGATTCACCGTGCCGGCGAAACCCTGTTCGCGTGTGCGGCCATGGACAAAAACCGCCGCCACGCCGGCGTCCTCTAGCGCGCGCGCCAAATCCGGCGCCGTCAAATTGTCATCGTCCCACCCCAGCCGCATTTTGGCGGTGACGGGAATTTTGACAGCGGCAATCATGCCGCGGACCAAGGCGGTGGTTTTATCAAGTTCCGTCATCATGGCCGAGCCGCCTCCGATCTTGCAGACTTTTCGAACGGGACAGCCCATATTGATGTCTATGGAATGAACGCCAAGCGATTCGAGAACGCGCGCGGCATCGCGCATTTCTTCCGGGACGCTTCCGAAAAGTTGGACCGCCAGCGGAGAGTCGGCGGGCCGCGTTTCAATGAGTTTGAAGGCCTTCGGATTTTTTTCCAGAAGCGAGCGGGCATTGACCAAATCGGTCGTGCATAACCCGACGCCCCCGATTTCGCGCACCGCGAGCCGGAAGGGCAGGTTGGTGTAGCCCGCCAGCGGCGAGAGAAACAGATTGGATTCTAATTTGAGCGAACCGATTCGCATGGTGTATATTGTAACCGAAATAGGCCATTGCGAAAGCCGCAAGGGCGTGATAATTTGGCGTGCCTAAAACAGGCGCTCCAGAAATAAAAATTTGAAATGTTTGACGACGACGACAACCGAAAGGACAACCGCGGTCCGAAAAGACCACCGGCGGGTTTCAATTTCCCTGCCTTTACGTGGGTGGCATGGATAATCATCATTGGCGGCATCGTGGCGTTCATGATGCTTCGGAGCCATTATCCCGCGCCGGGCGCCGAGTTGTCGCAGGCGCAATTCTTCCAGAAATACAATTCCCATCAGATTGCGCAGGCGACGATCAATTATAATTTGCAGTCAGGCGACCTCGCGGAAATCACGGGCAGCTATTATGAAACCGATGCGAACGGAGCCATCAAGAAAGACGCGGCCACGGGCAAGCCGCTAACGACTCAGTTTGTCACGCGGGCTTTGCTCACGGACCAAATGAAGAATGAGTTGCTGCCGCCCAACGGCACCCTTGAGGCAAATGAGAGCAATCCGATGCTTTCGGAGATAGGTTATCAACTGTTATTTTTTGTGGGCCTGGGAGTCCTCTTTTGGTTTTTCTTCATCAGGCAGATAAAAATCGCCGGCAAAGGCGCGTTGAGCTTTGGCAAAAGCAAGGCCCGGCTCCTCGCCAAGGACCGGAATAAAATCACCTTTAAGGAAGTCGCCGGCGTGGATGAAGCCATCGAGGAGGTTTCCGAGTTGGTCGAATTTTTGAAAGACCCGAAGAAATTCCAGAAACTAGGTGGACGCATCCCCAAAGGCGTATTGATGGTGGGACCGCCCGGCACGGGCAAAACCCTGTTGGCCAAGGCCATCGCCGGGGAAGCCGATGCGAGTTTCTTCAGCATCAGCGGTTCGGACTTTGTGGAGATGTTTGTCGGCGTCGGCGCGAGCCGCGTGCGCGACATGTTTGAGCAGGCGCGCCGGAACACGCCGTGCTTGATATTCATTGACGAAATTGACGCCGTTGGGCGCTCGCGCGGTCACGGCTTGGGCGGCGGCAATGATGAGCGCGAGCAAACATTGAATGCGTTGCTCGTGGAAATGGACGGCTTCGACACCCAGGAAGGCATCATTATCATCGCGGCGACGAATCGGCCGGACGTGCTCGATCCGGCGCTTTTGCGGCCGGGCCGCTTTGACCGGCAGGTGGTTGTGAATTTGCCGGATGTGCGCGGACGCGAAGCGATTTTGAAAGTTCACGCCAAGAACGTGAAGTTGGAGCCGAACGTGGATTTGTCCATCATCGCCCGCGGCACGCCGGGCTATTCCGGCGCCGAACTTGCCAATTTATTGAACGAAGCGGCGTTGCTCGCAGCCCGCCTGGGCCATAAGGCCGTAGGCATGAAAGAATTGGAAGAAGCGCGCGATAAGGTCCGCTGGGGCCGTGAACGCCGCAGCATGGCCATGAGCGATGAGGAGAAACGCGCGACGGCCTGGCACGAAGCCGGCCACGCTCTCGTGAATGTGCTGCTCACGCACACGCATCCATTGCACAAGGTCACCATCATTCCGCGCGGCCGGGCGCTGGGCGTGACCATGTCCCTGCCCAAGGAGGACATGTTGAACATGCGCCGCAAGCAGGCGATTGACACCATCATCATGACGATGGCCGGGCGCATCGCGGAAGAATTTGTCACGGACGATATTTCGAGCGGCGCGGCAATGGACATCCAGCAGGCGACGCAACTGGCAAAGGCAATGGTCATGCATTGGGGCATGAGCGAGAAGCTGGGCAATGTGCTATACGGCGACAACCCGGAGTACGTGTTCCTGGGACGCGACATGATGACACGCGCGAAGGATTACAGCGAGCAAACGGCGCAGGAGATTGACGCCGAGGTCAAACGCATCATTGATGAAGCGAACAACACGGCAAAAGAGCTGATCAATACCAATCGCGACAAACTCGAAATCATCGCCAATGCCTTGTTGGAATACGAGACTCTGGACGGGGCGCAGGTCGAGGAAATTATCCACACCGGAAAATTCACGGCGCCGCCGAAGCCACCGTCCGAACTGGGTCCGATGCTGGGCGCGCCCGCGGGGACGCATTTGCCCGAAACGCCGCCAAAACCCACCCCGCCGAAATTGCCGGGATTGAGCGCGCCTTCACCCGCGCCGGCGTAATCCGAAACTTGTCACCTCGTTTCCCGCGGCCAAATGGATTTCTTTAACGGGCTGACAGGCCCGCGCTCCGGTCTAACTCTTCGCCGTCCGGTTTTGTAGGCTCTTTAAATCTTCCGCCAGAAACTGCGCCACGTCTTTGAAGCGCGCGACGTTTTCCGGATTGGCCGCCATCAGGGCCTGATGCGCCTCAATGCAATTGCGGGTGATTTCCTCCCGCGTGTGATGGCCCGTTTCCGGCTCGCACGGGGTGGCATCTGGCGGACATGGCGCCGTTCCAGTGGTGATCTTAAACAACTGCAGGACGCCGAGATTTTCCAGCAATTCCGAAACGCGCGCGCTGGGGTTAAGCAGCTCAATGTCGCAGTGTTCCGCCGCGCCGGGATTGGTCATCAGCCCGAAACCCGCAAGCGTCCCCAAAAATGTGCTGTCCATCAGCAAACATTGGGACAAGTCCACCACGAAATGGGTGTAGCCCTTGCGGTTTAAGCCGACCAGCAGGGTTTTGAAGTCCGGGCTGAACGTGAAGTTCGCGCGGCCCGCGATTTTGACGCAGGCAATATCCTTGCCGACCAACACCGACAAACTAGCCGAGGATGTCATGGTTCAAACAAAATTTAAGCGTCAGGCTGCGACCGCCTGCGTCGCGACGATTTGCACCAGCGTCTGTTGCAAGACCAGCGCTTCGTCCAATCCACTGCCGACGAGCCGCTGGTTGCAGCGCAAGAGCAAATCCATGGCGCTTACCAATTCGCTCCGTGAGTATTTTTTAACCTGTGGCAGCGCTTTGTAAAGCACATACGGATTCATGGCCAGGGGATTGAATTTCCGATCGGCGGGCAAACTTTCCTTTGGGACGCGCTCCAGTTGCGCCTTAAATCGGTTGTAATCGCTTTCGGGCCTGACCCAGCCTTCGCGGATCATCTCCTTCAGCAGCAGTATCGTCCGGATCTTCGCGATTAAACCGTAAAGCAGTCCGATTTCCGATTTGTCCTTGTCAAATTTTACATCCCACAATTCCTCGTCCAATCGTTTTAACAGCCGCGGCAGGTCCCGGTCGCCAAGGGCGTCGCCCAAGGCAAAGGCCCGGGCCGTTTTATTTTGTGAGCAAACCGCCGTTACGTCGGCGAATTCAATCCGCTTCCGGTCGCCGGCAAACACGGACAATTTCTCAATCTCGTTTTCCAATTGCCGCGGGTTCGGGCCAATGCGGGCGACAAGTTCGGACAAGGCTTCTTCCTCAATTTCCTTGTTGCGCTGGCGAATCGCCGAGCGCGCCGCCATTTCCGCGCGCTCCGCCCAGTCCCTGCTTTCCGCCGTCAACGCGTCGAAGTTTTCAACCACTCCGATTTTTTCCAGGGTCTTGAAAAAGGTCTTCCGCCTGTCCACCTTGCCGGCGCTGATGAGCAGCCGGACGTTGTCCCATTTAAACGCCTTCAACTCGCCGGCCAAATCACTGAGGGTTTCGGAAACGGCTTGCGCGCTCGCCGTGCGCTCTTCGCCCAAAAAATTGCAATCGCGCAGCCAGACCGTCTTTCCAGAGCCGAAAAAAGGCAGTGTTTGCAGCGCCTCGCGGAGCCGGTAGATGCGGTTCAGGGCCTCCCCGCTGTTGGAGGCTCCGGCCTCGATGATTTCGTGGTCCATGCCGCCCAGTTCGGCGCACCAATTCTGGTAAATTTCCCGGGCGCGATTTTTGACGGCGAATTCATCGTCGCCGCAAATGAGCGCGAGTGTTGGGGCTTTTGCAGCGGGCATTCTATTCGGCGGTTTCGCTGCCGGCCTCATTGATTTTGTTGAGCACTTCGCTCATGTCCTCGACTTGCTCGAAGAGCGGGGCGGAGACGAAAATCGGTTTTTTCTGTGCGGCGGCGATGGCTAGGCAATCGCTCGGGCGCGCGTCCACCTCGACAATTTTTCGCGCGGTGTGCAATTCATTCTGTTGCTGGAGAATCAGCCGCGCAAAATAGGTGGAGTTTTTCAAATCGGTGATAACCACCCTTTCGACGCTGATGCCGAAGCCCTGGAAAATCCGGTTGATCAAATCGTGAGTGAGCGGCCGCTCTTTGGGGGTCTGCCGCAAGAACATGCCGATGACCGCGCCCATTTGAGGGTCAACGTGGATGACAAAGACTTTCTCGTCATTTCCGACGAACAGGGCGCAGCCGCCGCTGTTGGCCGGGAGGATTCCGCGGATTTGTACGGAAACGACGTCGTTCTTCATGGGGTGAATTTAAACCGTAACGGGCGAAAAACAAGTGGATTACGCGCGCAACGGTTGGGCCGTCGCCGCGTGTTTCTCGTGTCTTTCACGGATCGCCGCAAAATCCCCTTCCTCGCAACCGGCAACAAATCCTTCGGTGACGGATTTCAGCTCTTCCCAGCGTTCCCGGATTTGCCGGGTTTCGACCGCGGTGATTTTTTCATCGGCGGTGGCGGTGGCGATAACGTGCAGCAAATCGGCAAACTCCTGAACAATTTGGTTCGTCACGGGAATCAGGGAATGCGGATGGGGTGTGTTCTTGGGATTCAGGATGAAAAAGCCGCCTGCCCGCTGGCAAATCCATTGAACCAGCCGGTGATCACCGGTGCTCTTGAGCAAGGCCTCAATGCGGTCAAGCGGGTTGCCAATGCCGCTGCCAGTCGTGTTCGGCTCGGCCCATTTATAAATCATCGAGGCCGAAAGTCCCAGTTCGGCGGCAATTTCCTTGGGTTTGCGTTTGTCAAACACTTCGCGAAGCAACTCGTAGGATTGCATTCCGCAAAAATGGGAGAGGCTGCCGAAAATGGCAAGCCGAATGAACAGGGGCCAATTCCAAATTTCCTTTAAAATTGTAAATGCATGTGACGCCGGCATGGTGTTAAATAGCACCGTGCCTAAAAATCACTCAGGAATGCGCCGAATTTTCCGGCTTGCGTTGCGGGGATGCGAAGGTTTTAATTTCCTCAGACTCAAATCAGTGAGGCAATTATGAATTTTGATTTTTTAGTCTATGCCATTTGCTTCGGTGTTGGACTCGTTTTCACTGTCTTCAGCGCTTTACTGGGCCATCTCTTTGGCGGTCACGAGGCACCGCACGCGGACATCGGCACCAGTGGGCATGCCGAGGCCGGTTTTGAGGAAACCGGCATGCCAGGCATTGCGCCGTTCAGCCCCACCACCATCTCCTGTTTCGTTACCGCGATGGGCGGGTTGGGTATGCTTTTTTCGAGCATCGAGGCCACAAAGAGTTTTTGGATAAGCGCGCCTCTGTCCATTTTTGGCGGTCTGATCATAGCTGCGGGGGTTTTCTGGCTGTTCGAGACTGTTTTCAGCAAATTACAAAGCTCGAGCGAATCCCGTGTCGGCAGCCTTGCTCGGGCAGCCGGCGACCATCATCACACCAATCCCGGTGAACGGGGTCGGTGAAATTGCCTACGTACAAGCGGGCACCCGTTATACCGCTGCCGCGCGCGAGCAAAAGGGCTGCGCACTTGCGTCCGGCCAATCGGTGAAAATCGTTCGAATCGTCGGCACGCAATTTTACGTCCAAGCCACCTGATTTCTCCAATGACGTCAATCAATCTCGGAAAATAATCTCAAATGAACATGAACCTTACCCCACAACTTGCGGAAACCGTTCCCCCCCTTGGCATTCTCGTCGTCGCCGTCTTCGGTATCGTCATTGTCATCATCATCTTCATGGCAATCTGGGCGAGCCGCTACACCAAAGTCGGCCCGAACCAGGTGCTCGTCGTTTCCGGCCGCAAACATCGTTATGTCGGTCCCGACGGCACGCGCTGAGACCCGCGGCTTCCGCGTGGTCAAAGGCGGCGGCACGTTTGTTATTCCGGTCATCGAAAAAGTGGACCTCCTGTCGCTGGAATTGCTCACGATTGATGTGCAGACGCCGGAAGTTTATACCAGCAAAGGCGTGCCGGTGCGCGTGGACGGCGTGGCGCAAATCAAGGTCAAAGGCGACGACATTTCCATCGCCACCGCCTCGGAACAATTTCTTGAGCAAGATCACAGGACGAAATCAAGAACATCGCCACTGCAGACGTTGGAAGGCCATTTGCGCGCGATTCTCGGCACCATGACCGTCGAGGAAATTTACCAGAACCGCGACGCGTTCGCCTCCAAAGTCCAGGAAGTCGCCGCCGGCGACATGGCGAACATGGGACTTGGCCATTGTCAGCTTCACCATCCGCGACATCCGGGACGGACAAGGCTATCTGGATGCCCTCGGCAAGCCGCGCATTGCCCAGGTCAAGCGCGACGCGCATTATCGCCCAGGCCGAGGCCGACCGCGACGCCATGATCCGCTCCGCCCAGGCGAAGCAGGCCGGGCAGGAAGCGAATTTGCCGCCGACACCAAAATTGCCGAGGCGCAACGGGATTATCAATCGAACGTCGCGCAATATCAGGCCGCGGTGAACCAGAAGAAAGCCGAGGCGGACCTCGCCTACGATTTGCAGAAGTTCAAGACCGGCCAATTGGTGAAGGCGGAAGAGGTGCAGGTCAGCATCGTGGAGAAACAGAAGCAGATCGAACTGCAACAACAGGAAATTCTGCGCAGGCAGCGCGAATTGGAAGCGACGGTGCAAAAACCCGCCGACGCCGAGCGTTACCGAGTCGAGACGCTGGCCAACGCGAGAAAATTCCAATTGGAAACCGAGGCCGCGGGGTCCGCTTCGGCGACCAAGGCCACGGGCTTTGCGGGTGCCGATGTCATCTAAGGCGACGGGTGTTGCCGAAGCGGAAGCCAACAAGGCGCGCGGTCTGGCCGAGGCCGCCGTCATCGAGGCGCAAGGCAAAGCGACGGCCGTCCGCGATGCAGGCCAAAGCGGAATCGTTCAAGCAATATAACGAGGCGGCGGTGATTGAGATGATCGTGCGGGTGCTGCCGGAGGTGGCGGGCAAAATCAGCGAACCGCTGGCCAAGACGGAGAAGATGGTCATTATCAACAGCGGCACCGGTCCCGGCGGCGGCGCGAGCAAATTGACGGGTGACGTGACCACCATTATCAGCCAGTTGCCGCCGGTGTTGGAAAGTCTGACGGGCGTAAAATTTGATAAATTATTGGAACAAGTGCCGGCGCTGAAAAAAGCGATGGACAAGGATGATGACAAGAAATAAAGCCGTCAAACCATGTTTGCGATAATCCCATTATTGTTGTTGCCGCTCATTATGATCGGTGCGGTTTTTGGGATCTGCATTTTCATTTTCTGGATCTGTATGCTGGTCAGCGCCATCCAGAACAAAGGGTTGACTGACGGCGAGAAGGTCGGATGGGTTCTGGCCATCATCTTTTTCCATATTATTGCATCAGCGCTCTATTTTTTTATCGGGCGACCGAAACGCAACCAACCCCTTTTACGGTGAATATGAGACTGTACCGCTCTCAAAATAATCGAATGGTCGCCGGGGTTTGCGGAGGGTTGGCAGAGTATTTGGGTTGGCCACCCGGCAGGACGCGAGTGGTTTGGGTGCTGGCGACAATTTTTACGGCCTTTGCCGGGGTCATCATTTACCTTGCGCTTTGGTTTCTAATGCCAAAGGCGCCTCTTAATCCATTGCCATTTGAATCGCCGCCGCTCCAGCCGTGGAAGAAAGCGTCCTGAGATTTATGGCGCTCACTGAATTCACCGACCAACAAAGGCAATCGCTGGTGGATTTGCTCGTGCTGGGAATGTATGCCGACGGCAACCTCGATTTGATTGAGGACGAGAAGGCCCGGCGCGTGCTGGATTCCATCGCCTTTGCCTCGGACAGCGCCCGGCAGTATTTTCTCGACGCCAGTTTTGCGCGCGCGCGAAAGCACAACGTCTCGATGGAAACGGCCCGCGGGTATATCGCGGAAATTGCGAAACAATTTCCCACAGTGGCGATGCGCCGCGAGGTTTACGGGGTGTTGGAAGATTCGCTTTCCAGCGACCGGAAAATCGCCGACCAGGAAACCAAACTCCTGGTCGCGGTGTCCGAAGAATTCAAACTTTAAAACTATGCGCCTCTTTGAAACGATCGTTGACGCCAATCACCGAGCCGTCGCCGGCGATAAGGATGCCAGCTTGCATCCGGACGACTTCGTTGATGAGTTGCCGGTGATTGCGCTGACCTGCGTTGACCCGAGGCTGAACGCCTATTTCCCGAACGCGCTCGCGTTGCCTCCGGACCGGTTCATCTGGCTGCGGAACGCCGGTAACATCATAACCGGGCCGCTTTCAAGCACGATGCGGTCGCTGGCGCTGGCTTGCGCCGTGAAAGGCGGAAAGGAAATCGCGATTATCGGCCACAGCAATTGCCAGATTGCCAAAACGACGGCGATGCAATTGCTCGACAAGCTGAAGGCGCTCGGGATTGACCGGCATTCGTTGCCGGACAACCTCAATGAGTTTTTCGGCATGTTCGGCAGCGAACGGCAGAATGTCATCAAAGCGTGCGATATTGTCCGGCATAGCCCGCTCATCGGTTCGAAAATTCCGGTGCATGGATTGTTGCTCGACATTGAAACGGGGAAGTTGGACTGGATCGTCAACGGTTACGAAGCATTGCAATCACACGCGCAAACGGGAATGCCTGATTTCGAAAAAATAAGCGCGCTCGGGGCGCTGAAGAATTTTGAAATGGGCGAAATGAAGTTTCCCGAGACCAAAATCGGCGAATTGGCGACCAAGGCAGAAAGTGTGATTTCAAACGAAGCCAGCCAGATCGCGGCGGAAGCGCGGGAACAGATTCAAGCCGCTGAAGCAGTTGTCCAATCGGCGCAAAATACGGCGACACAGATTGTCGAAAAATACCGGCCGCGCCCGCCGAAAATTCCCGTGCCGCCGCCAATCCCGGGACGCATCAATGTGAAACGCTGAAAGCCGCAGACCGACGGCGGACGGAAAAAAGGGGGAAAGAATCAGGCATGGGATTTGAAATGAAGTCCTTTCAGATTCACGGGGTTCCGAGGCGGTAATCGTTGATTCTCCATTGCAAAAACGCCGAACAATGTTTTGGCGTGGCTTTGTTTCGCAGAGGCCAATAGGCTGAGAAATCCTTCTGCAACTGCTTCAGTTCCCGGATTCCAGTTTGCGCGAATTTCTGTGCTTTTGAATATTCCGCCGCGGCCACCGTGTGCTGCCACAACATAAATTTGCACGACTGTGCCGCCATCCGCGCCGCCAGTTCCAATTCCCGCGCCAGAATTTTTGCCGCGTCTGCTTTCACCGTGGCGCGCCGCAAAATGGAGCGTTGCTTTTCGATCTCTCCCAGCGTAGCCCGAATTTTCGCGGGTTCGGTTTTGGAAAACCATTTCAAGCCGTTGCGGCAGAATAATTCACGCTCATTTGGTTTCGGCGCGGCGATGACAGTTCCCAACGGTGTTTCATTGGGAACCTTGACGCCGAGCTTTTGATGGGCCAAACCGAGGCCGATTGCCGCGCGCGCAATCTCCAGGCTGCCAAACACGTCGCGGCCCAAGACAGCGGCCATCTTTTTCTCATCAAGATATTTTGAATTCCATGCCAGCGATGCCCCGGCAACGAACATCGGCCAGCTTACGGCCAGCGGATTCGGATGCCCGCCGTCGCCCCAATCGCATATAAGATAACCGACCGCCCCAAATTTCCTGCCCGCTCCCGCCGCTGCGCGGAGATTGGCCAGCGCGTTGTCATGCCTCCCAATTAATGTCTGCCAGGTTGAGGTGCCCGGACAGACATAAAATGGAATTTTGGATTTGGCAAACCGCGCGGCTTCGCGGCCGAATGGATGTCTGGCCTCGTAACCCCAATTCAAGGCGATGGCGCTTTTCGGCAATTCAGAGATCAAGTTTGGATATTTCAAGATGATGTCGCCCCAGAACATCATTCTTTTGCCGCGCGCTGAAACCTCGCGGTTGATTTTTTTCAAAAAATCCAAATAGACCCGTCCCTTGCCGAGGCGTTCGCAGGCCGCCCAGCTTTTGCCGCGGCCCAGGTCCCAGGTCTCATCGCAACCGACGTTGAAAAATTTGCTGGAAAAATTGGGCAACAACTCGGCGTAAAGAGAACGCAGGAATAAAATCGTTCCGGGATGATCCGGCGCCAGCGTCGTCGGACGGCGCACAAATTCGCCGCCGGGATCGGGGTAAGGACTGGAAACTTCTGCGAGCTTCCTGATTCGGGGGTGTTCCAGAAAATAGCGGAGATGTCCGAAGGAATTCTGATTGGGGACAAGATCAATGCCTAATTTGCGGCAATGCGCATCCAGAACCCGTATTTCCCCTGCCGTAAGCGCGCCCCAGATTTGCCAGACGGATTTGTATTTGCGATACGCGAAGGTATGTTCGGTATAAAATTGAAGTTCGTTGATCTTGAAATCGGCGAGCCTTTCCGCAAGGTCCAGCAACGTCTTCAACCTGGGCACGCGACCGCGTGAAATGTCGAGCATGACGCCGCGGCGCGCGAAATCCGGCCAGTCGCGGATTCTTAAACACGGCAGATGGCATCCGTATTGGCGGAGCAATTGCCGCAAAGTGGCCGTGGCCGCTCGCAAGCCGGCCAGCTCGCGGAATGAAACTTTAATTCCGGTCTTGGAAACCGTCAGGGCGTAAAATGCGCTTTGGGCGGCGCCTGCGTCCCGCCCGCCGCTTGAATCGTCTCGATTCAACTGGATTCCGGCTGGCGGGACGCCATCCGGCGTGAAGCCGATGCACGCGCTCCTCAGAATAAAATCCACCGTTTCTTTCGACAGCGTGAAAGTGCCACGGGCCATTTTCAATGAACGGGGGCAGGGGAGCAGGTTCAAGGGCTTCCTAAAATTCCAGCGGCAAGCGCAGGCATTCGACGAGCTTCCGCGTGATGGCCACCCGCCGATACCGGCTCACTTCGCCGCGCCGTTCAAGGAATTCGTTTTTTGGCAGAGCGTAAATGAAATCACAGCGAACGGCAGTCTTCCAGTCCAAACCGTCTGTTTCGTCCAAAACCGATTCATTTCGTTTCAGGTCGCGATTCAAACGAACGGATGTGCAGAGCAAGCCGTTGATGTGGGAAATGGATTCGTTGGCGCATCGCTCTTCGCTGGAAAGAATCACGACCGGATGCGGCTGCTCGTCACGATACGGGAAAAGATAGATTTCCCATTGCCTCATGGCACGATGGTTTTGGGTCCCCGGCTGGCGAGCCAATTGGATATTTCAATTTCGTCGTCTGCGTAGCAGTCGGCGAAATAACCCGATGGACGCGGCTTCGCCCAATCCGGTTTTTGCGCGTGAAGCACAAAATCGAAAACCTGCTCGCGCTCTGTTTCCGGCAGTCGCTGGATTTCTTGAATCAATTCAGTCGCGCTCATAACGGCAACATAACACAGCGTGGACACGAGCGGCAAGGTGGGAAACCTTTATTCACTTCGCGATCATTCCGGTTTGGCGCGCATAGTTGAACAAGCCGCCGGCATCCACCACCGGACGCACGTCGCCGAGCGGCTTGAATTTGTAAGCTTTACCGGTCTCTTTCACGGTCACCGTTTGCGCATCCAGGTCCACGGTCACCACGTCGCCGGTTTTCAGGGTGTCGCAGAGGCGTTCCGTCAATTCGCAGGGATAGAGTTCGCCGGTGGCAACCGAGTTGCGGAAGAAGATCCGTGCGAAACTTTCGGCGAGCACCACCCTGCATCCGGCGGAGCCGAGCGCGATGGGCGCGTGCTCGCGGGAGCTGCCGCAGCCGAAGTTTCTTCCGGCAACCACGATGGGGTATTCGCTGTCGAGGGCGCCTTCCTTGACAAAGCGCGTTTTGTAGAGCGATTCCGGCAGGCCTGCCAGGGCGAAGCTGCCGAGCTTTTCGTATTCGTCAGGGATGGTTGGCACGAGCGCGAGATATTGCGCGGAAATGATCTGGTCGGTGTCAATGTTGTCGCGCACCACATAAGCTGGGCCGGTAAAAGTCGTCTTCGTCATGTGTTAAATTTGCAGGCAATCGGGGGGATTTTCAATCAGATTTCAATCGGCGGTTTTTCGGGAGGCAATGGAGCCGAAGTTCGTTCTTCCCGTTTGCGCAGGACAATAACGGCAGCCACGCAAGCTGTCCAGGTGGGCAAATCATCCGCCAGCGGAACCAGTTTTAGAACAAACGTTGGCAATAACAGCCAATGAAAGCCAATGGCCCAACTTGCCAGAAACATCGTAACCACATCTATCGTATCATCACCAACCGTCCATCCGATCGGCCCAAGCCATCCAAGCAAAAATTGGAGGCTGTCTGTAAGGACAGCGATGATCAAGGCCAGAACGATCCGGGTTTTGGTCAGTTTAGGGTGACTGAACTTTTTAATCCTGGACGGGACGGGAAGCATTGGATGGCTAAAGGGCGCCCAATTCCTGCCACAGAAAGGCACTCATGCGCTGGCCGTTTTCAAAATTGTCCAAATCGAATTTTTCGTTTGGCGAATGGGCGTTGTCTTCCGGCAGCGCCAGGCCGAGCAAGAGCGTTTCCGCGCCGAGAACCTTTTTGAAATCGTTCACAATGGGAATCGAGCCGCCCTCGCGCAACAGCACCGGCTCGCAATTGAACGCCTTTCGCAGCGCGCGCAAGGCGGCCTGCGCATGGGCACTGGTGGGCGATACCGCATACGCCTCAGCGCCGTGACCGGCTTCAATTTCGAGGCGCACGGTTGGCGGACAAATCTTTTTTAGATTATCGCAGACGATTTTGCGGATGCGCTCCGGCCTTTGGTTGGGGACGAGACGGCAGGTAATTTTTGCCCGCGCCAGCGCCGGAACAATTGTCTTGCTGCCTTCGCCCTGGTACCCGCTGGTCAGGCCGTTGATTTCAAAGGTCGGCCGCGCGCTGCGTTGTTCCGCGGGCGTAAATCCGCGCTCGCCAAAAAGCTTTTTCACCCCAAGCAGTTTCTGTAATTGGCGGTCGGCAATCGGCAGTCGCTTGAATTCCGCCCGCTCATAAGCCGATAGCGGCGCGACATCGTCGTAAAAATGTGGAATGGCAATGCGTCCATTTTTGTCGCGCAATTTTCCGAGTAATTGGCAAAGCGCCATCGCGGGATTGTCCACCGTGCCGCCGAACGTTCCCGAATGCAAATCGCGCGAAGGCCCACGGAGCGTGATCTCAAAGGCAATAATTCCGCGCAGTCCGTAAGTGAGCGCCGGATGTTTTTTATCGGGCATGCCGGTGTCGGAAACCACGATCGCGTCACAAATCAATTCGGCGCGGTTTGTCTTCAAAAATCTTGCCAGATGTTTGCTGCCGACTTCCTCTTCGCCTTCGATGACAAATGTCAAATCGCAGGGCAGGGGAGTGCCGGTTTTCAAATAGGCCTCGACGGCCTTGAGATGCGCAAAATGCTGCCCTTTATTGTCGGTGGAACCGCGGGCAAAGAGCGAGCGCCCCTCGATTCGCGGCTCGAACGGCGGGGACGTCCATAAATCCAAAGGCTCGGGCGGTTGCACGTCGTAATGTCCGTAAACCACGAAATGCGGACGCGGCGACCTTCTTTCGGCCCGTGTTTTCGCGACCACAATCGGATGGCCGTCAGTGGCGCGGACCGTTGCGTCCAGTCCGATCTGCCGGCAATGGTTTGCCAGCCATCCGGCGCAGGCACCCATGTCGTCTTTATGTTCCGGTTGGGCGGAGACGCTCGGGAAACGGAGGAACTCGCACAATTCGGCGACGAAGCGGGCCTGGTTTTGTTTCAAATAATTGAGGACGGGTTGCATATCAAAGGGCGGCAGGCGCCATGCCTGCGGCGAAAACAATTAGCGGGCGAGGCGATACACACGTTTAAATCGCCATCGCCCGCCGTTACGCCCAGTTCTCGTTGGGCAATTTCAAAATAACCCTTTGCGCGACGGGGGCAAGCGATTTTTGAAAAATAATTTTTCCTCCCGCCCGGACATTTGTATCCTCAATAGCTGTGTTTCCGCGAAAACCTCTCCGCCTCTTCTTTTTCGCCCGGCTGCTGCCCGGCGCACTGGCTTTCGCCTTTCTCATGGCGGCCAAGGCGGACGATTTTCCGTTTATCGTGAATTCGTGGAGCGTCGAGGAGGGACTTCCGGACAGCGAGGCGATTTCGGTCATCCAGAGCAGGGACGGATACCTTTGGATCGGGACGCTCAACGGCCTGGTGCGTTTCGATGGAAATCAATTCACCAATTTCAATCAAATGAACACCCCGGGCTTGAGCAGCGACAGGATCGTTTTTTTGTTCGAAGACCTGCAAACCAATCTTTGGGTGGGAACCGAATCATCGGGCTTGGAAATGATAAAGGATGGCGTCATCAAAAATTTTTCAGCGGCCAGTTCGGGAGCCGGCAAGGTGACTTATGCCGTTGAAGAGGCGTCCGGCGCCATTTTATTTTGGACGGACAATGGAATTCTCATCTACCAAGATGGCCAGGTCTATTTTCGTCAAGGTGTCGTTTCGCAACAATTAATTTTACTGGCGCAGCGAATTTGGGTCCCGTCCGCCCCCGGCGGCTATTGGCAAATTCTCAATGGCACGGTTGAAAAATGGAACAACGGGCATCTCGAAAAAAATCTTGGCCCGGCTCCCTGGGGAGGCACCAGGGTGGACGCGGCACTTGAGGATGGGCATGGAAATTTAATCGTCGGCACGCTCGGCGAGGGTGTCTTTTGGTTGGATTCCCATGGCGGCTGGCAAAATATTTCAACCAATCAGGGGTTGTCGAAGGCTTATGTTCTCTCCCTATGCCTGGATCGCGAGGGAAATCTGTGGGCGGGGACTGACGGCGGCGGATTGGACCGAATCAAGCGAAAGATTTTCGATTCGCCGCCAGGGTTTCCCGCCGGGAATGCACAATCGCTATCACCAGACAATGATGGCGGATGGTGGATTGCCTCCGGCGCGCTCGGTGTGTCCTACTGGAACACAAACGGCGCGCGGAATTATCAAATCGGACGGTTCCATGACGCCTGGGAAGTGTTGGTTGACGGCCAACAGCAGGTTTGGGCGGGTACAAGCGACCAGGGGTTATATCAATTTCGGACCAATCAATTTGTTCCGGTGAATGGGGCGGAGATTTTAGGCCAGCAAATTTTTTCGTTGTTTGAGGACCGCAGCAACCGGTTATGGGTTGGCTCTCAAATGGGCCTCGGTAATTTCGACGGCGACGGCTGGACTTTGTTCACGTCCCGGGACGGCTTGTCTCCCGGGGCTGTTCGCGCCATCGCCGAAGATGCTGACGGCGGTTTGTGGATTGGAACCGAAAGCAGTGGTTTGGACCTCTTTAAGGATGGCAAATTTATTTCGTATCTTGCAGGCCCGAACGGTTTACCCGGCAATGATATCTCATGCCTGGAGCCGGATAATGAAGGCGCGCTCTGGGTCGGCACGTTCGCGCACGGATTGGCCCGGCTGAAGAATCACACCTGGCAATCGTTTTCCACGCGCGATGGCCTGGCCAGCGACAGCATCAGTTATATTCTTGCTGACGGCGACAACCTTTGGATTGGCTCGAATGCCGGACTGATGCGCATCGCGAAAAAATCCCTCGAAGATTTTGCCAGCGGCGAATCCGGCTCCATTTTCTGCAGGACTTATGGAAAGGCCGACGGTCTGCCCACGCGCGAATGCTCCATCGGCTCGCAGCCGTCCGCCTGCCGCACCGCCGACGGACGGTTATGGTTTCCGACGGCCGAGGGTGTTGCCTTCTTGAATCCATTGGATTTAAGGTCCAATTTGCAGCCGCCAACGGTGATGATTGAGTCAATCCTGGTTGACGGGCGGCAACAAATAACCAATCGGCTCGCCTCGGTCTGGCCGGCATCGGTCACCATCTCTCCCGGGGGCAAGCAATCGGAGATTCAACTGGAGATTGACTACACCGCACTGGATTTTTCCGCGCCTGGCCTGGTCAATTTCAAGTATCAGTTGGAAGGCTACCAAACGGATTGGACCGACGCCGGCAACGAGCGCGTGGCCCGATATCCGAAACTGCCACCCGGAAATTACCGGTTCCGGGTCATCGCCTCGAATGAAGATGGCGTGAGGAACGAAAATTCGGGCGAATTCGAGGTCATCGTGCTGCCGCAATTCTGGCAGACCATATGGTTCCGCGCGGCGGTGGTCCTTTTCATTTTGGGAATCGTCGCCGCCGTCGTCCGGTACCTTTCCACGCAAAAATTACACCGCGAGTTGCAGCGGCATAAACAGCAAGAGGCCCTCGAACGCGAACGGTCCCGCATCGCCCGCGATTTGCATGACCAGCTTGGCGCGAATCTGACACAAGTGGCGTTGCTTGGTGAAATGGCCGAAGCAGACAAGGATGCGCCGGTGGAAGTGGAATCGCACGCCCGGCAAATCTCGCAAACGGCGCGTGAAACCACCCGCTCGCTCGACGAGATTGTCTGGGCCATCAATCCCGCCAACGACACGCTGGAAGGGCTGACCAACTATGCCATCAAGTACGCGCAGGAGTTTCTTGAGTTGGCCGGGGTGCATTGCCGGGTGGAGGCGCCGCCGCAATGGCCGGCCACTTCCATCCCGCCGGACGTGCGCCACAATGTTTTTCTCGCGTTTAAGGAGGCGGTCAATAACATCGTGAAACACGCGCAGGCGACCGAAGCGCGCATTCGGCTGCGACTGGAGTCCGGCCGGTTCATCGTGGAAATCACGGACAACGGCAAGGGCCTTTCGGGGGCCGGTGAAAAGCAAAATCGCAACGGGCTGCGCAATATGCGCAAGCGGATGACGGACATTGGCGGCAGTTTTGAAATTGGACCGGGACCGGAACGGGGCGCCGTTGTGCGATTGACAGTGCCGGTATTATCGGCAAATGAGACTCGTGGAAATGAATAACGACTTGATTGCTCTCATTCACACCCCATTTCAGCCGGGGGCGAAAGCCTTCACCAGGCTAGAGCACGGTGTTGAGGAAATCGCGACGGTATAAAATCATGCCGATTTCTGTATCCATCGTTGAAGACAGCGAAAAATTGCGCGGCACGCTTGCCCGTGTGCTCAATCGCGCCGATGGATTCCGCTGCGTCAGCGACTATGCCAGCGCCGAGGAGGCCCTCAAGGACCTGCCCGGCGTCAAGCCGGACGTGGTGCTGATGGACATCAATTTGCCGGGCATGAACGGCGTGGAATGCGTGCGCCAATTGAAACAATTGCTGCCGGGAACGCAGGTCATGATGCTCACGGTCTATGAGGACACGGAAAATATCTTCAACGCGCTGGCGGCGGGCGCGAATGGTTACATGCTCAAGCGGACGGCCTCGAAGGAATTGCTCGAAGCCATCCGGGAAGTGCATCGCGGCGGCTCGCCGATGACGATGCACATTGCGCGCAAGGTGGTGCAATCGTTCCAGAAAGCCCCGCCTGCGCAGCCGGCGGAGAACCTTTCCGAACGTGAGCAACAGGTGCTTGACCTCTTGAGCGAGGGGCTGATGTATAAGGAAATCGCGGACAAACTCCAAATCAGCTACGAAACCGTGCATACCTACATCCGGCGGATCTATGAGAAGTTGCAGGTGCGCACGCGGACCGAAGCGGTCGCGAAGTTCTTAAAGCGCATGTAACCAGTATTGGTGACTCGCGTGAGAGGGGGCATCTGTTACCTTGTTGGCGTCGTTTGGATGCATTGGATGCATGCCATGACGGTGTTGAATCCGCTGTTAGCGCTTAGTTCTCGTTGAGAGGCCGGAGTAGTGCCCGGCCTCTTTTCTTTTTGTTTTATCGCCTTTTGCCCTCAATTCCCCGGGAAATGCACCATCCGCTTGACAAAAGAACGGCCATGGGCCTTCTTTGCGGAAGCATGAAAGCATCCGACATTTTTGGGATTGTGGTCCGGGGCCTCGGCCTGTTCATCATCCTTTACGGCCTTTATGACATCTGGGGCGGTTTTGATAATTTCATTGAAAATCTCCTGTCGGCCGGCCAGGACAATAATTCCAATTCCGCTTCCACGTTAAGCTATTTCTTTTTTGGTGTCCCGGAATTCATTGCCGGCGCGCTCCTCTTTTTTCTCGCCGACTGGATCGTCAGGCTGGCGTACAGGGATTAACCGGAACCTCTCCCGTCCCATCGGATGGGAGCGGAGAGCGGACAGCAGACCGAGCCTCCTTTTGGCCGGGTGACCCGGCAGCAGCGCTCCAAATTTCCTTTTCTTCGACCGTTTTGTTGTTATCTTGTTGCACTCGACTTTAAAATGGACGCCGCGCACGTAAGAAACTTTTGCATCATTGCCCACATTGACCACGGCAAGACCACCCTCTCCGACCGCCTCCTGCATCGGACGGGCACCATCGCCACCCGCGACATGGAAGAACAGCTTCTCGATGCCATGGATTTGGAGCGAGAGCGCGGCATTACCATCAAGGCGCATCCGGTGACGATGCATTACCAGGCCAGGAACGGCGAGACTTACGAATTGAACCTGATTGACACGCCCGGCCACGTGGATTTTGCCTACGAAGTGTCCCGCAGCTTGAGCGCCTGCGAAGGCGCCTTGCTGATTGTTGACGCCGCCCAGGGTGTCGAGGCGCAGACCGTCGCCAACATGCATTTGGCGTCGAGCCATGATCTCGCGATCATTCCAATCATCAATAAAATTGACCTGCCGCACGCCAACGTGGCGCTGACCAAACAGCAGCTCGAAGACATTTTGACAATTGATTCGGCGCTGGCAATTCCGGCCAGCGCCAAACAGGGAATCGGCATCGAGGAAATTCTCGAAGCCATCGTCGCCCGGATTCCGCCGCCAAAATCCACCGGCGAGCCAAGCCTCCAGGCCCTGGCATTCGATTCGTATTTCGACACCTACAAGGGCGTCGTGACCCATGTGCGCGTGTTCAACGGCGAAGTGAAGCCTGGAATGCAGATCAAATTGCTGCATTCGGGCAGGAATTATGAGGTCAAAGAGGTCGGCAGTTTCAATCCAAAGCCTTTCCCCCGCGAAAAATTGCAGACTGGGGAGACCGGTTACCTCACGGCGAATATCAAGTCCCCGAGCGAAGTGAAAATGGGAGATACCATCACCGACGCGCGGCATCCGTCGGCGATGCTGCCAGGGTTCAAAGAAATTCATCCGATGGTGTTCAGCGGAATTTATCCCATCAATACCGCGGATTACGAGCATCTTAAGGCCTCGATGGGGAAATTGAAGTTAAACGATTCGGCGTTCGTGTATTCGGCGGAAACCTCGGTCGCGCTGGGGTTCGGCTTTCGGTGCGGTTTTCTGGGATTGCTGCACATGGAAATCGTTCAGGAACGCCTCCGCCGCGAATACAACATGGACATCATCGCCACCTATCCCAGCGTGGTTTATCACGTGAAGCTGACCGACGGCACGCGCAAGGAAGTGGACAACCCGGCGTTTTTGCCTGAAGTCACCTACATCGAAAAAATCGAGGAGCCCATGGTGAAGACCTTCGTCATTTGCCCGAACGAAAGCATCGGCGACATGATGGCGTTGATTTCCGAAAAGCGCGGCATGGTGGACCATACCGAAACGCTCGACGCCAAACGGGTGATGTTGACGGCGCGAATCCCTCTCAACGAAATCCTGATTGATTTTCATGACCGGATCAAAAGCATGACCCGCGGTTACGGCTCAATGGATTATGAGCAGGCGGGCTATCAGGAGAGCGATATGGTGAAGCTGGACATGCTGGTAAACGGCGAGCCCATGGACGCCTTTTCCTGCATTGTCCATCGCACCAAAGCGGATGGCAGGGGACGGGTGCTGGCAGAAAAGCTCAAGGAAGTCATTCCCCGCCAGCAATTCGCGGTGAAAATCCAGGCGGCCATTGGCGGGAAAATCATCGCCTCGGAAACCGTCAGTGCATTTCGCAAGGATGTCACTGCGAAATGCTATGGCGGCGACGTGACGCGCAAACGCAAGCTTTTGGAGAAACAAAAGGAAGGCAAAAAGCGGATGAAAGCGATCGGAAACGTGAATATACCGCAGGAAGCATTCATTGAAGTGCTGAAGGCTTGAAAATCAATGCTGCCAGGGTTGGCGCGAATGCGAATGCACCTGTTGGCGCATTTCCGGATGGAGAGCGTAGCCGTGCGGCAAGTTCCTGCCATGGTGCCAAGCCCCGCCGTGATTCCAATAGTAGATGCCGCCCGAAGGGTAGTAATAGACGCCCACGTCAGGATAATAGTCGTAATCGTAATAGCCGCCAGGCCCGGGGCCGTAAGCCACGCATCCGGCGCTTAGGAGCATGGCGCTCAGCACAAATCCGGCACACGCAAATTGGAACCATTTAATCATTCTGGCTGTTACTTTAGCAGATACCGCGCCAGAAATTAGCAAAAAGCTCCGCGATCCTGAAGTGAGATTTTTGCCGGTTGCCAAAAAGTGGCGCGCTTCCGTTCGTTAAACGCCGCTAAATTCTCTCATGCAAATTTTCTTCGCGCTTTGCTCCGGTTTGGCAATACTTCGCGTGTGACCTTGTTGCTCAAGAGATTTCCCGTCCAAATTGCCCTGGGGGCGTTGTTAATTTACTTGGTAACGTTAAGTCACGGGGTGACGTTTTCCAGTTTGTCCATGACCGCCCAAGTTGCCGGGTGGGGCGGGGAAACAATGCAGAGCGAGCCGCTTTACTGGCTGATGACGCTGCCTTTGCGATGCCTGCCAGCAGGATGGATGGCGCCGGCATTAAATATCTTATCAGCGATTCTGGCAGCGCTGACACTCGGAATCCTTGCCCGTTCGCTGGAGCTGGCTGCCTGGGACCGGCCATTGGAGACGCTGGAATGGCGAAGCCGCCTGCCGCTCTTGCTCGCCTGTGTGATTTGCGGGCTGGAATATAATTTCTGGAAGGAAGCCACCGCGGGAACGGGCGAGATGCTGCAACTGCTCCTCCTGGCGGCGGCGATCGGATGCCTCTGCAAATACCGTGTCACCTGCAGATTACGCTGGATGCGGGCGGCCGCCTTGATCTGGGGCCTCGGCATGGCTGAGAACTGGATGATGGTGTTCACCCTGCCGATATTTGTCGCGTCGTTATTCTGGCTGGGCAAGTTTGACATGCTCTCGTTAAAAACAATCCTGCGGCTGGCGCTGGCGGGCCTGGCTGGATTCCTGGTTTTTTTCACCCTGCCGCTGGCCCGCAGCGTCGCGCTGCACGTTCCATTACAGTGCTGCGATTTCTGCCTGTACGCGTTGAAAGCTTACAAAAGCCTCCTCGGCACCCTCTGGTTCGAATTCTGGCATCTGCATCGAATGGAACTGCTCGTCGTCACACTTTTCTTTTTCGTTCCCATCTTTCCCATCATCTTCCGGGGACGCGACGAAGGCACACGTCATAAGCGCTCGTTTGATCGGCTGATGCTATGGGGTGATCGCGGAAAAAAAGCGGCCTTTCTGCTGGTCTGCGTGTGGCTGGCATTTGATCCGTTGGTCGGGCCGCGCTGGATTGTGTTGCAACAAACCGGCATCGCGCTTCCGCTTTTGAGTTTGGATTACCTGGCGGCGCTGTGCGCCGGGTTTTTGGCAGGCGACCTCCTGCTGGCGCTGCTGGCGGAACGCGATAGACGCCATCACAGCCGCCGTTTCCTGGAAAGGATTTCCAGGCATGCCACTCCGATCCTTGCGGCACTGTTGATTGTGGCGGCGGCGGGATTATTGGTTCGCAACGCGCCGGCAATCCTGCTTGCCAATCGCGAACCCGTGGCGCAATTTGGCGAACTGGCCCTAAAAAGCCTGCCGCCCGGCGGCGGCATGGTTTTGAGCGACCAACCTGCCAAGCTCCAGGTTTTTCAGGCGACTGCGGCATGTCAGGGGAACAGCCGCTGGCTCGCGGTGAACCTCCAGCGGCTGTCACGATGGGATTATCGCCAGCGATTGTCCAAAACATACCCAGGCGAATGGTTTACCGAAGGCCAGCCAAACCTGTTGAATCAGCAGGGCGTCGTTGCCATGGCGGCACAATTTGCCCGGACCGGCCACGTTTATTATCTGGAAGACGATTGCGGCACCCTCTTTGATACCGTCTATCTGGACCCCGTCGGTTCGGTATTTACCGTAAAACCGGCGCCGGACGATGTGCTCCATCCGCCGCGATTGTCTGCCGCCACAATTTCTTCCGTCGAACAATTCTGGAATGGCACGACGCCACAATTGGAGGCCATCGAAGGGATCATTTCACCCCGAAGCTCGCGGTTCGACAAAACATTGCACTTGGTTTTGGCATGCGGCCAGATTCAACCCGTGCCGCCGGCGCAGACCCGCGAGCTGGCCGATTGGTATTCCGTGGCGCTGAACGATTGGGGGGTACGCCTGCAACAGGCGGGGCAAATAACGGCGGCGCATCACCGATTCATTCAGGCGCTAATGCTCAACACCAATAATATCGCCGCCCAAATGAACCTGGTGTGCAACAGCAACCTCGTCGCGGGCAACAAAATGAACCTGTCTTACGTGAGAGGGCTGGCAGCGGAACTGGGCGATTTTAATCGGCTCACCTATTTCATTTACGGATACGGCATGGTGGATCAGCCCTCGTTCTGTTACGTGCTGGGCGTGGCGTTTTTAGACGCCGGCTTGCCGCGTCAGGCCCTTGAACAGTTTCTACGGGCGCAAACCCTGGCCCCGGACGTCGCCGCGCCGAAGTTGGCGGCGGCGGACCTTTACAATCACTTTGGATTCGGAGAGCAGGCCCGCCGGCTCATCGCCGAGGCCCGCGGCGACATGCCGCTTGCCCAACAAAACTCCCTGAACACCGAACTTTCAGTTTTGCAGGCGGAATCCTGGTTCGCGCAAACCAATGCCGCCAACGCCGGCACTGAGTTGAGATCACTCCTGAACGAGCACCCTGGCGACGTTCAAGCCGTCAGCATGGCCATGCGCGCGTATGTTTCGTTCGGCGATTATTCCAATGCCCTGCGAGTCGTCAACTCCTGGTTGGCCGCCAATCCGGACGACCTGAACGCCCTGATGGGCAAAGGGGCGGTGTGCGAGAAGCTGGGAAGGGCCGACGACGCCATCGCCACCTACAACCATGCCTTAAGCCTCACCAACGCGCCGCTTATCCGGTTGCTGCGCGATCAATCCTATGTCGAAGCGGGAAAGCTGGACGCCGCGGAAGGTGATCTTCTGCAAATGGACAAAACGGCCACCAACCATCTGGACACGGACCTGGCTCTGGCGCAAATCGCCTCCCGGCGGCATGAGACCAACGACACCCTCGTCTGGCTGCAACGTTGCCTGACCAATGTGCCGGCCAATTCCGTGCCCTATCAGTGGCTCGTGGGGCGCATCAATGCCTTGAAATCGCCGGGCACACCGGTGATGCGATAGTATTTTCTTTCATTTGCCGGCTCTAAAGGTATTTTTGCCGGAATAAATTTGTGAAAATCCGTGTAACCGGTGTCCAAGGCAGAATCGTATGATGCGCTGGCTGTTTTCCAAAACCATTCGTGACGCGAGCGCGCTGCAAAAGCATGTTTACCGGCTGTTGTGCGCGCAGCGCGACTTAATGACGCCGGCGGCCATTCAGTTGGTCAGCACGGCCCTGACAGATTTGCGCACCGCGCTCCAAAACAAAGAGTCCGTTGGCAAAATCCGGGAAAAGATGTGGGCGCTGGAGGAAGTGGGCAACAAATGGCTCAAGCCTTATCCGAACCCGCTCTGGCGCGAAAACGTGGAAGTGCTGCTGGTGGCCATTGCGGTGGCGATGGCCATCCGGACGTTTTTCCTGCAACCGTTCAAAATCCCCACCGGCTCCATGCAACCCACGCTTTACGGCGTGACGTCCGAGCCGGATTACGCTCCCCTGTGGCAGGCGGGCCAATTCAATTCGGACCAAATCAAGGCCATCTTCCAGAAAATAACCAGGGAGGAAAATGACCTGGTCATCCCGTCCGGCTGGCAGCGTTTCAAGGATTGGTTCCATGGAATTTCGTATGTCCACGTGGTGGCGCCGGCGGACGGCCAGGTCCAGGTCGAGCCAATGGTCCATTTTTTGATTTTTAACCTCAAGCAAACCCTCATCGTCGGCGGCGTGCCATGCACCATTTGGTTTCCGCCCGACTTTGGCGAATCACAAGTATCCGGACTCGACCCACTGGTCTATCGCGCCGGCCTGGTGCCAGGACGCAAGTTCCGCAAGGGCGACGACGTGGTGAAACTGGAAGTCGGGGCAGGGGACCATTTGTTCGTTGACCGTCTGACCTATAATTTTCGCAAGCCGGAACGGGGCGAGATCGTTGTTTTTGAAACGAAGGGTATCCCGGAGGAAATGCGGAACAACCCGCCGTACTGGGTGATTCCTGACAACGAGTTTTACATCAAGCGGCTTTGCGGATTGAGCGGCGAGACGATTTCCTTGCATCAGGACTATCTGGTCAGCGGCGTGCCGTCCTCCCAGTTCATCGGCCAGAATGTTCCGGTCGGAAATCTTGTCGCGAACGGGCAGGAAATTACGGCCGAAACGCCGCGCTTCGAAAATCTTTATTCGTTTGATGACCCAACCCCGGGGGCGAAAATTCTTTCCTATCAAGAGAACCATTATTATGGGAATGCCTTGCTTCAAAAGTTGTCGCCCGGCCAGTCCTACCAGATTCAGACGAATTATTTGTTTGTGATGGGCGACAACACCATGGACAGCCTGGACTCTCGTTATTGGGGTGATTTCCCGGCAACGGCAATCGTCGGCAAATCGTTTTTCGTTTATTGGCCTCTCACCTCGCGGTTCGGCTGGGGCAACCAATGATTTGAATGAATGTCCCGAATGGCGAAACGGTCTTGATCACCGGCGCGAGTTCGGGAATTGGATTGGAACTCGCTCGTTTTTTTGCCGCGGAAAACATTCTCCGGACGGCGGTGAAAGGGCAGGGGAATGGGAGCCGCATCATCCTGGTGGCGCGGAACCAGCCGGCGTTGGAAACGCTCGCGCTGGAATTGCGGGAGGAATACGAAACCCAGGTCACCGTCTTGCCCGCCGATTTGTCCCTGCCGGAAACGCCGAAGCGGATTTTCAGGGAGTTGCAGGACGCCAACGTCCACGTGGATGTGCTGGTGAACAACGCCGGCTTTGGGGCCATTGGCGCCTTTGCGGAACTGCCGCTGGAACGGCAATCGGAAATGATCCAGGTCAACATAAGCGCGTTGACCGAACTGACCCGTTTGTTTCTGCCGGGCATGATTCGCGCCCGGCGCGGGGGAATCCTCAACGTCGGCTCGGTCGCCGGATTTGTGACCGGTCCCGGCATGGCGGTTTATTACGCCACCAAGGCATTTGTTTTATCGTTTAGCGAAGCGCTGGCTGCGGAACTGGAAGGCACCGGCGTTACCGTCAGCGTGCTTTGTCCAGGACCGACGGCGACGAATTTCGGGAATGTGGCGGGCGCCAAAGACGCGCCGCTTTTCCGCATCCCCGGCATGACCGCGGAAGCCGTGGCGCGTGACGGGCACGGGGATTTCCGCCGCGGAAAGGTGGTGGCCGTTTCAGGCATTCAGAACAAGCTGATGGTGATGGCGATCCGGTTCGCGCCGCGATGGGTCTTGCGGAAGATGGTCAAAAAGTTCAATGGGTTTAAAACCTGAAATAGTGTTTGTAGTGGGTATCCAGATAGACCTTCGCGGAAATAAGCATGGGTTGGCTGGCGTCCGCGGGATGCGGCTCGTACAACCAATCGCCCTGGGGGTCAACTATGACGCACTCCTGCCAGTTTCCCTTACGCACCACGGCGAAACTGCCGCCAAGTTCCGCCGCTTTGTCCTGCAAGAGCGCCTTTGCCTGCTGGATTTCGGCGGGCGTCGAAAGCGGCAGGCGGCAATGGACCGTTCCCAAATAATGCACTCCCGATTGATTGGACGGGGCTTCCATGAAAAGCCGCACTTGGCCCGGGTCGTTTGGGTAAAGGTGACTCGTGGCGCAGCCGGCCAACAGAAAAGCCAAAATGAAAACAAGAATGAATTTCATGGAAAAGGTTGTAACGGTGACGGGCTGGCCTGGGCAAGCTTATTCTGACGGAGTCTGTGTTTCGGGTGCATCTTGACACTGTTCTTGAAACAGACACAGGCAGCGATGGGAGTTGGCGACTGGCCGCCGTCGCGCCGAAGCGGCGCTTTGGCGCGCCGCGAAGGCGGAAAAGTCGCCCAAACCCGCAGACAAAAATGTCTGCGCTACGTAGCGAAGGCTTTCAAGCCTGCGGATTCCGGGGACTTTCCAGTCCCCGGTTAAGAACAGTGTCAAGATGCATCCGCTGTTTTCGGGATGACGTCAATTGCCTTGCCAAAATGAACAGCGTTTTCCAAGATGCCGGACGGAAAAAAATATCATGACGTCCGCACGACCTCGAACCATGAAAATATCCGTTGCAGCCAAAATCCTGGTCGGACTGCCGCGAGAGAAACGGATGGCGTCATAATCGTCCTGACATGAAAAACAATTTGCTTACCGCCATCATCCTCGTATGCATCGTGTTGGTCATATCGTTGATCCTGATTAAACGGAACGACGATGCGCAGCAACAAAATGATGCCAACGCGATTGCCGATTATTCGAATCAGTTGTCTTCAGCGCAGACAACCATCGCGATTCGTGAAGGAACGATTGCTGTATTCTCCAATGGTCTCGACGAATGCGCCTCCGCGGGCGCGGTGTTATCGAATCAACTGAGCGAAGCCCGGTCCACCATTATTCTCGACACGCAGCAAATCACCAACCTGAGCGGACAGGTGGCGGAAGTAACATCGGAAAATCAGACGCTGAACGGGCAGGTTACCGTTTTGACCAACCAGGTGGCGGACCTAGCCGGGCAAATCGCGACGATTAAAGCCAATCTGGAGCAGGCGAACAAGGAGTACGCCCTCCTGGAGGACCGTTTGCGCCGGGACGTGGCTGAACGGGTTGTCGTGGAGCGAAAATTTGATGATCCTGTCGAGTTGCAAGCCCAACTGAAGAAGCTTAGGAAGAATCCTGCCGAGGCCATCTCGGCTGAGGACATCTATTCAGGTTTGGACGTGGAAGTAAACTCCAACGGTTCATTTCATGTCGTTTCTCCGAATTAACCCCGGTTCACCGGGGGAAAAACGGGTAGTGGCTCAGTTTGGAATTACTCGTCTTCCCCTTTGAACAAAAACTCCGCAATTTTTCGGCTATTGGATATGAGAAATATCCCGATAATTATCAAAAACACATTTGTCGCAGCATAAGACCAATACGCGCCGCTCATGGTGACCACACGCGGCGGGCCTCCGCGAATCGCCACCGCTAAATTGACGATGCCATCAATCAGGGTCGGGACTGCGCGGACGACGACCGACAGCCCAAGGATTTTGATAAGGACATTTGCCAGTTGTTTTGGTTTCATAATTCAATTTTCCAATAGTTCAACGATTTCTTCCAAAATCCAGACGTGATTTGCGATGCCGGCTTCCATCGCTGGCGTCATGCTCATCTGTTCGTGACGATGAATGTGAACCTCTCATCATAAAATGTCCGATTGAAAATCTGAGAGCCGGAGGGGGTGACTACATCAGGCTCCGCTAACGCCCCTACATCTTTGCGCTGCTCCAGAGCCTAAAGCATCATTCGGAAACCAAGGTCAGATGGAATGCCTTCGGTGTGAGGCTGGCTCGCTGGCAAACCGGGACGAGAAACGGTGAGCGCGCCGGCAACACGATTGCGTGCGCGCTGCAACGAAAGCAAAGACACCCAGCAACACGCTGCGGCCGCTATCAAAAGCACAATCCAAATATGTCTGGGCGGTTTCATATCGATTGCGAAGTGTCGTCTAACGCTGAACCACGGCGCGAAGAACCGCAAGCGCGAAATCAAGCCGCCCAACGTGTTGGGCGCAAATCCGATTTTGAACGGATCGTTTTCTCATTAACACCGCGCTTGAGCGCGGTGAAAAGCGGCATCCGAACCAGCCCGCATTATCCTGCCCGGCTTGGCTGGCATGGCCTTCTTGCTATGGCGCAAGAAAATATGAACCAAAGACACTTGCCAAACAAGAAACGCCAGGTCACGCGCCTGCCTTACGCCAGCTATGAGGATTACAAGGACGATCCGAACAATCTGGACACGAATGAACTCGGCAGGATCGAACAAGCGGTGAAATCGGCAAAGATTCCCTCGTCGTTCAGGAATCGGGATGAGTTTCTTCATGTCATGATCTTTGACCTCGAATTCCCAGGATATGGCCTAAGCGATATTGGCGGCAAAACGGACGACGGCTCGGCGATGGAACCGGTATCCGTGGAAATCCCGCAGGCAGACAAGGAGCGTGTGGTCGTGGGGCGCGGTTTCGGCGGACAATTGAATCTGGTGGATGATTTTATTTATGAGACGGTGGAAACGAACGATATTAGCCGCTTTCGGCTGGCACACGACGAGTTGCAGTATTTCGACCGTGCGGACCATTTGGTCCGGAAGAAGACGCTTTGAAAACGAAGCCATATTGACGCAATCACGCCTTCCCGATAAGCCATCGTAGCCCGCAAACCGCTTAAAACCCCCGGTTTTCCATGTTTTTTTCGTTTACCGTTCCCAAAAGTGAATGTGCTTGTCCCTTCATCACCTTGCGTTTAACTTTTGGAGGTTGGAACTTCTATCATGCAATATTTATCGGTTATTTTGCTAACTCAACGCACCGTTTGTGCGTTAGATAATATAGTTAGACAATGTTTGTTATGTTTAATCAAACTTGACAAATTCCTGTAAATGTATAATATCCAACCAGTATGATAAGGAGTGTTTTGACCGCAGTTTTCGTATCAGCGACGGCAATGGTGTGCCTATCCTCATCCGCTCGCGCGATGGATCGCTGGGACGCTTTGTCCATGATTGAAAGCGGCGACAATGACCGCGCCGTTGGCCATCGTGGAGAGGTTTCCCGTTTCCAGATTTTGCCCGCGTTATGGCCGGGTGGAGACCCGCGAAACGAGCAGGAGGCCTTGAGCGCGGCCCGGGCCATCATGCAAGTGCGTCTGGCCCGCTTTGAGAGGCTCCATAAGCGACCGGCAAATAACTTTGAGTTTTATGTCCTCTGGAACGCGCCGTGGGATGCCGATCATCCGAGCAAGGCAGTCAGCGAGCGGGCGCGGCGCTTTGCAAACCTCGTTGAGGCCGGCCAAGTGGTGAAGGGTTAGCCCTGTAAACATTCAAATACTCATCCACGGTTTTCTCCCAGGAAAAATCGGCTTTCATGGCGTTGCGCCGGAACCGGCGGAGCAACTCCGGCATTTGATAAAGGACCAGGGCCTTGCGGATGGCCTTGGCCAGGGCGCGCGAGGAAAGTTCACGGAACTTGATTCCATTGGCGCGCTCCGGGTCCTCCTTTAAATCAATCACGCTGTCGTCCAGACCGCCCGTGGCGCGAACAATGGGGATGGCGCCGTAACGCAGGCTGTACATCTGATTCAGGCCGCTCGGCTCAAAACGTGAAGGCATGAGGAAAAAGTCGCACGCGGCTTCAATGCGGTGGGCCAGGGCTTCGTTATAACCCACGCGGGCCACGACTTTGCCGGGGAACCGCCGCGCCAGCTCATGGTAACCGCGCTCGTACGCCGGGGCGCCGCTCCCGAGGAGGACAAATTGCATCGTTGTGCCCAACATTTCCTCCAGCGCGCCGAGTTGGATGTCCACCCCCTTTTGTTCCGCCAGCCGGGTAACGGTGGCAAAAAGCGGGGTGGTTTTGGCCGGCGGCAGGCCAAGTTCCTCCTGCAAGGCTACCTTGTTGGCCGTTTTTCCCGCCAAGTGCGCCGCGGAATAAGGTTTGGCCAGGAATGGATCGGACTCCGGGTTCCACTCGTTGTAGTCCACACCGTTGAGAATTCCGAGAAACGAATCCTGCCGCCGGCGCAACAGGCCATCCAACCCGCAGCCGAATTCTTCGGTCATAATTTCCCGGGCATAACGCGGGCTGACTGTGGTGATGAAATCGGCCAGCGCAACTCCCGCCTTGAGGCAATTCACGTGTCCGTAAAATTCCGACGTATCCATCGTAAAAAAATCCGGCGGAAGATTGGTCAGCGCAAACACGCTTGCGGGAAATATTCCCTGATAGGCCAGGTTATGGATGGTCAGGCAGCAGCGCGGCGGGTTCCCCCACCCTTCACTTCGTTGCTGATGCAAAATCAGCGCCGGCACGAACCCGGTCTGCCAATCGTGAACATGAACGACCTCCGGCCGCCAGGGAAGATAACGCGCAAGATGGACGACGCATTTCGAGAAAAAGATGAAGCGTTCCGCATTGTCCGGGTAGCCGGGCATCGTCCTCATTATAGATGCCCGCCCGGTCGTAGAATTCCCGCTGGCCGATAAAATAAACCTTCAGATTTTTTTCCGGTTCGAGCGAATACAATTCCGCCTGGCAGCGCCCTGCGCCGAGCGGAAGATCAAGCCACCAGTCCACGCGCTGGACCGCCGGAAAACGTTGCTGGATTCCACGGTAGAGTGGCGTGACGATGCACACCTCGTGGCCGGCGCGCGCCAATGCCCTGCCCAGGGCGCCGACCATATCGGCAAGGCCGCCGGTTTTGGAATAGGGATGGACTTCACTGCTGGCCAGGAGAATTTTCATCCGGAATGATCAATCGAGCGGCCGGTTCATCTCATGTTTTCAGGCAATGCGGTCGGTTTTCAAATGCGGCTGGAGCGGCGCCGGCACCAACACGCTGCCGTCCGCCTGCTGGTGCGTTTCAACCAGCGCCACAAACAATCGCGCCAGCGCCGTGCCGCTTCCGTTAAGAATATGCGGGAATTTGTTCTCGCCGCTCTCGGTTTTGAATCGCAAATTCATCCGGCGCGCCTGAAAATCCTCACAGTTGGAACAGCTCGAAACTTCGAGATAACTCCCCTGCCCTGGCGCCCAAACCTCCAGGTCATAGGTCTTGGCGCTGGGAAAGCCCATATCGCCGGTGCAAAGCAAAATCACGCGATAGTGCAGGCCGAGCAATTGCAGGACCCTTTCCGCGTCCGCGACCATCTTCTCCAGCTCGTCATAGCCGTTTTCCGGCTGGACGATTTTAATCAACTCCACCTTGTCGAACTGGTGGACGCGAATCATGCCGCGAGTGCCCACGCCCGCGGCGCCGGCTTCGCCGCGAAAGCACGGCGTGTAGGCGCAATAACAGACCGGCAGATTTTTTCCCGGCAAAATTTCCTCGCGATGAATATTGGCGACCGGCGTTTCGGCGGTTGGAACCAGATAGAGTTTGCCTAATTTCTCCCGGTCGTCACCTTCGGCCACACCGTAATACTGGTCCCGGAACTTCGGAAACTGGCCCACCCCTTCCAGGCAGTGCGGGCCGACCATGAACGGCGGCGAAACCTCCGTGTAACCGTGCTGGCCGGCGTGCAGGTCGAGCAGAAATTGAATCAACGCCCGCTCCAGCCGGGCGCCCCAATGGGTGTAAAGCAAAAATCCGCTGCCGGAGAGCTTCGCTCCGCGCGCGAAATCCACCAGCTTGAGACTTTCACAGAGTTCCACGTGGGTCCTGGCCTTGAAGTTTAAATTCTTTTTTTCGCCGTGGAGGCGAATGACGGGATTGTCCTCCGCCGATTTTCCAATTTTGACAGACTCATGCGGCAGGTTCGGCAGATGCAGCATCAATGCGTCGAGGGCGGTTTCGGTTTGCGCAATCTCCCGATCCAGGGCCGCGATTTTTTCACCCAAATCCTTGGTTTCAGCTTTTTTTGCCCCGGCTTCGGCGGTCTTTTTTTGTCCCATCAGCGCGCCGATTTCCTTGGAGACACGGTTGCGTTGGGCTTTGAGCGATTCGACTTCCGCCAGGATTTTCCGGCGCTGTTCATCCAATTTGAGCAACTCATCAATTTTGGCCTCATCCCCTGCCCCGCGAGTCGCCAGGCGCTGGCGCACGTAATCGGGTTTTTCACGGATTAATTTGATGTCGAGCACCGGGAAATTATAGGTGCAGAATCGTTTGCGGCAAGATTCAAGCAACGCCGCTCTTTTTGCAGCCCAATGGATATTCGCGAAGGATGCGAACGGAATCAGACGACGCATACCAATCGCCTTCAACCAGTTGCAACGAACGGACGCGCGTTTTGCCAAAGTCGGCGTGGCGGCGCGCCTTCAGCAACGACTTGAGAGCTTTCCAGTCAGGCATGGGATTGGAAAAACGGGCAACGGTCAGGTGTGCCGTGACGAGCTTATAACGGCGGTCCAGATTGTTGGCAAGACGGTTTTGCGAAAGGGCATCGCGTAAATCGCCTCGCAACTCCGACAAGACGCCACCGATCGGAAAGCCCTGAACCATTATCGCATCCGGCGAGGCTGTTATGCCGCGAAATGCCAGCGAAAATGCCGGACGCTTGTCCAGTACCGTATCCAACACCGCTAAATACTCCGGCAGTCTTCTTGCAGATATCTGCCAGCGTTCCGAGCCGGAAATGACCGATAATACGGTGATGTGAAACTCTGACGGATGATAAAAATGCTGCGATGGCGCCACCGCGGCAATTTCATGCAAAATTTTATTGATCCTCAGGCAAACCTGCGAATCGGGCCTGGCAATCAATGTAATTCCCCTCCGCTTATCCCCTGCCCTGTTTCTCAAGAACGGATCAAGACGCGGTGTTCCGCTGTCAAAGGCCGCACCGGCCTCTTTCCACAGTTCTTCGTAAACTTCTTTCTCTCGATTTAATCCGCCGGCCATGATTCCAATTCTGATTGCAATTGTTCCATGGGCAAGCCGACGACGTTGCTGAAGGAACCGGAAATTTCGGAAATGACAAACTCGCCATGCTCCTGAATGGCGTAGGCCCCCGCCTTGTCCAGGGGATTGACCTTCGCCAGGTATTCGTCAATCAGTTCGGGCGTCAGCGGGCGAAACACCACGTCGGTGCTGGTGGCAAAAATCCGCTCATGATGGGGTCGCAGATGAATCAGGCTCACCCCGGTGACCACCTGGTGCGTCCGCCCCTGCAATTGGAGCAGCATTTTTTTAGCCTCCGCCAGGTCAGGCGGTTTTCCAAAAATCTGATGGTCCACGAAAACCAGGGTGTCCGCGGCGAGGACAAGGGCATCGGGAATTTTCTTGGCCACCGCCCGCGCTTTGCGGTGGGCATTCAACTGGCAAAGCTCGAGCGGAGACAAAAAATCGTCGAAAACCTCCGGCGCGTCGCTCGGGACGATTTCAAACTCCAACTTCATTTGCTGGAGCATTTCCGCGCGGCGCGGCGATGCCGAGGCCAAAATCAATGGCGGCAATTTCACGCAGCCAATTTATTCGCTAATTCCGAATTGTCGAATGCTGAAAATTGAAAACTTGAAAGCGGCGATTTGAAGCTCGAAACTACTCTCGTGCAACACAACCGCCGCATCGTCAACATCGCGCTGATCGGTTTCATGGGCACCGGCAAGACTTCCGTCGGAAGGCTGGCAGCCGAACAACTTCATTTCAATTATCTCGATACGGATGAGATGATCCAGGCCGCCACGGGCAAAACCATTGCGGAGATTTTTTCGCGCGACGGCGAGCCGGCGTTCCGCGCATTGGAGGAGAAAATTGTCGCTGAACTTGCCGCCAAAACCAGGACGGTGATTTCCGCCGGCGGCGGTCTGCCGGTCAACCCCGCCAATCTCGCCAGCCTCAAGACCCACGCCCTCGTCGTCTGCCTTTGGGCGTCGCCGGAAAAAATCTGGGAACGCGTAAGAAACCAGACCCATCGTCCCCTCCTCCACGATCCCAATCCGCAGAAAAGAATTGGCGAACTCCTCGCCGTTCGCGAGCCATGTTACAAACAAGCCGACGTCTTGCTGAACACGGAATTACGGTCGCTGCGCGAGGTGGCGCAGCAGGTGGTCCATCAATTCCGGCTTGAATCCGCGCGCTGATGAACGAGCCAATCCGCCAGCGCGCCAAGGAATTGGGATTTGACGAGTGCCGCTTCACTTCGATTGAGCCGCCGGAAAGCGCGCCAAAACTCCAAAAATGGCTCGCTGGCAAAAATTTCGGCGAAATGTCCTGGCTGGAACGAAACGTGGAAAAGAGAGTTGACCCGCGAAAAGTTCTAACCGGCGCCAAAAGCATTATCAGCCTGGCGGCGAGCTACGCCAGGGAAGCGAGAATTCAGAAATCAGAAGCCAGAAGCCAGTCTGGCGACAGCCACGGCGTGATCGCCCGCTATGCGCGGTTTGACGATTACCACGACGTTCTGGCCGCGCGATTGAAATTACTCGCGCAATTCATCAATGAGCTTAAAGGCGCGGATACCCGTTCGCTCTGGTATGTGGACACCGGCCCGATTTTGGAGCGCGATTTCGCCCAGCGCGCCGGCGTGGGGTTCGTCGGCAAACACACCAACCTCATCAGCCGCCGGTTCGGCAATTGGATTTTTCTCGCCGAAATTTTGACGACGCTCGAACTGGCGCCCGACCCCCGGAAAAAAACCGTTGCGGCAAATGCGCCCGCTGCATCGCGGCCTGCCCCACCGACGCCATTACCGCGCCTTTTGAATTGGACGCCCGCCGTTGTATCTCGTATTTGACGATTGAACTGAAGGGTGCAATTCCCATGGAATTCCGCCGCGCCATCGGCAATCGCATTTACGGGTGCGACGACTGCCTCGCCGTTTGCCCCTGGAACCGTTTCGCGCGCGAGGGCAGCCTGATGAAATCGCACACGCGAAAGGATTTGGAACAGCCTGAGCTGATTGAGTTGCTGTCCCTGGATGATAAGGATTTCAAAACGTGTTTTGCCGGCTCCCCGATATTGCGGACGAAACGCCGCGGATTTTTGCGGAATGTCTGCGTGGCGCTGGGCAATACCGGCAACGCCTCCGCCCTGCCCGCCTTGGAAAAGGCCTCCCATGACACGGAGCCGTTGATTGCCGAACACGCGCGTTGGGCGATTGAGGAGATTGAAAATAAAAGCTGAAACGCTGGAACGCTGAAAAGAACAAAGTTTTCGGGATGAGGACGAGGCTGGGACGAGGAGGATGGGCGGCGGGCGGCGTTGTTCATCAGGGGACGACGTTACCGATGAGCGTTGACGAACGGTGCGGCTGCGGATTATGTTGGCATGGTGAAAACCAAAGTTGAGCCGATGCAGCAGGCCGTGCGAAAAATCGTCGGCCGTCCGCCGGCGATTTCGCGGCGGCTGGCTCATCTTGAGGATCTGGCGGGTTTTCTGAAAAAACATTCCCATGAAACCCTCACCCGACGCGAAGGAGAACTCGTCCCGGTTCGAAAAACTGTTGGCCGCCCTCGCGGGGAACGAAATTGATTTCGCGGTTGGCGGAGGTCTAGCCGTTATTTTTAACGGATATCCGCGTCTGACACTCGATGTGGATATTCTGGTCAATGATACGCCGGAGAATCTCCGGAAGCTTTTAGATTGCCTTTCCCACTGGGGCGAAGGCTGGGCCCGCGAACTCAAACCGGAAGATTTCACCCCGCAACCGGGGGCCATCCGTGTGGCGGAGGAATTCGACCTGGACGTTTTCACGCGGATGCGGGGGCAACCACTGGATTATTTTCGGCCGCGGTTGCGGCATCTCAAATCTGGAAACCTGCGCGTTCCGTATCTTTCTCCGGGGGATTTGATTTTTCTCAAAGAGCACTCATGGCGCGACAAGGACAAATTAGATGTGGCGGCAATGAAGGAAATCATTGCCCGGGAAGAAAGGCAAAAATGAAAACTGAAACGCTGAAACGCTGAAGAGGAATTCGAGGACGAGGAGGAGATTGGAAAAAGGGCGCGCCGTGGCGACGCGCCAAATCGTTGATCACTTCTCTTCTTTCCGTATTTTGCCACTTGGATGTTTTACGCGCTAAAAATGTTGAGGAACGGGTTTATTCCTTTATGGCTTTCAAACCGGCTTCACCGTTGATGGCGGGATGGCCGTTGATGGTGGCGCGGACGGATTTTACATCATCGGCCGTGACGGGTTCGCCCTTATTGCCGAAGGAGCTCCGGATGTAGGTCAGCACGGCGGCCAAATCAGAATCAGACAAACCCGCGCCCATCGGCGCCATCGAAAGATTCCACGTTTGGCCTTCCACAGTGACTTGTCCATTGAGGCCGAGCTGCGGAATCTCCACCAGCCGTTGGTAACCCGGCGCATTGACCCATTCCGAGCCGGCCAATGGCGGGGCCTGGGCGGGTTTGCCTGTGCCATCCGGCCCATGGCAAGCCGCGCAAATCGTGTCATACGTGTGTTTGCCCTGCGCCAATATCGCCGCGGCGCCGGACTTCGGCTGGTAAGCTTCAAGTTCATCGGCGTCCGTGTAGGGCGAATAAACCTGCGAATCGAACCAGCCGCTGTGCTCGTCAAAATAGACGCCGCCGACGAAAATCAATAATAACGTCAGCGAAAAAATCCAAACCGGCACGGTCGAACCTTTGCCGGGGTCTTCGGTTTCCGGCGCGGGCGAATGCTCTTTCAAATCGTCGTTCATTGTTTTTTCGCTTGTGCCTTCGGGGCGCTTGGTGGTGGGGATGCCACGGTGAACGGCGCATCGTGCAGCGGAACATCCGCGCGCAGGCTCAACAAGTATGCCGCCAGGTCTCTGGCCCGGGCCGTCGGCAGCACCTCGTAGCCGGAGGGCGGCGCGAAGCCCGGCGGCAATTGCAACGCGTCCGGCGACGGCGCCTCTCCTATTTTTTGCGTCGTGAACAAAAACCGGACTGGCGGCATGGCGGAGTCCTTCACTTCGGCCTGCGGCGCATAAAGGTGCAGCAATTGCCAATCGGCGTTGCCCAATCGAGCGCCCACGTCAGCCAAATCCGGCCCCACCCGAATGCTTCCCAATTGGACGGGATAATCCCAAAGGAAATCCTCGGCCACACTGCGGCGGACCCCCCACCCTCGCGAAATATCGCCGCCGGTCGGAACAATGTGAATTTCCGTCTTGCCGCCCGCGGCAACGATTTGGCCCGAAGCGATGTCGGCATCGGCCTTCGCCAGATTGGTCAGCGTCAGGGTGGAAAGCAAATTGCTGACGGCGAGGGGAGTTCTGCCAAGGCCGGTTACCGTGACGTCGCAAACGACGCCATTCTGTTGAAGCTGTGTGGTATGGCACGCCGCGCAGCCGCATTGGCGATAGACCTGGAGGCCGAGCGTGGCGTCGCCGGGACGCTGTTCGGGATAAATGTCGGATGAATTGAGCACATCGGTTTGTTTTTCCGTTCCGAGTTGCGCCACGGGCGCCACCACGAACCCGGCCCAGGAAAGTCCGAGGGCGACAAATGAAGCAAGAAAGACGCGGAAGCCCGTCTTCATGATTTCACCTCTTCCATTTTCGACGGCGGATTGATGAGGGCGATGAATTCTTTCGCCACGCCGATTTTCCATTTGAGCGTCAGGGCAAAAATGTTCACGGCAAAGAGCAGGCTGCCGAGCAGGAGCAACAACCATCCCAGCGTGCTCACCTGCAGAAAGTGCAGCGCAATCTGGATCGCAAAATTATTCAGTCCCTGCGCGATACCCCCAATCACCAATGGCACGACCAGGAACACGAGGCCCAACATGAAAAGCCAATGTTGAACACGGATGAATTTCGGAAACGGCCAATCCAGATTCATCACCCGGGGCATTAATTGGTAAACGGCGCCGCAGATGACGATGGTGAAAAAACCGAGGAGTTGCAGATACGTTTGGGCCGGCGCATACCAGGTAAATTCCGCCATTCGGCCAAACCTCGGGCAGCCGAGCGAAATCAGCATCAGGTTGGAGAGAATAAACGCAGCGGTCCCGAATTTGATGTAACAAAACGGCCCGCCTTTGCACTGAATTGCGCCAGGCGATGGCCCGCGAACGGTTTTTACAAAAATCGTGGCAATGGCGATCAACGTCACAATCGTCAACCCGGAAGCAACGGAGCTGGCGGCCGGCAACCACGCCGGCACCGGCGCACCCTGCGGAATACCGCACCACGCCGCAAACAGGACGAACGTCCAAAACGCAAACAGGACGAGATACTGATTATACAAGGGGCGTCCGGACATTTTTGGCAGGAAATAAAAGGCGGTTCCGAGGCCGATGAGAGTGAGCCAGACAAAAACCAGATTGTTTGAGAACCACCAGTCAATCACCGCTTGCGTCACCCCGCGCACCGGCCATGCCACGAGAAAAATATTCGCCGAGGCATAAATCCACGGAAACCAAAACAACGCTGCCAACAAAAACCAATGTGGCGGCTGCAACACGCGTTCGCGCCGCGCGCCAAACGTGGCCATCGCCGAGATGGCGATGAGCAGGTAAGCCGTGAACAGCAAAACCGAACCGCCGCGTGGAAATTCCAGCCACGGAAAACCAGTGCTCTCGCCGATAAAGATGGCGACGATGCCGATTAAGACGCCAAAGTGCCATATATTCGCGGCGATGATGGGCACGAGCGGCCAGGCAAGGTCCGTTTCGCTCAGTTGCGCGAGAATCCAAAGCACGACGCCGAGCGCCGCGGGCATGGCGAAACCGTAAATAATGGCGTCGTTGGCGGCGGCCTGCAATCGTCCATACGCGAGCCAGGCATGGTCGGCAAAGGCCCACGGCATGTGAAAGGTGAGCGAAGCGATGAGCGCCAATGCCAGGCCGATGACCAGCCACAGGGCCGCGCCGCCGAGCAGGGCCAGCAGCGGCACGCGGCAGGAGGCGTCTATCGCCGGATCAAATTTTTCATTCTCGTTCATTCAAAGGGGTTGGCTTGCGCCGGTTGCTTCGGCAGCGGCGCAATCGCCTTTTCCTCGCGGGCCAGCAAATCCGCACGGGCTTGCGCGGGGTTCTGCCATTCCCGCGCGGCGATTTGCAGCGCCGTGTCCAGGGGCAGGCGCACGATGCCGCGCTGCCGGTCAATCCATCCGGGATTTTCGAGGGAAACCATTTCGTTGCTGCGAATTTCCATCAAAGATTGGGCAATTGCCGCGTCCCGGTCGGCGTCAACCGCCGGAACCGCCACCGAACATTTCACAATCACGATGAGCGCCACGAAAATGAATGTGGCGATGACAAAGCCCGCCGCCGCCCCGCTGGCGCGGTTGATTTGGCCCAGGTCATTCCGGTTCATTGGGCGCCTCCTTCCGAGGGCAAGGTATCGGGCAGTTCCTCCGGTTCGTGGCCAATCCCCATCGCTTCGAGCACCCGCGGGTCGCGTTGGGGATAAGGCGGGTGGCTGAGGAAATTTTTCAGGAACACGCGCATCAGAAATCCGGCCATGAAAGCGACACAGCCGAATTGCAGCCAGATCCAATGGAACGGATAGCCTCCCCGGTTTAATGGCGAAGCGGGCAAAATATTGAACGCCATGTCCGTGTAATCCATCAGCAATGCCCAAAAGCAAACCGGCAGCATGATTTTGAAATTCATCTTGGCGCGCGCGGACAGCAGCAGGATGAAGGGCGCGAAGAAATGGCCGAAAATCAAGGTCATGCATACCCACCACCACGAACCCCGTTCACGGAGGAGATACCAGAAGGTTTCGTCGGGCACGTTGCCGTTCCAAATCACAAAGTATTGCGCGAACTCGAAATACGCCTGCAACAGCGTGAAGGCGAAGAACAGGACGCCCAGAAAATAAAACTGGTTGTCGTGCAGCACTTCGGCAAGGACCCGCTGGCGTTGTAAAATCATCGTCAACAGGTAGGTCAGGGCCACCCCCGTCCATCCGCAGCAGGCAAAAAAGTAAAGGCCGTAAATCGTCGAGGACCACTGGTAATGCAGCGAATTGATCCAGACAATGGATGAGACCGTGATCGTGGCCGCAAACGCGAGGATGCCCCAGCCGGAATGAAATCGCATCCGGTGTGTGCAAAGAGGATCGCCGGTCACATCCTGCCGCAGCGACCAGTAGCGAAGGCGGGACGAGAGCAGCCACCATATTGCAAAGAAAGCGGCCGAGATAATCAGAAGTCCGGGATAAGTGAACAGGGGCATCTTGGCGCTCAAGGCCCGGTCATCGGCGGGGTTCAGCGTCAGCCAGTGGTAAATTTTCGGCGCGAACACGGCAACTGGAATGAATAAAATTGCCAGCCAGGGGAACAGAAGGGCGGCAAGGTGTTCGCAAACGCGGCGGGTGGCCACCGACCACCCGGCGTCGGTCAGATGGTGAATGAGAACCAAAAACAGCGCGCCCAGGGCGATCGTCAAACACAACATGAAGGCCGTCAGCCAGGAATATCCAAACTCCTCCGGACTGGCAATGCCGCCAATGATGGACAATATGCCGCCGATCACCATCAAAACCGCGGGCGCCTGTCGCCAGGCGGACAAATCCAACGGCGGCGGCAGTTCGGTAATTTCGCGCTTTTGCATCGGGCGTTAAACTTTTTTCATTTCAAAGCGGCTTGTTGCTCCGCGGACAACTCATTCGTCGTGCCGAGCCAGCTCAATTGCAGCGCCCGCACATACGCCACAATCGCCCAGCGGTCTTCTGTCGGGACCAGCGGGCCATAGGCGCCCATGGTGTTCTTCCCATGTGTAATCGTGTTGAAAATATCGCCATCCGCCAGCATGACAATCCGGGGGTCATGCAGGTTCGCCACGGCGGGCATGTCGCCGATTTTTTTGGTGATGCCGTTGCTGTCGCCGAGCCGTCCGTGGCAGGGCGAGCAATAAATATCAAAACGTTCATGGCCGCGCGCGAGCAATTCGGGCGTGACCGGCAACGGATTGGTCGCCACAAAATTTGTCGTGCCCGTGATCTTTCCGGTGTTGACCGGCGAATCCTCGAAGGAATAGACCAGGCCATCCACCGTCCTGACCGGTTCGCTGCGCGCGACGGTCCCCGGCGGGGGCAATTGGGAGGTGACGCCGTTGGTGAAGAGACCGTCCGGCTGCTGCGGGCGCAATTTCAACTGCCGGTTCATGTCGGAGAAAATTTCGAGGGGCGGCTGGCGTGAAATGCGTCCGCGCAGGCCGGCAATTCCAAACAAAGCCGCCGAGAGCGCCAGCAAAACCAGGATGATTGAGAGAAAATGGCGCATTAGTCGTCCTCCACCAATTCGACGTGCGCGCCGCCGATTTCTTCCAGCAGTTGGCGGGTTTCGGCCTCGGAAAACTTCGGATCGTTGGCGCCGATGACCAGGAAAAATTTATCACGCGAGACCAGTTCAAAGCGTTTTTTGCTGAAGAGCGGGTGGTGAAAGCGCGGGAGTTGGTTGAGCGCGATCATGCCGATGAACGTTCCCACGCCGGCGGCGAGCACGAGCAAAATATACGAGGGAACGAGTGACATGGGCGGACTGAACATCGGTTTGCCGCCAATCAGAATCGGATAATCGAAATCATTGCAAAACCAGATCAGCAGCATCGTCCCGATAAAGGCGCCGGCGCCAAAGATGAACGAGAACCAGCCGACACGGGAATTGCCGAAGCCCATCACCTTGTCCAGGCCATGGATTGGGAATGGCGAAAAAACGTCCCACCGTCGGTAGCCGGCGTCGCGGACCTTCTCCGCCGCGCTCAAAACTGCCGCGGGCGAGTCGAATTCGGCGACGAGGCCGTAATTTTTTCCAGGTTCAATCATCGTGATCAGATTTTTTCACTCCACGCGACGGACGGTGCGGGTTGGCGTCCGGACTCACGCCTTTCATTTCTGAAACGGGAACCATGGGCAAAAAGCGGACAAACAGGAGATACAACATAAAAAACGCGCCGAGCGTGCCCAGATAAACGCCTGCGTCAACCCAGGTGGGATAAAAGACGCCCCAGTTCGCCGGGAGAAAGTCCTGGTAGAGAGACCCGACAATGATGGTGAAACGCTCGAACCACATGCCGATGTTGATTAGAATGGCGATGAGGAGGACGAGTTTCAGATTTTGCCGGACTCTCTTGATCCAGAATAATTGCGGCAGGGAGGCGTTGACGATAATCATCATCCAGCCCCCGTACCAGTATTGGTGGCCGAACATCCTGTGGCCGAAAACCCAGGCGTCGTAAGGATTGCCAGAATACCAGGCGATGAAAAATTCGATTAAATAAATATAGCCCATGATGCAGCCCATCATCAGGGTCATTTTGCAGATCTTGTCAATGTGCCCCAGGGTGATGATGTCCTCGAGGTGACACCATTTGCGGAGGGGAATCAGGAGCACCAGGATCATGCCGAAGCCGCAAAAGACCGCGCCGGCGACGAAGTAAAACGGGAAAATCGTCTCATGCCAGCCGGCCAGTTGCGCCGTCGCAAAGTCCATGCCGACGATGGAACTGACGGTGAAGACCAGCAGCGTGGCCAGGCCCGAAAGGACGAGATAGGCCTTTTCGTAATTGTGCCATTGCCATGCCGAGCCGGTCCAGCCGAGTGCGAACACGCCGTAAAGAAATTTTCGGACCGGCGTCTTCGCGCGATCGCGCATCAGCGCCAGGTCGGGAATCAATCCCATGTACCAGAACGTACTCGAGATGATGAGGTAGGTATTGACGGCAAAAACATCCCACATCAACGGCGAACGGAATTGCGGCCACATACCCTCATACGTCGGTATCGGAAGCATGAACCAGTCGAACCACGAACGTCCCACGTGAATGGCCGGATAAAGGCCCGCCATCGCCACCGAGAAAACCGTCATCGTCTCCGCTGCGCGGCCAATGGCTGTGCGCCAGTGTTGGCGGGTGAGAAACAGCATGGCCGAAATCAGCGTCCCGGCGTGGGCCACGCCGACCCACCAGACGAAATTGATGATGTCCCAGCCCCACATGACCGGCATATTGTTGCCCCAAACGCCGACGCCGACCGAGATTTTGTACGTCAGCATCGCCGGCAGGACGACGGTCGCGCAAAATGCCGTCGGCAAAAACAAAATCCACCACCATATCGGCGTTTTTCCTTCGTTGAACGCGGTGAGCTTGTCGGTCAGCCAACCGAAACTCCGGTTGGACGGCACAGGGGCCATGCGCCGCAGTTCCGCCGGCGGCGCAAGCGATTCCAGATTGGTTGCGGATTCAGGCATTAGCTGTCTCCTTTCGGCGAGGATTGAATTTCGCCACCGCGATTTTCATATTCCTCCGTGCTGTACGGCGCGTGATAATCCGGCATGGCCGGATTCGGATTGCGCACGCGCGCCAGATAAGTCGTGCGCGGTTTGGTCAGCAACTCCCCAAGCACCGAATAATTGCGCGGCTGCGCTTTCCACTTGGAAACCGCGCTGTCCGGGTCACTAATGTCGCCGAAGACAATCGCCCCCGCCGGACAAGCCTGCTGGCATGCCGTTCTGGGAATGGTGCCTGCCGATTCTTTCAATCGCACGTCTCCGGACGGGCCTGCTTTGACTTTTTGAGCGATTTCCGCATGTTGAATGCGTTGAATGCAATAGGTGCATTTTTCCATCACACCACGCATTCGGACCGTAACGTCCGGGTTTTTGGACATTTCGATCAAGTCCCATTCGTCCTCCTCGCGCATGCCGGTCCGGTCGCGATGTTTCCACCACGTCGCCAAGTCCCACTTGCCGTCTGTTTCATGCAGAATCGGCGTCGGATAAAACGGCCCGTTGAGCGCGCTGATCGGGCGCTTGTTGTAATCGAAATAATTGAATCGCCGGACTTTGTAGGGACAGTTGTTCGAGCAATACCGCGTGCCAATGCAGCGATTGTAGGTCATCACGTTCAGGCCTTCCGCATCATGCGAGGTGGCGTTGACCGGGCAGACATTCTCGCAGGGCGCGGCTTCGCACATCTGGCAAAGCATCGGCTGCGTCACTGCCTGGACGTTTTCGATCCAATTTTCAAACTGCTGCTCGGCATCATCCAGGTTTTCATTCGCGGCGGGATCCAAAAGCGATGGGTCATATTTGTCTTTGGGATTGCACGTGTAATACCGGTCAATCCGCATCCAGTGCATTTCGCGGCCGCGGCTGACCTGGTCCTTGCCGACAATCGGAATGTTGTTCTCGCTTTGGCAGGCGACCACGCACGTGGAACAGCCGACGCACGCGCTCAAATCCACGACCAGGCCCCACTGTTGCAGGGCCTTCTTCTTCGCCTCGTCGAATGGATTCGGATAAAGCGGCGCGACCACCGGCGGCTCTTTGTCGTGCATCTCCTGGGCAAAGTGCGGGTTCTTGACGAATTCTTCCAAATTCGCTTCACGCACCGCCGGACGGCCCTCCATGGACCAGTGCGATTGCGTCGTGGCAATCACATAGCTCTGGCCGGTTTTGCGAAGGGTCGCGCCGGTCTCGATGTATTTACCCGAGAAAATTTTGTAGGCATTGAAGCCGACACCGGTTCCGATGCGCCCCGCCTTTTCGCGCCCATAGCCGAGAGCGAGGCCGAGCGAACAATCCGCCATGCCGGGTTGGGTCCAGATGGGACCGGTGACTTTCTTCCCGTTCAAGGAGATTTCCACCAGGTCGCCGTTTTGGACGCCCAGCGCGCGCGCCGTTCTTTGGCTCACCAGCACGGCGTTGTCCCAGGTGATTTTTGTGATGGGGTCGGGCAACTCCTGCATCCAGCCGTTGTTGGCGTAGCTGCCGTCGTCCACTTTCGCATCGCGATAGAAAACCACTTCGAGATTGCTGGTGGAGGGCGCCGGAGTGGCTGGCAACCGCGGAATCACCATCAACTGGTCGGACGGCAAAATCGCCGGTCGCGGGGAAGAGCCTGCAAGAAATCCATTAAAAAGGAACTTTGGCCATAATGACGAGGTGTGCGTCAAAAACTTCCGGTATTCCTCATCCACGTTTCCATTGCCAACGACCCGTCGGAAAAGCTCGTTCGGCGCCGGTGTTGCCGTAAAAGGCCCCGAAAGGGCGCCAAGCATTTGGCCAAACGTCGCGCCGACAATTTCGTAAGGGTTAGTTTGCGATTCACCGGCGATTCGCGCGAGAAATTCCAACTCGGTTAACCCTCCAAAAAGCGGCTGGATCAACGGTTGAATGGGAACAACCGTTCCATCACTGGTCGTGGCGTCACCCCACGATTCGAGATAATGGGCCGCCGGGAAATGCCAGTCGCTGAATTGCGAAGTCTCATCCTCGTAATACCCGAGCCGAAGGACATTTTTCGGTTTCTGCTGCGCCGACCAACCCAAATGATAGGCGGGGTTGCCCCCAAGAATGACCAGCGTGCCAGTCGCTGAAAGGTCAAGGCTTGTCAAATGATCGCTCGAATTTTCCGTTGCCGGAATAAGAGTCACCGTGTTGCCAATCGCGCCGAGCGCGGAATTGATGGCGTAAGCCAGCAAATGAACTTCAATCGGCTGACGCTGGCCGGCAACTGCCAAAACATTTCTCCGGTTGGCTAACAGATCCCTGGCGCATTCAGAGATCCATTTGATATCCACACCGGCAGGAATCACCAAGGATCGTCCGGTTACACCGGAATAAAATGCCGCCGCAATTTGGGGAATCAAACTCGCCGCCACGCGCAACCGATGGTCTGCATTCATACCGGTGAGAGTGAACAACGATTCGACCGCATAAAGCCGGCTCATCCCCTGCCCTGCCCTGTGGCCGTCGGCGAATTTTTGAATGTTCTCTCTCGCGTTGTCCTCGCCGCCGATAAAATCGCAATCGAGCGACAGAATCACCTTCGCCTTGTCGAAATGGAAAATCGGCTTGAGCGGCCGTCCGAACGCCTGGCTCGCCGCGCGCTGATGAATGCCCGAATCAATCGGATCATAGGTGAACCATTTCGACTTTGGATACTTGTCCGCGATGATTTTCTGCAACCGCGCCCGCGAAGGCGAGGTGCTGCATTCGGCCAGGAACACCAGGCCCTCGCCCCGGGCCGGGGTGAATCTTGCCGGAAATCCGCCGAGAAATTCCAACGCTTCTTCGCGCGAAACGGTCTTTCCCTCTTGGGCAAATCGCCGCGCGCGGTCCGGATCATACAGGTTCAGGATGGAAGCCTGCGCATGGCGGTCAGTGCCGCCATTGCTGCCGGGATAAAGCGCGTTCCCTTCGATTTTTATCGGACGGCCATCGTAGGATTTCGCGACGAGCGGCGTCGCGCCGGTCCGGGTGGGCATGGCGGTCGCGTAAAACTCATAAGTGCCGAACGTATAATTTTCCGGCTGCTGGCCGAACGGTTCAAGCTTCTCGACCGGACGCCGGCACCCCGCTCCGGCCAGTCCCAAACCAGCGAGCGCGAACGAGGCAGACATGATTTTCAGGAAATGCCGCCGCGAAACATCATCGGTAAATTCACTCGCGCCTTTCGGAAATTCGCGATGAAGCCATTCCTTAAACTCCGGCGTGTCCGCCAGTTCATCCAGGCTGCGCCAATAGCGGCGGCCGGCTGTTGAATTGAGATTGGATGAGGAATAGCTCATGGGTTGGCGGCGGATGGGTCGAGAGCAAAGGGTTTGCGATTTACGATAGACGATTTACGAGCCGCAAATAGGTTCGTGGGGCGTCCGTTCGGGAACGCCAATTGCAAATCGTAAATCATAAATCGTAAATCTTTCATCGGTGGCAGGTCGAGCAGCTTTCCAGCGACTGCACGCGCATGTGGGCAACCAGTTCCTGACCTTCGACTTTTTGCAAATGGGCTGCATCCAGCGAATTCGTGCTCCAGGTCCATCCCAGATCCGTGACCTTGTCCACCGGACGGATATACGCCGCCGGATTGCGATGGCAGTTGAGGCAAAAGGTCATGCTCAAAGGCTTGGTTTCATAGACCGTGTCCATTTGATCCACCCGTCCGTGGCATTCCACGCAACTGATCCCGCGCCGGACGTGGACTGAGTGGTTGAAATAAGCGTATTCGGGCACGTAATGGATTTGGATCCAAGGGATGGGCCTGCCCGTCGCCGCGCTCTCCCGGACGATGGCCAGACGGGGATCATCCTTCAGAACCGTGCCATGGCAATTCATGCAGGTGGAAGCGCCGGGAAGATTGGAGAACCATGACCGTTCCACTCCATTGTGACAATAGCGGCAATCAATGCCCAAATCGCCGGCGTGGACTTTATGCGAGAATGGCACCGGCTGAACCGGCTCGTAGCCCACTCGCGTGTACTTCGGCGTAAAATAGTAAGTCACCGCTGCCGTCACCACTCCGCCCGCCAAGGCAAGAACAATAACGATCCACAACGGCAACCAATTTGTCCATTTCGGAAAAATTGCTGGCATTTCGAACGGCCCGAAGGCCAAACCACACTTTAAAAAGGACGCCCTTTTGCGTCGGGCGCAAATACTAATTAAATTGTTCCGCACAGTGCAAGAAAAGTTTGTGAAAAATTTCACTTGTTCAATTTCCCAATGAATTAAGGGAGGCGCACTCGCACGCACGCCGTATTGCCTGCCCGGCGCAAAACATCTTATGAAAGCAAAGTTTCTCCCGGCTGTCCCTCGAACGAACGGCGCGCACTTCTGTCAGATGTTGAAGCGGAATGGAATATTGATGAGTGCGCGGATGTTTTCTTTGTTTTCGCAGCCAAAACCGGTGATTGTGTTTCTGTCATTGGTGCTGACGGTGTTTATCGGGTTCCTGGATTATTTCACCGGCCGCGATTTTGCGCTGTCGGCGTTTTATTTGGTCCCGATTTGCTGGGCGGGATGGATCGCGGGGCGGCGCATGGGAATTCTTGTGGCGGCGGCAGGCGCCGTGGCGTGGTTTTTGGCGGATTTGAAGTCGGGATTCGTTTACAAGCATCCATTGACTCCGTATTGGAATGCGTTGATGCTGCTGGTGCTGTTTCTGGTGGTGGTTTTCCTGCTGACAGCCTTTCAGGCCGCGCACTATCATCTGGAAGAGACGGTGCAACGGCGCACGGCCGCCTTGCAGGCGGAGATCGCGGAACGGAAACGTTTGGAGGCGGCAAAATTGCAGGCGGAACGGTTGGCGGCGGTTGGCACCATGGCCGCGCAAGTCGCCCACGAAATTCGCAATCCACTCGGTTCCATCAAATTGAACTTCGATCTGCTCCAGAAGGAGTTTGCCCGTCTGGGGGACACCTCGTCCCATTCCGCAGACGAAGGAAACGAACTGTTAAATGATCTGCGGTCCGAGGTCCAACGCATTCAACGCGTTATCGAAGATTACCTGAGATTCGCCAGGCTGCCGAAGTTGCGGCGCCAACCCCTGGCGTTGAATGATTATCTGGACGGGAAACTCGGGCTTCTGAATGGTGAATTCGAAAAGGCCGGCATCAAATTGCGGACCGGCTTTGATCCGGCGTTAACGACCATCAATGCCGACGGCGAGCAATTGTGGCAGGCACTGTTAAATCTTATCCGCAATGGAACCGATGCCATGCCCTCGGGCGGCGAACTGACTGTGGGCACCTGGAAGGAAGGCGGACAAGCGCGGTTACGGGTGACCGATAGCGGCCACGGGATGAATGAGGACCAGTTGCGCCAGGTTTTCGCCCCATTTTTTACCACCAGACCGCACGGCACGGGCCTGGGGCTGACCCTCGTGCAGCAGATTGCCATTGAACATGGCGGACACGTCGAATGCGAAAGCGCCGCCGGCAAAGGCAGCACCTTTACCATTTTTCTTCCCTTGGGAGACAAAACTTGAGATGACGACGCCGGTGGAAATTCTTTTGGTGGACGATGACGAGCGGCTGCTGACCGCGGCCAGAAAAACGCTGGCTGCCGGGGGTTACTCCGTCGTCGCGGTTGCTTCTGCCAGCGCTGCAATGGATCTGCTGCCGCGCCGGGAGACCGCTCTGGTATTGAGCGATTTGCGGTTGCCGGATCTGGACGGGATTGCCTTGTTAAAACAGATTCGCGACCTCCGGCCGGAAATTGAAGTAGTCATGATTACCGGCCATGCCAGCGTCGAGAAGGCAGTCGAGGCAATGCGGTGCGGCGCGTATGATTTCATCGAAAAACCGCTCGACAGCGCCGCGTTGCTGAAAATAGTCGCCAAGGCGCTCGAAAAGCAAAGGCTCAGCAGTGATAATCGGTGGTTGCGCAGCCAACTTCAACATCGCCGCGGTTTGGACGCTCTCGTTGGCGACAGTCCCGTCATGCAATCCGTCAAACAACTGGTCCGCCAGATTGCGCCTACCGATATCAATGTGCTCATTCAGGGTGAAAGCGGCACTGGCAAGGAAATCATCGCCGACGCGCTTCACCATTTGAGCGAACGCCGCGACCGCTCGTGGTTGAAAATCAGTTGCGCCGCGATTCCTGAGACCCTTCTGGAGAGCGAATTGTTCGGTCACGAACGCGGGGCATTTACTGGCGCGCAGACCGCCAAGCCGGGCAAATTTGAACTGGCGGACGGCGGGACACTGTTGTTGGATGAGATCGCCGAGATGAGCCCGCAATTGCAGGCGAAATTACTTCGGGTATTGCAGGATGGACGCTTTCAGCGTCTGGGTGGCTCGAAGGAGATTCGGGTCAACGTCCGCCTGCTGTGCGCCACCCATGCAGACATTCCTCAGGCGATTGAAGCGGGGAAATTCAGGCATGATCTCTATTACCGCATCAACACCGTGCAAATCGTCTTGCCGCCGCTGCGTGAGCGGAGGGGTGACATTGCGTTGCTGGCCCAAAATTTTTTGGCTCGATTCGCCGCCGAACTGAACAAGGACGTCCAGAACATCGCACCGTCTGCGCTCAATCAACTTCAGTCCCATTCGTGGCCGGGAAATGTCCGGGAACTCGAGCATGTCCTTCAGCGGGCCGTCGCCCTGGCGCAAGGCAACGTCATCACCAGTTTTGTTTTTGCTCCACAGGTTCCCGGCCATGCGAAAGAGGAGGCGGGAACGCGGGACCGGATTTCGATCCCGATCGGCACCACTGTGGACGACGCGACCCGGCGGTTGGTGGCAGCGACCATTGAACAGTGCGGTGGCAACAAGCTCAAAGCCGCCCGGATACTCGGCATTTCCCCCCGCTCCATCTACCGACATTTCCCAGGCGATGTTGACCGACAAAATGGCAGCGATGAAACTGCCACTTTGGCATAAGAATGGGATTCCGTGTTGCAACCCGTTCATTTTTCGCGCGGAAATGGCGGCAAATCCGAAATCTCGGACGGCGCCGGCATTTGGCACTGCTCCTGCGAGTGCTGGTAATATGGACAGCAGCATCACAGACAAAAATATTTTAATTGCCGACGACGACGATAGACTGTTACGCGCCTTGGACAAGGTATTGACCAGCGAAGGCGCCAGGGTGACCCCGACAAAATGGGCGGGCGATGCGGTTGATGTTTTGATGCGGCAAGAAACGAAGTTTGACCTGGTCATCGCCGATTTACAGATGCCATTCGTAACAGGCCTGACGTTGTTGTCTTCCATCCACCGTATCTTTCCCGCTTTGCCAGTCATTGTGCTGACTGCATTTGGCAGCCCCATTTTGGAGGCCGAGTGCTTTCGCGAAGGCGCAACGGCGTTTTTGGAGAAGCCTTTGGATACCGCACAATTGATCGGGGCGGTCAACGCGGTATTCGCGTCATCGAACGCCAACCATCAGGGCGTGGCAATTTGCCGGTAGCCTTTGCAGAGGCATGGGCGATGCCAGGGTCTGCAAATCCAGGGGGAACAGTGAGGAAGCACCAAAGGCCGGGCGGCCTTGAAAGCCGCCCGGCCTGCCGTCGAATAAACCTATGTCGCGTCGGTTCCGAATATTGTTCAGCGTATGCGTCGGATGCCTGAGCTTGCTGTTGGCAGGTTGTACGCCGTCGGTTTCACGACAGTCAGAAGAACAGGAACCGCATTTTGTGCTGGGCATTGAACGTCTCAATGCCATGGACTATCGCGGCGCCATCGAGGAATTTCAGAAATCACTGGAAGCGGACCCGGATTCAGCGGCCGCGCATTTCCAACTGGCCTGTCTTTACGACCAACAGGTTCCCGATTTTGCCGCAGCCATTTACCATTACGAACAGTATTTGGCGCTCGAAACCAATGCCGCCAATGCGGACATCGTCAGGCAACGCATTCAGGCCTGCAAAATGCAGTTGGCGGCGAATGTATTGGTGTTACCCTGTTCACCGGCCGCGCAACGGCAAATCGAAGAAATCACCTCGCAAAACCACCAACTCCAGACCGAGGTTCGGAACTTGCAGGCAAATTTGCATCAGTGGAGGGTCTTTTATGCCCGGTTGATGGCCGCACAAACATACCCCTCGCCGAATGCGGCGGAATCGCAATCCATGGACGCGCCCGGCGTAACCATTGGCCGGTTTACCCACGCGGTTGCCTCAGGTGAAACTGACTTTTCGATCGCCCGGCGCTATGGCGTGTCATTGGACGCGCTGTTGGCTGCCAATCCAGACATGAATCCCCGCCGAATGGCTGTGGGAACCGTATTAAAAATTCCGCCGCTGCAGCCTTCAATCCTGACTCCACTTCGTGAGGCCGCTCGCAATCGCAGCAATCAACGGATGATCCTCGCCAGCCGCGCGGAACAGCGACTCGATTGAACGTAATCACTTCCAATCGAACACCGTATCGGCATCAACGAATTTCCATGAATCGCCTTTCTTGATCCGCGGCGCCGTCCGGCCAATATATTCAAAAATTCGGTGCGGAGCCTTCGCCTCAATGCAGAAGAAGATCGGACTAATGAACTGCGCGACAATAAAGCTGGCCGGTGTCATTTTGAACCACAAAACCGCGTTGCCGTTCAGCACCGATTCCTTCGTTTTGCGAAGGACAAATGTGAAGATCCTGTCCCGTTCCAGCGACGGCATGCAAAACCTGAGGGACGTCCCCTGCATCAGGTCGGCCCAGTGGCTCAAAATGAAGGGATAGATCGTGTCGTCAATCAGCATCTCCTTCGGCAGCTCCTTCTCAACACTTTTTTCTTTGACGACCGCGCCGCGGCCATGAGCAATGATTAGCATTTGTTTGCCAGGATTGTCAGGGCCGGGAATAATATCAATGGTTCCCCATAGACCGGCTCGAATATCCCGTATTTCGTACGAATCGAGACGGCCTGATTCATAAGTCACATGTTCTTCAACGGCCGCGCGTCCGTCTGGACATTTGAAAAGGCGTTCCACCCGGATGGTCTTTCCCGAGCGCGTCGCCGTCCGACGAAATGTGAACAGGACATTTGTCTGGTTCGATCCGACGGCATAAACAGTTCCCGTTAGCAACGGAGGATCCGCGTAATCAAACGGTCCTGAGGGCACACCATAATCATCGGCAGCGGACAGACCCCGGGCGAACCACAGAGCCAATAGAATAAACAACTTCAACTTTCCCGCGGGCCGGGCGTATAACTTCGTCATCCGGACATTCTAACGTCGGATGGCACGACACTCCACGTGAAGTTCTAAAAAAACCGGGTTTTTTTTGACGCCCTCTCTGAGGATGGAAATTTCCTGTTCCTTCCCCCCACGATCCTTTCGTTTGGAGTTCCGCCTTTAGGCGGTCCGCGCCGCCTGAAAGGCGGCAGGTTCACGGCCCCGATGCGCGTCCATTCTGGAGGTCGCGGCTCCCCTCCCCTCAAAATGAGAACAGAGACGGAAAATCCGGACAAAATGGCAGCGGCCAAACTGCCACTTTGGCAGAAACCACAGAAACACCCTTCAGTTAAATTCGTTGAGGCGCCTGAATTCCTTGAAACCGATGACTTTCACCGCATAAACCATATTGGCACCGCTCTTGCGTTAATCGTACCACGACATGGCAGGCATTCATCTGAACAGGCATATTTTGATCGTTGACGACGATGAACGCATGTTACGCGCCCTCAACAAGGTTTTGACCGGCTTTGGCGCGACGGTCACGGCCACGAAATGGGCCGGCGATGCCATTGATATTCTCACCCGCCGCGAGAAAAAAATTGATTTGGTGATTACCGACTTGCGCATGCCCGCTGTCAGCGGCATGACTCTGGTCTTCGCCATCCATGAGATTTTTCCCGGCCTGCCCGTGATCGTATTCACGGCATTTGGGAATCCCGAATTGAAGCTCGAATGTTTCCGGCAAGGCGCGGCTGCCTTTCTGGAAAAGCCCCTCGACACCGCGCAATTACTCGGCGCCATCGAGATCGTTCTTGCATCGGTAAATGCCTGCGGCCGGATCCATTCCTCCGGCCTCCACGGCACGCAGGCTGGGCTGTTGCATCCCGCCAAGGGTTGACTGCATGGGGGCGAAATGGCCCTCCTGGTTACAACTCGAAAAACAAGCGCAGTTTGTCGAGGAAACCGTCGGTGTATTGCTCTTGTTTGCGGATCAGGGACGCCTTGGGAGTGTCGGCCAGAATTTCCTCGGTTTCAATGCGGCGTTTGGCCAGGATTTCACCCAGCATGACGACCAGTTGCGGATTTTCCTTGAGGCTTTTGGCCAGCACGGCCTTGCCGATTTCCACCACTTCGCAATCCGTGCAGGCGACCACCGTCGCGCTGCGCTTTTCCCCTGTCAGGAGCGACATTTCGCCAAAGCAATCGCCCGCCGCGAGCGACCCGACCCGCGTCTGCATTCCGTCGTGATGGACCAGCACGTCGGCCGTGCCGTTCACCAGGATGAACATTGAATCGCCGTTCTCACCCTGCTCGATCAATTTCTCGCCGCGCCCGAAATGGGTGGCCTGTCCGCGCGGCAACAGCGCATCGAGCTGGGCGTCCGTGAACGATTCAAAGAGCGACTGCTGGCGAAGCATCAGGCGCGCGGCGCTCTGCACCTCCTGCTGTTTGTCCCGGACGGGCTGTTCGAGCTGCAGCGTCCGAATCGGGAAGGGAATCCGGATGCCATGCCGTCGGAGGCTGTACCATACGTTGGTCCTGATTGAATCGGCGACCTCAAAATACGTCGAGTGGTCTTCGAGCCAGAACTTGATTTCGTATTGGATGCTCGAATCGCCGAAATTTTTCAAATAAACCCGTGGCTTGGGTTCGGGCGCAATCCCCCGGGCGTTGGCCGTGGCATGTAACAGCACGTCTTTCACCCGCGTGGGCGGGGCGCCATATTCGATTCCCACGGAAATACGCATCGCGTGGCAGCGCGCCGGTTTGTTGAGATTGACGATGTTTTGGGCCGCCATCTGCCGATGCGGAATCTCGATGACGATGGCGTCCATCGTCCGCAGCCGGGTGGCGCGCCAATTGATTTCGATGACCTCGGCGTACGTGTCGCCCACCAGGAGCCAGTCGCCGGCGTGATAGGGTTTGCCGATTTGCAGGGTCAACCCCGAGATGATGTTTCCCACCGAATCCTGCATGGCGAGGCCGACGATGACCATCAAGACGCCCGGCGCAATCAACAGGCCGTTGATGGTTTGATGATAGCCGAAGCGCAGCACCAGAAAGACGGCGAGCAAAATAATCGCCAGGCGCACCACCTCCACGAGAAACTTCGGCACCTCGACATTGTGCCGTTGTTTGAAATACAGTTCCCAGACATACCGGTCCACCAGGGCGATGAGGAACAGGGAACCCAAAATGACGGTTGCCCAAGCGACATGGGGCAAAAACGGCCAGTCCAGCCCCAGCAGTTCTCCGGAGACATAAACCACGACCGCGAGGGCAAAAAGGTGATACAGCCATCCCAGGCGGACCCCGTGCCGACGCTTCAATAGCCGGCCCAAGAGCACCATCAGGCAATAGAGTCCGGGGACCGACAAGGCAAACAGCAGCGCCTGGATTGCCGGCGGCAAATAGCCGGGGATTGCGCCGGCAATATAAGTCGCGTGATTCATCTTGTGTTGGTCACGGCCAGGCCGAGGGTAGCCGGTTTTTGGTGTCGTAACAACAATTTTGGAGAATAGCAGCCCCCTCCAGTGCCACTGGAGCCGGCCGCTCGCGCTGGGAAGCGGTGGGCCATTTGGCCGCAGGCATCTGAACGGCGAAATTCTCCGTGAGATTCCAGAGTGAACCATAACGAACCACGCCCGGTCGGGACGGAAGCATTGTTGACTTGTCCATGGACAATTGCTTTTATGGGGACAGGAGACACGAATGAAGATTGGCAGCCAGGGGCAAAGCAGATCAATCCAGCGCCGCCTGGCGGCGCTCTGGCCTCAGGCGCCACTGGCTGCGGTCCTGGCACTCGTCGGCCTTCTCAACATCCTCGATGGATTGAGCCTGCCCTTGACCATCCTTCAGCGCGTCCGTGCGCTTAATGGATTGGCCGATTCAATGTCCGCGCTCGGTGGCACTGCACAGGTCATCCTGGGGGCAATGTTGTTAATCGCCGCCATCGGCTTATTACGGCGGGTCAGTTTTGCCTGGACACTGTCAGCCTGGCTCCTGCTGATCACCGTTGCCGTCAACGTCGCAAAACATAATTGGGGCTTCAGTTTGGCGCTTCAAGCCGTTGTGCTGGGTGTTCTCTGGTGGACCCGGCACTCTTTCACCCGCCGAACGGCCTTGTCCAGCCTTCTGTTTTCATTAAGCAGCATTTTCGCCGTTTTGGCCTATGGAGCGGTGGGCAGCTTTCTACTCCGCGCCGACTTTCAACCGCCAATAGACAGTTTCGGCACGGCATGCTATTACACCATTGTCACCCTGTCCACGGTGGGCTACGGTGACATTGTTCCGGTGAGGCCCGAGTCGCGGTGGTTTGCGGTGTCCCTCTTGGTTGTCGGCCTGGGCGTCTTTGCCAGCGCAGTCGCCTCGGCCCTCGGCCCAAAAATTTCCGGAGAATTTGAACGATTATTCAACCCCAAGGAAAAAGCAATGGACTTCAAAAATCATGTCATCTTGGCCGGCGAAGGCGCCGTTGCCCGTAATACCACCCGGGAATTCAAGTCCCGCGGAGTGCCGTTCGTTCAAATCGTCGCTTCCCGCGCCAAATGGACGGGCGACACCGACCACGAGATCATCGAGGGCGATGCCACCAACGACGCGCTGCTCCAGCAGGCCGGCATCAAACACGCCCGCATGGTGATCGCGGCCCGGGACGATGATGGTGAAAACGCCTTTATCGCGCTCGTGGCAAAAGATTTGAATCCGAAGGTGCGGCTTTTGGCCGTAGCCAGCACCGTCGCCGCCATCCGGCGGCTGAAACTGGCCCGTTCGGACCTGGTCTTTGCGCCGGCCGCCGTGGGTGGCCGATTGCTGGCCGATTTGGTCGAAGGCAATCAAATCCCCGAGGAATATCGTGATTTGCTCGAAGGCAGCCTGCCGAAAAGTTAAGAACAATTTTCATCCTTGGGTTTTTGGAGTTGAATGTTTCTTTTCCGCAAGTTCACGGAAAGAAAATGTTCCACCCATCACCCACCGACATTTTCTCTTTCATTCCATCTTTTTCCACGGCTGACTCGATCTAAAAAACAAATTCCCCGATTCCCGATGTAGTGCTCACGCCCTCGCTTGCAGTATTGGTCAGCCGGCAATTAGGTCGTGGCATTATTTCTTCGCTGCCCTCCGGTCCCGTTTATCACCGGAAGTGAGATGGTAAAGGTGGACCCGCAGTGACGGCCTTTGCTGGACGCTTCAATTTTGCCAGAATGAAATTCCACAAATTGTTTGCTAATCGCCAGCCCCAATCCAAGGCCATCAAAGCGATGAGCGCCTTGAGAATGATCTCCTTGCCGAAACGGTTCAAAAACAACTGTCAACTCCTCCGGCGTCATTCCAATCCCATTGTCAGAAACATCCACAATGTATTCGTCGCCGGAGCGGGCTTGAACCGAAATAGTTCCCTTGGGCGGTGTAAATTTGACGGCGTTCTTAAGAATGTTCGAAAAAACCTGCAGCAAACGCACCGGGTCCCCCAAAACCACGCATTCAGGGCAGTCCAATTGTTCCCTGAGACCAATTTCCTTTTGCCGGGCCAGGCTCTTTATCGTCGAAATGGAATTTAACAGAATTTCATGGACCTTAACCTCTCTTTTTTCCAACTTGAATTTTCCAGTTGTTATCCTGGCCAAATCCAGCAAATCATCTATCATTCTTGCTTCGATCTCCACGTTGTGGACGATCGTTTCAAACTGCGAGCGCACTTCGGGAGGCAGCTTGGAATCAACCGCGGCGTCGCTGGCCACGAGCAATACAGGGTTCAAAGGGGTTCGCAACTCATGGGACAGGACGGCCAGAAACTGGTCTTTGGCCCGATTTGCCCTTTCCAATTCTTCGTGCGCGTGTTGCAATTGCCCCTCCCACCGTTTTTTATCTGTAATGTTGCGGGCAATTTTTGACGCGCCCACGATTTCGCCCTTTATGTTTTTAATCGGCGAAACGGTGAGGGAAATGTTGATCAATTGTCCGTCTTTACGCCTGCGGACGGTCTCGTAATGCTCAATGCGCTCACCGGCCCGTATCCGGTTGAGAATTTCCTCCTCTTCATTGTGATTCTCAGGCGGTATTAAAATCGTCACGGACTTGCCAATGACTTCCTCCGCCGCGTAGCCAAACACCTTTTCCGCACCCTGGTTCCAAGTCTGGATAATCCCATTGAGGTCTTTGCTTATTATCGCATCCTCGGACGAATCAATAATGGCCTTGTAATGCCCTTCAGCCGAATTCGTCGGCTCCCATACTCCGTTATCGGCTTCATGTTGATTCCTCTTATGCATTTTTGCTACACGGATACTGATGTAAGCGCACTCCTTTAGATTGTGCTGTCTTTGTCCAACCAATAGATATTGAAGACCCTACAACGTTTGGTGCGCAAAGGCAAGTCTCAAAATTGGATTTTCAGCCGGAGAACGTCACTGCAATTGCGACGGCATTTGAAAAACGTAGTCGTACAAACGCGCCAAGGTTCCGCCCGTGGCCTCCAGATTTTTGTCGAAGGCGAACGTCGCCGCCGGCGCAAAATCATGAAGCGTCAGACAATAGGTATTGTTGACCATGATGCCGAGCAACTCACCGGCGCAACTGAAAACAAAATCGCCGCGCGACGGGTTGAATTGTCCGAACAATCCCTTCAATAAATTGCGGTCCAGCCGCACGTATTGCGGCGTATTCAGGTCAATCTGAAAACTGCATTCGCCATAGTAGCCCTCGTCGGCCCCCACCAGCACCGCGTTCTGAAATTTATACGGGTCGTTGGAAAGGCGATAGATTTTGCAGCCCAGCCGGCGCGCCGCGTCGGCCGAAACCGGAATCATTACGACCCGGGGATCCTGGGCATCAAACGAGAGCGAATGAATCGGCGCCTGGGCCCTTCCGAAACTCAACGTGCCACTGAGCTTGTCCCAGTCCGCGCCGGGGTCCCAGAGCTTGAGCGGCGTGGCGGCCACGTGGCAAACCGCAAAAATGTTGGTGCCATCGCTCACGAGAATGGTCTCGGTCTGTTTGTCACGCGAGGTGTCCATGGTGAAAAAGCTGGTGCGCTCACCCAGAATGGCTGCGGCGACGCGGTTGGAAACAAAATCACTGAAAATGGTATTTGGGGCCAACGCCTGATTGTTGCGGATTTCCGCCGTCAGTTCCGCCGAGTTCGTCGCCAGCGATTGGAATCCTTCGGCCAGCCTTGCATTTTCAGCGCGCTCGGCGTCCACTTCCTGTCGCATCAGAGCGGCCTGCTGCGCGGCGGCGTTCTTTTCCACTTGCGCCAATTTCAGTTCATCGGCCAGTTGCTTCTGCTGGGCTTGCACCAGTTCATTTGTCTGCGTGAGTTCGGTCAATTGCAGTCGCAGCGAATCAGCCAGTTCCGCTTCACGGCTGGATTCGGCGGCCTTCGCCGCGAGTTGTTGTTCCGAAAGAGTCGAAGTTTCTTTTAATTGCTGGTCTAAATTCGCGAGGTTGGTTTGCGCTGTCGAATATCGCTGCTGGAGCTGCAAATTTTCAGCTTGTTGATCGCTGGCCGTTCGTTGAACGGACTCCAATTGCTGCTGTAATTGCGACTGGTTTTTTCGCTCGTCCTGCAGCGCCAGCTTCATTGCCGCCGCCAGGTCGGCGCCGGCGTTGACGACCGGATTGGTGACAACCTGAAAAGCCGCGGTCTGGTGCGCAGTTTCGCCGGCGATATGATTGATGTCCGTTGAAAAAGTCAACAGGCTCAACAGCAGAAAGTCGCAAATGACGATGAGGATGCTTCGATTCATGGCGCGGCGGGTGTTGGCGTTGGCGCGAGATGCGGTGCCGGCGGGGCGGCGCGCCTTTCCTCGTTCATCGTCTGAACTTCAGATGCCATCAGCAATTGCCTCCGCAGAGGGCGCAAATGAAAGATTTTGAAGATGACGACAAAGATAATTCCGAATGACGTGGATGAATACGCGGCCATGAGGCTGAACTTCACCAGGCCAAGCGAGGCGACAATCAACGACACGATGGTGCCGACAAATCCCAAATACAGCCCGGCGTCAAACAGATGGTCTTCGTTCTCCAGCAGTTTCAATTTCATGCGGGGCGGAATTTTTTGGCGGCGAATCTCGGCCAATTTGACGAGGCACGAGGTATAGACGAGTGCTTGCAGGACAAAAAAGACCAGCAAGGTGATAAGGATGGTTGGATTCATAATAGTTTGGGTGATACCGGCGATTCCTGCGGGGACGCCGCCGCCCGGCAGGGACGGCAACAGTCGAAAGGAGAAATGTTCTCCCTTCTGGCCCGCTTGGGCGAGAAACGGCTCGCTCAAGAGCAACACAGCCAGCAGAAAACCCACCGAAAATAAAATCTCGCGCGCGATATGAAACCCGCGCACTTGCAGTGCGCGCTCAACCGGCGGCATGGCAAAATGAAGCGCCAGCGCCAGGCAAAAGCCGGCCACCATATACAAAAGCCATTTTGCCGCCAGCGCCAGGGGCAAATTCCCGACTGTCGCGCGCGCGCCAAGAAGATAAACCGCCCCAAACGGATTGTAAGCAGTCAAGCGCCGTTCCAAATCGGAACGGTAATATCGTTTGCTGCTCGCCGCTAATCGGCTCACCGCGCCCGCCCCGTTCTGCAAACTGGCGCCGAGATCTGACAGTCCGGTCTCAGGGAATTTCGCCACGTAATCCGACACTTCCGCCGGATGGCCGGAAAGCACCACTGCGGCGAACAGCACCGGCATCTGTTGATCCGCATTGCGCGCCTGGTCGGCCAATTGGTCGAGTGTGTCCGCATCGGGCACCCCGGCGACAAACGCCGTCAATTGGTCCCAGTTGAATCGTTGTCCGAGCGAAAGCAAATCCATCAGCGTCCGCTCCAACGGCAGTGAATTGCCAACATTATTGGCCTGACTCGCGAATTCCGAGAATCTCCCCGCTCAAACTCCCGGTCAGCCGGTTTTCGTCCAACAGCAGTCCGCAAATGGCGACCGCGGTGTCGAACGTCTGGCCCGAGGCCGAAGCCGATGCGGGAATTAAAACGGTGTTGTTCAGCGAACGGGTGCGCAGCAGTTCGGTAACTGCGGCGCCGGACGAGCGTTGCAGTTGCGCCAGCGCCGCCTCGCGGTTTTCTCGCGGGATCAGAAAGGCCGTAAGCGATTCCGATGGATTCACGCCATCGCCGAAGATTCCGGGTGTGGCCGAATCATCACCCCAGAAGAATGCCGCCGCGTTTTGCACGACGAGATTGGTTATACTTCCCTCTAATTTCGCCCCGCCGGGTAGGTTTTCCGATTCAGCCGCCTCTGCCAAAAGAAAAGCGTTTCCCAATCTGTTCTCCCTGGCCATCTGCTCGCCGCGCGCCACCAAATCCGTCGTGTTCCGGCCGGCCGCCTGCAATACTCCCGCGTCCACCGCGCTCCAATGCGCAGGCACGAGCAACCCACAGCCCAACAGTATTAAACCCAGGACCACACAAATTATAATAAGACACAGCCGGCGAGGCTTCATGGATTGCTCCAGTAACTTTGCGTAACTCTTTTTCGCGGTTCTCCTTAGACTGCGCTCAATAGTTCGCGTTCAACCGGAGCCAACTTCGCACAAAAATCCGGCTTGTCTAAAAAAATTTAAAAATCGAACAAAAAAATATTCTGGCAAATTGCAATGCGCGGGAATGTCAAATAATTTGCCAAAAACAATTCCAATCAATTTACTAAGCCCGTGCAACTTGATTTCAGATTTAAGCCGGTAAGAAAAAATACCGCCGACATCCTGTTGTTGAACGGCCGGGAGGTTCCATTGCTGTTTGTCCATAATCCCCGGGCACGACGGTACGTTTTGCGGGCGCGACCGGATGGTTCGGCGCGATTGACCGTTCCCCGTCGCGGCTCGATCGTCGGCGCCCGACAATTTGCCGAACGGCACAGGGCCTGGCTTCAACGTCAATTCCATTATTTTTCCGGGCGCCCTGCCCGGTCAACCGAATGGACGGTCGGGACCGAAATATTTTTTCGAGGGATGCCGGTAAAAATTCAGGCGGATAACATCGGTTCGCCGGGGTTAATCCGTTTTGCCACTGAATCCCTTCACGTTTCCGATCCCCTTGCGAACTTGCGCCCGTCGGTTGAACGGCACTTGCGCGCCCTGGCAACCGTGGAATTGTCTGCCCGGACGTTGGAATTTGCCGCGCATCATCGCTTGTCCGTGCGGCACGTGACCGTGAGAAACCAAAAATCCCGATGGGGATCGTGTTCGCCGCGCGGCGCGATTTCATTGAACTGGCGGCTTGTCCAGACGCCACCGTTCGTGCGCGATTATATCATTTTGCATGAATTGATGCATCTGCGCCAGATGAACCATTCAGAACGGTTTTGGCGGGAAGTGCAATCTGTTTGCCCCGAATACGGGGCAGCGAAATGCTGGTTAAAGGACCATCCACGATTGCTCCGCTAACGTGGAAACGTGGGTGCAGCCCCGAACCCATCGCTCCAATTGGAGACTCAGCTCCGGCTCTTTACGTCCCAGGCGTCGCGTAGGCCGTCGCCCAAAAAATTCAGCGCCAGCAGCGTCGCCACCAAAATTCCACCCGGAAAGAAAATTAACCACCAATAAATACGGATGGGGTTGATTTGGGATACGCCCTCGGCAATCAACGTGCCCCAACTGGCCATCGGCGGCTGCACCCCCAGGCCGAGATAGCTCAGGAACGATTCGTAAAGGATAATCGCCGGCATCGTGAGCGCCAGGTAGGTGATAACCACGCCGAAAATGTTCGGAATGATATGACGCGCCAGAATCCAATGCGGTTTTGCGCCCAGCGCCCGGCTGGCTTCCACAAACGCCCGCGCGCGCAGCGACAGGACCTGTCCGCGAACAATCCGCGCCATGGTCAGCCAGGAGACCGCGCCCAGCCCCACAAACAACAAAACGACATGCAAGCTGCTTTCAAGAGACGGTGAATTCCTAACCATGGCCGATTCCCTAATCACATCGCCGAGTGTGGCCAAAAGGACGATGACAAAAATAATCGTTGGCAACGAATACAGCACATCCACGACGCGCATCAGAACCGCGTCCGTGCGGCCGCCGACGTAACCGGCAATGGCGCCCCACAAAACCCCGATGACCAGGCTCACCAGCGCGCCCACCACGCCGACGAGCAACGAGATTTGCGCGCCAAATAACACACGCGAAAACAAATCGCGCCCGTGAACGTCCGTGCCAAACCAATGTTGCGCGTCCGGTGGGGCAAATTGAGCGTCCGAAAGCTCGTCCGGCGAATGCGCTTCAAGGAAATGCTGCCCGGCCATTCTTAAAATGATCGGCCAGAGGACAATGGAGAGCAGTAAAGCGATTAAAAACCACGCGCTCACCACCGCCGGACGATTTCTTTTGAACCGCTGCCAGGCGCGTTGGGCCGGGGAAAGATGTTGAATCGTATCATTCATATTTCACACGCGGATCCAGGAGGGTGTACGCAAAATCCACGGCCAAATTCATTCCAACGAGAAGCATGGCGTAAAGCAGTGACAGCCCCACGACCAGCGTATAATCGCGGTTTAACGCGCTGTTGATGAAAAAGACGCCAATGCCGGGAATTTGAAAAATATTCTCAATCACAAATGAACCGGTCAGCAAATCCGCCAGCATCGGGCCGGAATACGAAACCACCGGAAGGATGGCGATGCGGACGGCGTGCTTGAGCAGCAGTTTGTTCTCCGAAAGGCCCTTGGCGCGCGCGGCAACGACGAACTCGGACTGGGAGGCCTGCAACATCCCTTCGCGCATCAGCCGCGCGATTTTTCCGGCAAAGAACAGGCCGAGCGCGATCGGCGGCAAGATCATGTTCCACGGCGTTTCCCAAAGCCCGACCGGCAGGAGCCGCCATTTAATGGAGAATGTCAAAATCAAAATGGGCGCAACGACAAATCCCGGAACGCACACGGCGAGAACGGCCAGGAAACTTCCCGCGAAATCCGCCCACCGGCCGCGCCGGGCCGCCGTATAAAATCCCACGGGCAACCCAACGCCCATCGCAAATCCAAAGGCCAGCATCCCCAGCGTCATCGAAACCGGCAGGCTTTGCGCGATGATGTCGGTGACGGTGTGGTCGCGGTAGCGCATGGACACGCCAAAATCACCGTGCGCCAATTCGCCGAGATATTCCAGATATTGTTTCCAAACCGGTTCATCGAGATGGTATTTGGCGCGCAAGTTTCGTTCGATTTCCGGCGAAGCCGGCGCGCGCTCGGTGTCAAAGGGGCCGCCCGGCGCCAAATGCATGAGCAGAAACGCCAGCGCGCTGATGACCAGCAGCAACGGGATTGCAAAGATGACGCGGCGGACAAAATACATCGGCCACTATTTAACCGCAGAGGCGCGAATAGGCAGAGAAAAATTTTCAATTTCATTTGGGATGTGAACAAATCAAACGGTTGCCCGCGAACGAGCGGGCACGAGTCGCGAAATTCGTGGTCGAAAACGACGATTCATGGATTCCCGACGAGTTCGAGGAAGCCATGAAAGACGCCGAGGCCGGGCGGTTGGTGGACATGGAAACCGCCTTGCACGAAACACCGCCGCCGCATCTGCGATGAAATTTCATTTCGGGATGGGCGATTGAGGCAATGTGGCTTGCCAAAAAATAAATCCTGCCGGATAATCAAGCCATGAGCAAAACGCTGCATGAAATCGAAGATGCGATTGGAACCTTGCCGTTGCCGGAGCGACTCCGACTCTACAAGGATATGCCGCAATTGATCGGGCGTGCTGCCGAAGGCCTCGACTGGCAGCGGCTCGGGCTCGAAAATTTCTTTCAGGACGACTCCCCGGACGACAAGGTTTATGACTCCATTTAAGCCCGGTGACGTTGTCTCGATTGAATAAGAACGCTTGTATTTTTAGCCCGCCATTAACCCCAGAGGCGCAGAGACGCAGAGAGGACAATTATCTCACCTTGCGAATGTCTTGCAATGGATGCTCATCCAAAATGTTCGGGTAAATCCCCCGGATTTTGTTCGTGTCGAAATAATTGATGCCGACGTAAAAATAGAGCGGGATGATCGGGACCTGGTCCCGGACTAAAATAGTTTCCGCCTTCTGAAAAAGTTGCTCCCGTTTTTCCAAATTGGTCTGGTGGTTCGCCTCCTGAATGAGCAAATCGTATTGCGGGTCTTTCCAGCCAGTGCGGTTGTTGCCGTCATTGCTGTTGAAACAACCCAGGAAGGTGTTGGCGTCGTCGTAATCGCCAATCCAACTCGAGCGCGCCAGATCATAATTCAACCCGGTTAGCGCATCCAAATACGCCGTCCATTCCACCTGCCGCAGGTCCATGTTGATTCCCAATTCGTCATGCCACATCTGCTGCAATTCAATGGCGATTTTCTCGTGGAGCTTCGAGCCGCCCCCGGCGGAAGCGTTGAAGAGGTAGGTAAAACGGGGGAATCCCCTGCCCCCCGGATACCCTGCCTCGGCCAATAGTTTGCGCGCCAAATCGGGATTATATTCGAGTCCAGCCGGCGAGGTGTAATTTGCCGTGCCGTCAGGGACAAGATGCGTGGCAATTTCCTCGCCCCCTTTTGTGATTTTTTCCACGATGCGCCGTTTATCAATCGCCATGGCCAGGGCCTGGCGCACGCGCGGATCATCGAAGGGTTTGCGGGTAACATTGAAACGGACGAAATAGGTGCCCAGGTAGTTGAAAGTATGGAAGTCCGGACGCTTAAGCAACACGTCGAGCAGTTCCGAGGGAATCAGGGATGCATCCCAAACCACATCGGCCTCGCCATGTTCATACAGATTGAGCGCGACGTTGGCGGAACCCACGGGCAGGATGTCAATGATGTCGGATTGCGTGTGCGAGGCATCCCAATAGCTGGGATTTTTTTTCATGCGCACTTTGTCGTTGAGATGCCAATAAACCAATTCGTACGGCCCGCTGCTCGGCAGCGGCCGGGTCATCAGCCAGCGGTCGCCATATTTTTCAATGGTTTGGCGCGGCACCACGTAAGCCAGCGGCATCGTGCAAATGTCCAAAAAGAACGGAATGGGAAGGTTCAAATCCACGCGCACCGTAAACGGATCCAACGCATGCACGCCCACCAGCGACGGGTCTTTAATCGCGCCGGTATTGAAGGCTTCGGCATTTTTAATGAAATAGAATTGGCCGGCGTATTCGGAAGCGGTCGCCGGTTCAAGCGTCCGGATCCAGGAATAAACGACATCATCTGCGCGAATCGGCCCGCCGGTGGACCAAACAAGGTTGGTGCGAAGGTGAAAAATGTACGTTTTTCCGTCCGGCGACACGTCCCAACTTTCGGCCAAACCGGGAATAGGGCGCGCCGTTTTCGGGTCCACCCGCGTCAGACCCTCAAATAATCCCTGAACGATTCGCATATCGGCCTGGCCGGTGATAATGGCCGGGTCGAGTGACTGCGGTTCGGCGCCGTTAAGGATGGTGATATTGGCGGGCGGCTGGCGCCGGACGCAGCCGCCAAGAAAGGGAGAATCAAGAAGCAGAAATACACAAAGAAAAAGCGGCCATAGAAACAACCGGCTTTTGTCATTTCCACGTCCGGCATTCTGCATTCTTCGATTATTTTGCCGGCGAATTGGTGCCGGTCGGCAGCGGCAGCGACAGCAGACCATTGGTCTGCGGAGCCGTCGTTGGCGCCGTTGACGGAACGGCGGTCGGCGGCGGCGCGGATGAAGGCGGCACTCCCAAACCCTGGGTCTGCTTTTGCTGGACGGCCTTGGTGAATTCACTTCCCGTGCTGCGATGCAATTGTTCTTCCACATACCCCAGCACCAACGCAAAGATAAAGAAAAGAACCGTGGCGTATTTCGTGACCTTGGTCAGCACGTTGCCGGAACCCGCGCCAAACAGCGCATCCGCCGCCCCGCCGCCAAAGGCCAATCCCGCGCCAGCGTCCTTTTTGGGCAATTGGACCAACACCAAAAAAATCAGCAACCCGCAATTGACCACGAGTGCTATCGTTAAAAGACCTGCTATGAAAATCATGATTAAGCTTAAATCGAATTCTTGATGATGTCAGCAAAACTCCGCGCTTCCAGGGAAGCGCCGCCAACGAGCGCGCCGTCCACGTCCGGCTGGCTCATCAATTCCTTGGCATTGTTCGGTTTCACGCTGCCGCCGTATTGGATGCGGACTTTCCTGGCCACGGTCGCATCGAACATTTTTCCGAGCAAATCACGGATAAAGGCGTGCGCATCCTGCGCCTGTTGCGTCGTGGCGGTCTTGCCCGTGCCGATGGCCCAGACCGGTTCATAAGCGACGATGGTTTCGACCATCTGCTCCTTGGCCAGGGCGGCGAGGCTGGCGCGCACCTGCGTTTCCAAAACTTTTTCAGTCTGGTTGGCTTCACGTTCGGCCAGCGTCTCACCGACACAGACAATCGGCTTCAGGGTCGCCGCGTGGGCCGCCGCCGCTTTTTTGGCAATGAGCGCGTCGGATTCCTTTTGATACTGCCGCCGTTCGCTGTGCCCGAGGATGACATAACGCACGGAAAATTCCTTGAGCATCCCGGCGCAGATCTCGCCGGTGAAGGCGCCGAAGTTGTTTTCACTCATGTTCTGCGCGCCGAGGCGGATGTTTTTCGTTTCGAGAATGGCTTTGGACACCGATTCCAGAGCGGTGAACGGCGGACAAACCACCACGTCCACTTCCTTCACTTTGGCCAATTCCAGTTTCAAACTGTTCACCAGGGCCAGCGCCTCGGCGACCGTTTTGTTCATCTTCCAGTTTCCCGCAATGATTAATTTACGTTCTTTCATATTCTAAATTTTTTCGGACAAAGCAGCAACGCCCGGCAGGACCGCGCCTTCCAAAAATTCCAGGCTGGCGCCGCCGCCCGTGCTCATAAACGTCACCTTGCTCCCCAACTTCGCCTTATTGATGGCCTTGACACTGTCGCCGCCGCCGATGATGCTCTTGGCGCCGTTTTTTTGCGTCGCTTCGGCCACCGCTTGCGCCACGGTATTGGTCGCCGCCGCAAAGCGCGCATCTTCAAACATCCCCAGCGGGCCGTTCCACAGGATGGTCCTGGCCGTCGAAATAATTTTTGCGTAATTCGCCGCCGTCTCCGGGCCGGCGCTAAATCCTTCCGCATCATCGGGAATATCCCCCCGCACCGTCCGGATGTTCGCGTAATCATAGACAGGCTTCCCCTTCTTGTTCACCTTGCCGGTTTCCACCGGCGTCGCCACGATGATATCCGTCGGCAATTGAAAATTCACGCCGAGCTTTTTCGCCTTCGCTTCGGCGTCGAGCGCCGTTTGCTTGTGCTCCGGCTCGACCAGCGATTTCCCCACCTTTTCCCCGTGGGCCAGTTTGAACGTGTACGCCATCGCCCCGCCAATGAGAATCGTGTTCGCCTTCTCCAGCAGCCGGTCAATGACCTTGATTTTGTCGGAAACTTTGGCCCCCCCGAGAATCACCACAAACGGACGCGCCGGGTTTTCCAATTCATCGCCGAGAAACTTCAATTCGCGTTCCATCAACAGTCCCGCGGCGCATTTGCCGCCGCGTTTGGCGACGATGCGCGCCACGCCTTCGGTGCTGGCATGGGCCCGATGCGCCGAGCCGAAAGCGTCGTTGACATAGACATCGGCGATCTTCGCCAGCTTTTCGGCAAAGGCTGGATCATTTTTCTCTTCTTCGTTGTAATACCGGACGTTTTCAAGCAGCGCCACGTCGCCGTCCTTCATCGCCGCAATGGCTTTCTCGACCTTTTCGCCGATGCAATCGTCCACGAAGCCGACTGGTTTGCCCAGCAATTCGGACAATTTGGTCGCGACCGGCCTCAGCGACATGGAGGCGTCACGCTTGCCTTTGGGCCGGCCCAAGTGCGCGGTGAGAATAAGTTTCGCGCCCTTCTCGATGAGGAGTTTCAGGGTCGGCAGGGTCTCGACAATGCGCGTAGCGTCCGTGATGACCATTTCGCCGTTCTTTTCTTCCAGCGGCACGTTATAATCAACGCGCGCGAAAACGCGCTTGCCGCGGACATCCAGGTCTCGAACCGTGAGTTTAGCCATAAAATTCGAAAAATCGAACGAACAGAATAGCTCCGGAGGCAAAAGAGTAAAGAAATTTTAGCGCTTCATTTTTGTGGGGTGCGTGGCAATTTTTGTCCAAACGCTGGCGCAACCACTGACCGCCTACACCAATTGCGGATGAATCTTTTCCGGATTGACGCCGAGGTCCTGGATGGCTTGCGCCACCGTTTCACGTCCGACGAGATTTTTCTCCGCCAAAGCGTAGAGGGTGGCGATGACGGTGCTCTCCGCGTCCACTTCAAAAAATCTCCGCAAGCGAGTCCGGGTGTCGCTGCGGCCAAAGCCGTCCGTCCCCAGCGTGAATAATCCGCCAGGGACCCACGGCGCAATTTGGTCGGGCACGGTTCGGATGTTGTCGGAAACGGCAACGAAGGCTCCCTGCTCGCCGGCGAGAAGAGTCTCCAAATAGGACTTCCTCGGCGGCTCAGTCGGGTGCAGCATGTTCCAGCGCCGGCAACGGACGGCATCGCTCCGCAAGAGCTTGTAGCTGGTGGCGCTCCAGACGTCCGCGCTGACGTTGTAACGCTCGGCCAGGATTTGCTGTGCGCGCAAAGCGGAATTGATTATGGGTCCGCTGCCAAAAATATGCGCTTTGCATTGCTTGCCGTCCGGACCGGCCTTGAATTTATACAAGCCCTTGAGAATTCCGTCCGTCACCCCGGCGGGCATTGGCGGTTGGGCATAGTTGTCGTTGTATAGCGAAAGATAATAGAAAATGTCCTCGCCCTCCGCATACATTCGGCGCAATCCATCGGCGACGATGATGGCAATTTCATAACCGAAAGCCGGGTCGTATGGCAGGCAGGTGGGAATCGTGGACGTAAAAAGCAGGCTATGGCCATCCTGATGCTGCAGGCCTTCGCCATTCAACGACGTGCGTCCGGCGGTGGCGCCCAACAAAAATCCCCTGGCGCGAATATCGCCCGCCAGCCAGAACAAATCGCCGGTGCGTTGCGGGCCGAACATTGAGTAATAAATGTAGAAAGGGATCATCGGCACGCCGTGAGTCGCATAGCTGGTGCCGGCCGCGATGAACGATGCCATGGAACCGGCTTCAGTGATTCCTTCCTCGAGAATTTGCCCATCCTTCGCCTCGTGATAGTAAAGAAGAGAGGTCTTGTCCACCGGCTCGTAAAGCTGGCCCTTGGACGAATAAATTCCAATTTCGCAAAACAGCGCGTCCAGACCGAAGGTCCGCGCTTCGTCGGGAATAATCGGCACCAGATTTTTGTTGACCCCTTTGTGCCGGAGCAACGTGCGCAAAAGACTGCCAAACGCCGTCGTCGTCGAAATCTCCGTGGTCGAACCTTTGAAAAAATCGGCAAAATAATCCGGCGTTGGCACGTCCAGCTTGATGTCCTTGACCGTCCGGGCCGGCAGGAAACCCCCGAGCGCCTTGCGCCGTTCCAGCAGGTATTGGATTTCCATGCTGCCGGGGTTCGGACGGTAAAACGGCGTCTCGGCAATGACATCATCCGTGACCGGGATTTCAAAGCGTTCGCGAAATTCGCGAAGCTCCTTTTCATTCAGCTTTTTCTGTTGATGCGTGATGTTGCGGCCTTCGCCGGCTTCGCCAAGCCCGTAGCCTTTTACCGTCTTGGCCAGGATTACGGTCGGACGGCCCTGGTGTTCAAACGCCGCTTTGTAGGCGGCATAAACTTTGCGCGTGTCATGGCCGCCGCGCAGGAGTTTGCGAATCTGGTCATCCGTCAGATGATTCACCAATTCGAGCAATTCGGGATGTTTGCCGAAGAAATGTCTGCGCGTGTAGCTGCCAGGCTCAACGGAGTATTTTTGAAAATCGCCATCCACGCATTCCTCCATGCGCTTGAGCAACAGACCGCTTTTATCGCGCGCAAACAGCGGGTCCCAATCACTGCCCCAGATAAGTTTAATGACGTTCCACCCCGCGCCGCGGAAAAGCCCCTCAAGCTCCTGGATGATTTTTCCATTGCCGCGGACGGGTCCGTCAAGCCGTTGCAGATTGCAGTTGATGACCCAGATTAAATTATCAAGTTTTTCGCGGGCGCCCAGGGTGATGGCGCCGAGCGTTTCGGGTTCATCGCACTCGCCGTCGCCGAGGAACGCCCAGACTTTGGGCTCAGTCTTCCAATTCGCGAGGCCGCGCGCCTGCAAATAATGGTTAAACCGCGCCTGGTAGAGCGACACGATCGGCCCAAGCCCCATCGAGACGGTGGGAAACTGCCAGAAATCCGGCATCAAATACGGATGCGGATAGGAGGGCAACCCGCCGCCTTCGGCGAGTTCCTGGCGGAAATTTTGCAAATGCCGTTCGTCGAGACGGCCTTCCAGAAATGCCCGGGCGTAGATTCCCGGCGAGGCATGGCCTTGAAAGAAAACCAGGTCGCCGGAGAAATTCTCGGACGCCCCGCGGAAAAAATGATTGAAGCCCACTTCGTAAAGCGTCGCCGCCGAGGCATAAGTGGAAATGTGACCGCCGACGTTGGTGGTGGAATTGGCCTTGACGACCATGGCCATGGCGTTCCAGCGCATCAAACTTTTGATGCGGCGCTCGATGTCGCGGTTTCCCGGATAGGGTGGTTGAGCGTCCGCCGGAATGGTATTGAGATACGGGGTGGTGACCGCCGCCGCCGGGCGCGGGGCAGCGCGTAATTGGCCGGCGAGTTTCTCGAGCAATTCCGCCGTGCGCTGCGGCCCCTGGGTTTCCAGGGCGCGGTCAAAAACGGATTGCAACGAATCTCCCAGGCGATCGCCGCTGCCATTGCCGGTTCTGGCCTGAGAGGAACTGTAAATTTCTTTTGTGTCCACGTTCACTATCCTTCAATTTTCCACAGAGCGCCGGTAAGCGCCAAAGAAATTAAAGCGGATACTTGCGGCGAAGGCCAGCGAAAATTGAAGTTCAAAAACGGTTGACGGCGGCCCGCCTTGGGTAACACTTGAAGTATGAATTTGTCACAAGCGAACTGCCCGGCAAACCGCTTTTTCGGGTCTCGGAAATCAAAGTCACCTCGCTTTATTCCCCTTGAAATTGCCCTGGAACGGCGCCCGACGAAAGCATGGATACCCTCGATTTGACCTTTCCCACCCCCGCCGAAAATCTGGCCTGTGACGAGGCGCTTCTGGATTGGCGCGAGGAAAATGGCGGTAAAGAAATCCTGCGTCTTTGGGAATCACCGGAGCCATTCGTCGTGGTCGGCTACGCGAACAAGGTTGAGACGGAAGTGGATGTCCCGGCCTGCGAAGCAAGGGGAATCCCGATATTCCGAAGATGCTCCGGTGGCGGAACGGTGTTGCAGGGCGAGGGATGTTTGAATTATGCGCTGATTTTGCGGATTGCCGAAGGCTTGCCGACGGAAAACATCTCCACCGCGAACCGCTTCATCATGGAGCGAAATCGCCTGGCGATTCAGGCAATCATCGGCAACGGGCAGGCAATTTCAATTCGCGGCCACACCGATCTGGCCATTGGCGATTTAAAGGTTTCGGGAAACTCACAACGCCGGCGAAAGAACTTTCTGCTCTTTCATGGGACATTCCTTTTGAACTTCAACCTCGCGCTGATTGGCGAACTCTTGCGGATGCCCTCAAAGCAGCCCGATTACCGCAACAAGCGGGACCACGGAAGATTCTTGACGAATTTGACTTTGTCCGCTGCTGAAGTGAAAGCCGCGCTGCAAAGAACCTGGAAAGCCCGGTCACACCTCGTAAATCCGCCGCTGGAACAAGTTTCAGTCCTGGCGAAAGACAAATACGAGACGCGGGAATGGAATTTTAAGTTCTAACCGCCCGCCGCCATTCCCGCGCCGGTGCCCGGCTCGGTCTGGTTTCTCGCATCGAGCAGTTCGGCAATTTTGCCTTTGTCGAGACCGGAGGTCTCCAGGGCGACTTCGCGGACGGTCCGGCCGCTTTCATAAGCTACTTTGGCAATCTTGGCCGCCTTGTCGTAGCCGATGACCGGGGCGAGCGCGGTACACATGGCCAGGCTTTTTTCAATATTGCTCTCGCATTTCTGTGCGTCAGCTTCCAAGCCGGAAACGCAGCGGTGCGCAAAGACCCGGCTGGCGCTCGTCATCAAATCAATCGCTTGGAGCAGATTATGCGCCGCCACCGGCAGCATGGTATTCAACTCGAAACTCCCGAACGTGCCGGCAAAGGTCACCGCCGCGTCGTTGCCGATGACTTGGGCGCCGACTTGAACCACCATTTCACACATGACCGGATTGACTTTTCCCGGCATGATGGAGGAACCGGGCTGCGTCGCCGGTAGTTTGATCTCGCCCAGGCCGCAACGCGGCCCGGAGCCGAGCCAGCGAATGTCGTTCGCGATCTTAATCAGGCTCACCGCCACCGTCTTGAGCGCGCCGCTCGCCTCCACCAGCGCATCTATGGAGCCTTGCGCCTCGAAATGATTCGCCGCTTCGCGCAAGTCCAATTTTTCCTCGCGCGCAATCCCTTCAATGGTCCGGCGCGGAAATTCCAGGTGCGTGTTGATACCGGTGCCGACGGCCGTGCCGCCGAGCGGCAGTTCGCCGAGATTTTTTTCCAGCGCCTTCAAACGCGCGATGCCGTGCTCAATCTGGCTGGCATAGCCGCTGAATTCCTGGCCAAGCCGAATCGGGGTGGCGTCCTGCAGATGGGTCCGGCCAATCTTCAATACCGCGTCGAAGTCCTTCGCCCTTTTGCCGAGCGCGCCATGTAATTCTTCCAATGCCGGAATCAAATGGTGAACGATGCCGTCCAGCGCGGCCAGATGGATGGCCGTCGGAATGACGTCGTTGGAGGACTGGCCGCGATTGACGTGGTCATTAGGGTGGACCGATTTATCGCCCCGTTTGCCCCCGGAGAGTTCGCAGGCGCGGTTGGCAATCACCTCGTTGACATTCATGTTGGTGGAAGTGCCGGAGCCGGTCTGAAAAATATCCACGACGAATTGCGAGTCCAGTTTTCCGTCAATCACCTCCTGCGCGGCCGTTTGGATGGCGTCGGAAATAGGTTTCGGAAGGAGATCCAGTGAAAGGTTGGAGGCCGCCGCGTGCTTTTTTATCAGGCCCAGCGCACGGATGAACTGCCGCGGAAAGCGCAAGTTGCTGATGGGGAAATTTTCAACCGCGCGCGCCGTTTGCGCGCCGTAGTAGGCGTCCGCCGGCACTTGCATGGGTCCCATGGAATCGGATTCTGTCCGGAATTGATCGTTCATTGGACGGCCAGTTTATGCGCCCGGCGAAAAATTTCCACAAAAACAAATATGCGCAAACCGGGGAAAATCAAATAGCTGTGGGAGCATGCTTACCGTGTCGGCGATTCGGGGAATTCATTGGCGAGAATTGCCAACACGGATGCTTTCAATTTGCCCGCTTCAACGTCAAGCACACTCCAAATCACTTCATAATCCACGCTGTCATAACCGTGCGCGATGTAATTCCGTGTACTGGCAATCTTTTGCCAAGGCAATTGCGGATACCGCTGGCGCAAATCATCCGGCAGGCGTTTCACGGCTTCGCCCAATACTTCCACCAACCGTTCGCCCAACATCTGCTTGCGCCAATCGTTGCGAAACTCCTCCCACGTCGTCGCATTCCGCAACTCGATGGCTTTGTCGCAAACCTCGGTGATCTGCCGCAGCGTCACATCGGCGTCATGCGCGCTCATACACGGAAAACAATTCGTCCTTGATACGGTTGAAGATCAACGGATGCAATCGTGAACAAAAATCCACCTTGTGCCCGATTATGGCCGCCAATTCCTCGCCATAACCGAAGTATTGGAAGCCGGCCTTTTTCAGCACACCCGGCTCAAATTCCGCGAGCACGTCCACGTCGCTCCGTTGCGGGTCGAAATCGTCATGCAGCACGGAACCAAACAGGCTTAATTTGCGGATGCCGCGTTCCTGGCAGAAACGTGCAATCTGCTCACGGTCAATCGGAATGGGCAATTCGGCAACGCTCATTCCAAAATAATCGCCGAAATGGGAAAATTCGGCAACTGTTCAAAAAATCCGGTATTGGGTTTGACGGTTTAATAAACCAACACCAGCACCGCCGCATCCTGCGCCGCCTTCACCACGTCCTCAAATTTCTCATCCGCCGTGTTGGGCGCTTTCAGCTTGGCCTCTACGTCCGGCACTGATTCGAGGAAGCTCAACAGCAGACTGCTCTTGACGGCATCCGAACGCAGGATGAAATGCCGCCTTGTCATTTTCAAGCGGTGGGATTAGGATTTGAATGTGAGCATAAAAGCCCAAACCGTGTTGGAAGAATTCAAGGCTTTGCCGCCGGAGGAGCAGCGCGAGGTTTCTGATTTTATCTTGCGGCAGATGGCGGGTATGCCGCCCACGCGGCGTCGCAACATTGCCAATATCGCCGGGAAATATCATGCGCGCCCGGATTTGGACGCCAAAGACCACGATCGTTTGTAGGAGTCGAGGTCACGAGACTCATTTCAAATTTCGGATCGGCGATTGCCGATTGCGGCCATTCGGAACGAGACCCCTCACGTCGTCTCTTGGAATTTATTTTCCGGCGAGCGCTTTTTCCTGGCGGCGAATGATGTGCGCGAGGGCGCGGAGGGAATCGTTCACGGCATCGGCATTGGGGAAGACTTTGGCCACGTCCGGCTCCAGCACCACGACGTTCGCGCCGCGCTGGTAGCGCCGGAAATACTTGCCGCGCGCGCCGCGCGAAAAATCATATTCCGCCCGCAGGCCGTTGCCGGCTGATTTAGCTGATGGCTTCTTCATATTGTTTTCGTTCGCGCCGGCTCGCGCGCCGTGCGCTGATGATGCGGATATTATCGCCTCGTTCTGTATGCGCCACAACCAGCAATTTGTCCGGATGCGACCGCCCCAAAATAATAAACCGATCCTCGGCTTGTGAATGCGCCGGATCAAAAATGGTAATCGAAAGCGGATCGCCGAACACCGTCGCGGCTTCTTCAAATCGGATGCCATGTTTGGCCAGATTTAATCGGCCTTGTTGGCATCCCATTCAAAAGTAAGCACGCAGGGATTCAAACGTCGTTTGCCCCAATCGTCCATCCCAAAATGGATTCAGGAAAAGGTTATTGTTTATCATCTGGGCCTTTTGTGCCTCTTTGCGGTTAAGAATCCGTGTCTGTCCCCGCCCTTGCATGTGTCAAATTCGCGTCCCTTCGCGTCCCTTCGCGTCAACGGGTTAATATTTTGTTTTGTGTATTTCGCGGTTGTTTTTTTCTGTCTTTGAATCCCATCTGCGATTATCAGCGTTATCAGCGGTTAAAAATGTTTTTTTCGTGTTGCGGCTCTGCCTGGCTCTGCCGCGCGCTGCGAAATCAGCGGTTTTTTTTAAAAACAAATTTGACCCCGCCGATTTCTGCGCTTCAATGATTCCGTGCGAGCGATGATCCTTGAAAAACCCCAAACCCCGCTGCGGGAGCTGGATTGGCCGACGCCAAAGCCGCGCGCGAATGAAATTCTGATCCAAGTCCGCGCCTGCGCCGTGTGCCGGACGGATTTGCACGTGGTGGACGGCGAGTTGCCAAATCCAAAACTGCCCCTCGTCCCCGGCCACGAAATTGTCGGCGTGGTTGTTAAAAAAGGAAAAAGTGCGCGGCGATTCGTCATCGGGGCGCGGGTTGGTGTGCCCTGGCTTGGATGGACCTGCGGCAAGTGCAAATTTTGCCGGAGCGGACGCGAAAACCTTTGCAATTTCGCGGAATTCACCGGCTATACCCGCAACGGCGGCTACGCCGAGTTCACCGTGGCCGACGAGCGTTTCTGTTTTCCCATTCCAAAAAGTTATTCGGACGCGGAAGCCGCTCCCCTGCTCTGCGCCGGATTGATTGGCTTTCGCTCATTCAAAAAATGCGGCGACGCCAAACGCATTGGCATTTACGGTTTCGGCGCGGCGGCGCATATCGTCGCGCAAGTGGCCAAATTCCAGGGGCGCGAGATTTATGCGTTCACGCGGCGCGGCGATTTGCAGGCGCAGAAATTCGCCAAATCCATCGGCGCGACCTGGGCGGGCGATTCGGAAATGCCGCCGCCGAAGAAACTGGACGCCGCGATTATTTTCGCCCCGGTCGGCGGCCTGGTGCCGCTGGCGCTCAAGGCGTTGGAGAAAGGCGGCACGGTGGTTTGCGGCGGCATCCATAGCAGTGACGTGCCGTCCTTTCCCTACGAGTGGCTATGGGGAGAGCGCGCCATCTGCTCGGTGGCCAACCTGACGCGGCGCGACGGTGATGAGTTCTTCAAAATTGCCCCGCGCGTGCCGGTCCGCACCACGATTGAAACGTTTCCGCTGGAAGAAGCGAACGAAGCGCTCGGCCAATTGCGCGGCGGAAAAATCCACGGCGCGGCGGTGCTCCGAATTGGGTGAATGAATTGTTGGATTTGACACGCCCTCAACCGTGCCTTACAAGTTTAGTCGTCAAAAGAAAGGAGCAATTATGAAAGTAGGCATTCTCGGTTCGGGCGACGTGGCCAAAACGCTGGCCGGCGGTTTTCTCCGGCACGGCCATGAGGTGAAGCTGGGCACGCGCACCCTGGATAAATTGGCGGACTGGTCGAAGCAAAATCCCAAAGGACAAATCGGCGGTTTTTCGGACACGGCCAATTTTGGCGAGTTGGTGGTTGTCGCCGTCAAAGGCGCGGCGGCGGCGGATGCCCTCCGCGCCGCGGGCGTGGCCAATCTCGCGCGCAAGCCGGTCATTGACGCATGCAATCCGATTGCCGAAGCGCCGCCTTCCAACGGCGTCCTTAAATTTTTCACCACTCTTGACGAATCGCTCATGGAGCGGTTGCAACGCGAATTCCCCGAGGCGCGATTCGTGAAGGCGTTCAATTCCGTCGGCGCTGCCTGCATGGTCAATCCCCAATTCAAAGCCGGCAAGCCGACGATGTTCATTTGCGGTAATGATGACACCGCGAAAAAAATCGTGGCTGGAATTCTGGATCAATTCGGATGGGAAGTCGCCGACATGGGCAAAGCGGGGGCCGCGCGCGCCATCGAACCGCTGTGCATGCTTTGGTGCATCCCGGGTTTCCTGCGCAACGATTGGATTCACGCCTTCAAGCTGTTAACGAATGCTTGACGCTGGGAGCGCGCTGTCCCAGCCGCAACGCTTCCATTGCTTCCGGACCTCCTGCCCACCAGGGGTGTCCGCCTGTTATTCCCTCTTTGCGCCGCGAGTCTGCCTGCCGGGCCGTAAGCTGGGCGAAGATGGATGAGCGATGGGGAGATTGTCCTTCGCCCGCTGGAGCGGGAGAAGGTGGCCGGAGGCCGGATGAGGGCTGTGGGCCAATAACTAATCCACGTGGTCAGGGTGAGATGCCGCCTTTAAAAATGCGCTACATTTCAAATCAACCCGGCTGAGCCGGTTTTCCTTTCTCCTTTCTTCATTCACCATTCTTCATTCTGCATTCGCCTGGCGGATTGCATTCCATGCCGCTGTTGGTTTAACGTCGGGTCATGCCACAAAGGCCGCGCGTCGCATCGCCCCCGCCAAAGCCGCTGATGGTTTTCGACGGCGACTGTAATTTCTGCTCCATGTGGATCCGCCGTTGGCGCCAAATCACCGGCCAGGCGGTGGATTATGCGCCGTCGCAAGAGCCTGGGATTGCCATCCGTTTTCCGGAAATCCCGCGCGAAGCCTTTGAAAAATCCGTCCAACTCATCGAACCTGAAGGCGAGGTTTATGCCGGAGCCGAAGCGGTCTTTCGCGCCTTGGCGAAGAATCCAAAATGGCATTGGCCGCTGCATCGTTATCAAACCTTCCCGCGATTCGCCAAAATCACCGGACACACTTACGAATTCGTCGCCGGACACCGAATGGCCTTTTCGGGGATCACCCGATTGCTCTGGGGACGTCACGTCGAACAAGCGAATTATTTTTGGACGCGCTGGATCTTTTTGCGCGCGATGGGCGTGATTTATCTCATCGCTTTCGTTTCTCTATGGCTGCAAATCAACGGACTGATCGGCCACAACGGCATTCTCCCGGCGCAACAGTTGATGTCAACGGCCGCTCAACAATGTGATGCGCAGGGCATCGGCATGGACCGGTTCCGGCAGTTGCCGACGTTGTGCTGGTTTGGCTCGTCCGATGGATTTCTGCAATTCCAAGGCGCAGCCGGAACCGTTTTGGCAGTCGTCTTGATTCTTGGAATCGCCCCCGCGCCGTGCCTGGCCTTGCTTTGGATTTTGTATCTTTCACTGATGTCCGTGAGCGGCGTTTTTTTGGATTATCAATGGGACAATTTGGTTCTGGAAGCGGGGTTCGTCTCCATTTTTTTTGCGCCGCTGAAGCTGCTCCCAAAATTGTCCCGCGAACCCCCGCCGTCAAAAATCGTTCTCTGGCTGCTGCGATTGCTGTTGTTCAAGCTCATGTTTTCGTCCGGTTGCGTGAAACTGGCCAGCGGCGACCCCGCCTGGCGCAATTTGACGGCCCTCACTTATCATTATTGGACGCAACCTCTGCCGACGTGGATTGCCTGGTTCGCCAGCCAATCGCCATTATGGTTCCTGAAATTGTCCTGTGCGGTCATGTTTGTAATTGAGCTGGGCGCGCCGTTTCTGATTTTCGCGCCGCGGCGGCTGCGGTTCATTGGCGGCAGCGCGATCGCGCTGTTTCAAATCCTGATTTTGCTGACCGGCAATTATTGCTTCTTCAACTGGCTCACCCTCGCGCTTTGTCTTTTGCTCTTCGACGATTTTGTTTTTGAAAAATATTTGCCGGCCAATTTCCGATCCCCCAACCTTTCAATGCCTCAAGGTTCCATAAGAATCCGATGGCCCCGCGGTGCAATGGTTCTGTTCGGGGTCTTTTACATCGCCATCTCCCTTTTTCAAATCGCGGCGATTTTCGGGGTAAACACGATTTTATTTTATCCGGTGGCCGCCGTCGGCGAATGGATTGCGCCGTTTCGCACCATCAATAATTATGGCCTGTTCGCGGTGATGACCACTGAGCGCCATGAAATCGTCGTTGAAGGCAGCAACGACGGCACGAACTGGCTGGCTTACGAATTCAAATACAAACCCGGTGATGTTAAAAAGCCCCCGGCATTCGTCGCGCCGTATCAACCCCGTTTGGACTGGCAGATGTGGTTCGCCGCTTTGGGAGATTACCAACAAAATCCCTGGTTTGGTAATTTTTGCCTGCGCTTGCTGCAAGGCTCGCCGGAGGTGCTGGCATTGATGGAAAAGAACCCATTTCCCGGCAAGCCACCGAGATATCTTCGCGCAGAGTTGTATGATTATCATTTCACTGATTTCGCCGAACGGCACGCGACCGGCGCCTGGTGGAAACGCGCGCGGATCGGTGAATACTTGCCGCCGGTTTCGCTTCAGGAATAGAATGGCGGCGAATTGATGAACGAAACAGGCCGCGCTTTCAACTGGTTTACACCCGCGCGTTTCTGCATTTTGCTGGCCTTGCTGATTCTCGCGGCGTTCCCACAGGTCGTCCTCGGTCTGCAAACGTTTGTCGTCCGCGATTTCGGATTCTTCGCCTACCCGCTGGCCTATTTCCAAAAGGAATGTTTCTGGCGCGGCGAACTCCCGTTCTGGGACCCCTACAATTATTGCGGCGCGCCGTTTCTCGCGCAATGGAACACGATGCCGCTCTATCCGCCGTCGCTGATTTATCTGCTTCTGCCGCTGACCTGGTCGTTTGGCTTTTTCTGCCTCGTGCATTTATGGTTCGGGGGATTCGGAATGTATTGCCTGGCACGGCGCTGGACGGGAAATGATTTCGCCGCTGCCTTCGCCGGAACGGTCTTCGCCTTCAACGGTTTCACGCTCAATCTTATCATGTGGCCAAGCCATCTGGCGACATTCAGTTGGATGCCCTGGGTGGTGCTGGCCGCGGAGCGGGCCTGGCGTGACGGCGGGCGCGCCATTTTCATCGCCGCCATTGCCGGCGCGATGCAAATGCTGGCCGGCGGACCGGAAATCATTTTCTTCACTTGGACCGTCCTGGGTGTCTGGTGGCTCCAGCAGTTGGCCGCGGGTGAATTGCCGCGGCCGAAAATGTTCGGGCGTTTTGCCGTCGTCGTCGCGCTCGTCGCCGCGCTGGCGGCGATTCAGCTGTTGCCGTTCTTCGATCTGGTGGCGCATTCGCAACGGCAGGCGGGTTACATTGATACGCGTTGGTCCTTGCCGTTGCGTGGGTGGATGAATTTTCTGGTGCCGATGGCTTTTGGCGATACCTGGGACATGGGCGTATTTTACCAATACCACCAGGAATGGACGTCCTCCTATTACCTCGGCATCGGCGCGCTTTGGCTGGCGCTCCTGGCCCTCTGGCGGGCGCGGAATTCGCGCGTGTGGCTGATGGGAATTCTCGCGGCCGTCGCCTTCATTTTTGCCCTGGGCGAAAATACTTTTGTCCTTCCCGCGCTGCGAAAAATCCTTCCCGAATTGCGCCTGATCACCCATTCCATCAAATACCTGGCCATCGTCATCTTCATCGCGCCGCTGCTTGCCGCATTTGCGCTGGCGCAAATTCAAGCCTCCGCCGGTGAAAAGAGGATCGCCCTGCGAAAAGCGGTGATCGTCATTGGCGCCGTTTTGCTGGCGTTGGTGGGAGTGATTCTTTTTTGGGCGGCAAAATTTCCGTTGCCCTACGACATTGTTTCCCGCACGCTGCTCAACGGATTTTCCCGTATTTGCTTTTTGGTCCTCACCGGTTTGCTGCTCTTGGGTCTATTTCATGGCACGGAGGGAAAGGGCCGCCGTGTGCTGCCGCTGTTGCTGGTCCTCACCGCATGGGCCGACGTCTTCACGCATGAGCCGACACAGAATCCGACCGTGCCGCCGTGGATTTATCAGCCGGGATTGTCGCAGGCCAAACTGGACCTCCAGCCGCAACCAACCCTGGGACAATCACGCGCGATGGTGACGGCCAGGGCGTATTACACGTCGCTGGGTTTTGCCTCGAAAAATCTCCAGGACAACTATCTGGTCAACCGGCTGGCGGCATACGCCAACTGCAATTTGCTCGACAACCTGCCTAAAGTTGATGGTTTTCTTTCGCTTCTCCCGAACCAGGCCGACGACGTAAATACCCTGCTCTACGGCAAAACCAACGCGGATTATCCGCTGCTCGAGGATTTCCTGGGCGTCTCGCAAATCACCTCGACCAATATTTACGCCTGGCACGCCCGGAAGACGTTTTTGCCCCTGGTCACCGCCGGGCAAAAACCAGTCTTTTTGGACGATTTCAGCGCCTGGAAATTTCTGGCGGCGAGTAATTTTGACGGCGCAAAAATCGCTGCGCTGCCACCGGACGAAAAGTCCCTCGTCACGGTGAGCAATCAAACGGACGCGCGCGTGCTTGATTCAAAGTTCGGGATGCAAAGCGTGGAGGCGGAAGTGCAGGCCGCGGCGCCGTCGTTGGTGGTTTTTTCACAGAGCTATTATCACGATTGGCGCGCCTCCGTTGACGGTCGGCCGACGCCGTTGTTGCGGGCGGATTACGCCTTTCAAGCGGTGCAAGTCCCGGCCGGACGGCACGAGATCAGGCTGGTTTATCGGGATCGGGCGTTCCAGATGGGAGCGGCGATTTCCATTTGCGGTTGGCTGGTTTGCGTTCTCGGCGCATTCCTCATTGGACGGGTGAAAAATCAAAGCATTGCACGATAGCGGCTGCGACCCTGCTGTGGAGGCGCCTCCAGAGTTTGAGCGCCGCGGTTAAAATTATTTCTGGAAAGCCGGGGCATTTTTCTGCAAGCTGTCCGCTTGTTGATTTATGGATGTAAAACTTCCCAAACTGGGCGAAGGCGCTGATTCCGGCGTCGTCGTGAACATCTTCGTCAAAGAAGGCGACACGGTGGCCAAAGGTCAGGCCATTCTGGAATTGGAAAATGAGAAAGCCGTGGCGGCAATCCCGTCCACCGCGGCGGGCACCGTCGCGGCAATTTATGTCAAAGGTGGCGACCGCGTCGGCATCGGCCAAAGGTTGATTTCCGTCACCGAAAGCGGCGCGGCGGCGGCCGCTCCGAAGGCGCCGGAAAAGAAACCCGCGGCCAAAGCCCAACCGGAACCCGAAGTTGAACCGGAAGCTGCAGACGACGAAGAAGTTCAAACCGCCGAGCCGGTGGCGTCGCCCTCGGTGCGCAAAATGGCGCGGGAGTTGGGAATTGACTTGCGAAAGGTCCGCGGTAGCCAGTCCGGCGGACGAATCATTGTCAGCGACCTGCGAAATTACGTTCAGCGGTTGATTGCGTTGGCGGCAAAGGCGAAATCCGCCAGTGGTTCCGTGGCCATGCGCCCGACCATTGCCGACCAGGTGGATTTTTCACAGTGGGGTCCGGTGACGAAAAAGACGATGACGCCGCTACGCCACGTGATTGCGAGGCGGATGACGGAAAGCTGGAATTCGGTGGCGCGGGTCACGCAATTTGATGAGGCGGATTTCACCACCTTGAACGCCTTCCGGAAAAAATTCGGGCCTGCTTACGAGAAAAAAGGCGTGAAGCTCACGCTGACGCCGATGATTTTGAAGGCGGTCGTCGAGACCCTCAAAAAGCATCCGATTTTCAACGCCAGTCTGGATGAAGTGGCAAACGAAATTGTCATCAAGGAGTATTTCCATCTTGGCATTGCGGTGGACACCGAGCAAGGCTTGATGGTTCCGGTGATTCGAGACGTGGACAAGAAATCCGTTTTGGATCTGGCCCGGGAATTGGAACAGCTCGCGCAAAAGACGCGCGAACGAAAAATTTCCGGCGAGGATATGAAGGGCGGCACGTTCACCATCTCCAATCAGGGCGCAATCGGCGGCGGGCACTTTACGCCGATTGTCAACAAGCCGGAAGTTGCAATCCTCGGCTTGGGCCGCGGCGCCATGAAACCAGTGGTCCGCGATGGAAAAGTCGAAGCGCGGATGATGACTCCGCTGGCCCTGAGCTACGACCATCGCGTCCTCGACGGCGCCAATGCGGCGCGGTTCATGGTGGATCTGGTTGCGGCCATGGAAGAATTTGATGAACAATCCGTGAAGGTATGAAACAAACGAAAGCGCCCATTACTCCATTGCTCCAGGACTCCAATTTTTATGAATTATCGAAATAAAAATCGCGGTTATCAGCAATTGCGAGTCTGGCAGGACGCAATTGAATTCTACGTTGCCAGCAGCCGTTTATTTAAAAAGTTTCCCTATGATTTGCGCCGCGCGGCCTCGCAAGGCATTGCGTCGGCTGATTCCGTTCACCGCAACATTGCCGAAGGTTATTGCCGCCGCTCAATTCGGGAGTATTTACAATACTTGAATTATGCGCTCGGTTCCCTGGGCGAGAACGTTTCGGGATTGATTGCCTACCGCCGCGCGGAACAAATTACCGAGGCGGATTTCCAACCGCTCGACAGTCTCGCGTTCAAACTGGAAAACGGGCTTTTGAAACTGGTTGAGAGCCTTGAACGCAAGAAAATGGCCGGCGACTGGATTGACCATCTTGTTTTGAAAGAATGCAACGTCGCCTACGGCGGCGAACTGTCCGAAAATCAATGCCCCAACACTCCATCACTCCATCACTCCACCCCATGAACCCCATCAAAACCGAAATCGTTGTTGTCGGCGCCGGACCCGGCGGCTACGCGGCGGCTTTTTATGCGGCCGATTTGGGCAAAAAGGTCATTCTGGTTGAGCGCGAAACGCGCCTCGGCGGCGTCTGTCTGAACCGCGGATGCATTCCCTCAAAGGCCCTGCTTTATGCAACCCATCAAATCGTGAATTCGCGCGAATCAGCGCATCGCGGCATCACCTTCGCCGAACCCAGGGTCGAGTTGGACAAATTGCGCGCCTGGAAGGAATCAATTCTGGTAAAATTGAGCGGCGGGGTGGCAACGCTGGCCAAAATGCGCGGAGTGCAGGTCATGCACGGCCGGGGCTATTTTGAAGCCTCGAACAAATTGCGCGTCGAAACGGACCAGGGCCAGCAGTTCATCGAGTATGACCAGGCGATCCTCGCCGTCGGTTCGCTGGCGGCAATGCCGAAGGACTTTGACCTCGGCAATCCGCGGATCATGACGTCCACCGAAGCCCTCGAAGTGGCGGATGTTCCCGAAAATCTGCTCATTGTCGGCGGCGGCTACATCGGCATGGAATTGGGATTTGTTTATGGCGCCCTGGGCAGCAAAGTCGTGGTCGTGGAGGCCCTCGACAACATTTTGACCGGCGCGGACCAGGATTTGGCGCGTCCGGTGGTTGCCAACGCGAAAAAAATGTTCAAAGAAATCCGGCTCAAGGCGAAGGTCACCAAAATGGCGACCGTTGGAAAACAAATCAAAGTTGCCATGGAGTCTGGTGGCCAGAAATCGGAGGAACTTTACGACCGCGTGCTGGTGGCTGTCGGCCGCGTACCCAACAGCACCGACCTGGGCCTGGAAAACACCAAGATCCAGTTGGACGAGCGCGGCTTCGTGAAAGTCAATTCGCAACAGCAAACAGACGACCCGAGCATTTACGCGATTGGCGACATTGCCGGCGGCATATTGCTCGCTCACAAAGCGCATAAGGAGGCCCGCATTGCCGTCGAGGTCATTTGCGGTGAGAACGACGTCTTCGATAGCGTGATCCCCGCCGTGGTCTTTACCGATCCCGAACTCGCTTGGTGCGGTTTGACCGAGGGTGAGGCGAAAGATAAGGGGCTTAAATATGAGGTGGCGAAATTTCCGTGGACGGCATCGGGCCGCGCGATGTCGTTTGATCGGACGGACGGCCTGACCAAAATGATTGTGGATCCGGAAACGGACCGGGTGTTGGGCGTGGGAATTTGCGGCGCGGGCGCGGGCGAATTGATTTCGGAAGCGGTGCTGGCCATGGAAATGGGCGCCACGGTCGCGGACATTGCCCTGTCCATCCATCCCCACCCCACCCTGTCGGAAACTCTGATGGAATGCGCCGATGCCTATTACGGGCACGCAACCCATACCTACACAAAAAAGAAAACCGCGGAATAGTAACGGCCGTTTGCGTCTCCATCTCTCTATCTTGCACCGGGTGTTTCGGCCAATGCCTGTTTCACATAAACGCCGAATCGCGGCGACGGCGTGTAATTCCAATCGGTGATCAAAGCCGGCCCCGCCCTCGGATGCAAATCCCATGCGATCCAGGACCAGCGATGGCTGTTGAGCGCCTGGAGGACGTGCAGCAGCCAGTTGTCAGTCGGATCAACGCGGCTGGGACCGGCCCTGCCGCCAAATTCGCTAACGATGACCGGAAATTTCGCGGACGCGTTTTCCATTTTGGCGATCCAGGCATCCACGCTGTCACCCTTGATATCGTAACAATGATTCGCGTAAATAACGCCGTTTCCATGCGGATCGGAAAGTTGCCGACCTTCAAGGATGCCGGAAAAATCGTAAGCCCAATCCAGCCCGCCGGCCACCACCATATTCTTGGCTCCGGTGGCGCGCACGGTGTCGAGCATTGTCTGCATTCCGATGGCCTCGTAACTTTTCCGCGCGCCGGTGAAAGATCGGTTGCCGGGCGTGTCCGTAATCCAGCCCCCGCGCAGCCAGACATCCCAGGAAACGTCATGCGGCTCGTTATACAAATCGAACAGCACCGCGGGATTGTTCGCGTAGATGGGCGCAACACTTTGCCAGAAGGCTACGCTGTTCGAGTCGGGCATCGAATGCTGGCCAATGTTGGCGCCCCACTCACCACAATCCGACCAATGGAGATCCAAAAGGATGTAACATTTGTTCGTTTCGCAAAGCTCCACGATTTGGCTGACCAATCGGCGATAAGAGGCTCCGCTGTCGCGTTGCGCCGGCGTCTTGCCGAACCACCGGTCTTGCGAAAGCGGCAGACGGATGATATTCACGCGCCAATCGTGAATCGCCACGCCGACGGTTTTGAGAATGCGCCCCTCGCCGTTGCTGGTGAACTCCATGCTCGCCGCGTTGACACCGCGCAGCAAAACCGGTTCGCCTCTGCTGTTTAAAATATTTGTGCCGGCAACGTGGAGAAGCAAAGGCGCCTCCGGGCTTGATGTGTGAAACGACGCGCAACCACACGCCAGCGCCACCAGGGCCAGCATTGAAGCGCAAAGCGGAAAAAACTTGGTAACGGGCATAAATCTGAATTTTTATTTCACGAATATTCATCACGCAGCCGATGGACGGAAACCAATTCGCCAGCCGCGGTGTCACCGTGCGGTCAGTTCGACTTGGTAACGAGGGGCTATTTCGACCCGGTCCAGCGCCGCAATGCTTTCTTTATCGCCAAAATCAGGTCGGGCCTGTTCGGCCAGCATAATCGGCGCATCCCTCCTCAAGGGAAGAATTTCAACCTGTAAATCGCCGGTCAGAATTTCCGGCGCATAGCGGCGCAAGCCCACTTCAAATACGGTGCCATTGTAAAAATTGTCCGTGAGTAATTTCCCATTCAGGGTAACCCTCGCAACATCGCCGACGTACGCCAGGCGCAGTAGCGGGTCGGTATTCAAATCAATGTTGGCCGGCAATTTGATGCGCCAAATCGCCGCCTGCTTAAAATCCGCGTCGTCCGGCGCGGCGGCGACGGCGTCCCGGATTTTGCCCATCGGGATTACGCGAGGCGGACCAGCCGGTTGAATCGGTTCCAATGCGACATGAAACGATTCCTTGTCCGGCGCAAGTCGCATGAATACGGTAAATATTCCCCTGCTTTTGCCGCGAAGTTTCCTGCCGTTCAAAGTGATTGCCGCCGGTGCGGGATAAACCGCTGCGTTAAGGGCGGCGCGATGGGTCGAAGTCAGCCGCAATTCGTTTCCGTCGGCCACCAGTCCGGCGTCCGTCAGAAAAACCCGGTCGCGTCCGTGCCAATTGTCCTTCCAAAACCCGAGCGATTGTGCGTCGCTCAACAGCACGATTTGCACCGTGCCATCAGCCGTTTGAATTTGCATGGCGGCGCTGGCCCCGGGACGCACACGACTGACGATGATTTGCCCGTTGTCGCGGGTGGTTTTGCCGGAAATCACCGTTATTTTGAAGCTGCCATTGAACGCAAATTGCGCCGGAACACCTTTCGTCTCGGCAAAAAAAACTGTCCGCGTCTCGCCGACATCAATGGCCGAGAGTGGTTGCGCGGTCGCCCAATCCATGGTTACGCCCTTGCCCAGATCAAAATTGAAGGGCCAAAAGAAGCTGGCATCGGCGGGAATCGTGATTGGTTGCGCCGGAAATGTCAGCGCGCCGGAAGGCAGATGGATGGCAAACTCCATGTTCGTTTTTCGCGGCATTTCCAGGAGTCGCTGGTAATTGTTGACGAAAACGAAGCCGGCATGGCCGTCGGAACGCACATCCCACCGCAACGTGCCGTTATCCTGCGAACCTGCGGGCCGCTGGTCCGGCATGGCCGGCGGCATCCCGGCAAGCTGTGATCCCCATTCTTGAAGAAACAGATGGAGCCGCCGCAGCAAATGATATTGCGCGCGAATTTGGCCATATTCACCGAGGGCGGTTTGAAAGTCGTAATTTTTCACCGGCATATCGTTCCACATGCCAGTGGCCTGCGATTCCTCCAATGTGGAAAACTTGCCGTCCGGATTTTCACCGCCATGATACATGTAATAGCCGAGCGACACGCTGCCGGAGCCTAGCTTGACCAGCGCGATCGAAAGCGCGTCTTCGGGATAAAAAAGTATCCTCCGATGATAGCTGGTCTCCATGCCCGGGCCAATTTCGCAAGTAAGATACGGATAATCCGCGGCATCCGGCGGGTCCTTCGCTTCACCCCGGCCGAGGACATCCGTGCCTATGGCTGCATCCGTGCGAAGGCGCGAAAAATAAAATCCCCGCCAATAATCATTGGGCATGGGAGTTAAAACCCGGTCCCAAAAACCTTCGGCATAAACGCCGTAGAGCGGAATGATTTCGCCGAACGGCAGCGGTGAACTTAACGCGGGCCAACCGGTTTTGGTATAAAGCGGCACGTCCAGGCCGGCTTCGCGCGCGAGACGTTTGAGAGTCAGCAAATGTTGGGCGGGACCTCGGTATTCATTCTCCAATTGAATGCCAATGACCGGTCCGCCATCTTTCCAAAGCAAGCCGGAAAGTTGCTGCGCGATTTGTCCATAAAAGATTCCGACCTGCGCCAGATAATTTGTGTCGTTGGAACGCAATCTCCAGCCTTTTTGCATCAGCCAATCGGGAAATCCTCCATTGCGCACCTCCCCATGGTCCCAGGGACCGCAACGGACGACGACTTTCAGGCCCAACTCGCCGCAAAGCTGGACGAACCGCCGCAGGTCGCGGTTGCCGGACCAGTCCCATTTCCCTTCAACTTCTTCGTGATAAATCCAAAATACATAGGTCGAAACGGTGTCAACGCCGCCGGCTTTCATCTTCAGCAATTCCTCGCGCCATTCGGATTCCGGATAACGGGCATGGTGAAATTCCCCCATCACGGGCATCCAGCGGCGGCCATCGAGAAGGAGACTGTCGCTGTCCAGCGTCAACGTTTCCCCATCCGGCGCGCGCGAATCGCCCATGTGGAAGCTGACGTTGGGTGGTGGCGCCGGCGCGGTCACGGTGACGGAGAGTGGTTCCGCACGGCCCAAAACCAGGTTGCAGGCGAGCGCGAGAATGATGAAAAACGGTTTCGTCATCATGTGAAATCGCCATTCAGTCTATTTGCGCCGGGACAGGAGGGAAGATATTTTCGCTGCGAAAGCGGAAATCAATCTGAACGTTTTCAATCTTGCAATTGGCTTGCAACGCGGCAAAATGAATTTCGATCGGGGCGTAGCGTAGCTTGGTATGCGCGTCTGCTTGGGGTGCAGAAGGTCGTGAGTTCAAATCTCACCGCCCCGACCATCTTTTCAGGTTTGCATCCTGGGTCGTCGCCATACCGTTCAGCGGCGTTCGCAACCAATCGCTCCTCAACGGCTGGTGCGATCTGGCGAGTTGCAAAGCGTTCAACCAGCCAAAGCGCAAGATCAAGCCCTGAGGTAATTCCACCGGCGGTAACCACGTCACCGTCATCCACGACGCGCGCCCGAACAATCTGCGCGCCGCCGGCTGCCAACTCATCCAGCGCCATCTGATGGGTGACTGCGGATCGGCCTGCCAAAATACCAGCCGCCGACAAAAGCATCGCCCCGGTGCAAACGGATGCCAGAACCACTCCCTTCAACTCAAATGTTGCCTCTAACGTTCCAAATATAGGTTAAGCCCTTGATTTTCCATTTAACAAGAGCATAGTGAAAGTAGTCGGTTACAGGGAGCGCATATGAAATCCAAATTGTTCTGGCGCCGTCACCGGCGAGTGATTGTCAAATTCGGAGTGGCCGTTTCATTCGTTGCCGCCGCCACGATCGTCACGACAACGCTTCGAAGGATGTTTCCGGCCACGCCGGGCGCGCTATTTTTCTGTGCGGTCATATTGAGCGCCTGGTTTGGCGGATGGGGACCGGGAGTGTTCGCCAGCATTCTTTCGACCGTGGCGAGCATTTACTGCCTGCCTCCTCCGTTGTTCACCGGTCCAAGCGCAGGCAGCATGATTCCGCGGTTCATTGTGTTTCTGCTGGCGGGTCTTTTCATCAGTTGGATATGCAGCGAACAAAAGCGCGCGCATGCTGCATTGCGGCAGGCGGGCGAAGAATTGGAGCAACGGGTCAATGAACGCACCAGGGAACTGACGGCGGCGAATGAAGAGTCGAAAACCGAAATTGCCGGACGAAAACGAACCGAAACGCTGTTGGCCGGCCAAAAGCAAGTGCTGGAAATGATAGCCACCGATGTGCCATTGCCGGAATCGCTGGCTGCATTGATGCGTCTGATTGAGGCGCAGGTCCCGGGCATGTTGGGTTCGATTCTGTTGATTGACAAACAGGGACTTCATTTGCATCACGGCGCGGCGCCAAGTCTTCCGCCGGAATACATGGCGGCGATTGATGGTTCAGCCATCGGCCCAAGTGTCGGTTCGTGCGGGACGGCGGCCTATCGCAAGGAGCCGGTATTTGTGAAGGATATCGCCGAAGACCCGCTCTGGAAAGATCATCGGGCGCTCGCGTTGCCGCACGGATTGCGCGCCTGCTGGTCCACGCCGATCTTCGACGCGCAACGATGCCTGCTCGGAACATTCGCGATGTATTACCGCCAGCCCGCGCTTCCTGAACCGGAACATCTGCGGCTGATTGAAATGGCGACTCACATTGCCGCCATTGCCATTTGTCGCCACCGTTTTCAAGCCATGTTGCGCGAAAGCGAGGCCAAGCTGAAAGAAGCCCAGCGGATTGCGAACGTCGGCTACTGGGAGCGCGACCTCATTGCCGATCGCATCACCTGGTCCGAGGAAACTTGCCGCATCTTCGGACTGCCATCACACGATGCCGTCCTTTGCCAGGCTAAATTGCAGGAACTGATCCATCCCGACGACCGTCAACTCCAAAGACAAGCACTGGTCGATGCGTTGCAAGGAAAGCGGCTTTATGACCTGGAATACCGCATCGTCCAGCCCAAGGGCGAAGTGCGCTTTGTGCATGTCCGCGACGAAATTGAATATGACAAATCCGGCAAGCCCGTGCGTATGTTCGGCACCGTGCAGGATATTACGGAACGCAAACATGCTGAGGCTGCCCTTGGCCAGAGCGAACAACGGCTTCACAGCCTCGTGGAAAGCGCGCCCATCGCGATCGTTTACTTCGATTCTCAAGGCCTGCTGGAATCTTACAATCCCAAGGCGGTTGATTTGTGGGGGCGGACACCATCCATTCGCCATCCAGAGGAACGATATTGCGGCTCTCTTCGGCTCTATTCTGCCAACGGGACCCCGATGCCGCGCAATGCGTATCCTGTGGCGAAGGTTCTGCAATCGGGCAAAACAGAGTTGAATCAGGAAATAATCATCGAACGACCGGACGGAACCAAAATCTTCGCCCTTTCCAATTGCGCACCGTTGAAGGATTCACAGGGACTGGTCACTGGCGCGGTAGCTTGTATCGTGGACGTAACGGAGCGCAAACGCGCCGAGGATCTCTTAAAAGAACGAGAGCAGGAAATCAAAGCGATCGTTGAAAACTCGCCTGATTTTATTGTGCGTTTTGACCGGGACTTTCGCCGGACTTACGTCAACCCGGCTTTTATAAAGGCGAACGGCGTTCCCAGGGAAGCGCTTCTGGGAAGGGAGATTGGCTCGACTGCCAAAGATGGCGCCGTGAAGGCGACGAAGGAAGAGGTGGAAATTCTCGAGCGGTCGCTCAAACAGGTTTTGGAGACCGGACGTCCGCTCCAATTTGAAAGCACCTGGCCATTGCAAACGGACCGCAGAATTTTCTCCGTTCATTTGGCGCCGGAGTTCGATTCGCATGGCACGCTCACCAGCATACTGGGAATTTCACGCGATATCACAGAACACCGGCGCGCGGAGGAGGCGGTGCGGGAGAGCCAGCAACTTCTGAACCTGGTTCTTGCCACGCTGCCGGTGGGTGTGGCGGTAACCAATCAGGCAGGCGACATCGTTCTTGCCAATGAGGCGGCCAAGCGCGTTTGGGGCGACATCATCGCCTCCGGCGGTGAACGATGGGCGCAGAGCAAGGGCTTTTGGCATGACTCAGGCGAGAAGATCGAACCCGCTGATTGGGCTTCTGTCCGGGCCCTGTCCAAGGGGGAAACCAGTTTGAACGAATTGATTGACATCGAGACCTACGACGGGCAGCAGAAGACAATTCAGAATTCTTCGGCGCCCATCCGCAACGCGGAGGGGAAGATCGTGGGGGCTGTCATCGTGAACGAAGATGTCACCGAACGGGTGCGTGGCGAGGAAGCGCTTCGTCAAACCCAGACGGAACTGACCCGCGTGTCGCGCCTGACAACGATGGGCGAATTGACGGCGTCCATCGCGCATGAAGTAAATTCGCCATTGGCCGCAGTGGTGACAAACGCGAACGCCATTTCGCGTTGGCTCGCGGCGGCGCCGCCGAATCTGGATGAAGCGCGCAAGGCCGTCCAACGGATTGCCCGCGACGGCAGTCGCGCCAGCGAAGTCATCAAGCGAATCCGCGCGCTGGTAAAGAAAAGCGAACCCATCCGAACACCTTTGAATCTCAACAAACTCATTCAGGAAACCGTCGCCCTGACGCAGCCGGAATTGACCCGCAAGAAAGTATCGTTGAAGATCAAGCTGGCGCCGGACTTGCCGCGCGTGCCCGCCGACCACGTGCAATTGCAGCAAGTGTTGCTGAACCTGGTCGTCAATGCCGTTGATTCATTGAGCGGAGTGGCGAACCGCCCGCGCGTCCTGCGCATTTCAACCAACTATCCCGAACCGGACGCGGTGCGTGTTTCTGTCCGGGACACCGGCGCGGGCATAAAATCGGGGGAAAGCGAACACCTCTTCCAACCCTTTTATACCACCAAACCGCATGGGTTGGGAATGGGACTTGCCATCAGCCGTTCAATTGTCGAGGCGCATGGGGGTCGTCTCTGGGCAGAACCGAACAAGGGTCGCGGCGTGACGTTTCAATTTACTTTGCCGGTTCAGGAGGGAGGGGCGTCGTGAAATCACCCACGGAACGTTCCATGGTGTTCGTGGTGGATGATGACGCCTCGGTGCGCGAGGCGCTCGACAGCCTGATTCGCTCGGTTGGACTGCGGGTGGAGACGTTTTCCTGCGCCGTGGAATTTCTCCGATTCGAGCGGCCGGAGGGACCGGGGTGTCTGGTGCTGGATGTCCGGCTGCCGGACCGCAGCGGATTTCAGGTGCAACGCGAGCTGAAGGCCGCGGGCTGCACAATTCCAGTCATTTTCATTACCGGACACGGCGACATTCCGATGAGCGTGCGGGCGATGAAGGCCGGCGCGGTCGAATTTTTGACCAAGCCCTTTTGCGACGAGGAATTGTTGGAGGCGATTCACGCGGCGCTCGAACGCGACCGCATTGCTTCGAAACAACGCACTGAACTGGCCGAATTGCGCGCCCGGCAAAATTTGTTGACGCCGCGCGAGCGCGAGGTGATGGGGCTCGTCGTCCGCGGAATGTTGAACAAACAAATCGCCGGCCAGTTGGGAACCACCGAGATTACCGTCAAGATTCAGCGGGGAAACGCCATGAAAAAAATGCGGGCGGCTTCCCTGGCCGAACTGGTGCGCATTTCCGAAAAGTTACGAACCGGCGCGAATCACACCAAAGTATAATGGAATGAATCCGCCCTTCTCGTTAGCTTGTGCCCGAAAAGAGAGAGCGAACAAGAATGAAGCGACACGGAGGCACAAATGAAATCCAGACGACAGACAGTTCACTTGACAAACAAATTGCGAGAAACAGGGAGCAACTCCGCCGCATCAGCCGTTTTCTTCAATCGGTAGGCGCGTGGAATCGTGCGCTCGTTCAGGCGACGGAATCTTTGGTTCGAGGCATCGCGCAGGACACCGAACGGGAGAGCGCCGGATTGAAGGGGCGCATTCATCTGGCCGAATTACGCATGCGCTACGACTCGCTGACGCCACGGGAGCGGCAGGTCATGACGTTGGTGGTGAAGGGCCTGCTCAACAAACAAACGGCGGCGGAATTGGGCACGGCTGAAATCACCGTGAAAATCCAACGCGGCAACGTGATGAAAAAAATGAAAGCTGAATCCGTGGCTGACCTGGTGCGGATGGCTGAAAAACTCCGGATGGCTGCGGGCGCATGATTCAGGTCCATCTTCAACTCCAAAGGCGGGATTAAACCAAAGTATAATAGGAGAACGGGCAGGCTCGGATTAATTTACCGCCACGTTGGCGTTTTAGGGTTGGCGCAGCGGACACGCCCGGACGATAGGGCCGCCAACGTCTTCAAGTTGCCCGTCGTCCCCTTCTGAGCGCCGCGGTGGCCGGCGTCTTGTTCGTGGCCACCAATGATGCCAAAGGAAGGCGCGCCCCACCGGCGCGCGAAGGATAAATGAAGTTAAACAAAGGTATAATGGACGGAAGGACGACTCGCCCGCAGGTTGTTTTGTGCAAAATAATAAAAATAACGCGCTGGAGACAGAACGACGGATTCGCATCCTGCATGTTGAAGATAATTCCCGCGACCGGGAATTAGTCGCCGAGGCGTTGCGAGCCGAGGGGCTGAAATGCGACATCGTTTGCGTCGCTTCCGAAAGAGAATTCCTCGATGCTTTGGACCGGTGTCAATTCGATGTGATTCTTTCCGATTTCACCGTGCCATTATTTGATGGAGCGGGGGCGCTGGCGGTCGCCAAAGCGCGCCGAGCCGAGGTTCCTTTCCTTTATGTCTCCGGCACGATTGGCGAGGAGCGCGCGGTGGAAGGATTGAAAGGAGGCGCGACGGATTATATTCTCAAGGACCGTCTCCAACGGCTGGGGCCGGCCGTGCGCCGGGCATTGAGCGAGGCGCGTGAGCGCGCCGAACACATCCGCGCTGAATTGCGCGTCCGGCAATTAAACCGCACCTACGCGGTCTGGAGCGCGATCAACCAATTGATCTTGGGCGGGGGCGAACCGCAGGATGTCTTGCACAGCGCGTGCCGCATCGCGGTTGAGAAGGGCGATTTCCGCATGGCCTGGATTGGAATGCTGGATGCAACCGGACAGATTTTGAAGCCGATGGCTTCCGCCGGAGTGGTGGAGGGTTATCTGGACACGGTGAAAATTGATTTGAGGGACCCTGTCCGCAGCGCCGGCCCGGGCGCGCAGGCGTTGCTATCCGGCGAATATCAAGTTTCCAACGATATCAGGAACGATCCACTGATGAGGCCGTGGCGTTCGGCGGCGTTGGAACGAAACTATCTCAGTATCGCCGCATTTCCGCTGGTCGTTGCCGGGAAATCCATCGGCGCCTTTGTTTTTTATGCCGCGGAACCGGATTTTTTTGACGCGGATGAATTGCGATTGCTCGATGAATTGGCCAGGGACATTGCGTTTGCGCTGGAAAGCTGCCAGCGTGAACGGGAGCGGCAGCAAGCGATTGAACAGTTGCGCGCTAGCGAAGAACGTTTCCGCGAGCTGGCCGAGACCATTCAAGAAGTGTTTTGGATTACCGACCCGGCAAAAAGTCAGATGCTTTATGTCAGCCCCGCCTACGAAAAAATTTGGGGGCGCTCCTGCCAGAGCCTTTACGACAAACCCGGGTCCTGGCTGGAGGCCGTCCATGAGGAAGATCGCGAGCGCGTGCGTCAGGCCGCTGCCACGCAACACGCGGGAAACGCTTACGATGTGGAATACCGCATCATTCGTCCGGACATGGAGATCCGTTGGATTCGGGATGCGGCGTTTCCAGTGCGCAACAAAGCCGGACAGGTCGAGAGGGTCGTGGGCGTGGCCCGCGATGTGACTGAGCGCCGCGAGATGGCCGAACAACTCCGTCAATCGCAAAAAATGGAAGCCATCGGCCAGCTTGCCGGCGGCGTGGCCCATGATTTCAATAACATCCTTGCAGCGGTTATGCTCCAGGCCAAATTGTCGGCAAACGTAGAAAATACTCCAAAAGAGGTTCAGGATGGCCTGCTGCAAATTCACGCCGCTGCTGAGCGCGCCGCCGATCTCATCCGCCAGTTGCTCCTCTTCAGCCGCAAACAGGTGATGCAGGCCCGCACTCTGGATTTGAACAAAGTGGTCACGAGTCTGGCCAAAATGCTTCAACGCATCATCGGCGAAGATGTCCGGCTGCAGCTGCGCCTCCAGTCTGCGCCGTTGATAACTCATGCGGACGCCGGAATGCTCGATCAAGTGCTGATTAACCTGGCGGTCAATTCCCGCGATGCCATGCCCGGCGGCGGGCAACTGCTCATTCAAACCACCGAAACGAACAGAGACCAAAACTCTGCGCGCCTCAACCCGGAGGCAACGCCGGGAAGATATGTTTGTTTGAGCGTCAGCGATACCGGCACGGGAATTTCACCGGAAAATTTGCTGCGCATTTTCGAGCCGTTCTTTACCACCAAAGAGCCGGGCAAAGGCACGGGCCTTGGACTGGCCACGGTATTCGGCATCGTCAAACAACACGGTGGTTTCATCCAAGTCGAAAGCGAGCCTGGCCATGGCGCGAGATTTGAGGTTTTTCTTCCAGCCAGCCCGGCCACGCCCGAATCTCTTGCCCGCGTGGCAGAACGCCAACCGCGTGGCGGCACGGAAACGATTCTGTTGGTCGAGGACGATGAAGGAGTGCGTACGCTCGTGCGCGCGATGCTGGAGCGTCATGGCTACCGTGTGTTGGCGGCGGCTGATGGAGTTCAAGCCATTAAATTTTGCGAAGGACATCGCGGAACGGTGGCGCTGTTGTTGACGGATTTGGTCATGCCCGGCGGTATCAGCGGCCAGGAACTTGCCAGCCGGTTACAGCAGGACAAACCGCAATTGAAGGTCGTCTTTGCCAGCGGCTACAGCGCGGAAGTTGCGGGTCGGCAGATCGCATTGCAGCTTGGCGAGAATTTCCTGCAAAAACCATTCCCGCCCGATCAGTTGTTGGAAACCATCCGCCGATGTCTGGATGATTAATGAAATGGCGATGCCTTTGAACAACGACGCCGAAACCTCGATAGGATTCCTGGTCAAGAAGCAAGGTGGGGATTATGAAACGATGCAAAAAAACGCTAATTTCACAACGACTCATGCCACAGTGTGGAAAAATCAATGCCGCGAATGGGCGAAAGCAAATCTCCAATTCATACTTTTAGATATTGAATCGGAACATTTCATTTTTTGCCAACAACTGTGCCGGCAATTTGGCTATAACTATAGGTATGTTTACCGGACCAAGGAATCTTTCATCGAATTTTATCCGAAAGTATGGAAGCATTCCGCGGAAATTTGAGCCGATTTACATCGGCTGCTTCGGAATGTTTTAGCGCAAATCAGTTTTTTGAATGCTATCATTAACACCGTACTTTGGCACATTCGACTGAAAACGAAGAATCAATGGCTTTCCCGATTCAAAATGAGTGTGTCGGGGCTTATCTTCAGAGTGAGTTGGCCGTTGTCAATCGAGCCGGTGGCCGTTTTATTCACCCCGCCACCCGACAGCGTGATGGTGTAGGTATCGTCGCTTTGCCAGGTCCCTTGCAAGTTCACCGTGGTAAACGTGGGCGCCAGGCTATTTTTGGCCGGCGCTTGAAATTGCGGGAAATTATCCAGAAAAGCCTCATTGTCCGACGCGACGGTCAAAACGGCTTTGGCGTAAGCATCGTTCCATAACTGTCGCATCGCGGCCATTTCGCTGGAGGGAACGTTTGCCCGTGTGCGCAATACCGCGCGCAGGCTGGCCACAACGTTGACGTCCCAGCGGCCCAATATCGGCTCACCATCATATTTGGCTGATTGACCCGTGTGCAGGTAGCTCAATAAATCACTCAAATTAGCCTCACACAGGTTCCAAACCATATTGACGGTGTCCTTGTTTTTCCAGATATATTGGAAATTGGAATTATTCCAAATTTGCCCGAATGGCGCATGGGTTTCCCAGGCGTTTTGAAAATCGGAATCGGCCGCGAGTTGTTGGAAGTCCGTCCGCTCGGTCAGCGGCAAAAACGGCGGATAGGCCGCCAAACGCCCGGCCAATTGCGGGTTCTGGGAAATCAGCCCCGCCAGGTCGGCCATATGAAAATAACTTTCGGGCGCCGGGTCAATCGCGCACGCGATTTTCGCCATGCCGGTCGTTTCCAAATCATTTCCCATCCGATTCAGCAGTCTGACGGGGAACTTTTCCTGGTCCGACGAAGCAATTTGCGTTGACCAATAGCTGAGGTTGTAAATCGGTTCAGAAATCAGCACCAGGTAAAGGAAGGCATTGAGAAGGGCCACAGCCGCGCCCATCCGCTTGTTGAGCCGCTCCCAGCGCGCCATCCGCAATTCATCCCGGTCGTATTGATAATAAACCCAAACCTTGCGATGAACGAAAAACCCGATCCATTTAACTACGAACATCACCCCCACAAACACCACCAACGGAGCCAGCATCCACACAACGATCGAATTGTTGGTGGCCAGCCGAAGCAGACGGGAAACGGGCCCCGACAACGGCCACGCCAGCAGCGCCGCCAAAATGATGCCAAAAAACGAAATCGCCGCGCGAATGGCGCCCTGTTTGTGGCCAAGCAAGGCGCAGAATACCAACAAAACCAATGCCAGAATCCAAATGGTCATCCCTGTAATTAAAGCCTTTCCCCTAAAAAAGCACGCCCAAAATGCAGCCGGGTTTGAGCCGGACCGCTCCTCCTGTTAGATTTTCAGCATGAAAATTTCAATCGTCGTTCCCGCCTTCAACGAAGAACGATTGCTGGGTGCGTCCCTGGCGCAGATCACATTGGCCGCGAATTCTTTCGAAAAAATAGGATGGGACGTGGAATTGATCGTCTGCGACAACAATTCCACCGACCGCACCGCTGAAATCGCCCGTGCCGCAGGCGCGACGGTGGTTTTCGAACCGGTGAACCAAATCGCCCGCGCGCGAAATTCCGGCGCCGCCGCCGCAACCGGCGACTGGCTGGTTTTTGTGGACGCCGATTCGCATCCATGCCCGGAACTGTTCACGGATGCCGCGGCGGAAATTCAATCCGGAAAATGCCTCGCCGGCGGGGCGACCATCCGATTGGACGAGGACCTCTTTATCGCCGGATGCATTACGCGGCTCTGGAATTTTGTCAGCCGCCGCCTGCGATTATTGGCGGGCTCATTTATTTTTTGCGAGGCCGCCGCGTTTCGCAAGGCCGGAGGTTTTAGCAACGAATTATTTGTGGCTGAGGAACTCGACCTGACCATCCGTTTAAAGAAACTGGCGAAGGAAAATAATAAAAAAATCGCGATTCTGCATCGCCATCCGCTGCTGACCTCGGCGCGGAAGATGAGGCTTTATACGGCGCGCGAACATCTTCGTTTTATCCTTTTTGCCATTTTCAACAAGCAGCGGGCATTGGGCAGCCGGGAAGCAGCCCATTTGTGGTATGACGGAAGGAGGTAGGTGGAGATTCTATGATCCGTTGGCCGTTTTCGCGCCCGTCGTCAAAAAATCCAGGTATTCAATCAGTTGTGATTTCATCTCCTTGCGCGGAACAATCGCGTCAATCAGGCCGTGTTCGAGCAAAAATTCGGCCGTTTGAAAGCCCGGCGGCAATTCCGCCTGGGTCGTGTCTTTAATCACCCGCGGGCCGGCGAAACCGATAAGCGCGCCCGGCTCCCCCAGGATTAGGTCCCCCAGACTGGCGAAACTGGCCATCACACCGCCATAATCCGATTGGGTAAGAACACTGATGTAAGGGAGGCGGCGCTGCGCATGATAGGCAAGCGCGGCGCTGGTCTTGGCCATTTGCATGAGGCTGAAGGCCCCCTCCTGCATCCGCGCGCCGCCGCTGGCTGAAATAATGACGACGGGCAGTTCCTTCTCCGTAGCGCGTTCCACCAGCCGGGTCAGTTTTTCGCCGACGACCGCTCCCATTGAGCCGCCCATAAAACCAAATTCCATGACACCCAATGCGGCTTGTTTCTCCCCGATTTTGCAGAGGCCGGTGACCACGGCGTCCTTCAGCAGCGTCGCCTTGCGGTCCCGCTCCAGCTTGGCTTCGTATGAGGCAAATTTTAAAATGTTCACACTCGACATCTCCGCGTCCATTTCCTCGAACGTGCATGTTTCCACCAGGGAATGAATGCGTTCGCGGGCGCGGATCGGAAAATGGAAATTGCATTTGGGACACACCTTCAGGTTCTCATCCAGTTCCTTGTCAAAAATCATCGCGCTGCAACCGGGGCACTTGGTCCAAAGCCCCTCCGGAATGTCGCGCTTTTTCGATTTTTTCCCCGTCGCGAGCCGGGGCTTTTTGGCGAACGCGGTTTCCGCGGACGGAATCGGCGGCGGCGTCAACGCAGGTTCGGCCGTTTCCACGCCGAAAGATTTCTTCGTAAACGTAGTGGTAGCCATTGACTTCAAATTATATTCGACTCAGAGTCCGCGCGCAACTGTCCAGACGCAAACTTCGCCGGCCCCGGCCCGGCGCAATAGCTTCGCACAGGCGTTCGTGGTGGCCCCGGTCGTGAAAACGTCATCCACAAGAATGATCTTTTCACCGTCCAATTTGACGCCCCTTTGCACGGCGAAGGCGCCGCTCATATTGGCCGCGCGTTGCCCGCGGGTCAACCGCGTCTGCGATATTGTCGGCAGCACACGACGAATGAGCTTGTTGTGCAACGGAATTTTCGCCGCCGCGCTCAAAAGCGCCGCCAGGCGCGCGGCTTGGTTGAACTCGCGCTCCCGCTCTTTGACCGGATGCAGCGGCACGGGCACAATAAAACTCCACGGCTGTCCCCGCAAGGCCGGCAGGGCCTCGCGCAAGAGCAAGCCCGCCAGAAATGGCTCGAACCATAAATGCCGCTGGTATTTATACCGATGGACGGCCTCGAGAACGACGGTTTTGGCGACGACGGCCGAGCGGGCCGATGAAAAATACAGGTCCAATTCGCGGCAGTTGGCGCATTGAAATTCAGCCGTGATCTCGCCTTGAAAGGGCAGGCCGCACCGCCCGCAAAATGGCGGACGGATGAATTGAATTGAGCGCCGGCATGGTCCGCAAACATAGCCGCCTTTGGCCGTGGCGGCCGCCGTTCCGCAAATCTGGCAGACGTCGGGATAAAAAAAACCAAGGACCGTTTCGATGACGGAAACCGTGCCCTGAAGGGCGGCAAATGTGCGCATAGACAAGGGTTCAGCGTTCATTCAAGTCAAAGATGGAAAGCTTAAGTCAGGGTGAGACTCTGGAGACAAAATATATCCTGGATATGGAAGTTTAAATGACATAAGCCGGACGCTTTTCCAGGGGCAGAAATTTGAATACCACCAATGTCATTAAGAGAGCCAGGAAACTGAGCCAGCCGTCCACCATCTTACTGCTGCCCCAAAATGCGATGGCGCCCCCCGGAGACGGCGCCGTCAACGCGCCGAACAATTTCAAGACGAATACCCAGCCGCCATGCAACCCAATGGAGAAATAGAGATTGCCCGTCCGGTGATAAGCCAGTCCCAACAGGACACCCGCCAGGAATAGCCCCAGAAACGCAGGAATAAACGCATGCAAATCAAAAAGACGCGGAAGCAAAATTAAGCCCGAATCCCAGGCAACCGGACCCGAGAGGTCGGCGCGGCGAAGAAAATGCACAAGGGCATAGATGATGCTGCTGATGACCAGCGCAAATGGCCAATAAAGCACCCGTCGTAATCCGCCAAAAATTGCGCCGCGAAAGAGAATTTCTTCGAGGATACCCACGACGGCGGCTGCAATGCAGGCGGAAAAAATGGCGGCGACGATTTGATGCGGGCTGGCATCGTGGATGAAGACGCGCCGCCCGGCCGCGATTTCGATGGCCGCGACCACCGCCAGGGAAAGAAATCCCAGAAGGAGGCCGCCAAACAACCGGTTCATCTGCGCGTAGGGCGGGACAAGCCCGATTTCACGCCAGGAAACGGCCCCCAAAGCGCGCAGGAGAGGCCAGATGCCCGGCGAGCGCAAGAATCAGGAATGCGCGATCAAGAAAGCGGTGAAATGGGGCATTGGCGATTTTGGCAAAGGGAAACCATTGGGCCAGATGCCAGAGCCAGGGCGCAAGCAACGCGCCGCCAAAAAAAACCACAAAGAAATAAATAGCCAGCGCGCGGATCGGGCGCATGACCCTGATGATATTTTTTTTGTCGCCAGACGCAACCGGAAACCGTCTGAAAAAACGGGAGCCGAAACAGTTTTATTTCGCATTGAATTGAATTGTGTGTTAAAAAATATGTGCATGGCAAACGGAACACAGGCAGCAATCACGGGAGCGCGGCCGAGGAGCAATTCGGCGGACGGTTTTATCTCCATGAACTGTTGAACAGTGGCGGCATGTCGGATATCTGGCTGGCCACCGATTCGCGCAATAAACCCTACGCGTTGCGCAGATTGAAATCGGCCCTGCGTTTCAACTGGCTGGCGCGACGGCGTTTTTTGCGCGGTTGTGAGGTGCTTTCCAAAATCAACGACAGCGAATATGTGGTCGGCTACATCGAACACGGCAAATTGGACGGCACGTTGTATCTCCTGATGGAATATGTGGAGGCGGAAAACTTGAAAAAACTCTTCGCGCGGCAAGATCCGGTGTTGACGGAAAACGTGGCGCAAATTCTGATTGATGCGGCCATTGGCCTCAATCACGTGCATGAAAGCGGGTATATGCATCTGGATTTCAAGCCGGAAAACATTTTGATTACACGCAATGGCAACGTGCGGCTGATAGATTTTGATCTGGCCCAACCCATACCCGAAAAGCCGAAGAAGTATTCCAAGAACCCGGGCACCCCCGGCTATATGGCGCCCGAGCAATTGCAGCGCCAGCCGTTTGACGCGCGAGTGGACGTTTTTGCCTATGGCGTGGCGGCCTACGAATTGTTAACCAACCAGAAGCCGTTTCCTGGCAACACGCCGGCGGATATCCTCGCCTCGCAGTTGGAGCCGAACAATCCCACGCCGCTTCGCGAGCATAACCCGGAGGTACCGCCGCTGTTGGAAAAAATTGTGCTTAAATGCCTGGCGCGCGAGCCGGATCGCCGCTACCCGGCAACGGGGGTTTTAGTCCGCGAATTGCAGCACGTGCTGTATGTTTGAAGGTCTGAGCGCGAACGACGCGGTTCCATATCGGAAATCCAATTAATTCAGCCACTCCTTGCGCAGTCGCCCGCGTCAGAAGCGATGGAAACGCTTGCAGAACGGGGGACTCTTGACATTGCCACAGGTCATTTCAGTCTGTCAGGCAGGCAATGCTCAAGGCTGGTTGATGTTTCGCTTGAATCTTGAAACCTGAATCCCGAAACTGCCCCATGGCTTTCGATTACCACATGCACACGCCGCTCTGCCGCCACGCCGTAGGCGAGCCGCAAGATTATGCCCGCCACGCCCTCGAAATCGGCCTCACAGAAATCGGCTTTTCGGACCATTCGCCCATGCGCCAGGACAATTTCGACGTCTGGCGGATGAATCTTTCACAACTGGACAATTACGTCGCCAGCGTCCGTGCCACCCAAAAACAGTTCCCCCAATTGACCATCCGCCTGGCTTTGGAGGTGGATTATATTCCGGGCCACGAAAATTGGATCCGTGAACTGGCTGGGCTGCACCCCTGGGATTATTTCATTGGTTCCGTCCATTACGTCTCGGATTCCTGGGCCGTTGACGATCCGCAGAAGCTTTCGGAATGGAACCAACGCAACGCCGCCGAAGTGTGGCGGCTCTACTTCGAGCGCCTGACGATGGCCGCCGAATCGAAATTGTTCGAAATCATCGGCCATGCCGATTTGCCAAAAAAGTTCGGCCACCGTCCACCGGAGATTTACGCGCCACTGTATGAAAAGTTTTTGGACGCGGCGAAAAAATCCGGCTGCGCGATTGAACTAAACACCGCCGGATTGCGAAAGGATTGCGATGAGATTTATCCCAGCCGCCAAATCCTCGATGCCGCCTTTCAAAAAGATGTCCCGATTACCTTCGGTTCAGACGCGCACGCGCCAAACGAAGTCGGAATGAATTTTGCCGACGCCATTCAGTTGGCGCGGAGCGTCGGCTATACAGAAGCTTGCCAATTCTCAAATCGCCGGCGCCAGTTCGTGAAATTCTAATTCGCGATGACCGCCGCTGAACATTCCATGAACCTGTCTCCGGAGCGCGGGTCTGTGACCCGCAGCAGCTTCCTCAAGCGGAAGGCGTTAGTGCGACCTTTGGTGTTCGAAAAAATCGGACACTGCTGCGGCTCGCAGAGCCGCGCTCCGACGGTGCCGTCCGATTCATGAAATCACTGCGCGAAATCTTTCGCGGTATTTTCATCCGCAAGCGATCGGCAGCCGCTATATGTTTCGGCCTGGCGGCGGTGACGGTCCTGGTTTATTTGCCCATGTTGCGGGACAACTTCATCAATTACGACGACCCGGATTATATCCTCGGCAACGCGCACGTGAACCATGGCCTGACCTGGAACGGAATCGTCTGGGCCTTCACCAGCAGCGATGCGGCCAACTGGCATCCGTTGACCTGGATTTCGCACATGATGGATTGCCAGTTTTTTGATCTGCATCCCGCCGGCCATCACTTGATGAACCTGCTTTTTCACACCGCCAACGCGCTCTTGCTTTTTTTGCTGCTGAAAAATATGACCGGCGCGATTTGGCGGAGCGCATTTGTGGCCGCGGCTTTTGCGTGGCATCCCCTCCACGTGGAATCGGTCGCCTGGGCCTCGGAGCGCAAGGATGTCTTGAGCGCATTCTTCTGGATGCTCTCGCTGCTGGCGTATGTGAAATATGCAGCGGACTCCCGATCCCTCCCGCCTTCGGGCCTCGACTATTCCAATACCCTGCCGCCTTCAGAGCCGCGTCCTCACAGGTCTCTCCGATTCCTGACTTCACCGTCCTATTGGCTGGCCCTGTTTTTCTTCGCCGGCGGTTTGATGTCCAAGCCGATGGTGGTGACGCTGCCATTCGTCCTATTATTGCTGGATTTCTGGCCATTGAGACGTTTTGAGGTTCATGGTTCATGGTTCCATATTCAAAATTTGGGCAAATTGCTCCTTGAAAAAATTCCGCTTTTTGCGCTGACCATTGCCTCATGCATCATCACCATGCTCGCCCAAAACGGGGCGCGTTGGTCAACCGCATCGCTGGGCCTCCCCTTCCGGCTCGAAAATGCCGCGATGTCCTATGTTCGCTACATCTCCAAAATTTTTTGGCCGACCGATCTGGCTCTGATTTATCCTTATCCACATTCGTGGCCGCCGGGCGCCGTCGTCGCCGTTGCCATTGTGCTGGCGCTGCTGACAGCAATCTTTATTTCGCAGGCAAAACGATTCCCATATTTGCTGATGGGCTGGCTGTGGTTTTTGGGGACGCTCGTGCCGACGATTGGAATCGTGCAGGTGGGTGTGCAGTCCATGGCCGACCGCTATTCTTATCTGCCGTCCATTGGAATTTTTGTCCTCGTCGCCTGGGGCGCCAACGATTTGTTTGAACGCTGGCCGGATCAAAAAAAATTCCTGCCCGTCGCCGCCGGTTTGGCGCTGGCCGGTTGCCTGGCCGTCACGTCAATCCAACTGACTTATTGGAAAAACAGCCTCACGATCTTCGCGCACACCGTCCAGGCGACCACGGACAATTATGCCGCCGATGATTGCCTCGGCAAATCCCTTGACAACATCGGCCAGACCAACGCCGCCGCGGCATTTTACAATGAGGCGGTGCGGCTGGAGCCGGATTATCCCATGGCACAATTTGATCTGGGACTGCTGGATGTGGAACAGGGCCAACCGGCGGAAGCCTCCAACCATCTGGCCGCCGCCGCGCGGCTGGACCCGCGCAATCCCGTGATGCAATTCGACTTTGGCGTTTTTCTGGCGCAACACGGCGCGCCGGCCGGGGCAGCAGGCTCGTTCAAAGCCGCGCTGGCCGACCAACCCGATTTCCTCGAGGCGCAGGAGCAGTTAAACCTGTTGCAACTAACCAACGCGCCCAACCACTCGACACGGTGACCGGATTTTGGAAAACTCCGCGTGTGAAACAATCAATTGTCACTTTGGATATGGAAGGCGTGTTGACGCCGGAAATCTGGATCGCCGTCTCCGAAAAAACGAAAATTCCCGAATTGCGCCGCACCACGCGCGACGAACCCGATTACGACAACCTCATGCGCGGACGGCTGGCGATTTTGGACCAGCATCACCTGAAATTGTCCGACATTCAGACCGTCATCGGCTCGTTGAAGCCGCTGGCCGGGGCGAAGGAGTTTCTGGACGAACTGCGCTCGATGACGCAGGTGATTATCCTCTCGGACACCTTTGAACAATTCGCCGCTCCCCTGCTCCGCCAACTCGGCTGGCCGGCCTTGTTTTGCCACAAGCTCGTCATCGAGAATGACCGCATTGTGGACTACAAATTGCGCATCACCGACCAAAAACGCAAGGCGGTGGCGGCATTGCGGCAATTGAATTATCACGTCATTGCCGCGGGCGATTCCTACAACGACACCGGCATGTTGCTCGAAGCGAACGTCGGTTTTCTCATCCACGCGCCTGAAAATGTGAAACGGGAATTCCCCCAGTTCAAGGCCGTCAACAGCCATGAAGAGCTGCTGAAGTTGATTAAAACCGCGATGAAATAATCGCGGAGTTCGGAGCACAGAAACTGTTCAAAAACCGTCCCGGTCCCCGTTTTTCTTTTGTGCGTTTTGTATTACTAAGCATTTTTGCGGCCAATGAATCCGTGCCTGTTCGCCGTAGTTCTGTTTTGCTCCCAAAAAATTCGCATCCATTCGTGCCAATTCGTGTCAAGTCTTTCTGTGCTCCGCACTCCGTGTTTAACTCAGTCTTCCGCCTTGAATTCCCGCGATACCAAATCACGCACCGCCTGCTTCGGATTTTTCCCCTCGTAAAGCATCTTGAAGACCTCGTCAATGATTGGCGCCCCCACGCCCTTCTCCCGGGCCAGCCGATGCGCCGATCGCGCCGTCGGATACCCCTCCGCTAATTTCGGATGCGAGGACTGGATGGCTTCAATGCCTTCCCCCCTCCCAATGCGTTCGCCCAAATCGCGGTTCCGGCTTTGCCTCGAAAAACACGTCAGCATCAAATCGCCCAGTCCGCTCAGCCCGGAAAATGTTTCCGCCTGCGCCCCGCACGCCACGCCCAGTCGCCGCAATTCCGAGAGCGCCCGCGTCACCAATCCGGCCTTCGTATTGTCGCCGAAGCCCAGACCGTCGCTCACCCCAGCGGCGATGGCGACAATATTCTTCAAGGCGCCGCCGTATTCCACGCCCAGGATGTCCGTGCTGCGGTAAATCCGAAATTCCGGCCGATGAAAAAGCCCCTGCACGGTGCGCGCCGTGCCCTCGCTCTCGCTCGCGCAAACGACCGTGGTGGGAATCCCCATCGCCACTTCGCGCGCAAAACTCGGGCCCGACAGCGCCGCTATGCGGTTGGCTGGGGCATGTTCGCGCAAAATCCGGCTCATCGTCTCACCCGTCTCATATTCGATGCCCTTGGTCACGCTGACGAATGTCGCCGGGCTGTTTTTCAATTGGGCCGCCACCTGCCGGAAACTCTGCGACGGAATCGCCAGGACAATGCATTCCGCGCCGCCAGTCGCCTTCGCGAATTCCGCCTCCGCTCTCCAGTCGGTGGGCAACTTGACCCCGGGCAGATACCTTTCATTTCGACCGGTTTGGATTTCGCGCAACAGTTCTTCATTGATGTCCCAAAGCGTCACGGCGTTGCCGTTTTCTTGCAGCACTTTCGCCAAAGCCGTTCCCCACGCGCCCGCTCCCAACATGGAAATTTTCATTTCGCGGCCTCCGTGCGTTTGAATGTGATTTGTTTTTCCGTTCCGGAGCGCAGCCGTTGGATATTGCTCCGGTGTTTGATAATGACCATTAACCCCGCGGCAATCGTCACTATCTGCAAAATTAAATCGCCCTGCGTTTCCCCATCGCCGTGATGTACGAACGCAAATACGCAGGTGGCCGCGGGCAACGCCACAGCCGCGGAGATCGAGGCCACGGACACATATCGGGTCAACGCGAGCGCAATAATCCAAACCCCCAGCGCCACGGCCGTGGCCGCGGGCGCCAATGCCAGGAAAACCCCGGCACTCGTCGCCACGCCTTTGCCGCCCTTGAACTTCAGCCAGCAACTGAAATTGTGACCGACTATCGCAGAAATGCCCGCAGCCACTTGGAATCGAATTTGGACCGCCTCCGGGATTTGCCGAAAATACTGGTAAAAACCGGAATAATGTGGCGCCAGCCAATTGAAAATAAGCGGACAAAGAAACGCGCAGGCGACGAAACCTTTCAATACATCCGTCAGCAATACGAATATTCCCGCCGCTTTGCCGACAACGCGAAAAACATTTGTCGCCCCAATGTTTCCGCTGCCGACCCCGCGAATGTCAATCCCCCTCGAACGGGCGACGAGAAAGCCCGTCGGAATCGAGCCAAGCAGATAGGCCCCGACTGCCATCAGGATGTAATTCAAAACCAAAACCTGCACGGCGGCAGTTTAATCGCGGGAAGTTGAAAGTTGAAAGTGAAAAGTCCGCGCAACATCTTCGCGCCGGCCTCCCTCTCCCCTGTCGCGTCGAAGCGCAGCGCAGACGGACCTCGACGGGGAGAGATTTGCCCGAAAAAATTCGCGTATTGAACCCTTGAACCCGCCGCAGATGCCTTGACGTTCAAGCGACAGATGGCATCCGCCTGCTGCCTGTCTCGACGGATTCCCTCTCCGCTCCCATCCGATGGGAGGGGAGAGGGTCAGGGAGAGGTGAGGGTCCGCCGGCTTTACGCGGAGGAACCGAAAGGCGGGATAAATGCGGCACCCACCTTCGCCAAAGCCTGCCTCATCCTGCGCCGCATTCAAACGACGACCGGCGTCCACTTGCTGCCTGTCTCGTCGTAGCCGCGCCCAAGACGGATCCCCTCTCCGCTCCCATCCGATGGGAGGGGAGAGGGTCAGGGAGAGGTGTGGGTTCCCTGAGTTCATGAAGAGGGCCGGGGTGAGGGGTGAAAATCCAAATCAGACGCGCTCCGCCATTTGTTTGGCTCCGCACCCTGAAATCAGTTTTGTGTATTTCGCTGATTCATGGCTGTCAAAAATTGATTCGCGCAACATTTTCAGTTTTTATTTTCATTTCCCGCTGGCAAACTGCATTCATGGCTGATTCAGATTCCAATATTCGCGTCGCCGTCCTCGGCGTCGGCTCGCTAGGACAACATCACGCGCGCATTTATTCTGAACTCCAAAAAATCGGACAGGTCCGCTTCGCGGGACTTTTTGACGCCAATTCCGATGCCGCAAAAAAGATCGGCGCGAAGTTCGACGCGAAAATTTTCAATTCCATCGCCGAGGCATGCGCCGATTCCGACGCGTTGAACATCGTTACGCCGACGGCCACCCATTTTGACATCGCGAAAAACCTGCTCACCCAAGGCAAACATCTTCTGCTCGAGAAGCCGATGACCGACGATACCGCGCAAGCCGCCGAACTGATTGAAATTGCGCAGCGCAATAATTGTGTCCTGCAGGTCGGCCACGTCGAGCGGTTCAATCCCGTTTTTACATTTCTCCAGACCGCGGCGCCGGAGCCGCGGTTCATCGAATGCCACCGCCTCTCACCCTACCCTGCCCGTTCCACCGATATCGGCGTGGTGCTCGATTTGATGATTCATGATCTCGATGTGGTGCTTGCGTTCGTGAAATCGCCGGTCACCAGCGTGGACGCCGTCGGCATTGCGGTCTTGAGCAAGAGCGAGGACATTGCCAACGCGCGGCTGCGCTTCGCCAATGGCTGCGTCGCCAACCTCACCGTCAGTCGCGTCAGCCCCGAGCGGATGCGGAAGATCCGGGTTTTCAGCGGCGGCTCGACCACGCCCAGCTATATCTCGCTCGATTACCGCGCGCAGGAGGGTTTTATTTACCGCATCGCCCGCGACGGCGAGCAGGAGACGCCGCTGTTGAAAAAGGTGCTGGCCGCAAAGCTTGGCGTGGGCAAGGGCTTGGCCATCGTCAGTGAATTCGCCGGAAAAAAAATTGTTCGCGAGCCGGTGCCGATTGCCAAAGACGAGCCTCTCAAGCTCGAACTGCAACATTTTGTGAATTGCATTCGCGAACGACGAACGCCCCTGGTCAGCGGCGAATCCGCCAAGCGCGCCCTGGATTTGGCGTTTGAAATTACGAGGCAGATTCAGAGTCAAAAACTTTGAACCCAAAAAACTTCATGCTCATCGCTGGCGAGCCGAGCGGCGATTTGCTCGCCGCCGAATTGGTCTCCGCGCTACGCGAAAAATCATCGGGCGCAAAATTCTTCGGCGCCGGCGGTCCAAAAATGTCCGCCGCGGGTGTCGAATTGGCAATTGACATGACGCGGCACACCGTCATCGGCATCACAGATGTGCTGAAAAACTATTTTAAATTGCTGCGGCTGTTCAACCAATTGCTCAAGCTCGCCATCAAACACAAGCCGGACGCCATTATCGGCGTGGATTATGGTGGCTTCAACCTGCGCTTCGGCCATGCCGTCAAGGAATACGCTCGTTACGATTCCAGCGATTGGAATCCGAAAATTATCCAATTCGTTTCGCCGCAGGTGTGGGCATCGCGCCCCGCTCGTGCCGACCTGTTGGCCCGCGACTATGATCTGCTCCTGAGCATATTTCCGTTTGAAAAGGATTGGTATGCCAGGCATGAGCCGAAAGTGCGGGTGGAATTTGTCGGGCATCCGATGATTGGCCGCTATCCTGGCACGAATCGGAGTGACGACGCTCAAATCAAAATCGGAAATCGGAAATCGGAAATCGAAAGTCAATTCGACGGCCCCTCCACTGCGCCGCAAATCCTCTTATTGCCTGGAAGCAGGGCAAGTGAATTGCGAATGCATTTGCCGGTCATGTTGCCCGCATTGACATTGATTCGCGCAAAAATACCGGAAGCGAAGGCCAAAATAGTTTTGCCAGACGAAAATCTCGCTCGACTGGCCAAATTATCCGGCGTCGAGGCGGAAATCCAAATCGGCAATTTGCCGGAAGCTCTCGCGAGTGCTGACGTCGCCATCGCCTCAACCGGCACGGTAACGATGGAATGCGCTTTTTTTGGCGTGCCGACAGCCACCCTTTATAAAACATCCTGGCTCACGTTTCAAATTGCCAAACGCATGGTAACGGTGGAATCCCTGACAATGCCGAACCTCCTGGCCGGCCGGAAAATTTATCCGGAATATATACAAGACGCGGCTACGCCGGAAAACCTCGCGGCCGCCGCTTTGGATCTCTTGCGCGATCAATGCCGCCGAAGAGATATTAAATCACAGATCGAGAGAATTATTTCCTCACTTGGCGAACCCGGCGCCTCCAACCGCGCCGCCGCCGCAATCCTGGGTTTGTTTCGATGAAAGACCTCACCAGCCCGGTCGGGATCAAATTGAAGGGGTTTTTGTTCCTGCTCATTGGATTTACCGCCGCAATTTTAATTTTCCTGGACGACCCAACCTTTAAGACCACCGTGTTGATCTTGCTGGCAATCTGGGGCTTCTGCCGTTTCTACTATTTCGCCTTTTACGTCATCGAGAAATACGTTAATCCGGGCTTCAAATTCTCAGGTTTGATTTCCTTCGCAAATTATCTGTTTTCCCGGCGCCAAAAAATTCAGCCTTTTGACTTTAACCCGGCCCGTATCTACCCTGTGCGCATGGACACGTTGTACGCCCCGTGGCGGATTGAATATATCCAGTCGCCCAAACCCGAACTGAAGCCCGGTCTTTTTACGCGCATCGCGCAATCATCCGACGACGAAGCCAACTACGTCATCGTCCGCGACCGGACATGCTTCGCGCTCCTCAATGCGTATCCCTACGTCGGCGGCCACCTGATGGTCGTTCCTTACAAGGAGGTCCCGGATATGAACGGCCTGACGGATGAAGAACTGGCTGACGTCTGGAAATTGACGCGCCGTTGCATCAATGCGCTCCGCGCCGTCATGAAGGCAGACGGTTTCAACGTGGGCATCAATCTCGGCAAGGTCGCCGGCGCAGGCATCGCCGACCATTTGCACGTCCACGTGGTGCCGCGCTGGAATGGCGACACGAATTTTATGCCGGTCATCGCAAATGCCACGGTGTTGCCCGAAGCGTTGAAGGAAATGGCGGCGAAATTGCGGGCTGAATTGGCGCATGCTCCCGGTGGACAGCAGCGCGCATGACCGTTGCCAAGGGTGATTATGCCCACCGAAACCCTCCATTTTGAAAACGCGCGCGTGGCGCAGCAACTCTTCAACAACGAGCCGCGCAATTTGCAATCGCTTGAGGCCGAACTCGGCGTCAAGGCAACCGCTCGCGAAGGCTGGATCAAACTGGAAGGCGGCGGCGACGGCGTTGAGCGGGCCAAACAACTCTTCGTTTCGCTCGAAAACATGCTCAAGGCCGGATCCCCGGTCCGAAACCGCGAGTTCACCCATGCCCTGAACGTTGTCAAGCATGAGGGCGTGGAAACCTTGAAAAATCTCGTCAGCGACCGGGTGCAAACACACGACAAAATGCCCGGCGTCACCGCCAAAACTGTCGGACAGAAAAAATACCTCGACGCCATCCGCAAGCACGACGTGACTTTCGGCATCGGGCCGGCGGGAACGGGAAAGACCTATCTGGCCGTGGCCACCGCGCTGTCGGCGTTGCGTGATGGCCGCGTGTCGCGAATCATTTTGACCAGGCCCGCGGTCGAGGCCGGCGAAGCGCTCGGTTTTTTGCCGGGCGACCTCTACGAAAAAATCACCCCGTATCTCCGTCCCCTGCACGACGCGTTGCACGACATGCTCCCCGCTGAGGAGATCCAAAAGCATACCGAACGCGGGACCATCGAAATTGCGCCGCTGGCCTATATGCGCGGACGCACCCTGAACAATGCCTTCATCATCCTCGATGAAGCGCAAAATTCGACAACGGAACAAATGTTGATGTTCCTGACCCGGCTCGGCCACGGTTCAAAAGCCGTCATCACCGGCGATGAAACCCAGATTGATTTGCCCCCGCATAAAAATTCCGGCCTGCTCGAGGCGCACCGTGCCCTCAGGCAGATTGACGGCATCGCGGTGATTGAATTCTCCAAACGCGACGTCGTCCGTCATCCGCTGGTGCAGCGAATTATCGCGGCTTACGAAGAGCATCGCGGCGTGCCGAAAAACGGATGAACATCGTCATCGCCAACCGCCAGCGCGTGAAAAGGTTTGATTTGCGGATGTTGAAAAAGATTGTCGCGGCGCTTTTTGCGGAATTAAATCTCATCGGGGCCGCAATCGAAATCAATTTGCTCAGCGCGGCGGAGATGGCCGCGCTCAACGAAACCTTTCTCAAGCATGAAGGCCCGACGGATGTCATCACCTTTGATTACGGAAGCTCAAAATCAAGGCTGCAAGGTGAAATCTTTGTCTGCGTGGATGAAGCGGTCCTCCAGGCCCGGAAATTCAGGACCCAATGGCAATCTGAAATCGTGCGTTACCTCATTCACGGCATTTTGCATCTCCTCGGCTACGATGACTTGGATACCGGCCCGCGCCGCCGGATGAAACACGAGGAAAATCTTCTCTTGCGCAAGCTGGCCCGGAAATTTTCGCTCGCGCAAATCGGCGGCGCACCTAAACTTCGCGCGTGAGAAAATCGCTTTTCGCCCGCTGGCGGGCCAGTTTCTTTGCCGGATTGGCCGTCGCCCTGCCTGGCATTATTACCTTCGCAATCGTCAAATGGGTTTTCGGCACCATCACCAGCTTTACCGACACGCTGCTGTTTTTCCTGCACTATTGGATTCCGCCTGTCGAGATTTACCAGGACGGCGTCTCCGGCCCGATGTTCTGGTATTGGAGCTTGCTGGCCGTCATTATCGCCGTCGTCCTCATTTCCGCCATCGGCGTTCTTGCCCGGTATTATTTCGGCAAGCGGATGATTGCCCTCGCCGACAGCCTGATGCTCCGCGTGCCGTTATTAAACAAAATCTACGGCACCATCAAACAGGTGGACCAGGCTTTCACCTCGGGCAAAAAGAGCTCCTTCAAAACCGTCGTCCTCGTGGAATATCCGCGCGAAGGAATTTATTCCGTCGGCTTTCTCACCAGCGAGCGCGCCGAGGAAATCGAGCGCAAGACTGGTAAAAAATGCCTTTGCGTGTTCATCCCCACCACCCCAATACCCACGGGCGGCTTTCTAATTGTGGTCCCCGCAGAAAAGGTCATCAAACTGGACATGAGTGTGGCTGAAGGCCTGAAATATATCATCAGTGTCGGCGCGATTTCGCAGGATTCCACCCGCAACGACACTGACAGTAAATCGTAAATGGCGATTGAATCAGCCATCGGAATCATTTTGCAGACCCGGCCGCTGACCGAAACGAGCCTGATTGTTCATTGGCTGACGCCGAATTTCGGCCGCATCGCCACGGTCGCCAAGGGCGCGCGCCGCCCCAAATCGCCATTTCTGGGCAAACTGGATCTGTTTTATGAAGCGGCCTTTTCATTCGCCCGCAGCCGCAGCAGCGAGCTGCACGTTTTGCGCGAAGTCAGCCTCCGCGCCACGCACGTCGAATTGCGCGCGGACCTTCCGAAATTGCGCCACGCGGCCTACGCCGCGGCATTCATCCGGCAGGCGACCGAAACCGAGACTCCGCTGCCCGCGGTTTTCGCCTTGTTCCGGGATTTTTTGAAAAAGCTTTGCCCGCAAAAGACTTCACTCCAAATCGTCTTTTCGTTCGAATTAAAACTGCTCCAGGAGCTTGGCCTGGAACCCAATTGGCCGAAAACCCATCTCACTGCGGGAACCAAAAAAATCGCAGGGCTTCTGCTCGAAAGAGATTTTGTGGCGGGTGAAAATCTGAGACTGACGGATGCGCAAACCAACGAATTGGGCCGTTTTTTGCATGGATTCTTGATTTTTCACCTCGGACGCCTTCCCAAAGGCCGCTCCGTCGCGCTCGAAATCGCCAATTGAGACTTTTCGCGCGCCCGCTCTTGCCTTATATTCCTTTCGAGTCGGAAGCGCCATGCGAAATATACTTAGATTCTCCACCGTGAGAATGAAGCTGGTCGGCACTGTGCTGCTGTTGATCATGCCGGCCCTTCTCGTCATGTATATTTATGACCTGCCCATGAGCGGGTTTGTCGTGGGCTTCCTCGCTTTGGTGGCGGCTTGGACAGGCGGCGAGTTGTTCGTCCGCCGCCAGATCCAGGCCATGTCCCGCACGGCGCAGAAAATCGCCGACGGCAATTTGAGCGCCCGAACCGGCTTGCCGGCGACCAACGATGAAATCGGACAACTCGCCAAAATTTTTGACCGAATGGCCGAATCTCTCGAGCAACGAATCCAGGAACGCGAGAAATTGGCGGCGTTTGCGCAATTAAATCCTTACGGCGCCATGGAATTTTCCGCCGACGGCACGATGACCTACTTCAACGAAGCCGCGGGAAAACTTGCCCTCGGAGCCGAGAAAAATCATCCCCGGGACATTCTGCCGGAGTCCGCGCAAACGATTATTCGAGATTGTCTCGCCTCGGGGCGCAGCCGGTTGAACCTGCAAACGAAAGTGGGCGAGCGCGCCTATTCATGGTCGTTTCATCCCATGCCTGCCAGCGGCGTTGTGCATTGCTATGCCGAGGACATTACCAGCCGGTTGAATCTCGAGGCGCAATTGCGGCAGTCGCAAAAAATGGAGTCCATCGGCTTGCTCGCCGCCGGCGTGGCGCATGACTTCAATAACATGCTCACCATCATTCAAGGTCATTCCAGCGCCCTCCTCGCCAAACCCACCTTGACCTCCCATGTGGTTGACCCGGTCCAGGCGATTTATTTTGCCGCCGAACGCGCCGCCAATCTCACCCGCCAATTGCTCATGTTCAGCCGCAAAAATGTCATGCAACCGCGCGTGCTTGATTTATGCGACATCGTCGGCCACCTTGGCCAGATGGTTCAGCGCCTCATCGGTGAAAATATCGCCTTTGAATTTCGTTCTCCCGGGATCCTGCCACCTGTCCGGGGTGACGTCGGCATGATTGAACAAGTCGTTATGAACCTCTCCGTCAACGCGCGTGATGCCATGCCCGCCGGCGGAAAATTGCTCATTAATCTCGATGCCGTCCTGGTGGACTTGAATTATACCGAGATGCACCCCGACGCCCGGACCGGACGCTTCGTGCGGCTGCGCGTCGCCGATACCGGCGCCGGCATGGACACCGCGACAATGAACCACATTTTCGAGCCGTTCTTCACCACCAAGGAAGTCGGCAAGGGCACCGGCCTCGGCCTCGCAACGGTCTATGGCATCGTCAAACAACATGAAGGATGGATCGAAGCCGCCAGCGAGCCTGGCAAAGGCGCCACGTTCGATGTCTTCTTTCCCATTGACAGCAAAGGCGCCGCGCCCGAAAAATCTAAAAACGATTCGGATGATTTTGTCAGCGGCGGAAATGAAACCGTTCTGATTGTCGAAGATGAATCCGTTCTGCGCGAAATGGCGCGGGACATTCTGAAGGAATTCGGATACAAGGTGCTCGAAGCGGCCACCGGCAAGGAAGCCCTCGATATTTGGCGTACATCCTCCAAAGAAATTGATTTGGTCCTGACGGACATGGTAATGCCCGAGGGCGTTTCCGGCGTGGATTTGGCCGAATGCCTCCTCGAAGACCGTCCGGATTTGAAAGTCATCTTTAGCAGCGGTTATTCTTCAGGGGAAATCAACGATGAATTGCTGACACGCGCCCAGGCCGCCTTCCTGCAAAAACCCTACACGCACGCCATCCTGGGAAGGACCGTCCGCGAATGCCTGGACCGGGATGGTATCACCGCGTGAACATCCCTCGGCCGGCGATGTGACTCTGGCAATTCTGAGCGACATCCATTATGCCGGCCCCGCCGAATGCGCCCGCGGCGACGATTACGAGTTCCGCGCCATTGCCAGTCCCCTCCTCCGCGCCGGCACGCGCGCCTACCGTCACCTTCTTTGGATGCGCCATCCAACGCAACAAGGCCGCCAATTGGACCGATTTCTGAACGCGGTCCCATCCGTAGATTATCTCCTGGCCAACGGGGATTACTCCTGTGACAGCGCATTTGTTGGCGTCAGTGACCCGGCGGCATTCGAAAGCGCCGAAGAATGCCTCGGCAAGCTCCGCGCCAAATTCCGTGAGCGCGCCCGGTTCACGATCGGTGACCACGAAATCGGCAAGCTAAGCATCTTCGGAGGACAAGGCGGAATGCGCCTGGCAAGTTGGCACGCCGCCACCCAAAAACTCGGCCTCCAGCCATTTTGGAAATTTTCCATCGGCCGCTATCTCCTGATCGGCGTCGCCTCGACCCTCGTTGCGCTTCCGGCCAATCAGCCGGATACCCTCCCCGACGAATGGCCCGAATGGCAGCGATTGCGCGCCATCCATCTCGCCGATATCAGGGCCGCCTTTGAGAGCCTCCAACCGGAACAGCGCGTCTTGTTATTCTGTCACGATCCTACGGCCCTGCCTTTCCTGGCACGGGAGGAATCCGTTCGTCGCAAGCTGCCCCTGGTGGAACAAACCGTCCTCGGACATCTGCATTCACAACTGATCTTATGGAAGAGCCGGGTGCTGTCAGGAATTCCCCCTGTGAAATTTCTTGGCCGGACGGCGGCCCGCCTGACTTCCGCTTTGCACGAAGCCCATCATTGGTGGCAGTTTCAAGTGCGCCTTTGCCCCTCCCTCTCCGGCACCGAATTGCTCAACGACGGGGGGTACTATCTCGTCCACGTTGACCCCGCCGCAAAACATCCGGCCCAATTCGATTTTCGTCCCCTGCCCCGCTGACTGATCCGAAGCGGCCTCCGCTAACTCGCTTTGCGTCTTGGACTGCGGCAGCCTGTCCCGCCATGGCTTCCGGGCGACGGCGGATCCTCTAACGCTTTGCGTTCGCAGGCGAACAGGCTCTGGAAAATGGTGGCCGGCGTTATCCACCGGCTAATTTCATGACCGCCTCGACGGCGCCATCAATCTTCACCGGTTGCAACGCCGCGCCGCGCGGCTTGATTTCCACCTCGCCTTTGGCCAGTGACTTCTCCCCAATGCCCACGCGAATCGGAAACCCCACCAGGTCCGCGTCCTTGAACTTCACACCCGGACGCTCATCGCGGTCATCCAAAATCACGTCCACGCCTCGCCCGGTCAGTTCCCCGTAAATCTTTTCCCCAACCGCCATCGCCTCGTTGTTCACGTCCACGTTCAATGGCGTGATGCAAACCCGGTACGGCGCCAGGTTCAACGGCCAGATGATGCCGTCCTTGTCGTTGCATTGCTCCACCACCGCCTGCAAGGTGCGCGTCACGCCAATGCCGTAACAACCCATCACCGCCAGTTTGCGTCCGCCGGCTTCATCCAGATAACACGCGTTGAATTTCTCGCTGTATTTCGTGCCCAGCTTGAAAACATGGCCCACTTCCACCGCGCGCCGGATCTTCAGCGGCTTGCCGCATTGCGCGCACGGCTCCCCCGCCTGCACGGTCCGCAAATCGAACCAATTCGAAACTTGAATGTCCCGCTCGATTGAAACATTCCGCAAATGAAAACCGTCCTCGTTCGCCCCGGTGGTCATTCCATTCGCGCCTCGCAAGCGCTCATCGGCAAAAACCTGAGCCTGCAGACCCTTTCGCGTCGCTGTCACCGCGCCCAAACTGCCAGCATGCGCCCCCATCGCCTCAAAAATCTCCTCCGCCGTCGCCGGACGATAAAGCGTCGTGCCGATCTTCCCGGCGAACTTCGCCTCGTTCAGACGATCGTCGCCCCGCACCAGCACGAGCACCACCTTGCCCTCGGCCATGTAAACCAACGTCTTTATCTGGCGATTGGCCGGGACGTTCAAGGGCGCTTTCGCCAGCGCTTCGATCGTCGTCACTCCGGGCGTCGCAAATTTTTCCACGCCTGGACCCGCTTCACGCGCCGCGGTTCTCGGCACGCCGCTCGTGGCCTTCTCAATATTCGCGGCATACCCGCACGCTTCGCAGAACACGACCTCGTTCTCGCCGGTTTCCGCCGGAATCATGAATTCGTGCGAGAATTTCCCTCCGATGACCCCGGTGTCCGCCTCCACCGCTAACGCCTTCAATCCGCATCGCTCAAAAATTCTCGCATAAGCATCATACATCCTTTGATAACTGCCCTGTGCGGCTTCGTCGCTCACATCGAAGCTGTAGGCGTCCTTCATGATGAATTCCCGCGCGCGCATCAGGCCGAAGCGCGGTCGGATTTCATCGCGAAATTTGACGCTGATTTGGTAGAAATTCTTCGGCAACTGCCGATAGGAATTAATTTCGCTCGCGGCGATGCCGGTGATCACCTCTTCCGCCGTTGGACTCAAAACCCATTCGCGGTTCGCGCTGTCCTTGACTTTGAACAGAACGTCGCGCGCGGTTTCATAACGTCCGCTTTGCTGCCAGATTTCCGGCGGCTGGAGCGCGGGCATGAGCACCTCAATGGCCCCGGCCCGGTCCATCTCTTCGCGGACAATTTGTTCCACCTTGCGGAGCGCGCGCAAACCCGCCGGCAGAAAGGTATAAACGCCTCCCGCCAGTCTCCGGATCAACCCGGCTCGCAGCAAAAGTTTATGCGACAAAATCTCCGCGTCAGCCGGAGCTTCGCGCAGGGTGGGAATCAGTGTTTCAGTCCAACGCATAATAAGAAATGGGAAGTGTGGGCTAAAATCTCTCACTTTACAAGGTTCACCAACGGCGCAATGCCTTGAATTCGCACTTCCAGCCTGTCTCCGCTCTGGATGGGCCCGATTCCGCTGGGTGTGCCGGTCAAAATCACGTCGCCGGGCAACAGCGTGAGATTGGTCGAAATAAAGCTGACCAATTCAGTCGGCTTGAAAATAAGCTGGCTCGTGTTCGAATTTTGGCGCAACTGCCCGTTCTGGAAGAGTTGAATCGTTAATTTGTCCGGGGCGATTTGCGTCTCCACAAACGGACCCAGCGGGGTGAACGTGTCGAACGATTTCGCCCTGGCCCATTGCGATTCGGCCCGCTGGATCGTCCGGTCGCTAATGTCCTGTGACGCGGTATAGCCGAAGATGCACCGCCCGGCCTGCGACGCCGATACATTGCGGACCTTCCGCCCGATGACGATGCATAATTCCGCCTCAAAATCCGTTCGATGTTGGGGAAATGGAATTTCGATTTTCCCGCCGTCCGCCAGCAGCGAGGTCGTTGCCTTGAACCAAATCAATGGCTCCTTGGGCAATTCCTTTCCTGTCTCGCGCGCATGGTCGGCATAGTTTAACCCCACACAAATAATTTTTGACGGCGCCACCGGAACCAATGTCTTCACCCCTTCACGCCTCAGTGGCTTCCCTTCGAATGAGGGCGAGCCAAAAATATCGCCGCGCGCGCGATATAATTTGCCGTCCACGACTTTCGCATGGAAAACTTCCCCGCGTTTTTGAAATCTGCCAATGGCTGCCATGATATCTATTTTGATTGACGATTTATGATTTACGATTTCCGCCCCCGCAAAAAGCGCCGCTATGCTATCCCGTTGACACCATTTCGTAAAACACAATCATCCAGAGTGAACGGCCAAGGCCGCCTGTCAGTTTTTGAATGCTCTCATTAACACTGCGCTTTAGCACAGTGGGCCTCGCTGACCACGGAATCCAGCCGTTTTAACCCGGATTTTGCATTAGAACTCCCCTTGACGTCTGAATGAACAGTGATGTCCGCTTGCGGTCCCCTCTCCGCTCCCATTCTGATGGGAGGGGAGAGGGTCAGGGAGAGGTGAGGGTCCCCTGTGTTCATGGGGACGGTCAGGGTGAGGTGAGGGTCCGCGGTTTCAGGAGCAGGACTCGAATCAAGCGCCAATTCAAGCACAGTTTCGTGCAATCCTAATGCAACGCAATTGGTTTCGTTGGCTAAAGGTCGTTGGGATTAAGTTTGCAAATGTCTAAATGCGCGCCGATTTCCAATGCAAATTCCGGGTTTCAACGGTTGGCCCTTCGAATGCCGCTTTCCACCGCGCTCCAGCGCGGTGTTAATGAGAAAATGATCCGTTCAAATAGTGTTGATAAAATCCCTCTATTGCCGTTCGCCCGGATTCGGATACATTGTCATCGTGAACAGGCTGACGAAACAAGAGCAACTCGTGCTCTGCGTCGTCCTGGGATTGCTGTTGACTGGTTGGTGCGTGAAGTTATATCGCACGGCGCATCCGCCGCCGGCGGCGGCTTTGCCAGCCAGGCCTTGATTTATGGCAGACGGCGCCTCCGCGCTGCCCCCGTTCTTGATATGCAGGAAGTAAATTTTGACGAAACGCTTGAAGGGATTCTCGCGAATGATTCGCGATATTCCCGCGAAGCGTATTTGTTCGTCCGGGAGGCCTTGGATTTTACCCAAAAACTTATCGTCAGGGATAACCGCGCGCAAAACCGCCAACATGTCTCCGGCCAGGAATTGCTCGAAGGGATCCGGCAATACGCCCTGCAACAATTCGGTCCGATGACCGCGACTGTTTTCAACGAATGGGGGGTGAAAACCTGCCGCGACTTCGGCGAAATCGTCTTCAACATGGTTGAAGGCGGCCTGCTGGCGAAAACCGAAAGAGACAGCCGGAACGACTTCCAAAACGGATACGATTTTACGGAGGCCTTCCTAACGCCCTTTCGGCCGCAGGGCAAATTGACCCCGAAAGAGCCTTCTGAAAAACGATAACCGCACGCGCAGTCCTTTCTCGGTTCTCATTTCTCCCTTCTCCCTCCGCCCGTTTACCAGTATCTTCCTCACCCATTTAATTAGCGATGACAAAAAATACTCCGACTGGGCAGATTCCCTCAGTGCCTCCGGGCGTGAAGCTGACCACCCTCGACAACGGCCTCGTCGTTATTGTGCGCGAAGACCGGAGCGCTCCGGTCGTTTCCGCCCAGGCCTGGTGCATGAGCGGCAGCATTCACGAAGGCCGCTGGCTCGGCGCCGGGCTTTCCCACGTGCTCGAACACATGCTCTTTAAAGGCACCACCACCCGCCCCGGTAGCCGCATTGACCAGGAAGTCCAGGAGGCCGGCGGTTACATGAACGCCTACACCAGCTTCGACCGCACGGTCTATCACGTTGACGTTCCCAACACCGGCGCCCGCACCGCCATCGACATCTTGTGCGACATCATGCAGCACGCCACATTGCCGCCCGATGAACTCGCCAAAGAAATGGACGTCATCCGCCGCGAAATGGATATGTGCCAGGATGATCCGGGGCGCCGCGCCAGCCGGCGGTTGTTTGAAACGGCCTACACCCGCAGCCCCTACCGCTTTACCGTCATCGGCTACCCCGACATCTTCAACGAACTCAAGCCCGACGACATCCGCAATTATTATCATGAGAATTACGCGCCCAATAATTGCTTCTACGTGGTCGCGGGCGATGTGAAAAACGACGAGGTCATCGCGCAAATCCGCGAATCCTATTCCCAAACCAAATCGCGCGCTCTCCCGCCGGTGGTGCTCCCGGTTGAACCACGGCAAACCGCCTCGCGCGAACTCGTCGAAGAAGCGCCCATTGAACTCGGCCATTTCCATCTCTCGTGGCACATCCCCGAGCTTCGTCATCCCGATGTCCCCGCGCTTGACGTCCTTTCCGTCCTCCTCGGTGGTGGACGCAGTTCGCGCCTGTACCAGCAAATCCGCGAAAAACAGGGGCTGGTCCACCACGTGGACGCCTGGACTTACAGCCCGGGTCTGCCGGGAGTCTTCGGCGTGAGCGCCGTCGCCGATGCTGAAAAATTTCCCGCCGCGTGTGATGCCGTCCTCGCCGAAATCGAGAAAATCAAAACGCTCTCCGTCTCCGCCGACGAGTTGCATAAGGCCGTCAAGCAATTCATCTCCGCCACGTTGTCATCCCGCAAAACCATGGAAGGCCAGGCGCAAAATCTCGGCGGAAACTGGCTTTGCGCCAATGACTTGAATTTTTCAGAACGCTACCTGGCCGCCATCAAACGGATCACCCTCGCCGACATCCAGCGCGCCAGCCGCGAATACCTGACCACCGAAAACCGCACGCTTTACGCCCTCCTGCCCGACGGGACCAGCCCGAAGTTAAAATCCCAGGTCGAAACGAACGCCGACCATCCCATACAAAAAATCGAATCGCCGAACGGGTTAAGACTTTTGCTCAAGGAGGACTCGCGGCTTCCATTTGTGGAATTTCGCGCCGTTTTCCAGGGCGGCGTCCTCGCCGAAACGGTTGAAACCAACGGCATCACCCAGTTGCTCGCCAGAATGCTTCTCAAAGGCACTGCTAAACGCACCGCCCAAAAAATCGCCACGGAAATCGAATCCGTCGGCGGACACATTGACAGCTACGGCGGCAACCAAAGCTTCGGCGTCAACATTGAAGTCTTGGCCGAGGACTTTGTCGGCGGCCTTGATTTGCTCGCCGATGTCCTCCTCAATTCAAATTTCCCGGCAAACGAATTGGAACGCGAGCGCGAAATCCAGATCGCCGGCATCCACGCGCGCAAGGACGATCTGCTCAAAAGCGCCGGCGTCGCCATGCGCCGCGCCCTGTTCGGCGACATCAGCTACGGCCTCGACCCCCTCGGCACCGAGGAAAGTGTCGGCAAAATTTCCGCCGCGGACTTGAATCGGTTTCATAAAACTTTCGCCGTGGCAAAAAATTGCGTCCTCGCGATTTATGGCGATATAAAAGCCGGCGAAGTCAAAGCCGCCGTGGAGAAGACATTTTCAAATTGGACCAAGGGTTCCCCCGCTTCCTTCAATCATCAGCCCTCCGCCGTGAACTCAAAACGCGTCGTCGAAACCCGCGAAAAAAAACAGGCCGTCCTCGTCATCGGATTTCCTGGAACCACCATCCGCGACGAAGACCATTACGCCTTGGAGTTGATCCATGAGTCCTGTAGCGACCTCGGCTCCCGGCTGTTTCTGCGGATTCGTGAGCAACTCGGCTTGGCGTATTATTGCGGCGCGCAAAATTTCGCCGGCATCGTTCCCGGTTATTTCGCCTTTTATACCGGCACCGAACCCGCCAAGGCCGGGCTGGTGGAAAAAGAATTGCTCAAGGAGGCGGACCTGCTTCGTACGGATGGCCTGAGCGCGGAGGAATTAAAACGCGCCAAGGCCAAAATCATCGGCCAGAAAAAAATCGCGCGGCAGGATTTGGGAAATCTGGCCGCCCTGACGGCGCTCGACGAACTCTATGGCCTCGGCTATCGCCATTCAGAAACCGACGACGCGAAATTTCAGGCCGTCACCCTGGAACAAATCAAAGCCGTCGCCCAAAAATATCTCAAGCCGGACGCCTTCGTGGTTTCGATTGTGATGCCGGAAAAGGGGTAAAATTCAAGACGCCGCCAGGCGCGCCAAGGAGATTTGCGCGACCCGGCCCAATAACGCCCTAGCGCAGACATTCCTGTCTGCGGGTTCGCGGGACATTCCTGTCCCGTGTCCCCATGGTCATTTCCGCCATTCGTAATTCTTTAGTCATTATGGTTTAGTCATTAGTCATTAGTCATTAACCCCTGACCCCTGCCATCTTGGCAGCGAAAAATTACTCGCAAAACCGCCTTAAAACCGCGTTCACAAAACCAAACCGCGAAATGGATACGTCGCGGTCGAGTTCCGCTTGCTCCTCCACTTCAATCTTCTTCACCACCGCCCCGTACTTCGCCGAGTCCGTTCTCAAATCCGCCTTCCAACCGTCCACCACTTCCTCCACCTTTTTCAATTCGCCCTTGTCCATCCAGATGCCGCCGCACTCCATGCACTTGTGCAGGATGATCCCGCTGGTGTCGCCGTAATTGAAATGCTCCATCCGCGCTTCACCGCACACGGGACAATTCAATTCGTCATGGTCAGCCAGTTCAACCGTCTCGATTTCCCTGTTCACCGCGTCAAGTGATTCGATTTCCTGCTGGGTAAAAACTTCGTCGTGATGCTCGACCAACTTTTGTAATTCACCGGCATGCAGCCACTCGCCCTTGCAATCCGGACACGCCTCAACCAGCTGGCCGTCATCTTCAACCGATTGGAGAATGGAACCGCAGCGGGGACATTTCATGGAACAAGATTAAGCGTTCGCCACCAATTGCCGCAACACAAAAGGCAAAATACCGCCGTGCTGGTAGTAATCAATCTCTATCGGCGTATCTATCCGGCATCTCACCGGAACGTTTTCCGTCGCGCCGTCCTTGCGCGTGATGCGTAGCGTCAAGTCCTGCTGCGGCTTGAGGCTCCCGCCCAGACCGACGACATCAAACGTCTCCGTTCCGTCCAGCTTCAAAGTCTGCGCGCTCACGCCTTCCTTGAATTGCAGCGGCAGCACGCCCATGCCAACCAGATTGCTGCGGTGGATGCGCTCGAAGCTCTGCGCCACCACGCCTTTCACCCCGAGCAGCTTGGTCCCTTTCGCCGCCCAATCGCGCGAGCTCCCCGTTCCGTATTCGTGCCCCGCAATCACCACCAGCGGCGTGCCGCGCTTCTGATACTCCATCGCCGCGTCATAAATCGAAAGTCTTGTGCCTTCCGGCTGCAAAACCGTCTCGCCGCCTTCCGTCCCCGCAAGCATCAGGTTTTTGATGCGCACATTGGCAAAGGTGCCCCGCGTCATTACCCGGTCATTGCCGCGGCGCGAGCCGTAACTGTTGAAGTCGCCCGGTTGCACGCCTTTCTCAATCAAAAATTTCCCGGCAGGCGAACTCTTCTTGATCGAGCCGGCCGGTGAGATATGGTCCGTCGTCACACTGTCGCCGAATAGGGCCAACGGGCGCGCCGATTTGATCTCCCGGATTTCGCCCGGCTGCATCGAAAACTTTTCGAAAAACGGCGGCTCTTGAATATAGGTGGACTTGGCGTCCCACTCATAAACATTGCCCGTGCTCGAAGGAATCTCGTTCCACTTGGGATTCTGTGCGGCAAAATCCTTGTAAAGCTTCCGGAAAACTTCCGGTTGCAGGGCCGTTTGCATCAGGTCACGAACTTCCCGCAGGCTCGGCCAAACATCGCGCAAATACACCGGCTTGCCGTCTTTTCCGGTCCCCAGGGGATCGGTCTCCAGGTCAATATCCACGCGTCCCGCCAGCGCAAACGCCACCACCAGCGGCGGCGACATCAGAAAATTCGCCTTGATGCTTTGATGAATCCGCGCCTCGAAATTCCGGTTGCCCGACAACACCGCCGCCGCCACCACATTGTTCTTATTGATTGCTTCCTCGATCGGCGCGGCCAATGGACCCGAATTGCCGATGCACGTGGTGCAGCCATAGCCAACGAGATTGAATCCCAATTTGTCCAGGTACGGCTGCAATCCCGTCTTGCCCAGGTAATCGCTGACCACGCGCGAGCCGGGCGCCAGCGACGTCTTCACCACCGGATTCACCGTGAGACCGCGCTCCACCGCCTTTTTCGCGAGCAAACCCGCCGCGAGCATCACGCTCGGATTCGACGTGTTTGTGCAACTGGTGATGGCGGCGATCAACACCGAGCCGTTTCGAATATCACCGTTGCAAATCCCCCCTCCGCCTCCCTTCACCGCGTCCGGAGTCGGCCGGTTGTTCGCCATCTCCAGTTCGGTAAATGGATTCGTATTTTGGGATGCGGACGCTTGCGGCGAAACCGGTTCCTGGCTGCCACCGCCCGGAATCGAACCGTTGGCGCACTCAACGTGAAAGACGCGATTCAATTCCGCCGGCGATTTCCCGAAACCATTCTCAGTGATTGGCTTCGAGAGCGCCAAAGTGAATTCATTCTTGAGTTTGGGCAGTTCAATCCGGTCCTGCGGGCGTTTTGGGCCGGCGACGCTGGGCGCCACCCTGCCCAAATCCAGTTCCAGTTCCTGCGAATACGCAATCTCGCCCTTGTTCGGAATGCCGAACAATCCCTGCGCCCGGTAATAATTTTCGTAAAGCTTGCAATGCTCCTCGCTGCGCCCGGTCGCGCGCAGGTATTTGACGCACTCGTCATCAATCGGGAAAATGCCCATGGTCGCGCCGTATTCGGGCGCCATGTTCGCAATCGTCGCGCGGTCCACTACCGGCAACGCCGCGGCGCCCGCCCCGAAAAATTCCACGAACTTGCCCACCACCTTCGCCTGGCGCAACAGTTGCGTGACCGTCAGCGCCAAATCCGTCGCCGTCACGCCTTCGCGCAACGCCCCGGTCAGGTGTACTCCCACCACGTCCGGCGTAAGAAAATAGACCGGCTGGCCGAGCATCCCCGCCTCGGCCTCGATTCCGCCGACACCCCAGCCGACAATCCCCAGCCCGTTAATCATCGTCGTATGCGAATCCGTGCCCACCAGGGTGTCCGGATAATATACGCCGTTCGCTTCCAGAACCCCCTTGGCCAGATACTCGAGGTTCACCTGGTGAACGATGCCGATGCCCGGCGGCACCACTTTAAACGTTTCAAACGCCTGCATCCCCCATTTTAAAAGCTGATACCGCTCGCGGTTGCGCTGAAATTCAATGTCCAAATTCTTTTGCAAAGCTTCCACTGTCCCGGAAAAATCCACCTGGACCGAGTGGTCCACCACCAAATCCACCGGCACCAGCGGTTCGATGATTTTGGGATTCTTCCCGAGACGCGCCACCGCCGAACGCATCGCCGCCAGATCCACCAGCAGCGGCACACCAGTAAAATCCTGCAACACGATGCGCGCCACCACGAAGGGAATTTCCGCAGTGCGGGTTTCGTTGGGTTTCCAGTTGGCCAGTTCTCGGACGTTCGCCTCGGTCACCTTTTTGCCGTCACAATTCCGCAAAACCGATTCTAGCACCAGCCGGATGGAGACCGGCAGTTTTGGAGTGTTGCCCAGACCGGCTTTGGCCAGAGCCGGCAGGGAATGGAAACTGCCGCGGCGGCCGTTGCCCAAATCGAATTGTTGCAGCGAATTGAATGAATTATGAGCGCTCATATTTGCCTCCGCTCCAAAATGAGGCTGAAAGAGAGCTGTGTCAAGAAGCGCTCAACTTTCTCATTCTCCCCGCGCGCGGCTCTGTGAGCCGCAGCAAATTGGAATCGTCACGGCCGCTCCGCGCTGCCAAGACAGGTTTACCGACCGGTATCAGTACGACGCTCCTTCCTTCTCCCTTCTCACATCACGCTTTGCACTTCCCGCGTCACGACGCCTGGTACGTCAGCCGAAATTTGCCTGATTGGGTTGGCGGCAGCAGATTCACGCCCTCTACAACAATCTTGCCTGGCGGCTTGAGCAGGGTTTCGAGACGAAAGACTAAATTCTTCAATTCGCCTGCCCCTGGGCCGCTCCCGTCTGGCACAAAGCGCAACCGGTAGTCGCCATTTTCTTCCTGCCGAAGTTGATAATGCGCCAAGCCCTTGATTTCGGTGAAGCACTGGTCAACTTGCCAGGGCGTAACCCGCAGGCCGTCGCCCCTGCGCAGCGTGTCCCGCGAACGCCCGTGGACGACGTACGTTGTCTGATACGGTTGCTCGCGTCGTTCCACGAGGTCGCCAATCCGATAGCGGAGCAACGGCATGTAGTCATTGGTCAATGTCGTAACCACCAGCTCACCGATGCCGCGTTCGTCTTTTTCGACCACTTCAAGATAGGCGTTCTCGTAGCTGGGTTTCATTTCGCCAGGTTCATTTTCTATGAGCAGATGGCCCGTTTCCGTCGAGCCGTAAAGATTGAAAACCGGCACGCCAAACACCCGCTGCAAAATGCGGCGGTGAACCACGCTCACAAATTCGTAACTGCAAAGCACAAACTGCAATGACGGAAACCGGATGCCATGCCGCTCGCAGTGAAGCGCAAACCAGGCGCCATGCACCGGGTCCACGTCGAGAAACCGGGGCGACCAGTCGGCAACTTCGTCTGCCATTCGCGCCAGTTCATCCTGGCTCAAGATGAACGGGATGCGCCGCTGGTTCACGAATAGCGTTGTGCCGGTCGTGCGAAAAGCGCGGGACCGCCAGGCGGAAAAGCAGACACGGCCGTTGCAGGCGGGCGTTGTCAGAGTCGCCCGGCGGGCATCCGGATATTTGTCCAGAGTTTCCGCAACGACGGAATTGAGCCGCAGCACCCGTTCCTCCTGCTCGTCCCACCAGTCATGGCCAAACAGTACCGGCAACTGTTCCTCGGAGGTCCCCGACGTGTGTTCCAACTCGACGCGCTTCGATTCCAAAAGCATTTCAAGCCGCTCGCCGGGCCGGAGAAAGTTCCCGGGAAAATCCCGGCGGATTTCATGTTTGGTGACGAAGGGAAACCGGGACAGACGCCCGCCGTCGAAGTTTGCGCACGCCGGCAATCGGCCACTGTAGAGCGGCACTTTCCGCCACCGTGGCAGCAGTTCCTCGAGCCGCGAAAGCTGGGCTGTTTCACGAATGATTTCAGGTGTCGCTAACATTGTCCTCAAATACAGGCGTTCCAATCTTCTCTAAATTTCGAGCTAAATACCGCGCACGTCAAGAAAGACGAATGTCGTTTTCACGGCTTGGGCGTAACCTCCCATACAAGGTCTTGAGGGACTGCAAAGCGCTGGGCGCGACGCCCGCCTTCGCCAGGTTACGGCGCGGCAAGACGGCGCGGCAGGGAAGCAAAATGCCAGGGTGATTACTGACCATGTTTGGAGCTTGGAGGAAATTGTGAATTTGCCGGCTTGATTTTCAGTGGCATGGGGTTCAACTTTGAAACATTCGGCGCCCTTCGTACGCATGAAAGAGATGATCAGATTCCGGATTCACTGGGCTGCCGGCGGCAATAAAGAAACCACCGAGTTTCGAGCCGCGTCAGAGTCCGATGCCCGTGATGCTTTTAATGGCTGCAAGGTGCCGGGAGTTTGCATCGTTAGCATTGAGCGAGTCGAGCCAGATGCAGATGCGCTGTTAGTTCCAAGTCATTCACCGGATTTACCATTCGATCCGTTAATTGCACGCCGCAGATTGGACATTGATGAGGATGTCAGATGACCACGATGCCTGACTCTGCACCGGAACTAAACTAATTTCAAACTGTACCACTGCCAAAAACCCTGCTGGCTTGAAATATTTGAATATAATGAGTATAACGGTCAGCAGGTGAAACCGAATTTTCGATGGCCAATAACTGGTCAGAGGCTGTGCTAATTTCAAACTGACCCACTACCCCGGCTTGCATCACAAGAACCGCATGACCCTCGCCGAAAAGATTGAGCTTGCGCTGATTCCAACATTTGGGATCGGTGTTTGGCTTGTGGCGCCTGGATTGCCCAACACTGTCGGCGCAGGAAAATTGCTTTTGGCGACGTCTGCCCTTCTGCTGTTCGAAAGCCTCGTTCGCGACCTCTCGCTTAAGAGATCGGCGCGTTGAAAAATCAAGCCCTCCTCGAAAAGAGAGATGCCTCTGCGTTGAATCCACAGTCGGCATTACAGGCGTAATCGCCGGTCTTGTTCTGTCAGGCTCAACAATCGTCCATTCAGTCCCTATGAGCCATTGGACATGGAGCCTGCTGGTCATGACAATAATGATTTTGGGATTTTGGATTAAGGACTATGTGGTGGAGTGGGGGCCAATTCGCATTCGCCGGGATAAAGACCACATGAACATGATTTTTACATGGAAAAAATGAACCCGTTTGCCCACAATTATGAAAATGCCAGACTATCAATGGCTTTTGTTCGACGCCGACGGCACCATTTTTGATTATAACGCCGCGGAAAGCGCGGCGCTCAGGCAGGCCTTTACAATGACGGGCATTGCCTTCAATCCCCGCCACCTCGCCACCTACCAGCGCATTAATACCGCGTTATGGCGCGCTGTGGAAAAGGGGGAACTCGCCCCGACAGCAGTGCCAGTGCGCCGCTTCGAACAGTTCCTTGAGACAATTAAAGTCGCCTGCTCGCCCGTCGCGCTCAGCGCCATCTATATCGAGTGTCTGTCGGGTTGCTCGGAACTGATCGTGAATGCCGCCGAAATGCTGGAGGCCCTGCATGGAAAATATCGGATCGCCATTTTGACCAATGGTTTGCAAACGGTCCAGCGCAGACGGCTGGCCGCATCGCACATTCGCCGATATATTGCTGAGATTATCATTTCCGAGGAAATCGGTTATGCCAAACCCGCCAGGGAGTTTTTCGACATTGCACTGGCGCGGCTGGGGCATGTCTCGCGGCGGGAAGTGCTGATGATCGGCGATGGCTGGGCATCAGATATTCAAGGTGCGCTTCAGTATGGCATTGATGCCTGTTGGTATAACCCCGGACGAAAGCCGCGTCCCGAAAGTTCGGAAAACATACGCGAGATCGCCGAATTGCGGGAATTAGTTGGCTGGCTGGGATGACAATTTGGCGCGGCTGCCCGCAAATAAAATAAAAAAATCGTTGAACCGCTATCGTTTGCCATTCTGGCCTTCGCGTCGCCGGTGACCGTGAACGCACAAATGGGAAACACGGCGCCGGACAACATGAATCCCATGCCTGACATGGGCGGAATGAATTCCAGTGGCACGAGCACCACCAATTCCGCGCCCATGGGAAACATGTCGCCTGCGTCGGCGCCCGCAGCTTTACAAGTCCTTTCCTTTCGATTTCCCAATCCAACCCCGTTTTTCTGTGGGACGAAAGGCTGACTTGGATACGATCCCGCATCAAGCAATCATTGGACGCCGACGCGATAGAAATAGAGACCATTGTTGGTGGCGGTGGTGTCCGTGTAACTCGTCGTGCCTGCCTGGCCGGCGATATTGTTCTGGATGGTCGAGAACGCTGGCCCATTTCCGAGATTGGTGCTGCTTTGCAGAAAATAGGTGATGTTGCTCACACTCTGCCAGCTTACGACCAGACCAACCGCGTTGCTTGCAGACGCTGGAGGCAACATGACCAAAACGGACGCCGGATTCGTGGGATCCAGACCGGCGATCCAATCCTCGTAAACGTTCATTCCGGTGCCGTCGTAATCCGCGTAATCCGCCGAGCCGTCGGCGCGCAAGCCGTACTGCTGCAGCCACGCGTAGGAGATGACGGACCCAGGCGTTTGATATTCGTATGCGCCGATGTCCACCGTGCCGCCAATGATGCGCGGGTTGCCGTCGAGATCATTGGTGACAAAAACGTAAACGTTGTTGCCGGCATTGATGCAAGGGGAGTTGGACTGAAGATGGAAATCGCCGTTCACCGCATCCACAAAGGCCGGGTTGTTGGTGATGTTGCCCACGCCGTTGGTCGGCATCGGCACCGTGCAGCAGTCGTTCAAGATTCCACCGCCCGGGTCCGTGTGATAGACGTGAAACCAATCAACGAAGCGCCATTGGTCAGATACGCGCAACGCACAGAATCCGGTCCCCAGCTTGGCGCCTGGTAACCCTCAATAGTGGTCAAGCCCGGGCCATTGACGCTTTGGACAACAACCGGTTTGGTTACTGCAACCCGATTCCCCATCGTGTCATACACCACCTCCTCCCCGGTTTGGTAAACACCGTTGGTCACGAGGATTTGATCGCCATTCGTCGAAGCATCAATGGCATCCTGAATGTTCGTCGCGGCGGTGCTCCAGGAAGCGTAAGGCAGTTCCGGGTTCGTGCTGTTCAAGTCCACGTACAGCGTTGCCCCGGGCGCATGGCATAGCCATATCAGTTGAAGAACTGCCCCAAATTGAATGGGTCGAATTTTCATGGGCTGATTTGGCTGAAACATTAGTCAAACAAGGCGCTGTTTTCAAGACTTGGTGCTTCACGCATTCACCATTGGCAAACATGACGCGTGTCACGCCAAAGCGTTCATTTCGATTTGGCCGGACGCCTGCAAAAGCGCGTTTAGCCTTCTTCCAATTCTCTCCATGCCTGATCCATTTGCATGGATACGGCTAAAATGAAAAGGCCGGAATACAGGCAATTCCGGCCACTGAGGGAGACTGGCGCTTGTTAATCGCGCCGGTAAGATGTGCAAACAATTTAGCAATGAATGTGCCACCGCCTCAAAAGCCACGGAAACACAATGTTCTCATGACGCGTGACGAAATTGGACCGCTGAAATCTTGCGGAGCGCAATCCGTTTTGAACCCGTCGGTTGCAGCTTGCAACCTCCATCCCCTGTCCGTGGCTGGAAAAGTCCCTTCAAACATTGGTTAAATTCTCCTTGCGTCGTCTCCTGCTTTTTAAGAGGCAGCCAGGGTTGAAGCTTCTTAAACAGGCAAATGAACATGACAGTTGAAACCTGCATTTAAAACGCTAACTTTCATGCCGTTGAAGGACGAACCTAAAATCTTGTCCCGCGAGGTCACACCGTCGTCGGTGTATTTCAACCGGCGGAATTTCATCCGCGCCGGCATCCTCGCCGCCAGTGCCGTCGGCGCCGCCGCCCTTTATCGCAAATTGAATCCCGTCGGCACCGACGCCGGCCCGGTCGTCGCCACGGCTAAAATTGCGGGCGTGCAAAAGGTCGCCGTCACGACAACGAACGAGGAATCGGGCTTTACCGTGAACGAGCCGGAAACCTCGTTCGACGACATCACGCATTACAACAATTTCTACGAGTTCTCCACGGACAAGGAGGAAGTCGCGGTTAAAGCGGCGAACTTCAAGACCGACGGCTGGACGGTTTCAATTGGCGGTCTGGTTCACAACCCGAAAGTTTTCGCGCTTGACGACATCTTGAAAATCGCGCCGCCGGAGGAGCGAATTTACCGGATGCGCTGCGTCGAGGCTTGGTCCATGGTGATTCCTTGGGTCGGGTTTTCATTTTCGAAATTGCTCAACGCGGTCCAGCCGTTGAGCGCCGCCAAATACGTGGCGTTCCAAACGCTGCTTGACCAGGCGCGGATGCCCGGCCAAAACAGCGATCTGCTCAATTGGCCTTACGTCGAAGGGCTGCGGATGGACGAGGCCATGCACCCGCTCACAATTTTGGCGAGCGGAATTTATGGGCGCGCCCTCCCGCCGCAGGACGGCGCCCCCATTCGCATGGTGATTCCCTGGAAATATGGTTTCAAGGGAATCAAATCCATCGTGAAAATCAATCTGGTGGCCGGCCAGCCGCACACGACGTGGAGCGACTATGCGCCGAATGAATACGGCTTCTACGCGAACGTCAATCCGCGCGTGGATCATCCGCGCTGGAGCCAGGCAACGGAGCAGCGCATCGGCGAACCCGGCCGGCGCCCCACGCTGATGTTCAACGGTTACGAGCAGCAGGTCGCACATTTATACGCCGGCATGGATTTGCGAAAGAATTTTTAAACCATGAAAGAAAGCGACATCCGATTTGTTAAATTGCTCGTTCTCGTGGACGGCGCGGTGCCGCTGGCCTTGCTGGTGTGGGACCAGGCTCATCACCGCCTCGGCGCCAACCCGCAAAATTTCGTCATCCTCACCACCGGAATGATGACGCTGATTTTTTTGACGCTGACGATGGCCGTGACGCCGGTGCGAAAAGTCTTTGGTTTGAATTGGGTGATTCAATTGCGCCGGATGCTCGGGCTTTACGCCTTCTTTTACGGCTGCCTGCATTTCCTTTGCTTCTACAGCCTCGATCGCGCGTTCAGCATTTCCAGCACGCTGCACGAAATTGTCGTGCGCAAATATATCTGGTTTGGAATGACCGCCCTGCTCGTCATGGTGCCGCTCGCGCTCACGTCCACCAATGCGATGATTAAACGGCTCGGCGGCAAACGCTGGCGCGCGTTGCACCGGCTCGCGTATGTGGCGGCGATTGCCGGCGCGATCCATTTTTATATGCAGGTAAAGGCCGACGTGCGGCTGCCGCTCGTGTTTATCGCGGTGCTGGCCGTTTTGCTCGGCTATCGCGTGGTGAATTATTTGCGCAATCGCCAGCCTGCTCCAGCACCGGTGGCACGTTAAAAATCCCTGGGCCGCCAGGAATGGAGAGGGAAAGAGACTCAATCTCGCCTCACATTTCGGCCGGTGCGTGAGGCAACAATTCCACAATCCGGCGAACCAGCCGGGGCAAATCCAGCGGCTTGGTGAAAAAATCATCCGCCTGCATCGCGACCGTCCGCCGGGTCACATCGCTCGAAAGCGCGCTCATGAAAATAACGGGTATCTTCCGGGTCGAGGGCTGCCGCCGCAGGATTTCGCAGACGGACAGCCCATCCAAATCCGGCAGCAAAATATCAAGAAGAATGAGGTCCGGCTTGAATTGGCGGGCCTGGCTGAGCGCCTGCACGCCGTCGTTGGCCACCAGAAAATCGCAATGCAGGTCCGCCAGCCGGAATTTCACCAATTCAACGAAATCTAGCTCGTCGTCCACAATTAAGATTATAGGCGCCATTGTTATCAGGTTAGCGACTCACCCCCTAATCACTATGACGGAACGGTTAAAGACTGGTGACGAAATGGAAACGGCCAAAATACTTGTTTCAGCCGCCTGGATGTGGCATTTTCCACCGATGCCGACGAGACAAGGTTCGATTCGACTTTTCCGATTGTTTGGAATCACCGTTTATCTGCACTGGGCATGGTTTTTGGTGGTGATTTATTTCGTCCAGATGTCGCGGGGAATTTATTCTTCGAGTATTTGGAGCGTGCTGGAATGCTTGTCGCTGTTCGCCATCGTGTTGATCCACGAGTTCGGGCATCAACTGGCCTGCCGGTCCGTCGGGGGGCAAACCCACGACATCGTCCTCTGGCCGCTGGGCGGCGTGGCTTACGTCACGCCCCCGCAACGCCCGGGTGCCCAGCTCTGGAGCATCGCCGCCGGACCGCTGGTCAACGTGATTCTCTTCCCATTGTTCCTGCTCTTATGGGTATTTGCTGGCTCCACCGGCTGGCAGGGATCCATGCCCGACCTTTATGACTTTGTCACCATGCTTTTTTGGATCAATACAACATTGCTGGTTTTCAATATGCTGCCGATTTTCCCCCTGGATGGGGGGCAAATCCTGCGCTCGCTGCTCTGGTTTGTGTTCGGACGCGTCAACAGCCTCTTGATCGCAACCGTGGTCGGCCTCATCGGCGTGATGGGCCTCATCGCGTTTGCCATCTGGAGGGAAAATCTATGGCTGGGAATCGTCTGCGCCTTCATTCTGATGAATTGCTGGGGCGCCCTCATGCAGGCGCGCTCGATGTCGCGCGTGGCCGCCGCGCCCCGCCGCGACGGCTTTGCGTGTCCCGCTTGCAAAGCCGTCCCGCCGCGGGGCGCATTTTGGGTCTGTGGCCAGTGCAGAAAACCGTTCGATATTTTCGAGACGCTCGGCGCCTGCCCGCATTGCTCAACGCAGTATGCCGCAATGTCATGCGCCGAATGCGGCGCGATGCGGCCGATTAGCGATTGGGAAATCGTCCGTCAGGCGCCACCCTGAGTCAACAGGCGAAGTTAGCGCCGGGTGTGGGACAAAATTCTCCTGATCCTCTGGTTTCTGTTATGGATGAGGCTGGTGCGCTGAAGAGAATTTATCCCGAAAGGGATCATTGGAAATAGCCCGGCATTTCAATTTCAATGCCCGGACCCGATCGCCAATGGGGCCGGAGTCCCGAAGGGACGGCTGGAATCAATCCCACAAATAGCATTCGTCAAATTGGATCCGATGTTTCTTCAATCACATCGAAAATTTCTCTTGGAAACTGCGTTTGCGATGATGCTGTTTTTGGATCCGTGGGAGCGGCATTGTTTACCGCAACTTCGCCAGCGTCGTTTTGACAGCCTCAAAATTCGGCAGGTCCTTCGGCGTCGGCGTTTGTTCGCTGTATTGCACCACCCCGTGCTTGTCAATCACGAAGGCTGCTCGCGCCGCAGTGTCGCCCACGCCTGCCAGCATCGGAAAGACCACGTCGTATTTCTTGATCACTTCCTTGTTCAAATCGCTCGCCAGCGGGATGGTGATTTTTTCCTTTTGCGCCCACGCCTCCTGCGCAAACGGCGTGTCCACACTGATGCCAATAACGTCCGCGCCCAGGTGGGCGTAATCGTTCAAGCCCCCGCTGATGTTGCACATTTCCTGCGTGCAGACGCTGGTGAACGCGGCCGGAAAGAACAGCAGCACGGTGTTCTTTTTGCCGAAGTTATCGCTCAACTTGATGTCTGCCAACCCGGAGGCGGTTTTCGTCTTGAGCGTGAAATCAGGAGCATGAGAGCCGACTTTGATTGCCATAACAGTTAATTTTGTTAATGATTTGCGATTTACAATTTCTCAACCTTGCGGAAAAAGATTAGCCGCGTGACGATTGCCTGTCAAACCTGTTCCGCATCCAGGTGTGAAACAAATTTCTTCACCCGCCCTGAAGCAAGCGGGTTCCTGAGCCTATCCGCACGCCGCTTTGCGTCTTGGAGTGCGGTGGCTGGCGGGGAACAGGGCTGACACCGCTTTCGACCCGCGATCCGCTTCCGCATTTCAAGGCCTCCCCAAAGTTCCAGCGGGTATCACAACGCCGCCAGGACCTCCGCCGCGTGCTCGTCCGGTTTGACCTGCGGCCAAATCTTCTTGATGTGGCCGTCCGGCCCGATGAGAAACGTCACCCGCAGCGTGCCCAGGTATTTGCGTCCCATGAAACTTTTTTCGCCCCACACGCCGTACGCCTCGGCAATTTTCTTGTCCTCATCGGCCAAAAGCGGAAACGGCAGTTTGTACTTCTCAACAAATTTGTCGTGCGATTTTCCCGAATCCGTGCTGACGCCGAGCACGATGGCGCCCCGATTTTTGAATTCGGCAAAATTGTCGCGGAACCCGCACGCCTCTTTCGTGCAGCCCGGCGTGTCGTCTTTTGGATAAAAATAAAGGACAACGTTCTTGCCCTTGAAATCCGAAAGCGAAACTTTTCCGCCGCCGTTCGTTGCCGCCGTAAATTCCGGCGCCCTGTCGCCTTCCTTCAACGTGATTTGATTTTCCTTGGCCATAATGTCGCGGAGAGTTGAGAGGATTTCCGTCCGAAATTCAACCAAAAAGGTTTAGAATCCTTTGCTACAATACACCCGGCTTCGCCGGGGAACTGGCCGGGTGCGAACTCAATTGTTTGCTTCCATCCCAAATATAATACAACCCGGAGACACCCGTGAAAATTCCCGCGCCAAACATCCAAATCTTTAAATAAATTCCATTTAAATCCACGTCCCATCGCAGCAAAATCCAAAGCACCACCACCATTTGAAAAACCGTTGCCATCTTTCCCGTCAGCCGCGGATGAACCTTGATTTTGCCAACGACCAAATGAATGACTCCCGAACCGATGCCGAGCAATGCATCGCGTCCGATGATGGTGCCGGTGAGCCAAAGCGGAATCTGCCGCAGATACGGGGCATTATTAAAACTCAAGGTAATCACCGCCGAAACGAGTAATAATTTGTCCGCCAGGGGATCAAGAATCGCGCCCAGCTCGCTTTTCTGGCGGTAACGGCGCGCAATATAACCATCCACCCCGTCTAAAATGGCGGTGATCGCAAACGACAGGATGGCAAACAACCGGTGGATTTCATTTCCCGTGCGGACGTAGTAAATAAGTTCCACGACAAAAAACGGAATCAATAAAATGCGGAGAATGGTGACTTTATTGGCCGTCGTCATCTGAGTCCAAGCCTGACACGAATTTCACGAAAGTTAAAGAAGCAACCTGCGCGCCGCCGCGCGCACCACCTCCCCCAACTCGCGCGGTTTCAAAACCCTCGCATCGCCGCCCCAGCTCAAAATCCACCGCTCAATTTCCACCAGGCTCGAAAGTTTCAATTTCAATTCCACTCCCCCGCCCTTCAGCTCGCGCAATTGCTGCGACTCATGCCACTTCTTCTCGCGAATGTAATCGGCCGCCCGCGCATTGAAGCGGATGACCACCTCGTATTCCCCTTCCCCGGAATGAACGCCGAAACTGTCGCGCAGTCGCTTTTCCAAGGAAAATTTCTTGGAACGTTCGAACGTTTTGCCGGTTGGCTTGACTTCCAAAATCCGCGCGGGAACAAATTTGCGAAAATCCTTGCGCGCGTGGTCAAACGCGAACAGAAACCACTCGCCGTTGATATTCGCCAGATGATAAGGATCAACGATTCTCATCTCCGGACCTTTGCCTGGCCGGGCTTGCGGTAACTCAATTCAAGCTGTTGCCGCCGCGCCACCGCTTTGGCCAGCGCGTCGAAAATCTTCAGGTTCAAAATCGGCTCGGCGCGAGTGCGGAAGGAGATGGTCTGCTCGATGTCCGCCAGATTGAGGGAAATCGTGTCGGGCAGCGCCTGCTCCATTTTTTTGACGGCGCGAAAGCAGCGGTTTCTCAAAACTCGTGCCGCGATATTGCTGCAGCGCCTTTTCGGCAACCACCAGCGCGAATAGTTCGCCTTCCGTGATTTGCATCGTGGGAAACGCGCTGACCTCGCCGGTGTAAAAATATCCGTTGCGGCTCGAATCGAATTCAATCGGCAGGTTCAACCGGTCGCGCATGAATTCAATGTCGCGATGAATGGTCTTCGTGGCGACTTCGATTTCCGCGCGCCAGCTTGCTCGCGTTCGGATAATGACCGGACTGAATGGCCTTGTGGATGCGCACCATTCGCTCCAGAGGCGGGCGCGAGTGGAGAAACGCTTTTTCTTTGACCGCCGGGTTCATGCAACATGCGCCGAAGATCGGATTCTATTGCAGGCAAATTTTTTCTGGCAGCATATCCAGACAACGCCAAAACGCGCCGGAATGGCTGCCAGCCCTCGGGACCCCTTACGACCCCTTGTCCAGCTTGGCCAGCAATTCGTCGTTCGTCTTGTGCTTCTTGAGCGCGGCCACCAGAGTCTCCATCGCCTCGATCGGGTTCAAATCCACCATCGTCCGGCGTAATTTGCGCACAGCCTCGAGTTGCTTGGCCGGGAAAAGCTTTTCCTCTTTGCGCGTGCCCGATTTCGGGAATGTCAATGGCCGGAAACAACCGCCGGTCGGAAAGCTTTCGGTCGAGGATCAACTCCATGTTGCCCGTGCCCTTGAATTCCTGAAAAATCAGTTCGTCCATGCGCGACCCGGTATCAATCAGCGCCGTCGCCAAAATCGTAAGCGATCCGCCGTTCTCAATCTTGCGGGCCGATGCGAACATCTTGCGCGGAATTTCCAGCGCGCGCGCATCCACGCCGCCGGTCATCGTTCGTCCGCTGCCGCCATGCACGCTGTTGTACGCGCGGGCGATGCGCGTCAGCGAATCCATCAGAACAAAAACGTCCTTGCCCGCTCTCCACCATCCGCCGGCACCGCTCAATCATGAATCGCGAAAGCCGCACGTGCGTCTCCAAATCCATGTCATTGGATGACGCCACCACCTCGGCTTTGACCGAACGCTGAAAATCCGTGACTTCCTCCGGACGTTCGTCAATCAGCAGCACCAACGCGATAAACTTCCGGATGGTTCGCGGTCATGGCGTTGCAAATCTGCTTGAGAATCGTCGTCTTGCCCGTGCGCGGCGGCGCCACAATCAGGCCCGCGCGTGCCCTTGCCAATCGGCGTCACCAGGTCAATCACTCGCGTCTCGATCAAATCGGGCTGTCGTTTCCAGGCTGAATTTTTCAATCGGATCAATCGTCGTGAGATTCTCAAAACGCACCGCTTTGGTGTAATCGTCGAATGTCATCTCGTTGACCTTTTCCACCGCCTTTAGCTGCGGGCTGGTGCCGCGGTGCGGCGGCTGCGTCGGACCTTCAATATGGCTTCCTTCGCGTAAAAAGCTCCGCCGGATGGTGTCCGGCGTGACGAAGATGTCGGTGGGCTTGGGATGATAATGGTTCTGTGCCGTCCGCAAAAAGCCGAAGCCTTTCTCGGAGATCTCCAGAAAGCCCGAACCATAATTCGGCGGACTTTTCGCCGTTATTTTCTGAACTGCTCATATATTATGTCTTCGAAGGCTGAATACCCGAAAATCATTGAATTGCGGAATCTTTGGGAAGCAGCCCCGCCTTTGCATCAAGGCGAAGCTCTTAAAACCTTCGACACCCATTAATTACGCTAAAATCCGTCAAGGCGCAACAACTATTTTTAACCGCTTTCTCCCCGGGAAAATAACCGATCCATTAAACCTTTTTAACCGCCCACTTCCGCCCGGGCTTCCGCCGCCAGCGGCGTGCTCAAATATCGCTCGCCGGTGGACGGCGCAATCGTCACAATCAGCTTGCCTTTGTTCTCCGGCCGCTTGGCCACCTCAATGGCGGCCACCACATTGGCGCCGGACGAAATCCCGCATAAAATCCCCTCTTCCTTCGCCAGCCGCCGCGCCATCGCAAACGCGTCGTCATTGGTCACCTGGATGGCCTCCGTGATGAGCGGATTGCCGTTGGCATCTTTCAAATGAAGGTTCTTGGGAATGAATCCCGCGCCCAAGTCCCTGGATTTTGTGCGGACCGGGCTTGAGCGGCTGGCCGGCCAGCGTTTGCGAAATCACCGGCGAATCCTTGGGATCAACCGCAATCGCAACAAAGGACGGCTTGCGGGGTTTGATGACCTCGACGCACCCGGTAATGGTGCCGCCCGTGCCCACCCCGGCGACGATGATGTCCACTTTGCCATCGGTATCGCTCCAAATTTCTTCCGCCGTCGTTCTCTTATGAATCTCCACGTTGGCCGGATTATCAAATTGCTGCGGAATCCATGAATTGGGCGTTTCCTTGGCCAGCGCCTCGGCCCTGGCAATGGCCCCTTTCATCCCTTCCGCGCCAGGCGTCAGCACCAATTTCGCGCCGAGCATCGCCAGAAGCGTCCGCCGCTCCAGCGACATCGTCTCGGGCATCGTCAATATCAATTTGTATCCCTTCGCCGCCGCGACAAACGCCAGCGCGATCCCCGTGTTGCCGCTGGTCGGCTCGATGATCACAGTCTCCCGTTTCAGGATGCCGCGCCTTTCGGCGTCTTCAATCATCGCCATGCCGATGCGGTCTTTGACGCTGGACAGCGGATTGAAAAATTCGCACTTCAGAAGAATGGTCGCGGGCACTCCGGCGGTGACCTTGTTCAGCTTGACCAACGGCGTGCGGCCTACGGTTTCAACGATGTTGTTGTAGATGCGTCCCATAATTTTCTCTTTGGATTAATTTAACTTTGCTCACCAAGATGGAGCGGGGCGCCGCCAAGGGCAAGCGGAAATTTTACCATCGGACTCCAGGGGGTGTGAGACAAAATTCTTCTTTCATGCTGTCAATGACAGAGCATCGTTGCGAGCAGCCTGTTCATTGAGCCTGGATTTCCAAAAGTCCTCCAAGCGGCGGCTGCTATGAATGCAGCGCAGGGCGAGGATGTTTTCGGCTCCTGACTCCGACCAGAACATGCCCGATTGTTTGCAGCGACCGCCAATGACGGTTTTGCAGCCAGCTTCGACGACGCCTGAACCGATGAAGTAGCCTGCTGCCCGGAAGGTGCCATACTGCATCCGGCTCACGTTGCGCACAAAGTAGCCCAAAGCTTGCTCCACAGCCGCTGCCGAGGGCTGACCGGCGCATTGTAGGCGCGTCTCTTGGATTAATGCCTGAACCTTGTCTTTGAGCAGCCGTTTGGCCCATCGCCGCAGTTGTTTTTTGTAATCCGGATGGTTTTTGCCAATCAAGGCCTCCAGCACCAGAGCGGCGTGCTCCAGGGCGTGAAAGAAGTCCACGATTTGCAGGCAGTCCTTGAAGCAGAGCCGGCCCATGTTTTCCAAGCCGGCCGCCCCGTCGATCAGTACCACGACCTTGCCCGCGCTGCCCAAGCCGCGGCGAAGCGCCTCCTGGCGCAACAGCGGACCGAACGCGTCAATGGACTGGAAACTGGAAACATAAGTCGTGGATTCATAGTCCCGCACCGGATGGCCTTGGTCATCGGTGCGGTGCTGGGTGAACACGCAACCCAGGTAAACTTGGCGGGTCTTGGCCGTGCCGTCGGTCTGCTTGCCGCGCCGCCCCTTCAGTTCTTTGGGCACCATCGGCACGCCCGTGCCGTCGGCGCTCACGTACAGGACGGGGGCGTCGCAGGCCCCGGGCTGGGCCTCCCGCTCCTGCCAGGTTTGGGCACCGCCGCCCACACGCTGGACTACTCGTTGAATCTGCCGCGCCGAAACGGAAATACCCCCGGTCTGCTCCAAATGCCGCTCGGCTTTCAGGTAGGTCGGCTCATCGGCACCCTCCAGGCAAATGAGCTTGGCCAAGGCGGGCGTGTAGCTCCCCTGCAATCCTAGCGCGGCATCCGCCGGATAATGGCCTGCCTGCTTGCCCGCATGGTAATAGTAATCCCGCCGCAACTGGAAGTGGCCAAAGATGCCTTGTACTTCGAGGGTTTCCCGGCCCTTGCGCACCTGTCCGGGCTTGGGCTGGTACGCCCCATCCACACGGTCAACGGCTTGCTGGAGCAACCAACCAACCAGTGCAGTGGCGGATTTGAACACCGCCGTGCGCACCAAGACCTCCAGTTCGGCGACGGCGTTGCCCCCTATATCCTGCGCTTGAAACGAGGCCATCAGCCGCTGGATTTCTTCTTCCTGCGCCAGGCGGATCTCCGGCGGGCATTCTTTTTTTTTGAGCCGGCAATGTTTTGGCGGGTCTCCTCAATGATCAAATCGGCATATTCTTCGGTCAGTTGCCGATACCGGGCGTGACCGGCCAGCGCTTCCTCCAGGGCCGGCAGTTCGGCCTCCGAAACATATCGGGTGTGATTTTTGCCATCGCGCCAATACTGGAGTTTGTGGTAGGGGCCCGAAACACCGGGACGTTCTTTGAAACTATAGGTCGAGAGTTTTCCCCGTTCCATGGCGTCAATGGCTAGATCTGTTGAAGAATGCGTGTTTTGTCAGTGGAATTCATAATGTGACTAGTATTATAGTCACACAGCCCAAAAAAACAAGCGTATTTTCCAATTTGAAGAATTTTGTCTCACACCCGACTCCAGGTGGGTGTGAGACAAATTTCTTCAACCGATTTGCTTTTGTTCGGTTTTTTCGGCGGATCTACTGGGTCGGCAAATATACTGGTCCTTCAACGCTGTTGGAATGTCTCTGTTGTCCCGTCAGGGACATACGGCAATAGCCTGGCGTTTCAACGCCAGGACCGCATTCGGGATTTGCATAAGTCCCGAAGGGACGGTTGAATAACAGGCATGTCTTACGTGGGCTCCTATTTTCATTGCGTCTTCAGCACCAAAGAACGGCTAAAAATCATTTCACCATCGCTCCAGGAGCGGCTGTGGCCGTTTCTTGGCGGTATCGCGCCCCAAAATCAAATGACGCAACTCATCGCCGGCGGCACCGACGACCCTATTCACATTCTATTGGCGTTGACATCCACGATGCCGATTGCCAAGGCCATGCAATTAATGAAAGGCGGTTCATCGAAATGGGTTCACGAAACGTTCCCCGACCTTCGGCGCCGGGGGTTGTATGTTGAGCGTTGAATGTTTCCCCTCTGTGGTCCCATTGCATTCGAGAGTCGAAAGGCTGTCCCCCAAAAACATTAAGTCCCCGCCCGACCTTTCGGTCGAGCAGGGACAAATGGGGAATGGGAGTTCGTCACTCTCTCTTTCCCGGACCGGCATTAGACGCTCCCCTCTCGGGGGCTGCCGGTTTCCCGACGCCATTCTCCACGGCAAGCGGAGTTTCGGCCTCGTGGCAGGGCCGTCCAGCGCCTTTCGGTCACTGAATTTCGAGTGAGGCTTTTCAGCTCGCTTCAACTGGTGGTTGCGGCCACCGGCCTGCGAACCAGGTCAAGACACGCCTGCGATTTGTTTCGCGTCTTAACCACTTGGCTCCGGGTCAGCCGCCGCTTCTGGCAGCGCGTTCGCCCGAGGCCACGGGTCTCGCCTCTTCACTCACAGATTGCCTTTTTCACAGTCCAGCGGTGCCGTTTTTAACATCGCCGGCCTTCGGAAGTTTTTTCACGCGGCCTGCCCAGCCGTCGTGTCCTTCCCGCTGCGAACTCTCTTTTTGCCCGCCTTTCGGCGTTTTTCATTTGGCGGTCTCAACTTTTTTTATTGGATCCGCCAGAGCCGTCCGCACCGTGTTGATCCGCAGTAGCAACCAATGCCTGCTTTGGCAACTGCAATTCGCCCAGGCTCGAAACCTGCCTGAACTACTTCACTCGACCCGGGACGGTTTCTAATCGCCCCGCGCCGCCGGCCCTCCATTCGCATTTGGCGCGCGCGAACGCGCCACAAGAACCGGTGAATTTTGCCTCCGCCGCTAACCTTTCGGTCGTTTAAGAGGAGCCGAACCAATCAACCTGGCCCGACTTTTCCCCGGTCACCCGGGATTATCCTGAATACGGCCAACGTCAGTTTAACCCTTCGCCAACCGCATCGTTCTTTCAATGAACTGAAGACATCCTACCAGATTTCCCGATCCCTTCAATGAATTGATATGAACAGCTTGTTCACCGCTCCAGCCCTGCGAATAAACTGTGAACAACACACTTTCTTCAATAAAATCACGCCATTTTTAACGCCCCAATGTGAATTATTCACAACCCGTTCAAATGAAAAGTGACCCTTGTGAACAAGTTCCCTTTGTAAACTTCTGGAAAAATTTCATTCCCAACGCTCGAACGGCAGGTCCGGTGGACTTGCCACGAATAAAAATAAAAAAAGCCGCCCGAATTCTCGGGCGGCCTCTATTCTCTTTATCCGAAGGTCACGCCGCAGCGGCTGGCGCGGCTTTTTTGGCTTTCACTCGTCCGGCCTTGCGTTTCAGATAATTCGCGCGGCGTTTGCGTTTGATGACTTTGTTGTATTGTCTTCCCATAATGCTTTACTTTTTTCGCGTGATGCGGTTTTGTGATGTCACTATGCAATTTTGCAGACAACAGTTCAATCTCTATTTCGCCCTGGCGTTGGCCCTGGCGGTTCTCTCCGGTTGCCAAACCGAAAAAAGGCAAAAAGAAAAACAGGTCAGCGCCGTTCGCATTCATCTCGAGGCCGAGGCGGATAACCCCGCTACCACCCAGTCCATTTCCGTTTTTCGCGCCGACCCAATCTCGCTGACCATTGACAAGGAACCGCTCTTCACCGAGGCCAATCTCGTTGCCGCCAAGATCATCAACACCGAAGGCGGCTTCGCCATCCAGTTCAATTTCGACGAAAGCAGTTCCATGATCCTGGAACAATATACCGCCTCGTATCCCGGCAAACACCTCGCTATTTACGGCCAATGGGGAAAAAAACTGTCGGATGGCCGCTGGCTCGCTGCCCCCATGATTACGCAGCGCATTTACAACGGCACCTTGACCTTTACGCCGGACATGTCGCGAACCGAAGCCGATCAGTTTGCCCTCGGACTTACCAACGTCATCAAAAAAGACCAAAAAGGGCAGCTTCAATGAGTTCGTGTCAGCGCCGGAGCCGGAGCCGGGGTAACATGGCTCGAATTTCCAAAGCATTTGTTCTCGCGGCAATTGTAGTTTCTTGCGCGAATCTCTTTGCGCAATCGCCCTTTCAATTTCCCACCGCCAACCATTTCCTCTATGTGCCCGGAGCGGAACTGAAATTTTTCGCGCCCACTGAGCCTGACAAACCGTGGACCAGCGGCAGCTTCGGCTGCGTGCGCGACAACGGCCAGCGCTTCCATGAAGGCCTCGACATCCGCCATCTGCAGACCGACCGCCGCGGCGAACCCACAGACCCCGTCATGGCCACCGCCGACGGCACCGTCGTTTACATTAACCGGCGGCCCTCCCTTTCCAACTACGGCAATTACATCGTCATCCGCCACGTCATCCAGAAAATTGAAATTTACTCGCTCTACGCGCACTTGAGCGCCGCCCGCCCCGGCCTGTACGTCGGCGAACCCGTCAAAGCCGGCGAAGTCATCGCCACCATGGGACGCACCTCGAATGCCGAGGTCATCGCCCAATGGCGCGCGCACGTCCATTTTGAGTTGAACGTCCTGGTCAACGACAATTTCGCTTCCTGGTTCAAAATTGCCTCGCCCGGCGAGCGTAACGATCACGGCGAATGGAACGGCCAGAATCTTAATGGCCTCGACGACCGCGAAATCTTGCTCCAGGAGCACAATCCCAATGGATTTAATCTGCTCAATTTCCTCCGCGGCCAGACCGAGCTTTGCCGCGTCCTCGTCCGCGCCACGAATTTTCCCTACCTGAAACGCTACCCCATGCTCGTCTTGCCAAATCCTATCGCCCAACGCCAGGGAATCGCCGGATACGAAATTGCCCTGAACTTCAACGGCGTCGCCTTTGCCCTGATGCCGCGCGCGGCGTCCGAAATCAAGAGCCAGGCCAAATATCAGTTGCTCTCCGTCAATGAACCCGTTGCGCTCGCCAACCCCTGCTGCCATCTCGTCGTCAGACGCGGCGACCGTTGGCAATTGGGCAATGAAGGCCTGCGCGAATTGGAGCTGCTCACCTACTGAAGACAGACGTTTGACAATTGCAATTCGCCTCCGGATATTGCACGGATGATTGCTGAAAAGGAGCTTGCCCGCGTGCCCGCCGATACCGCAGCCATTCTTTCAGACCAAAAACCGCCGCCAACCGCCCCGGAAAAAATCCCGATGTGGTATAAGAGCGGCGTCATCTACGAAGTCCACGTCCGCGCCTTTCAGGACAGTGACGGTGACGGCACCGGCGATTTTCGCGGCCTCACCACCCGGCTGGACTATCTGCGCGACCTCGGCATCACCGCCATCTGGCTGTTGCCTTTTTACCCCTCCCCGCTCAAGGACGACGGCTATGACATCGCGGATTACTACGATGTGCATCCAATGTACGGCACCCTCGACGATTTCAAGGTCTTCCTCCGCGAAGCCCACCGCCGCGGATTACGGGTCATCACTGAGCTGGTCATGAACCATACCTCCGACCAGCATCCCTGGTTTCAGCGCGCGCGGCGTTCGCCGCCCGGAAGCACCTTCCGCGATTTTTATGTCTGGAACGATTCGCCCGAAAAATACAAAAGCGCCCGCATCATCTTCAAAGACGTCGAAGTGTCGAATTGGACCTGGGACGCCCACGCCAACGCCCTTTATTGGCACCGTTTCTTTTCGCACCAGCCGGACCTGAATTTCGATAATCCCGCCGTCCATGAAGAAATGATCAAGGTCCTGGATTTCTGGTTCGACATGGGCGTGGATGGTATGCGGCTGGACGCGGTGCCCTATCTCTACGAACGCGAAGGCACCAGTTGCGAAAATCTGCCCGAGACGCATGAATTTCTAAAAAAGCTCCGACGGCACGTGGATGAAAAGTACGGCGACAAAATGCTGCTGGCCGAGGCCAATCAATGGCCGGAGGACGCCGTCGCCTATTTCGGCGGCGGCAAGGGCGACGAGTGCCACATGGCCTTTCATTTCCCCCTCATGCCGCGCCTCTTCATGTCGCTGCGGATGGAAGACCGCGTTCCCATCGTGGATATCCTCGAGCAGACGCCTCCAATTCCCGAAACGGCGCAATGGGCGCTCTTTCTTCGCAATCACGACGAACTCACGCTGGAAATGGTCACCGACGAGGAGCGCGATTACATGTACCGTATGTACGCGCACGTCCAGCGGGCGCGCCTGAATCTCGGCATCCGCCGCCGCCTCGCCCCCCTCGTCGGCAACGACCGCAAACGCATCGAACTCCTCACCGCCTTGCTCCTCTCCCTGCCGGGAACGCCGGTCATCTATTACGGCGACGAAATCGGCATGGGCGAAAATATCTATCTCGGCGACCGCAACGGCGTCCGCACCCCGATGCAATGGAGCGCGGACAAAAATGCCGGGTTCTCCCGCGCCAATCCCCAAAGCCTTTACCTGCCCATCAATCTCGATCCCGAAAATCACTACGAAGCCGTCAACGTCGAGGTCCAGGAACGCAATACCTATTCGCTGTTATGGTGGATGCGCCGTGTCATCGCCCTTTACAAGCGCCAAAACGCTTTTGGCCGCGGAACCATCGAATTCCTCCATCCTGAAAACCGGAAAGTTTTCGCCTGCATCCGCCGCTACCAAAATGAAATCATCCTCGTCGTGGCCAATTTGTCGCGTTTTGTCCAGCCCCTCGAATTGGATTTGGCCGCCTTTCAATCCCTCGTTCCAGTCGAACTCTTCGGACGCGCCGAATTTCCACCCGTCACCGACAAACCCTATTTCCTGACCCTCGGGCCTCACTCATTTTATTGGTTTTCGCTCGAGCCAAAAACCGATGGAGAAATTGCCGGCCCTTCCGATGTCCGGGCGGTCCTCACTATCGCCAATGATTGGGAGGAAATCTTTGACGAACGCCACCATGCTCAACTCGAACGCGCCCTCCAGCGCTGGCTCCCCTCCCGTCCCTGGTTCGCCGATAAATCGCGCCGCATCAAAAATGTCCGCGTCCAGGAAATCATCCGCGTCCCCCTTCCCGCAAACGACAAATCCTTCATTATTTTTGCCCAGGCCGAATACCTCCAGGGCGACCCCGATGTCTATGTTTTGCCCTTGGCCTGCGCCGTCGCCGATGCGGCCGAGGCCGTTGCGCGGGATTTGGCGCCCATTGTCATCGCGCGTCTCAACTTCACCCAGCCCGGCCAGTCCGGCGTGCTTTACGATGCCCTCGCGGGCCGGGAATTACCCCGGGCACTGCTACAATTGATCGCCGACCAGCAGAATCTCGATGGACGGTTGGGTTCGCTGGACCCCAGCCACGGCCCCGAATTCAAAATTGTCCTCGGCGAAAATGCCGCCGCTCTTGAACCGGCCCTTCTCCGCGCCGAGCATAATAATTCCTCCGTCATTTTCGGCGATAAGGCCATTTTGAAATTATTCCGTCGCCTCGATTTCGGCGCCAATCCCGACCTCGAAATCCTTCGCTTCCTCACCGCGCAGAAATTCCCCTTCTCGCCGCCACTGGCCGGCGCCCTGGAATATCGTTCCGGCCGCGAGGAACCGCGCACCCTGGCCGTGCTCACCGCCTATGTGCCCAAGACCAAGAATGCCTGGGAATACACCCTCGATGCGCTGGGGAAATTTTATGAGCGCGTGCAAACGCTGCCGCCGGAGCAGCGCGTCCCGCCTTTGCCGCCCTACAGTGTCACCAAACTGTCCGCCTCCGTCGCGGAACTGCCCGAACTCGCCCGCCACGTCATTGATACCTATGTCGAAAGCGTCCGCGCCCTCGGCGAACGCACCGCCGCCATGCATCTGGCCCTCGCCGGCAGCACGGACAATCCTAACTTCGCGCCGGAACCGTTTACCCCCCATTCCCAGCGCGCCCTCTTCCAATCCATGCGAAACCTCACCCGGCAGAATTTCCAATCGCTCAACCGGAACTTGAAAAATCTGCCGCCGGAAATTCAACCGCAGGCCCAAAAGGTGCTCCTCCTTGAACCCGAAATTATTAAACGTTTTCGCGCGGTCTATGAGCGCCGCATGGACTGCGACCGCATCCGCAACCACGGCGATTTCCATCTGGAACAGGTGCTCTATACCGGCAAGGATTTCCTCATCATTGATTTCGAGGGCGAACCGTCCGTCGCCGTGGGCGAACGCCGCCTGAAGCGCTCGCCGTTGAACGACGTCGCGGGAATGATTGAGTCCTTTCACTACGCCGCTTATGCCGCCCTGTTGAAACAAATCGAGCGCGGCAATCTCTCCCAGGAACAATCGCAACAAATGATTTTGTGGACGCGCTATTGGGCGCGCTGGGTGGCGGCCATCTATTTCATGGCCTACCGCCACGCCGCCGCCGGCGCCCGGTTCTTCCCGGCCGACGAAACCAGCTTCCAGGTCCTCACCGATGCCTTCCTCCTCCGCAAGGCCATTTACGAAATCGGTTACGAACTCAAGGAGCGCCCCGCCTGGATACGAATCCCCTTGCAGGAAATTTTGGAAATGGTCGGAGAGCCGGCCAATGATAAATCTTGATGATGAAACCTCCGGCGCAGCCGCCGAATAAATCCCCGCAGGGCTGGAAGTGTCCGCCTTTGCTCGCACACCTGTCCGGATTTGAACGCACACTGTTCGCCTTTGCTCGTAACGCAGCATGACATGCGTGGGTCCCGCTATCAGCGCCGTAGGTGCGGAATATTTGTAGAAATCAGACAATAGTAATCTTCCAACTCCGTAGGCGCCGCATCTTCTGCCACGTAACATGGTACGCCAAAATGCGTTAGGCGATTGACTTCTTAATTACGTTTCCCTTTGACCGCCACGCGATCACCGATTGTTTCGCGCGAGGCGCGTGAAACTGCCCCCGGGTCCCGTGCGCTCCCCATCCCCGCCTGGCTGCCAAGAAGTGTAAACGCAGTCCAGGCTAGCGCGGGAATGTAGAGGCTGAATTCGGCAAATCCCTGGATAAACCAAGCCAGCAATCCGGCAAAAATCGCAAAAGCGAATTTATCATCGGACCTCCACACGCGCCGGCCCACCGTCGTGACCGCCAGGAATATCCAGCCCAGGTAGATGATGCCGCCGCAGAGTCCCGAATCGGAAAATTGTTCGAGATAATCATTGTGCGCCAGCCGCGCCATTTCCGCGTCCGGCGATTTGAGCCGGGCGTAAGGTCTTTGAAACGTGCCCGGTCCGGTGCCAAAAAGGGGCCTCTCAACCGTCGTTTGAATTGCCGCGCGCCAATAATCGAACCGCGCGCCGACGCTCGTCGCGCCATTGGCAAAATAATGGTGAAAGCGAACCGCGAAAATTGCCAGACCGAGAACAACAACCCCAACAATGGCGGCAATTTTTAACTTCGCCGGCCAATTCAGCCGCAAAAGGTACAGGCCGCCGACGCCCATGGCGAGAAGCCACCCGAGTTTCGACCCGCTCCAAAACAATCCTGCCCCGCCGAGAAGGGTGATCATCGCAACCGCGACCCCGCGAATCGCCGGGCGCAGGTTTTTTGCCCCAATCGCGAGCATTAATGAAACCGGCCATAGCAATAAAACGATTCCCGCCAGCGCATTGGGATAAACAAGGGTCCCATTGACTCGCGGGGCCGGCGCCAACAGTTTATAGAGCGCCAGATGTAACCCGGCCAGCCCCGGCGGCGGAGATTTGCCGAATCGGGCGAGCACGGCGGGGTTCGCCACCTCCATGCCGTTGGTGTTGATGATGATCTCTTCCCGCTTCATCTCCAAAAGAACCGCCGGCGGCAGGTTGGTCCAACCGTCACGCTGGCCTTCCAGCAACACTTGGCGGCTCTGTGGAAATTCGACCAACCGCTGGTCCACGCCGCGCACCAGGCAAAAGATGAACGCCGCCAGGACCCCGATCAGCAACAAATTCAGCGCCGGGCGATTGTTAAAAAGAAACGCGCCGATGAAATAACACGCGACGCATCCGAAAAATTGCCACAGCGTCACGGTGCTCAATTCGGCGTCCACCGATTGGGTCGCCGAAACGAACTGCCAGCCCAGCCACCCCAGCGGCAGCAGCCAAAGCCATTTGCCCGCCAACCGGCGCCATGGCACCTTTAATATGAAAAAAATGCCCGCGACGAAAAACGGCAAAAATATCCAGCCCGCCCAATGCGTCGGCCACGAGTCGGTCCAGAATTCCGACGCCGATGTCGGCGGAAAGATTTTCTGGTACAGAATGACCGGGTTGCCGAATTTCCAGATGCAGAGGCCCAGAAAAAGTCCGAACGCGGGCGCGAAGATTTTATTCGCGGCGGGTGTCGGTTCGGATTTCATCGCCGGAATTGTGCCGGCACCCGGCTAAAAATGCAATTTAAGCAGGCCAACTTCCAGCGCCAGTGCTTCCTGGACGTTCGTATGCAGCAGGCGCTGCATTCGCTCGAGTGTCTGCAAATTCTCGAGCGCTTCCCGCCCCAATATCCGCCGCGCCACGTCTTCCGCCCCGGCAATTTCAGGGAAGTTGAGCAGATCCTTCCCCGCCGCCAGCGTATGCAACCACACGTCCCGCAGCCAGGATTGGACCAGCATGAGCAAATCGGCGCGGCGCCGGCGGTATTCGGATTCGATGGCCGCCGCGAGTTCCTCTTCCCATTTTTCACGCAGGTCCTTTTCAATGTCTTCGTATTTTTCCAGGGGCGAACGCGCGCCGAGTGATTCTCCCGTGTGTGCCCGAATCTCCGCGAGCTTTTGCAATAAAACGTCAAGCAGCCGGTAGCGGCCTAAAAAACTTTTCTGTTCGTCCACGGCCACGGCGCTGAATTTCGCCAGCCATTCGGCTTGGGCCGGTTCCAATTCCCGCCGCTCGCCAAAAAAATTAAGGCGCAGGCTGCGCGATACGATCGTTTCTAAAATCCGCTGGGGCACGACAGAAAGCAGAATCAAAATGGATTTCGGTGGCGGCTCTTCCAGGGTCTTTAGAAAGGCATTGGCCGCCTCTACCTTCATTCGGTCGGCCCCAACAATGACCGCCACTTTGAATTCCGCTTCCGTCGGCTTGAGCTGCATTTCGCGCATCAATTCCCGCGTTTGGTCAATCGTGATCACCCGCGATTTGGATTCCGGCCGCGCCCAATGGATGTCCGCGTGGTTTTCGTTGTCAATTTTGCGGCAACCGGCGCACGCGTCGCAGCAATCCACCGCGCGGCCGCTTTCCCGCACCGGATTTTGGCAGTTCAACGTCTTGGCCAGCGTGCGCGCCACCGATTCCAATTCCTCAATCCGGTCGCCCGCGAACAAATACGCATGCCCAAGCCTGCCGCGGGCGAGCGAGCGTTTGAGAAGCTCAACCCCTTGCGCTTGTTTTGGAAAATCTTGGAAGGCCACAATCGCTCCGTCAATGGGTTCTGGCCTGGGCCACTGCCGCGGCCATGGCGTTGACGTTTTGCAGCGCCTTCCGCGTCGCCTCAGAGTCGGCCAGCTTCAGACCGTAAGCTTTCTCAAGCGCCACCACTAATTGCAGCGCGTCCACCGAATCGAGGCCGAGGCTTTCCGGACCGAAGAGCGGCTGGTCATCGCCGATTTCATCGGGGCCGATTTTCAACATGAGATTGTCCACGATCAGTTGTTTGATTTCTCTTTTCAGGTCGGTCGAATCGCTCATTGAGATAAAATTTCAAGCATTTTGACGCCAAAGACTGAATGCCCGCCGCCTTTCGCGCAAGCCGGAAATCGGACCCAAAAACGGGAATACGGGATTAAGCTTCCAATTGGGTAATTCCAAACCACTTTGTTTCTTCGTTTCTTTGTTGTTCATAATTCCGGCCCGGCGCCTCACTTCTACTCTTCCTTCTTCACTCTGCAAAACCTCGCCCCAATCGCCTGCTGGTTCACCCCCACCATGCTCACATTGGCCGCGCCAAAATCCCCCCGCCCAATCGCGTCGCACGCGGCCACACATTGCCAGCCGGCGGCCGCCACAAACGCCTCCCCGAAAATGGCCTTCGGCAAAACCCGCGCGCCGTTCCAATCCTTCCATGCCGAATTCTCCGCCTCATCCAGCCGCGGGATGTTTTGCGCGCTCCCGCAGAGCAATTCATCGGAACGCGCCGGTGGCAACTGGGCGCGCATTTTTTCCGCGGCCCCCGCCCGGCTCTGCGTGTGCGTGAACGAAAACGAATCGGTGATGGCAACCAATTCGGCCAGCGCGCCCGCCGGACTTTTTTTCAAATAAACCGCCCCCGCGCCCGCCCCATGGATGACCCGCCGCTGAAACAGTCTTATGGCGTCGGCGGTAATCCAATCGTTTTCCTCCGCGCCGACCACCACGCACCCATCCAGCCCGTCCTCCAACAACCACTCCGCGGCCAGCCCCAGCCCCTGCGCAAACGTCCCGTCGTCACCCACCAGCGTATCGGCCGCTTGATTCGTGCCGAGAACGGCCGCGAGATGGCTCGCCGGCGAGTTGAAGACGGTTTCAGGAAAAATCAGCGGACTCGCCGTCCCCGGCTCGCGCAAGACTTCTTCATAAAACCGCCGCGAATACGTCACACAACCCGTGATTGCCCCGACGATGATCCCGACGCGCATTTCGCCGCGCTGAACTCTGGCGACGTCGCCGCCGATGGCTTCGAGGGCCGCGGCGACCGTATGTTGCGCAATGGCCGTCGCGCGGCGCAAACGGGAGTGCATCAGAAACCCGGAACGCGGCGCGACCGGGGGTACGGCCCGTTCGGCTAACAATTGCTCCAGGCCCGGTCGTGCCACGGTTTGCACCGGCAAGGGAACATTTTTTTCCAGTGCGCCGCGAAAATCCGCCATGCCCCAACCCGCCGGCGAAACCGCTCCCACACCATGAATAAATATCCCCCTCATTCCCACCTCCGAAAAATAAGCGAGGCGTTGGCGCCCCCAAAACCGAAGGAGTTCGACAGCGCCGTCGTGATTTTTCTCTCCGTCGGCTGGCGAACGATTTGAAAGCGGACCGCGGCGTCAACGGTCTCCAGCGTCGTTTCCGGTGGCAGGAATTGCTCCCGCAACGCCATCAGGCAAACGGCGGCTTCAATGGCCCCCGCCGCGCCAAGCAAGTGGCCGATGCCGGCCTTCGTCGAACTGACAAACGTTCTTTCCACCTGCGCCCCCGCCCAGCGATTGATGGCGGCCGCTTCCGCCGCATCATTGTGGGGCGTCGCCGTGCCGTGGGCGTTCACATAATCAATTTGCTCCGGCAAAAGTTTCGCGTCCGCGCAGGCCGCATTCATGGCCCCAAGCGCGGCCGCGCCTTCGGGATGCGGCTGCGTCAGATGATGCGTGTCCGTCGTTGCCCCATATCCGATGATTTCGCCGAAAATTTCCGCGCCGCGCTTTTTCGCCCCCTCCAACGTCTCCAGCGTAAAAACCGCCGCGCCTTCGCCAAGGGAAAGCCCGTCCCGATGCGCGTCGAACGGACGGCAGGACGAGAGAGACAACGCCTGCAACGAATCAAATCCAGCGAAAGTCAATTGGCAAAGCGCATCGTAGCCGCCGGCGATGATGTTATCGTCGTGGCCGCGGCGAACCCGTTCAAAGGCATGGCCGATCGCGTTTGCCCCGGAGGCGCAGGCGTTGGATAGGGTCGTCACCCTCCCCGAAAATCCAAACGCGTCGCACAAATCCAATCCCTGCTGTTGCACCTGGTAATGGACAATTCGCGAAGGCTGGCCTTTTCTCCGGCGGGGGCATTCGACGGCTTGGCGCAGGAAGTTCTCGCCAAGGGCCATTTCGCCGCTGGTGGTGCCGAGTATCATCGGCCAATCCCAGGCGGCCTCCCAGCCGGCCTGCGCGAGGGCCTCATGGGCTGCCAGCAACAGCATCTTTGATCCGCGCCCTGTCCGCCGAAAATGCGCCGGTGTCAACCGCGTCTCGGGAAATACTTCCGGCAAGTCCACCTCTGCGGCCCTTTTGGCCCGCTGCCGTGACACATCGAACAACGTGACGGGACGGAAAGCGGTTCTGCCCGAGCGGAACCCTTCCGAATTTGTCCGCCAGCCATGGCCCAGCGCGGTGACAATTCCCACGCCGGTGACAACAACCCGATTTGGCCCCGTGGATTGTTTCTGCGGAAAGAGCACTTAAACGGCGACGGTTTCGGAAAGTTTTTTCACCGCCACCGCCTTCGGTTCATTGTTCCGATAATATGCGGCCAGCGACAATTCCGATGGCGCGAGTTTTTCGGCGGCGATCGCGTTCAGCACCCGCTCCTCGGTCATAATGAAACGGTCGCGCTTGTAGATGATGTAATCCCCGCGATATTCGTTTGGCGTCAGATTGATGGTCACCAGATTTGCGCCGGCGCGCAGACCGCGGCGATAGCCGTCCCGGGCCGCCAGGTTGAAGGCGCTTACGGCGGGAATCACCCAATCCGGTCGCATCAACCGTAGCGCCGCGACGCAATTGAACGTATCGTCAGCATTGGCATCGGAGCTTTTCGCCAGCGGCGTGTCCGCGCCGGAAATAAACGGGCTGACACTGCAACCGCGCAAAGGCAGCGAACGTGCCAACTCGAAATTCTTGAGCAAATACCCCCCGGCCTGGCCCGGCAGCCCTGCGATGAAACCGGAACTGACGTTCCAGCCCTTTCCGGCAAGCAAACGAATTCGGGTGACCCGCTCGTCCAGCGTGCCCGGCGCTTCCAGCAATTCGTACCGGCTCGCGTCCGCGCACTCAAACTTCATGATGAAAATCTCCCCGCCGGCCGATTGCAATTCATCATCCAACGCTTGCGGAAGGGTCCCCAGGCAAACACTGATGCCCAGGCTCGTTTCGCTGCGCAAAGCGCGGATCAGCGGCAGGGCGATCTCGCGCACCGCCACCGGATCCTCGCCCGCCTGGATGTTCACATCCGTCACGCTGGCCGGACGATGGTGGATCAGCAAATCGGCGAGTTGCTCATGCCGTGCCCGAAAACGCGCAAGCGCATGGTTGTCGCGGCGCATTCCGCAGTAATGGCAATTCTCACGGCAAAAGTTGGAAATCTCGACAACGGCCCGGACGAAAACCTTGTTGCCGAAAGGGGGTCGGGTGGCGTTGGCAGCGCGTTCATGCAAGGCCGCTTGCTTCGCGCCGCGGGCGCCCAAGTCAATTTCTGAAGGGAAATATCCTTTAACCGGCACAACGCAGCATAATTTGCAACCCGCCTCCGCGCAACCGGAAATTCCGCCGACGTCCGCCGACCATTAAACGCGGCACGGCCAGTGACAAAGTCGTAGCGCAGATTTCCAAATCTGCCGTATCGCCGATTTCCAAATCGGCAGGGCGCTGGCCATCACGCGGTCAGCGGCTTGGGAAACCTGCGATCCAGCAGACCGGAAGTCTCCGCTACTTTAATGAGAGCATTCAAAAATTGATTCGCGACCGTCAAACACCTCCCGCTTGGATTGCTTTGTTTCATCCCTAATTAAATTCTTTGTGTCAGCCTCCATTCGCGATCAAAATATTCTCTGCCATCGCCGTTTAACCTCCCTTTTTGCCTTTGCGGTTTCATCCGCCCCGCCCTAAACTTTGGCATGAAGATAACCTTATATCTCGTTGCTGCCATGTCGCTGGCCATCCCATTCACGGCCACGGCGGGCGAACCCACGGCCTTTGATCTTGTAAAGGCCGGGCGACCAATACGTCGGCATTCAATCGAAGGACAAAGTCGTCCAAATCCACTCGGAAAAATCCGTCGCCAGTCTCACGCCGGACATCTGGTTCGTCATTTATTACGACCCCGATGCCTCGTTCAAGACTGTCCAGGTAAAATTCGGCGCAGGCCAGGAAATGGGGGTGTCGTATCCAGGCCCATTTCTCGGAATGCGCACCGATGAGCACAAACCCTTTGACCCGTCGGGTTTGAAGGTGGATTCCGACCGCGCGATTAAAATCGCCCTGTCGCAGCCATTGTTGAAAAACCTGAAAGTCAACGCGACGCAACTCTGGCTGGAGCGCGGAGACCTGGGTCCCCAATGGCGCGTCAAACTCTGGGCGGCGCGGCTCGATGATCCCTATAAATCCGCGCGCATTGGCATCATCATCCTCTCCGCCACCGACGGCTCCATCCTCCAGAACGGTTTGCACCCCGGCAGCGTGGATTGAGGTCAGTTGAGAGGAAATCCTGCAAATATGCCACTCCCACGGCGCTTGGGCATTGCACAGGGCCAGTAACAAAGTCGTAGCGCAGATTTCTAAATCTGCCGTATCGCCGATTTCCAAATCGGCAGGGCGCTGGCCATCACGCGCTCACTCATTGCCGGCAGCCCCGTTCGTAAAATAAAGCTCCTCGGCATTCGCGCGATAACTGCCCAATGCCGACGGACGAACGTTGCCGACGTCCGCACGGATCGTTTTCTCAAACAGTGATGTCCGCTTGCTGCCTGTCCCGTCGTAGCGCGCCGAAGACGGATTCCCTCTCCGCTCCCATTCTGATGGGAGGCCGCGGGAGCAGGAAAGGGAATCATCAATCCTCAATCCTCAATCACCAATTTGGCGGAGAGGGTGGTCCCGCCGCGGGACCGGGTGAGGGTTGTGGGGAGAAAACTGATTCATGCGGTCAGGGAGAGGTGAGAGTCCGCGGATTCCAGCCCCCCTTTTATTTTTTGCATTTTGACAAAATGGCGTTAAATTCCTGCCAAAGGAGTGTTTATGAAAGTAAAAGAAACGATTATTACTGTTGCCTTGGCAATGGCTGTTCAGGGAGCAATGGCGGCCCTGCCCACGGCGTTCGACCTGCTTAAATCCGGCAACCAATACGTCGGCGTCCAATCCAAAGGCAAGATCGTCCAAATCCGCTCGGATAAATCCGTGGATGGCCTCACCCCGCAAGTCTGGTATGTGGTTTACTACGACCCCAACACACCGTTCAAAGCGTCGCAGGTGAGATTTGACAGCGGGCAGGAAACCGAGGTCACTCATCCGGGCCGCTTGCTCGAATTGGCCACCGACCAGCATAAGCCGTTTGATCCGAATCTCCTCAAGATTGATTCTGATCGCGCCATCCAAATCGCCACCTCACAGCCTTACCTCAACACCCTGACCCTCACGGCCACCAAATTGTCGTTGGATCATGGCGAACTCGGGCCTGTCTGGCATGTCGAAATCTGGGCGACGCGCGGCAAAATCACTAATCCAAGCGTGGACATCGGTCAGGTCACCCTGTCCGCCACCGACGGTACGGTTGTCGAGAACGATTTGCATCCCAATCGCGTGGATTGATTTCTTTTGATTCCGCCTTAGGATTCACGCATGGATTGGACGCACCAATGCGCCGCGGTCATTCCGTGCTTTAATGAAGCGGAAAATATCCGAAACCTTGTGACTGGGGTGAGACGATTTCTGCCGACAGTCATCGTGGTGGATGACGGTTCCACGGATGGTACGGCACGGACCGCCGTAATGGCTGGCGCGGAAGTCGTTTCACTCGGGAGAAACTCCGGCAAAGGCGCCGCCTTGCGCGCCGGCTGGATTCGGGCGCGGGCGCGGAATTTTGAGTGGGTGCTGATGCTCGATGGGGACGGCCAACACTCGCCGGATGACATCCCAATTTTATTTGACTCCGCTGAGACGACCGGCGCAAAACTCATCATCGGCAGGCGAAATTTTGAAAAAATTCCGTGGTTGCGCCGGCTCGTGAATCGTTTCCTCTCGCGCCAAATTTCAAGACTTGCCGGCGCAAACGTCCCCGACTCCCAATGCGGTTTCCGGCTCGTGGAATCGGCGGCGCTGGCGAATTTGCCCCTGACTGCGAATCATTTCGAAATCGAATCCGAAATGCTTGTGAAATTTTTAATCAACCGCGGTCACGTGGAATTCGCCCCCATCCAGACCCTCTACAAAAATACCACCAGCAAAATCCGTCCCTTCGTGGACTCCTGCCGCTGGCTCCGCTGGCGTTTGGCGCAAGCCAAAACAAGACCGCTACTAAAGCTTGAGCGATTGCTGCCGCTCGCGTCTGAGCGCGCCCCCCGCAACCTATCCAGCCTGCCGGATGATCCAACCGGCAAACACTCGCGGATCATCCAAACCCGTTTCAATCACCTTGCATAGCAGCGTCAATCTTTGCGGTTATCAATACGGTGTGTTCTCTTGTGGTAATTTGCGTCATTTGCGTCAATTCGTGTCAACTCTTTCTCGTCTTTGTGTTCTTTGCACTGCAATACGTCCACATCACGCAATTTCGCGAAAGATTTCTTGGGCAACTGCAAAACGTCATTTTGCCTCTTTTGGTTGCGGCTTTCCCGCGCTGGTGTTCTTCAGTTAAATAAATTCCATTTTAAAAATTTGTGTCAATTCGCGCAATTCGCGTCAAACCGGCCTGCGACGTTCGCATCTTTGCGCCTTTGCGTTAAATTCTAATCTGTCTTTGAATCCCATCCGTGCCATCCGTGCCATCCGCGGTTAAAATGTTTTTTGTTTCGTGTTCTGGCTTCGCCGCGCTGTGATCTTTGCGGTTAAAAATCCGTGTCTTTCCCTCCGCTGCAATCACGGCCTTTCATCAGCGTCCATCTGCGAAATCCGCGGTTAATGTTTTGTCAAATTCGCGCGTGCCGGGCCGTAGCTCTGAGCGAAGACCGGTCCCTTCGCGTCAATTCGCGGTAAAACCCGGTCTTCGTTATCTTCGTTCACTTCTGTAAAATTCATCAGCGCTCATCTGCAAAATCCGCGGTTAAAATTTTGTGCCTTTTGCGCATTTTTGCGGCCAATGAATCCGTGCCTGTCCGCCGTAGGCCAGGCGAAGGCGGATTCATCCGCGCCCATCCGTGGTTAATTTAGTTGTTTTCTCTTTCTTTTGTTGGTCTTGCGCGGAAAATTTTGGCATTCGGCCTTCGTCATTCCTTAGTCATTAGGATTCAGAAATTAGTCATTCCCTCTCCCTCTGTTCAAATTCCCTTCATTTCCTTCCGTTAAGCTTTTAGCCCTCAGCCTTTTCCTTTGCTGCCTTCTTGGCCCGCCATCCTGCCCGGCGTAGCCTTGGCGGAGACGGGAGCCTGGGCGACGGCGGCTGCGACCGTTGCGTGAGACGTGCTTTTCCCCTTTCTATTCGCGCCCATTCGCGGTCAAGTCTTTCCCGTCTTTATGTTCTTCACGTTCTCTGCGATTAATTTTGTGTCGTGTATTTCGTGGTTCAACTCTTGCGTCTTGGCGCCTTTGCGTTAAAAATCCGTGTTCATCCGCGCCCATCCGTGGTTATATTCTTCCCGCCGATTGAAAAAGCTGTTCCGCAAAATCATCATCCTCGCCGTTGTCACCGTGGCGTTTGGCTACTTTTATAGCTGGGCCGCCCCGTGGGCCTTCCCCGCTCAACGCACCGCCGGCTTCGCCTTCGGCATGTTGCACGGCGCCCTCATGCCCATCGCCCTCCCAAGCCTCGTCATCGGACGCGACGTGCCAATTTATGACACCGATAATTCCGGACGCTTTTACAAAGTCGGTTACATCTGCGGCATCAACCTGTGCGGCCTCGCCTTTTTCGGCCCCCTCTTCTGGCGTCCCCGAAACCCTACAAAATCCAGTTCCGAAAAATCTCAATGATGTTCAGCTCGCCGCCCGCCCAATAGGTGTTCGCCGGGAGAAAAAACTCTCTTTCCCGCGATCAAACGCCAGCGTTGCCGGCCTGTCCGGCAGGTTCGGATCGTAAGCCGTAAATTGAATCTCCCTCTCCGTCTCCCGCGCCTCGAACAAAATCATCCCGTGATTGATCGTCAACGACGGAAACTTTACCAGATGAACGATGGGTGAAAGCTCCCCTCTGATTTTCTTCACCAATTCACCCGCCGTCCGGCGTTGGTGTTGCCGCGATATGGGAAACACCATCCGCCAATGACTGCGCAAGACGTACGAACGCCACGCCCCGCCGCATGTGGCTTTCAATAATTTTTCGCGGCCCACACTGAACTCACGCAGACCGCCAAATCCGGGAATGACGACGGCCTCTGCCGACGCCTCCCGCGGATTGCGTGAAAGAACGGCACGAATCAGCCCGCGATAGCCATCGTCCGGAATGATTTCCCGCGTGCCGTCAAATCTGGCGTGGTAGAGGAACTGCCGTGCCGCGCGGGTCAGCACAAAGCAACGGTGGGCGTAGTCGGGTTTCGGTTCACGCCGGAAAAACTCATTTTCCCGCTCGCCAGCCGGTATTCCCACAGCAGTTCATTGGCGAACGCAAACGTATCGCGGGCGAACTCAAAACGTCGTGGAGTTTTCAGGGCCATGCAAATAGACTGGCTGAAATTTAGGGCTGTCGCCATAAACTGACAATGCTTTACGAACGCTGGAGCAAAATCGCCGCCGATCGCCGGAACGAATGGGCGCTGCATGATCTCGCCTCGGGGAGAAGCTGGACCTTCGATCAACTGTTCGCCGAAGGGGAAAAATACGAGGCCGGCGATGAAATCATCTTCCCCAGCGGCAATTCGCCGGAGTTTATCTTTCAACTTCTTGCCGGGTGGCGCGAAAACAAGATCGTTTGTCCCCTCGAACCGGGCCAGGAGTTGCCCAAATTAGAGTGGTGGAGTCCTGGAGTAATGCGCCAATTGCAATCCCATCCAACACTCCGTCACTCCAACACTCCATCACTCCATTCCCCATTTTCTTCATCACTCCAGCCCTCCAATACTCCATTACTCCATCTCAAATGCACCTCCGCCACCGCGGGCGCTTCCCGCTTGGTCGCATTCACCGCCGCGCAGCTTGCCGCCGATCCGGACAATATCGTGCCCACCATGGGCTTGCGCGCAGACTGGCCAAACTTGGCCGTCATTTCCCTGGCGCATTCTTATGGCTTTTCCAATCTCGTTTTGCCGCTGTTGCTTCACGGCATTCCGCTGATTCTCGCGCCTGCCCCTCTCCCGGAAATCATCCGGCGCGCCGCGCAAACGCAAGAACCAATCACCCTCCCCGCCGTTCCCGCCATCTGGCGCGCCTGGCACGACGCCCGCGCAATTCCGCCGAATATCCGGCTCGCCATTTCCGCCGGCGCGCCTTTGTCTGTCCAATTGGAGCGCGATATTTTTGATGCCAGTGGCTTAAAGATTCACAACTTCCTCGGCGCATCCGAATGCGGCGGCATCGCCTTTGACACCTCCCTCACCCCCCGCAACGACGACGCTCTTGTCGGCACGCCGATGCAAAATGTGGAACTCTCGCTCAACGACGACGGATGTCTGGTCGTTCGCAGTCGAGCCGTCGGCGAAACCTATTGGGCCGGAACAATCCCCTGCCCTCGACAATGGAACCTTTCGCTCAAGCGATTTGGCCGAACTGAAGGATGGACAAGTCTTTCTGCGCGGACGCCTGGACGATTTAATCAACGTGGCCGGCCGAAAAGTTTCGCCCGAAACGATAGAGCGCGAGTTGCTGTCCAATCCAAAAGTCCGTGAATGTCTGGTGTTCGGCCTGCCCAGCCGCGACCCCGGGCGTACCCAGAACATTGTCGCCGTGGTGGTCTCCAGCGCCGGCGAATCCGAATTGAAAAAATTCCTCCTTGAAAGATTGCCCGCATGGCAAATGCCCCGCGAATGGCATTTTGTGGATTCATTGTCCGCAAATGCCCGCGGGAAGATTTCACGCGCCGAGTGGCGAAAGATGTTTAAAAAAGGCTGAAGGCTGAAGCCGCAACCGTGCGGTTCAATCTCACGCGAAATCTTCCAAAACACGATTGGCGTCCGCCTGCTGCCTGTCCCGTCGTAGCCGCGCCAAAGACGGATCCCCTCTCCGCTCCCATCCGATGGGAGCGGAGAGGGCCAGGGTGAGGTGTGGGTCCCCTGCGTTCATGGGGAGGAGGCAATTTAAAAAAACATGGCCTCATCAATCGTAAATCGCAAATCGCAAATCGTATATCCACACTCGCGAAGCGTCGTGGAGTGCGTGTTAAGTGCCGCAGTGCCGTCATAAAAAGTGCCGTGTTTTGGCCGAATTGTGATCATAAATTCGAGCGGGTTTATGATGGCAATGCGGGCGAAGTGCCGTCAAGCGCCGTCCTTCTTTTTCTCAAACCTTTCTGAACCGAGTCCCGCCGTCGGAAGTGCCGTCAAAAAAAGCTCGACGGCTCCGGGTGCGTTCGGGCAGCAAGGGCGGATGTTTCATCTGCCTTTTCATTTTGTGCGCGACAACGATGAGTTAAACACGCGGCTTTTTCGCTCAAAGCGCAGCGCTGCCCCCACTGCGGAAAAATTGAAACGCTGAACCGGCACAGTCTTCTGCACGGCAACGATCTTGCCAAAGCCGACGGTCAAGTGCTCCGTGGCCAGCGGGTGTTTTGCTCCAATCGCGGGCGGCGCGGCGGTTGCGGGCGGACTTTTTCCATTATGCTGGCTGACATTTTGCCGCGTCACACTTTGACCGCTTCGCTGGTCTGGCAATGGCTCTTGAAGCTGCTGGCGGGGCTTTCCCTCAAAGCCGCCGCTGAAAAACTGCGGCTGCCTTTCGCGCTGGAAACGGTCTATCGCTTGCGGCGCAAACTGCGCCGGAAGTTGGACCGTCTTCGCGCCCGGCTCTGCCGCGAGCAAGCGCCGCCCAGGCAGTGCGCACGTTGATCCGTTGCTGCAAACCGTGGAACATCTGCAGATCGTTTTTCCGCGGAGCGAGTGTCCGCTGGCGGATTTTCAACTCCATTTTCAGCATCCGTTTTTGGGTTAAAGTCCTTGCGGACGGCCACCTGCCGCCGCTGATTTCTTCCGAATTACGGCCGCGGTGTTTTTCCGGTTGCCGGTTTCGTGCCGGCGGCAACACGATAATCCCATTCCTGTCTGCGACCGGCATCCGGTAGCGTCGCCCCGAAACAAAAAAACGCCGCCGGAAAAAATGTGGCGGCCTAAAAAACAACGAAAGAAACACTCATGCGAAATCCCACTGCCTATTTGAAAATGCGGGTGCTCGGCGCCATTGACATGGCCGAGGGCCACTCCATCCAGGCCCGCATCCGGGCCGTCAGCCAGATGACCTTCACCGACGAGGACGGCCATCCCCGCCAGTTCACCTGGCGCACCATTCAGACCTGGTATTCCCGCTACCAGAAACACGGCGTCACCGTCATGGAAAACCAACCGCGTTCCGACAAGGGCAAAGTCCGCAAGGTGGTGCTGGAGGACGTGTTGGACGCCATCCAAAAAGTGCGGCCCAAACTCCACGGCAAAACCCCGACGCTGGCCTTGCTCTACCGGCTGTGCATCGAGGCGGGGTTGTTGACCCGCTCGCAAATCGCGCCCAACACCTTCCGGCGCGTCGTCAAGCAATACGAACTGCTCAAGCCCGACGAGGAGTGCTCCAACAAAGTCCGCCTGGCCTTCGCCAAAGCCCACGCCAATGAAATGTGGCAGGCCGACACGCTCTACGGACCGTATGTCCAAATCAACGGCTCGCCGGTGCAAACGCGGCTCATCGCTTTCCTGGATGACGCCTCGCGCGTCTGTTGTCACGGCCAGTTCTTCCCGGCGGAAAACGTGGACACGCTCATCGAATCGTTCCGCGCCGCCTTCTACAAACGCGGTGTGCCCCACGCGCTCTATGTGGACAACGGCTCCATTTACTCCTCCAAGGAAATCATCCAAATCTGCGCCCGCGTCGGCTGCCTGCTGCATCACACGCCCGTCCGGGACGGCGCGGCCAAGGGAAAAATCGAACGATTTTTTCGCACCGTGCGCGACCAGTTCCTGGCCCGCGACCTGGACTTGAGTTCGCTGGAGTCGCTCAACCGCCAGTTCACCCACTGGGTCGAGGAACATTACAACGCCCAGGATCATTCCGTGCTGGGCATGTCGCCGCTGGATCGCTTTGCGCTGGATCGCAAATGGCTGCGTTTCCTGCCGCCCAACGAGGCCAACGACGAGCTGTTCTTCGTCGAGGAGGAACGCCACGTCCGCGCCGACAACACCTTCTCGTTCAAATCGCTCCGCTTGGAAGCGCCGCGCCACCTGCCGGACCGCACCATCCACATCCGTTTCCAACGTTCCCGCCCGCCAGCCGCGTGGTCGTTTATTACAAAGGCGAGCGCATGGGCGAAGCCCGTTTGCTCGACCCCGTCGCCAATGACCGAAAACCGTCCGCCGCCAATCCATCGCCGTCCGCGCCACCAGCCAACGATCTCCCGCCAACCCGCCTCAATCGTAAATCCCCAATCCTGAATTTTATGATCCGCTCCCACTTTGGCCTGCAACGCAATCCCTTCGACCCCGAAGCCGTCACGCTGCTGGCCCACCAGCAGGAAATCTTCGACATCCTCCGCGTCCACGCCCAGCAAGGCGGCTTGTGCCTGGTGCTCGGCGAACCCGGCACCGGCAAAAGCGTTCTGAAACAAGCGCTGCTCAAGCACGACCCCAAACGCATGATCACGCCGGTCGTCAACCGCACCCTGCACACCTATCACAACACGCTCCGCATCCTCTGCGAAGCCTTCCAAATCGAGTTCGAGGGCCGCGACCATCACTGCGAACGCCTGCTGGTCCAGCAAGCCTTCAGCGTCCATCGCGCCGGCAAAATGCTCGTGCCCATCATTGACGACGCCCACCTCATGCCGCCGGACTGCCTGCGCAAACTGCGCCTGCTCTGCGAAGACTTTCCCCGCTCGCACTACCTGGCGCTCATCGGCCAGCCGCCGCTGTTGCAATCGCTCTCCTTGTCCATCAACGAGGAAATCCGCTCCCGCGTCACCTACTCGGCGCTGCTCTCCCGCCTGGCTCCCGAAACGGTCGAAGCAGTTTGTCCTGGATCAACTCGACCGCGCCGGCCTGGGCCACAACACCTTCACCCCGGAAGCCCTGGCCCTCATCGTCCGCTCCGGCGAAGGTCTGTTGCGCCGCACCCGCAACCTCTGCCTGGGCTCGCTCATCGAAGCCGTCCGCGACCAGACCCGCATCGTGGACCTCAAGCAGGTCAACCACGTCCTCATCCAACCCCACTGGAGAAAAGACTGTGACAACCCACCTGCCTCCGCAATCGCACCCGCTGGTCGCGCGAGCAAATCCGCGCCGCCCGGCTGGCCCCGCTGGTTCCGCTGCTGCAAAAACGCGGACTCCAACTCGTCGCACGCGAGGCGGGCAATTTTATTTTGCCCGCCTATCCCGGCCTCATCGTCAAAGACAGCTACTGGCGCTGGCCCGAACGCAACCTGGCCGGCAACGCCATTGACTTCCACGTCCAAGTCCTCGGCCTGTCCTTCCACGACGCCATGCGCCAGATCACCGGCACTTGATAACACCGCTGGCGTCGTCACCTTACGACGCCAGTTCGGCCAAAAGCCGCGGCAACGGCAAAAATCCGCCCTTACGATGGCAGTGTGGAAATCCAGCCGGAACGGGTGACTTACGATACCAGTGCGGTGAAAAATCCTCCAGCCGCCTGATCATCCAAAAATGAACCAGCCACATCATAACCTTACGATCGGAGCGTGGCTATTTGGCCACAAAATACGATGCCAGTGTGGAAACATCCCCAAAAAACCTACGACGCCAATTCGGCCGTTTTTACGATGCCAAAAAAGTTCGTAACATCCAGGCAGGTTGACAGTCACGTTGTTAGTGCTCAATCGCCCGATGTTGTCCTGCCCGATGGCCGTGTAAGTATTCTCGCCATTGGCCAGCGGGAATCCCGCCGCGGCAAATGTTCCGTCCCCATACAAAGACGCCTCCTGGCTGTTCACCGTCACGTTGGTAACGCCCGGATTACTGTCAAAGGGATCGTTGCCATTTGGCTCGGTCGCCGTCCCGGACACTGTCAGCGTGCCGCTGCGCGTCTGGCTGCTCAATTCGTTCAAGTCGTTCACATTGAAAGTTTCGACCAACGCGTTGTTGGTCCGTTCATTCAAATTCCAGGCTTTATCATACGCATAACCGAACTGTTCGTTCAAGCGCGGCGCGTTGGTGTATTGGCCGGTGGCCCCGTCGTAGGCGCTTTCCACCCCCTGGGCCGCCTTCAACTGACCGATGTTGTCGTAGGCATAATTCAGGTAACTCTCGTCGTTCTGCACGTCGGGCGTGAACACCTCCTGCGTCACATCCGAGCCAGCATCATAGGAATACTGATCGTAAAACCTCGTCTTCGGGGTGAAGATTTGCAAATAAAACGGCCGCGCCAGGCCGTCATATTCCACAGAGGTCCCATACCAGGGGCCTTGCGAATCGGGCAGATCAATCGCCTCCACCCGATCGCCCCCGCCGGTAGCGTAATTATACGAGAAAGTCCCTGCCGGAGACCAAACTCCGCTCAGCCGCATCACGGCGTCGTAAGTGTAATCCTGAACCCATGGTGAAGCATTCGGCTGCGCCAGGCTCATCCACGTTCGCATCCGGCTGCCCGGATCATACCCATAACTCACCGTATCATTGGGCCAGGGACCGCTCTCGCTGCTCAATTGGTTGCCCGCCGTCCAGGTGAAAACCGTGTTGCCCAATCCATCCAGCATGTTGGTCAGCCGGTTCAGCGGATCATACGAAAAGACAATGGAAGGCGTGTAAACCGTTCCGCCGGAATAATCCACATTGGTGAGGTTCCCCAGCGGATCATACCGATAGGCCGTCGTGCCCTTCGCCGCGCTCCAGCGGTTGGTCAGGCGATTGTCCGCATCGTATTGATAAACAAATAAGAGGTTGCCGGCGGCGTCCACCTTGTTGGTCACCCGGCCATAATCGTCGTAACCCCAATGGGTCGTCTGCCCTTTGCCGTCGGTCAACGCCAGCAGCTCATTGGCGGCATTGTAGGCGAACTGCAGGACTTCGCTGTTGGCGTTGGTCGCATAAACCAAACGCCCGGCGGTGTCGCGCACCAACGTCGTCACATGGCCCAGGGCATCGGTATAATTCGTCAGCCCCAAAGCGTTATACATAAAGGGGTCAGTTAATGATATTGTCATATTTTCAACATGGCTTGATCATTTGATTGCGGGCGTTTGGTTTTTGCGCCCTGTCCCAGTAGCCAGGCTAGATATCCGCGACCACCCATGTTCAGCCGCTCCGCAATCCATGCCAGCGGCATCGTCGTGTTTGCCCGCAAGGCGCGCGCCAACTTCACCTTCCCCGGTTCGCCCTTGCGCCGCCCCCTCAAATCGGCCTCGCTCCACCTTAAACGCTGGAGTCCCTCCTTCACCATCCGCTCCGCCCGGGCCTGCGCCGCCTCCTGCATCGCCTCGCCGAAATGGCTCGGACCGGCCGGCGTGCTCACCTGCTCCAGCAACTCCCGCCGAAACTCCTCCCGCCCCAGGCACCAGCCCCGCTTCATCGGCTTGAATTCCTCCCCTGCCGTTCTCCCCCCGCCGCCACTCCATCCGCTCCGCAAACTCACGCCTCCCCGCAATGCTGTCCTTGGGAACGCCCCACTCCCCCAGCAACCGGTCCACCCGCAGCCAGGACGGTCGGCGCGAGGGCCCACTCAGATACCACCGATAGCTGCTCCAGGCAAATGCCTCCAAAGCTTGATCCGCCTTCATCAATTTGGCCCGCACCGGGTTCAAATGCACGTAGTCACAGGCCGTCTTGAGATAACCGTCCCCGCTCCCGTCCACCACCAGGGCCTTGTACCGACCGCTGAACAAGTGTCCGAATTCCTTGTGCCGCCGGTTGTACCGGCTGGTATAAGTGCCCAGCAACCACTTCATTCCGAGCACCAAATTGGGCTGGGGGGTTTCCACCACCAAGTGAAAGTGGTTGCTCATCAGGCAATAGGCATGCACCTGCCAGCCGGTCTTCTGGCACGCCTCCGCGAGGGTCTCCAAAAACCTCCGCCGATCCGACTCGTCGGCAAAGATGGCCTCGCGCCGGTCACCGCGATTCATCATCCGTCTTCGCCGAGGCTACGACCGGACAGGCGTGATAAATCGCCCCGGGATATTGAATGCGCAGTTTCCGAGCCACGCCCAGATCCTATCCCGCCCCTCCCCAATCCGTCAATAAAATAATACAATATCATTAACTGACCCCTTCGCAAATTGGGCTGGGGGGTTTCCACCACCAAGTGAAAGTGGTTGCTCATCAGGCAATAGGCATGCACCTGCCAGCCGGTCTTCTGGCACGCCTCCGCGAGGGTCTCCAAAAACCTCCGCCGATCCGCCTCGTCGGCAAAGATGGCCTCGCGCCGGTCACCGCGATTCATCATCCGTCTTCGCCGAGGCTACGACCGGACAGGCGTGATAAATCGCCCCGGGATATTGAATGCGCAGTTTCCGAGCCACGCCCAGATCCCTATCCCGCCCCTCCCCAATCCGTCAATAAAATAATACAATATCATTAACTGACCCCTTCAGGGCCGTCGAACGATTCAACGATGAGACGGCGGAGACTCGTGCGCCGGAGGCTCCGCAGAGCGGATACCGGCGCATGAGGCGGCATTGCATATAACTGCTCTTGTGTCAGCGGCAGGGAAGCATCCGGCATGACCGCCGCGGTCCTTGCGAACGGCCACCATGCACAGCCACCGTTTTTTCTCCGGCGCGTCTGGCAACTAAAGGATGAGCAACCTTGCGACTTTTCATCGGTGGGAAGTGCGACTCGCACCCATCAGCGTTTGATTCGTCCGGTGATTTTTTATCCGTCGCGCCTGCGACATTTCCGCGAGCGGCCTTCCGCGTCGGTTGCGGTTTTTTTTTGAGCCGCCGTTGCGCCCGCCTTCAAGCAGCCGGGTTGGCCGCAAAATGGCGTTAGTGTCATGGCCGAAAATTGCCGGAAAGAGCCGGAAAAAAGCGGAAGATCAACCGCTTGTGACGCGCCGGTTCTTCGGCATGGATGATTCACTTTGACTTGGCTGGAATAGGGTGGATTTACCGTGATGATGCCCTTGGGATTTCACGTTACGTCCGCCCCCTTGCCTCGCAAGGAGTGCAGCGTCCAGGGGCTAATGAGCCGGTTCTCTGGCCGCGTCGTAGCCATCATAGGCATTCTACTACGTTTCAATTGCGATTAGCTTGTGCCAGTCGCTCGTTTTCAATCTGTTTGAGTGCTACACGCCGCTTAATCTCCTGCAGCTTCATGCGTTTCTTTCATTTCGGCTCATCAATCTCTGCGAGAAGTTTCCTACAATTATCTGCGCTTTGCGACTGACCACAGCTTTCATTCAGTTTCTCAAGAGTTAATCCGGAATCGGTTGTAATCCATCAAGCGCAGATGGGCGAGCATCGTTTTAAGCGTGAAGGTGAAGCAACCATCACCTCGGCCTTCCAGATGCTTGAAGCACAAGGCTATAACTTCTTCGATGTTGGTCAGATATTCAGGAATTCTTTCTTTCCTGATGGACCGGCTGAAATAGGTAGCCAAGAAAGTCAACTTGCCAGGGTCAGTTCCATGTCGCAGAGATTGGATGGCCATCGCCAACAATTCAAAAGCGAGCCGCTCCTGAACTTCGGGCAATAGTTCAAGTTCCTTTTGGAGATGCTTGAACGTCGGTTTGTCAGCGGCATTGCGCATTGCCTTTGCCTCAGCTTCAAGCAACTCAGGAGCAGTGATATGTTTAATTCCCATATAACTCTCATTTCGGCTCGTTACAACTACCATGGCTACCACGGAACTGGAATAAGATTACGTAGTGGGGGAAAAGAATCCGCGACCCTTCGCTACGAACCCAATATGCTATAGTCCCAACCAACACCCAGCCGCATGCTTTCTGCACTTGTTGCGGCGTTGGTGACGGGATTGGACAGCGATTTAGTGAAGGGTTAGGTGGAGGTTTGGTTCTCGATCCGGCACACCCAAGCTGCTCGTATAAACCCGCTAATTGGTACGCCAACGCATAATTACCTTCCGCTTCCGCTTCTTCCGCCATCTGTGCTATCATTGCGCAACCATCGTCTCCCTCGTCTTGAAGACCAAACGGATCATTCCGTTCCAATGGATTGTTTGATACAAATTCGTAAAGATCCGGCGACTGTGTTAACCCAGTGAGTTTGGTAAGGATGAACATTCCCTTTGCACTATTCATACGCGCAACCTCAAACCCAAGTTCACCCAACGGGTCACGA
>CAVWKA010000010.1:0-338154 GCA_963755515.1 uncultured Verrucomicrobiae bacterium | reverse complement strand
AAACCAGCGGGCGGCTCCCTGTGTCCGAGACAAGGAACCGCCACTGGCCGCATGGGATTTGGGCGGGCCGGAATCGGAACAGAAGCTAATCCGGAAGCTTCGCTCACGTCATTATGAATGGCGGACGGAACAGGCGTATCGGATGTGGGCGAAACGGTTTGTGGAATGGCTGGAAAAACGCGGAGGCAGCCTGCTTTCGGCCAGCGAAATCGAATTGCAGATTCTTCCTCTCGGATTTGGGAACGCGGCAACGGGCGGCGGCGGCGACGCAGCGGCAGGCGTTGAATGCGATTGTGTTTTTGGTCAGGGAAACGCTGGGCGTCCGTTGGAGGATTTCAGCGGCTTCACCCGCGCACGGGTGGTGAAGCGTGTGCCGGTGGTGTTGTCGCGTGTGGAGTGCCAGCGGTTGCTGGGTGCGATGGATGGAACGATGCGGTTGATGGCGGAGTTGATGTATGGCAGCGGGTTGCGGTTGATGGAATTGTTAAGCCTGCGGGTGAAGGATGTGGACTTGGATCGGCGGCAGTTGGTCATCCGGCAGGGCAAGGGCGGCAAGGATCGCGTGACGGTGCTGCCGGAGTCATTGGTGGAGCGGCTGCTGGCTCATGTCGAAAAGTTGCGGGGTTTGCACGCCCAAGACCGGGAGGCGGGCTGGCCGGGGGTGTGGCTGCCGGAAGGTTTGGAGCGGAAATATCCCAAAGCGGGCGAGTCATGGGAATGGCAGTGGTTTTTTCCGTCGCGTCAGCAGATGCGAGACCCACGGACTCGGTTGCTGCGGCGGCATCATGTGCTGGACGCAACTTTTCAGAACGTCATCAAGCAGGCGACCATTCGGGCAGGGCTAATAAACGGGCATCGCCTCACGTCTTGCGGCACAGTTTCGCCACACACCTCTTGGAATCCGGCACGGACATACGCACCGTTCAGGATTTGCTCGGTCACAAGGATGTGGCGACGACTCAAATTTACACCCACGTCATGCAGAAACCCGGTCTCGGTGTGAAAAGTCCGCTGGATGGATAAATGCCACAGCCTACCGGAAACAGGCTGAAACCGTTGTATTCCGCTAAATTCCGCCGGAAACAAACGGAATTTTCCGGTGTTTCCGTTCATTCCGTCCAAGTAATTATTCCATCCGGCGCGAATTGCAGCCAAGCGGAAAAACGTCCGTCCGGCTGTTAATGCCGCATATGCCGCCGTTTTGCCGAAGCCGAGATGTTTCAAAGCCGCAACTGCCGCTGTCCGGGTTTGGCCGCGTGCGCCTCGGTGGAATACGGTCGCCAAGTCTGCCCGTGTAACAAATTTCTTTTTGATCGGCGGCGGCGGAATTTGTGCCGCGATTTTCTGAGGAGCCGGGCAGGCGCGGAAACTTTAGGCACAGGAGACACGGAAAACGGCGGAATAATGGCAGGCACAGGCGCGACGGCAGGCGGAAAAACCGGCGCGGGCGCGGAATGAATGGGAACTATGGCAGGCTTGGCCGGAATTTCCGCCGGAATTGGGCGGAAAGCAGGGATTTTTTGTGGGGTTTCCGCCTCTTTCCGGCGATTTTTCGTTTCGGCATTCGCTGGCGCGGTCTCCGGCTTCTTTTCCGTGTCGTCGTCGGATAAAAGCCAATTTACCAACGCGAAACCCAAACCGATTATCACCAAAACCGGCACAGGCGATCCATTACCCGGAAATTTTTGATTTGCATTCATAATTTTATCAGGCTGCCAAGTCTTGTTTTACCCGAACGGAGTAAGAAAAATGTGTCCGTAATGTCCCTGCGGACACTTGGGACGCTTTTTTCTCATACCCAAAATTTAAAAATGGCTTCATAAGCATATCAGCATGGTTTTTCCTCGTTTGCGCCAAGCAACCGAAAACCTTTCCAGCCGCGCTGGTTTTTGCCGTCTGTGCCTTTGATATTGTGCCGGATGGCCACGCGGAAAAGCCGTTGTGCGACTTCCTGACATTCGCGCCCGAATAGATTTCGGCTCAATCCCGTCCATCCCCTGTCCATGCAAAAATCAGAATAGGCCGCAAAAGCATCCGTTACGGTCAATCCCTCGGCGGCGGTGTCGGCAATGCAACGCTCGGCAAAAAATACGTTCACCGAATCGCTTTCCAGCAATAATTCATCCACGCGCGCCTTTTGGCCGGGTGACAAGGCGAGTTGCCAGTTCGCAGCGCGGAGCGCGTAAAGGCCGTCCAGCATCCAATTCAAAACCCCTGACGCTTCGTTTTGCAAAATCTGTTTGTCGAGATCGGGAATGACATTTGCGGGCTTCGGTTTTTCATATCGGATGATTTTCAGGCGGCGTTGCCACGCGGCAACGTCACCCTCAAGGTGAACCACCAGCCGCGAATTGCTCGTGACGATGATGTTAAATTCACAAGTGAGCGACGGCGCGGCCATGCTGCTTTTGAGTTCAACCGTTATCGGATCGCCGCCCGTCAAACTTTTCAGGACGGATGCGTTTTCGGTGCTTAAAAAATTCGCGGGAACATCCGCGCCATAAAGCAACGTGCGGTCAATCAAACGGCCAATCTCAAACCGCTGGTTTAATTGCTCCGTCCGCAAGCTGCCGATGTTCGCTTCGCCGATGATGCCTTTCAGGACACGGACGAACGTGCCTTTGCTTGCGCCCGCCGTGCCGCTCAAAATCAGCATCGCCTGTGAAATGTTCCTGCCGACAAGCGCAAGGCCGCACCAGCGTTGCAAAAGGCTGATGTCGTCAAAGTCGAGGGAACTGCCCAAAAGCACGTTTTCAAACGTCGGACATTTCGTGCCGGGGATGTAATTCACTGCCAGTTTGTTTCGGAAATGGTATTGCGGCGAGAACGGAAGCAATGTGCGGTCACTAACGCGCAAAACACCGTTGCCAATGGGTAAAAATTCCTCCATGCCGCCAGAGAAAAAATCATCCGGCGCGACGTTAAGGGACTTTGCACGTTTTACCGCGCCTGCCAGCGCGGATGAATCGCGCAAACCAAATTCCAGCGCGTCCACGTCGCAATGTTCTTTGCAGGCGCGGGCGCACGAAAGCAGCAACGTCGAAAGTTGCGCGGAAATATCTTCTTCACTCGCCAGCGTGTAAATCCCGCGTCCGGGCGTGAAGGTGTAAAACCGATTTTCACCGCGCAAATAAACCGTCGGCTCGCCGGGGTTCGCATTTTTGCCCAAAGTCGCGGCCATGAAACTTTCGTTAAGATCGCTGGCTTTGATGCGATTGCCTTTTGACTGCAAAGAAACGGGTTCGCCATGAAGTTCTGCCAGCGCGGGAAACTTTTTCTTAAACCAATCGTTCGGGGTCACTTTTTCGGCAGCGTTGGCGAGCAGTTCAAATTCCTTCGCGGCCTCGGCAATCTCGCGGAGCTGGTCGGCTGTGCCACCTGCCTCGAAAAAATCGTGCGCGTCCTTCACCGTGCGGCCTGCCACGTCGGGCAATTCAATTATCTTCACCGATTGCGCCCTGGCTCTGACATTTTCGGCGACGGCGACGGCGTGCTTGCGTCCGGGCGCGTCCTTGTCCGCGATGATGCGGACGGCCGTTGCGCCGTCAAACCACCCGGCATAATCATCCCGCCATTTGCCCGCGCCTGCCGCGTTGCAAGTAGCCTTGAATCCGTTTGCTGCCAGTGCAGCAACGTCTTTTTCCCCTTCGGCGACAAACACTGTCTCGCCCGCTTTCGCCGCCGTTATGAGTTCCGGCAACCGATACGGGATAAGTTCAACGCCTTTCAAATTCCAAAGCCACTTGCCCGGCGCGGCGGGGTCTGGTCTGCGCTGGCGAAAACCTTTTGGATCAAGTCGGCAAACTTCAAATCGCAATTTTCCTTCGGCGTCGCGGTAGGGATAGTTTGCGACGATGTTAAATTTTCTGGTTTTAGCTGACCTGCCATTTTTCGCCGTGCCGTTCGCGTGGAATAGTTCCTTCGGTTTGATGCCAAGCGCGGCGGTGACGGCCTCAAATGTGCATCCGGCGTGACAATTCAAAAGCAAGGCGTCACGCCCTGCCCTGATTGACAAGCTTGCGGTCTGATCATCGTGCGCCGGGCAATGGCAAATAAATCCTTCGCCGGATGGTTTCGGCTCGTTGCCCGTTTTAGTGGCGATCAAATTTTTAAGTTCAGTGATGTTCACGGCTGAAATGCGGAAAAATTGGTGCTGCCGGTTGTTTTTCGGAAAAACGACGCTCTAGGATTCGATTTGCGCGACGATTCGAGGGGTGTCCGCTATGTTGATACTCGGTTTTTTTACCGTTCATCCGTTTTCGGCGTCGGGATTGGCGGTGGTGTTCAACTTGGGGCGATACTCCGCAATCAAGGCGTTTTGCAGGTCGAGTGCGCGGCTGGCCGGGCAGCGCACGATGGCAACTTCAACTTTTGACACCGGGAATGTCGGTCCCGCCGTCTTGCCCGTCCAATGTTGAAAATGGCGAAGCAAGGTTGTGTTTAACCTGCCGGAGTGGGATTCCCCAATGTAGAGAACTTCCCCGGCGAAAAATAAAAACCCATTTTTTTCGCGGATGATGTAGCAGCCACTTTTCCCTTTTAACTCTTTAACCCACGGCGCGACGGCGCGGCCTTCCTTCACGGGTTTGAATTCGAGGCTCAATGTTCGCCTCCATTCTGTTTGCGGAGTAGTGCGGCCTCGATAGACGGCCAGTGGAATAACACGCGCCGCCCGCCTAGTCGCACAGAGGGGATTTTGCCGGTCGTGCGCCAACTAAACAGCGTGCGACGTGAAACGGGGAGACGTTTCAACAGTTCTTTTTCATCAATAAAGCCCGCCTCGCCCGGCGGTGCATTGTGTAGCGATTTATTATCCATCGCTGCACTTTGCACGCACATTTTATCTCCAGCAAAGAGTCATATATTTTCGGAATTAAAAACTCATTCAGGCGGCTCTGTGGTGAAAGAATCGTCCGTTTCTTCAATATCGGAATCAAGACTTGAAGTGCGTTCGTGCCACTGTGCTAAAGCGCGTTCGTATTCAACAAAGTATTTTTCTGCCCGCCGTTGCGCGACGCTGGCCGTATGACGTTCGCTGTCAGTGAGCTTTCCAATGCCGTTTTGTTTGCGGTCTAAAATTTCAATGAGTTTCCACGAAACGCCACGATGTTTTTCACCTCTGTTACGACGTGGAATGGGGATTTTTTGAATCTCTCGCAATATCCTGATTTCTCTTATGAATTCATCAATCAGTTTTTTATCAACCAGCCGTAAATTCCATTGGATTCGTTGATTTTCGTAAATCGGCGTCCATCCAATTTCCTTAAACTGGCTCGGATTTGTAACGTGTCTGTAAGCCCATTGTCCGTAATTTACCCAAAGCGTATGGACAATGGTTTTTCCCTCTCGGCACAATTCCAAATAGGTTTGAGTGAATTGCTGTCCATTTTTTGAGCGCCGCATGAGTTCGTAATTGCGCGCGGCTTCTTCAGCCGCAGGCCAGTCAACTCCCCTAACCCCGTGGCGGCGAATTTCCTTCCGCTTCCACCACCAGTTGTTTCTAATATCTTTAAGGGATAATAACTTACCTTTCATGCGCTAGTGATTTTTCGGTGCAACTTGAAACCATTTTTCAGCCTCGGCTTTTGTCGCCAGTCCCTTGTAATGGGCGTGAATCATCGCGGGCGAGTTGCCCGCTTGCGCGGCGGTCAAATTTTCGTCGGAGTGGCGGGCGAAATGATAGGTGCAAAAAGCATGGCGCAAACCATTGCGCCGGGATTTAATTTTTAGCGTCTGGCGCAATTGTCCAAATTCGATTTGATACAGGTTGCTACTTTTGCCCCACACTATGCCGGTCGTTTTCCGATACGGGGCGAGCCATTTGGCCAGTGCCGGGCACGTTCCCACAAGGCGACGCTGGCGGGTCTTGGCGTGTTTCGCGGAAATTTCAACATGCCCCGCCACGCGCCACACGTCCGCCCAATCCAAGCGCATAATCTCCTCGACACGCAAACCAGCCAAACCACCGAGCGCGATAACGGGAAGCAAATCAGCGGCGGCATTGTTCAAAAGTTCTTGAAATTCTTTCGGGCGGTAAAAATCCGTTTCTGCCGCCTCGACAATTTCGCGCGCCATGCCGTCGGCTTCAATGAGACGATGATTGACGGACAAATAATCTTTACGGACTGCCCAACTCAAAAGCATTTTCACCGTCGCGCGGCGGTCATTGCGGCTTTTGGCGGAAACGGTCGTGTGCATTTTGATGTAACCGTCCAAGTGTTCCTTGCTTAATTCAGAAACCGCTGTGCCGGGAAATGCGCGGGCAAATTCCCGCAACCACATGGCGACGCATTTAGCATAGTGCCGCGACAGTTGCGCCCGTTTGCCGTCTGTGGCTTCGCTTTTGTGTTTCCGTCCTTCGATAAACTCCTCGACAGCTTCCGTTAAGTCTTTGCGCCGAATGGAAACCACCGTTTGCAGATACCCCTCGACGGCCTCGCCCAACGTGCGCCCGCGCAATTTGTCCACGGCCTCGGCAAATTCTGACACGGCGGCGAGCAAAGAAACCCGGCGTCCGCTGAACTGGCGCAAAGTTTGAAGGCGTTCCAGAGCGGCCAGTGCATCACGGGATTGATCGGCGTTAAGCGCGGCGGCTTGCGAACCGTCCGCAATCTCGCGGACTTTGCGCTCGGCCTCGGCTTTGGCTTCCTGATAAGTTTTGAAGTTGCGAAGGTGACGCTTGCCCGCGACATAATAGGCAATGCGGTAAAAAGGGTAATTTGGCTTCCTGCCGTAGATCGTGGCCTCAATTCGCCGGTAATGAATGGTTTTTGGGAATCTCACTTTTGGCCTTTCAAAAGCCGCCGAATTTTGTGCGGAATCTGTGCGGAAAACAACAGAAATGTCAATTTCATTGGTGAAATTGGCGGAAGGGGTGGGATTCGAACCCACGGTAGCCTTGCGACTACGCCTGATTTCGAGTCAGGTGCCTTTAACCACTCAGCCACCCTTCCGTTAACATTGATTTTATTGAATAAAATGCGGTTTTTAGATTCTTCAAATTTGACATTTCTATACTGGTATTCTATACTATCTGCATGAAGACCAATTCATCGGATAATACGGAACAACGCTGGCAAAAAACGCCCGTGGCGAACCTCGTCCGCCACGTTCAATCAGGAAACTATTATGCGCGAATTCGCGTGCGCGGCAAGCTCATTTGGAAGTCGCTCAAGACTGACCGAATCAGCGTCGCCAAATTGCGCCTCGGTGATTTCCACAAAGAGGAGCGACAGCGTGCCGCAGCGCGGACGGCGGTTGCCCGGGGAAAAATGACTTTCGCCGACGCCCTGCAAACTTACCGCGAGCGGTTAAGCGGCGACCAATCACTCAAAGACCGGAGCAAAACTTACCGGCAGGAACGAATTGCGGCCTTGCTAAAATCGTGGCCCGACCTCAATCAAATGGATGTCGCCCAAATCTCCAAGGCCGATGGTTTGGCTTGGGCCGCGCGATTCGGAAAGACCGCAAGCCCGTCGGCTTTCAACAACACCGTTGGAACATTTCGGGCGGTTTTGGACATCGCAGTTGAGGCGGGGGCGCGTTACGACAATCCGGCCATCCATATCAAACGAAAGAAAATCAGGCAGAAGCTTTTGCAGCTTCCAAGCCAAAAACAGTTTGTGGAATTGATAACCACAATCAGAAAGGGGGACGGCGGCTGGGCGGAACGATGCGCCGATCTTGTGGAATTTCTAGCATACAGCGGTTGCCGAAAAGGTGAAGCGGCGCGGGTTAATGGCCGGGACTGTGACTTTGAAAAAGGCGATATTACGGTTTTGGGCGACCCGGCTACTGGAACAAAGAATTGGGAAATTCGCCGTGTCCCCATGATTCCCGATATGCGCCGATTGTTGGAACGATTGAAAAGTGAGCGCAGTGAAACAGAATTTTTAACCAAGCCGGTCATGCTTGTCCATGAATGTCAGGGTGCTATTGATACGGCTTGCAAGAAACTTGGCATCGCCCGTATCACGCATCACGATTTGCGACATCTGTTTGCCACCCGCTGCATTGAAAGCGGCGTGGACATTCCGACGGTTTCCCGCTGGCTTGGACACAAGGATGGCGGTGCATTGGCGATGAAGGTTTATGGCCATTTGCGCGACAGTCATTCCACGGCGATGGCGCAGAAAGTTCATTTCATCGAAAGCGAGCAGACTGCGAACGTGGCAGCCGCGAAAAATTAGCGCCGCAATTCAACCACGCTCTTTTTCGTCTTCGATTTCGATGGCCTTGACTGAAACCTCATCCCCGACCAGCGACGCATACCGTTCCGGCAGCGGTTTGATAAACTCAACACAGCGATCTTGCAGGGCCAGTGCCAGTTGCTGCAGTCCCTTGCCCGTAATGGAAACGGTGCGATTCAGAAATAACAGCGTGAGCGTATCCTCCCCATCGCCCGCCTCGAATTTGGCAAGTTCCAAGTGGTGATAAGGCAGCAGATAAAAAGTCTTTGAATTCAGTTCAAGCCGTAAATGATCCACCGGAACAGGACTGCTATTGACGCCCGTCCGTCGTTTGAAACAGGGATTTTCAGTTCTCATATTCTCATGCCTCTACTTTGTTGTTGATTTCGTTTTTGCCTCGACATTTCAATTCGTTGCCGGATGGATTCGGAATTTTTGACCCTCGGCCTTATTGGTTCGGTGGGCTTGATGGATTCAGTTGATTTTTCAACTGGCTTCACGGCCTGCGATTGTTTCGCCGCCTCATCCCGCCGCAAAGCCTTGGCCTGGCGTTCCAGTTCTTGCTGCCGCAACGCTTCCGCCTGCCGGAGGGCTTCCGCTTGACGCTCCAATTTTTCGTTCTCTGCCATTTCCGCCATTCGCTTTGCCGAAATGCGCCGCGACTGTTGAACATTCAGGACGAAGGCAACGTCACGTCCCCAAATCGCCGCCAGCTTTTGAAATGCGCTCGGCTTCATATCCATAGCGAGCGTCCGATGACCGGAATGCGCGATGTTTTGCCGAAGCTGGATTTTGTCGGCAGTGAAAATCTTCACCCCCTTGCGCCCGCGCGAAATTGTCACATACCATTGTTGTTCATTTGTCGCGGCTTTGACGGCGGAATCGGAGAACAGGACATAATCCACGGTTTTGCCTTGGGCGGCGTAGGACGTGACGGCATAACCGCGCACAAACTGGCGATAATGTTTGGGCAAGGTTCGGCCATCATTCAAGGCGATGCGCCCGTCGCCGTGGATTTGCTTCACTGCCACCAGTTCGCCGTTGGCGAGCTTGCGGCCATCCTGGGATTTGTCATTGGCCTTGAGTTGCAGCCGGTCGCCGGCGGACAGCGAAAGTTCCTTTGGTTGGCAGACGGTGATTTTATCCAATTCCTTGAACGGCACAGGCCGGATGCGGTTGTCGGCCTCAATCAGCAGATGCTTGTCAGTGATGCCGCGCAGCTTTCCCGCGCTGCCGGATTTGAACCCGGCCGTCGGGCGATTGAATACCAGAACGGAGTCTGGCTGGTAAAATCGCTTGTCGCGTTTTTGCGCGTCCGTCAAATCCTGCCGCTCCAATGCCGTGACGGTCGTTTCATCATCGCCAATCAGCTTTTGTGTTTTCAGGCCGAGCCGAACCGATTCGTTGACTTTGTGAATTTCATTCCAGCTTTGCGAGACGACGACGGTTGATTGCTGATTTTTGAAAAGTTCAAGGAAGTGTTCCGTCAATTTCGATTGTTGATCGGCGAGGGTGCAGGCGACGATAGCACCCTGATTGTCCAGCCGGTCAAACGATGAGCCAAGCTTGCCCCGCCGCGCTTCATCCACAGCGAGCCGGTATTGTTCCAGCCAGTGACGTTCGGCCTGATTTTTCGCCATCGCCGGATTTTGACGGCGGATGTTTGTCAGTTCGGCATACCCAAGACCGGAATACTGTTCAACTGCCCGCAGCGCGTCCGATGCCTCGACCGCTCCATGCTGGCGTGTATCACCGGACAGGATGACGCGACCCTGCATGATTTGAACGTAATCCAGCAGTTGCAGCATTTGTTCCCCGCCGATTTGCCCGGCCTCATCCACGAGGACAACCGCGCCACGGCGCATGGAACGGTGTGCGAGAAAGGCGCTGACCGTTTCCGCGCCAGTGAAGCCGTCCCGTTCCAAGTCGGCGACCTGCTGACGTTGCGGCGCGAGGACGTGAATAACCTGACGCGCTTTGGCGAGTCCGGCTTTGACTTCACACAGGGTATAACTTTTGCCTGTGCCCGCACCGCCACGAAACAGCGTGACGAAATCGCGCGAGGACAAAATCTGTTTCACTGCCTGTTCCTGCTCATAATCCAATGAATGATTAATTTGCCGGTGATTGGGTGCCAGCGGTTCGTATTGGCCTTTCCGATGTTGAGCCAGGTTGACGATGTCAAACTCGCGGCGCAGAACTTCTGGCGTCGTGATTTTTCCCTCAAACTGTTCGTCACGGATGTAATCACGTTTGCCGGTAATGCCTTGAATCTCCGCCAGTGACACGTTTTGGCCGCGCAGATGTTCCAGCGCGTGACACCAAATCTCATGCTCATGGACGACCGAACGGCGTTCAAACAGATGCTGCTCCGCCCAATGCACGGCTTGGCTGGCGGTTATTTTCGGTGACGGTTCCGGTGAGCGATGTTTGTCCAAGCGGCTGACTTGCCACCATTCTTTCCATGTTAATTGCTTGTTCCACATGGATTGCAGTTTGACAATGCCCACATCTTTGATCTTCCGCGCCCTTTCCTTGTGCGCGATGTTGGCCCGGATGACTTTGATGTTCTGGCCGGCCTTGTCCGGTTCGCGTTCCAGCAGTTCCTTGGTTTTCTGATCAATCTCCGCATGGCGCTTGGAAAAGCGGTCAATCATTTCTTTGCTGACACCGGCAATATCAAAGTCGCCGCGTGAATGGCTCTCAATGCCATACCCGAACCGTTGCAGCGACCTGAGTAATTCGTGGTAATAGACCTTCCGAACAAATTTCTGCGCCGTGACCATTTCGCAGGCTTCCAATGCTTTCCACCGGCCTTCCACTGAATCGCGCGTGGCATTGAACAGGATGCAATGGCTGTGTAAATGCGGGTCCAACGCTCTGGACGTGTCATGCCGGAAGATCGCGCCGACCACATTACCCGTTGTCCGCTGCGAATACTGGCCTTGAGTCCGAACCCGTGTAGCCGCGTAGATTTGCAACTGACGCATGGCAACTTGCACCGCCTCGTCATGCGCCTCGATGATCCGTTTATCATTCCCAACCAGTGCCACGATGGAAACTGATTTGGGCGGTGACAACGTGAAATCGTAGAACACCCGGCGATTGGCGGATTCATGAACGTTCCCATCCTTATCCACGCGAACCCGTTTTGTATTAAGGCGGGGCGTTAACTGTTCCCCCGTCTGCGGATGAAGATTATGACAGAGGTTCACGAATTCCGGTTCATTGGTGACGCCAGATAATCCCAATTGCCTCGCCCCTTCGCCGAACCATTGACCAGCAACGCTCCGGCCTTCCATGTAGTAATCACCCACCCGCAAATGCTCCCGGAAATACGACTCCGCATTTCCCAAACTGTATTGCGCCTTCATCGTCAGCATGACGGCAAGCTAACCCATCAGACCGCAAATCTTGCGCTATGGGTGACGCAAGATGAACACGAGTTCATGGTAATGATAATCAAAGTGAAATACTGGACGTTGTTCTCCTTGTATTTACAAGGGGCAGACGTAACAACGAAAGCGCCAGAGAAAAATCAAACCACGGACAAATAGAAAATTATGAATGCATCAACCGTATCCGCCGAAGCGAAGGCTCGCTTGGCCGAAGCCGTTAAGAACTATGCGCCACCCGCGCCGGAAAAATATCGCGCGTTAAACGAAGTGAAAGACTCCATCATTGCACTGCGCGAACGCAAAGCCTCGTATGAAACGATTCGCGTGATGTTGCACGAAAGTGCCGGCATCGAGGTGTCGCACCAGACCATTGCGCGTTACTGCCGCGAAGTGCTGGATGCGGGCAAGGCAAAGAAGCCGCGCCGTCCCAAGACGCCCACAACCGAACCATCGGCAACCGCCCAAGGGGAATTGGCAGCGCGTTCGCAGTTCAGCCATCCACGGCCACGCGGACCGCGCAGCGCCGATTCCAAAAATCTTTAGCGCAGCAGCGCAGGCGTCGCCAGTCGCGGCGACCGCAGAGCGACTCAAAAGCAATCCACCAAATGCTAAAAAGCGAAATCCTTTGGGGGTTCAAAGTCCGCGACCAACGCGCGTTCACAGCCGTGCACCGCGCGCTCGTCGCGGAGACATTAGAGAAAACGCAGTCGCGGTCGCTTCCGTCTGTCCTTGGCAGTGTCGCTCCGGCGCGCGGCTTCACCTAAACCGCTTTGCCGACCGCCTGCCGCTTTCCCGCCGCCAACGCCAGACCGAAGCAGGAGCAAATATAATAAATCAATCGTCAGATAATCGTCAGACAAAACCCGGTAATCGTCAGATTTGCCATCCGAGAGGTCTGGTATGAATCTTCCGACAATCTTCCGACTTTTTACCGGAATCTACCGATGACTAATCGTCCGATAATTGCCCGACGAATTCAGGAAATCGTCCGATTAACTAAACCGATGGTGTCCACCCCGACCAACGTGCGCTCCGTTTGACCGTGCTCCGTTCGTCCGCGCGGCACGCACTTCGCGCACGCTCGTCGTGGACGAATAAGGAAAGTGCAACCGCGTTCGCTTCCGTCTGTCATTGGCGTCGCCGCTCCAGCGCACGGCTTCACTCATACCGTTCCGCCGACCGCCTGCCGCTTTCCGCCGCCAACGCCAGACCGAAGCGTATCAATCCGTCTCTTGTCGGCAGATGACAGACGCTTGCGCAACCACGCCCGCACAGCGTTCGTCGTCACATTCAAGTTGAACCAGTCGCACACAAGGCGCACAATTGGCTCCCTTGAAAGCAGCATTCTATGGCCGAGCCAACCATCATTTGCCCGAAGTGCAAAAATGAAATCAAGCTGACGGAATCGTTGGCTGCGCCGCTCATTGAGTCCACGCGCCGCGATTATGAAAAACGTCTGGCCCAAAAAGATGTTGATCTTGCCAGCCGGGAAACTTCATTGAAAGAGCGCGAACAGGCGCTTGAAAAATCCAAAGAAACGGTTGATGCGCAGGTTGCCGAAAAACTTCAAAGTGAACGCGCAAAAATCGCCGCTGATGAAGCCCGAAAAGCAAAACTTGCCCTGTCCAACGACATTGAACAAAAAACAAAAGAGGTTGCCGACCTTCAGGAGATTTTGAAACAGAAGGATGAAAAGCTCACCGAGGCGCAAAAAGCACAGGCCGATTTGCTCAAGAAGCAGCGCGAGCTTGACGACGCCAAACGCGAACTTGAATTGACGGTTGAAAAACGGGTGCAGGAGAATCTGGCTGTCACGCGCCAGCAGGCGCGGAAAGAGGCGGAAGATGAATTGAAACTCAAGGTTTCCGAAAAGGAACAGACCATTGCCTCGATGCAAAAGCAAATTGAAGAATTGAAGCGCAGGGCAGAGCAAGGCTCGCAGCAGCTTCAAGGTGAGGTTCAGGAATTGGAACTGGAGACCTTGTTGAAAACCAAATTTCCACGAGACACCATTGAGCCGGTGCCAAAAGGCGAGCACGGCGGCGACGTTTTGCATCGCGTGCTCGGCCCGCTGGGACAGATATGCGGCACGATTTTGTGGGAATCCAAGCGAACGAAAAACTGGAGTGACGGCTGGCTCGCCAAGCTCCGCGACGACCAGCGGACGGCAAAGGCGGAAATTGCAATCATCGTCAGTCATGTGGTTCCGAAGGACATCGAAACGTTTGGCTTGGTTGATGGCGTTTGGGTTGCGCTCCCGCAAGCGGCGCTGCCAGTGGCTGTGGCGTTGCGCTATACGCTGATTGAGACTGCGACCGCGCGCCTGGCGTCCGAAGGGCAGCAGACGAAAATGGAATTGGTTTATCAATATCTCACCGGCCCGCGATTTCGTCAGCGGGTTCAGGCCATCGTCGAGGCGTTTGGCTCAATGAAGGAAGACCTCGACAAGGAGAAAAAGGCCATGTTGAAACAATGGGCAAAGCGCGAGGAACAAATTGAGCGCGTCATGCAATCAACGGTCGGCATGTATGGCGACCTTCAAGGTATTGCTGGCAAAACAATTCAGGAAATTGAAGGGCTGGAAATGAAGATGTTGGAGAAGGAAGTTCAAAATGAAACTTAAAGAAATTAAACTTCAGAACTTTCGTGGATATAAAAATGAAGTCATCCGTTACTTTTGATGACTTGACTGTGTTGGTTGGCCGCAATGATGCCGGCAAATCTTCAATCTTGGATGCACTCAATATTTTTTTCAATGATGCGGAAATTGAAAAGGAGGATGCCTGTGTTCATGGGAATGCTTCGATGATGTCAGAATCTCCTGTGTTTTCTCCGAACTGCCCGGTCAAATCGTTCTTGATGACCAGCATCCCACGACCTTGCAAAAAGAGTATTTAGTAAGGCAGGATGGACAACTTGAAGTTTGTCGTGTCTTTAATTGCAATGCCGCGAAGGGAAAACAAGCACGCATATTCGCTCACGCCAATCATCCAAGTGCCGAAGGTTGCGCGGACTTGATGGGCCTGAAGATTAAAGATTTGAAGTCCCGCGCCACCGAACGCGGAGTAAATTTCGCCGGAGTTAATCAAACAATAAAGACCGATTTACGCCAAGCCATCTGGACACAAGCCGCTGCCCTTGCTTTAGCGAAATCAGAAATTGATCTCTCTGCTGAATCCGGAAAAACTGCATGGGATCAGATTAAATTGCATCTTCCCGTTTATGCTCTTTTCAAATCTGACCGGGCAAGCACAGACCAAGATGAAGAAGCACAAGACCCGATGAAGGCGGCCATCAAGGAAACTGTCAAAAGCTATGAAGCAGAGCTAAACGGCCTAGTGGATAAGGTCAAAACCGAACTGGAAAGGCTCGCAAAAAAGACGGTGGAAAAGATTCAGGAAATGAGTCCGGCATTAGCAAACACGCTAAATCCGCAAGTGAAAAATAAGAATTGGGACTCTCTTTTTTCAGTAACTCTTTCCGGCGACGACGGGATTTCAATTAACAAGCGCGGCAGCGGCACGCGCAGATTGGTTCTGTTAAATTTTTTCCGCGCTAAAGCCGAGGATGCAGCTCACGCACGCCACACAGGAACAATTTACGCGATAGAAGAACCGGAAACCAGCCAGCATCCAAATCACCAATTGATGTTGTTAGAAGCATTTCAAGAACTCACTGAACAAGGTTTAGCACAAGTGATTCTGACCACTCACACCCCGACACTCGCGCGGAAAGTGGATCGTAATTTTCTTCGATTGGTTGCGCTTGATGCAGGGCTTCCCCAAATTCCATTGGGCAGTGAAGACGCCACATTGGAAGCTATCAAATCAACTTTGGGCGTATTGCCCGACCACGATGTGAAAGTATTTCTAGGAGTGGAAGGCAAATGGGATATTGAATTTTTAAGACGTATCTCGAAAATCATCAACGCCGCTGACCCGGCCGTGCCAGATTTGAATTTGGCCGAAGCATCACGCCAATTGGTTTTCATTCCGTTGGGTGGTAGCAGTATGGAATTATGGTCAGTTCGACTTGCCGGGCTTGAGCGGCCCGGAATTTTACATAACCGACCGTGATAAAGCACCACCTACCCGGCCCAAATACCATCAGCATATCACGGCTTGGAATGCGCGGGACAATTGCACGGCTTACTGCACTACCAAGCGGGAATTGGAAAATTATTTGCACTCGGACGTGATCAAAACCATCGCTCCAACTTTTCCCAATACCATCGCCGACTTTGATGATGTCCCCTTGCTGCTCGCAGAAACGCTGCATATCGCCGACGCCAATGCTCCGGCTTGGAGCACAGTGACCGAAGACACTAAAGGAAAAGGCAAGTAGGGCAAAACGGCGGCTCAACAAGAATGTGTGGATGAAATGACAGTCGCGCGTTTAGCGCAGTCTGACCCGAACAGCGAAATATGTGGTTGAAAGCCGTGGGAGCAAAACTTGCGCCATGAGCCAGCATGTGACAGGCGTTTTGGTGCGCACACATTGGGCGTTTGATGTTCACTTAACAAAATAACAAATGGGCGATTAGAACATTGCGAAAATGAATGGAAACCGCGCCTGACAATTTGAAGATTTCGTTGGTTTATGACCGGGCGATAAATTATGCCTTCCAGCAAAATGCCATCCCGGTGGTCAAGGAGTTGCGTTTCTGCAATGACAGCACGCCGCGCAAAAATCTTGTAATTCGTGTCAGCACTGAGCCGGCTTTTGCCGAACCAGTGGAATTGCGCCTGCAAGGCATTGACGCTGGGGTGAATTTCGCGTCGCTCCGTTGGATTTGAAGCTCAGTCCTGATTTTCTCTCCAAGCTAAACGAGAAGTTGTCAGGCTGGCTGAAAGTCGAAGTTGTCGAGGGCGATTCCGTCATCTGCTCCCAAACTGAACCAATTTCCTTGCTGGCTCGCAATGAATGGTGCGGGTTAGTTTCGCTGCCTGAAATTCTGGCGGCGTTCGTTTTGCCAAACGATGCGGCGGTTATGACCGTCCTGAATCGCGCGGCGGAATTGCTCCGGGAAAGCACTGGTCGTTCGGCTTTGAACGGTTATCAGGAGAAAAGCCATGAGCGCGCCTGGAAGCAAGTTGCGGCCATTTACAAAGCGGTGGGTGAACTTGGCATTCGTTACATAGTGGCTCCGGCGAGTTTTGAAGACTCTGGCCAGAAAATCAGAACACCCGCCGACATCCTGTCGCAACGCTTCGGCAACTGCCTTGATTTGTCGCTGCTTTTTGCTGCCTGTTGCGAGCAAGTGGGTTTGCATCCATTGGTTTTGATGCACGAAAGCCATGCTTATGCCGGATGTTGGCTGGAAGAACGGACATTGGCAGAGCCATCCAGTGATGATCTCCAGCACATTCGCAAACTGGCTGCGGACGAATTGATTACCGCGTTTGAATGCACCGTTGTTGCGAGCGAAACACCGGGCACGCTTAAGGACGCGGAACTCATGGCTCAACCACACCTTCGAGGCGATAAGCCCTTCCGTCTTGCGTTGGACGTTCGCCGAGCGCGCATGGCCCGAATTCGTCCGCTGCCCATTCCCAATCAGGCGGGTGAACCGGCCAACACCGGCGGCTTAACCGGCCAGCCCGCGCCTGCACTTGGCATCGGCGAACGTGAGTTTGCCGCCCCATTGGAAATAGCGCCGAAGCTGACGGCGAAACCCACTACGCGAATTGACCAATGGAAAAGTCGTTTGCTTGATTTGAGTCTCCGCAACCGCTTGCTGAATTTTCGAGAGACAAAATCCACAATTCGCATCGTATCCACTTCGCCTGACCGGATTGAAGATGAACTTGCGGCAGAACGTGAACTTTCACTGCGGCCCCGGCCCAAAGTGATGAGCGAGGACGATCCACGGAATGAGGCAGTTTATACCCAGCAGCAGCGTGCCGATGCCTTGGCGGAGCATCTGGCCGACGAACTCAAACATGGCCGGCTGCACACAAATCTTGACGATTCCGAACACGCCCGCCGTCTCACTGAACTATTCCGTTCCGCACGCAATGCAATCGAAGAAAACGGCACCAACACCTTATTTGCGGCCGTGGGCTTCCTCGAATGGCGTGAAACCGAATTTAGCGACCGGATTTTTCGAGCGCCGCTTTTGCTGGTTCCGGTCGAGTTGAAACGCAAATCCGTAATCGAGGGATTTGCCCTGCGGCGTTTGGATGAAGAAACGCGGCTCAATGTCACACTGATGGAAATGCTGCGGCAACATTTCCAGAAGGAGATTCCCGGCGTTGACCCGTTGCCAGAAGATCAGAGCGGCGTGGATGTCAATCTAGTGTTCAGGATTTTTCGCGACGCGGTTCGTGATTTGCCGGGCTGGGAGGTAAAATCCGAGGTTTGGCTTGGCCAATTTTCGTTCACCAAGTTTCTGTTGTGGAAAGACCTTGCTGACCGACTCGACAATCTGACTCGGAATCGTGTGGTAAATCATCTGGTGAATGAGGCTGGAACGCCATATCCGAACCCGCCTGAAGATATTCGACCCGAACAACTCGACTACGAATTTCATCCGCGCGACATTTTCTGTCCGCGTAGCGTGGATTCGTCCCAACTTGCCGCCGTCATGGCCGCTGCGGCTGGTCACGACTTTGTGCTGGAAGGGCCACCGGGAACAGGCAAATCCCAGACAATTGCCAATATCATTGCCCACTGCCTCGCCCACGGAAAACGTGTCCTGTTTGTGGCAGAAAAACGGGCCGCGCTGGATGTTGTTTTCCGGCGCTTGCGGGAGGAAGGATTGGAACCCTTTTGCCTTGAATTGCATTCAAACAAAACCGGCAAAGCCGACGTGGTGGCTCAATTTGACCGAAGCCTGAGATTCATCAATGACGATGGCGCAACCGATTGGGAACATCGCGCGGCAGAATTAGAGCGCTTGCGCGATACGCTAAACGGCTATGCCCGCGCATTGCATCGCCTCCATGATTGCGGGCTTAGTGCTTATCGCTGCCTTGATTATCTTTTGCCCCGGCAAAAGGAACCAATGGTGCATCTGGATTCGTGGCCGTCCATCCTGAATACACCGATAGAGACGCTCGAACGGGCCAGGGAAGTGGCCAAATTATTGCAACAACGTTCACGTCCTCTGATTCCGTTGGCCGATCACCTACTTTCATTACTCGGCTGCGACGAGTGGACGCCAGCTTGGGCGGATCGTGTGCTTGGCCGAATACGTGAACTTGTCCCGCTCGCTAAATCAGCCGCTGACGCAACTGGCGAACTTCGCACATGGCTTCGCTGTCCCTCTTCCGCTGTGTCGAAGGCCGACATCACTAATTTGTCCGCGTTGGTGGACAGCCTTCTCGCACCTGAGCCGGTTGGCGGTGCTTTTGCCACGACACCTTGGAACCAATTATCCACGAATTTGGACAAATGGATTTCACTTGTTCGCGAACGGTGCGAGTTGCGGGACAAGCTGGCGGAGATTCACAAGTTACAGGTTCTGGGGAAGAAATTGGTCGTCTGTGAAACTTGGTCGCCTGAAGAAGCCGAGGAAATCTTTAGGCAATGCCGCCAGATGGATGTCTTAACCCAGCAGGCGACTGAAGCGGCGGCTGATTTACATACTTGGATTAGCTTTCCGTGTAAAGCCGCCACACGAACGGACATTGCTCACCTTGTGGCCTTGGTGGACAGTCTGCTTGCACCTGCCCCGGTCGGAGAACAATTCGCAATAGCCGAGTGGCGGGAGTGGGTGGTAGAATTTGACCAATGGATAGCACTGGTTCGTGAACGCATTGAATTGCGGGCGCGGCTGGCAGGTTATGACGAGCCAAAGCTCCTCGCTCTTGACCTGGACATACTCAATCAAAAATGGCAATCCGCTCAGAAGGCGTGGTTTCTCCCGAAATGGCTACGGTTGACATACATTCGCCGTCACCTCCGAACCGCACGTCCTGATCAAACCCGACCTGATCCCACTAAAATGGGAGAAGTGATTACAGCGGCACTACGTCTTCGGGTAATCAACAGTGAACTGGCAAAAGCCAATTCCAAAGCAGAGACGCTGTTGGGACCAGTATGGAGTCGTGGCAAACCCCAACTCGACCATCTTGTTCAGGTTCGGGCATGGGGTGCGGCATTACATGAACGACTGGCTACGCTGGTTGGCGAGGACAAAGAGTGGATGTCCCGATTGCGCGAATTGATTGCCAGCCTCTTCAAACAAGGTCCAACGGCCTATGAGATTGGAACCGCAATTGGCAACCGTCTCAATCGTTATCGTGACGCCATCACTCAGTTCGACGCAGCATACGAACCACTGTCGGAATCCGCTGCTTTGCATCGCGGTGTATTGGATGAAGCCCCCGACCATTTATCAGCCGTTATTTCCGCTTTCAGTCTGTTTCAACAATGTGCCCCACGACTTCGAGCGATTGACAATGAATTAAATGCGACCGCTGGCGAAGCGCAGAGTTGTTTGGGTGCTATATGGGCGCAAGGTGAGCCATCAGTCGAAGCCCTCGTCAGGGCGCGCACTTGGGGAGAACCGCTCCATGCGCGAATGCTCGCTTGTGCTGGAGACGATCTCGTGTGGTTGGAACAATTGCGCCAGTTGATTGCAGGTCTGTTTAGTGAGGGTCCGTCGGCGTATGCGACAGGCACGGCCATTGGCGACCGCTTGCTGCATTTTCGAGAGGCGCAAACAAAATTCCAATCCGCCTTGAATATGCTGGCCGCAGAAGTGCGCCTTCGCCAAGAACCACTAGATACGGCATCGGATTATTTTCCGGCGGTTCAGAATTTACTTCAGCGAATTCCGGCTTCATGGCATCAAATCCGGGAGTGGTGCTTTTGGCAAAAGGTCCGAAATGAAGGTGTGACGCTTGGCCTTGCGCCGGTCATTTCCTTTCTGGAAGCTCCCAACGGTGAGGCCGTTGATATTCCGGCATTGTTTGAGCGCAGTTTCCGCCGCGACCTGTTCTTTGCTACCATCGAAAGCGAATCCAGCTTGCGGGAGTTTTTTGGCCGTGAGCAAAACGAGCGCATTGGCCGCTTCTGCGAGGTTGATGCTAAAATTGCCAAACTTGTGCGCGAAATTATTCGTGCCCGGCTTGCGGCTCATATTCCACGGGATCAAGTTAAGAATGATATTCCGAAAGCGGAGATTGGCCTGTTGCGCCACGAAATTGGCAAGAAGATGCGGCACATTCCAGTCCGCCAGTTGTTGAGTCGGATTCCCAATCTTCTTCCAAGGCTGAAACCTTGCGTATTGATGAGTCCTCTCTCGGTCGCGCAATACTTGGAGCCGTCACACGCTATTTTTGACGTGGTTGTTTTTGATGAGGCTTCGCAAATTCCGGTTTGGGACGCGATTGGAGCCATTGCGCGAGGACAGCAACTGATTGTCGTTGGTGATCCCAAACAGTTGCCGCCAACAAACTTTTTTAACAGTGCTGTAGATGACGATGAAAGCCTCGCTCCAGAAGAATTCAAGGATTTGGAAAGCATTCTGGATGAACTGATGACTCAAGGTTTGCGCCACAAACGACTGCAATGGCACTACCGCAGCCGGCACGAGGGGTTGATTGCTTTCAGCAACCGTCAGTATTACGAAAACGAACTATTAACCTTCCCGTCGGCCGAGACCACGCTGGGTGGTGTGAAGTTTAAGTATCTTCCGCAAGCGCGCTATGACAAAGGGAAATCCCGGACTAATAGAGCAGAGGCGGAGGCTCTCGTGGCGGAACTGGTTGCACGGCTTCGGAATTCAGATGGTCGTGGCCATTCATACGGCGTCGTTACCTTCAGCCTGGCACAACAGCAACTCATCGAAAATCTGCTCGATGAAGAAAGGCGAAAATATCCTGAAATCGAAGTTCATTTCGGAGACGAACCGCCGGTCGAAGGCGAACCCGTTTTTGTAAAGAACTTGGAAAATGTGCAGGGCGATGAACGGGATGTGATCTTTTTCTCTATTTGTTACGGGATTGACGAAGCCGGTCGCGTTTCGATGAATTTCGGCCCGCTCAACCGTGATGGTGGGGAACGCCGCTTGAATGTTGCGATCACGCGGGCAAAGCACGAAGTGGTCGTTTTCAGCGGATTGCGCGCCGACCAGATTGATCTGACTCGCACTCGTGCTCGCGGTGTGCGCGACCTCAAATACTTTCTGGATTATGCTGAACGTGGTCCCAGCGCGCTGGCAGCAGCAACGTCAGCATCCCAAAATGGCGAGCCGGACTCCGAATTCGAGCGGATGGTTGCCAAACGGCTGCGAGAGGCGGGATATGAGGTTCATCATCAAGTCGGCTGCTCAGGGTATCGGATTGACTTGGGTGTCGTTGATCCGGCGAATTCAGGTCGGTATCAACTCGGCGTGGAATGCGATGGGGCGACTTATCATCGGGCTGCGACGGCCCGTGACCGTGACAAGCTGCGTCAACTCATTCTCGAAGGTTTGGGCTGGACGCTTTACCGAATTTGGTCAACCGATTGGTGGCACGATTGTGAAGCGGAAACCAAAAAATTATTAACCTTCCTCGAAGGGCTATCAAAAACGTAGAAGTGGAGCCGCCTAGCCAGAAACACGGATGCTGCCGTCCTCGGCAATGGGAAAAGATGGGTTCCAAGCAATCTCCCACAGAAAACCATCGGGATCGGAGAAATATCCTGAATACCCGCCCCAAAATGCGTTTTGAGCAGGCTTTGGTAAAGTTGCGCCAGCCGCTTTAGCTTCAGCGAGGACAGAATCAACTTCCTCACGGCTCCGGGCGTTATATGCGAGTGACACTCCGCCGAAGCCTTGGCCATCGGCGGAAATCCGGGCATCTTTCACAAGGTTCGCTCGCGGGAACAAGGCGAGGGCTATGCCGCCCGCTTGGAAAAAAACAATGTCTTTCGTGTCCAGTATGGATGGCCGCCATCCGAGACGTTCGTAAAACTTCCGGCTGCGGTCGAGGTCTGACACGCCCAGAGTAATTATGCTGACGCGCTGCTCCATTGTGCTGTTCTTCGGTTTGTGAATGAAATTGTGTTTGATGATAGTGCAATGAAAGATTTCAGTCAAACTGACCCCCCGCCAAAATCCGCTCCGTCTCGAAACGTCCCCGGTTCAGGATATGATTTCAAATTCCAATGCTTGTCGGCTATGCCCGCTTGCTGCTAATGTCACGCGGCGGAATCATCAAACACATGCCCACCGAAGCTGACAGCCGAATTGTGATTGACCGCAAATTGCGCGAAGCAGGGTGGAACAGCCGCGCCCGCCACGACGCCCTGTTCGCCTCGCTACTGGACAAAGCCTTCAAAGGTGAATTGTGAATTATGCGAGAAATCAACCTGCCCATCACGCAGACAGTTTCGATCACATTTAATCCGGGCGCGTTTGATTTGAGCAAGTCCGTTGATGTTGGGGGCGGTCGGCGGCAGATTTCTCTTGGAACTATCTATGATGAAAAGACAGGCGCAGCGATGGAAACCGCGCGGCGGAATGGCGGCAAAATTCTTTACGCGACCACATCCATCGAACAAACATTGGAAAGCATGTTGCTGAATTATTTCATGGGGCCATTTATCGCGCACGACGAAAGACGGGTCATGTTTGAGCATGAGGTTCTTCAGTCTTCAGCCCTGACCTTCAGGGCAAAGAAGGATTTGGTGATAAAGATAATCCACAAGGACAATCTTCTTGAAGGCACAAAAAAGAATGCAGCGCAGAAACATCTTAAAAGCATCATGGAATGGCGCAATGCGTTCGCTCACGGCAAGATTCAGCATGACACCAAGAGGGGTTGTTTTATCCGCTATTATTCAGGCGACACCAAAACTATAACGCTTGATGACCAGTATTGGGACGACGTTGAGAAAACTTTCAGGGAATGCGTTGAATTGCTGAAAGAGGCGGAGCAGCAATTGACAAAAAAGCAATGAACGGAATGAAATCAAAGTGCCGGATTACGCCCGGATTGAGCGCTGCTCCCATTGCCGCTGGACAAAGCCTTCAAAGGAGAATTACAAAAAATGGTGGCAGTTGCGAAACGTCAAGTGTATGTTTGGGGAAATAAGTTGCGCAGTTCCGATAGTGCTTGCGAAATTCTTTCATCGGAAAAAATCTCACGATTCAGTTTTGCTGCCCACTTTTTACTTGTTGCAATCACATTTTTTACATCTTTCATCGTTACGGTTTTACCAAGTTGAATAAGCTCAAGCGCCGCGAAATCAACTGTGGCGAGCAACTCCAGATCATCGTTTTTGCGATAGCGAAATTTACTGACAACCCATTCAAGAGCAACACATACAGGATACCGTGAAACATACTGGTCAATCTTTTCAATGTTGTCTCCGGTGACAAAACCGGTGCCTGCCTTTTTTACATATCCTTGTTGTTGTGCAATTCTTTCCGGCCCTTGATATGTAGCTCGTGAGTGTAAGGACCCGCTGGTTGCTTTAGAAAAAATTCGCTTACATCATCCTCTGTTTTTCGATGTGCAAAATAAATCATTTTATTCTGCCTAAAATGACCGAGTGGATATTGAGGAGTAGCTATTAGGCGCGTCAACTGTGCAATGAGCACGGCCTCCACAAATTCATTGGAGGCTTTCCTGCGAGATGACGGCGCAGAATGCTTCGCACGCTCGGCCTTTTCAGACCGAGCGGCGACAGCATGGTCTTCTTGCTCATTTCCGAGCAAGATGTTCTTGATGGCTTGCATGACGCCTGGTTTGGATTTTTCCAAGGCGGCTTTGTCTTCCGAACTCAACGTGACGTGTTGATCAACGTAACGACTGATTTCTTCTTGTGTGACTTCCGTCTCCTTATCAGGCGCACGCAAGCTCGCTGCTATCAAAGCCTCAACGGCTTTTTCTTGAGCTGTGGCGTTCTTGGGAGTCATGTTTTTTCCGTCCTTTCTAGTTTGTTAATTAATGATGCAAATTTTTCTATAATCTCCCTACGAGCACTTTTTACACTTCCAAGCGGCGGACGATTGCCCGGCCTTTCCAAGTTTTTCGCAAATTTCTTCATCTGTGAATTCACCGAAACTAACCGCAATTAATTCTGCAACTTTCCGTTGCAACGGAGGTAATGATGTTCCGATCCACATTTTGAACTGTCGCACAATTTCTCTGGCAGCCGACTCTTTGCCCGCGGTCCATTCTTGTGTTGCAGCTTTCCATGCAGTTGCGATTTGTGGGGCGTCGCTCAATTTTCCTGCAACAATTGAAACGACTTCGTCCTCCGTCAAAATATCAGAGCCGTTATCACCTTGTTCATCGCTCAAATAGTGATCTGTTACATTATTTTGTTCCTGCTTACATTTTACCCTTAATTGATCAAGAGCTTTGTATTTGGCCATCCGAAACAGGAGAGATGTCAAAGAACCATCAAACGTAAAATTTCCTTTTTTTGCCTTTTTTGCTAAATCAACGAAAACATTGTCAACCGCAGTTGTAAGTTCGTGACTGTCCAGCGTGGGTGCTACACTTTCGCGAATATAAGACGCTAATGGAGCCGCAAAGCGTTCATAAGCTTTACAAACGGCTTCAAGCTGTTTCTCTTCATTCCCCTTCAATCCAGTTTTTATTTCTTCTTCGACCTCGGTTTTCACATGAAAGGCCTTTCTATGCTTGTGTTCTCATCACGCCTCTCCATGCACCTCGAACCACGAGGCTTCTTTGGATCAAAGAAAGTGAAATATTTTTCAATTTAATTTTTGCTCTAAATCTGCACCGACAGACGAGTTGCATCTTGTAGGCCATCAAACCCTGGCCGCCAATTAAAAAATATGTCAAACGAATCAATAACGACGGGCCAAACCACAGATTTGGCAGAACACGCGCAAAATTGCAGCCCCGCGCCAAAATGGGCTGCACTGGTTGACGATGAGCCAATCCCGATGCCACGGCAACTGGTTGCGGTTGCCGTTATCAAAGCGCAAGCCGAGATTCCTCCCGACTTCGTGCTGGTTCGAGATTACGATTCGCCGGATGACGCGGTCCTGGCCGATGCGGAAACCGTTGACCTTGGAAAAGGCAATGTCTTCTATCGGCTGGCGGCCTGCGACGTAAAACCACGCGGGCATTGCAACACGCCGCCCAAACTGGCGTTGTTTGTGGATGACCGGCCGGAGGTGACGATAAATCCGCTTCAAACCGGCAAGAGCATCCGTGAACTGTTTGGCTTCAAAGATGACGTGATTCTGTTCCGTGATTACGAGTCGCCGCATGACGAGCCAATCGGCCTTGAGGAAGCGGCACCGTTCGACAAGGGGCCGGTATTTTACACGCGCCGCCAGCACACGAAATTGGAAATCATCGTGAACAACAAACGTTTCACGGAAGCCGAGGGCGTGAAGCATCACATGACCGGGCTGCAAATCGCCGCGCTCGTCAGCGACACCCCGCGTAATACGGAAGTGTTCAAATTGCCGAAGAAAGGCGAACCCGAACCTGTGCCGTTGGACAAGGAAATCTGCATTGAGAACTGTGACGAGTTCCGCGTGGTTCGGAACAACGTCGCCGGTGGTTTAGCCGAGCCGAGCCGCATTGAACGTGAGTTGGAAAAGCTCAAGCAGGGTGGTTGCCGGGTGGATTTCATCCAGCAACCATTCCCGGCGGTGATTTACCGCGATATGCCAACGCGCCCAGGTTATCGGCATCTTCAAATGACCGATGTGTTGGTTAAAGTGCCGGGAGGTTATCCCGGCCAACCGCTCGACGGCGCTCATTTGCCGGAAGGTTCACCGCTGCTGGGCCGCGTCGCCGGTTCGCCACAAGCCCTCGTTGTGGCGGACGGGCGGCGCTGGCAACTCGTCAGTTATCATCCGCATAACGGCGGCGGCGCTCCTCCCTGGAACAAGGACAAACACGGATTGCACACCTACTACGACGAAATTCTTTGCTGGATTCACCGAGCAAACGGCTGATGCAGTCCAATGAAAACTTTTAGCAGCAAAAAAATTGGCCTGTTTCGGGTTACGGCAGCCGACCGGGAGAAGCTTCAAACGCTCCTGTTTAAGCGGTATCCCCACCGTGAATGGGGCACCTTCTTCCGGTTCGGCTACAGGCTGACATCGTGGGGCATTCACGTCAGTTTCGTTGACATGATGGAACCACGTCCGGGCGATTTGAAGGAAGAAAGCGGGATCGTTGAATTCGATGCGCGATATATTTTGCGCGCTCAACTTGCTCTCGCTGAAACCAAACTCGGAATGGGAGTCATTCATTCGCACCCGGAAGATTGCAGCACTTGCGCAAGTTCGCTGGACAATGATATGGATGATTATTTTTCCAGCGAGTTTGCCGCTTATGGTGCTGGCCGTCCGTATGTGAGTTTGCGTATTGCTAAATCCGCCGAGGGCCGTTTTACGTTTGGCGGTGAAGCTTGGGTCAACGGCCAACAAATGCCAGTGATAGAATGGCTCACCGTTGGCGGAGAGCTTGAACGTGAGGTTTCTGAAATCGTCGGCACCGCCAGATGTGAAGAATCATTTTTTGATGGCCGCACGGCACGGTTGACGGAACTGGTCGGCGAACGCACGGCACGGCTTCCAAATTCGGTCGTTGGCGTGATTGGATGCAGCGGCACCGGGTCGCCGGCGGTTCACGTTCTTGCGCGTGCCGGGGTGCGCCGGTTTGTTTTGGTTGATCCTGATTTCTTCGCGCCTTCAAATCTTGAACGGATGCACGGCAGCACTTGGCGCGATCTGAAAACAAAACCGCCAAAGGTTGAAATTTTGCGCCGGTTGGTTTTAGAGATAAATCCAAAGGCCGAGGTGAAAATAATCAGGGGGAATGTTCTCGATGAAAATGTCCTCGACGAGCTTTTGAAATGCGATTTGGTGCTCGGCTGCACGGATAGCCAACACAGCCGTGCCGCACTTGGAGATTTTGCGAGCCACTATTTGCTTCCGTGCCTTGATGTTGCCGTCTTGATGCGAGCCAGAGATGGCAAACTCACGGAGCAAGTGGGTGAAATTGCCCGTTACACTGCCAACGAGCCTTGTCCGTGGTGTCTTGGGCGAATCAGCCAGAAGGCGCTTGCTTATGAATTGATGACGGATGCGGAACGCGAGCAACGCGCCCAAGCTGCCGCAGAAGCAGTCAAGCGCGGTGTTGATGGAACGCAATACTGGGGCGACAAACCACCAAGGGAAATGACAGTCGGCTACATGACGACAGCCGTTGGCGCCATTCAAGCTGGCTATGTGGAAGGATGGATTACCGGGGCTTCCTCAATGCCGCATCAAAGATTTCAGTTTGATTTGGGGATGCCTTTGCTTGGTGTTGTGCCTGCCGACAAGCCGCGAAAGCCGGAATGTTCATGCAACTGGACAAAGGGTTGGGGAGATCAGGCGAGAGCAGAGCGAAGTGTCACCAAACCACCGCACTGGCCTTAACCACAGCAAAACGGATATGCCAAAGAAATTGAAACGACACCTCGTAAAATTCCTGGGAATTACAGTGGGATATTTCACAATTATGGACGGGATTGAACGAGCGCATTTGCTAATGAGTTTGGTCACGCAGTCCGACAACTGCGAAAAACTCGGATACGTTGTTACGGCAATATATCTGGCGATTTTCCTTTGGTTCTGCTGGCGATTTTATACGGGCATTTACCGTAACGGAGATTTTTTGGATTGATGTTGCTTTTATCTGGCGGTGTAGCTTTCTCATGGGAGTTAAGTTTCGGCGGGAAACCGAAGCGTGCCTTGCGCCTCGATTATATGGCTCGCTCGCGCCGTCAAGGTTGAACGCCCTTTTGCCCTGCGTCTCCACCATTGTCTTGAGCTGTTATTATTTGTGGACACACTGACATCATGGGCGCAGTCGCCGCGCCTGCGGCAATCGTGAGGCAGGTGAAAGGCAAATATGGACACAAGCATTCCGCGCGCGGCCCGTTGAAGCAAAGACACACTTTGGGGACATTCAGTTCCTTTGAAGCCGAATGGAATCCGGGCCATGCTTGGAATCAGAAAGCATGACCTTATGTTGAATGCTCCCGAAACCACCAAGACGACACCGCCTCAAGCCGTGGCGAAAACCGCGCCGATGCCTTGCGGTCCTGGAAAATTCGCCGATTCGCCGACCATCATCTGTGACCTCGCTGATTCGGACGCCTTTGTTGAGTCTTATCGCAAGCCGCATGTTCCCGTCATGTCTTCCTTTGGTGCTGGACGATTGCATGTTTGCCGGCTATATGGTTCGTTTGATCTGGACAAGGCGGCTTCAGAGAATGCCGATGTCATGTTCCGGTCAATCCGCTGGATTCAAACCCAAATTGCCAAAACGAATAACGAGTATTGGGATGACCTCACGTTTCAGCTTGGCCGCCGGTCTTACGTTTATATGGATAAAGACCGGATCATTGGTTTTGCCATCACCCCGGACGAAGCTGAGGCGCTGGCGAAAAAATTCGCCAAGGCTTACAGCCAACCGCCGATAAAATCTGATGCGGGCGGCAATTTTTATCTAATTCAGGTGGAGTCGTCGGACATCAAATGCCACAAAGTGTCATTGCCGCAGGACACTGTTCTGACCGCCGAAGCCCTCAACATTCATTACGGAGCGGGCAGCCACGATTGGCATCAGGGTTTTGTGGAAAAACTCCGCCGGAAAGATCGCGGCTTGGCCCTCTTTGAAGGCCCGCCCGGAACCGGCAAAACCTTTTACATCCGTCACCTCATGGGCGTGCTCAAGGAATCGCACCGTTTCTATTTCATACAAACCGCCAATTTGAAGATTCTTTCCAATGCCGAATTCATCCGATTCTGGGCTGACGAGCGTCGGCGGTATGCGGACCAGCAATTTGTGGTGGTCATGGAAGATTCCGATGCGGCTTTGATGACGCGCGGTTCTGACAATCGCGAACTGGTCGGTGCCATCCTGAATCTTACCGACGGACTGCTCGCCGATTTTCTCCGTCTTCACATCATCTGCACCATCAATTGCACTTCCAGTGACATTGATCCGGCACTGCTGCGGCCGGGTCGGCTATTGTGCCATCGCATCTTCAACCGGCTGAATTATGCGGATGCGCTCCGGTTGGCCGGGCACTTGGGCCGTAAATTGCCGGTGGCCAATGACTATTCTCTGGCCGAAATTTTCGCCGACAACGAAAAGCATGACGCAAAACGCCGGCCCATTGGCTTTGCAGCGGCATGACGAAAACATGAAAACCCAAAAAACAAACATCGTTGACGAACTGGCGGAAAAACACGGAGAATCACTGGCCGTCGCCCAAAAAGAATTGAAAAAGGGCCGGCCCAAACTGCGAGCCAGTTATGAATCTGACGTAATGCTGTTTCAAAAATGGGCTTACCGGGTCGGCAAAGGATGGTATGGATTCAGCCTTGGAAACGTTCCTCATGTGTGGCGATTTGTGCTGGACGAATTTCTGGAATGGCTGGAAAAGCAGTGCCCGGATTTTGTGATTCACCAGGTCAAAATGAAGTTTCGCAGCATGAGAATCTATTTGGGCACGAAGACGGATTTGTTCATTCCTGACGAAAAAATCAAAACCGAGATTTCCAAGTTGCAAAGATTATTGAGTCTGCCGCCGGATGATCAAACAATCGCTCATCCAGCTCGAAAAAAACGCAAACGCTCCCGAAAACAATGAACTTCGTCAGCATTGACTTTGAAACGGCCAACCCTTCCCGCGTGAGCATCTGCGCCGCCGGCATGGCGGTGTTTGTGGATGGCGTCCTGACTGAATCTCCTTATTGGCTGGTACGGCCACCCAAAGGACATGGCTGGTTTTGGGATAGTTTTATTGAATGTCACGGCCTGACACATTTGGATGTTTTGGATGCGCCGGAATTTCCCGCCATTGCGCCGGAGTTTCTGGAGCGGTTGAGCCTGCGCCGATTTCGTCATCGCGCACAAGGCGGCATTTGACATCGGGCATTTGCGCGAGACGCTGGACTATTTTGGACTGGCGCAACCGGCGTTCCATTATCTTTGCACCTGCCAGCTTGCCCGGCGCGTCTGGCCGGATTTGCCAAATCACAAGCTGTCCACGCTGGCCGCGCACATCGGCCTTGAATTCAATCACCATCACGCGCCAAGCTGATGCCGAAGCCGCTGGACGGTGATGGTGGCGATGATGAAACAGGCGAAAGTAACGGCGACTGAAGAATTGTTGCAGCGAACTGGTATTACGTTAGAAAGCTTTAGCCAATAACACTTTGAAAATGCAGAATAAATGCCAAGACCTGCCGGAAATTTCAGAGGGGATGAAATCCGTCCTCCAAAAGGTGGAACAGCATAAACTCCCGAAACCTGAAAAAACGTTCTTTTCCATCATTGGAAACAGAATCGGTGATCTGGAGGTCCCAACAACGAAGCTGTTACAGTTCTTTATGGATCCAAAAGGGGGGCATGATCTTGGGCCACTTTTCCTCAACGCTTTTTTTGGCTGCTTGAAAAATGATTGTGACAATATTGCCTGTGACGATGCCCACGTCGAACCGAACCAAACAGATGAAGGAAAGTTTCCCGACCTGGTTATGTCGGGGACTAGTTGGGCACTTGTAGTCGAGAACAAAATAAGGGCTCAGTTATACAATGACTTGGTTCTCTACGCTAAACATGCCGAGCGTTATTTTCCAAAAAAAGAAAAATTCCTCGCCATCTTGTCTCCTCGTAAGCAAGATGAAAAACCGACTGAATGGAAGTCGGTTACCTATAAAGACTACTGCAATGCGCTGAAACGAGAACTTGCGAAAGCAGTTCTCGAACGCCCGATTTCCAAGTGGCAAGTATTTGCCAGGGAACTTATAGTTCATCTCGAAAACGCCCCAGACACATTATGTAACCCCACAATACCCATGAAACCAGAGACAACACAATACGTGGAAGCAAACCTGCGAGAAATTCGAAGCCTACAGGAACTAACGGACTGCTACCGCGAGAATTTGGGACGTGAGCTTACTGAACACATGCAAAAAGCGGTCTCGAAAAATCGCCAATTTGTATTTTACGAGCGAGATTCCCGTTGGGCATTTGAGTGCGATGAGTATATCGGGGCGGTGCGACTTAATTTTCATTTCCAAACTGCTCTCCATAAGAAGCTGGACGGCGACAAAACCTTTGCCGTTAATGTTTGGATTGGCAACTTGACGGACGCCCAACTGAAGCACGCGACCGAATGTTTTTCAAATGGTTGCTCCGAAAAAAATGGTTGGTGGATTTATCGTTGTGAGCAATTCTTTGACAAACGCGAAGATGCCATAAGCGCAATATGCGAGCTTGCGAAAAAGGTGTTGGATTTTTTTGGGAATGAAGCTCCAGCACCGTTGGTTCAATCAATTTGAACGCGAGCAACAATGAACTACTCTGCCAATATTGCGGGGCCAAAGCCTCCAGCATCGCCAGCTTGGTGAACAACCCGTGCTCACGTCATCCCAATGGCCCCGGCGGGGGCAAACATGCCTTGTATGAAGGTGGTGAAAAGGCCAAATACACCTGCAAATTTTGCGGCGCCAGCAATCAGGCGGCTAAGGAGTGTCTTTAATTCGGGATCGGTTCTTGAATTCCGCCCGGAGCCGGCTGAGGCGTTTGGGGCTGGTGCGTGCATCCCAGCCCAGACCGGCGCAGAGAAATTCGTGCTTCTTTTCGCCTTTCAAGCCGAGGCGTTGCACTTCCAGATCCAGTTGCCGCAGTTTCGTCCGCTTCCCTTATTCGCTTGGCCACGCCTTCGGCCAGCGCGGCGCCTTGGCGTCCGGGAACGCGGGCGCGATGGAGCTTGGCGATGGCATCCCACCGGATGTCGCGCTTGGGGTCGAATGACCAATAGGCGGGAATGTGAATCATCGTCCCGTAAGGCGTGAGATTGACCGCGAGCTTGAGCAGCAGCGGTTCGTCGTGCTGCATCCCGTAAAGATTCCAGCGCAGGCAAAACGCATCGAACGCCGCTTGAAACGCCTCATCCCGCCGCCGCAGATTCACGGCAAATGTCGGACGCAAGTTGCGCTCGACGCTCATGCTCCGGCGAATCACGCCCTTGTGATCCTGGAAGGCGTGGACATCGAACGCGGCTTTGATGCCCGCCCATTGCCGGCGAAGTTCCGGGTCGTTTTTGATGGCGAGTTCGTTTTGGGCATATTTGGCCTGCGTCTTGACCAGATTTTCGTAGCTGCCTTTCTGGATGTGGAATTCGTGGTCGGCCACCGCCGCGCAGATGGTTTCATCCGGCGGTTCCGGCAGCAGGTCAATGATCAGCCGGTGCCGGGAGTTCAGGCGTTTTCCCTTTTCCAGCGCCGTCAGGCAATCCTCCAGCACGTCCTGAATGTTGAACGGCCAGAGCGTCGGCGGGACGAACATCCAATCGTAAAGGCCGCGGAGCGGCAGCAATCTTGAAGCGTCCAGTTTTGCCGCTGCCGCATGATAACGCCGGAGAACGTCCTCTGCCCATTCCGCCCGGTCAAAGGCGCGGGTTTGGAGTTTTTCCAAGTCGAGGGCAAGTGCTTTCGTCATTGTTTTGCGAAGGCAGAATATCAGGGTTTTGAGGTTGTTAACCAAGCATTTCGCTTGCGAGTGTGTTCACAAAATAGACAGTGTTCACGGCATCGTGAAAATGGCAGTTTCCGTGAACAGCCGTGCGCGCCTTGTCACTCCCGCCACATTTTGGTATCATTTTTCAATGCCGCGCGTCACCAGCAAAAATTCCTCGCCAAATGGCTCTGCCCTCGGATTTGAAGCCACGCTTTTGGCTGCCGCTGACAAATTGCGCAGCAAATTCATCCGCGTAAACTTGAAAGGGCTGGGTTATGATTTCTGATTGCGGCAAAAAAGAAACCTCGGCTCCTATCAGCCGCAAGCGGCCGAGGAAGGACTTCCGAGGTCAACGCTCAGACATTACATCTGTTTTTCCTTGCCGGCAAGCATGAATCACACTTTTTTTCAAGGCATTGAAGCCATTCTGGACGCGGAACGCCTGGACGCTTATCGGCGAGACGGCGTGCCGCCGGTCACAACACTGGCTCGTTATCTTTGGAACATGGCCTTGTGCGAAAGCCTCTATTCGCCATTGCAAATGGCCGAAATCGCGCTACGCAATTCCCTTCACCATTTTTTCTCCGCGCGCCTCAAAAATCCGGCTTGGTATGATGTTATTCCCGGTCTGCCAGCGTGGCAACAGGGACAGTTGAACGACGCGCGGCAAAAGTTGCGCGATGCGGGCAAAAGCGTCACGCCCGGACGCATGGTGGCCGAATTGCATTTCGGCTTTTGGACAGGGTTCTTCAACAAAGTTCATGCCCGCACGGGCCTTGGCCATGCGGTAGCCGCCCATGCTTTTCCTTATGCCCCGCGCGCCGAACGCGATCTGCGCAAACTCGATGCTCGTTGGAAGCGCATCCGCGATTTGCGTAACCGTGTTTTTCATCACGAACGCATCATTCACTGGACGGATTTGGATGCACAACACGCCGCCTTGCTGGAAGTCATTGAATGGGCCAGCCCGGAGTTGCGGCAGATGGCTGTGGCACTCGACCGCTACACTGCCATTCGGCGGCAGGGATTGAATCCGTGGCTGGAAAAAATCCGCCAACACTGGCCGCAAACATGAATTTAATTTTTCGATATAAGCTTCTTCACCAGCACGAATATCGGCAGGTCCGGGACAGAAAATTAAAGCGTATCGTCCGGCGTCACGCGCAGCGAGCAGCGGCGGTATTTTGTCGAGCCGTCACGGTTCACGACCTTGAAGCGCGGCGGGGTGCATCATGGTTTCCAAGTCGAGGCCATCGTTTACAACGGCGGGCACCGTTTTCCGACCGGCGCACCAGGCAGGGAGGAATTGCTGCCATACAAGCTCATCACTTTCAACCAAAAATAGAAAATGCTCCGCCGGACAATCTCGCGCCAGGGGAATCCGTAAACATAGCATGAACAACCCCAAACGCAGCCAACCAAAGGTCAGACTCGAATGGGCAACGACAAGTGGCACAAGTTGCGCAATGGCTTGCCACGCTGAAAGCGAGCACTGCTTGTGCCTCTTGGACGGTCAGGGAATGCAAAAAACGCGGCATGTTTTGGAATTTGCCAACCGACTCAAATTGCTTAAAATTCTTTTGCAGTGAAAATATTTTTTGGGATTTCCACAGTTTTACTACTCGCGGGGCTGCACCAAGCGGCTGCGCAACTCTCCTTCACTGCTCCCGTCAACTACAATGTGGGCAGCTATCCAGAATCAGTCATTACGGCGGATGTCAACGGCGACGGCAAACCGGATTTAATTTGTGCCAATTCTGGGGATAACACTCTAACCGTCTTAACGAATGATGGCAATGGTAACTTTGCGACATCTGGCACGTATTCTGTTGGCAGCTACCCAGATGCGGTCGCGAGTTTTACCAACCTTTATGGCAGAGTGGAATTGGCTTGTGCCAATTTTTATGACAGCACACTGACGGTGTTGACGAATAATGGCAATGGCGTCTATGCGACATCGGGCACATATTCTGTTGGCAGCCATCCCGGTTCGCTCACAACGGTTGATGTCAACGGCGATGGCAAGATCGCTTTGGTTTGCGCAAATCTTTATACAAATACCCTGACTATCTTGCAGAGCGATGGCAATGCCAACTTCACTTCCTCATCCACGCTGGTTGTTGGGAACCAACCTTATTCAGTGATAACTGCAGACGTCAACGGCGATGGTAAACCGGACTTAATCTGTTTGCCCGGCTGGCCTGGCGTAAATATTACCGTATTGACGAACAACGGCACTGGCGGCTTCGAGTTGGCAGCCGATTCGACAGGAACCGATGGCGCGATGTCAATAACTGCGGCGGATGTCAACGGCGACGGCAAGGTGGATTTGGTTGCTGCAAATTATGACAACAATACGCTGACGGTTTTTACCAACAATGGTTTATGTAATTTTATGTTTGCAGCTACACTCAACTTGCCCAACTCACCAAACGGAACCACTTGGGCTTATTCAGTCGCTGTAGCGGATGTCAACGGGGACGGCAAACCAGATATAATCAGTGTAAATCCAAATGGCAGCCTACTTTCAGTTTTTACGAACGACGGTAGCGGCAACTTCACGCTCGCCTTAACTCCTGCAATGAGCGGCAACCCAGAATCAGTCATAGCAGTGGATGTGACCGGGGACGGTAAACCGGATATAATTACCGCAAACTATGGTGCTGATACGGTTTCGGTATTTATCAATACCACTGACCTGCCTCATGCTGCTAGGGTAACTCCCATCTTGGATAATGGTTTCGTTGTTTCAGCCTCCATCGTGGATGCGGGTTATGGTTACACTAACGCACCCGTTGTTTCCATCGTGGGCGGTGGTGGCACCGGAGCGGAAGCGACTGCGACTGTCAGCAATGGTAACGTGACGGCGATTAACATCATCAATGCTGGCTTCGGCTACACATCTGCTCCCACAATCTTAATCAGCCCCCCGTTCATTACGCCAACTTTTCTTAATATGGCGGCTGCCATGCAGCTCGACTTTACGAATTTAATCGTCGGCAACAATTACCAACTACAAATCTTACAATCAGGAACATGGGTTAATCTTGGTTCATCGTTTGTCGCGACGGGAAACACTTATTCACAATTTGTTGATGGGGCGCTCGGTGCGTCATATCAATTGGCATTATTACCCATTCCGGCTACGGCCACTGCTACTGCTCAATTGGCATACGGTTTCGTAGTGGGGGCTAGCGTCACCAGTGGCGGTGCTGGTTATGTATCTGTTCCGGCAGTGTCTATCAGCGGCGGCGGGGGCACTGGGGCGCAAGCCACTGCCACAGTGAGTGGCGGTGTGGTAACGGCGATCAATATAATAGATGCAGGTTTTGGTTACACCAACGTGCCCACTATTCAGATTGACCCGCCGCCGACGCTTTCGTATTCGACTTTACCGCCAGCCGCTACCCCGGCATTTCGATTGGATTGCAATGGCTTAACGCCCGCTCTGACTTACCAACTCCAAGTCTCATCCAACCTGGCTTACTGGACAAACATCGGTGCGCCCTATATCGCCACGAACTGCTCGAATTCGCAATACCTAAACTTCGGGCCTGGTAGTCAATTTTTTCGCCTGTCATTGCCTTAATTGCATATTGGTCGAAATGGTGGCAACTGAAATTAAATTGCCTATCCTTTGACTGAGATTTTAAGGGCGGGCTGTAAAGCCCGCCCAAGTTGTTTATTTAGTTTTTTCTAAAGCAACGCGGAGAGCGATGCGTCTGTCCAGCGAGACGGTTTCAAGCTGGATGTTGAAGCTGTTGCCGTCGGCGTGTGACCGCTGATCAAATTGCAGAGGAAAACCGTCTTGCCGGAAGCTTTGTGCCTAAACGAAAAGCATCGCTTTGATTGGTATTGCTGCGACCGCCGCTAAAATGAAACAATTTTACAAACAACCTCGCCTGAAAAGTTTTCAGGCAAAAGCGAATGCAGGCGTTGAACCACATCACCGGGCAAAGGATTTTCAATCAAATAACGACGGCATTTTTTGGCAGCAGCAAATAATTCTTTAAGTGATTTGGCATCAGCAGCGGGACAAGAATATCCGACGATATGAATTTCCTCGGCTTGGCTGGCAAAATAATGTGCGGCCTTCCAAATCTTCGGGGTGTAATGTTTGAACGGGAGTAGATTGCTAGGGTATTGCGTCAAGTGATCTTTCTCATGTGGGAAGGTGATCAATACAGGTTTTGGTTTTCCTGCGTGGATGCCATAGCCAGGGTCATTTGGAAGGAAAAATTCGTCATCGGTAATGGGTGTTGGGGCCTTTGGGTCTGGGATGCTGTGGTTATGTTCAACAGTGCTATTTTTATTCGACGGGTTTGTTCCTGTCGGAAAACCGTAAAGTCCGACCGAACCATGTAGCTTTAGGAAGCTAAATTTATTCTGGTTAATTTCTATTTGTTTAGGATCAACCAGAAAGAGGCCGGAATTTAGGACGGTTGGGCAATACAGTGCTTCTGTGCCGTCAAAGTCTGTAAAGTATTGCCGGAATGCCAACTCAAATAGGCGGTCGTAATTGAATGTAAGAATCCGATGGCGAGATAACTCAGTGGCTTTTGGAAAGCCAATCTTCGGATTATCCCCAAAGACACGAATAAGCAATTGGCGGTAGCCATGCAATCCTTTCTGAATCGCCTGACATTCAAGAGAGAGAAAAAGGGCGGCGACGGAAATTTTTGCAGCCGAAACGAGGCGGTTTTTTTCTACCATACTGCTACCACCTGCCTTTCCTTCATGAAGCAACCGCGCCAATGTGTCCAATGTTTCTACCGACTCACCTTGCTTGCTCAATGTTTTGACTAGATCAAGCGTTTGTGTGACAAGCCCACGCAATTTAACGGCTTCGGTTCCGAGAGAATCTCGAAACTCGGTTAAGCGGGCAAACGAATTGTTGGCGAGAGGGAAACCGCTCTCGAAGGAGCAGCCCGCACCAAGAATGATAAGAGTTGAGTTCATTTCTACACACGGCTTTCTCCTGCCGCCTCTCCGTCAGCCGACGAGAGCAAGCCATCTAGCTTTTTTAACAGTTCGCCCCATTGCCGTTGCAATTCCAATTCGATGTATTCCTTCCGCTCTTTTGGTCATCGGTATCAAACCAGGCAGATGTCCATTGGCTGACATCAAGCTTATAGCCTTTGCCCATACCCCAACGCTCCTGGCATTTTCTCCAGTATTCGGAATCCTCGCCTAATTGCCCCTTGAATACGCCTTCGCCAAGAACTTGAGTCCACTGGTAGTAATCGCCCACGACTTTTTCAAGCTCGTTGCCGAAATGCCTGATAAAATCATGGGCCAGGGATAAATCCTGATCACGCAGCACCGATTCGATCAGCACTTTTAATTGTTCAACATGTTTCGATACTCGCACGACTGACTCGCGGCGTGTCCCAAACCCCAACCCGTGCCAGTAATGGAAATTGTCCCAGTTCCCGCGCCGGTTGACCGATGCCCGCAGGCTCGACGCCCAACGCAGCTTGTCCATGTCACCAATCAGTTCGTTCTGAACTTTAATATCAGCCAGTGGCAATCCCTTGGCTGAGGCAAACCAGTTACGAAGGGCTTTGGTTGCCTCATTGAAAACAGCCCGTGTCTCCTCCGTCTTCCGGTTTGAAATCAGCCGTTCAATCGTTCCCGCCAAAAAGTCAATTTCCTGCTCCTGTCGGCGGCGCATGGATTTTATTTTTTTGACCAAAGCCAATTTTAGTTGTTCGCAGTCTTCGGACAGCCGCACATCCGCAAAATGAACGGCCAGATCGCGAAAGCCGAAAGCATGTAAAGTCTGTCCGCATTGCTCCCGTCTAATTTCTCGGCCCTCGTGGGCGTTAGCCACAAGTTCGCCGGTTCCTTGATCACGCAGGGCGCATTCCTCATCGTCGCCGGGAAGTACCAACAACACGCCGCGATGAAGAAGTTCATCCTTTAATCCGCCTTGCACGGCCCGTTCAATCACGGCCTGCACAGATGCTTCCGGTGCGTCCTTAAAACTGGAACACAAAACGATTGCCGCACGCGGATCATCCAGATAGGTCTGCAAATCTCGCCGGGGTGCTGTTAACTCATCAACACCGCGAGTATCAATCAGGCGCAGGTCAAATTCTTCAGTGCCAAGCACACGTTTTGGAACGGTAATTTCAATCCGGCGCGGCAGCGAAAACTCAGGATGCCGGCCGTAATTGATTTCCGAAAACCGCTTCGATACCCATTCCAAACCAGTAGGCGACGACTCTTTCGGCAGTGATATGGAAGTCCGGCTTCGACGCGGCAAATCCATTCGAGTGAGCACTTGAATAACGAGGTCCTCTTTTTTGCGGAATGCTTTCGCCAAATCCAACGCGAGGTCGTCTTTGATGACTTTTCCGGCCTCGTCCTTGAGGCTTTTCCCGTCCGCGCCTTTGGGGTGTTTCACGGTAAGTCCGGTCATGTTGCGGATGGCGCGGTCGGCCTCGGCACTCAGCCCCGGCCCTTCACGGGAATTTGTTTTTTCTGGATTTAACTCGTCGAGCAGATCGCCGCAGAATTCGAGAGCATATTGATGAATTTCTTCCGGAGAGCAGGGATCAATCGAAATGTTGAACTCTCCACCATTTTTCACATGCACTTCGCATAAGGTCTGCCGACCGCCGCCGGTTTGTAGCGCCATTTGTTTGTCGAGCTTCTCGTCCCGTTCGAAATTCCGCAATTCAGCCAGCGTGCAAATTACCGTCGTCTTGCCGACACCGGGAGCACCGATTAAGGCAATCGGATGATCAGTCGAGAGCAACGCATTTGCCGCCCGCTCAAGAGCTTGGCGGCACGACCGAATTTGCTGGACGAACGCATTTTTGAGTTCAGGGTCACTCTCTAATTTTGCCACAAGCTGCAAAGTCTGTTCTGCTTTCCTCAGCGCAGTCAGGTTCACATGGTTAAATCCGGGGCGTTCCAAGATTTCCCACTTCATTTTGAGGTATTCAGCGAATGCTTTTGCGCCGTCAGTTCCGATGGCCATTGCCAACTGCTCCGCATCCTCCAGGGTAAGTTCTGTGTCGCCCGATTCCAGCCGGGAAACTCGGCTGGCAGTGAATTTCAGACGCTCCGCCAATTCAGCCTGTGACAATTCCGCTTTTTCCCGCAACTGCATCAAAATACTGCGTATTTGCTCGTTTTCATTCATAAATGCAACCTTTCTTGCGGTAATAATCGCATACAATGCAATATGTGCAACAACAAAAGTGCAATACAATCATTTTACTACCACCTATAACTCGACTTATAATCATATTCATGCGCTTATGTGTGCATAGAGAAGAACGACTCCGGCGCGCTCGCCTCGTCCCATTGTATGTCGCGCCCGCGCCCGTCAAGGTAGTCCGAAAATTAAAATGGCGCTTCGCGCGTGTATTCTTTTGGCGGCTCCACCGTTGACTGGCGCTGGCGCGACATAGACGGGGCTGGTTAGGAAGGCGCGCCGGGGATTTCGAGCCGGAGTTTCGCATCCGCCAAATTCGGAGAAATTCTGAAAGATAACCCAACGCAGCCTACTTGCATTCTGTTTCGGCTGTGCTATTGGTTTTAGTTGAGACAGGACGAAAGTCTGGATTCTCCCACTTGGCTAGAGTCTGGCGAAGGCCGGCTTGATGATGCCCCTTAATCCCATCATGGGTCAGGCAAATGCCTGTTTTGCGCTAGCGCGCCGCCTCAACTGAGAGGCCCCTATTGGCGAGAGTTGACGCCGATTGGCTGCCAGCTTGATGACCCCCACTTCCAATCTTGGCTTCGGCCTCGTTACTTGGACGTTGGTTTTTATCCCGTAATTCTGAAAACCTGTGCGGTTTCCGCACAATCAGAAGACGGAAATGCAGTAAAACCATGAGCAAAATTTTGTTTCAGAATGAAACAAATCAAGACTGGCAGCATGAGACAATGCCGCGAAGACGCGAAATTGTATAAGAAAATGGGCGACAAAACTTTGTTCGTAATACGAACAACGCAGATGACGTTTAATGAAATAATGGCGAGGCTAAATGATTTTGTCCCGGATTCGGGACAACGGAAATGAAGTCGCATGCGAAAGTGAGCCGAATCGCCATTTTGTCCAGAAAACTGGACAAAGAACTGGCGGGAAAATGAAACATTTGAAGCAGTGAAACAGCGGAATTTCATAGGCCGACTTGTCAGCCGATGGCGCAGCAACCGGCGCGGTTGGACGCAGGATACGTTCGCTGACAAGTTGCAGTTCGCAGGCTGGTATAACGCGACCCGTAGCACTGTTTCCAAAATCGAAGACGGCTCTTTGCGGATTGATCTGGTCCAGTTGTATTACATCGCGACGGCGCTTGGTGTCCGCCCCGGTGATTTTATTTCCGAAATTGATTGGCGCAAGCAGGTTGAAAAGCTGATTTCGCTCCCCATGAAAAAACCACAACCAATTGAGACGTATGGAGACCATTCCAAAAACTGAAATGCCACAGGCCGCGCCAGCACCCGAACGGCTGGCGTATTCCATCCAAGAAGCCGCCGATATGCTCGGCGTAAATTATTTCAGCGTTTATCGGTTGATTCAGCGCAACAAATTAAAAGCCTGTCGTGCCTTGCGCGGCAAATTGCTTGTGCCGCGAACAGAACTGTTGAAATTGTTGGCAACCGAATGAGGTGAATTATGAATTATCAAAGACCCACCGAATTGCATGAAAAGGCCAACGCCGAGGCGATGGCCGTTTTTGCGGAACACATGAGCCAGTTTAAGGGCGTTTGCGACGTGCTCCGAGACATTGAAAGCAATCTGTCAGCAATTGGGAACGACGCGCTCAGAGCCGCGCTGCTTTCGCCTGGCCGCGTCGTTCAAACCGACGACGGCGCGGAATGGCAGCACGATGTTAATTTGTCGGAAATCACTTCAATTTGCCATCGTCGCACGGCGGCAGGTCTGGAATTTGCCGTTGTTGAATGCCTGCCGTTGAAGTCCGGCGAACTGAGAAGCGTTTTGAACAGTGGCCACAACGTGCGGAAAGTGCTGCAAACGTTCATGCGCGACCAGCGACAGGTTTTGAATCTTTGGAAAGACGACGTGAAAGCGCAGGTGAGGGAACACCTGGACGAAAAATATCCACACCAAGACATGGGCATCGTCGTCGAATCCTTTGAGATCAAAATGGCGCGCTCCATTTCCGAAGCGCAGGCAGTGATTCAAAGCCAGAGTCGCGGAATTCGGGTTTGAGCGAATTACCAAAAGGGTTTCTATACTGTTCTATACTGCCGGCGCTTTTTGCTGCCAAGCGCGATCAAATTAGAGCGAAAAGGACAATCAGAATAAAACCATTGTGGCTATTGGCGAATTCTTAAACCCTCTCAATGATGAGATGGCTTCGAGTGCCTTTGCGTTCGGGACGGTTAAACGCACCTGATTATCCATCAGGCAAAAGTGTTCTATACTGCCGTTCTATACTATATGCCCTTTTTACAGTCAAAAGTGGCCAAAGGCAATAAAAGCTGATAACGAATAAAACCATTGTGAACATTGAGCGAATCAACGATTGAATACCGCAGCTAAAAATAGCCAAAAGTGGGGTTTTACAATTTCGAGTCAGGTGCCTTTAACCACTCAGCCACCCTTCCAGACCTTTATTTACAATGGTTTAACGGATTGCCGGTCGTTTTAACTTGACCTTTTGATACAGCAATCTGAGGCATGGAACACAAGATTCCGAGGCGGCATCAGCCGAGCAACCGCAAATCACTGTGGCAGAAAACGCCAATTGCAATTCAATCCGTTACGCACCATTGGGGAAATACTTTGCCCGAATTCGCTTTGGCGGCAAGCTCATTCGGCGGTGCGACCACTCCCGGCTTCCGGACGACGTTCCGAAAATAACAAACGCGCGACGAAGTCCTAATGACGATAGGCGCTCCCGCAAGCGGGATCATGGTTCGCAGTGCGAACACGTCCTGACGCCCCGGCACAATGATCTCGAAGCCGGTATTTGGACCCAGGTACATTCGTCGCGCACCATTTTTCTCGCTTCAAATTCGCGGAAAGGCAACAGAAAGTTATTCACAGGCTTGTCCATTCAGCCCCGGCCACAACGGGGATCACGCGTTTCACGTTGGTAAACCATGCAGCCTTTTGATGTGAAGTTTTTAATTATTCGGGTCAACGATGTGCAAATCAATTCCAGGCGCGTGGTGCAGGAAAAATTCCAGAACGTTGGGCCGGCTGAATTGCCACCACTTCCGTTCGGTGGTGCCGAGGATGACCAGGTGAACATCGTGCTCCCGGCAAAATTTGAGCAACGCTTCGCAGATATTCTCGCTCTCCAAAACCGTCACACTGCCGCCCAATTCCGTGGCCAGTTGGACGTTTTGCAGGAATTCCCGCTGTACATCAGCCGGAATGCGCATCGGGTCCTCCTTACCGCGCCGGACATAGACGGCGATCCATTCTCGATTCAACCGTCCCGCCAGGCGCGACGCGGCGCGCAACAAGCGGGCCGTGGTTTCAGGATTCGTGCTGACAAAGACGGCGATTTTTTCGCTGACGCCCGGGTTTTGGAGCGCGCCGGGGCGGGGCCGGCGGTCCAGGGCGCTGGCGGTTTCGCGCAAGGCCAGTTCGCGCAGGGTGTTGAGATTATCTTCCGAAAAAAAGTTTTCCAGCGCGGCGATGGCGCGGTCGCCGGCATAAATCTTTCCCTGCCGCAGCCGTTCGCGCAATTCCTCCGCCGTCAAATCCACATTCACGATTTGATCCGCCTCCAGCACAAACCGGTCGGGCACGCGCTCGCGCACGTCCACTCCCGTTGCCCGCAAGATGGTATCGTGCAGGCTTTCGAGATGCTGGATATTCAACGCGGTGATGATGTTGATGCCCGCCAGCAGCAGGTCGTGGACTTCCAGGTAGCGTTTTGGATACGGCGAGCCGTCCACGTTGGAGTAAGGCAGTTCGTCAATGATGCAAACCGTGGGGTATCGTTTGAAAATCGCGTCAATATCTAGCACCTCCACAGTGCTGTTGCCGTGCGGAACGATTTTGCGCGGGATGATTTCCAGCCCTTCCAGCAGGGCCTCGGTTTCCGCCCGCCCATGCGTTTCAATCCAGCCAATGACGACGTCCACGCCGGCTTTTTTGAGGCGATGGGCTTCTTCGAGCATGGCGTAGGTTTTGCCGACGCCGGCCGCGTGGCCGAGATAAATCTTGAGTTTTCCCAGCCGGCTTTTCTCAATGAGCCGCAGGAAATCTTCCGGCTTGGGTCGCGCGGGGGCATCCATGCCCGCCAAGAAACTATTTTTGTGCGAGCTGGTCGAGCGCGAAGTTCAACGTCATCACGTTCACCCGGGGCACGCTGAATATACCCAGGTTGCGACCGTCCGTATTTTGCTCCACAATTTTGCGCACCTGGTCTTCGGTCATGCCGCGCTGCCTGGCCACGCGCGGAATCTGCAATTCGGCGTTGGCCACGCTAATGTCCGGGTCCAGGCCGCTGGCGGATTCGGTTACCGCGTCGGCGGGCACCGGCGCGTTTGCGGCCATGTTATTATCCGAGCGGTAGGCTGCGATATTCGCTGTGATGTTGGCGACCAGGTTGGACGACGTTGGGCCGAGATTGCTGCCGCCGGAACTGGTGGGGTCATAGCCGTTGTTGCCAGCCGCAGATGGCCGTGGGTGGAAATATTTTTCGCCGGTAAAGTTTTGGCAGACTAGCTTCGAGCCGTAAACCACACCGGACTTGCCCACCAGCAAACTGCCGTTGGCCTGGCGCGGGAACATCAGTTGCCCCAGTCCAAAGACAATGAGCGGGTAAATGCAGCATCCAACGATGGCAAAAACAATCGTCGCAATAATCGAGCGTCCGAATTCAGCAAGGATGGTTTTCATAAATTTAAGCGAGATGCATTCCGGCAACAATCAGGTCAATGAGCTTGATGCCGATGAACGGCAGGATGATGCCCCAAACGCCGTAAATCAGCAGGTTGCGGCGCAGGATTTGCGCCGCGCCCAAGGGGCGGAATTTTACGCCGCGCAGCGCCAGCGGAATCAAGGCGATGATGATGAGCGCGTTGAATATCACCGCGCTCAAGATCGCGCTGTCGGGGCTGTGGAGGCGCATGACGTTCAGCGGCGCGATGACCGGGAACGTCGCCATCAGCATCGCGGGAATAATCGCGAAGTATTTCGCGACGTCGTTGGCGATGCTGAAGGTGGTCAACGAGCCGCGGGTGATGAGCAATTGTTTTCCAATTTCAATGATTTCCAACAACTTGGTCGGATTGCTGTCCAGGTCCACCATGTTGCCGGCCTCTTTGGCCGCCTGCGTGCCGGTATTCATGGCTACGCCGACGTCCGCTTGGGCGAGCGCAGGCGCGTCATTGGTGCCGTCGCCGATCATGGCAATCATCCGCCCCCCTTGTTGTTCCTGACGAATCAGGGCGAGTTTGTCTTCCGGTTTGGCTTCGGCGAGAAAGTCATCCACGCCGGCTTCGCGGGCGATGGCCGCGGCAGTCAGCTTATTGTCGCCGGTAATCATCACGGTGCGGATGCCCATGGCGCGAAAGCGCTTGAACCGGTCGGAGAGGCCGCCCTTGACGATATCTTTCAAATGCACCACGCCCAGCACTCGCTCGCTCGTGGCCACGACCAACGGCGTGCCGCCGGACAGGGAAATGTTTTCGACGAGTTGTTCAATTTCCGGCGGCAGTGCTCCGCCGACGAACTGGCGGATGGCGTTGGCCGCGCCTTTGCGGATTTGTTTTCCCTCAAAATCCACGCCGCTCATGCGCGTTTGCGCGGTGAAGGGAACAAATTGCGCGTTGGGCATTTCGTGAATGGTGCGGGCACGGATGCCAAATTGTTTGGCGAGGACCACGATACTGCGGCCTTCGGGCGTTTCGTCGGCCAGGGACGCGAGTTGCGCGGCGTCGGCCACCTCTTGTTCGGTGACGCCGGGCGCCGGCATGAAGGCTACCGCCTGGCGATTGCCGAGCGTGATCGTGCCCGTCTTGTCCAGCAGCAATACGTCCACATCACCCGCCGCCTCAACCGCCCGCCCGCTCATCGCCAGCACATTTTTTTGGAGCAACCGGTCCATGCCCGCGATGCCGATGGCGCTCAACAAGCCGCCAATGGTCGTGGGGATCAGGCAGACCAGCAGTGAAATCAGGACGGCATTTGAAAAATGTGTTCCGGCGTAAATGCCGTATGGTTTCAAGGTGACGACCGCCAGAAGAAAAACGACGGTGAGCGCGGCGAGAAGGATTGTGAGCGCGATTTCATTCGGCGTTTTCTGGCGTTTGGCGCCCTCCACGAGCGAGATCATGCGGTCCAAAAACCCCTCGCCCGGATTCGCGGTGATTTTGACCCTGATTTCATCGGAGAGCACCCGCGTGCCGCCGGTGACGGCGCTGCGGTCGCCGCCGCATTCGCGAATGACCGGCGCCGATTCGCCGGTGATGGCCGATTCATCCACCGTGGCCGCGCCGAGGATAATTTCGCCGTCGGCGGGGATGATTTCATTGGCGCGGACGATGACGACGTCTCCCTTGCGAAGCGAATCGGCGTCCACCACTTCAATTCTGCCATTGGCCTGCTTGTTCGCGTTCGTGCGCGTGCGGGTGGCGCGAAGGGCCTTGGCCTGCGCCTTGCCCCGGCCTTCGGCAACGGCCTCGGCAAAATTCGCAAACAGCACGGTGAACCAGAGCCAGATGGCAATTTGTGCGACAAACAACGTCTGGCCGGGCGAACGGAAAATTTCCACCGTAGTGATGGCGGCGCCGACCATCGTCACGAACATGACGGGGTTCTTCACCATCAGGCGCGGATTCAGTTTTATGAAGGCGTCGCCGATGGCGGGCCAGAGAATCTTGGTGTCGAAAACGGAAACGGATTTAGCGGCCATAAAATTAAAAGAGGGTGCCTTTCAACATCAGAAAATGTTCGACAATCGGGCCGAGGGCGAGCGCCGGCAGAAAGGTAAGGGCCCCGACCAAAATAACGGTGCCGACCAGCAGCGCGACGAAGGTCAAGTCGTCCACCGGAAATGTTCCGGCGCTGGCGGGAACAATCTTTTTCTTCGCCAGCGAGCCGGCCAACGCCAGCAGCGGCACAATCATTCCGAACCGTCCCAGAATCATGTCAAAGCCGAGGGTCGTGTCATACCAGGGCGTGTTGGCGTTAAGACCCGCGAAGGCGCTGCCATTATTGCCGGCGCCGGAAGTATAGGCATAAAGCATTTCGCTAAAGCCGTGCGGGCCGTTGTTGTTCAGGCCGGCCAGGCCCCATTTGCTCACGCACGCCCAGGCGGTGAAGCCCAGAATGATGAATGCCAGGATCACAAATGCCAGCAGCGCCATTTTCACGTCATAAGCCTCGATTTTTTTTCCGAGGTATTCCGGCGTGCGCCCCACCATCAACCCGGCGATGAACACAGCGATGATGACAAAGATCAACATGCCGTAAAGTCCCGCGCCCACGCCGCCAAAAATCACCTCGCCCGTCTGGATGTTGAACAGCGGCACCAATCCGCCGAGCGGGGTGAAGGAATCGTGCATGGAATTGACCGCGCCGCAGGAGGCATCGGTCGTCACGGTGGCGAAGAGCGCGGAATCAAAAATGCCGAAGCGGACTTCCTTGCCTTCCATATTGCCATCGGCCCGATCCACCCCGAGCTGCTGGTGAATGGGGTTTCCGCGCGCCTCGGCCCACCAGCAAAGCATGACGCCGGCGAAAAACATTGTGAACATTGCAAACCAAACTGCCCAGCCATGCTTTTGATTTTTGGTTTCGCGACCCAGGTGATAGGTCATCGCGCTGCCGATGCTCAGGAGCGCGAGCATCTGGAAAAAGTTTGAGAGCGGCGTGGGATTTTCAAAGGGATACGCGGCATTGGCGTTGGTGTAACCGCCGCCGTTGGTGCCGAGCATCTTGATGGCGATCTGCGACGCCATGGGGCCTTGTACGATGGACTGTGTGGTCACCACCTGGTTCGTCATCACGGGATTGCCCTTGGCGTCAACCACCGGCTTGCCGTTCGCATCGGTTGCCTGGACGGAAACGGTTTGCGGCTCGATCAGGGTTGCCGTCGTGTAAGGCTTGAAGTTTTGAATCATGCCCTGCGAAATGAGAAAAACCGCGAATACGATGCAGATGGGCAGCAGCAAATAATACAGGATTCGGGTCATGTCCACCCAGAAGTTCCCGATGGTCTGCGAGGTATGCCGCGCGAGGCCGCGCACCAGCGCCGCGGCGACTGCGATACCGGCGGCGGCGGACATAAAATTGTGAATCACCAGCGCGACCATCTGCGAGAAATAAGACATGGTGGATTCGCCGCCGTAACTCTGCCAGTTGGTGTTGGTCAGGAAACTGACGGCCGTATTGAAGGCCAGATGCTGGGGCAACGCGGGGAATTTTTGCGGGTTCAGCGGCAGAACCTGTTGCACGCGCAAAATTACATACGTGAAAAGACAACTCACGAAGCTGAAGATCAGCAGGGCGAAGGCGTATTGTTTCCAGGTTTGTTCCCCAGCCGGATCCACGCGAAAAACCCGATAAGTCAATCGTTCGATCGGGCGGAGCACCGGGTCCAGCCAGGTGCGCCCATTTGGGTTCAGGACGCGATTGATATGAATGCCGAGCGGCTTGGTGACGAGCACCAACGCGGCGATGTAAACCGCCAATTCCAGCCATTGATGGGCGTTCATAATTTTTGGATGTTAAAATTTCTCCGGGCGCACCATGGCAAAAATCAGATAAGCACAGAGCGCCACGGAGATGATTCCGAGAATGAGGTTTTCCATAATACGAATCAGAGCTTTTCAAGGCCCACGACATAAAGCGCGAGGGACATGAAAATTCCAAATATTAATCCGATATAGATTGCGTCCAACATAATAATCCGCCGCGGTGAATTGCCATCAGCATAACACACCGCAATTAATTTTCATATTGGGTGAACTTGGTGATCGCGGACTTCGCGATCCAGAGGCTCGCCCTTCCAAATGCCTGCGAGATTAGCTGTCGGGCTTGGCCTTGAAAGTGGCCTTGAAACCGGTTACCCGGCCTCGTTCGCCCCGTCCTCACTATTTTGAGGAGTTTGGGTCTCCCGCGTCCGTCTTCAGGAAGGAAGCCGGACTTCGGCTGCAACGCGCCAAGTAAACCACATCCGCCGAAGCCTGTCAAGCCCCCGGAAAACCACTGCGTTTATCGTTCAAGTAAAAGTGCCGGCTAGGGGGAACGGAGCCACTCATCCGGCTTTGATTCGTCCAGCAATGCGTGTAAATTTGCTCGCCATAAAATGAAATCGCCCGCACCCGCTATCGCACTTTCTTTTTTATTTGCTGCAAACGTCTTTGCGGCAAAGGACGTATATCGCCCCACGGCCATCGAGCCGCCGGATGTGCCGCGCGAGTTTCGCGGCGCCTGGATAACCGAAGTCGCTTCCAACGCCGATTGGCCGTCCCAACCGGGCTTGAGCGCCAACGAACAAAAGACCCAGTTGATTGCCTTGCTCGATCACGCCGTCCAGTTGCATCTCAACGCCATTATTTTCCAGGTGCGGCCTTCGGCCGACGCCGTCTATGCCTCGGCGATTGAACCCTGGTCGGAATATCTCACGGGTGTGCAAGGCCGGCCGCCGGCGCCGTATTATGATCCGCTTGCCTTTGCGATTCAGGAAGCCCACAAACGCGGGTTGGAATTGCACGCCTGGTTCAATCCATTTCGCGTGCGTTTGGCCAGCGCCAAATCGCCGCCGGCCTGGAACGACGTCGTCCGCACTCATCCGGGATTCATCCGCCAATACGGCGACCTGACCTGGCTGGACCCCGGCGATCCGGCGGCGCGGGCCTATGTGCTGAGCATCGTCATGGATGTCGTCAAGCGTTACGACGTGGATGGGGTGCAATTCGATGACTACTTTTACCCCTATCCGCAAACAGACGCTGAGGGGCGCCCGATGGATTTTCCTGATTATGCGACGTGGAAGAAATATGGCGAGCCGATGCATTTGAGCCGCGCCGATTGGCGCCGGGCAAATATCAACCGGTTCATTTACGGCGCCTATCTCGGTATCAAAACCGAAAAACCGTGGGTAAAATTTGGCGTCAGCCCCTTCGGCATCTGGCGTCCGGGGTATCCGCCTCAAATCCGGGGACTGGACGCCTATGCCAGTCTTTCCGCCGATTCGCGATTGTGGCTGGCGAGCGGCTGGGTGGACTATCTGTCGCCGCAACTCAGTTGGGCGATTACGTCACCGCAGCAGAGTTTTCCGGTTTTGCTCGACTGGTGGGAGGCACAAAACGTCAAAGGCCGCGCCCTCTGGCCCGGCTTGAGCGCGGCCTACGTGGGCAAGGAATTCTCCGCCGATGAAATCGCCCGGCAGGTGCAAATCGCGCGCGAAACACCGGGAGTGAACGGGGAAATTTACTTCCATTTGAAAAATCTCATCGAGAACAACGAATTGAACAATTTGGTCCGCGCCGCAAACAAGAATTCCGCGCTCGTGCCTGCCATGCCCTGGCTTTCTACTTCGGTTCCGGACCAGCCCGTTCTTTCTGTCATCAAAGACACGGCGACCAATTTGACATTTCAATGGCAGCCGGCGGCGGGGGACTCTCCCAAATTATGGGTCTTGCAGTATCTCGGAACCAATCAGGTCTGGACGTCGGAGATATGTCCCGGCACTCAGACCGGCTGCACGTTTTCAACGTTTCGCCCCGGCGTCGTCTCCATCCGGGCCTTGGATGATTACGGAAATCTCAGCCCGGCCGCCGCCTTGGGAAAAGTCGTCGTTCCGACCCCCATCCACCGCATCGGCAAGGGGATCCCTGATTACTCAATAAAAAAATTTGGTTTTGAAAGGGCTGTAAGCCGGATTCTGTCTTCGCCTTGCGACGGAGAGAATCATTTGTCTGCGCGGCCGATACCCGGAATCCGTCCGCTTTCGCGGACAGGAGCGGGCCGCTCCGGGATTCCCTATTTGGCTTTGCACCCGATGGGGTTTTCCGTGCCGCGTCGCTTACGCTTCGCGCGGTGCGCTCTTACCGCACCTTTTCACCATCACCGCCGGTTCGCGCCGGTGGCTGTCTGTTTTCTGTGGCACTGTCCGTCGGAACTTTCATTCCGCCCGCGTGTATCTCAATCACGAATGATTGAGTTACGCGGCATCGCGCCCTTTGGTGTCCGGACTTTCCTCTCCCGGCTTGCGCCGGAAGCGATCCTCCGCCCTTCCAAAACCGATGCCAAGATAAAATCGAATTGAAAATTTTTCAAGTTAAAGCCGCGGCGGCGAAGGAAAAGCCCGTGAACCTGAGGCATCCTTTCTGGCGCCCCGGACCGCGTAAACGCGGAACTCCAAACGGGAGGTTCATGAGCAGGAGGCCAATCAAAAAATTCCCTGAAGCTAAATACTCTCTTGGTTGGAAATTTCACGGAAGCCACATTTTGTCGCAAACCGGGAAACAACCAGAAACTCATTCCCGACCCCGAACACAAAAGCGGCGGGGTTTCGGACAAGTTGTGGTCCTTTCCTTCCTATTCCGCCGCCGCCAACTCCATGTCGCGCGTATAATACAAAATCCTGCCGCAATTGATGCAGCCGACAATTTCCTTCTGCGATTTGCACGTGACCAGGATTTGGGCGGGCAACGTCATATGGCAGCCGCCGCAAACGCCATGCTGGATGCCCACCACGACATTGTCACCCTTGCTCTTCAAAAGCCGTTCGTAACGATTGCGCGCGGTCGCATCCACCGCCGCGGCCAGTTCCGCGTGGCCACGCTGCAATTCCGCCAGCTCCTTTTTTAGATTTTCCTCGCGCTGGTCCAACTTTCCAACTTGCTCATCCACGAGTTTTTTTGCCTCGCTCGCGCCGGTCGTGGCCCGGATCACTTCTTTTTGCGCGGACTCGGCCTGCTCCATCAGTTCGATTTCGCGGTCCTCGATTTTCATGATTTCCGCCTTGCAATGCTCGATCTCCGTGGCCAGCGCGCGATATTCGTCGTTCTTGCGCGTTTGCAACTGCTGGTTGGCGTATTTCTCGATCTGCGTCTTCTTCGCTTCCACGTCCAATTCGAGCCGCTTGCGCTCGGATTCGGTCTGTTTCACGCGATTTTTCGCAGATTCAAGCTGCGACTGCGTAGTTGCCGCCCTGGCCCGAAGACCATCGCGTTCCGGTGAAATATGGGAAAGCTCTTGTTGAACGCGATGAATTTTGCGGTCGCGGTCCTGCAAGACTAAAAGTTTCTCAATCGTCTCCAACATTGAACTGAAAAGCGTAGCTGCCGAACCAATCCAAGTCAATGCGCCGGAACAAAAAAACGAATGCCAATGAATGTGGACGCATCTCAATTCCGTTCGCGATCGTACTCGCTTGCGTGGAGTGTGGCGGCGCTGGCATATTAACCGTGGTGGAGACTTGGGAATTGCGCTCGCTACTTTGTCACTGGCCCTGGGCAAGTCCGTGGTTGCCTCGAAACAAAACTTGAAACTTGGAACCTGAAACTCGAAACTCCCTCCCATGCGTTTCATCGGCCAAGTCATCGAAAAATTGCAGAGGCACCCCAAGCGCGTCGTTTTCCCGGAAGGCGAGGAGCCGCGCATCCTGCAGGCGGCGCGGCAGTTCTTCGCGCTGCGTCTCGGCGTTCCCATTCTGCTCGGCGACCCAGCCAAAGTGAAGGAAGCGGCCGCCAAATTGAACCTCTTGATGGAGGGCATCCGGGTCATTAATCCCGCAACCAGCGAAGACTTGGACAATTTTGGAATGCGTTTTTACCGGTTGCGCCGCGAAAGGGGCGTGAAGGCCCAGGAGGCGCGCGAGGCAATGCTTCAACCGAATTATTATGGGGCCATGATGCTGGCGATGCACCAGGCGGACGGTTTGGTTTCCGGCGCCTCCCATATCACGGGCGGCGTGTTGCGTCCGCTCTTTCAAATCATCAAACCTGCGCCGGACATCCGCGTCGTTTCCAGTTGCATGGTCATGGAAGTGGAAGACACCCGGATCGGCGAGCAGGGGGTTTTGTTCATGGCTGATTGCGGTGTTATTCCCGACCCATCGGTGGATCAACTTGCCGACATTGCCATCTCCACCGCGCGCCTGGCCCGCCACATGCTCGGCATCAAGCCGCGCGTGGCCATGTTGTCGTTTTCCACCAAAGGCAGCGCGTCGCATCCCAGCGTTGGCAAGGTCCAGGCCGCCACCGCCCAGGCCAAACACAAAGCCGAACAATTGTCGCTGGATGCGGACTTCGACGGGGAATTGCAGGTGGACGCGGCCCTCATACCGGAAATCGCCGCGCGCAAGTTGCATGACAGCCCCGTGGCCGGACGCGCCAACGTTCTCATTTTCCCGGACCTCAATTCCGGCAACATCGCCAGCAAACTCGTCCTGTTGGCCTGCCACGCCAATGCTTACGGACAAATTTTGCTTGGACTGAACCGTCCCGCCGCCGATGTTTCCCGGGGTTCGAGCGCCCATGACATCCTTGGCGTCGCCGCGATGGTCGGCGTGCAATCCACGGATTATCAAAAACTCTATCCGGGGGCCGACGCGCATCTGCCCGGGGAATAAAGATTTCTCCCTTCACACCTGGATGAACGCCTCGACCCCACGAATCTTCATCGCGGCCACGCGCCAAAACGACGGCAAAACGACCGTGTCACTCGGGTTAATCGCCGCCCTGCAGCGTTTTTTTCCGCGCGTCGGCTATATCAAACCCGTTGGCCAGCGCTTCATTGAAATCGAGGAGCAAAAGATTGATGAGGACACCGTGTTGATGGACGCGGTGTATCGCATGAACTGTCCCCTGGTGGACATGAGCCCGATTGCCGTCGAGCCGGATTTCACCCGCAAATATCTTCAGACGGCCAATAACGACGCGCTGGTCAAAAAGATCCAGGTGGCCTTTGACCGGGTGGCCTGGGAAAAGGATTTTGTGTTGTGCGAAGGCAGCGGCCATGCGGGCGTGGGTTCGGTTTTTGACTTGTCCAACGCACGGGTTGCCAAACTGCTCGGCGCCAAAGTGATTATCGTTTCGCAGGGCGGCATTGGCAAACCGATTGACGAAATTTCATTGAACCAGGCTTTATTTGAAAAGGAAAACGTCGAGATCATCGGCGTGATTTTGAACAAGGTGCTGGGCGAAAAGGTGGATTACGTCTCCGATTTCGCCCGCCGTGGCCTCAAGCGAAAGGGATTGGACCTGCTCGGAGTTTTGCCCCACGAGCAGATTTTATGCAATCCTTCCGTCGAATTGATCCAGGAGGAACTCCGCGCCGAATTGCTCAATCATCCGTTGCACCGGCAGTCGCCGGTTGACGACGTGGTCGTGGGCGCCATGAGCGCGCAAAATGCGATTCAATTTTTCAAACGGGGCGTCCTCCTCATCACGCCTGGCGACCGCGAGGACCTGGTGCTGGCCGCGGGCGCCACGACCAATCCGAATAGTGATGAAAAGATGGCAGGCATCGTGTTGACCGGCGGGCTGCGGCCCGGGGCCGCCGTGCTGAAAGCCATTCAAGCCATGCCGTTGCCTGTGCTTCTGGCGCAGGCGGACAGCTACCAGGTTGCCTCCAAGGTCAACAATCTCATCGTCAAAACCCGTCCAGCCGACGCCGAGAAAATTTCGGTCATCCGCGATATCGTCGCCAAAAATGTGAACGTGAAAAAAATCGTGGATTCCCTGTGAATATAAATCCTTTTCTGAAAAATCTTCCCGTTTACCAGCCGGGCCGCCCCATTGAAGAAGTCGCGCGCGAACTTGGACTGGCTGCTGATACCGTCATCAAAGTCGCCTCGAACGAGAATCCGTTTGGCCCATCCCCACTGGCGGTCGCCGCCCTGCAAAAGGCGATGGCGGGGATCAACCTTTATCCCGACGGCAATGCTTTTTACCTCAAGCAAAAACTCGCCGCCAACCTCGGGTTGGAGCCGGCGAATTTGATTATGGGCAACGGCTCGAACGAAATCATCCAATTTGTCGCCCACGCCCTGCTGGCGCCCGGGGATGACGTGGTGGTTTCACAATATTGTTTCGCGATCTATCCGATCGCCGCGAGGATGTTCGACGCGAAAGTCATCACGGTTCCCGCAAGAAAATACGGGCACGATTTGCCGGCGATGTTGCGCGCCATCACGGCGCGCACAAAGATTGTGTTTGTCGCCAACCCGAACAATCCGACCGGCACGGTTGCGGCGCGAGAGGAGATGATCCGCTTCGTTAACGACGTGCCGGACGAGGTGTTGCTGGTGATGGATGAAGCGTATATGGAATTCCTGAACGACCCGGTGGATTTGGTATCCCTCGTCCGCCTTGGCGCGCGCAAGAACCTGGTGCTGATGCGCACGTTTTCCAAAATTTACGGGCTGGCCGGTTTGCGGATTGGCTACGGCATGGGTGATGCCGAATTTATTTCCGCGCTGGAAAAGATTCGGCAGCCGTTCAATGTGAACCTCATGGCCCAAACCGCCGCATTTGCCGCGCTGGATGACCACGAGCACATCCGGAAAACGCGCGCCAACAATTTCGCCAGCCTGGAGTTTTTCGGGCGGGCGTTCCGGGAATCAGGCCTGGAATTTGTTCCGTCCCACGCCAACTTTGTCCTGGTGCGCGTCGGCAACGGGCAGAGAGTTTTTGACGCGATGCAACGGCAAGGGGTCATTACCCGCCCGATGGGAGGCTATCAATTGCCGGAATGGATTCGCATCTCGGTCGGCACGCCCGGGCAAAATGAACGGTGTTTAAAGGTTTTGAAACTGGCGCTGTAAAGGGAGACGGGCAATCGGACTGGCCGACCTGCCTTTTGTCACGGCGAGGCCAGCAGGCTGCGATAAAAATCTGCCGAGTTGGTCGCGGTGACCACAAGTGGAACGGAATTGCTGGAAAGTGTGTTCGTGCTTACGACAGCCCAGTGAATGAGGTCGGGAGAGGATTGGAGCATATACGTTTGACCCGCCAGTCCGTTGAGCCACAACATCAGTTGCCCGGTTGCATTTCCGGGGCCAACTTGCAAATTGAAAGTGCCTGCACCGGGCACAACATAAAGCGTGATGCTCTGGGCCGGAACCAGATCGTCGAGCACCCCATTCGTGAGCGCCAGATTCGCAAGACGGTTAATGACATTGGCGGAGGTTAGTTGCCAGCGTTGCACGGTCCCGAGGGCATTGAAATTGGTGATGGTTGCGCTGATCAGCGCCGAATCGCTGAGGTCCTTGTTGATGACCATCAGAGTCATTGCCCCGTCACTGGTTCGCACGGCGCCGAAAGCGGACAGGTTGTCAGGGTTGGGCACGACCGTGAAAATGCTCGTGTCTCCGAACGTGGATTTATTGCCGTCGTAGTTGCGATACATCTTCATTGCCAGATAGGTGGGCGTGTTCGTGGCCGGCGTGGTCCAGCGGGTCGCCAGGTCCAAGACCTTCCCGTCCGAAGATGCCCAGAATATCGGCCTGGGCGGTCGCGCCGTTGATGTACGGCTCGGCGCCCCAGTTGTATTCGGTGATGCCGATCTTCGTGCCGGGATAATAGGTCGCCGACCCAATTCTTCATCCGGGGAATGAGCATGATGATTGCTATTGATCCAACTGGGATCCACGTAATTGGTGTCCCAGAACACGCGCGTGGATTGGTTCCGCAACAACTCCGTCGCGGTGTCAATCGCATTTCCGCTGACGTTGCCTTCCTGCGGATAACAATGAACGGTGAAATAATCCAGCAAGCGCTGGTTGTTGGTGCGTGGCGTACTGATGGAACTGGTTCAGCAGCCAGGGCATATAATCCCAGCCGCCGTTGGCCGTCCGGTCCGGATAATCCGCCGCATTGAAATCTTCGTGCTGGCCGGACCATTGCTGGTCGTAACCGCTGTAAAAATATCCGTTCCAGCCCCATTCCTCCGGGCCGCAACACCAGCGCATTGGGATCGTTGGATTTTACCATGCTCGGCGTAGGCGAGCATTTTGGTCCAGATTTCCTGCATGGTCGGCCCCACCGGATGAACATCCTGGTGCGTCGAAAACCAGATGCTGTGCTCGTTATCCATGAGGTAATAGCGCACGCCGCCATTGGTGGACGAACCCCAGTTGCCGATCAGGTGCTGGACGTAGCCCTGCTGAAAGGCCGACGTTGGTCGGAAAATTGGCGTCGTTCGGATTGTTCCAGGTAATGGGGGTATTGTTGGTGACGCTGATGCCGTTGCCGGCATCGGGCAAATACGGATCGGTTGAAGTCTGCGGGCCATATTTGGAGACCGAATAACTGTAGAGTATGCTCGCGGCCGGGACCCAGCCTGGGCGCCCAGCCGATCATCGGAATGGTCATCATGGGCTGCGCGCCGCCATTCCTGCTGTTGGCGACAAAGGCGTCCGCCGTCGCGCCTGGAACGGCGCTGGAGTCGGGGTAGCTTTCAAAATAATAATCCGCGTCAAGATTATGGGCGTTGAGTTGCCAGTTATATCGCGTTTCGTTGTTCCCTCCCGACCGGTTCATGGTGAAATTCAAATCCGCCAACTCATTCGACGAGGCAAACGCCACGCCGTAAATCAAGGGACTGATGGGGTTGCGGTTTGCCTGGGCATTGACGGTGATGGCCACCGTGGCATTGGTGCCGGGAATGACGGCGTTGGTGACCAGCGAAACATCGTCCACGTAAAAGGTCGCGGCTTGTCCCGAGGAATTGCTCTGGATCCAAAAGCCGTCCATGTCGGGTTGATTGGCCGCTCCCAGCGCGCTCAAAGGGATGGTGACCTGCTCCCAGGCCCCTGCGGTCGGCGTAAAGGGGTAAGCCATGTTCAGGGCCACTTCGTTCGTGGTTGCCTGTACCTCCAGTGGCTGACCGCCGCCGCCACCATTGATCCAAAAGGTCAGGTTGGTGTAAATGCTCGAGTCAAACGGATCATTATGCAGATAAAGCGCCTGGTAATTCGTGCAAGTCACACTGATTGAATAAGTGCCCGAATACACCGGATTGGTGTTGGCGAAGTTCACCGTAGCCCAGCTCCAATTTTGCCAGCCGTTTTCCAGCGCATCATCGTAAATGACCTGGTTGGCCTGCGCTGTCAGTTGGAGTGCCCAAGCCGCCACAAGTCCGCACAACCATCCGTTGAGCGCCCTGCCTGTCAAAAATGAGCGGGTCATGATTTGGAATATTACGCCAAAAGGCATTGCAGTGCATCCGGTTGGGTTGTCCTCAATTATGAGGACATGCGTCCGGTCATGGCCCTTCGGTTTTGTCCTTTCGGCGCCCCCCGCGATAATTTTTATGCGCGCGATGAAGAATTGATTTGAATCCTGCGCCAAATCGCCTACTTATTTTGCGCTGAAATGAAATTCACCGACTTGCGGGGCATCCTGCAATACATTCCACAATTTCGCGAGAAGACCTTCGTCCTCGCGGTGGACGGCGTTATCGTTACGGATGAAAACTTCGCAACGCTGTTGCTGGACGTGGCGGTGTTGCGCTCGCTAAACATCCGGGTCGTGTTGGTCCATGGCGCGTCGGCGCAAATCCAAATCCTCGCCGAGGAACAAAAAGTCACTCCGTCCAACCTCGACGGTTCCGGCGTTACCGACGCTGCCACGCTCCAACTTGCCCTCACGGCGGCAAACCGGCTGACGCATGAGATTCTCGAAGGCTTGTCGGCGAACGACCTGCGCGCCGCCAGCACGAACGTCATCATCGCCCATCCCCAGGGCATCATCCAGGGCGTGGACCATTTGTTCACCGGCAAAGTTGAACGCGTGGACATCGAATTGCTCCAGACGCTGCTCAATCAAGGCATTATTCCGGTCATTCCGCCGCTTGGTTTCGATGGCGATGGAAAGACTTATCGAGTCAATTCCGATGCCGTGGCGCTCGCGGTTGCCGATGCGTTGAAAGCCACCAAATTGATTTTTATCACCGCCCAAGACGGCATTCTCGTGCAAAACCGTCTTATCCGGCAAATGCCGCTCGCCGATCTGGAATCTGTTCTGGCGCTGCAAAAAGACGACATTGCGCCGGGGCAAATTTCCAAGGTGCTCCACGCCGTCGCCGCCTGCAAGGCCGGCGTGCCGCGCGTCCACCTCATCAACGGCAGGGTGGAGGAGGGATTGCTGGCCGAGGTGTTTTCCAATGAAGGCATCGGCACCCTGATTTACGCCAACGATTACCAGCAAATCCGACGCGCCATGAAGAAGGACATCCGGGCCATTCAGTTATTGACGAAAAAAGCGGTCGAGGCGGAGGAACTGGTCAGGCGCACGCGCGCGATGATTGAAAAGAATCTCGGCGACTATTTCATTTTTGAAATTGATAAGAACCCGGTCGCGTGCGTGGCTCTGCATGTTTATCCCGAACAGAAAAAAGGAGAACTGGCGTGCCTTTACGTCAGTTCGATGCACGAAAACCGCGGCATCGGCAAAAAGCTGATACAATATGTGGAGAGCAAGGCGCGGGAAATGGGGCTGAGTGAACTCATTACGCTCTCGACGCAGGCCTTCACTTATTTTCAGTCGAAAGGCGGCTTTGCCGAAGGCTCGCCCGATGATTTGCCGCCCGGCCGCCGCGAAAAATACGAACAAAGCGGCAGAAATTCCAAGGTGCTGGTGAAAAAGCTGAAATGAATTGCACCCCGATGGAGAACAACTTTCAGTCGTTTCCCGCAGGCGCGGATCAGGGCCATGACTGACAATCGGATTTATGAACGTTTGGCTGGAGACGCGGGTATCCAGGCCCCAACACGGCACGGCAGGAAACCCCAAGGCGTCAACGTGGCCATTTCATGCCACATTGACAATGTCCTCTTTGCCTCCATGCTATCGGCATCGTCACCATGACCTTTCGCCATTTCTTAATCCTGGCCGGGTGCCTTTTTTTGGCTTTCCCGATTGACGCGCTCTCCCAGTCTGCAAATGTCTCGCTTCCGCTCGTCGGAACGGACGCACATGGGCACACGTATCCTGGCGCGACCGTGCCCTTCGGCATGGTCCAACTCAGCCCCGATACGCGCACGGATGGGTGGGATGGTTGTTCAGGCTATCATTATTCCGACTCGGTGATCCTGGGTTTCAGCCATACGCATTTGAGCGGAACGGGCGCGGGGTGTCTTGGCGACGTAATGTTGATGCCAACGGTCGGCGACGTTCATTTGGACGCCGGCTCGCCGGGCGACGGTTACGCTTCGAAATTTTCCCATGCCCGGGAAACAGCGACACCCGGCTACTATCGCGTGTTTTTGGAAACGCCCGGCGTGACAGCCGAAATGACCGCCACCCTCCGTTGCGGTTTTCATAGATACACGTTTCCCGCCTCCGACCAATCGCACATCATATTGGATTTGGCACATGGCATTGGAAACGACCCGGCGGACACGATGGTGCGGGTTGAAAATCAAGATACGATCAGCGGCTACCGCATATCCAACGGCTGGGGTGGCCGCCGGGCGGTTTATTTTGTAATGCAATTTTCCAAGCCGTTCGAATCCTTTGGCATTGAGCAGGACGGCGAGCGCCTGGGTGCGGACACCCATAATGCGCGGGGAAAATCCGTCAAAGCATTTTTCAACTATCGCACCACGGCCAACGAAGAAATTCTTGTCAAAGTGGGCATCTCCGGCACGGGAATCGAAGGTGCGCGAAAAAATCTGGCGGCGGAAATTCCGGGATGGGATTTTGACGGCGTCCGCGCCGCCGCCGCCCGGCAGTGGAAGAAAGTGTTCAGCGCAATTGACGTGAAGACATTTGATCCGCGCATCCGAAACACTTTTTATGCGAATTTATACCTGACGGCGCTGGCGCCGGTCTTATTCAACGACGTGGACGGGACTTACCGTGGCTATGACCGGCAAAATCACCGGAACCCCGGTTTTCAAAATTATACGACCTTTTCCATTTGGGACATCTACCGGACTGAATGGCCGTTGCTGACGCTTCTGCACCCGGATCGGATTAACGACATGCTCCATTCCATGCTTGTTGAGTATTCACAACTTGGGGAACACACGACGCCAATCTGGCCGCTCTGGGGAAACGAAACCTGGTGCATGATCGGTTATCATTCGGTGGACATGATCACCGAGGCTTACCTGGAAGGGTTCCGCGATTTTGACGCCGAAGCCGCCTACCAGCAAATGCGCGACACGGCCATGCAGGACCGCGATGGTTTGGACTATTACAAAAAGATCGGGTACGTGCCATCCACGCCGGGCGGGACCGCTACATCGAAAACATTGGAATATTCCGTTGACGATTGGAGCCTGGCCAAAATGGCCTCAACGCTCGGGCATGAGGACGATGCGGCATATTTTTACAAGCGGGCGGCAAATTACCGCAATCTCTTCGACCGCACCACGCAGTTCTTCCGCGGACGAAAAGCGGATGGCAGTTGGCGCTTTCCGTTCATCCCCAACGGCATGGTCAACGATGAATACACGGAAGCGGATGCCTGGCAGTATGCCTTTGCCGTTCAGCAGGACGTGCCGGGGATGATAGCGCTTTACGGCGGAGATGACGCCTTTATCCAAAAACTGGATACCTTGTTCACGACAAATTCGACCATTGATACGCCCCTTCCTGATCTCTCCGGCCGGATTGGCCAGTACGTCGGCGGCAACGAACAATCCTGTCACATCGCCTATCTCTATGACTACGCAAGCGCGCCTTACAAAAGCCAGTATTGGGTGCGGCAGGCAATGAGGCAATTGTACGGGGACACGCCTGCCGATGAGCCGGGGAACGTGGATTGCGGGGAGATGGCGGCATGGTATGTCTTTAGCGCGCTGGGCTTTTATCCCGTCAGTCCAGGCAGTGGCATCTACGTCATCGGAAGCCCCGTGGTGACCAAGGCGGTCATCCATTTGGACCACGACATGTTTCATGGCCGGACGTTCACTGTGATCGCCGAAAACAACGGTCCGGACAACATTTACGTTCAATCGGTCACGTTGAATGGCAAGCCGCTGACACGACCGTGGATTACCCGGGACGAAGTTACGTCGGGCGGGACGTTGCGTTTTGTCATGGGTCCGCAGGCGAATGTCCCCTGGGGCAGCGCTCCAGAGGACCGTCCGCCGGCGACGATGCCTGTCAATTTCCAATATCCCGTCCTGCCGGCGCCGGCGCCGGAAAATCAGACCATTCATTGGTCACTGCCGATCCGGATCGTTTGCGGCAGTGATGAGCCGATCGGCGATTTTGTTCCCGACCCGGACATGACGGAAGGCGGTGAAAACAATGCCGGCGCGCCAATTGACACGAGCGCGGCAAACGCCGCGCCCGCCGCCGTTTATCAAACGGAACGCTACGGCAACGATTTTTCCTACACGTTCTCAGCGCCTAAAGATCAACGGGATCTTGTTAGACTGCACTTTGCGGAAATATTTGACAACGGCGCCGGCAATCGCCTCGAGAACATCTATATCAACGGAAATTCTGTATTGACCAATTTTGACATCTTTGCCGCCGCGGGAGGAATGAACAAAGCGCTCGTAAAGGACTTTCCGAATATCGAACCCGATCAAAGCGGGAACATCACCATCCGCGTTGCGGCAACTCCTGATAGTCCCGATCAAAATGCGAAGATCAGCGCGATTGAAATTCTGAGACAGAACTGAATGGTCAATGCGCAAAAAATTACTTCGAATCAAGTGCCGCGCAATTCGCCCGTCAACGCGGCGGCCCGTTCTTTGTATTGCAGCAGCGAATGATCAAGCCGTGCCGAGCCGCTGACGGCTTTTTGAAGAATTTGTTTGGAATTAACACCAAAACAGGATAAATAGAATCAGCCAACATATCATCCACAATGCAAACCGCTTCCACCGCCAAAAGTAATTCGAATGTTTCTGCAACTCCGTCAACCGTTGGCGGCCAGACGTATCGTGGACCGTTTGCGATCATGACGGTCCTGTTCTTCATGTGGGGGTTCATGACGGTCTTCAACGACATATTGATTCCGCGATTTAAAGAAGCGTTCACTTTGGATTATTTCGAGGCCATGCTGGTGCAACTGGCCTTTTTCGGCGCTTACTTTGTCGGTTCGCTGATTTATTATTTGATTTCCGTTTCCAGCGGCGATCCCATTGCGCGAATCGGTTACAAAAACGGCGTCGTCATTGGCTTGCTGATTTCGGCGGCGGGAAGCGCGCTCTTCTTCCCGGCAGCGACGATCATTTCCTATCCGTTATTTCTCGTTGCCTTGTTCGTCGTTGGCCTTGGATTCGCGATGCTGCAAATCGCCGCAAACCCTTACGTCACGATTCTGGGGCCGGAACAAACCGCCTCGTCGCGCTTAAATCTGGCGCAGGCATTCAATTCGCTCGGCACGACCACCGGCCCCCTGATTGGCGGTTATCTGATTTTTCAGTACTTCGCCAAAACCGGCGCGCACGGCGCAGAGTCCGTTAAAATTCCCTATCTCATGTTTTGCATCGTCTTTTTGATTTTGGCAGTGGTGTTTTTCGTCATCCATTTGCCGCATGTGGGCGAAGGCAAGGTGGAACCCGGCATCGGCGCGCTGAAATATCCACACGTTGTGCTCGGCGCGCTGGCGATTTTTATGTATGTCGGTGGCGAGGTTTCCATTGGCAGCGCCATCATCAGTTTTCTCGGCCAGCCCAACGTCGCCTCCATGAGCGCCATCGACGCGAGCAAATACGTTTCGCTTTTTTGGGGCGGGATGTTGATCGGCCGTTTCATGGGCGCAATCGAGTTGAGCGAAATGAAAAAAATCAACAAGCAATTGTTTCTCGTCGCCATTCCCATTCTTGGATTCCTGCTGTTTTGGATTTTGCGCAGTTGGAATTCCGACCGCCATCAATTTGATTTTGCCGGCGGCTGGACCATTGTAAAAAATTATCTGCCGCTCCTGGCATTGTGCTGGCTGGTTTTCCAATTTGGCAAGGCGTTGCCCGGGCGAACCCTGACTATTTTCTGCGCCACCATCGTCGCGCTGCTCATCGCGGCGATTGCGGTTGGCGGACACGTCGCCATGTGGTGCATCGTCGGCGTGGGACTATTTACGTCCATTGGCTGGCCGAACATTTTCTCGCTGGCGCTCGACGGCATGGGTGTTCTAAAAAGTCAGATTTCATCGCTGTTGGTCATGGCCGTTGTCGGCGGCGCAATTTTGCCGCCGCTGATGGGAAAAATTGCTGATATTACCCACAATCTTCAATTCGCCTTTATCGTTCCACTGATTGCCTACGCCTACGTCGGGTTCTACGGTTTTATCGGCCATAAAATTGGACGCGCCGACAAACTTGCTTCGGCATAACGTTCATTATCATTGTCCGATTGCGTGTTTGGCAGATCGTTGCGTCCTTTTGGGGACGTGCCGTCCGCCCGCAGGGGGCGCGATTAAGGGTTGCCTTGGCCCTCGCGGGACCAATGAATGGCGTGCAGCATCACTTCAGTCGAGCTTTTGAGTTGCAGCTTTTCTTTGATGCGGTTTCTGAATGAATTGACCGTGGGGACCGTCACGTTCATATCCTCGGCAATTTGCCGGACGCCTTTTCCGACGCCGAGCAGTTGAAAGACCTCGAGTTCCCGGTCACTTAGCTTTTCGAGGGGGCTGAGAGGGACTTCCTCGGATCCGCGCATGAATTTTGTGATGACGGAGCTGGCCATTTTTTCGCTCAGGTGCATGTCGCCGCCCAGAACTTTGCGAATGGCTGTTTTCACGGTTTTGGCCGGCTCTTGTTTCATGACGTAACCCATGGCCCCCGCCCGCAAGGCGCGCTCCGCATACAGGGATTCATCATGCATGGAAACAACCAGTACCTGGAAATCTTCCGATTCATTTTTTATCGCTTTGATCAGGTCAATGCCGCTCGTGCCCCCCAGGGTGATGTCCACCACGACCAAGTCGGGTTTCGATTGGCGTATCCCCTCCAATGCGGTTTCCGCATCCGCTGCGTCCCCGCAAACGGTCAAATCGGGTTCCCGATCAATCAATTGCCGAAGCCCGTCGCGAAACATGGCATGATCGTCCACGAGGAAGATTCGGCTTTTTTCTGTCGGCGCTTTGTTCACAATGGGGATTTTTCAGTTTTTTGTTTCTTATCCGACGGCGACCGCGCTGACTGATAAAAGATACATGCTAAATGCGTGCCATTGCCAGGGGAACTTTTCAAGTCCAAAGAGGCTCCGATGGTTTTGGCTCGATATTGCATGATCCGAATCCCCATGCCTGTGGAACTGCCGTTTGTCTGCTTAAAGCCAGTTCCATCATCTTCTATCGTCAACGTGAAATGGCCGTCGGTCCGCATCAGGGAAATGATCACATGCGCCGCTTTTCCGTGTTTTACAGCATTTAAGACCGCTTCTTGGGCGATATAGTATAAATGGACGGCGACGGCGTTTTCCAATGTCGGGGCAGGCCCGTCACAAAACAAATCGCACTTTGTTTTGAATAAATTCGTGGCATGGGCCGCAAGATCTTCAAGAGCCATCAAAAAACCGGTTTCTTCCAGATGCACGGGAAATAATCCCCGCGCGACACTTCGGGCCTGGGTAATGGCTTCGTTAATAAGACCTCCAATGCGCTCCGCTTCGGAAACTTCCGGAAAATCCTTCTTTTGGAGCTGATCGGCCAGGATGTCCACGCGATAAGCGATTCCCGCCAATTGTTGGCAGACACCGTCATGCAGATCATGTCCGATGCGTTGCTGTTCGCGGTTGCTGATTTCCAAAATTTCTTTCTCCAACCGTTTGCGTTCGGTGATGTCGCGCGCGATGCCTTCCACCTCCACCGTCATTCCCTCCTGCCGGACCACGCGCGCCCCGATCTCCAGCCGCACACGTTGTCCCTGGCCGTCAATAAAATCCCATTCCTGCGGCGGCAATTCGGCGTTTTGAACAATTTGGTCAAACCATTTTTCCGCTGCAGCGCGCTGTTCTTCCGGGATGAATTCCGTCAGCCGTTTCGTGACAATTTCGTCCCGCCGCCGTCGAAACAATTGCTCCCCGGTTTGGTTGACGGACGTGAAGCGGCCGGTGGGATCACAGGTAAAAACCATATCATTGGCATTTTCAAACAGGTTTTCATAACGGCCTTTCAACGCCGCTTCCATCCGGAGTTTTTCGCGGATGATTCGGGTCTGCTTTTGAACCCGTCGGCGCAGGATGGCGACCCACGCGAAGGCCGCCAGCACAATGACCCCAAGAATGCCCACTGCCCAAAGCAGTTTCTGCAAATTCCACCGGGGCGGCGATTCAAGGACCGCAACATCCGCGTTCGAGCGCATCAGCATACGGAACGATTTCGCGCGCCAGGTTTGACCCGGCTGCCAGGTCCCCGTTTCAATCAAACAAACCCCCGTCACTGCAACCGTGTCGCCATTTTCCAAATTTGCGAAATCCGTTCCCCCGTCTTTTGTCTCAAGATAGGCATGAAATATGAATCCGGTGTCTGTCTGGAGAACGAGAAACTGTTCGCTCGGCGCCCGGTCAATGATTCTCGCTTCGATACGCACCAGCCGGCAGTCGTGAGTGCCTTGCAGGGCCACGTCCGTGCCAATCGCATCGGGCGCGGGTTGCCGGCCGGAACCGATTTTTCGGAAGATGGCGTCCTGCAACATCGGTGTGTATTCGCCTTTGGCCGGAAATCCCAAAACCTCCACCCGGTCGCCCGGAAGCAAACCACCGGCCTGCCGCGTTTCCACATACAAACCTTCCCGATCATCCTCGATATACATTGCGTTGTCATCCTGCCGGTAAATCACTGTGCCTTCCACCTTGACCCGATGACCGTATGGGCCTCGGGGTGTAAATTGCAAAAGCTCTTCGATCGGCAAGGTGGGAGCGTCAAATGGGTTCCGCGGAGCAGCCGTTTCAATAACCAGGTCCGTCGGGCGCGGCACCAAAAGCCTGAAATCGAATAGTTGCCGTTGGCGGTTGAATTCGGTCACGCACACGCCGCGAACGGCCACGGTGCTGTCCACTAAATCGCCGCTTTGCGCGAGCGGCAATTTCCTGGCATACGCTGTCAGGCGTCCCCCGCCTGTGGCGATGTCCACCAGGAAATATCCGTTCTGGTCGTCAAATCGGGCCGCCCGAACAATGCCATGACTTTCCACAAATTGGCTGTCTTCCTGGCCGCTGGCGATTTGTTGAAATGAAACCGGGTCGGCTTCGGGAAGGGTGCCGGCCCCGAGAATGTTTATCTTGTCGGCCATGACCACAGGCGCGAATTCGCCCGGGTCCGTTTTGCCTTCGATTTCAATCAATTGGCCGGCAGCCAGAGGCGGATTGCCCAGGGCCGGATCAAGCCTGAAATAAATCCCGGCCGTATTGTCCTGCACGAAGAGGTAAAAGTTGTCCGGATCGCAAAAGGTTACCACGCCGCGCAAACGAACGGCATAGTGAAGCGCCGCTTGTTCCTGGGTCAATTGCCTGACCTGGTCCGCTGTGAACAACTTATCGGTTGGGCTGTCCTGGCCCACCGCATCGAGACAGCCGCAGAAAACCAGGAACAACAAACCGGCGCCGCGGATGGTGTTCCATATTGACATACAAATAACCTGTCAATCAGTCTTATCATATACCCGCACGTAGTCCACCTGCATTTCTCCTGGAAAGACTGTATTGGTATCGGGATTGCCGTCGAATTGGCCTCCGATTGCGAGGTTCATAATGATATAAAAAGGCTGGTCAAATGGGGCCGGGTAGGGGGCATCGGACGTGGACCAATTGGTCTGCGTCTCATAAAGCTGATTGTCCACATACCAACTGATGGAATTGGTGGTCCAATCCAAATCATACGTGTGAAAATCGCCCGCCCCATTGCCTACCGGAAACGTATAAAGGTCTGTCTCTTGACGGTGCCCGCCGTCGGGACCGGCGTAATGAATAGTGCCCTGGACGACAGCCGGATAGTCCCCTTTGTTTTCGACGATGTCAATTTCGCCGCATGACGGCCACCCGCCGTAAGGAGAATCTTGCGGCATAAGCCACAGCGCTGGCCAATAACCTTTGCCCTGCGGAAACTTCGCTCGAAATTCAAAACGTCCATATTTTTGGGCGAACAATCCTTCACTTTTCATGCGGGCCGAAGTATAGGCAAAACCGTTGGTGCTTTCCTGCCGGGCCACAATATGCAGCACGCCGTTGCTGACATAGGCGTTGCCGGGGCTGTCCGTATAAAACTCCAATTCCCTGTTTCCCCAGCCATTATGATTTCCGGTCTCAAATTGCCAATGGTTGGTGTCTATCGAATCATTATTGAATTCATCGCTCCAAACGAGTTTCCAACCGCCAAAGGGCTGGTCGGATGCCAACCCGACGGTGGCGAGGATACTGGCTGCAATGAACAATTTAGGGAGTATTTTCATAATTTGAATTCTAAAACGGCGCTTAATAGGACTTTTCCGCAAAGACATCGTTGAAATCCGTTTCCAAATCCGCCCATTTCCAACTTTCAACGTGCCCATCGCAGAACGAAAAGACAGCGCGGCCGGAATGGCGACAGGCAGCCTGTTTCTGGGACGGAACTGTCACCCAGCCGGACGCGAAACCTGGTTGAATGACCGTGATGTCCGTATAATAGCTGGCGGGCAATTTATTGATGGTTTCGATGGTTTTGGGATCGCCGACATCGCCGGCGAGCCAGATCTGGCTGACGCGCCTGACCACGTTTATGTTTTGGCTGCCCTGGTTGTTAAGTGCCGCAGTGCCGTCATAAAAAGTGCCGTGTTTTGGCCGAATTGTGATCATAAATTCGAGCGGGTTTATGATGGCAATGCGGGCGAAGCGCCGTCAAGCGCCGTCCTTCTTTTTCTCAAACCTTTCTGAAGCGAGTCCCGCCGTCTGGAAGTGCCGTCAAAAAAAGCTCGACGGCTCCGGGTGCGTTCGGGCAGCAAGGGCGGATGTTTCATCTGCCTTTTCATTTTGTGCGCGACAACGATGAGTTAAACACGCGGCTTTTTCGCTCAAAGCGCAGCGCTGCCCCCGCTGCGGAAAAATTGAAACGCTGAACCGGCACAGTCTTCTGCACGGCAACGATCTTGCCAAAGCCGACGGTCAAGTGCTCCGTGGCCAGCGGGTGTTTTGCTCGGATCGCGGGCGGCGCGGCGGTTGCGGGCGGACTTTTTCCATTATGCTGGCTGACATTCTGCCGCGTCACACTTTAACCGCTTCACTGGTATGGCAATGGCTCTTGAAGCTGCTGGCGGGGCTTTCCCTCAAGGCCGCCGCTGAAAAAGTGCGGCTGCCTTTCGCGCTGGAAACGCTCTATCGCTTGCGGCGCAAGCTGCGTCGGCAGTTGGACCGTCTTCGCGCCCGGCTCTGTCGGGAGCAATCGCCGCCGGTCAGTGCGCAGACCGATCCCTTGCTGCAAACCCTGGAACATCTGCGAACGGTTTTCCCTGGCAGCGGTTGTCCCCTGGCCGATTTTCAACTGCATTTTCAGCATCCGTTTTTGGGTTAGACCGCCTCCGCCCCGCTGGTTTTTTTCCAAATTACGGCCGCGGTGTTTTCCCGGTTGCCGGTTTCGCGCCGGCGGCAACACGACAATCCCATTCCTGTCTGCGACCGGCATCCGGTAGCGTCGCCCCGAAACAAAAAAACGCCGCCGGAAAAAATGTGGCGGCCTGAAAATCAACGAAAGAAACACTCATGCGCAATCCCACTGCCTACTTGAAAATGCGGGTGCTCGGGGCCATTGACATGGCCGAGGGACGCTGTATCCAGGCCCGCATCCGGGCCGTCAGCCAGATGACGTTCACCGATGAGGAAGGCTGTCCCCGCCAGTTCACCTGGCGCACCATCCAGACCTGGTATTCCCGCTACAAAAAGCACGGCGTCACCGTCATGGAAACCCAGCCGCGTTCCGACAAGGGCAAAGTCCGCAAGGTGGCCCTGGAGGACGTGTTGGAAGCCATCCAAAAGGTGCAGCCCAAAATCCACGGCAAAACCCCGACGCTGGCTTTGCTCTACCGGCTCTGCATCGAAGCCGGGTTGTTGACCCGCACGCAAATCGCGCCCAACACCTTCCGGCGCGTCGTCAAGCAATACGAACTGCTCAAGCCCGACGAGGAGTGCTCAAACAAAATCCGCCTGGCCTTCGCCAAAGCCCACGCCAATGAAATGTGGCAGGCTGACACGCTCTACGGCCCGTTTGTCCGGATCAACGGCACACCGGTGCAAACGCGGCTCATCGCCTTTCTGGATGACGCCTCGCGGGTCTGCTGCCACGGCCAGTTCTTCCCGGCTGAAACCGTGGACACGCTCATTGAATCCTTCCGGGCCGCCTTTTACAAACGCGGCGTGCCCCACGCGCTCTATGTGGACAACGGCTCCATTTACACCTCCAAGGAAATCCTCCAAATCTGCGCCCGCGTCGGCTGCCTGCTGCACCACACGCCCGTCAGGGACGGCGCGGCCAAGGGAAAAATCGAGAGATTTTTTCGCACCGTCCGCGACCAGTTTTTGGCGCGCGACCTGGACTTGAGTTCGCTGGAGGCGCTCAACCGTCAGTTCACCCTCTGGGTCGAGGAAGATTACAATGCCCGGGAACACTCCGTGCTGGGCACGTCGCCGCTGGATCGTTTTGCGCTGGACCGCAAGTGGCTGCGTTTCCTGCCGCCCAATGAGGCCAACGACGAACTGTTCTTTGTCGAGGAGGAACGCCACGTCCGCGCCGACAACACCTTCTCGTTCAAATCGCTGCGTTGGGAAGCGCCACGGCACCTGCCGGATCGAACCATCCACATCCGTTTCCAACGTTCCACGCCCGCCAGCCGCGTGGTGGTTTTTTACAAGGGCGAACGCATGGGCGAAGCCCGCCTGCTCGACCCCGTGGCCAACGACAGAAAACCATCCGCCGCCAATCCATCGCCGTCCGCACCACCAGACAGCAAAGTTCCCGCCAACCCGCTTCAATCGTCAATCGTAAATCCCAAATCGTAAATCCTATGATCCGCTCCCACTTTGGCCTCCAACGCAATCCTTTCGACCCTGAAGCCGTCACGCTGCTGGCCCACCAGCAGGAAATCTTCGACATCCTCCGCGTCCACGCCCAGCAAGGCGGCTTGTGTCTGGTGCTGGGTGAACCGGGCACCGGCAAAAGCGTTTTGAAACAGGCGCTGCTCCAGCACGACCCCAAACGCATGATCACGCCGGTCGTCAACCGCACGCTGCACACTTACCACAATACCCTCCGTATTTTGTGTGAAGCCTTTCAGATCGAGTTTGAAGGTCGCGACCATCACTGCGAACGCCTCCTGGTGCAACAGGCCTTCAGCGTCCATCGCGCCGGCAAAATGCTCGTGCCCATCATTGACGACGCCCACCTCATGCCACCGGACTCTCTGCGCAAACTCCGCCTGCTCTGCGAAGACTTCCCGCGCTCGCACTGTCTGGCGCTCATCGGCCAGCCGCCGCTGTTGCAATCACTCTCGCTGTCCATCAATGAGGAAATCCGCTCCCGTGTCACTTACTCGGCGCTGCTCTCACGCCTGGCTCCCGAAACCGTTGAACAATTTATCCTGGATCAACTGGATCGCGCCGGCCTGGGTCATAACACTTTCACCCCGGAAGCGCTGGCGCTCATCGTCCGCTCCGGCGAAGGTCTCCTGCGCCGCACCCGCAACCTCTGCCTGGGTTCACTCATCGAGGCCGTCCGCGACCAGACCCGCTTCGTGGATCTCAAGCAGGTCAACCACGTCCTCATCCAACCCCACTGGCGAAAAGATTATGACAACCCCCTCCCCGAATCGCACTCGGTGGTCGCGTGAGCAAATCCGCGCCGCCCGGCTCGCCCCGCTGGTTCCGTTGCTCGAAAAGCGCGGTCTCCAACTCGTGGAGCGGGAGGCGGGCAATTTTAGCTTGCCCGCCTATCCTGGTCTCATCGTCAAGGACAGTTACTGGCGCTGGCCCCAACGCAATCTGGCCGGCAACGCCATTGACTTCCACGTCCAGGTCCTCGGCCTGTCTTTCCATGATGCCATGCGCCACATCACCGGCACTTGATAACACCGCTGGCGTCGTCACCTTACGATGTCAGTCCGGCCAAAAGCCGCTGCAACGGCAAAAATCGGCCCTTACGATGCCAGTGTGGGAATCCAGCCGGAAGCCGCCGCTTGCGATGTCAGTGTGGTGAAAAAATCCCGGAACGCCTGAAAATCCGAAAATGAACCAGCCGGATCACAACCTTACGATCAGAGCGTGGCTATTCGGCCACAAATTACGATGTCAGTGTGGAAAAAGTTCCAAAAAACCTACGACCCCAATTTGGCCGTTTTTACGATGTCAAAAAAGTGCGTAACACCTGGTAACCATTGCTGACGTTTAGATAATAACGAATAAGGCAATTGGCCGGGGTGATCGTATCTTCAAACGGACCATAACCCTCGCACGGAGAATCGTAATAAGCGACCGTGCTGGCAAGGATGTCCGCATTCTGCACCGCGGGACAGCGCCAGACATTATTGGAGAACGTGTTGCTGGTGATATAATTGCCTTTATTAAGGTATCTGAACCACCAATTCGTTGTATGCGTGGCAAAGTTATACTGATTCAATGGCGGGAAGAAGCCGTTATTATCGGTGACGTACATTGAAATGGCCAATCCGATTTGCTTGTTGTTGTCGGCGCAGCCGATTGCTTTGGCCCTGTTCTGAGCGGCGCTGAGGACAGGCAACAGGAACGCCGCCAGAATGGCAATGATGGCTATGACCACCAGCAATTCAATCAGGGTAAATCCGATCCGATGAGCCAAGTCCTGCGCGTTCACTGCTTTTTCAGGATTTTCGGGCCTGCTTCCCGCTCAGGCCAAAATTCTCCCTTTCTCATCAATGGCCTGCGGGCGATTCCTTATTGTGGTGTTACAGAAAGCCGATTGAACCGGCCCCGTTTGTTCTAGGAATCGGCAGTCCTTATAGCCGTTATCGTTAACGGTTGCCAATGTCTGCCACGTTTGCCTCACCGGAGACGCTCCAACTGGCCAATCAATAAAACACTGGAGTTTGCCGATAAACGCCGCTGCTGTCGTATATCGCCAAGATAGGTGCTGCTGGCTGGATTGGTGTCGGAACATTTGTTACGCGTGTTTCTTCGGTGAACTGTAATACTTTATATCACACGCAAGGCGTTTGTGTCAACAGGTTATTTTCAGATATTTTTACGATGCACGTGATTGTGAAACAGCCACTTATTTCGGGGCAATCAGACGTTTCCGCACGCCGCTCGAAATCTGACTCGCCACCTCGGCAGACTTTCCGATTGGCCCGCTTCCGCCTCGTTGATTATTGGCTGTCCGACATGGATTCGAACCATGAATAACGCCTCCAAAGGGCGCTGTGTTACCATTACACCATCGGACAGACCGGGATGATTATAAATTTTCAGCATCTCTTGCGCAAAGAGAAAATCAAGGTTCGCTCGAAAGAATGGTTGCCCAATGGGTCATTCGGCGACACAATATAATGGTTTAATGAACGATACCGTTGTTGCTGAACAACCGCCCGCGAAAAAAATTGTTTCGCGGACGGCAGGCGATTTTTCCACGCCGGTCGCACGCCCCAAAAAAGGAATCCTTAAGCTGGTCGGCGAGGTGTTGAATCACGGCGGGCCGGGCTATCTCCAATTCGCCATCACCAATATCTGCAACGCGGATTGCGATTTTTGCGGATTTGCCCGTTCCAAGTTCGATCCCAAGGCGCGCCGAAGCGTGACGCTGGACGAAGCCAAGGAGGCCATTGACATCGCCTTGAAAAACCATATCGGCTACCTTCTGTTCGTCGGCGGCGAGCCAATGGTGCATCGCGACGTTCGCGCAATGACCCGTTATGCCGCGGAGCGGGGTATCCATCCCATGATTTGCACCAATGGCGGTTTGTGGACGGACGAAAATATGCGGGGCCTGGCGGATGACGGCTTGAGCAGCGTCATTATGTCCATTGACGCCCACGACATTGCCAGGCACGAAAAGAACCGCGGCCTCCAGGATGTCTGCAAAAAAATCAAACGCGCGAACGGGTTTTTTCACAGCGTGGGAATTCAAACGACGGCGAGCATCACGGCGAGCCGTTTGATTGACGATTATGAAAAGTTGCCGGCGTTCCTGGAATCGCTCGAATTTAAAAGCTGCACTTTCAGCTATCCGTTAACGTCGCTGGCGAGCAGTTATTTGAGCTTCAGCGACAGCGGCCTGGTGAATTATTCCAAGGAAGAACTCGTTGAACTTTTCGGCAAGATTAAAAGCATGAAGGCGCGGAGCGGATTTCCGGTGGTGAACCCGACGGAATCGCTTACGGAAATGCAGCGGCATTTGCGGGGCGAAAAGGAAAAATTCGGCTGCCTGGGCGGGCACAAGTATTTTTACCTGGATTGGAACCTGGACCTGTATCGCTGCCACTTCTGGGAGAAGCCGATGTGCAAAGTGCAGGAGTGGGACGATTCCAAGCTAATCCGTGACGGTTGCACGCGCTGCATGATTGATTGCTACCGCGACCCGAGCGTTTTGCAGTTCGTGGCCATCAGCGCCAGTGACGCATGGAGTCATTTGAAAAAAGGCGACCTCGCCGGCGCGGCCAAAAATATTTTCGATTCGCGGAACCTGACCTCGCTGAAGGCAGTGTGGGAGGACCGCAAGTGGATTGGCGGAGTGTAATCCAATTTGATTTTCCCCTTAGAGCAAAAGAAAATTGGATTGAGGCTCCCTTTCGGTTAAATTGTGGCCATGAAAATGCAGCCGGCATGAAGTTGGTAGTGGACATGAATTTGTCGCCTGATTGGGTCTTGGTACTCGGAAAAGAAGTGAGAAATTGAGGTGCTCCCGCCTTGCGCAAATGCTCATGAACTCAACGACCGTCATCGCCAATGGAAAATCCGTGGAAGCGGATTTGCCGTGTTCGGTTGAGGCGTTCCTGGCGGCGCAAGCATTGTTGCCCCGCAGCGTGGTGGTGGAGCACAACGGCGAGGCGGTGGCCCCTTCGGAATTTTCGAAGCGAATTTTGAACGCTGGTGACAGACTGGAGATCGTAAAGATTGTCGCCGGCGGATGAGTTTTGTCGGATTTATGAACTTAAGAAATATACTTTTTGCGGCTTTGGCAGTTGTTTGTTTTGCCGGAATGGCTCGCGCCGCCGACACCCATACTGCGGTGTCGGCATGGCAGGAGTTGCAGAACTTCTCAATGCCCACGCCTCCGCTCGATTGGCAGACCAATCCGCCGACGCAGGAGCAATTGGGAAAATTTGACGATCAGGAGGAGGCCGCGGCATCGGCGCAGGCGGACCGGGCGCGGCAGTTTTATCTGGCATTTCCCCAGGACACCAACACCACCCAGGCGCGTTTGATGGAGATCGAGGCCCTGCAAACGGCGGTGCATTTCGGGGCCACTAACCGGTCCGACGAACTCGACCTGCGGGAGCAGGCGGCCTTGGATGACACGCATGTGCCGGAGACAATGCGCTATCAATTGCGTTTGGACCAAATCGGGCGCGAGTTGCAGGCGGCCAAGGATTCAGGCGCGGACATGAATGCAACTCTGGAGCAAGCCGGGCGCGAATTGGTGAAGGAATATCCCGATGGACCAGCGGGTTACGAAATTTTGGACGAGCTGGCCGTGAACGGCGACCTGTTGAAGATGTTCGATTTGGCGAAGGTGATGGCCGACAGCGGCGGTCCGCCTGAATTGACCGGGCTTGGCACAAACCTCCTGAATCAAATCAAGGTGGTTGGCAAACCATTGCCGGTGCGATTCATCGCCGCCGATGGCCGCGAAATCAATCCCTCGACGCTCTCGAACAAGGTGGTGTTGGTGGATTTTTGGGCATCGTGGTGTCCGCCCTGCGTCGCCTCCATTCCCGGCCTCAAAAAACTTTACGAGCAATATCACACCAACGGCCTGGAAATCGTCGGCATCAATTTCGATGACGACACGAACGCGGCGGAAAAATGCATCGCCGCCAACCAGATGCCCTGGCCGCAGTATTTCGGCGGTTACGGGGCGGACAATGCCTATGGACGGCAGTATGGAGAGAGTCTGCCGTATGTCTGGCTGGTGGACAAAAAGGGGATTGTCCAGGACATCCACGGGCGGGTGGATACGGAGGCGAAGATCGAGAAATTGCTGGCAGAGTGAGGGCGATTAATTTCCTTCTCCAAATCGGGCGAATCACGCGTTACGCTGGTCCATTATGAACTGGTTATACCCTTTGATCTGGCATGACGGAAAATTTCTCGGCATTGACTGGAGTGTCTGGAAAGTCATTGGATGGACCGGGAACGCGGTGTTTTTCTCGCGGTTTTTCGTGCAATGGTATGTAACGGAAAGAAAAGGCCAAGTCGTGGTTCCCACGATTTTTTGGTGGTTGAGCCTGACCGGTTCATTGCTGCTGTTGATTTATGCGTTACACCAGACAGATTCCGTCTTTATTTTTGCCTATCTCTTTCCGTGGATTCCGTATTCGAGAAATTTGATAATCCACTATCGCTATAAAAAAGCGCACACCGATTGCGCCGGTTGCGGAAAGAAAATTCCGCCGCTCTCGAATTATTGTCCAAACTGCGGCGCGAAGGTGGTTTGAATGTTATCTTTTCGGCGGCGGGGCATTGGTGACGATGCCGTATTTCACCAGAATGGGACGGAATTCGGGATGCTCATTGCCGTAAGTGATGAGCTGGCCCACGAATTTCTTGATGGCCGGAAGTTTTTGATTATACGGCTGGATGATTTGCGTTTGGAGGCTCTTGACGTCCTTGCCGATATGGTGCGATTGGTAAAGCAAATACGCCACGAGGGTTCCGCTGACCACAATCATCGCCAGCAGCAACAGGAAAATCTGGCGTTGGAGCGTCGCGACCTGGTCGGCGAGTCCGGAATTGGAATCAAATTCGTTCATAAATCAGCGGGTATTTTGGAGAATATGCGTCAGTTCCGGATTCGGATATTTTTGATTATAAACCAAAACTTCGTTCACCAATCCCTGGAGCCGCAAATAATTCTGGTTGATGGCCACGGCTTGGACTTGCAGGGTGTTCAGTTCGCGGGTGCGATTGATGGTTTGCAGGGCGAAAATCACGCCCAGCACCACCAGGAGGCCCAACACGAAGGTCAGGATTTCATTCAGTATTTCGCTTCTCATAAGTGTCCGGCCAATGTAGCGATTTGTCCGGGGATGTCCATCCTGTTTTTGCGCCCTCTGGACGGCGATGGACAGGCCGAAAATCTTCCGATAAGATGGCGGAAAGGATTTATGCCTGACGAGAAATTCAGCACCGGCCAAAAGGCGTTGCAAATCAACCTGGACGCAAAGAAATACGGGACCTTTGCGGAGATCGGCGCCGGCCAGGAAACCGCCCGCTGGTTTTTCCACGTGGGCAAGGCTTCCGGCACGGTGGCCAAGACCATCTCCGCCTATGACATGGCGGTAAGTGATGCGATTTACGGGCCGGCGGAACGTTATGTCAGCCGCCAGCGTTTGCAGGCCATGCTGAATTACGAGTTTGATCTGCTGCTCCAACGGCTGGACAAGGCCCGCGGCGACACCTGCACGTTCTTTGTTTTTGCCAACACCGTGACCACGCGTCGCGACGGCGGCCACGGTTGGCTGGGAATGAAGTTCCAGACCCGCCCGCATGAGCAACCGTCGGAAATCATCATTCATGTGCGGACGTTGGAACATCATAGCCTGCACCAGCAGGAAGCCCTGGGAATCGCGGGGGTGAACCTGATCCACGCGGCATTTTATAATTTTAATGAACGGGAAAAAATCATCATGGCCTTGATGGATGATTTGAATCGCGAGCGCATCGAGATTGACATGATAAAATTCAGCGGCGCGCAGTTTGCCGACGTGGACAACCGCCTGATGGCGTTGCAACTGGTGCAACACCAAATGTCCGAGGCGGCCATGTTCACGGCGGACGGCGAAGTCGTGATTCCTGGCGAAGTGCTGTTTCAAAAGCCGGTGCTGGTGGAGCGCGGCAGTTTCCGGCCCATCACCAAAACGACGCTGGATATTCTGGAACGGGCGCGCGAGCATTTTTTGCGCGAGCCGGAAGTGCAAAACCAGGAGCCGGTGATCCTCATGGAAATGACCCTGCATAGTGTGCTCGAAGACACGACGGAGGCGCACAAGGATTTCCTCGACCGCGTGGATTTATTGAGCACGCTGGGCAAGCCGGTATTGATTTCCAACTTCGGCCGGTACTACCGTTTGGTAGAATATCTTTCGCATTATACACAAAAGATGCAGGGCATCGCCCTGGGCATCCCGAGTCTGCGCGGAATTTTCGACGAGAAATTCTACGCGGATTTGCCCGGCGGATTGCTGGAGTCGCTGGGGCGGCTCTTCAAAGGCTCAACCAAACTTTACGTCTACCCCTTTCGCGAGCCGATGGGGAGAAGTTTTTCCAACGCCGTGGCGCGCCAGGGCGAGAGCGGCATCTGGATCCCCGAAGCCGGCAACGGGCAAATTGTCACGGCCGAAAACTTGGGGGTGGCGCCCCATTTGCGGCATCTTTACGCGCATTTGCTGGAAAACGGAAACATCGTCAGCATCGAGGATTACAATCCCGAATATCTTTCTTTTTTCCCGCCTTATGTGTTGTCGAAAATACAATCCGGCGATCCCTCATGGGAAAGCGACGTGCCGCCGGAAATCGTCGAACTCATCAAGCGCGGCAAAATGTTCGGCTGGCGGGAAAAACCAATATCCGCGGCGGTTCCGGCGTGAGCGATTAATTTCAAATCGGGTCCCTTGTGGCCGTGCGTTCAGATTCAGATCACCGCACGATTCTTCCGGGAAATACTCATCGCATAACGGCCTGCCTTGGCGCGCAATTTCAATCTGGCGGCGAATGCGCGCGATAAATTTACCGCGTTCAGCGTTTTTGATTTTTGCCCTTTCGCCTGGACCTTCCCCTTTTCCAGAATCAAAACGTGCGAAAAAACCGGCATGATTTCCTCAACATGATGCGTGACGAGCACGAGCGTCGGCGCGTTTTTAGCCTTGCCGAGGCGCTGGATGAACTGCAGGAAATGCTCGCGGGCGGCCGGGTCCAGGCCGGCGCACGGCTCATCCAAAATCAACACGCGCGGACGGGCCATCAACGCGCGGCCAATCAAAACGCGCTGCCGTTCGCCTTGCGAGAGCACGCGCCAGGGACGTCCCGCCAGATGGGCGCCTTCGATTTGCCCGAGAATTTTCGAGGCGCGGCTTTTGCCGGCGGCCGAAAGTGTCCCCCAGAAGCCAATCATGGCGGATTTGCCACTGGCGACGGTTTCCAGGGCCGGTTCGTCATCGGCCATCATCTGCCGGACGGCGGAACCGACGAGGCCGACCTTCTTCCGCAATTCGCGCCAGTCGGATTTGCCGTAATTTTTCCCAAGCAGAAAAATTTCGCCCGCCGTCGGCATGAGATAACCCGTCAGGGCGCTCAACAACGACGTTTTCCCGGAACCATTGGCGCCGAGGATCACCCAATGCTGGCCGCGCTCGGCGCGCCAATTTACGCCGTCGAGAATCGTGATGCCGTCGCGCACGATTTTCAGGTTTGAAATTTCGAGAATCGGTCTCACCGCGGCAATTTTAACCACGGATGGACACAGATGAACACGGATTTTTAGAATGCAGAAGGCAGAATGAAGCATGAAGAAAGAGGGACCTGCGGACACTCCTGTCCGGTTGAGTTATTTCATTCGTGTTTAAGTTTTTCTTTTCAACCGGAGGAGATTTTGTTTATGAATCCGCAATTATGAAACATTTGCTTTACGCGATTCCTGTTTTATCGTGTGCCATGACTATGCAAGGAACAATTCATACTGAAACAGTGGATTACCAGGACGGCCAAACCACGCTGGAGGGCTTTCTCGCCTACGACGATTCGATTTCCGGCAAACGTCCCGGTGTGCTGGTGGTGCATCAATGGCGCGGCATCACCGATTACGAAAAAATGCGCGCGCAACAACTGGCGCAACTGGGTTATGTCGCCTTTTGCGCCGATATATATGGCAAAGGCGTGCGGCCCCAAACGCCCCAGGATTGCGCCGCCGAGGCCGGTAAATTCCGCGGTGGCGACCGGAAATTGTTGCGCGAACGCGTCAATGCCGGCCTGAACGAACTGAAAGGAGATCCGTTGGTGGATGCCCATCGCGTTGCCGCCATCGGATATTGTTTTGGCGGAACGACGGTGCTGGAACTCGCGCGTAGCGGCGCTCAACTGAATGGCGTGGTCAGCTTTCACGGGGGGTTGGATTCGCCGAACCCGGCCGACGGCAAAAACATCAAATGCAAAGTGCTCGTGCTGGCCGGCGCGGATGATCCGTTTCAGAGCCAGGACAACCTGTCGGCGTTCGAGAATGAGATGCGCAATTCAGGGGTGGATTGGCAAATTGTCTTTTACGGCGGCGCGGTCCACGCCTTCACGCAACCCGAGGTGGACAAGGAAAACCTGAACGGCGCGAAATATAACGAGAAGGCCGACAAACGGTCGTGGCAGGCGATGAAAGATTTTTTTGCGGAAATTTTTCAGTAATCATTTTCTTTATCCGTATCCATCCGCAATTGTCCATGCGATTTACAAAATTATCGCAAAGATACGCAAAAACGCAAGGAAAACGGCTAAATTCCACATTATACCAATTCCATCACCATGGCGACATTGCGATTGGCTATTCAGAAAGGCTGACCATTCGCCAAAGTAGCGTTCCAAGTTTAGCCTCGTGTGCGCTGTCATGAACAAAGAAGCAGAAAGTTTTTACCTGGAACAGTTCAGCAAGAATTTTGCAGGTTTTCCTCGTGGAGACCTTTGCCCTGGCGAACAACCCGATTTCTTGATCAAAACTGCTGATGGCATCATCGGCATAGAAATCACGAAATTTTTCCGTGATATGGCTGGCGAGAAACATTCTCCGCTACAACAGAGAGAAGCCGTTCGTTGTAAAATGATGCGCCAAGCAAAGTCAATTGCCGATAGGCGAGGCTTGCTGACTGCCTATGTCTTTGTCCATTTTGACCTGAATTTTTACTGCAAATCCTCCGAAATTTCTGCTGCAGCATCCGAGCTTGTTCAGGTGGTAGAAGCAAGATTTCAGAAAGGAAGCGCTGACGAATTTATCAGACGCCACGAAATTGGAATTCCAGGCGTTGCCGCAATAAGCATGAAGAAGGCTCGCGGTGTGACAAGCTATTGGAGCGCCCCTCTGGCGAGCTTTGTGCCAACGGTGACACCCCGGCAGCTTCAGAAAATTTTGAGTAAGAAAAGCACTCTCTGTCGCGATTACCGGAAAAAGTGCAACGAAATCTGGCTCGTAATCGTAATGGACCGCTTCGCCGCATCTTCCTATTCGTTGATTCCGGATGAGATTTCCGAGAGCAGTTTTTCGCATGGTTTTGATCAAGCATTTCTGTTTTGTTACGACCGTGACGACATGCAAAAGCCACCATATCCATTGCGTGATAGCGCGTTCTCTTTCAGACAGTAAATTCTCAAACAATTGGCCAAGCAATCGCTTGGCCAGCTATAACGCTGGACGAAGCCAAAATCGTGCGGGACAGCGAAATCAATTTCTGTATTGTGCTTGCCTTGATCTGGCGGCGTGTTATATTTTCTTAGAACAGACGACAAACTTCAACCGCCGCAAGGCATAATGCCATGAAACAAACATTCGGACAGTTCTTGAAGACGAAACGGCTGGCGCTGGATTTGAGCTTGCGCGAGTTCGCGCGCAAGGTCGGGATGCAGCCGTCGAACTACTGCAACATCGAAAGCGACGTGCTGCCACCACCGCCACCCGAAGGGTTGGAACGCATCAGCAAGGTCCTCGGCCTAAAAAGAGGCACACCCGATTACACAAAATTCCACGATCTTTCAGCCCGAGGCCGGGACGAAATTCCAGCGGACGTGGAGCAGATTGTGAAAGGAAACGACCTCATCCCGGCGATGCTGCGCACGGTAGAGTATGAGAAAGTGACCAAAAATCAATTGCGCGGCATCATCGAGGATACTCAAAAGTGGCCGATACAAAAAAGCCAACGGTTAAGCTGAGGGACTACAGGCTTTACGAACTGGAACGGATCGCGGCGGACGCGCTCCGCGACGCGGCGGCTTGTGTCAAGGGCCGGCGAGTGAACATCGAGCGGCTGATTTTGGAAAAGTTCAAGCTCAAGATTGAATCGTTTACCGATTTACGCCGCCGCTGGGATGCGTATGCGTTTATCGACACCACGGCCAAAGTGATTTTCATAGACGCGGAGTTGATGAACGAGGCGCGGCTGGAAAAGAAATACCGTTTCACGCTGGCGGAGGAACTGGCGCATTTCCTCGTCCACCGGGAATTGTTTGTCAATTGCCACACCGCCGAAGACCGGATGCAAATTGAGGAAATGCTGGATGAACGAACGGTGGCTTACATGGAAAGCAACGCCAAGGCGCTGGCGTCCGCCATTCTGATGCCCAAATCCTGTGTGGAGCCGTTGGTGGAATCGCTCGCCGGTAAACTGGTGGATGCCGAGGGGCACATCCTGGTGGACAAATTGGTGTCGTCGCTTGCCGAGGAATACGACGTGAACTTTCAGGCAGCCAAACGCCGGATGCGAAACCTCGGCTACCGGCAACGTTTGGGCCTCGATCTGCAATAACGCGATAGCGACGTGAGGACACTGGTAATGCTATGAGCCATTGTTTATGTTTAAGCATGTTTGGTTTGATCATGCAAATCACAGGAAGAATCGTCTTCATCCGCGGTTAAATTGTCCCATGCGCATCACCGGCGGCAATGCGGCGCGGCGGATATTGAAAGTCCCCAGGGGACTGGACGTTCGGCCGACGCCTGACCTCGTCAAACAGGCGATCTTCAATTCATTGGGCGCGCGCGTGGCAGGCGCGAGGGTGCTGGAATTGTTCGCCGGCAGCGGGGCATTGAGCCTGGAATGTTTGAGCCGCGGCGCGGCCGCGGCGCTGTGCATCGAAAAATCCCAAAAACACGCGGCGTACATTGGGGAAAACGCGAGGGCAATTCCCGATGCCAACCTGCGCGTGCGGACGCAGGACGTCTTTACGGCGCTGGCGCAACTGGCCCAAAACGGCGAAAAGTTTGATCTGATTCTCGCCGATCCGCCCTACGGGGAAAAAAACATCGGTCGCCGTTCAGAATCGTTCGCCCAACAACTGCTCGATGATAAAAATCTGCCGAAGCTCCTCGCGTCGGGCGGGCGATTGGTTCTCGGCCATACCAAACGCGACACGCTGGAACTTGTTCCACCCTGGCGCGAAGTGAAAATGCTCAAGCACGGCGACACCGTGATGCGCTTTTTCGAACTCTAATTGGCAGGATGACCATTGTGGCAGGGCGGTGCCCGCCAGGGGTGAAACCGTTCACTCTGACGCGGCTTCCACTTCCATTCGAATGAGTTTTTTGAATTTCTCAATCCCCTGGTCAAATGCGGCCGAGATCGGCAGGGCTGGCACTTTTTTGACTTTCTTTTTGAATTGCTTCAAATGTTCCTCGGCGACGGCTTCATCCATTTTGTTGGCAACGACAAAACGCGGTTTGTCGAGCAACGCCGGATCGTAGAGTTCCAGCTCGCGCAGCAGTTGCTTGTAATCGTCCCACGGCTTGCGATTGTCGGTGCCGGCCATATCGAGCAAGAGCACGAGGATTTTGCAACGTTTGATGTGACGGAGAAAGGCATGGCCGAGGCCGACGTTTTGGTGCGCGCCTTCAATCAGACCGGGTACGTCGCAAACGGTCAACCGATGCCAGTCTTCATATTCCACGATGCCGATCTGCGGATGAAGCGTCGTGAACGGGTATGGCGCAATTTTAGGCCGCGCTTTGGAAATGGCCGTCAGCAAGGTGGACTTGCCGGCGTTGGGATAACCCACGAGGCCCACTTCGGCCATGATGCGCAGCTCAAACAGAAAATCGCCTTCATCGCCCGGTTCGCCCGGTTGGGCAAACCGCGGTGTTTGTCGCGCCGCCGTGGCAAAATTGCGATTGCCCAATCCGCCGCGCCCGCCGCCGCATAAAACAAATTGCTGCCCATGCCGCGTGAGGTCGGCGACCAGTTCGCCTTTGGCGGAATGGCTCTCGGGCAATTTTCCCGTCTCTTCCTTGCTCAAATCAATTTCTTGCGCAACAGAGCCGCTCGCGCTGCGAATCACGGGCCGCCGGCTCGCGCTGGTTTTGAAAACGGGTTTCTCATTGTCATCCTCGTCCTCATTTTCCCCGGCGGAAACATTTTCACCCGCCAATTTCCACACGAGCGTGCCGCAAGGGACCTTGACAACCAAATCTTTTCCGGCGTGACCATCCATCCCTTTGCCCAAGCCGGCCTCGCCGTCCGGCGCGATGAGGCGCGGCTGATAATACTGCGCGATGAGATTGTTGAGGTCATGATCGGCTTGCAAGATGACACTGCCACCGCGTCCGCCGTTGCCGCCGCTCGGCCCGCCTTTGGCGACGTAGGCTTCGCGGTGGAACGCCACGCAACCCTTGCCGCCGTGCCCCGCGCGCGCGTAAATTTTTATTTCGTCTATGAACATCGGAAAGATTTACGGTTGATAATTTGCGATGACTAATTTCAAAAGTCGGCGGCGAATATACAGGAAACCTAAAATTAAATTTCCTGCTCAAAGATTATCAAGCAATTCCTCCACGCTGATATTTGCCTGTTTCAAAATGGATTGCAACGTCTTGGGCTTAATTTCGCGATGCATCGGCACGCAGGGATGCAGTCCGTTTTTGTGTAATGGCAATGCGAGCCGGTTTGTCTCACAAAACTAAAGCCGAGTCGTTTCAGTGCGCGGCAGACCTCCTCGCCAGCGAGATCACGCGGCAATTTCATGCCACTTGCGCCGAGAGAACGGGATCATGCAAAAAGTGCAGGCGAATCGGCCAGCGCAAACGCTCGTCGTTCTCGTCGAACCGGCACTGGGCCAGGTCCCGGATCATTACGAGAAGTTCATCCAGAGATTCACCCTGTGTCGCCATTTCCGGCTCGTGACAGGTCGCTACGAGTATTTCCTCGTCTTGCCCGACCTCAAAGATGAACTCTTTCTTCATGCCAACACTTTACGCGATGCCGAAAGTTTCGTAAAACAAATAAAAACGCGGAGCGCAAAGCCCCGCGTCGAAAATTTTGCGGTGAAATTTAATTCCCAGCGGCGGCAGTCTCGGCCACCACATTAACGCGCCTGCCATTCTTATCGAAGGTCACCTTGCCATCCGCCAGCGCAAATAACGTCCAGTCGCGTCCGGTGCCGACGTTTTTGCCCGCGGTGAATTTGCTGCCGCGCTGGCGGACGATGATGCTGCCGGCGGAGACAAATGCCCCGCCAAATTCCTTTACTCCGAGTCGTTTGCTGGCGCTGTCGCGCCCGTTCTTGACGCTGCCTTGACCTTTTTTATGTGCCATAAATCAGTGAATCGTTGAGAGATGAGAGTTGAGGGGGGAGTCAAAGGTTGATGGCGGTGATTTTGACAACCGTCAGTTCCTGGCGATGGCCGATGGTTTTGTGATAACCCTTGCGGCGTTTCATCTTGAAAGTGAGTTTTTTCTCCCCACGCTTGTGCGCCACCACGTCGGCGACAACCGTCGCGCCGGTAACGGTCGGGGCCCCGACGGTCACCTTGTCGCCGCCGACCATGAGGACCCGGTCAAACGTGAAGGGTTTGCCGGCCTCGACGTCAAGGCGTTCAATTTCCAGCGTGTCGCCCGCGACGACACGATATTGTTTGCTGCCTGTTTCTAAAATTGCATACATAAAATTTCCCGCAAAGGGTCGGAAATTAAACCAGATTTTCGCTTGTTGTCAACGTTTGATTGCGAAATTTCTTTGGGCATTTCATTCGGTCATGTCCGGTATGGAACCTTCCTCGGATTGCGGACGGACCAGATCAATGATGCCTTTCACCAACTTCCAAATCCCGTAAACGCCTGCAAATATCAGACCCCCAATGATGGTGGCGCCGTATCTATTATTTAAATAGAGTCGGACGGGGTCTGGATGTGCGAAAATCAAAGGAAGAGCAACAAACGCCGCCACCGTCAACCCCGCGCCGATAAGCACGCTTCTTATGGCCATTTGTCTTATCGTCGCATTTCTCTCCGCGTTAAACTCCTTGATTTTGGCGTCGGCATCCATGGCAGAAATACCATTCGACGTAAGAAAATCATGGACGGACGCGGGAGAATCGCCCCAGATTATTCTTGCCCGGGCTTCTGTCATCAACGGGCTGGATTCTGTAGTCATATTTGATTGCTGACATCAAACTGCCTAAACACTGCCATCGGGATTCTCAACGCTCAACTATCAACTAAAAAACCACATTCAAATCACCATCCCGTGTGGAATAATGGCATTTTTGGGGATGACGATGATGCCATCGCGGACATAATATAATTCATGGTCAACGGTATCGGGTTTGCCGGCGGGGGAAATGATCACATTATTTCCAATGCGGGCATTTTTATCAATAATCGCGTTTTCGATTTTGCAATGCTCGCCGATGGCCAGACGCGGCAGGCCTTCGCGGTCGTATTGTTGCTTTGACTCTTCCGTTTCATAAAAATCGCTGCCCATCGTGACCACCCGGTTCAATTCTGCGCCGTTGCCGATGACGGTGCGCAAACCGATGATGCAGTTTTTGAGGCGGGCATGATTCAAAATGCATCCATCAGAAATCACCGCATGCTCAATCACCGCGCCGTTGATTTTTGAGGCGGGCAAATAGCGCGGGCGCGAAAATATCGGTGCGTTGTTGTCAAAAAAATTGAACCGCGGCAGTTCGGAAACCAGATCGAGATTTGCCTCGAAAAACGAGCGGATTGTGCCAATGTCCTCCCAGTAACCCTGGAAAATATAGGCGCGGACATTGTGAGAATTGATGGCATGGGGAATAATGTGTTTGCCGAAGTCCGACAGCGGATTGTCCAGCAATTTCTCGATTAATGCGCGGTTGAAAACGTATATGCCCATTGAGCCGAGAAACTTTTCTCCGCCGTCCTCGATGCCCATTTTTTTCAGCCATTCAGGCTGCAAATGCAGCGAATCCAACAGTGCCGGTTCCTTCGGCTTCTCGACAAAACGGGTGATGCGATAATCTTCGGACACCTGCATGATGCCGAATGACTGCGCCTCTTTGCGTCCAACCGGAATCGTGGCGACGGTGATGTCCGCGCCGGATTCGGCATGTTGGGTCATCAATTTGCGGAAATCCATCCGATACAACTGGTCGCCGCTAAGGATGAGCAAATAATCGAAGTCGTGGTTGAGGAAATGGACGAGGTTTTTTCGCACCGCGTCCGCCGTGCCTTCATACCACGAGGTGTTCGTGAGGGTTTGTTGGGCGGCGAGAATTTCCACGAAGCCGCTGGTGAAATGGTCAAACTTATAGGTGCGCGAAATATGCCCATGCAGCGAGGCGGAATTGAATTGTGTCAAAACGTAAATGCGCTTCAGGCCCGAATTAATGCAATTGGAAATAGGGATGTCCACCAGGCGGTATTTTCCGGCAAGGGGAACCGCGGGTTTGGCGCGGTCTTTGGTGAGTGGGAACAGGCGCGAGCCTTGCCCCCCTCCCATAATCACGCAAAGCACGTTGCTCGCGTCTAATGATTGGCGTCCCTCATTCATAAATTTCCTGGCTCGACGGCAATATACCGGGAATTTCTTTGAGGGCAAGCATGGGGATGAGAGAATCCGATTCGAAAGGAAGACTGTTTTTAAAGTTTCCCTTCCGATTCATGCGAAGGCGTCCGTTCCAGCATCTGCAATGTATCGCGCGAATTCGTCGTGATGGTGCGGCGGAATGCGCGCCTTGAATTTGGCGGTTTTGCCGTTGTAACGCCGTTCGATGACCTGCCCCACCTTATGCAGCCGCGCGATGACGTCCGCGCGCTCATGCGGAATTTTCAATTCCAAAAATTCGCGCTTCGGCCGCAGTTGCGTCCCGAGTTCGGCCAGTAAATGGGGCAGCCCTTCGCCTGTCTTCGCCGAGATTTCCACGGTGTTCGGAAATTTTTCCTTCAATCGGGCAATGAAACCGTCCGTGCCGATGCGGTCCATCTTGTTGAAAACCATAATCGTCGCTTTTTCGCCGGCGCCGATTTCATCGAGGACGGCGTTGACGGCGGCGATCTGCTCCTCGGCTTGCGGATGGCTGATGTCCACCACGTGCAGCAGCAAGTCGGCTTGAACCACTTCTTCCAGGGTGGCCTTGAAGGCTTCGACGAGGCCGTGCGGCAATTTGCGGATGAAACCGACGGTGTCCGTCAGGAGGACATTTTGATTCGTCGGCAGTTTCAAGCGCCGGGTCGTCGGGTCCAGCGTGGCGAACAAAATGTCTTCGACAAAAACACCCGCCCCGGTCAGCGCATTGAGCAATGTGGATTTACCGGCGTTGGTGTAGCCGACGATGGAGGCCAGCGGCCATTGGCTGCGCTGGCGTCCCGCCCGCTGGGTTTCCCGGCGGCGGCGAACCAAATCCAGGTCGCGTGAAATCCGGTCAATGCGCTCCTGGACTTTGCGACGGTCGGCTTCGAGCTGCGATTCGCCCTCGCCCCCGCGCATGCCAATGCCCCCCGCCTGCCGCGACAAGTGTCCCCAAAATCGCGTCAACCGCGGCAGCAAATGCCGAAGCTGGGCGAGTTCGATTTGCAGTTTGCCCTCGCGCGTGCGGGCGCGCTGCGCAAAGATGTCGAGGATCAGCTCCGTGCGGTCGAGCACCTTGCAGTTGAATATCCTTTCCAGGTTGCGGCTTTGGGCGGGCGAGAGTTCATCGTCAAATATCACCGTGTCCACGTCGTTGCGTTTGCAATAAACGGCAAATTCCTCCGCCTTGCCTTTGCCGATAAACGTGGCGGGCGAGGGTGCTTCCATTTTCTGAAGGCCGTCGCCGACAATTTCGCCGCCGGCGGTCGCGGCCAATTCGCCGAGTTCGGCGAGCAATTCGCGCGCGTCCGCGCCGGAGCGCGATTTCAATTCCGCGCCGACGAGGAAGACCCGTTCGGGACGCGTATTTCTGGTTTCGATGAGCGCTTTCAATTGTCAAAACAGCATAACATAAGTCCCGGGACAATTTCAGTTTCATTTTTTTCCACCCGCCGCCGGGCGCATCCGCGCACTGCGCAATTACGCAAAGCGAATGCGCGACAAAGTTTCGCGTGCCATGACTCTCATCGCTTTGCGTCGTGGAGTGCGGTGGCCGTGACACCGCTTTCAAATTGAGGTGATTTCCGAAAGTCCAACGTCCAGCCAAACTCCAACGCCATTCTCAAAGCGCCGTCCCCCGACAGCGTTCGGGGTTGCCGCCATCTCCAAGATCTGGCGCAAAGCTTTCCACACTAATTTTCTATAACAAACGTTGGGCTGGACTTATTTTGCCCCTGTTGGCTTAATTTTCGTGTATGAAAAAACCATTCCCTTTCGCCGTTTGCCTCCTGGCTTTGGCCGCCGTTTCCGCGGTGGCCCAATCCTTCCCCCAGGTCCAATTGCAACGGGTGTTCCCGAAACTGGGGCTGGATGCCCGGCCGGTCTGGATGTGCCAGCCGCCCGATGGTTCGGGGCGTTTCTTTATCGTCGAGCAAACCGGCCGCATTTTCGTCCTGAATAAGAATTCGGACGGCAGCGATGCCAGGGAGTTTTTGAACATCGAAGACCGCCATCCCATGTTCGGAAATGAAGACGGTTTATTGAGCATCGCCTTTCATCCCGGTTTCAAGACCAACGGCCTGTTTTATATTTATTACACCCAAAAAAATACGCCGCAGGACATCCGGCGGCTGAATAACGGTTTGCCCGTCGCCTTTCCGTTTCGGAGCGTCGTTAGCGAATTCAAAGTTTCCGCCACCGATCCGGATCAGGCGGACATGAGCAGCGAACGGGTGATTTTTGAGGTATTGCAGCCATTCGAAAATCACAAAGGCGGCGAATTGCTCTTTGGTCCGGATGGATACCTTTATCTTGGGCTGGGCGACGGCGGACGCGGTGACGACCCGTTCAACAATGCCCAAAATTGCACCTCCTATCTTGGCAAAATGCTGCGCTTTGACGTCAACACCCGTGCCACCGTCGGCAACGGATGGCGTGCGCGCCATTTGGAATACGGATTTCCTCCGGACAATCCCTTTATGAATGAGCCGTACATGGACGGCATCGGCGCCCAAAAGGAAATTTACGCGTACGGCCTGCGCAATCCGTGGCGTTACAGTTTTGACCGAGAAACCGGCGATTTGTGGGTCGGTGACGTTGGCCAGGATTTGTGGGAGGAGGTTGACCTTATCGTCAAGGGCGGCAATTACGGCTGGAACGTTTTGGAAGGCGAGCATCATTTCAAGCCGGGACCGGTGGGCGCGCAATACATTGACCCGGTCATGGAATATCCGCACCGCCCGGACCTGTTGCCTGTCTCCATGTTTCCCGACCACACCATTGGCCTTTGCATCATTGGAGGCTACGTTTATCGCGGAACAAAATATCCGTCGCTCGACGGCATTTACATTTACGGTGATTACAATTTGGGAACGATTTGGGGCTTTCGCTACGATCGCGCCGCGCGCAAGGTCGCCGACCAGGGGATGATGCTGAGTCAACAGGAAAACATCACCAGCTTTGCCGAAGACAACGACGGCGAACTTTATGCGCTTATGCAGGACGGCGCAATTTACCAGATCGAAGCGAAGTAGCGGCGCAGCCCTGCCCGATACCGTTGCCCGGCTTCCCTCTCCCCTTAAGACGTTAACGAGGAGAGATTTCATCGAAGCTAAAATATTCGCGCATGAACCCTTGAGCCAGCCGCCGATGGCTGGACGTTCAAGCGACAGCTGGCATCCGCCTGCTGTTCCCTCTCCGCTCCCATCCGATGGGAGGGGAGAATATCCCTCGCCCGCGGGAGCGGGAGAGGGTGGCGCGACAGCGCCGGGTGAGGGCCGAGGGGAAATTGAAAACCCATTCGGTCAGGGTGAGGTGAGGGCCGCCCGGGTTTTTCGCGGTTAAAAAACCGGTTCATGGAGAGACCCGTTTCGATTTTTTTCCGCAACCGCGCCGCGCTTCAAATCTGAAAATCCACCACGACGCTCTTGTCGGCCTTGCTCAAAACCCGCATGTCCAGGCCGTCGTAAACCACCAGCGAATTGGGGGCCACACTGTCCATGATGAACACGTTGCCGCCGATGGTGCTGTTCGCGCCAATCACCGTCTCGCCGCCCAAAATCGTCGCGCCTGGATAAATTGTGACGTGGTCTTCGATGGTGGGATGCCGTTTCTTGCCGCGCAACTGCTGGCCACCCGACGTGCTGCGGGCGCCCAGCGTCACTCCATGATACATCTTCACGTGATTGCCGATGATGGACGTTTCGCCCACCACGGTCCCGGTGCAATGATCCACAAAGAAGTGCGTTCCGATCCTGGCGCCCGGATGGATTTCCATTCCCGACCGCGAATGCGCCCATTCCGTCATGATGCGCGGAATCAGCGCCACGTCCTTCAAGTACAACTCGTGCGCCAGCCGCTGCACCGCGATGGCTTCCACAAACGGATAGGAAACCAGGATTTCGTCCCTGGACGATGCCGCCGGGTCGCCGTTGAATGCCGCTTCCATGTCCGTGTGCAGGATGTCGCGGATATGCGGCAGTTTGCCGAGAAAATCCGTGGTCAACGCGTGCGCCGCCCGTGTGATTTCCTTTTTCTCCAGATGTTCCGGCGGTTGATATTCGAGGCTCTTGCGGATTTCATCCTCCAACTTGCCCAGAACGGAGTCCAGCAGCGCCGCCGTTTCCACCTTGATTTCCGACGAATGGATCAATTTTTCGTCGAAGAATCCCGGAAACAGCAGCCGCAACAAATCCTGCGTAATGGCTGTGATCGCGCGTTTGGAGGGCAGGTTTTTCCCATCCAAATGATTGATGCCGCCGACGCGCGCATACGACGCGACCAGCTCATTCGTCAATTGGGTGACCGTTTCCATGCCAGCCATTTACCACATTTTGCCGGGGCGTTAAAGCGTTAAGTGCATGGGAATTTATGATTTATGATTTATGATTGGCGAAGTGGCGGTGGGGGTGAGAAAAGCGGTGTCACGGCTACCGCAATCGTTTGCTGGGGCGCGACCAAATTTTGCGCCAGCTAGTGGAGTGCGGCGGCAACCGGAAAGGCTTTCGGGGGACGCCGCTTTGGTGAGGGCGCTGGAACTTCGGGGAGACCTTGAATGCGGACACGGATCGCAGTTCGAAAGCGGTGTCAGCCCTCTTCCCCGCCAGCCGCCGCACTCGATGACGCAAGCGAGTGCGGATCTGGTGCGGCGAAGTTTGAAATCCATGCCACGATTTTTCTTAATGATTCCCCGAATTCCCCTCAAAAATATTTGCAATAAATTCAGGCATTCGCGACGGAGCAAGAAAACCAATATCCCTTGGCTTGGCCCATCCATTATCCCTTGGCCTGTCCCATGCCCAAAGACTGCCATCGGCAGCCAAGGCAACACCATATCCGTTGAGTGATAATAATGCGATCCAATTCGTATAGCTGCCAAATTGCGTCGGCTGGGTTTGGGCAACATTAAAATTTTTCCACGGTGAATACTCCCACTTCCAAAGCGTTCCATCATTCCGTAGCGCTATGAAATGCGGCGGCCATCCATCATCAGACGACGCGGACTTCCATTTTGAATCAGATCCCAATTGAACGGTGACCAGATGGGTGACCATATAACGTGTTATCGGATGGAGACCGGGCTCCAATTGATACATGTATGCACGGAACCAAAGCGTCCCATCCGCTTTGACCTCTGGGCCCCACGAATTAATTTTTTTTGCTGGCACTAGATATTGAGAAACTCGTCCATGTTCCGAGACTTCCACCATACTCCAACGGCTGCCGTCCTTCTTTTCCAAATAAACCAAATTTCCTGGGATGATTTTTGTCCAATTCGTGTCTCCGCCGTAGCGCTCCGGATCAACAAGTTTAAAGAATGTGGACTGATACGGAGCTGAACCATTAGTAGCAGTCACGACTTTACCCCAGGTCCAAAGGGTCCCATTCTTTTTCAACAGCAAAAATTCCTGGTAAGTGGCGGCGACTTGAACCCAATCAGCATCCTTGCCGATTTGAGATAAATTCAATCTTGCAGATGCATCAATCCAAATAACTTTTTGCACATGCCACAAAGTGCCGTCCGCGCGAATACCAAGAATCCCCTGGTCGCCAGCCGCTGCCGTGACCCAATTAGGGCCATCCACAAATTGCTGAAATTCCTGCAAGGCATGAGAACGCAATAAAGTATCATTATTATGGTTGTAATACTTTATCCAAAGCCTGCCATCGGGAAGGACAGCAGAGAAGATATCTTCATTACGGTTCCCGGTAGCGGAAATTTTCGCCAGCGCCTGGCTCCTCATACGAGCGGGTCCGAAAGATGGACCGGATGACGGTAAAAGCTCCCATGGGCGATAATAGACACCCTTGGCCGCGAGGCCGATGAATACGATTGAGCCGGCTAATATCAAAAAATTTCGCCGCCACGTCTGCTGGGTGTCGAACGTATGGCTAAAATTCAAATAGCCAGCCAAAGTGAGTGAAAAAGGGATGACGATGAGGGCAGTCAGACCAAATAGCTCCGTCGGAATGGTTTCGGATTGTCCGAAATAATAGATCATCCACGGGCTATCCTGGGAGCCGAAAAAAAGCCGCGTTATTATATGGTTGATGCCATCAATCACCGGCATGAGAAATGCACAGGAGACAATGATCGCAATGGCGATGCCCAATGCTTGGAGAAAGTTCTTCGCGAGTGTCGAACCGTATAACCCCGCCAGGCTCAATCCCAAAGCCGCGTAAAGGATGATGCCGACAAATAGTAGGGGCGATTCATCCCTCGCTTTGAATATTTCATTGGGTGCCCCAAATAACCCTGCCATCATTTCCAATGCTAGGGGGACTATACCGCCCAAGAGCACACCCAAAATGATTGCTGGCATAAATTTGATTATGAACTGCGATCGTTTTGAGACTGGCAGGCAAAACTGGTTGTCCAATATTCCGGGCCTTCGTTCCTCGGCGATTGAAGCGCAGCCGATGACCAGTGGGAAAAGAAGCCATAAAAACGAGAAAAAGTCCGTCTCTACGATGACATCCGAGTTTTTATGGATTTTGAGATAATGTGCGCGCACGAAGAAAAGGGCGATTTGCAGTATCAGCAGGGCAATGGCTCCAACAAGGGTGATCGCATGCAATTGGAATTCTTTCTGCAATATCGCAAAAATTGGCCTGAATTTCCTTGGGTTAATGGGGGATTCTGACGACGCTTCAAAATATCGCCAGCGGGAAAAAGAAATCATTCCGCCTGTCCATCCGATGTCCTGTGCCGAATAAAACAACCGCCTCGCCGCCCACCAACCGGTCAGGATATACGCTGCCGCTGTGATCCCCAGGATGAGGTGGAAGGTTTGGCCCGCAGCCCGGGCCGGAATGAAATAAAAAACGATTGTCGCCAAGCCTGCGGGGGCCAGAAGTGTCGCCCAAAATCCGGTGGCCACCTGCCTGAAAAGCAACGTCGTCCACAAGCCTCCCACCAACGCAACCAATCCAACGATTGGGAACGTAGTGACCGAAGCTCTGAAGGCATCACTAAGCGTTAGCTCGTTCAGCATATTGTTATAAGGGACTGTGGATAGCCGCAATCGGCAACTTGCATAAGACACCAGGAAAATTAAGGTCATGCTGCATACCAATATCGCCATCTTCGTCCGCCAGATCCGTTCGCGCTCAATCGGCTGTGACATCAGCATTTGGAACGTGCCCGAATTGAATTCACGGCCAAACGAACTAACTGCCGGAACGATTGCGCCCAGGAAAAACAAATAAGGTAGAACTTCAAATGCCGGGTTATGGCTGTTTAAAATCCACGGCAATCCGGCCTCCAGCATAAGTACGGCAATCCACGCCGGCAACAACAGCCGGATTTCTTTTTTAATGAGCGGATTCATGCGCCCGCTTTGAGTTTGTTGGATGCCACAAAAATTTCCTCCAACGACAGCGATTCGGTTTTTAGCTCCTCAGGCTGGTGCGCTTTCAACTCGGCCAGCAATGGCTCGCTGTTGCCATTGGCGAGGATTTCAATCTCGCGGCCGGATTTGCGAACGTCCAATGCCCCCGCCAGCGCCAAAGACTCCGGCAATCGCGCAAAACGCGCGCGGATTTTCCGGAACCGGTCGCGCGCGGCATCGGCTTCCATCGTCAATAGTTCCCGGCCCTGCTCGATGATGGTGAATTCGTCAATCAATCCCTCAAATTCCGAAATCAAATGCGTGGAAACAAAGACCGTCCGTTGTTCGGGACCGCCGGATTGATAAGCGCCAATCACCGTTTCAATAAATTCGCGCCGGACAATGGGGTCAAGACCGCTGGTTGGCTCATCCAGCACCAGCAATTCCGGTTCGGGACAAATGGCGCCAATCAGCGCCAGTTGCGTGCGCTGGCCTTTCGACAAATGACTGGCCTTTTGTTTCCGATCCAATCGAAAACGGTCCAATAGGTCGTTCTCAATGTCCCGGTTCCAGTGTTTGCGGAACGATGCCAGGTATTCCAGCGTGTCGGTCACCGTCATCCACGGATAGAACGCCACCACATCCGGCACGTAAGTCAGCCGCGATTTGATCGCGACCTCCTCGCGCCGCGGGTCCATTCCAAAGACACGGATGTTGCCAGCGCTTGGCCGCAGCAAATTGAGCAGGCATTTGATGGTCGTCGTTTTGCCCGCGCCGTTGCGGCCGAAGAAGCCGTAGCATTTGCCCGCCCGCACGCTTAACGTCAGGCCGTTCACGGCGTCCAACTTTCCGTAACGGCGGTGCAGATTGTTGATTTCAATGACGGTTTCGTTCATGGCATTCCTTTCATTGTTCGTTTTTGTCCCTCAATTTGCGCTCGAAATAATCCAAACGTTCCTTGACCTGGGTGAGGAAAGCGTCGCGCTCGACCTGCAAGTGGTGCGCGGCAACGACGGCTTCGTCAATTTCCTTGAGCAAAAGTTTCTGGCGCGCCGCCTTGTTGAACGGCGAATTGTTTTCCTTGAGGAAGCAGCCCTTTCCGGGGACGGTTTCGATGACGCCCTGGCTTTCGAGTTCGGCGTAGGCTTTGGCGACGGTGTTGCGGTTGACGCGCAATTCCTCAGCCAGGGGCCGGATGGAGGGCAGCGGCTCGCCCGCGCGCAACCCGCCCGAAGCAGCGGCATAGCGGACCTGGTCCACCAGTTGCAGGTAAACCGGCTTGCCGGACTTGAAATCAATTTGCAGCAGCATGGGTGACTGACATAGGACACTATGACAGTCGTCCGGATTCGTCAAGCTCTTTTTTTCTGAAAATCAGATCAACCCCGCAGCCTGACAAACCTCTTCCACCACCCGCTCAACGCCGATGCCATTCATGCAACGAAAATCAATTGGGCATTCCCGCAGAAAACAAGGCGAGCACGGCGCATCCGATTTCAAAATTTTCGATGCATTGGAAAAAATCGGACCTGTCAATTCCGGCGAGGTGCTGCCGAAAATGGCCACCAGTGGCACGCCGAGGGCGGCGGCCAGATGCATGGGGCCGGTGTCGTTGGTCAACAGCACGCGACAAAGTTTCAGGAGCGACATCAGTTCGCGCAGGGACGTTTTTCCGGCCAGATTAAAGAACGCGGAGTTCGGGGCGCGAAGTGCCGAGTCCATTTGGCCGGCAATCTCCAAATCGTTTTGTCCGCCGAATAATATCCAATGGCAGCCAGTCCGGGTGTGGATTTCTTTTGCCGCGGAAATGAATCTTTCAACCGGCCAGCGTTTGGCGGGGCCGTATTCCGCGCCGGCATTCAGTCCCAAAATTGGGTTGGCGATTTTTTCCAGACCGAATTTCATTTTTGCGGCCTCGACCTCTTCCGTTGTGACCGCCAATTGCGGCGGCAACGGTTCGGGATTTGCGCCCAATGCGGCAGCCAGATACAAATACTCGTGGATTTGATGCGCGGTCTTGGGGATTGGGCGTCTGGAATCCGCCGTCCCGGAAATCAGCTTTTGAATCTCTGCCACGGAACGCTTCCCTATTTTCATCGCGTCCGCGCGTGGCGGAATCGCTTCGGTTAAAAAACAATTCCGCCACGGACGGGCGTAGCCAATACGTTTCGGGATTCTCGCAAGAAAAACTTCAATCGCCGCGCGCGGCGAATTCGGCAGAACGAGGGCCATGTCAAATTTTCCCAGGCGCAGTCTTTTTGCGACGGCAAAAACGGTTTCGTTCACGGCGAATGGGATTATTTCATCAATCGGCGGATGATGGAGCCAAAGTTCACGCAACTTCGCCGGCGTCAACAACGCAATATGGGCGGCGGGAAACTTTTCGCGCAACCGCAGTAGCGCCGGCGTGCTCATGACTGCATCGCCCAGCCAATTAACACTGCGCACCAGGATGCGTTGGGAAATGATGGGAGAAGCGGTTTCCATCCTCTATCCTCCATTCTCCGTCTTCCATCGGCGATGGACCCAAAACCAGTTGGCCGGGTCGCGGCGGACGGCGGCTTCGAAGGAGCGATTCACGTCGCGCATGATGTCCTCGCTGGAACGAGGCGCGCCATTCTCGTGGGTCGGAATTTTATCGCCCAGTTCCAGCCGCCAATGGGCCGGGGCGACGCGGAAGCAGAACCCGGTGAAAAGCTCGCAATCGTAGCGCAGCGCAAAAACAGCAGGCGCGAGCGTCGTCGAACATTGGCGTCCCAGAAACGGCGCGCGCAGGCCGCTGGTGCTTTGGTCGGCCAACAATCCGAGGATGATATTGTGTTGCTGCATGGCCGCGCGGAGCAATTTCCCATCGGTGCGGCGCTCAAAAAAGAGGCAGCCGGATTTTTCGCGCAGGGACTGCATGAGATGGTTGAGGGCCGGCTGCTTGAGCGCGCGGTAAGTGGTGGCCGAGCGATAGCCCGGCGCGAATTGATGGAATCGCGCATACAATTCAAAATTACCGAAATGGCCGATGGCAATCACCATGCGCCGCGGCGGCAACAATTTTTCGATGCCGGCAAACTCGACGTAAGGGCGCAATTGCTCCGCGTTCATGGCGGCGGTCTTGATGGCGCTGCAATAATTTTCTCCGATGCGCCGGAAATTTTCCCTCGCCAACGCGTTGATTTCACGCGGCGATTTTTCCTTTTCAAAACATCTTTGCAGATTTTGCAGCGTCACGTCGCGATGCCGCGCATCAAGCCAATAGGCGAGCGCCCCGCCGCATCGGCCGATCCGCGCCACGGCCGGAAGCGGCAGCGACTGAATCAACGCAATCAGCGCGCGGGCGAAATAATAGAGCATGATGGTTCAAAGCATGGATGGCGGATGGATTTCGCTCCATGCATTCGTGGTGTCATTTGAAACAAATTTTGCCGACGCAATCCTGAAAGTCGCTGGCGCCGCTGATGATTTTGATTTCGACCCGCACAAAATAAATCGGCAGGTCGCGTCGGTCAATTTTGGGGAAGCGCACGGCGTCTTTTTGGGTGGTGATGATGAATTCCGCCTGGCGCTTTTTGCCGCGGTTGATGGCGTTGAGAATTTCCTGTTGCGTAAAGCGGTGATGGTCGGCAAAACGCTTGGCATAAACCAGTTCCGCGCCGATTTTCACGAGGCTTTGCTCGAAGCTTTCCGGCTGTGCGATCCCGCTCAGCGACGCCACTTTGCGTCCCTTGATGATATCCAGCCTCTGGCGTTCACCGGAAAAAACGTCTTCGAAATAAAGCGGGTTGTGGACGCATTCGATCACGCCGGCATCGTGATTATGCTTGGCAATGCGGGCGCGCAAACCCGCCGTGTCCCCGTCGCTTTTGGTGATGAAAATCGTGTGGGCGCGGGCGAGATGCGAGACCGGCTCGCGCAAGGTGCCGCGCGGCAGCAGATGGCCGTTGCCGAACGGCTGCTGGCAATCAATCAACAGGACATCATGGCGGCGGCCGCGCAGGTCCCAGTACTGAAATCCATCGTCAAGCAGCAGCGTGTCGCAGCCGAATTTCTCGATCGCATATCGCCCGCTTTTGACGCGATCTTTGTCCACGAGCACCACCACGTCCCGCAGATTCGACGCCAGCATGTACGGCTCGTCGCCGGCCATTTCCGAATCGAGCAGAAGCGATTTGCCGTCGGACACCACGCGCGGCGGCGTCTGGTCGTCGCGCAGGAAAAATTTATTGGCTAGCCAGACGTGAAACGGCTGCGGTTTTGAACGATAACCGCGCGAGAGAATGGCCACATTACGCCCGGCATCGCGCAGTTCGCGCGCGAACTTTTCCACCACCGGCGTCTTCCCGGTGCCGCCCACGGTCAAATTGCCGATCGCGATGACCTGGACACCAAGGGTTTTGTCGCGAAGGATACGGCTATTGTAAAGCCAGCGTCGGAGCTTGACCAGGACTTGAAATATCTTCGAACTGCCGAACAAAAGCCCCCGGGTCACGTCCGATTTAAAACCCCGACGGTGCTCGAAAATAACTTCGAGAACGAACGTTTCGAAATTTTCAGCCCAATCGCGGAATGTTTCTCGCATCTGAAATCAGTGTGTCAGGTCTCTCGCCGGAATTGAAACTTTATAGTCCCAACCGTTGTAGTTCTTCCTGCAACGCGGCTTGAAATTGCTGCACATCGGAGGCGGGCGGCTTATAGCCCTGCTGCGACGGCACCACGCCCAGCCGCCCTGTCTGGTCCAAATACCAATCGGCTTTTTGGCCGTCGCTGAAGGTGACCTTGCCGCTGACCACCGCGCCGGGCCGCGCGATTTGGTCCACGACAACGGAGACTTTGCCGACGGCCGCCGGCGTGGATTTCTTCTCCTCTGTGAGTTTCGGGGCGAGGGCCGGCTCGGGATTTTTTGGCGGTTCGGGGTCTTTCGGCGTCAGTTTCAGGTCATCCACCAGCAGGCGGACTTCCATGTACGTGAGCTTCATTCCGAATTCCGACAACAAACGATTTTGGATTTCGGCGAGTTTGGCGCCCTGCAAAATCCACGCCGTGATGCGTTGACGTTGCTCTTCAGTCAAATTCATGGGCCAATTCTAATCAAACATGCTTGAGAATCCAGTCGTATCCTTTCGCTTCCAGTTCCAGCGCCAATTCCTTGCCGCCGGATTTTACGATGCGACCGTCCACCAACACATGCACAAAATCCGGCACGATGTAATTCAGAAGCCGTTGATAATGCGTGATCACCAATTGCGCGTTGTCTTTGGTCTTTAACTTGTTGACACCGTGGGAAACCACCTTCAGCGCGTCAATGTCCAGGCCGGAATCCGTTTCGTCCAAAATCGCGAGCTGGGGTTCGAGCACCGCCATCTGGAAAATTTCGTTCCGTTTTTTTTCACCCCCGGAAAAACCCTCGTTGACCGAGCGCTTGAGCAGGTCCTCATTCAGTTCGAGCAGTTTGATTTTATCCTTCACCAGGTTGAGAAATTCAATTGCATCCAGTTCGGATTCACCCTTGGATTTGCGTATTTCATTAAGCGCGGCCTTCAAAAAATAGGTGCTGTTAACGCCGGGAATTTCCACCGGATATTGGAATGCAAGAAAGACGCCCTCGCGCGCGCGCTCTTCGGGGTCCAGTTCCAGCAGATCTTTGCCCTTGTAAATCACCTCGCCGCCGGTCACGTCGTAGCCGTCGCGTCCGGCCAGCACCGCGGCAAGCGTGCTCTTGCCGGAGCCGTTCGGCCCCATGACAGCGTGGACTTCGCCCGTGCCGACGGTCAGGCTCACGCCTTTCAAAATTTGTTTGCCCTCGACTCCAGCCGAGAGATTATTGATTTCGAGAATGGGTTGGTTCATTTTGTAAATTTTCAGTTCTTCAATCCCAAATTTCGCCGCGCCTCAGCGCGTAACGAGCGACAATGTTTCAATGCGAGTTTTGCTTGTGACAATGTCGCAGAATGTCCGGGATAGCGGAAGTCCGCCGCGAAGTCCGTCAGGTCATCCACCATTTGCGCATATGCGGACCAGAGCGGCTCGACTTGAACGCAAAGATTCAGAAGCGAAAGCAAATCGTGAATCCGCGGAAATCGAATTCCGGCCTCGACCAATCGGGCTTTCAAATATTTTTCAACGCATTGTTGGCAGAAAAAACACGCGGCGTCCGGCACAATATCCTTGCGTCGCCGCAAAATTTGCGCCGCTACTTTGAAATCATTTTCCGCTTTTTTGACCCATTCACGCGTCAGCGGCTTCATACATGACCTTGCCTCTTTCAACGACTTCCTCCGTGAACGAATCGCCCCAACGAAGCCGCTTGGAAATTTCCGCCGGCGTGCGAACCAATAAATCCATCGGAAAATCCCGTTGCACCGCATGGCGTATCCGCAACGACATCCGTTCACCCCGATGACGCGTCCGGCTCATTACCACAAGTAAGTCCACGTCGGAGTCTTCCGTCGGTTGCCCATAAGCATATGAGCCAAAAAGAATTATTTTATGTGGACGAAATTGCTTTGCCACCGCATCGCAGAATGCCCGGATTTTGGTTCTTTCAACCATGTCGCAAGTTTAAGTTGACCGTCTCAATTTAGCGAGACGCATTTTGGTTATCCCACGCTGCCTTCCAGGCTCACGCCCAAAAGCTTTTGCGCTTCCACGGCAAATTCCATCGGCAATTCCTTGAAGACTTCTTTGCAAAAGCCGTTCACAATCATGTTCACGGCGTCCTGCGTCGCCAATCCGCGCTGGTTGCAATAGAAAATCTGGTCCTCGCCGATTTTTGAAGTCGTCGCCTCGTGCTCCACGCTTGCCGTCGAATTTTTGACTTCAATATACGGAAACGTGTGCGCGCCGCACTGGTTGCCAATCAGCATCGAGTCGCATTGCGAAAAATTACGGGCGTTCGCCGCGTTCTTGCGCACTTCCACCAGGCCACGATAGCTGTTCTGGCCGCGCCCGGCAGAAATGCCCTTCGAGACAATCGTGCTTTTGGTGTTCTTGCCGATATGCACCATTTTCGTTCCCGTATCGGCCTGCTGGTAATTGTTCACGACCGCCACGGAATAAAATTCGCCCTTGGAATTGTCCCCCAGCAGCACGCAGCTCGGATATTTCCAGGTGATCGCCGAGCCGGTTTCCACCTGCGTCCAGGAAATTTTCGAGTTCCGGCCCTTGCACAAACCGCGCTTGGTCACAAAATTATAAATGCCGCCCTTCCCATGTTCGTCGCCCGGATACCAATTCTGCACCGTGCTGTATTTGATTTCCGCGTTGTCGAGCGCGATCAGTTCCACCACCGCCGCGTGCAATTGGTTTTCATCGCGCATCGGCGCCGTGCAGCCTTCGAGATAACTCACATGAGCGCCTTCCTCCGCAACAATGAGCGTCCGCTCAAATTGGCCGGATTTCGCGGCGTTAATCCGAAAATACGTCGAAAGCTCCATCGGGCAGCGCACTCCTTTGGGGATGTGGCAAAACGAGCCGTCGGTAAAAACAGCGGAATTGAGGGCGGCAAAAAAGTTGTCCGTGTATGGCACCACCATGCCGATGTATTTTTTCACCAACTCAGGATGCTCCCGGATGGCTTCGCTCATCGAGCAGAAGGTGACTCCCTTCTCCGCGAGTTGCTTTTGAAACGTGGTGCCCACGCTGACGGAATCAAACACCGCGTCCACCGCCACACCCGCCAGCCGCTCGCGTTCCTTCAACGGGATGCCGAGCTTTTCGTAAGTCTCCAAAAGCTTCGGATCCACTTCGTCCAGGCTTTTGGGTCCGTCAGCCTGAGTCTTGGGCGCCACAAAATATGTGATGCCCTGATAATCAATTTTTTCGTGATGGACCTTCGCCCAATGCGGCTCTTCCAGAGTCAGCCAGTGCCGATAGGCTTTGAGCCGCCAATCCGTCATCCATTGCGGCTCGCCTTTCTTCCGCGAAATCAGCCGGATGATGTCTTCGTTCAATCCGGGCGGCGCGGATTCCGTTTCTACGTCCGTATAGAATCCGTACTTGTATTCCTGTTGGACCAATCCCTCGATCGTGTCGGTTGCTGTTGGCATAAAAAATCAATCTTTTCCGGCGCATTTGGCGCAAACGCCGTGAATGGCAATCTCAAAACGTTTGGCGCGAAAGCCCTTGGGCAGCGCCACCCCGGCCGGCGCCTTTCCCGGCAAATCCACATCGAAAACCGTTTCGCAGCCGTCGCAGTAAAAATGGCAGTGCTCGTGCATGTTCGGGCAGAACCGCGTCGCCCCGCGGTCCAATTGCACCTGTCGCACCAGCCCGCATTCCACCAGTGCATCCAGACAATTATACACCGTCGCGTGCGAGATTTCCGGCATCTGTTTCTTGGCGCGGACAAACACCTCGTCGGCGGTCGGATGGTCGCGCTTTCCGAGCAGCACCTCATAAACGCGCCGGCGCTGGGGCGTGAAACGAAAGCCGAGCGTGTTCAAGCGCTCGCTGAAAATATCCGGTTTTTTCTCCACCGCATTCACAAAAACAAACTATCGGCTCGCCAGCCACCTGTCAAGATTTAGAATAATTCTAAAAGGCGGGCTTTCGGCCGAAGTCCGGATTTCACGTCCCGGAACCGGTTGTTTGGAGTTCCGCGTACGGCGGTCGCCTGAAGTTGGAACCCGATGCCTTTTGTACCTCGCGCCGCGATATCCTGTGGGGAGTCGCGCGCCTCCCAACCTGGCTTGGAATTAAGGGTTGCAGCGCCTGGAAGCTGTTGCTCCCAGGCGCCGTGATGTTCCTACAGTTGGGAAATTTCTCAATTAAACGCGCCGACCACGGGAAGGTCGTCGAACGTCTTTCCATTCCCCTGAAGGAAGGTAATTTGGGAGAACTGTGCGATTCGCAGGCTGATGAAGATGTCGGTCGTGCGGCCATGTCGGGCATCTGTCGTCAAGGGGTCGAAACCCGCATCAAAGTTCTCGAACACAATGGCCGCCGAAGCGCAGCCCTGCTTGTGGAGGAGATCCAACTCCGCGCTGACCTGCTTGAGGTTCATCGTGGTCTTCAGTTCGGGTTTCAACATCCGAAAATGATTTTCGTCCTGTGATTCCACCACCACGCTGGCGTTGTAGGGATTGGAGACCACCGGCTTCGTGGCGCACCCGGCAATGGCCAGGGTGGCGATGATCATGGGTATGAGCGTTTTCTTCATTTAATATTTTTTGCGTTTTGGATTTTTGTTTGTTTTTTCTTCAAAAGCGATGACGATGTGGACTCGTGCAGAAAGCATGTCTCTTTATGGAACACCTTATGGCTCAGGCCTCTATGAAACTGGACACTGGGTGATCCGCTCGCTGACGAAGCGTGCCACACCCTTGATTCGGTCGGGCAATCTCTCGGCGGCATCGTGATCTCATCCTGGTGCAATATTTCATCGGTGTCTTCCTCCTTTTTTAAATTCGTGTAATATCCAATCTGTCTCAAAGAATTTTATACAAATCCTGCGTTGCCGGTGTCTGTGTTTATGAACAATCAAAATCAAAACCATGAGAGCAACCATCGTGCCTGTTTCGGTGGCTATTCTATGCGCCATGCTGATACCGATAGGCTGCGCTAAAAAGCAATTCACCAATTGGAAATCCTTTCAAAATCCCGTTGTTTCCGCCCAGGTTAAATCGTTTGTCGCCGAAAAGGAGGCGCAAGCCGGGGCAGCGGCGCGCGCTAACGGAGGGGAGATGCCGGCGGCGTTCAAACGCTTTTTTGCCGCGGCTGCCCAAGGCGATTGGCTGGCCGTGAGCAACGATTTCCAGAATTTCCGGAAGCGCGCGCCGCAATACGAGCATACCGGCAAGACCGATCTACAGTTGCGCGGCATAGCCTGGCAGGCAGTCATTGAAGTCTGGGGCGCGTTTGACGCCATGGCAGGAAACGAGAAATATGCCACGCTTTACGCCAATGAGATTATTGGTTCGATTCCGCCGGGCAGTATTTACTTTGGTGGCACCGACCCGGGCCGGTTCCTGATTACGGGTATGGAAAAATCGCAGGCCAACGCCGACCCGTTCTTTTTGCTCACGCAAAATGCCCTCGCGGACAACACGTATCTGGATTACGTGCGATCAATGTATGGCAACCAACTTTATATTCCGACTGCCGGGGATTCCGAAAAATGTTTTCGCGATTATACAGCAGACGCGGAAAAGCGGTCGCAAAACCATCACCTCAAGCCGGGCGAGAATGTGCAGGTTGACCCGAAAAGCGGCCGGGTCGCGATCAGCGGCCAGATCGCCGTTATGGAGATCAACGGTCTGCTGGCCAAAATCATCTTTGACCAGAACAGCAACCGTGAATTCTACATCGAGCAGAGTTTTCCGCTTGACTGGATGTATCCCTATCTCGAACCGCACAACTTGATTTTCAAACTCGACCGCCACCCTTTGGCGGAGCTGCCCCAGGCGGTTGTCCAGCAGGACCACGATTACTGGGAAAATTTGGTCCAACCGATGATTGGTGATTGGCTGAACGATGACACATCGGTGCGGGACATTGCCGATTTTGCCGGGAAAATTTATGGACGGCACGATTTCACAGGGTTTTCCGGCGACCCGCAATTCGTCCGAAGCGATTATTCCTGCAAGATGTTTTCCAAAGAGCGCGCGAGCATCGCCGGCCTTTATGCCTGGCGCGCGCAGCGCGCGACTGATGCCGGGGAAAAACAGCGGATGAACGCGGCGGCGGATTTAGCCTTCCGCCAGGCTTGGGCGCTTTGTCCCTATTCTTCCGAGGCGACGCTTCAGTATGTCAATTTTTTGACCGGGGAGAAAAGGTCATCCGACGCGCTTTTGCTGGCGCAATCCGCCGTGAATCTGCCGGAAGCGGATAAATCGGCTCGTGGCTGGATGCGTGACCTGATCACGCGCTTACAGACACTCAAACAATGATTTTGAAATTACTTTTGAAGGACGCTCACCCGCGCGGGCGGGAGATTGAGCCAGACGATTTTCGACGCGCGCAAGTGGAAATTGGCCGCGCCGCGCGGACGCAATTTGTGGATGCGATAAGTGAACTGGACCCAATGACCTCCCGGTTCCAGGGCCGCGCGGATCTTTTCCGCCAGCGCCGTGGCCTGCTCTTCGGAAAAGTTCAGCAGCGGCAGGCTTGAAATCACGGCGCCCACGGATTCGATCCTGCGGTTGCGCAATAACGTGTCCAATTTCCACGCATCGCCCGTGATGATTTGCGCGCGCGGATACCGTTCCCGGAGCAGCCGCGCCAGCTTGGAGTTGTTTTCAATCACCACCAGCTTCTCCTCACGCAATCCCCGCGCCATCAGCGCATCAGTCACCACCCCCGTGCCCGGCCCGAGTTCGAGCACAAAACTTTCCGGGTCCGCCGGCAGCCACCGCGCCATCGCCGCAGCCAGATGCCGCGAACTTGGCACCACTGAGCCGGTGCGTTTTGGATGCGCCAGCCATTCCTGTAGAAACAGTCCGGTTTCGCTGAGTGTCACCATTAATTTTTTAGCCATAACGCGTCGTAAAGCCCTCGGGATTTGCTTTTCACGGGGAAAATATGGGAACGGCGCCGCGGTGGCAAACTTTTGTTTGTGACATTATGGTTATCTCCCGTTATGCCGCGGATTCTCCGCTTCCCGCATCGCTTCCAATCTTTGGCGCACGGCAATGCGCCGTGCCGACCAATCAGCCCATTCCCGCGCCCATCTTTCGCCGGTCAAATTCCTTTGCGCTTCCGGCCAAAGTGCGTCCAGGGAGTCCATGGCTCTCTCCAACCCGCTCGCGTCGTGCCATTTCAAGTCCGATTCGGCAAGATTCAAAATATTTTCCGGATAATCAGGCGCCAGCCGGGCGGCCTCCTCCAAATAAGTTTTCGCCTTGCGTTTGCTTCCGATGCTCGCCGGCCAGCCCGGAGCATCGCGGTAGAGCAGCCCCAGGCAGCGCTCCGGCCCGGCATAATCCAGTTGTGGGTCCAATGCCGCTGCCGTTTTGAATTCGCGCTCCATTTCCCGGACAATTCGCAATGCGCCCAGGAATTCCACCCGCGCCAGTTGGCCCAGGTCCATTCCCAGGTAATAATGTGCCGCCGCGGATTCCGGCTCCTCCAAAATCACCCGCGAGCAGGCGGCGATGCCTTGATTGGCGATGGCTGCCCGCTCCACCTTGTTGGTGGCAAAGTCGGCCCAATCAAAACACGCCCTGGCAAACTGGATGGCATTGGTCGGATTGTCCGCCGCCTCAACCTCCTTTTGCGCGTGGTAATATTCGGCCTCGGCTTGCACAGCGAATATTTTGCCTTGCCCATTCTGAGCATGGACCGTTGATGCCGCCAAAAATAAAATCGCGGCCAGGCACCCGCCGGCCGCGTTTTTACGCCTTGAATTAACAGTTGCCATTATTTTATCCTAATTTATACTAATCAAAGTGAAATTAAATTGGAATTTTTTGTTATTATTCGCCGTGTTCGCCGCCGTGATTTTTTTCGGCGCCGGTTGCGGCGGCATCAACAGCGGCACCAGCGTCTCGCCCGCGTCGTTTTTTTTGCCCGGTTTGCTTAGAAATGACACCGCCACCAACGCGCCGGCGGCCTCGCCGGATTCTGCCACGGAACTAGCTTCATCAAAATAACCTTATGCGATTTCCACTCGCGCTGACGGCGAAAATTGCCGGCCACATCGTTAAACACAAACTCCTGCACACGCCGAAGTTTGCGATGGTGCTGCAACTCGAACCGCTCCACACCTGCAACCTCACCTGCACCGGCTGCGGACGCATCCGCGAATATTCCACCAGCCTCAAGGACATGATGCCCCTCGAGGATTGCCTGCAGGCCGCGGAGGAATGCGACGCGCCGATGGTCTCGCATCTGCGGCGGCGAACCGCTGATTTATCCGAAAATCGAGGAACTTGTCAACGGCCTGCTCGACGCAGGGCCGCATTGTCTATATCTGCACCAACGGCGATGTTCATGCGGAAAAAAATGAGGGATTATCTGGCCACGATTTATTCGCCCGACGATCGAGCCTCAATCTGGAGAATTGCTCGATCCAGAAACTGATCTCCGAAAAGGACGCCGAGACCATTCGCAAGGCCGACGACGCTGCCAAGGGGAAAACGGTCATCGGCCCCACCCAATGGATGTATTGGAACGTTCATGTGGACGGTCTGGAATACACCCACGATTTGATCGTCGAGCGCGAAGGCGTCTTCAAGGAATGCGTCGAGGCCATCCGCATGGCCAAAATCCTCGGCTACCAGGTGGCCACCAACACCACCGTCTATAAGGAAACCGACGTGCGGGAAATCGAACAGATGTTCGAGTTCTTCTCGTCGCTGGAAGTGGACGGCCACACCATTTCACCCGGCTACGAATACGACGCCGCCAAGAAGGACATGGTCAAGCGCCTGGGCAAGGACCCCAAGGACTTCTTCCTCACGCGTGACATGACGCGGCAGAAATTCGCCAAAATCGAGGAATGGGGCAAGGCCTTCACCATTTTTGGCACGCCAGTTTACCAGGAATTCCTGGCCGGCAAACGCGACTTGACCTGCACCGCCTGGGCCATCCCCACGCGCAATATTCGCGGCTGGAAAGCGCCCTGCTACCTCATGACCGACGGCCATTACCCGCGCTACCAGGAATTGCTGGACAAGGTGGATTGGGAGAAATACGGCGTGGTGAACGGCGTGGCGCGCGACCCGCGTTGCGAGAACTGCATGGTCCATTGCGGCTACGACCCCAGCGGCGCCCTCGGCACCAATTACCAGCGCGGCGACAACTGGAAAAACATCAAATACAATTTCGGCGCCAAACCGCGGCCCTACCCGTACTCGCCGGACTTGGAAAAGCGCCTTCAACGGCGTCTCCATCGGCAAGGGCCATCTGGCCGAAGCCAAAGCCGCCATCAACTCTCCCGCCGCCGGCGCGCGTGGAGCTTTTTCAAGCAACGGAAGAAGAGCCGGCACGTCGGCACTTCATTGCGGAACAGCGGAAAAAGATTCCAATGCGCGCACGGAATAATCCTGGTCAAACATGAGCAAAACACTGTATCTCTCACCGCCGTCGCTTTGACGGCTTCGACGGCGGCGCGGGCTCCCGCTACCAGGCGCGCCGCGAAGTCACCAGCTATTGGTATCCCACCTGGCTCGCGCAGCCGGCGGCCCTGATGCCCGGTTCCAGCCTGCTGGATTGCCCGCCGCACGACATTGGCCTCGTCAAGTGTCTCGCCATTGCCCGCGATTACGACCACGTCATCATCAATACCTCCACGCCGTCGCTGAAGAACGATTGCAAGGTCGCCGAAGCCATCAAAGCGCAGAAGCCCGATACCAAAATCGGCTTCGTCGGCGCGCATGCCATGGTGCTGCCCACCGAAACCCTGAAGGCGTCGCCGGCCATTGATTGGGTCGGCCGCAAGGAATTTGATTTCACCTGCAAGGAAGTCGCCGAAGACCGCGCCTTTGAAACCATCGCCGGTCTCTCATTCAAAAATCGCGGCGGCAAAATCGTCCACAATCCTGAGCGCGAAATGATTCAGGACATGGACACGCTCCCCTGGGTGGCCGACGTTTACAAACGCGACCTCAAGATTGAAAATTATTTCATCGGCTACCTGCTCCATCCTTACGTCAGCCTTTACACCGGACGCGGCTGCCCGGCCCAATGCAGCTTTTGCCTCTGGCCCCAGACCATCGGCGGACACAAATACCGTGTCCGCTCGCCTCAAAACGTCACCGACGAAATGGCCTACATGAAGAAAATCTTCCCGCAGGTGCGCGAATTTTTCTTCGATGACGACACGTTTACCGCGAATTTGCCGCGCGCGCGCGAAATCGCCAAACGGCTCGGCCCGCTCGGCTTGACCTGGAGCTGCAACAGCCGCGCGAATCTCGATTACGATACCATCAAGAGTTTCAAGGACAATGGCTTGCGCCTCTTCCTCGTAGGCTACGAAAGCGGCAACGACGACACGCTCAAGCGCATCAAAAAAGGCGTGACCACTGAGGAAATGCGCGCCTTCACCAAAGCCTGCCACAACGCGGGCGTCGTCATCCACGGCACATTCATTCTCGGCCTGCCCGTTGAGACCAGGGAAACAATCGAGCAAACCATTAATTTTGCCAAGGAACTGGATGTCTTCAGCCTGCAGGTTTCCCTCGCCGCGCCGTATCCGGGCACGGAACTTTACGAACAAGCCAAACTCAACGGCTGGTTCGTGAAAAAAGACAAAACCGATCTCGTCGAAGGCGACGGCTTTCAACAAAGCACGCTCGAATATCCCGAAGCCTCCAAGGAGGAAATCTTCGAGGCGGTGGACCGTTTTTATCGCACCTATTATCTGCGGCCGAAACCCATTCTGCGCATCATCAAAACCATGCTCGAAGACAAGGACATTCTGGTCCGCCGCAGCCGTGAAGGCTACGAATTCTTCAAGAGCCTGCGCCAACGCAAAGCCGACCTCGCCGCCCAAGCCGCCCCCGCTTGAGAGCGCGTGTGAAAAATGTGGCGGCAGGCATCCTGCCTGCCGTGGAGCCGGGCTTCCCAGCCCGGCGGATCATCCCGCCCAAAAGCCATAAGCCCGCTCCATTTTAAAATGCAAAGAAGACGGAAAGCAGACTTGTCGCTCTGAAATCACATGAAAGCGGATGCAGGCGGACTTGGCGCGCGCGCCGCAATTCGAAATTCGTAATTGTCATTGCACTCTTTGACAGGCAATTGAAACCCACAAGCGCCGCCATTTTCGTTGACGGAATCGGACAAAAACTCCCACTACTACTATCACTGGGATTTTCAGCCACTTGACAGATGTATCATTTTCGATACATTGCTTGGCGGATGAACGCCCAACGCCCGCTCAATGTGGTCTTTTACCAGACTGGCACGGCCATGAGCCGGTGCGCGAATGGCTCAAGGGATTGCCCAAGGAGGAGCGCAAAGCGATTGGCGCGGACATCTTGTTGGTCCAATTCGCTTGGCCGGTGGGCAAGCCGCTGGTGGACAACTTGGGCGAAGGCATTTGGGAAATCCGCTCGCGGCTGGCCAACCGCATTGCGCGGACGCTCTTCGCCGTGGTGGATGAAGAAATCGTGCTCCTGCACGGGTTCATCAAGAAGCAGCAGCAAACGCCGCCACAGGAATTGGCATTGACGAAAAACGAAAACGAGAATATCTGCAAAATTTATGAAAAAGAACGTCCATCGTGGGAGTGATTTCCGGGACTTCCTCAAAGAGGAAGGCATTTTGGAAGAAGTCGAGGAGCGCGCCATGAAGAAGGCGGTAGCACTCCAACTTGAAAAATTGCTGGCGAAGAAAGAAATCACGAAGTCGGAAATGGCCGCGCGGATGAAGACGAGCCGCGCCGCCGTGGATCGGCTGCTTGACGCCTCCAATCCGTCCCTGACCATTGCCACGCTTGGCAAGGCTGCCCGCGCATTGGGCCGCAAAATCAAGATCGAACTGGTGCCGGCATAAACCGATATTCCTTGCCAACTCGCCGGCACAGGTCGTGGAACAATTGGCAGCTTGTGGACCGGTATGCGGTTGGAGTGGGAAAATGCCGCCGCAATTGCTCCCGCCACCGGATCTGACCTCCGGCTTCTTCTATATTTCAGCGTTTCAATGTTTTACCTTTTGCTGGCCGTGGCCTTCGCCATCTAAAAATTTCTTTGAATTTGCCGTTGGAATGGCGTGAAATCCCGGCATCAAAATGAATTTGCAATGGGAAGATTTGCGCGCCCTGGCCACCGCCGAAATCGAGGCCACCCTCCTGAGTTTGCCCGCGCCCGTGCGCGAGCCGGCGGCAAAACTGCCCGTCACATTTGAGCGCCTCCCCAACGCGGATTTGCAGGCGGACGGGATCGAACCGGACACGCTCGGATTGTTTGTCGGGCCGGATTTTGCCGATGAAGGAACCATTCCGATGCCGCCGCAAATCATTTTGTTTCTCGACAACCTGTGGGATTTTGCCGACAGAGATGAAAAGATTTATCGTGACGAAATCCGAACGACTTTTTTACACGAATTGGGACATTATTTGGGATTGGATGAGAATGGGCTGGCCGAGCGCGGCTTGGAATAACCGGAGAAAAGCCCGATTTTATTGGCCTTTTGGCGATTTTTTTGCGGTTTTTTGATCAGATAAGCATGGCAAAAAAATTTTGAAAAAATGCTTGCGCGGGTTACATTCTTTGGTAAAGTAATCGTCCGCCTGCCGGTAAAACGGCGGCGGGTGGACAGAAATGTCCGTTGACAAATGGCGCGATATGAATGACTTACGCGCCTCCGAAACTCGAAACTGATTGCCGGGTTGAAAGACATGATTCGGCAATTGGCTCTTTTTATCCCTGACAGGAAAATGGAGCCGACGGATTTCGGCACGAATTTTATGGGCGGAAACGCCTGCTGCTCTTTGAAAATTGAATTGTGCGATTAGTTAAGAGCCCCTTTAATTTCAGCCAGTTAGTTGGCTGATTTTGAAGGTTTTAACCAAAAAATTAAGCCCTTTGATTTTTACGAATCAAAGGCGAATCAACTAACGTTTTTATACGGAGAGTTTGATTCTGGCTCAGAACGAACGCTGGCGGCGTGGATAAGACATGCAAGTCGAACGCTGACTTGAGGGTAGCAATATTCTCAGGTCGGAGTGGCGCAAGGGTGTGTAACACGTGGGTCATCTGCCGTGAAGCCTGGGATAACTCGCTGAAAGGCGAGCTAATACCGGATGTGAACGAGAGTTCAAAGTTGGGGACCGCAAGGCCTGACACTTCACGATGAGCCCGCGGCCTATCAGCTAGTTGGTAAGGTAATGGCTTACCAAGGCTAAGACGGGTAGCTGGTCTGAGAGGACGACCAGCCACACTGGAACTGAGACACGGTCCAGACACCTACGGGTGGCAGCAGTCGAGAATTTTTCTCAATGGGCGAAAGCCTGAAGGAGCGACGCCGCGTGGGGGATGAATGGCTTCGGCCCGTAAACCCCTGTCATTTGCGAACAAATTGATTCACCTAATACGTGAAGCATTGATTGTAGCGAAAGAGGAAGGGACGGCTAACTCTGTGCCAGCAGCCGCGGTAATACAGAGGTCCCAAGCGTTGTTCGGATTCACTGGGCGTAAAGGGTGCGTAGGCGGTAGGGTAAGTCTGACGTGAAATCTCCGAGCTTAACTCGGAAATGGCGTTGGATACTATCCGACTCGAGGAATGGAGGGGAGACTGGAATACTTGGTGTAGCAGTGAAATGCGTAGATATCAAGTGGAACACCAGTGGCGAAGGCGAGTCTCTGGACATTTCCTGACGCTGAGGCACGAAAGCCAGGGGAGCAAACGGGATTAGATACCCCGGTAGTCCTGGCCCTAAACGGTGCGCGTTTGCTGTGAGTGGAATCGACCCCGCTCGTGGCGAAGTTAACACGTTAAACGCGCCGCCTGGGAAGTACGGCCGCAAGGTTAAAACTCAAAGAAATTGACGGGGGCCTGCACAAGCGGTGGAGTATGTGGCTTAATTCGATGCAACGCGAAGAACCTTACCTGGCCTTGACATGCAAGTAGTAGAAGGATGAAAGTCCGACGAGGTAGCAATACCAGCTTGCACAGGTGCTGCATGGCTGTCGTCAGCTCGTGTCGTGAGATGTTGGGTTAAGTCCCGCAACGAGCGCAACCCCTGTGTCCTGTTGCCACCCCTTTATTGGGAGCACTCTGGACAGACTGCCTCGCTTCAACGAGGAGGAAGGTGGGGATGACGTCAAGTCAGTATGGCCCTTACGGCCAGGGCTGCACACGTACTACAATGCCCGGCACAAAGGGAAGCAAGAGCGTAAGCTGGAGCAAATCCCCCAAAACCGGGCCCAGTTCAGATTGTCGTCTGCAACTCGACGGCATGAAGCTGGAATCGCTAGTAATGGCGCATCAGCTACGGCGCCGTGAATACGTTCCCAGGCCTTGTACACACCGCCCGTCACATCATGAAAGCCGGTTGCACCCGAAGCCGCCCCTCAAAAGGTGTCGAAGGTATGACTGGTGATTGGGATGAAGTCGTAACAAGGTAGCCGTAGGGGAACCTGCGGCTGGATCACCTCCTTTCTAAGGAGTCACCACGGGTCCGGGTCAAAACCGGACTTCCGAGGTCGAACAATCCGCAAGGATTGGATTTGGCTCCCACCTGATCGCACAATTCAGTTTTTAGAGGGCATCGCTCTTTGAACAAATCAAGTGATTGAGATCGAATTCAATTTACGATGGGCAGTTTACGATTGGCGAAGCTCTTGGTCTTCAAATCGCAAATCTGAAATCGCAAATCAAAAATGACACGGGGCTGTAGCTCAGTTGGTAGAGCGGTAGCTTTGCAAGCTATAGGTCAGGAGTTCGAGTCTCCTCAGCTCCACCAGACTGAATTTGTGGATCGTGATTTTCAGACTCGCCGCCAGGTCAGTCGTAATTCGCCAGCCGCAAATCATCAACCACTTAGGCGTGTAGCTCAGTTGGTTAGAGCATGCGCTTGATAAGCGCAGGGTCACTGGTTCAAATCCAGTCACGCCTACCAGCCTCCGCGGCCAAGCGGAGGACGCTGTCGCGCCGAAGCGATGGCGAAGGCGGACCAGAACCGGGAGACAAAAGCCTCCGGCTGCGGCCAGGCAGTCCACTTGATTTTTAAACGATTTTCCGAGGCGGTCGCCGGGGTTCAAATCCCGGCCCCGTTCCGGCGCGTTCTTTGACAACTACACATAGGTAATAAAGTAAAAGTAGGGCAAATTATACAATTCGCTGAGTTATCCATCGTTTTTGACGATGGTATCTTTTGTGATCAAGCTACTAAGGGCTTATGGTGAATGCCTTGGTGCCAAGAGGCGATGAAGGACGTAGTAAGTTGCGATAAGCCACGGGGAGCCGCAAGCAGGCGTTAATCCGTGGATTTCCGAATGGGACAACCCAGCCAGTGTTATAACTGGTTATCGACCGGATGAATTCATAGTCCGGCGAAGCAAGACGCGGTGAAGTGAAACATCTCAGTAACCGCAGGAAAATAAAATGAAATGATTCCGTCAGTAGTGGCGAGCGAAAGCGGAACAGCCTAAACCGGGAGGACTTGTCTTCCCGGGGTTGAGGGACCCCGATGTGATAGGCGGAGAGTTAGCAGAACCATCTGGAAAGTTGGGCCATAGACCGTGACAGCCGGGTATGCGAAAACTCAATGCCGTTTAGGGGTATCCCAAGTAATGCGGTGCACGTGAAACTCTGCATGAATCCGTCCAGACCACTGGATAAGGCTAAATACTCCTTGGCAACCGATAGTGAACCAGTAACGCGAGTGAAAGGTTAAAAGAACCGCTGTTAGCGGAGTGAAATAGAACCTGAAACCATATGCCTACAATGTGTTGGAGCCCGGAACTTGTTCCGGGTGACAGCTTGCCTTTTGCATAATGAGTCTGCGAGTTATTGTCAGTGGCCAGCCTAAAGTCCTCTGGACTGGAGGCGAAGGGAAACCGAGTGCGAATAGCGCGACTAGTCGCTGGCAATAGACCCGAAGCGGAGGTGATCTACTCTTGAGCAGGTTGAAGCTGCGGTAACACGCAGTGAAGGACCGAACTCGTGGATGTTGAAAAATCCTGAGATGACTTGAGAGTAGGAGCGAAAGACTAATCAAACCCCGTGATAGCTGGTTCTCTCCGAAATCGCTTGAGGGCGAGTGTTGTGGAAGTACCCAGTAGAGGTAGAGCACTGAATGGCTTAGGGGCCCCACCAGGCTGCCAAAACCAATCAAACTCCGAATTCTATTGGTCTCAGTATCACAGCAATCAGGCTGCGAGGGATAAGCTTCGTAGCCGAGAGGGCAACAGCCCAGACCATCAGCTAAGGTGCCTAAATGTGATTAAGTGGAAAGGATGTGACTTTGCTTAGACAGTGAGGATGTTGGCTTAGAGGCAGCCATCATTTAAACAGTGCGTAATAGCTGACTCATCGAGCGAGGTCGCGCCGAAAATGATTGGCGATTAAATCACATACCGAAGCTATGGATTCAACCCTGATTCGTCAGGGTTGAGTGGTAGGAGAGCGTAATCAATGCGGCGAAGCAGAACGGAAACGGACTGTGGAGCGTTGATTAGTGAGAATGCAGACACGAGTAGCGATAAACCAGGTAAGAATCCTGGTCGCCGTAAACCCAAGGTTTCCTGGGCCAGGTTCGTCCCCCCAGGGTTAGCCGGGAGCTAAGATGAGGCCGTAAGGCGTAATCGATGCACAGCAGGTTAAATATTCCTGCGCTGGACAAGAATTAGCTATGGAATGACGCATGGAGAGACATTGACTAGGCAATCGAATGCTGAGCTTAGGCTTCGGCCGAAGCGTATCAGTGGGTCTCTGTGCCTAGAAAAGTTCCATCGTATGTCTTGTTCACCCGTACCGCAAACCGACACAGGTGGGTGAGTGTAAGCGCACTCAGGCGCGCGAGAGAAACCTCTCTAAGGAACTCGGCACATTAGCCTCGTAACTTCGGGAAAAGAGGTGCTCACTTCGGTGAGCCACAGTAAATTGCGTTTAGCGACTGTTTAACAAAAACACAGCTCTCTGCAAAGTTGTTAAAACAACGTATAGGGAGTGACAAGTGACCAATGCGGAAAGATTAAGAGATCTTGTTAGCGCAAGCGAAGCTCGGTCTTTAAGTCCCCGTGAATGTCGGCCGTAACTATAACGGTCCTAAGGTAGCGAAATTCCTTGTCGGGTAAGTTCCGACCTGCACGAATCTTGTAACGACTGAACGACTGTCTCGGAGAGGATCTCGGCGAAACTGTAATGGCGGTGAAGATGCCGCCTGCCCGCAGTAGGACGGAAAGACCCTATGCACCTTTACTGTAAGCTCGTATTGTGTTCTGGTTATTTATGCTTAGCGTAGGTGGGAGACTTTGAAGGCGTGGCTTCGGTTGCGCTGGAGTCGCAATGTGAAACACCACTCTTGAATAATTAGGATTCTAACCCCAGTCTGTGATCCAGATGGGGGACAGTGCGTGCGGGTCAGTTTGACTGGGGCGGTTTCCTCCCAAATGGTAACGGAGGAGTGCTAAGCTTGGCTCAGCACGGTTGGCAACCGTGCGTCGAGTGTATGGATAGAAGCCAGGTTGACTGTAAGACCAACAAGTCGAGCAGATGCGAAAGCAGGCCCAAATGATCCGACGGTTTAATGTGGAATTGCCGTCGCTCATCGGACAAAAGGTACGCTAGGGATAACAGGCTGATCGGATCCAAGAGTTCATATCGACGATCCGGTTTGGCACCTCGATGTCGGCTCGTCGCATCCTGGGGCTGGAGAAGGTCCCAAGGGTCCGGCTGTTCGCCGGTTAAAGCGGCACGCGAGCTGGGTTCAGAACGTCGTGAGACAGTTCGGTCCTTATCCACTGTGGGCGAAGGAAACTTGAGGGGTTCTAACCTTAGTACGAGAGGACCGGGTTAGACGCACTTCTGGTGTGGCAGTTGTTCCGTCAGGGGCATCGCTGCGTAGCCATGTGCGGAAGAGATAAGCGCTGAAAGCATCTAAGTGCCAAGCTCATCCCAAGATAATGTTTCCCGGAGCGCAAGCTCCCTGAAGACCACGGGCAGACTACCCGTTTGATAGGCCGGAAATGTAAGCGCCGCGAGGCGTTCAGTTGACTGGTACTAATCGGTCGTGCGGCTTGATTGCTTCTTCCATTCTTGGAAGTGCAATTTCAACTCGCGAATTGTGGGAATGGCCCGCTCTTTGTTCCTGTGTGTAGTTTTCAGAGAATCGCCGAAACGGGCCGTTTCGGGAAATGTTCTTTTATATTTGGTTGGAAATCGGCGCCGATTTTAGAAATAAACTTCCGGCCTCCGGTTCCAACTTCCGAATTTTGGTGGCATTGCCGCGGTGGTCCGACCCGTTCCCATTCCGAACACGGCCGTCAAACACTGCAGGGCCAATGGTAGTGGTTGTAAAGCTTCCGCGAGAGTAGGTCGCCGCCAGTCTTTCAAAAAAGCCGGAGATTCGCTCCGGCTTTTTTATTTCCTTGAGTCTTAGCCATTTCGGACGATATTGATCCCAAATCGGAATCCGCAACGTGCCTGCTTTTCTTAAATATTGGCGCTTCGCTTCAAGAGCGCTATGTGTTTTGATGACGGCGATTGGTTTATTGATGGCCTCAAAAACAGTCGCCGCCCCCGAAACGGCGGACGCCATCAGCCCGACGATCATCACCAACCTGGCACAGTTCTGGGAATTACCGGCCGCCGAAAAGGATTCGCCACATCGCGCAAGGATCGAGATGTTGGTTTATTACTGCAATCCTGCCTGGAATGTTTTTTGGGGCCGCTCTGGAGACTTGGACGCTTTTTTGCCCTTGAGAGGGATTCCCGTGCCGCTCAAAGGCGGTGACAAGATTCTTGTGGATGGAGTCACCATTCCCGTCAGCCAGGAATTTCTTTGGGACCAAACTTCCGTCAAGGTGCTGTCCGAATCCAATTCTCTCCCTTCCATTTCCGCCGAAGGACGCCTTTTAAACGCAGCCGCTCTGGAAAAACACTTCGTGGAGGTCGAGGCTTTGGTGGATTCACAGGCCATGACCGGTTTCAATGTCTTGCGCCTCGGTTTGCTGGCCCAAAATTTCAATCTCACCGCCTATATGTTGGTGCCGGCGAATCAGACCCCGCCGCAGTTGGCCGGGAACTTTGTCCAGATCAAGGGAGTTTATTCGGAAACGTTCGACTCCTTGGGCAAGGTGGCCAGCATTACCCTCTGGACACCCGGCTTGGATTACCTCAATACCGTTGGTTCGTTGACAAATGATCCGCGGTTTTCTTCGCCGTCAATCCCGTTCACCACGTCTGAAAACTTTGGCTCGGTGGACCCCAGCGGACTCGTTCGCGTTCAGGGCGCCGTGCGCGATCAACGACCGGGGCAGGAAGTCACCATTTGGGATGCCTCGGGACAGATCCGGATTTTATCCAAGCAGGAGCAACTTCTGAAAATTGGCGATCAGGTTGAGGCAATCGGCAGTCCAATAGTTCAAGGCATTGACCACATTCTGGAGAACGCTTTGTTTCGTCTCGCTCCAAATCCTCTGGCGCTGCTATCCACCAACCAGCCCCAATTGCGCCTCGCCGACCAGATTCGCAGTTTGGACCAGGACCAGCTCGACCGCCACCCCGCCGTCAGCGTGGAAGGAGTGGTCACCTGGGTGGATGGCCGCGGGCGATACAGTTATATTTTAGATAGCAGCGGCGGTATTCGCTGTATGCAATCGCGTCTTCAAGACGGGCGCCGTGTCAGGCTCGGCATGATTGTCCGGGCCAATGGTATCGCCGCACGGGGGCCGTTCGCTCCAACCATCACCAACGCCATCATGCATCAGACGGGAGTCACCAGCATGCCGGATGCGCCGTTGGTCAGTTATGAAGAAGCCATGACCGGAACCCAGGATGGACGTTGGGTGACGATGCGCGGTTATGTCCGCAACGCGAGTCGGGCGAACAATTTCATCCGGCTTGAGCTGGTTGCCTCCGGAGGCGAATTTACGGCCCGCGTCCCCTTGGACAGTACCATGGAAACATTGGCAGGCTCGGTAATTTCAGTCAAGGGCGTCTCCGTCGCGGATACCAACTCCCGTCGTCAATTGACCGGGGTCGAAATCTGGTCCCCTGATGAAAGCGAGGTTCAAATCGAACAATCGCCCCCGCCGGATTTGTTTGCGCTCCCGTTGCGTCCATTGGCCAGTTTGCGCCAGTTCAACCTTTTCAACACGCTCAACGAACGAGTGCGCACTTCGGGCACCGTTACCCTCGATGTGCCGGGACGTTATTTGTATTTGCAGGATGGAGACAACGGCGTGCTCGCATTGAGTGATCAAACGCAACTGCTTCAGCCCGGAGACCGCGTCGAGGTGGTCGGTTTTTGCGGCAACCAGGGAGGAAATTTTTTGCTTCGCGAGGCTGCTTACCGGCGGATCTCATCCGGTCCTGAACTGGTTCCCTTTCAATTGCCGGCCGCGCCATCCATCACCGAAGATTTGGACGGCTCACTCGTGCGCGCCCAGGGGACCCTGCTGAATGTGATCGGGAAACGGGATGAGACGGATTTCACAATCCAGTCTCAGGGTCTGATATTCGAGGCCAGGCTCGATAAGTCTGCGCCGTTGGCCCTCCAGCAATTTCAGTTGGGCAGCCAGGTCGCGCTCACCGGGGTTTACCGCATCCAACGGGACGAGTATGGCCAGCCGCGCTCGTTCCTATTGAATCTTCGCAGCGGTGACGATGTTCGCATCCTCCGGCCGCCGCCGTGGTGGACTCGGTCCCGGATGTTGTGGGTATTGGCGGGCGCATTGTTGGCCATCCTTCTCATCCTTTCGTGGGCATTCCAAGCCACGCGCAAAAACACATTGCTCATGCAATCGCAATCGGAGTTAAAGACGGCCCGCGACCGGCTGGAAGAGCGCGTCCGCGAGCGCACTCGCGAACTGAGTGAGCAGGTTCAGGCCAAAGAACGGGCCCATGAACGGCTTTCCGAGGCCCAGCAACGCCTCATGCTCGCTTCACGCCAGGCAGGCATGGCGGAAATGGCTACCGGCGTTCTTCACAACGTCGGCAACGTCCTCAACAGTGTCAATGTCTCCGCTTCCGTCATCGGCAATTCCGTGCAGAAGTTGCGGATCGAAAACCTGGCCAAAGCCATTGCGCTTCTGGACGAAGGCGGCGGTGATCCACTGAAATTTCTTACCGAAGATCCCGCGGACGCGCTTTGCCGGGCTATTTGCGCGACCTCGCCGGCGTCATGATGGAGAATCGGCAAAATCTTCAGGATGAAGTCCAATCCCTCGTCAAACAAATTGACCACGTCAAGGCCATCGTGGCTTTGCAACAGAACTACGCCAAAAATTCCACCGTCGCCGAAAACTTGGATCCGGTCAAGATCATCGAAGAAGCATTCGAGATCAACCGCGATGCCTACGAGCGCCGCAATATCCGCGTGGTGCGCCAATATGACGACCCGTTGGAGCTTTTTGCAGACCGTCACAAAGTCTTGCAAATCCTCGTCAACCTGCTGAGCAACGCCCAATACGCCGTTGATAATTCCCCGGACAAGACCGTCACCCTTCGCATTCGCAACGCCGCCCCCGGCGGCCAGGTGCGTCTGGAAGTTTCGGACACTGGCGCCGGCATCGCTCCCGAAAATCTGGACCGTATTTTCATGCTGGGCTTCACCACCCGGCCCGGTGGCCACGGATTCGGATTGCATAGTGGCGCCAACGCGGCCAAAGAGATGGATGGTGAACTCCTGGTCTTCAGCGAAGGCATTGGATGCGGAGCCACCTTCGTCCTGGAACTGCCCGCGGCGCGCAAACCTTGCGATACAACCGCTTCGATGATAAACTGATGCCATTGCCAGTCGGAACTATGAATGCCTCATCTCGCCCCGCAGCCAATCGCCTCCTGGTCATTGACGATAACCCGTCCATCCATGCTGATTTCCGCAAAATTCTGGCGCCGCCGGAAGATTCGCATTCCACGTTACAGGCCACCGAGGCGTTGTTGTTTGGCCGGACAGTTTCGGCCGCTGCGGCTTCGGCGCCAGCCTATGACATTGACTGCGCTTCCCAGGGGCAGGAGGGGTTGAAACTGGTTGAACAGGCCGTTGCCGCTGGCCGCCCGTATGCTCTGGCCTTTGTGGACGTGCGAATGCCGCCCGGCTGGGATGGCGTCGAAACGGTGGCGCAGATATGGAAAAAATGTCCCGATCTGCCGATCGTCATCTGCACCGCTTATTCTGATTATTCCTGGTCCGATATGATGTCTCAACTGGGGTACTCCGATAATCTGGTGATTCTGCGTAAACCTTTTGAATCGGTCGAAGTCTTGCAACTGGCGCATTCCTTGACGCGCAAATGGCTGCTCTCGCTTCAAGTCCGCGCCCATATCGAAGAGCTGGACCAGCTCGTGCAATCCCGGACTCGCAGTTTGGAGGAAGCCAACGAAGCGTTGCGCCGCTCCGAAGAGCGCTTCGCCAAAGCCTTTCGCGCCAATCCAGTCCCGCTGGCGCTGCAAAACACCTCCGACCAGCGTTACCTGGATGTCAATGACAGCTTCCTCCATCTCACCGGCTATCGGCGCGAAGACGTTTTGGGACATACTCATGCCGAGTTAAACCTCTTTCCGGAATTGAACCTGTTGTGGGAAATCCGCCGCGCCTTGACCGACCACCATCCCTTGTCCAATGTCCAGGGAATGCTCCGCGCGAATGACGGAAAAAAATCGCAGGTCCTGATTTCCGCGGAAATCCTGGAACTCGAAAACCGGCCGCACTGCTTGATGTCTCTTCAGGACATCACCGAGCGGCTCCGCACCGAAGATCAATTGCGCCAGGCGCAGAAGATGGAGGCCGTCGGCCAGATCGCCGCCGGCGTCGCCCACGATTTCAACAACATCTTGACCGTCATCCAGGGCCATGCCGAATTGCAATTATACTCTGGAGAATTGCCGGCAACGCATCGGGAATCCCTTCAGGAAATTGCCAAGGCCTCCGCCCGCGCCGCATCCCTCGTCCAGCAATTGCTCGCCTTCAGCCGCAAACAAATGCTTCGCCGCCGTCCCCTCAACGTTCGCGCCACCCTCGATGGCCTCGGCAAAATGCTCGGACGTGTCCTCGGCGAAACCATCACGCTGGAAATTCGTTGCCCGGAAGACCTTCCCTTCGTGTTTGCCGATGCGGTCAATTTTGAACAAATTGTCATCAACCTCGCTGTCAACGCCCGCGACGCCATGCCCAAAGGCGGCCCCTTGACCATCTCAGCCCAGGCAGTCGCCATCGGCGCGGATTACCAAACCAAGGTTCCCGACGCCGTCCCCGGGAAATTCATCCGCTTGAGTGTCGCTGACAAAGGCGTCGGAATGGACGAAACCATGCGCGCCAAAATCTTTGAGCCGTTCTTTACCACCAAGGACGTGGGAAAGGGCACCGGCATGGGTTTGGCCACCGTGTATGGCATCGTCAAGCAACATCAGGGTTGGATTGAATTGGAATCGTCGCCGGGAGTCGGTTCGGTGTTCAAGATTTATTTGCCCGCCGCCGAGGATACTGCCGACCTCGCCTCTCCCGCAGATGCCGCCCTCCATAACGGGCCTCTTTCAAAAACCGTCCTGCTGGTCGAAGACGAAGCGCCCGTCCGCGACACGGTTGAAAAAGTTTTGAAACGCCTCGGCTGCAAGGCCATTACCGCCAAAGATGGAGAACAGGCGCTCGCGCTTTGGTCTCAACATCGCGGCAAGATTGATTTGCTGCTTACCGATATGGTGATGCCCGGCGGAATGAGCGGGCGGGACCTCGCCGCGCAAATTTTACGCGATGAGCCTCGGCTGCCGGTCATTTATTCCACAGGGTACGGCGCTGAATTCGACGCCGCCGCTCTCACCGCCGACGGTCAGTGCCTGTTGATGAAACCTTATGATATCGCGTCTCTGGCGAGTGCCATTGGCAAGGCCCTGACCCGGCTGGATTCCGCCGCCAAAGAGCCGAATCACGGCCAGTGACAAAGTCGTAGCGCAGATTTCCAAATCTGCCGTATCGCAGGTTTCTAAACCTGCGTCGCGCCAACCATTTCCAGCGCTCTGCCAATTTGGAAATCGGCGACACCAAAGTCGTAGTGCGGGCTTTCCAGCCTGCGGGTTCCGGCGATTTTCCAGTCGCCGGTTTCGGAAGGCGGGACAGGAATGTCCCGCGGCCCCGCAGACTCGGAGCCTTGCTGAGCAGGCACGGCCAGTGACAAAGTCGTAGCGCAGATTTCCAAATCTGCCGTATCGCAGGTTTCTAAACCTGCGTCGCGCCAACCATTTCCAGCGCTCTGCCAATTTGGAAATCGGCGACACCAAAGTCGTAGCGCGGGCTTTCCAGCCTGCGGGTTCCGGCGATTTTCCAGTCGCCGGTTTCGGAAGGCGGGACAGGAATGTCCCGCGGCCCCGCAGACTCGGAGCCTTGCGCTGCGCCGCCATTGATTCTCAAGTGCTGGTGGCGACTTTGTCACTGCCTGTGAGAGCCGAATGCGCCCTGACTTTGAAGATTAAGAGGGGGCGAAGGTCAGCTATGATAATTCATCCACCCTCCGACTCCTCAATTTCCATGGAAATCAACTTCGCGGCGTCACCTGCGGGCAGCTCCTGAACATCTTTTAATTTGCGCTGAATGGTCTTGGTTTTACTGGCTGCCGAATCAATCGCATTTCCCGCCTCTTGGATTTTCTTCTGGACCTTCTCAATCGCTTCGCCAAATTTTCCGAACTCCGTTTTAACCGCGCCCAGCAACATCCACACTTCACTTGACCGCTTTTGAATTGCCAGCGTGCGGAAACCCATTTGCAAGGCGTTAAGATGCGCCCAAAGTGTGCTGGGACTGGCAACCACGACGCGATATTCCCGTTGTAAAAGTTCCACCAAACCCGGACGGCGCAATACTTCAGCATAGAGTCCTTCGGTTGGCAGAAATAGAAAACCGAAATCTGTCGTATTCGGCGGAGCGAGATATTTATCACGGATATTTTTCGCATCCAATTTGATTCGTGCTTCGAGTTGCTTCGCTGCTTCCTCCACGCCCGCCAAATCCGCGCGTTCCGCTGCTTCCATCAGGCGCTCATAATCCTCCTTTGGAAACTTTGCGTCAATCGGCAGCCAGACAACGCCACCGTCACCGTCACGGCCCGGCAATTTCACGGCAAATTCGACTCGTTCCGGGCTGCCGGGTTTCGTCTGCACATTCTGCGCGTATTGTTCAGTCGTTAAAATCTGTTCCAATAGATTTCCCAGTTGAATTTCGCCCCAGGTGCCGCGTGTTTTCACGTTCGTCAAAACTTTTTTCAAATCGCCGACCCCGATCGCCAGCGCCTGCATTTCACCCAATCCCTTATGGACCTGTTCGAGTCGGTCACTGACCAGCTTGAACGACTCGCCCAGTCGTTTTTCCAACGTGCCCTGTAATTTTTCATCCACGGTCTTGCGCATTTCTTCCAATTTTGCCGTGTTGTCGTTTTGGATTTGCGCGAGCTTCGTTTCAACGGTATTTCGCAATTCGCTCAGCCTTTTCTCATTGCTTTCGGTTAATTTGGATAGTTGCGAAGAAAAAGTTTCCAGTTGTCCGCGTTGCGCCTTGCCAATCTCTCCGAGACTGTTGACCGTCGAATCGCCCGCATTTTTTAGCGACGCCCCCAACTCCTCGCGCAACGCGCGCGATTGGACTGCGGTTTCTTCGCGCTGCCGCGCGATTTCATCTTTTATCGCCCGCTCCATCCGCTCATTTCCTTTCTCAAGAACGTCCAGATGGTTTGACAATGAAGTTAAATCAGCATTTTGACCCGCGCGGGCGCGGCCAATCAACCAGCCAACAAAGCCTCCGATCAGCGCGGCAATCAACCATTGAATTCCGACCGGTAAATTCATTTAAAAATGGGCAATGACTTCAATTTCCACATTGGCCCCTTTTGGAAGCGCCGCCACCTGGATCGTCGAACGCGCCGGAAAATTTTCCGTGAAGTACGTCGAATACACCTCATTCATGCCGGCAAAATCCGCGAGATTTGTCAGAAAAACCGTGGATTTTACCACATTCGCAAACGCCAGTTTCTGGTCATCCAAAATGGCTTTGACGTTTTTCAACACCCGGTCCGTTTGCGCCTTAATATCGCCGGAAATCAAGTTTCCGTCCTTCGGATCAATTGGAATTTGCCCCGCGCAGAACAGCAAATCGCCGATGCGCGCGGCATGATTGTATGGGCCGACGGCGGCCGGGGAGTTTGCGGGCTTGATGATTTGTTTGGTTGCCATAAATGACGCATGGTCTAACGCCTTTGGCAGCGCGTCAAGAAATTCGCCCGACCCCGCCCGAAATCCAACTGTGTGAACACCCAGAGCAGGCACCCCTTTAGCCTTCCGCCTTCCGCCTTCATCCTTCAATCCTCAATCCTCAATCCTCAATCCTCAATCCTCAATCCTCAATCCTCAATCCTCAATCCTCAATCCTCAATCCTCAATCCTCAATCCTCAATCCTCAATCCTCAATCCTCAATTTGGCGGAGAGGGCCGTAGGGAAAAAACTGATCCATGCGGTCGGCGAGAGGAGGCCATTTCAAAAACAACCTCCATTTCAAACCCTGTCCCTTCCGATTCCCTCGCCCCACGACGAAGGAGCGGGGAGAGGGTTAGGGAGAGGGGCAATCTTAAAAACAACCTCCATTTCAAACCCTGTCCCTTCCGATTCCCTCGCCCCACGACGAAGGAGCGGGGAGAGGGTTAGGGAGAGGAGGCAATTTCAAAAACAACCTCCATTTCAAACCCTGTCCCTTCCGATTCCCTCGCCCCACGACGAAGGAGCGGGGAGAGGGTTAGGGAGAGGGGTAATCTTAAAAACAACCTCCATTTCAAACCCTGTCCCTTCCGATTCCCTCGCCCCACGACGAAGGAGCGGGGAGAGGGTTAGGGAGAGGGGCAATCTTAAAAACAACCTCTATTTCAGACCCTGTCCCTATCCGTCCCATCCGTCCCTTCCAATTTTTCAAAATCGCAAAGTGAGAATAAATGCCTGCTTTCGATCAGTAAAAGCGCCTGTTTTCAGCAGCTTCCACGATGTAAAAAAACCGACCAATGAGAATGCACCGGCGTCTAATTCCAATTCCGATATTTAGTTCAACTCAGGCAGGTTTTTCATCTGCCAGGGCGTCGTATTGGGAGCCAACTATCAAAGGACCGTGCGCCGTTTGGCCCACCGAAGCATTGTGGATCTGCGATGCGCATGAAGTTCAGATTTTTTGACAGATTCGGGATTTTTCCGTGTATTGGTACTTGCAAGGCCAGCCCCTGTAGGATCATGGCAATGAAAGATTTTTTATATGATCCGGTGGAGTTGCAGCGTGTTGACGAACTGGCTCTGCCGAACGGCGCCTACATTACAAATACGTTTGACAACGTCGCGCGTCTGACCGGAACGTGGCTGAAGAACAGCGGCAATACCAATCTCGATTCTTATGTTTATGGTTACAATCAGGCCGGTCAAAGGACGAATGTCACACGGACGGCGGGGGATTATGTGAATTACACGTATGACAATGAAGGGGAATTGGTGGCGGCGATTGGCAAAGAGGCGGGCGGGGTGACGAACCGGTTGATGGAGCAATTGGGGTATGGATACGATGCCGCTGGCAACTTGAATTATCGTACAAACAATGCGATGCTCCAACAGTTTAATGTGAACGATCTCAACGAATTGACGACCACGACCAATGGCCGGTCTCTGACTGTGGCCGGCGCGACGACATCGGTGGCGACAAATGTGACGGTGAATTCTGTGACGGCAGCACTGTATGGCGACGCCACGTTTGCCCAGGGCGGTTTCACCATTGCCAATGGGAACAATATTTTCACGGCGATTGCCAAAGACAGTTATGGGCGATTGGCCACAAATATCTCCACGGTCAACTTGCCCATTACCAACTCCTACTTATATGATCTTAATGGGAACTTGACCAATGACGGCAACAGGATCTTCGCCTACGATGATGAGAACGAATTGACCAGCGTATGGGTGGCGAGCGCCTGGAGCAACAACTTCGTCTATGACGGCAAGATGCGGCGGCGGATCGAGAGGGATTATACATGGAGCGGCGGCACTTGGGTTGAGAACAATGAAGTGCATTACATTTATGATGGGAACGTCGTGGTTCAGGAACGCGACCAGAACAATCTTCCGAAAGTGACTTACATGAGGGGATTGGATTTGAGCGGGACGTTGCAGGGTGCGGGCGGGATTGGGGGTTTATTGGCGCGGACGGATAACTCAAAACTCATCATCGGCGATGCGTTTGCCACGGCATTTTATCACGCCGATGGGAATGGCAACGTGACTTACCTGCTTTATCAGAACCAGACGATGGCTGCAAAATACCTGTACGATCCCTATGGAAATACGCTGGGGATGAGCGGCCCATTATCGGATGCGAACAAATATCGGTTCTCCAGTGAAGAATGGAATGATAATGACGGGTTGTATTATTATCTTTATCGGTTTTATGATCCCAATTTGCAAAGGTGGCCAAATCGTGACCCGTTGATGGATCTTGGCAGCACGGTGTTCGACCAAATGCAGAAGCGTTTTTCATTGTTCGTTTTTCTTCGGGATCAACGGGTTCCAAATGGATATGAATTTGTCCGAAATGACCCAGCAATTTATGTTGATTACTTTGGTCTTCAAATCTGGCAAGGCCCTGGAACTCCAGCACCACCTAATCCAACGATACCCTGTAATAATTGTCCTCCGGGGCAAAAATCAATGCCTTACTGGCAAATCAACAATTATCATTCACTCACGGCTTGTATGGCCGATGTAAGTCCAATATTCCGGCCCTGTTGGAATTGGTATTGGACTCGGTGGCGTTGGTGCTGGGCTTGCAGGGGGAACCATAGGTGCTGGCGGAACTGTAGTAGGAGGCGGTATCGTATTCCTGGAAATCGTGGCTTTGAACACTTGTCTGAGTCAAAGCTGTCATTAAATGGAAAACAAGATAAAATTAAGAATTGCGTCAGCGATCATCTTCGCGATTGCGTTTATTATTCTCATCGGATGTTTGCTATTTCCATATTATACTCCTTGGGCTTTGATGATTGCAGGATTCCTAACTATCATTGGAACATTCACGAAACTCGCGTCAAAATGAGAACATGGCATTCTATTTGGAAGATCGCCAGTGATAGCTCTGTGAATGTTTTCCCCCTACGCGGTCCAAAAGCAAAGTGAGCTTTGAGCGGGTCATAAGCGTCGTAGTCGGATACCTATGACGGCTATGACGCGGGCCGGAGAGCCGGCAAATTCGGCAGCGGTTGGCAACGGACGCTATTCTCCTTGTGGGACAAGGGACTTGACGTAACAGGGCAGTACTGATGCAGCGGCTCAGGTCATAAACGTCGTGGCCTAATGCCTATGACCCTTACGACAGGCTGCCCTTGCTCCATCAACCGGCGCGTAATCATCCCGTTGTTTTCTCCCGGCCACTCTCGGCAAATCGAGCCCAATCGCGCCCATTAACGGCTGGTGGAATCATCCAGTCACAAGCCCTTGATTTTCGGCGTTGTTCGGCCTCTTTCGGCCTTATTCGGGCGGGACAGTAATTAGTGGTATAAACAAGGTTAAGGCGTCGGCGGGCACGGCTTGTGCCGTGCACCGCCTGCCGCCCTTTCCCCTGCCTTGAAGTGGGAATTTTCAAGAGGACACCAACCCCTTGAGCGATGCGTAAGGAAAGTGGAAAGCACAGTGTTCCAGAAATCGAAACGGCCATCGTCATCAGGTGTTCCAAAAATCCGTATTCAAGACCGCACGCCTGACCTCTAACGTCGTTAGTGGATTTTGCTTATCATCTTTTTTTGAAATCTTTGCCAGAAATTTATCAGATTTTTTTGAGGAATTTTTGAAACATTTTTGACCGGGAAAGGCGGGCTTTTAGGGTGGCGATGCAGGCTGCGTCGTGCGCGTGTTTGAAACTTTGGCGCGTCGCCGTTCTAATCGGGCGTGAAGGGGTCAGTTAATGATATTGTATTATTTTATTGACGGATTCGGGAGGGGCGGGATAGGATCTGGGCATGGCTCGGAAACTGCGCATTCAATATCCCGGGGCGATTTATCATGTGATGAATCGCGGTGACCGGCGCGAGGCCATCTTTGCCGACGAGGCGGATCGGCGGATGTTTTTGGAGACCCTCGCGGAGGCGTGCCAGAAGACCGGCTGGCAGGTGCATGCCTATTGCCTGATGAGCAACCACTTTCACTTGGTGGTGGAAACCCCCAGCCCAATTTGGTGCTCGGAATGAAGTGGTTGCTGGGCACTTATACCAGCCGGTACAACCGGCGGCACAAGGAATTCGGACACTTGTTCAGCGGTCGGTACAAGGCCCTGGTGGTGGACGGGAGCGGGGACGGTTATCTCAAGACGGCCTGTGACTACGTGCATTTGAACCCACTGTCATCCGGTCTTGGCGAAAGTTGCCGGTCGTAAGTTCCACAAAGGGAATGACATGAAGGGGTCAGTTAATGATATTGTATTATTTTATTGACGGATTGGGGAGGGGCGGGATAGGATCTGGGCGTGGCTCGGAAACTGCGCATTCAATATCCCGGGGCGATTTATCACGCCTGTCCGTCGTAGCCTCGGCGAAGACGGATGATGAATCGCGGTGACCGGCGCGAGGCCATCTTTGCCGACGAGGCGGATCGGCGGAGGTTTTTGGAGACCCTCGCGGAGGCGTGCCAGAAGACCGGCTGGCAGGTGCATGCCTATTGCCTGATGAGCAACCACTTTCACTTGGTGGTGGAAACCCCCCAGCCCAATTTGGTGCTCGGAATGAAGTGGTTGCTGGGCACTTACACCAGCCGGTACAACCGGCGGCACAAGGAATTCGGACACTTGTTCAGCGGTCGGTACATGGGAGGGGTCACCCATTAAGGCGGGTGTCACCCATTAAGGCGGGTGTCAGGCCTTAGTTTGGTTTGTTTTTGGCTTTACAAATTTAGGGAAAATGGGGGAATGGTGGTCATGCCACGTCAATTGCGAATTGATTATCCGGGACGGGAGCGATCCATCACGCGACGGGACGTCACGTCAGCGGGTCGGTTCCTAGTATTGTAGTACTTCGGAATTTCATGCGATGCGGTTGAACTCTCCACGGCAACCACAGCACGCGAGATGCCAATGATATATGGACGTTGGAACCCCTTCTCGACTTCCGCGAGGCTATGGCGGACAAGACGAACGCTTCTCGATGCGAAGCAAAGCTTGCCTGCTTCAAACTAGACATCCCATGATTTCCCTCTTTTGGTTGCGGCTCCGTCACGCTGTGCTCTTTGCGGTTAAAAATCTGTGCCTGCCGGGCGTAGCATCTGAGCGAAGACCGGTCAGCCTTCATCCTTCAGGAACGGTGCTTGAGCAACCGTTTATTCCGTTTGCACAATGAAGCGAACTTCACTACAATCTGCAAACGTAAAATATGAAGCGATCCCAATCCAAATCACGAATGGATAGGGCGGCTGACAAGTTCATTGAACAGCGGCTGGCCCTGGGGCGCGTGGCTTTCCCGCTGGCGGATTTGGTCAAAGCAACCGGGCTGTCGGTGACGGCAGCCAGAAATCAGTTGCTGCGGTTGAAAAATCGGGTGACGAGAGTTTCGCCGCGCCATCAGTTTTTCCTGATCGTCAGTCCTGAACACAGTGCGGTGGGAGCGCCGCCGGTGGCGTGGTGGCTGCACGATTATTTTCAATGGTTGGGTGAATCGTATTATCTGGCGCTCCAATCGGCAGCCAGTTCACTTGGTTCCAATCCGCAGGCATTGCAGGTGACACAGGTGATGACCAGGAATCCGCGACGTGCCGTCGAAGTTGGCCGCATCCGAATCCAGTTTTTTGTGAAGCGCAAGGTGGAGCAGACCCCAACGCAGCCATTGGCAAATGCATTTGCCCCGTTGCAAGTCAGCACGCCAGAAGCAACCGCTTTTGATTTGATCCGATACGCTGCGCGCATCGGCGGCATTGGCCGGGCGGCGGAAACCATCGCTCCGCTGCTGCCGCTCATACGCCCGGCTGAATTGCGGCGGGTGCTGAAAATTGAAGACGAGCCGGCCACCGCCCAGCGCCTGGGGTTTGTGCTGGAAAAATTGAGGGCAACCGGCCTGGCCAAGGTCATTGAAAATTGGTTGCCGGCGAATTTGGTATTTGTGCCGCTGGTTCCAGGTGTGCGCGGTGCTGCTCCTGAAAGCAAGCGGTGGCGGCTTCTTAACAACGCCGGGGAGTTTGAACGATGACCACGCCAATTACCCGCCGGGATGTCATCGCCCATCAATCGGTTGTTCCGTGGCCGAGCCAGATTCAAGTCGAGCAGGATTTATTGTTGTGCCACGCGATGGTGGCGCTGTTCGACGATGCTTTCTTGCAGAACCAGATTGCCATGCGCGGCGGTACGTTGCTGCACAAGGTTCATCTCGCGCCGCCATCCCGATATAGCGAGGACATTGATCTGGTCGTGGTGGGTGGTCGCCCGGAGGGTCACATTCGCAAGGCGCTCAATCGCGTTTTGAAGGGCGTGCTGGGAACTCCGAAGCAGTCCGCGTGGGCCGATCTTAAACTGGCCATTCGCAACACCGTGAAAACGTCGCGGGTGCTGCGAATGACTTACGTGATTCCCTCCCTGATGGAACCGCGAACGAACATGGAAATCGTGGTGGAGGCCAACGTCACCGAGCGCAAGCCCCATCGCCCGGTGATCAAAATCCCGTTTGAATTTCCGTTTCGGGATGCGACGGTCGGCACCCGGCTCAGCGGCTATGACATCCATGAAATGCTGGGAACAAAAATGCGGGCATTATTTCAGCGCCGGCGCGGGCGGGATTTGTTCGACCTGTGTTGGGCGCTGACGCTGGCCAAACCAGCGGTGGTTCCCGCCAAGATCATCGAGTCATTTCAGCATTATCTCAAACTGGAAGGCAGCGTTGCCGGACGGGCGGAGTTTATTTCGCTGCTGGACGCGCATCTGGCCGACCGTGGATTTTGTTCAGACATGAATCCATTGCTTCGCGTGGGAATCACCTACGACCCGCAGCAGTCCGGGGCCTATGTGAAAACCAAACTGCTCTCCTTATTGCCGGTGCGCTGATGTTCAAAGACATTTGCCGTCGAGCGCAGCGTCCAAGGAGTTAAAAAAACCCCCTGATTTTTTAACGGACAAGGGGGCGGGCATCGTTCGGTGCCGGGGACTGCGTGTTGCGGAAAATTCCCCAATTATCCAGACATGCAGACTCCGAGCGTGATTCCTGCCATTCGAGTCCTAGTATTATAGTATTTCGGAATTTCATGCGATGCGATTGAACTCTGCACGCCAACCACAGCACGCGAGATGCCAATGATATATGGACGTTGGAACCCCTTCTCGGCTTCCGCCAGGCTATGGCGGACAAGACGAACGCTTCTCGATGCGAAGCAAAGCTCGCCTGCTTCAAACTAAACATCCCATGATTTCCCTCTTTTGGTTGCGGCTACGTCGTGCTGTGCTCTCTGCGGTTAAATCCCATTTTAGTTCGCTTCTGTTAAAAATCGTCGCTGTCCCGCTTTTCTTTTGTGCGTTTTGCGCATTTTTGCGGCCAATGAATCCGTGCCCGTCCGTGGTTAATGTTTGTTTCAATTTTCGGTCTTTGAATCCCATCCGCGATTATCTGCGTCATCTGCGGTTGAAATTCCCGTCCAGAATCCGGTGGGTTCTCATATGGCTATAAATTCGCGTTCCTTCGCGCCAATTCGTGTCAAAGGTTCCCCTTTTTCCCGATCAATTCTCAATGCACGCATACGCATTGTGATTGTGTATGCTCTCGAAATTTTCCGCCTCCACTTTATACCATTTCACCCGCGTGTCGGCGTTCAGTTTCACCGCCACGTTGCGCACCAGGTCCTCCACAAATACCGGATTTTCATACGCCCGCTCCGTCACCGCTTTTTCATCCTGCCGTTTGAGCAGGGCGTAAAGCTCCGAACTCGCCGAGCTTTCAATCATCCCAATCACGTCTTCAATCCAGACAATTCTCTTTGACCGCAGCGCCACCGTCACTTCCCCGCGCTGATTGTGCGCGCCGTATTTGGCGATGGCCTTCGAGCACGGGCACAACGTCGTCACATTCGCCTTGACCGTCAGCACAAAATCAAATTCCCCCCCGCGGGCCGACGCATCAAACCGCGCCAGGTAATCCATCAAACTTTCCTGCCCCGACACCGGCGACTTCTTGGACATGAAATAGGGGAACTCGATTTCCAGGTGCGCCGTCGCCGCGTTCAATCTCTTTTGCATCGCCCGCAAAATATCATTGATATTTTCCACGTGGATGACGTTGCCATGGGCGTTTAGCACTTCGATGAAGCGGCTCATGTGCGTGCCCTTGAAGTGGTGCGGCAAATCCACGGCCATCCCGATGGTCGCGATGGTGTTTTGGAAGGCACGCTCCTTGTCATGCACCTGGACGGGAAAACGCAATCCGCGCACGCCCACCTTGTTGATCGGCAACTTCCGGAAATCCCGCTCGCTCTGCTTGTCATGGAGCGGCGCGGCCTTTCCTTTGATCGTTTTTGGCATGAAGAAAAACTAACAAGTTGCGCGGGCCGACGCCAAATAAACTTTAAAGGATTGCCGGATTAAAGTCAGTAGTCAGTAGCCGGGGCGGGAAATCCTCAATCCTCAATCCTCAATCCTCAATCACATCACATTTGGCGGAGAGGGTCGTAGGGAAACTACAAATCCATTTGGTCAGGGTGAGGTGAGGGTCCTTGGGTTCATGGAGAGGAGGTGATTTAAAAAACATGGCCTCATAAATCGTAAATCGTAAATCCTCCGGAAGGTCTTGGAGTGCGGCGGCAAGCGAAGCGCGACGCCGCTTTGGGGAAGGCTGGGAATTTGGCGAGACCTTCCAACACACGATTGGTATCCGCTTGCGGTTCCCTCTCCGCTCCCATTCTGATGGGAGGGGAGAGGGTCAGGGAGAGGTGAGGGTCCCCGGATTCAGGAGCCGGACTCTGACCGAATGAACAGTGATGTCCGCTTGCGGTTCCCTCTCCGCTCCCATTCTGATGGGAGGGGAGAGGGTCAGGGAGAGGTGAGGATCCCCGGATTCAGGAGCCGGACTCTGACCGAATGAACAGTGATGTCCGCTTGCTGTTCCCTCTCCGCTCCCATCCGCTGGGAGGGGAGAGGGTCAGGGTGAGGTGTGGGTCCCCTGAATTCATGGGGAGCCTCCACGGCCTCTTTCCCGCGCATTGGGACCATGAACCTGAAATGCGTAAGTGCTCGGAAATCAGCGGTTGCTCTTTCAGGTTCATGGAGAGGGAATCCGGATTAACAACAAAGAGTCGCGAGAGAACCAGCGGGTGGGACGCCCTCGGGCCCTGATTGATTTCCCTGGCAGTCTTCGAGCGCGCCGGTATCACAAACAAGCCATCACAACGCCGGCAGCGGTTTCCGTATTTGCAGGGAAAGGTTCGAGCGGCATCGGCCCGTCATGATCCAAAAACTCCCGGCAGACGCCGAAAAAATCCGCTTTCGTTGTGACGCGGCGGATTTGATGGAGAAACTGTCCCGTCGGTTCGACGCCGAGGCCGATGAAATTCATGTATTTTTTCATCTTCTGCACCTGTGCCGATTCGGTCACGCCGGGTGAACAAACGGCGTTATAAAGGGCGGCCACGTAATTCAAAACTTCCCGGCCGGATGGAATGAAAAGGGGGTCGCCGCGGCGCTGTTGGCGGACCTGGTGGAAGAGCCACGGATTGCGGATGGCGCCACGCCCGATCATCAGTCCGCGCGCGCCGGTGATTTTCAAGACCTCCGCCGCCGAGTCCACGGAATGGATATTGCCGTTGGCGACCACCGGGCACGGCATTGCCGCCACCGCGCGGGCGATGAAATCATAGTGTATCTCGCTGCGATACATTTCCTTGACCGTCCGTCCGTGGACCGTCAACAAATCCAGCGAATGTTTCGCAAAGATCGGCAACAACTCGTCGAAAACCTCCGGCGAGTCAAACCCCAGCCGGGTCTTGACCGTGAATTTCACTTTCACCGCATCTCGCAAGGCGCCCAGGATCGCATCAACGCGTCCCGGATCCCGCAGCAGTCCGCCCCCGGCGCATTTGCGATAAACAACGGGCGCGGGACAGCCGAGATTCAGGTCCACCGCCGCGATGTCATACTCCTGCAACTCGCGCGCCGCGCGCACCAGCGAGGGGATATCGTTGCCGATCATTTGCGCCACCACTGGCCGTCCGGTGGGGTTTTCCGTGATGGACCGGAGGATGTATTTCTCGAGTTTGGAAACGGCATGGACGCGAAAATATTCCGTGTAATAGACATCCGCCCCGCCGTAAGCCGCGATCAATCTCCAAAACGGCAGGTCCGTGACATCCTGCATCGGCGCGAGCACTAGGACAGGCTCATCGCCTGAAAGCAATTCGGCAAAATGTTGGTGATGATTCACTGGTGTAATTCGCGGCGCCATGCCTTTTCGCCGCTCCGCCCCTGTTTATCCAACTCAAATCGGCGCCCGGCAGCAAGATAAAAGCACCACTTCATCGGACGTTGAGTGTTTTTCCCGTCGCGAAGAGACAATGGGAATCAGCCAGCCACATCGTGGCTGATTTCCTCATCGCTTTGCAACTGACTCCGGAAACCAGGCGACGGAATCCCGGCTTGAGCGAATTGGGAATGAGCGAGAAGTTTGCAATGTCGGAGTTGCAAAACCGCAAAATTAGTCAAGCGGACCGAAATGGCGTTTGCTAGTTTAGCGTGAATGAGCGGCACACGGCCAAAGCATGAGACCACGTGGAATGATTATCAGGAGCGCATTCTGCGAGTGTTGACGCATATCCAGGAGCATCTGGATGAAGAACTGGATTTGGAGGAGTTGGCGCGGGTGGCGTGTTTTTCGAGTTTTCATTTTCACCGCATCTTCTCGGCGATGACGGGCGAGACGATTGCGGACCACGTGCGGCGGCTGCGGTTGGAGCGGGCGGCGATGGAATTAAAATCGGGCGCACAGCAGGTGATTCAAGTGGCGCTGGACGCGGGTTACGAGGCGCATGAAGCGTTCACCCGCGCGTTCAAGGCCGCCTACGGAGTTTCGCCGGCGGCGTTTCGCCGCGCGACGGGGCCGATCGCCATCCGCCCCGCGCCATCCGGCGTGCATTTTCGGCCGGGAGTTCCCTTGACCACATTCAACACCAATCACATCACAACAAAAGTCATGAAAGTCATTACCAAAAAAATCAAACCGCTGCGCGTGGCTTATTTGCGGCATGTCGGGCCATACGAAAATACCAAACAAACGTGGTCCAACCTGGTGGCGCGCCTGTCGGCGGACAGGCAGATTCGCAAGGGTTCGGCATACATCGGCATGGGGCACGATAATCCAGCGGTGACCCCGGCGGCGCAGCTTCGTTACGATGCGTGCATCACGGTGGATAAAGCATATAAGCCGAAGAAACCGGTTGAGTTGCAGATCATCGCCGGCGGCGATTACGCCGTGGCGAAAAATTGCCCGGTCGGAAAAATCAAGGACGCCTTCGGGTTTCTGTACGGCAAATGGCTTGCGCGAAGTTCCCGGGAGTTGCGGCCGGTGCACGGTTTTATCGTGTGGGTGGATGCCTACAAGGGGGTCACGCCCGGGACATGGCGGGTGGATATTTATATGCCGTTGCAGCCGAAGCGGCCCCGGGCGGAGCAAATGAACATCGAAGTGACGACGCTGGAGCCGCGGCGGGTCGCGTATATGCGGCATGTGGGGCCCTATGAGGGGGCGCATCGGTCATGGCTGGATTTCACGGCGAGGCTCAAGAAGGACCGCCTGCCCCGCAAGGATTCGTTGTTCATCGGCGTGCCCCTGGATAATCCGAAGGTCACACCGCCGGAGAAATTGCGTTACGACACCTGCGTGACGATGGATGAGAAGTATGTGCCCAAGAAGCCGGTGCGCGTGCGAATGATCGAGGGTGGAGATTATGTGGTGGCGAGGAATTGTCCGTTCGGGGCGATCGCCAGGGCCTATGAGAAATTGTTCCACTCCTGGCTGCCCAAGAGCGGCCGCAAAGTACGGAAGGCCCCCTCGTTTTCGGTGAGGGTGAGTGGTCCGGAGGGGAGGCCACCGGCGTTTGGGGTCACGGATATTTATGTGCCATTGGAGGCGGCGAAGTAAGGATCAGTTGACCCTACCCGGGAATTCATGCATCCCTGCCGCGAAGCGACAATGGAAATCAGCCAGCCACATCCTGGCTGGTAAAATGGATTCTTCCGTCGCTTCGCGACTGATTCGGGAAACTAAGTGGTCTGAGACGTAAATACGATGGCGTTCGCGGCAAGTCATTTTTGGCGCAGGCGAGGCCAGAGCGACGAGCATATCCGTCATGGATCTGTGAGGAGCGAGCAACGAAGCCTGCGGCAAAAAGGGCCGCCGCCCGGAGGGTTGCGTTGCTTTTGGCCTATGAGCTTCGTGGCTCGTCGGTCACAGCCCCAGGAAGCGGATGCTCCCTCCTCGCGCCTCGCCACAGGCCAAAAGCAACACAACGAACGTCACCGTATTTACGCCTCAGACCACTAAGCGACGGCTGCTCACATGTGCGCGATGATATTGTCGCCGAACTGCGAACATTTGATCTCCGTCGCGCCTTCCATCAGCCGCGCAAAATCGTAGGTGACCCGCTTGGACGCAATCGCGCCGTTCAGGCCCTTCAAAATCAAGTCCGCCGCCTCCGTCCACCCCATGTAGCGGAACATCATTTCGCCGGACAACACGACGGACCCGGGATTCACCACGTCTTTGTTCGCGTATTTCGGCGCGGTGCCGTGCGTCGCTTCGAATATTGCATGGCCGGAGACGTAATTGATATTGCCGCCGGGGGCGATGCCGATGCCGCCGACCTGCGCCGCAAGCGCGTCGCTCAAATAATCGCCGTTTAAATTCAGCGTGGCGATCACGTCAAAATCCGTCGGGCGCGTGAGCACCTGCTGGAGCGTGATGTCGGCGATGGCGTCCTTGATGACAATGCCGGCGCCGGGCTTGCCCTCGGGAATTTTGCACCACGGGCCGCCGTCAATCTCCACCGCGCCAAATTCCGCCTTCGCGAGTTCGTAGGCCCAGTCGCGGAACGCGCCCTCGGTGTATTTCATGATGTTGCCCTTGTGGACAATCGTCACGCTCTTGCTCTTGTTGGTAATGGCGTATTTGATGGCCGAGCGGACGAGGCGCTGCGTGCCGGTTTTGGAAACCGGCTTGATGCCGACGCCGACGACTTCAGGCGTTCCGCCAAAACGGATTTTTTTGAAATCGTTCGGGAAATTCGTCTTAATAAATTCAATTGTTTTCAGCGCGGCTTCCTTGCCAGCCTCGAAATCAATCCCCGCGTAAATGTCCTCGGTGTTCTCGCGGAAAATCACCATCTTGACCTTTTCCGGGTGCTTCACCGGCGATGGAACCCCGGTGAAATACTGCACCGGACGCAGACATACGTAGAGGTCGAGCATCTGGCGCAGGGCGACGTTGAGCGAGCGGATGCCGCCGCCCACGGGCGTCGTCAGCGGGCCTTTGATGCCCACCAGATAATCCTTGAACGCCTCCACGGTGTCATCCGGCAGCCAGTTATCGAACTTGTTTTTGGCGGTTTCCCCGGCAAAAACCTCGAACCAGGATATCTTCTTTTTGCCGCTGTAGGCCTTTGCCACCGCGGCGTCCATCACGCGCACGCTGGCGGCCCAGATGTCCGGGCCGGTGCCGTCGCCGCGGATGAACGGAATAATCGGCTGGTCCGGCACCGTGAGCTTGCCGTTGGTAATGGAGATTTTTCCGCCAGCAGGCGGTGTAACGTCTTGATAGGCCATAGTTTATGTCTTTTATGCGATTGTTTTTCGCGCTTTGTTTTTGTGTTCGCTTTTCAGCTTATTTCAGCTATTTATTCAGCTATTTCAGCTATTTCAGCTTGTTTCAGCATATTTAAGCTTATTATCAATTTTTTTGCCGTGGTCTGTGATTTCAATTTCATTCAGAAGAAAATGCCAAAAGCTTCGGAAATCAATCACAAATGTCGCTTCATCAAATACGCCTTGAATTTTTCGTAGTCCGCGTCCATCCGGTCAAAATCTTCCGGCAATTTTAACGCGGCCTCCATCGCTGCGGGAATGTCCGGCGACCACCCCATCATTTTTACAATTTCTTCCGGGAATTTCGCGGGATTGGCAGTCTCCAAAACAACTGCCGGCAAACCGTTCAAGGTTTCGGTTTGCTGCCAGTCTTCAAATCCGCGCCACGCCACCGCCCCATGCGGTTCCAGCAACAGTTGATACTTGTCCCAAACCGCCTTGATCGTCGCGCGCGTGCGCTCGTCCGAAATCGAGCTGGAAAATATATCGCGCCGCATCGCGGCCAGGTCGGGCATTCGATGGATTTTTCCGCTCTCGTCCATCTGTCCGCCATAAACGGCCACCAGCCGCGAAAGGTTGCTGGGATGGCCGACATTCATGGCGTTGGAAACCGAGTTGCGGGAAGGTGATATTTTTTGATAACTGCCGCTGGCAAGAAATTTTGGGAAGGCGTCGTTGTCGTTCACCGGCACGATGATTTTCCGGATCGGCAGTCCCATTTCGCGCGCGACAATTCCCCCCATCATGTCGCCAAAATTGCCGCTGGGGACGGAAAAAACCATTGGCTCGCCGGTCCGGGCCAGACGCGACGCGGCGTAAAAATAATAGACACTCTGCGGCAGCAGCCGGCCAATGTTGATGGAATTCGCGGAGGACAGGGAGATGTGCTTCAGCGACGGGTCGGCGAAAGCTTGTTTTACCATCGCCTGGCAGTCATCGAATTTTCCGTCAATCGCCACGGTGCGGATGTTCTCGCGCAGCGTCGTCATCAGTCGGCGTTGTGACAGGCTGACTTCCGCAATGGGAAAGAGGACAATGACGCGGATGCCCGGCACGTTATGAAAGGCGTGCGCCACAGCCGCGCCGGTGTCCCCGCTGGTGGCCGTGAGGATGGTGATTTCGCGCCCTTCTTCCCGCAAAAATCTGCCCATCAGCCGCGCCATGAATTGCGCGGCAAAATCCTTGAATGAAGCCGTCGGCCCCTGGTCGAGCCGCATCACGTACACGCGCTCATAAACTTTTTCCAACGGAACCGGGAAGGTGTAGGCATCGTGGCAGATGCCGGTCAAATCGCGGACGGAGATGATTCCGTCCGTGAATTTAGCGAGCACGCGGAGGGCAATTTCGTGATAGGGCAATTTCGCAAAGGCGGCGATTTCGTCAGGCGAAAGTTTTGGAAACGCTTCCGGGAAATAAAGGCCGCGGTCAGGCGCGATGCCGTGGAGGAACGCTTCCCGCAAATTGACAGTGGGCGACTGTCCGTTGGTGCTGCGAAAGAGGAGGGCCATTTTACTCGAAATTTTCCACGCGCAGCATCACTGGCTTGCTTTTAATAACCGGAAGCCTTCCAATTTTTTTCAACGCGTGCTGGACCGCGCCGTTCGACGCGTAATGCAGCATAAAAATCAATGGCACGCTCGCGCCTTCGTGGCCTTCCGGCTGGATCACGGAGGAGATGCCAATGTCAGACTGGCCGAAGATCGTCGCAATTTTGGCGAGCACGCCCGGTTTGTCCACCACGTTGAGCCGGACGAAATACTGCGAAATAACCTCCTCAATCGGCGCCACCGCGCCCTTGCACTCGTGGGGGACAAACGGCGGCACCCGGTTGGGCGTGCCGAGTTTCAAATCCAACGCCGCGTCGGCCAGATCGCTCAAAACCGCGCTGGCAGTGGCGTCTTTGCCGGCGCCACGACCATAGAATAATGTGTCGCCCACGACATCGCCGCGGACAAATACGGCGTTAAAAACATGGTTCACGCTGGCCAGCACGTGCGTGTCCGGGATGAGCGTGGGATAAACCGACGCCTGCACCCGGCAGCCGCTCTCGAGTTTTTTGACGATACCGAGCAATTTGATGGTGTAGCCCAACTCGCCGGCAAACTTAATATCGAGGGCGCTGATGTGGCGGATGCCTTCGATGTAGATCTTTTCGGGGAGCACCCAGAACCCATGCGCCAGCGAGGCCAGGATGCCGATTTTGTGCTGCGAATCCCATCCATCAATATCGAGGTCCGGTGGCGTCTCGGCGTAGCCTTGTCTCTGCGCATCGGCCAGCACGTCGGAAAAATCCACCCCTTCCAGCTTCATCCGGGTGAGGATGTAATTGCAGGTGCCGTTGACGATTCCGTAGAGTGCCTGGATGCGATTGCCAACGAAACCTTCGCGCAGGGATTTGATGATTGGAATGCCTCCGCAAACGCTCGCCTCGTAATATAAATTCGCCCCGCATTTTTTTGCGGCGGTAAAAAGCTCCTCGCCGTGCTTGGACAACAATGCCTTGTTTGCCGTGATGACCGGCTTGCCAAGTTTGAGCGTGGACAAAATAATTTCCCTGGCCAATGTCGTTCCGCCGACGAGTTCGGCGACGACATGGACTTGCGGATCATTGACGACTTCGCGCCAATCGGTCGTCATGGCGGAGCGGGGAATTTCGTAGGGCCGCGGTTCGTCGAATGCCTTTACCGCGACCTTGCGGACAGCGACGTGAACGCCGATGCGCGAAGACAGGAGGCCGCCGTTGTGGTGGAGCGCGTGAAACACGCCGCTGCCCACGGTGCCGCCGCCAATCATGCCAAGATTCACCTGCTGCATAGGAACGCATAGCTTGCCTTGAAAACGGCGGACGGACAATTTTATTTTCACTGGAAGGTGGATTGCGATTAAGATTAAGATTAAGGTTAAGATCAAGATGTTGCAGGCCGAGCTATCAACTATTGAATACGAATTCAAACTCCGTGATGGGAGGACGAAGCAGTTTTTCGTGCGCCTGCAAAAACCTTCGCTGCACTTCATAACCGAACACACGACGATGAACCGTCCTTGGACAAAATTGACGCACCATCAATGCCCCAACTGTCCGCTTTCGCCGGAGACGCATCACGATTGCCCGATTGCCTTGAACCTCGTGGATGTCATCGAGTCGTTCAAGGATTCGCTGTCCATCGAGGAGGCAGAGATCATCATTCGCAGCGAGTCGCGCGAATATCACAAGCGTTCGACCGTGCAATACGGCATCGGCTCGCTCATGGGCCTGTATATGGTCACCAGCGGCTGCCCCATCATGGACAAACTGCGTCCGATGGTTTACACGCACCTGCCATTTTCGTCGCTGGAAGAAACCCTGTATCGCGCCGCGTCCATGTATTTATTCGCGCAATACTTCCGCGCGCGCGACGGCAGAACGCCTGACTGGAAGCTGGAGGATTTTGCAAAGATTTACGAAGCCATTGCCACCGTGAATCAAAGTTTCACCAAACGCCTGTTAAGCATCAATCCGCGCGATGCCAGCCTCAACGCGCTGGTGGGGCTGGATTGTTTCGCATCCGCCGCGGCATTTTCGACCATTGAAGAGAACCTCCAGGAATTTGAATCGTTGTTCGAGGCGTATATGCAAGATGGCGATTCGATGCGCCTGACCCCTCCGAGGTAACAACGGGATTTGTTTTCTATTGAGCACAGACCGTGGCATAATATCCGGGACTGTTTACAATTGTTATGGAATCGCTGCCTACTGTCCTTCTCAAGCCGGGTGAAGCCGACCGCATCGTCGCCGGCCATCCGTGGGTTTATGCCAACGAAATCCAGCGCCTCACCCAAAAACCCGCCGACGGCGAATGGGTCCAGGTCAAAGACAGCCGTCAAAGATTTCTCGGCGTTGGCTTCTTCAATTCCAAATCAAAAATCGCCGTGCGCGTCCTTTCACCGGAAAGGCCGGTCACAGACGAAAACTTTTTTGAGGAGCGCGTCCGCGCCGCGCTGGCCGTCCGCAAGAGGCATTTGCCGGACGCCACGTCGTTCCGCGTCGTGAATGCCGAGAGTGATTTTTTGAGCGGCTTGATTGTGGACAAATACGAGGACGTTCTCGTTGCGCAGTTTTCCTCGTTTGGCATGGACCAGCGGAAAACGCAAATTGTCGCCGTCCTGCAAGAATTTTTCTCGCCGCGCGCGATTTTGGAGCGCAGCGACGTGGCCTTCCGCAAATTCGAGGGCCTGGCGGGGATGAACGGAATCCTCTCTGGCGAATCAAGCGGGCCGGTTTCGGTAAACTTGAACGGCTTGAAATTTGAAACTGATTTGGTTGCCGGCCATAAGACTGGCTTGTATCTCGATCAGCAAGCGAACTATCAGGCCGTCTCGCAATTCGCGAAGGGCGCGCAGGTCCTCGATTGTTTCAGTTTTCTGGGCGGGTTTGGCCTGCACGCCGCGCGCGCGGGGGCGGCGCATGTTCATTTGCTGGATCAAAGCGCGGAGGCGATTGAAGCGTCAAAAAGGAATGCCGCCGCGAATGGCCTGGCCGATAAATGTTCGTTTGAAACCGTGAATGTCTTCGACTGGCTCAAGGCGAACACCGCCGTAAAGCCGCACGAGCGCGTGATTCCGAGGTTCGATTTAATCATTTTGGACCCGCCGTCGTTCACTCGCAATCGCGCCGCCGTGCCCGATGCCTTGCGCGGTTACAAGGAAATTCATCTGCGCGCGCTGAAATTGTTGAAACTTGGCGGCACGCTCGCGACGTTTTGCTGCTCGCACCACGTCAACGCGGAATTGTTCCAGGACACGCTCCTCTCGGCGGCTTACGACACCCGGAGAATCTTGCGCCGCGTGGGGACCTATTCGCAATCGCCGGACCATCCGGTCATTCCCATGATTCCCGAGACGGAATACCTCAAGGGTTTTGCGTTTGAGGTCGTGAGATAATGTCGGATAGGGTCTGCTCCGTTTTTCGGATGTCAGCCACCGTCCCTGTTTGGAACCATCGTCCGTGATGGGGCAGGCATTTCAGACGATGGTGTTTCATCGCATCGTGCCAGAGAATTTTCACCGAGAATTTGCCTTCCGGCGCATTTTGCAGGACGCGCGGATGAAAAATTCCGACACCCGCGATGATGTATGGCGCGTCCTGCTCATTCCAGCCGATGGTGTTCTTTCGCTCGATGAACAAACGGTCTTCACCTGTGTCATGTCCAATGGCTTTGGACTTTGATTGTGCCAGCAGGAGAAAATCCATTTGGGTATCATCCCAGCATTGCTCCAGCCGTTCCAGCGCGCTTTGGCCTTCGTCAAACCATAGAATGTCACTATTGATGGTGAAGACCGGTTCGTTGCCCAGCAGCGGCAGCGCTTTCTTCAATCCGCCGCCGGTTTCCAACGGCTCCGCTTCTTCGGAGATTTTGAAACTCAAACATTTGAACGCGGACAAATATTCCATCAATTGCGCCCGGTGGTGCGAGACGTTGACGACGACTTCTTCAATGCCATAAGCGACCAGCCGATCCAGCGCGTATTCAATCATCGGCTTGCCCGCGACCGGCACCAGTGGTTTGGGCTTCCGTTCCGTCAATGGGAGCAGCCGCGTGCCGTAACCGGCAGCCAGCACCATGGCTCTCTTGATTTTATAGGGCATGATTGGCGAACCAATTTCTCAACGCAGCCAATTTGGGGTGGCGCAACGCCTGATGCAACAGGTGTTTCACGCGCGGCGAATGAAGCCGTTGGTAATCCGATTTTCCTTCCCGATTCAATTTCTCAAAGACGGCCAGCACCCGCGTGTGCCGCAGCGCCGCGAGAATGGCTAAAGATGTTTTAAATGTTTCCAAATTAACGGAACCCGAAAATTGGCTGAAATAGCGTGAAATCATTTTATCCTTAAGGCCAGGCGGCAAGTCGCGGCGGGCGTCTTCCAGGAGCGAAACCAAATCATAAGTGACCGGCCCCCGATAGGCGTCTTGAAAATCCAGCAGTCCCACCCGGCGGATTCCTTTGCGCCCGGGCAACCGCATCAGGTTGGCCGCATGATAATCGCGCAACAACAACGACGCCGGAACCTCGTGTGCCAACGGCAAGACCTCCAACCATGCTTTGGCAAATTCCTTTTCACCCCGGCCGGAAATTTCATGGACATCCAGAAACAATTCCGCGTCGGCCAGCATCTGTTGCGGAGTATAAACCCGCAAATGGTCCGGAGCGCCTCCGGGACGTTGGTGAAGGGCGGCCAGTACGTCCGTCGCCATGGCGAACATTTCTTCCGGGTCGAAATGATCTTCCAACAGCCGCGAAAAGGTTTCATCGCCAAAATCTTCCAGCAGCAAATATCCGGCCTGGAGGTCGCGGGCGAAAATTTTCGGCGCGCTGAAGCCCAGTTGCAACAAATGCGCGTCAATGCCGATGAACGGTGCGACGGTTTCCCTGACGCGCGAGGCGTCCATGAGGATGGCGGTTGCCTTTCCTTTTCGCAGACGAAAATATCTCCGCGGCGAGGCGTCGCCGGTGATCGGTTCAAGGGCGGCGTCCTTCCATTCGGTGTTTCCGAGGAACTCGAGGGCGGCGCTCATTGGAACAATTCGCGCTGCCAGTTCATCAACTCTGACGCGTGCTTCTCCCAATCGCGCGCCAAATCGCCCAGGGTCGCGCGGCTGGCGATGAGCGTGGCGTCAATGCCCAGTTCGCGCGCGCGGGAATCGCGGATTTTTTCCAACTCGCGATAACGGCGGAATTCGGTTTCGGTCGGGCGTTGAAACTGGTGCCTTAAAATATCCGGCTGGCTTTCCGCGGGCACGGCCAGACCCTTATTCACGGCATCCAACAGGTCGTTTTTCCGGCGCGGCGAAATTTTCAAAGGCAATAAATTTTCAATTGGGCGGTCCACGGCGGCAATGGCGGAGATATCCACCAGTTTCTCGTGCGACAGGACAAAAAACGGCGGGCGGCTGGCCCGGAGCGCTTCCCCTTCGCGCCAATGCCATAGTTCGCGCAGCACCGCAAGGCCCCGACGGCTCAGCCGCGTGCTGCCTTTGATACGCCAGACCATTTCCCCGTCAACCGGCTGGGGTCGCGTGCAATTTTGAATGAGTTGCGCGCACGATTCCTGGTGCCAGGCCAGCCGGTTTTTGGCGGCGAGTTCGGCTTTCAATTTGTCCGCGAGCGTTTTGAGATGGCACGTGTCGGCCCGGGCATATCGCTCCATTCGTTCCGTGAGCGGGCGCCGCGCCCAATCGGCTTTTTGCGAGCTTTTATCCAGTTTTACCCCAAGAAATTTTTCGGCGAGTGAGCTTAATCCGAATTGGCGTTCGCCCAGCAGCCGCGCGGCCAGCATTGTGTCAAAAATGGCGGAGGGGATGAATTCATGGTGTTTTTCGAGCAGGCGCAAATCGTAGTCGGCGCCGTGCATGATGAGTTCGTGGGCGTTGAGGGCGTCGAGCACCGGATCGAGGTCCAGGCCGGCCAGCGGATCCAGCAGCCGGTCATGGCCGTCAATGCTGATTTGAATCAGGCAGACCTTTTCCGGGTAGGCGTGCAGGCTGTCCGCTTCGGTGTCCAGCGCGACCCAATCGGCGCCCCGCAATCTCGGAAGAAACGCAGCGAGTTTTTCAACGGTGTCTATCACATTGCCAATCCACCCCAAGGTTTGTTGCGAGTTCCAAATCGTAACCGTTTCGGCGAAGATGCGCAATACCCCGGTTCCTACGGCGGTGGGAAATCGGGGTGGCGGCCGGATTTGCCGCGCAGGCCGTCCTTAAGTCCCTGAAAGGTTGCATGGATCTTCGGACGGCGGTCGTGTTCGAGAAGGAAAGTCCGGCCCAGTTCCAAAAACAACCACCACGAATCGCGCAAAAACCACGGCAACGAGACGCTCCAATAACGGCGATATAACAAGAGACGGTTCCTGAAATTATAATAGTAACGCCAGGCGGAATGAACGCGGAATGACAGCGTCAAACCGAAAAATGAGCGCGTTTCTCGTTGTCCAAGCTCATGCTCGAATATAACCGGCGTCGCGCTCAAAATTTTGAAGCCGTTTTTCAGCAAGCGCAGGCAAAAATCCGAATCCACATAATCTATAAACAATGCTTCGTCGTAAAACCCGACCTTTTCAAAAATTTCCACCTTGATGAGGCTGCCGGAATTCACCGCTCCGGGCACAAATGACCAGGCGCGCCCCGTGCGAGGGTTCGGCCTGGCTGGCGCGCCAATTTCCGTCCAGCCGCCGGGAACCACCATGCCTGCCTGCCCCGAACCGGGGCAGGTCCCGTACGCCTCCAGAAGCCGCTTGAAATAATTTTCCGGGACGGCTGTATCCTGGTCAAAGGTCGCGATCCATTCGGGGCGGGAATGCAGGGCGCGCCGGATTCCGATATTGAGCGCGGCGGCGATTCCCAGGTTGGCCCGATTGCGAATCAGGAAAACACCCGGTATTCTCGCCAGCGATTCAACCCTTTCCATCGCCGGGCCGGCCGATGCATTATCCACCACAATGATTTGTGAAATCTGCCCGGCCAAGCGGCGGACGTTCTCAATTATCGCTGCTTCGGGACGGTAGGTGACGACCACCGCCGGGATGGACAGGCGCTCGTCTGCCCGCTGTTTTTGAAGGTCATTCACTTTTCACAAATCAGGACCAATTCTTCGCCGCATTCCGGGTCGCAGCGCAACTGAATTGCCTCCCGATATTGAAGCAACAAACTGCGCAGTCCGCGAATAAAATTAATTTTGATGCGGGAACCAAAAAAACGATCTCCCGTTTCTTTGGCTTCGGCGAATCCAAAGCTGCCTCCGATGATGGTGTCAGCATTTGCCGCCGTTGTTTTCACTTGGACTCGCTCGAATCCCGCTTTGCGGGCGCATTCGCGCAAGGCCGGCAGCGAAAAAACCTGAAGATGGCGGGGCGGTTCCAGTCCGCGCCAGGAATCGCGAAATTTCCGATGCCCGAAACTGCGAATATTGGGAGTGGCGGCGACAAGCCTGCCCCTTTGTTGCAAAACACGCCATACTTCCTTTAACAACCCAACCGGATCAGGCACATGTTCGATGACGTGGTTCATTGTGATGGCGTCAAAGGAATTGTCGGCGAATTTTGCCCCATGCAAATCCGTATGCATCACCGTCAGAGCGGTTCCATATTTTGTCTTCGCATTTTCAATTGCCTTGGCATCAAAATCCAAGCCGGTTGCTGACCAACCAAGCTGACGCATCCGATTTAGATAGATTCCGCTACCACAACCGACATCAAGCAATTTGCCCGGCTTCACGTCGTGCAAAAACATGTCCAAAATCTCTTTTCGGGCTTTACTCAAACCTAAAATAGTGGATGGAATATGCGCGGCGGCCAGATAACCGCTGTAGAAAAATGAGCGCAGCTTTACCACGGCGTTTTTTTCGGCCTCGGATGTCTCGTGAGTGTAGTAATCCCCATACAGCAAATTGAGATCCTCTTCAATCGGCGCAGGATCGAGCCAGCACAATCCGCAATTTTGATTACTGCATTGCTTTAGCGACCAGGTCCCGCCAACCGCAAACATTCGATCCTGCAAATCAGAATACAATATCGCGCCTTCACTGCCGCAAAGCAGGCAGAGAGGGCGTGGTTTGGTTCGAATTCCCATGACAACATCACTCTACGCATTCAGCCGGGCAAATCACGCATTTTTTGTTGTAACAGTGTAAAAACGAGAATCAATGGTTGAGGATGGAAGATGGCTGGGAATGAAGGAAAAGCAAAAGGAAGAAAAGCGAGTTAAGCAAATTGGAAATGAAATGAAGTGGGTTTTTAATCCGAGTACCGCACCCTGACCGCATGGACCCGTTTTTTCCAGCGGCCCTCACCCGATCCCGCGTCTGAGGGGACCACCTTTTCCCACTCTGCGGGTCCGTGGGGCGACCTTCATTCGCTCGCAGAGTCGCGACGTGGACACGGAACTGCATGCGGTCTGTAACCAAACTGTTTCCTTAATATGCTTGACCTAAAGGGATTTGCTGTTAAGGATGTAAATCAGCACGATTGAGTGCGTAAGTCAACATGGGTTATGAAAAAAAAGCTATCCGTTCTTCTCGGATTTCCCCCTCGGTTTTATTCAATGTTGCTGGCGGGCTTGATGGTGGCCTGCGTCCAATTTGGAATGGCCGCGCAAGCGGGCGAGCTTCAACAGGTTCATGCTGAACAACCTTGGGTCGCCGCCCATTTGGCGCCCATCGGCCATCTGCCGGAAACCCAGCGGCTAAATCTGGCCATTTGCCTGCCCTTGCGGAACCAGACCGCACTGTCAAATTTGCTCCAGCAAATTTATAATCCAGCGAGTCCTAATTTTCATCATTTTCTCACGCCGGAACAATTCACCGAACAATTCGGTCCCAGCCGGGCGGATTATCAGGCGGTCATCGCTTTTGCCAGAGCGAACGGCTTTGAAGTGACAGCCACCCCTCCCAATCGGATGCTGGTGGATGTGGCGGCTCCGATACCTGCCATTGAAAAGGCCTTGCACGTGACGCTGCGCACCTACCGGCATCCCACCGAGAACCGCACTTTTTATGCTCCAGATACTGAGCCAATCGTGGATTTGACGGTTCCCATTCTGCGCATTAGCGGCCTGAACAATTATTCGTTGCCTCATCCGCGGCTGACGGTCAAGCCGCTGGTTAATGGCCAAAATGCGGCTTTTAACGCCGGGTCCGGTCCGGACGGGACCTACATGGGGAATGATTTTCGGGCGGCGTATGTTCCAAACGTCACGCTTAATGGTTCTGGACAAGCGATCGGCCTGCTGGAGTTTGACGGCTACACCTCCAACGATATTGCCTATTACGAAAAGAAAGCCGGCCTGCCTTCGGTGACGCTTACCAATGTGCTGCTGGATGGATTTGGCGGCGGTCCCACGGGCGATGGAGGAGAAGTCGAGGTGTCGTTGGATATTGAGATGGACATTTCGATGGCGCCAGGGACGTCACGAGTGATTGTTTATGAAGCCGGGCCGGATGGGAACTGGCACGACATTCTCAATCGCATGGCCATGGACGATTTGGCCAAACAGATGAGTTGTTCCTGGTATATACCCGACGGCGCTGCCGATCCTGTGGCCGACCAAATCTGGCAGGAAATGGCGGCGCAGGGCCAATCCTTCCTGGATGCTTCGGGAGACAACGATGCCTATACAGGATTGATCCCTTTTCCGGGAGATTCACCGTATATCACCCAGGTTGGCGGGACGACACTGAGCACAACCGGCCCCGGCGGGTCGTGGACGTCCGAAACGGTTTGGAACTGGGGATATGGAATCGGCAGCGGCGGAGGCATCAGCACGCAATATCCAATTCCAAGCTGGCAAACGAATATCAGCATGACGGCCAACAAGGGTTCGACCACCAACCGCGACACACCGGACGTGGCGCTGACGGCTGACAACGTCTATGTGCGGGCGGATGGGTCCGATTTGGACGTGGGAGGCACCAGTTGCGCGGCGCCGTTGTGGGCGGCCTTTACGGCGCTGGTCAACCAGGAAGCCATTGCCAGCGGTCATTCGACCGTTGGTTTTTTGAATCCACTGGTCTATGCCATTGGCGGAAAGGCAGCTTATGCCAGCGACTTCCATGACATCACCACCGGCAACAACGAAAGTCCAATAAGTCCGACCCGATTTTCCGCGGTCGCGGGCTATGATCTCTGCACCGGCTGGGGGACGCCGGCGGGACAAGCACTGATTGACGCGCTGGCCAATCCGGAGCCATTGGTGATTACGCCAGCCACGGGCTTTTTCTCGATTGGCGGCGTGGGCGGCCCGTTTACGGTCACCAACGAAGCCTTTACGCTGACCAATTCGGGGACCAATACGCTGAGTTGGACACTGGCCAACACGTCCGCATGGCTGAACGTTTCTTCGCTCGGCGGCGCACTGGCGGCCAGCGGTCCGGCGACCAATGTCACCGTCAGTTTGAACACCACGGCCAGCAATCTTTCGCTGGGAACTTACACGGCGACCCTGGCCTTCACCAATTTGAATGATAACTTCGGCCAATACCGTCAATTCACATTGGACATCATCAGTCCGCCGGTGATTACGCTGCAACCGACCAATCAAGCGGTGTTGGACGGGGAGAACGCGACGTTTGCGGCGCAGACGGGCGGAGGGGTGCCGCAATATTATCAATGGCAATTTAACGGCACCAATCTGACTGATGGGGACGGCATCTTCGGCTCTCTGACGACCAATCTGACCATTGCCGCGGCTTCCGCGGGCAACGTAGGCGCTTACAGTCTCATTGTGAGTAATGCTGCCGGGGTGATGGTGAGTTCCAACGCTTTCCTGTCGTTAATTCCGTCGGAGCCTGTTATTACGATGCAACCGACCGATGAAACGGCCGGTGAAAACAGCACGGCGCAATTTATGGTGGCGGCAGTTGGAACCAAACCGATAGCCTATCAATGGAGTTTTGATGACACCAACATCGTTGGGGCCACCAATCCGGTGCTGACAATACCGCATGTTCAGTTCACCAACGCCGGCGAATATGCGGTGACGCTGACGAACATCCACGGTTCCGTCGTCAGTTCCAATGCGCTACTGACCGTGACGCCTTGCGATCCAACGCCTTCTGGGATAGTGAGCTGGTGGGCCGGGGAAGATAACGCGAATGACCAGGTCAGTGGCTACAATGGGATGCCGGTGGGAAATGTGAGCTATGGTCCCGGAGAAGTGGGGCAAGGCTTCGTTTTTAATGGCGAAGGAAGTGGCATACAAGTCACAAACAATTCGCCAAATTTGCAGTTGCAGAACTTCACGATCGAAAACTGGATGCAACGTGCCAGCGCTTCAGTGGTTTCCTACGGTAGCGGCGGCAATGGGACCATTTTTGGATATGGACCGGGCGGATACTTTTTCTTTATAAACGCCTATGGTCAATTGATCTTTTCTCAGTTGGGAGATTATTCTTACGTCAGCGGCCCGTTCATTACTGACACGAATTGGCATCATGTGGCTTTAACGATGACCAATGGAACGGTCACCTTTTATTTGGATGGTGTTGCCTCAGCGCCTTCGACCTATAATGTGACATTTACGTTTAGCGGTGGTCCGGGCATCGGCATACGTCCGGACAACGACGACAACAGTTTCTACGGCTCAATTGATGAGGTGTCGGTCTATGACCGTGCGTTGTCAGCAACGGAGATTCAGGACATTTATATTGCCAGCAGCGCGGGCAAGTGCTTTACGCCGACACCACCGACGATCACACGACAGCCTGCCAACCAGACGGTATATACGGGGCAGGCTGCCACTTTCAGTGTTTCGGCCAGTGGAACGCCGCCGCTGGGATACCAATGGACGTTTGACGCGGCCAATATCCTTGGTGCTACCAATTCTGTGCTGGTGCTCAATGATGTGCAATTGACCAATGCCGGCAATTACGCGGTGGTGGTGAGCAACGTGGCTAATTCCGTTTTGAGTTCCAATGCGGTTTTGACGGTCAATCCACCGCCGCCCTGCGATCCCACGCCATCAGGAATCGTCAGTTGGTGGCCCGGGCAGGACAATGCGGAGGATGAAATCAGTGGATACAACGGGACCCTGGTGAGCAATGTGACCTATGTGGCCGGCGAAGTCGGACAGTGTTTTGAATTTGACGGTCGGGGGAGCGGCGTGCAGGTGACCAACCACTCATCAGGTTTGCAATTGCAGAATTTCACGATTGAAAACTGGATACAACGGGCCAGCGCTTCAGTGGTTTCCTACGGTTCGGGCGGCGTCGGGACGATCTTCGGATATGAGACCGGCGGATATTATTTCTGCATGAACAGTGAAGGCCAGTTGGTTTTGTCTGAACTGGGAGACCCTGCTTTTGCCAGCGGTCCGTCCATTACGGACACCAACTGGCATCATGTGGCTTTAACGATGACCAATGGAACGGTCATCTTTTATTTGGATGGTGTCGCCTCCGCGCCTTCGACCTACAATGTCACCTTTACGTTCACAGGCGGCCCAGCCATTGGATTTAGACCAGATAACAAAGACAACAGTTTTTACGGCGCGATAGATGAGCTGTCCGTTTATAACCGCGCATTGTCTCCGACTGAGATTCAGGACATTTATATTGCCGGCCCAGGTGGCAAATGTTTAACGCCGACCGCGCCAACGATTACCAGCCAGCCGACCAATGCAACGGTTAATGTGGGCCAGACGGCCACTTTCAGCGTCTCGGCCGTCGGCACCCCGCCCTTGGGTTATCAGTGGACATTTAACACTACTAATATTCCTGGCGCCACGAATTTTGTGCTGACCCTCAATGACGCGCAGGCTCACTAATGCCGGCATTTATGCGGTGACGGTGAGCAATGCAGTCAGTTCTATTCTAAGCTCCAATGCTGTTTTAACCGTCAATCCCATGGCACCCTGCGATCCAACGCCTTCTGGGATAGTGAGTCGGTGGGCCGGGGAAGATAACGCGAATGACCAGGTCAGTGGCTACAATGGGATGCCGGTGGGAAATGTGAGCTATGGTCCCGGAGAAGTGGGGCAAGGCTTCGTTTTTAATGGCGAAGGAAGTGGCATACAAGTCACAAACAATTCGCCAAATTTGCAGTTGCAGAACTTCACGATCGAAAACTGGATGCAACGTGCCAGCGCTTCAGTGGTTTCCTACGGTAGCGGCGGCAATGGGACCATTTTTGGATATGGACCGGGCGGATACTTTTTCTTTATAAACGCCTATGGTCAATTGATCTTTTCTCAGTTGGGAGATTATTCTTACGTCAGCGGCCCGTTCATTACTGACACGAATTGGCATCATGTGGCTTTAACGATGACCAATGGAACGGTCACCTTTTATTTGGATGGTGTTGCCTCAGCGCCTTCGACCTATAATGTGACATTTACGTTTAGCGGTGGTCCGGGCATCGGCATACGTCCGGACAACGACGACAACAGTTTCTACGGCTCAATTGATGAGGTGTCGGTCTATGACCGTGCGTTGTCAGCAACGGAGATTCAGGACATTTATTTGGCTGGCAGTGGCGGCAAATGTTCCACGCCCACAGCGCCAACCATTACCAGCCAACCGACAAATGAGAGTGTGAATATTGGCGGGATTGCCACTTTCAGTGTTTCGGCCACTGGAACGCCGCCGCTGGGATACCAATGGACGTTTGACGCGGCCAATATCCTTGGTGCTACCAATTCTGTGCTGGTGCTCAATGATGTGCAATTGACCAATGCCGGGAATTACGCGGTGGTGGTGAGCAACGTGGCCAATTCCGTTTTGAGTTCCAATGCGGTTTTGACGGTCAATCCACCGCCGCCCTGCGATCCCACGCCATCAGGAATCGTCGGTTGGTGGCCCGGGCAGGACAATGCGGAGGATGAAATCAGTGGATACAACGGGACCCTGGTGAGCAATGTGACCTATGTGGCCGGAGAAGTTGGACAGTGTTTTGAATTTGACGGTCGGGGGAGCGGCGTGCAGGTGACCAACCACTCATCAGGTTTGCAATTGCAGAATTTCACGATTGAAAACTGGATACAACGGGCCAGCGCTTCAGTGGTTTCCTACGGTTCGGGCGGCGTCGGGACGATCTTCGGATATTAGACCGGCGGATATTATTTCTGCATGAACAGTGAAGGCCAGTTGGTTTTGTCTGAACTGGGAGACCCTGCTTTTGCCAGCGGACCGTCCATTACGGACACCAACTGGCATCATGTGGCTTTAACGATGACCAATGGAACGGTCATCTTTTATTTGGATGGTGTCGCCTCCGCGCCTTCGACCTACAATGTCACCTTTACGTTCACAGGCGGCCCAGCCATTGGATTTAGACCAGATAACAAAGACAACAGTTTTTATGGCGCGATAGATGAAGCTGTCCGTTTATAACCGCGCATTGTCTCCGAACGAAATTCGCGGCCATTTACCACGCGGGAAGCGCGGGCAAATGTTTTACACCAACGCCGCCGGATATTACCCAGCAACCGACAAATGAGACCGTGAATATTGGCGGGACTGCCAGTTTCAGTGTGTCCGCCAGCAGCTTGTTGCCGTTGAGTTATCAATGGACATTTGGCAACACGAACATCGCGGGAGCCACGAATGCGACATTGACGATTCACAATGTCCAATTCACCAATGCCGGTATTTACGCCGTGACCGTGAGCACTCCCTATACGTCAACAAACAGCTCCAACGTTGTGCTGACGGTGAATGACATTTTGAGTTCCTTTGCATGGGCGCCGATTCCGTCGCCGCAGTTTGTGAACGCGGCCTTCAGCGTCGAGATCCAGGCCCTGGGAACCACCAATGGGCTGTTCACCAATTTCAACGGCATCGTCGCGCTGGCCTCCACCAATGGCATCCTTGTTAATCCGGTTTCGGCCAATTTCACTGAAGGCGTGTGGACGGGGGCCGTGACGATTTCCCAGCCGATCACCAATTTGGTGATCCTGGCAACCAATATTGCCGGTCCCCGCGGGCTGGCTGATGCCATTAATGTCCTCAACGAACCGGCGTTGGGCTACACCCTTTCGGGCAATTATCTCCTGATGTTCTGGCCGGTCTCGCCGTCGAATTTTGTGCTGGAAACCTCGATCACCCTTTCGCCGCCACAATGGGTCCGGGTGGGGATCCCGCCATTGCAAATCGGCGATGAAAATCTGGAGTCCATTCAAATGAATGGCACGAACCAATACTTTCTGCTGCAGTTTAATGGGAAGTGACGGAATTTGCGATTTACGATTGGCGATTTACGATTGGCGATTTAGTGCTTCGATGCGATAGGACAATCGGGCTATTCAATTTAAAACTAAAAATCCTCACGCTGTATCTAACATTTTAGCGGTTCATCTGTCTGATGATTGACCATGATGAATTTTCTTGAGGGAGCCGGGTATTCCAATATGCTTGCAGACTCATTTGCATGATTAAGTCATCCGCCACTGCCCGTCCGGCAAAGGCCAAAATCCCGCCTTTCTCTCAAAATCGCGGCATTACTGGCCATCATTTTATGCGCCCTGTTTTATCAGAATTTCGAATCTGGAATCGTGCTGTTTTCCAATGACGGGCCTTTGGCCAAATCTGGTTTCGCAGGACCACGTGCCTGCGATTTTATTCGGCTATTGGCAGGACTTGAATTCCATTGGTTCGAATTCTGGATCCGAAACCCGTTGAATGTTAGCTCCGCCTATCAAGTTGTTGTGGGAAGGCCTGTTTAAAGGGCCTTACCGGGCCTCTTGGTTTTGCAAATTCATACGACCCCGTTGGCCCTCTTCATCACTGGGACTCGGTGCATGGGCGTTTTTCCGTAAATTAAAACTCACATCGTTGGCGGCGACTCTCGGCGCGCTGGCGATGATGTTGAACACCCAAATCTTTTCCGGCGCGTGCTGGGGGGTGGCTTCCGACCAAATCGCCTACGGTTTCATCTTCCTTGCGCTGGCACTCGTCGAGGCCAACGACGACGAACCTTCCCGGCTAATTTATTGGACACGTCTCGCGCTGACCGGGTTTTGCGTGGGCATCAACGTGATGGAAGCAGCAGACGTGGGCGCGCTGAGCAGCATGTTCGTGGCTCTCTATATTCTGTTCAAATCACTCGTCTCTGATGGCGCGCCGGCGACGGTAAAAATTGGCCGCGGCATCGCGCGCGTGGCGGTGGTGGCCGTCTTTGCCGGGTTCATCGCCATGCAAACCGTTATTTCATTGGTTGGAACACAAATTCAAGGCGTCGTTGGCATGTCACAAAGCGACAAAGACACGCAGGAACATTGGGACTATGATACGGAGTGGAGCCTGCCCAAGCAGGAAACACTGGGCATCTTCGTGCCCGGCCTGTTCGGTTACCGGATGGACACACCGCTGGATATGACGCCGTGGCTGCAGAGGCTCTATAGTGGCGGCGTTTATTGGGGCGGAATGGGACGCACTCCGGCCATTGACCGGTATTTTGCCAGTGGCGGAAAGGACAATCCGCCGGCGGGTACCATGCGCTTTGGCTACGGCGGTTATTATTGCGGCATCCTGGTGGCTTTGGCGGCCTTTTGGGCCATAGCGCAATCGTTCCGCCGGGAAAAATCGCCGTTCAACGGCGTTCAGAAAAAATTCATCTGGTTCTGGAGCGTGATCATGCTGGTGTCGCTGTTGATTGCGTGGGGACGGTTCGCGCCGGTCTTTTACGGCTTGCTCTACCATTATGTTCCCTATTTTTCGGACATGCGGAATCCCGCCAAATTTGTGGCTTTCGTTGAGTGGGCCTTTGCGGTGCTGTTCGCGTATGGCATCCACGGCATCAGCCGGCAATTTCTCAAATACTCGCCCCCACCTCCCCTGCAACCCCTTCCGGTGAAGGGGAAAGGGAAATCGCCGGCGTTCGTCCCGCGAAAATCCGAGGCAGCCGGGGCTGGCGCCTCTCCCGCTTTGGAAGGCGAAGCCGAAGAGACCGGCCCGACGTGGGAGGCATTTGATCGTATCTGGCTTACGGTGGCCGCGGGCGTATTCGCCATTTGCGTATTTGGCTGGTTGTATTATGCGGCAAGCAAGACGAGCCTAGTCCACTATGTGGCGCTTCGCGGATTCCCGGATGAACAAATGGCGAAAGCAATTGCTTCATTCAGCATCGCGCAGGCGGGTTGGTTTCTACTCTTCTTTGCCGTCGCGCTGGCATTGCTCGCGATAGTGCTCAAAGGCGTTTTTAACGGGCCGCGCGCCAAGTGGGGCGGCCTGCTGCTGGGGACTTTTTTGGTGATTGATTTGGGGCGGGCGGATCTGCCGTTCATCATTCATTGGAATTATTTCCAGAAATACGAAGTGGGCATGCTCAATCCCATCGTGGATTTCCTGCGCCAGAAGCCCTACGAACATCGTGTGGCGCAATGGCCATTTCAGGGGCCACCGGGATATGACAATTTTGCCCAATTGTATTACATCGAATGGGCGCAACACTTGTTTCCCTATTACAACATCCAATCCCTCGACAAGATACAAATGCCGCGCGAGCCGGTTGATTTGGCGGCCTATGAACAGGCGTTTATACCGCAAAGCGAGGCGGACTTATTTGTGTATGCCCGCAACTGGCAATTGACCAATACGCGTTACATCCTCGGGCCATACATTCCTGTGGAGGCGTTGAACAGCGGACTGGACCCCGTGCAGCGCCGTTTTCAAATTGTCCGGCGTTTTTCCATCTCCCTCAAACCCGGCGTCCAGCAATATGACGGGGACTCCGCGGAATTGACGGTCGTGGCCGATGACAACGGGCCGCTGGCGTTGTATGACTTCACCGGCGCGCTGCCGCGGGCCAAGCTTTACACCGATTGGCAGACCAACAGCGCCGCCGAGTTGAAAAATTTCACCACCAACGGCTTCAGCGCGGACGATTTGTATCTTTTTGGCGAAACCGGCACGAACGGCTTTCTGACGCTGAAAAAATTGGCGTCGCCGTCTTTCCATCCCGAACAAACCGTGTTGCTCGATGCGCCGTTGCCGGAGGCGAATCCGGCCCCGACCAATGATGATGCCGGCACGGTTGAATTTGAGAGCTACGCGCCAAAACGAATTGTGTTGAACGTCCACGCCGTCGCCCCTTCGGTGCTGTTGCTGAATGACAAATACGATCCGAACTGGCGCGTGACCGTGGATGGCAAACCGGCGGAGCTGTTCCATGCCAATTTTATCATGCAAGGGGTTTTTGTCCCGGCGGGGCAACACACGGTAGCCTATCGGTTCAGCCTGCCGAGCAAGCCGTTTTACGTCACGCTCTCGGCGATTAGTGTTGGAATAGTTTTATGCGGGGTCCTCGTATTCCGGAGGCGCAGGTAATTGGGTCATTGGAGAGAGAGCCATCCGGTGAGGTTTCGGGCGGGACGCGGGTGCTATCCGTAAATATTTTTGGGGTGGCGCGTGCGGCGCAAGAGGGTGAATAAATAAAAATCACGCAATTCGACCAACGCTTTTCCCGCCACCCAAAGAGGCCACCCGGTCAGGCTCCGGGCAGCCTGGACAATTTTCGACGAATACTCCGGGTCGCCGTTTTGCCGAACGCGCTTGGCCTTGATTCCAGAGCGGACGGCCATCAGACCTTTCAGTTTCAATTTTCGGGAAAAACTCCAGCCTTTGCCGCGCAACATTTCATTGGTTTCCATCGTCCGCCATTCGTCGAATATCAACGATTGAATGGTCGGCCCGCGGATGACTGTTTCAGTGGAGCCGTGCCAGCGATAATTTGCCAGCGCCTCATGAACATGAACGATTTTTTCACAGTGCGCGCCATAGGCGGCCCAGAAGATCATGTCGCCCAGGATTGGATAATCCAATGGAAACAAACACGGCGCCGGCTGACGGTTTGTTTTCAAGAGGGTGGCGCAAAACGCCTGATTCCCGATTTCGGCCTTTCGTTTCAAGAAACTGTCGCGGTCGAGCCACTCCTTTTTTTTGTCAACCTTGCCGGACCAACTCAAAAACTGATTGTTCTCGTCAATGCGCCGGTCCACACACCAGGCCAGTCCCCGGCCATCACCCGGTTCCAGCACTTGCGCCATGGTCCGGTAAAACTCCGGCTCGATCGAATCGTCGGCATGAAGGATATGCAGAAACCGGGTTTCGGGGGCGAATTCAAGACAGCGATTGAAATTTTGGAACAGGCCGAGATTCGCGGGGTTACGGACGAATTCACATTGGATGCCGGTGAAGTTATTGACAATGTCCATGGTCCGGTCGGTCGAGCAGTTGTCAATAACGACGACCCGATCGGGCCGCAACGCTTGCCGCGCAACAGATTCGAGTGTTTGCGCGATAAATTTTTCGCCGTTGCAAACGGGGATTGTGGTGATGATGTTTGAGTTCATCCAGACACCAAATTAGTTGAAAAACCATTGCGCCGACAAGTTCGGGCTTTCATTTTAAGGCCTCATTCGGCAGCATGACCGCATGAACACGGCAAATATTCCGGTTTTCATTCTTTGCGGCGGCCTGGGCACACGCATCAAAGAAGAGACTGAATTTCGCCCCAAGCCGATGGTGCCGATTGGCAGGCATCCGATCCTCTGGCATATCCTGCAAAGCTATTCGCGGCACGGCTTCAGGCGATTCATCTTATGCCTGGGTTTCAAAGCCGACGTGGTGAAGGATTACTTCATCAACTTCCATCTCCACAACAGCGATTCCACCATTTCTCTCAAGACCAACCGGATCGAGGTGCATGAAACGCCCGCGCAATTTGACTGGGAGGTGACGCTGGCCGATACCGGCGAGAAAAATATGACCGGCAGCCGCATCGCCCGGGCGGCGTCGAAATATCTGCGCGATGAAGAGCATTTTGCCGTGACGTATGGGGACGGCTTGACCGATGCCAACCTGGCCAGGGAATTGGACTATCACCTGGCGCAAAAGAAAATTGGCACCGTTCTGGGCGTCAAGCCGCCTTCGCGCTTTGGTGAAATCAAGGTAAAAGACGGCCGGGTGACCGGGTTTTCCGAGAAACCGGATTTGGAAGATCACTGGATAAACGGAGGCTACTTTTTCTTCCATCGTAATTTTCTGAAATATCTTTCCGAAGATGAGAACTGTGTCCTGGAGCGCGAGCCATTGCTGAAGCTGGCGCGCGATGGAGAATTGAGCCTCTATCAACATGATGGTTTTTGGGCGTGCATGGATACGCAACGCGATCGCGAGCAGTTGATCAAACTCGCCGAATCCGAATCACCGCCCTGGTTCAAATGAACTACGATATTGTGGTCGTCGGCGGCGGCATTGTCGGTCTGGCGACAGCTTACCGGTTCCTGGAAGCGCAGCCCCGGCTGAAAATTCTGTTGCTCGAGAAAGAACCCAAGCTGGCGGCGCACCAGACCGGGAATAACAGCGGCGTTCTGCATTCGGGTCTTTACTACAAACCCGGCTCAGAAAAGGCGCAATGCGCCGTCGAAGGGCTGCAACAAATGGTCGCCTTTTGCCGGGCGCACGGCATCGCGCATGAGCAATGCGGAAAAATCGTCGTCGCCACGGAGGAAAGCGAACTGCCACGGCTCGAAAATCTCTGGAAGCGCGGCAATGCCAACGGCCTGCAGAGGCTGCGCAAATTGAACCCGGAGCAGATCAAGGAAATCGAACCCCATGCGGCCGGCATTGCGGCCATCCACGTGCCGCAGGAAGGCATCGTGGATTATCCTGCCGTCTGCGAAAAGCTCGGCGAATTGATCCGGCAGAACGGCGGCGAAATCCGGCTCGGCGCGCGTGTCGAAAAAATCGTTTCAGGGTCCGGCGGGCGGACGCTCGAAACAACCGCTGGGAATTTCCAGGCCGGATTTGTGGTGACGTGCGGTGGATTGCATGCCGACCGGCTGGTCAGGGCGTCAGGGCAAAAGCCATCGGCTAAAGTCGTGCCATTTCGTGGCGAATACTATGTCTTAAAGAAGGCGCGCCAATTTCTCGTGCGCAATCTGATTTATCCGGTTCCGGATCCGAAGTTTCCGTTTCTGGGTGTCCATTTCACGCGGTTGATTCACGGGGGGATCGAGGCAGGCCCGAATGCGGTGCTGGCTTTTGCGCGCGAAGGTTACAAGTGGACCCACGTGAATGCGCGCGATTTGGCGGAGTCTCTGGCATTTCCGGGCCTGTGGAGGTTCCTTGCCAAATACCCCAGCATTTGCGGGTATGAAATCTGGCGGTCGCTGTCACGCGCTGAATTCTGCCGCTCGCTGCAACGACTGGTGCCGGAGATTCGGGCGGATGATTTGGAAGCCGGCGGCGCGGGGGTGCGCGCGCAGGCGATGACGCCGGCAGGCAACCTCGTCGAGGATTTCCATTTCGAAGAAGCCGGCGACATTTTGCATGTGGTCAATGCGCCTTCGCCCGCGGCCACCGCGTCATTGGCGATCGGCGCAAAGATTTCCGAAAAGGTTTTGACCCGGTTGAAGCAGTTCGTAAGAATCGTCAGATGAGAATCCTTGTCACGGGCCATCGCGGTTACATTGGACCGCATCTGGTCAAGCTTTTGAAGGATGCCGGCCATCACGTGGTTGGCGTGGATATTGGTTATTTTGACGATTGCCATTGGGAGCCGCTCCCCGCTGCGGACACCGAGATTCATGCCGATTTTCGCTCGCTTTCCGAACGCGACCTTGAGGGACTGGACTGCATTTGCCATCTCGCCGCAATTTCCAACGATCCGATGGGCGATTTGGATGAAAAATTAACTTATGATACGAATCGGGACGGGTCCATCGAGCTGGCCCGCCGGGCCAAGAAGGCCGGTGTGCCGCGCTTTTTGTTTTCGGGCAGTTGCTCCGTTTATGGCAAAGGCGAGACACTGGATTTGGATGAGGGCGCCAATTTCAATCCCGTCTCCGCCTACGCGGTTTCAAAGGTGGAAACCGAGAAAAATGTCGGCCCGCTGGCTGACGAATATTTTTCGCCCGCCTTTCTGCGCAATGCCACGGCTTACGGGCATTCGCCCAATTTGCGGATTGACCTTGTTGCCAACAATCTCCTCGCCTGCGCCATTGCGCGAGGCGACATCCGGATCATGAGCGACGGTTCGCCGTGGCGTCCGCTCGTCCACTGCAAGGACATCGCCCGGGCTTTCGTCTTATTTGCGGGAGCGCCGCGCGATACGATCCATAATCAAGCGGTGAACATCGGCGCAAACGATCAAAATTACCAGGTGCGCGACGTGGGGGATGCCGTGCAACGCCTCGTGCCCGCCGCCAAAATTGTTTATACCGGCGAAGTAGGTCCTGATCCGCGCAACTATCGGGTCAAGTTCGATAAACTGTATGCGATGTTTCCCGGGTTCCGGCTCGAGTACAATTTGCAAACCGGCCTCGAGGAGTTGTTGAAAAAATATCGCGAGCACCGTTTCGCGCTGAAAGATTTCGAAGGAGACCAATTTGTCCGGCTGCGCGCGTTGAAAAAACGGTTGCAGCAGAAAGTTCCATGAAATTCATTGAAACCCCTCTCAAAGGCGCTTGCGTCATCGAATTGGAAAAGCGCGGCGACGACCGCGGGTGGTTCGCGCGATTTTTTTGCGAGCGTGAATACCAGCAACACGGCCTGAACCACCAAATTGTCCAGGCCAACACGTCCGCCAGCAAATACGCCGGGACGCTGCGCGGAATGCATTACCAACTCGCACCGAAAGCCGAGGATAAAATTGTCCGTTGCCTGCGTGGCGCATTGTTTGACGCCATCATTGATTTGCGGCCGGAATCGCCAACCTTTTTGAAGACGTTTCATCTCCGGCTGGATGCGGAGAACCGCAAGATGCTCTACGTTCCGAAAGGCTTCGCCCACGGCTTCATTACCCTGGAACCCGATACCGAAGCGTTTTATCTGGTGACGGAATTTTACGCGCCCGACCGTGAACGGGGCATTCGTTATAATGACCCGAAATTCCAGATACCGTGGCCGATGGAACCGGTGGTGATCTCCGACAAGGATAAGAACCAGCCGGATTTCAATCCAGAAACGCATTTAAAATGAAGATTCTCTTCACCGGCGCCAGTTCGTTCACCGGATACTGGTTCGTCAAAACGCTGGCGGCCGCGGGACACGAAATCGTCTGCCCGTTGCGCGGCGCCGGCGACCGTTATGACGGTGTGCGGAAATCACGCTTTGAAAAGTTGAAGCCGCTTTGCCGGATGATTCGCGACATGCCATTTGGCTCGGACAATTTCTTGAAGCTGGCGCGGGACGAAAAGTTCGACGTGCTTTGCCATCACGCCGCCGAAACTGGGAACTACAAGAGCCTGGACTTTGACGTTCATGCGGCACTGCAAAATAACACGCTTAACTTGCGGCAGGTTCTGGCGGCGATGAAAAGGGGATTGAAAGGCGCCGTTTTTACCGGCACCTTTTTTGAGAATGACGAAGGCAAAGGCGACGAGCCGTTGCGGGCGTTTTCGGGATACGGATTGTCCAAAGGATTGACCTGGCAAATGTCCCGGTTTTATTGCGCCGAGGCACAGGTTCCGCTGGGAAAATTTGTAATGCCAAATCCGTTCGGCCCCTTCGAGGAGCCGCGATTCACGGCTTACCTGATGCGGACATGGAAGGAGGGCAAAGCGGCCGCAGTGAAGACTCCGGATTATCTGCGCGACAATATCCACGCGGACCTGATGGCGCTCGCTTACGCGAAATTTTTGGAACGGGTCGCCAGCTTGGAAACAGGGGAAATAAAGATCAATCCGAGCGGCTATGTCGAAACGCAAGGCGAGTTTGCCCAACGCGTTGCCGGGGAAGTTCGGCAGCGGGCCGGTTGGGAATGCCGGTTGGAATTGTCCAAACAGGAGGATTTCAGCGAGCCGTTCCGGCGCGTGAACACGGAACCCATGACGCCGTTATTTCCAAACTGGAGCGAGAAGGGGGCATGGGACGCGTTTGCGGAGTTTTACTCATAGAATCGTTACTGGCTATGGCGAAACCACGGCGTACAGCATTCTATTCAAGTCGTTTAAAGAGCCGTTGTTTTGTGGGGTGACATTATAACTTTGCTCCGTCGTCAACCCCTGCCATTGCCAGCGTTCGACGTGTCCATCCGCAAAGCTAAATGCCGCGCCGTTGGAATGACGGACGGTGGGAGAATTTCTCCAAATCGTCCAATTTATCCCAAAAATACAATCGTCACAGGTATTCTCACTTTCATCTATAAAGAGGAGGGCCGACGCCGGTCCGGGATTCATAATCTGCGACAATTTCTTCCACAGCGCGTAGCCGGTCCCCAAATCAGACGCGGACGAATCCCAAACGCCGTATTCATTGGAGTCGGCGGTGTCGGCTCCGCCCATGCGCACGACCATTGAAACGGTGCGGACGGGAATGCTGCCGCGATCAAGGAAGGCATCCGGACATTGATAAATCGCGATGGACTGAGTGTAGTGAAAGAGGAGGCCATTGGTAATGCCTTCGATGCTGGTCGGCTCGTCCATGACATTGCCGGTTGCCCAGGAAGGCGCATTCGGATTGGATGTCGGGATCCAATTGCAAACTAATCGGTCATTATTATCACCGGTGTAAGTCACCCAGCCGACGGCCAATTGTTTCATATTGTTCATGCACTTCAACACACGGGCCTGCTCCTTGGCCTTGCCCAGGGCCGGCAACAACATGGCCGCCAAAATGGCGATAATGGCAATGACTACCAGCAATTCAATCAACGTGAACGCGCCTCCGCAGTCGCGACCCTCGCCTGGTCTGCGCCGATTATTTCGCGCGAAAGAAGATCTTTGAAATGGTTGCTGGAATGGCATGGCACCAATCGTCAACGTATTTTCCCGGCCACTACTGCCGGAACTGGCTTCAACTTTATCCGCATCCAAAGTAAAACATTTTGGCCCGGAATCAATCCATTCGCCGGCGTCCCATCCAAACCGTTTTACAAACCCGTTGGATGGTCAAGGAACGCCCACGGCACATGGAATTTTTTTGAAAGGTGGGCGGCGAGCGCTTTCACGCCGAAGGTTTCGGTCGCGTAATGGCCGCCATAAAGGACATTCAGCCCAAGCTCTTCCGCCAGCGCGTAGGTCCAATGCGGACCTTCCCCGCTGACGAAGGTGTCCACGCCTTCCGCCGCCGCCTGCTTCAATTCCTGGCCGGCGCCGCCGGTGACGACCCCGATGCATTCGCAAACTTCGCTTCCGCCTGGAATGAGCCGCGCCGCGGCGCCGGTGGCGCGCCCCAATCTCCGCGCCAATTCAGCGCGCCGCATTCTGGTCTGTGATTTCAATCCAAGTTTTTGGCCGTGGGCGAATAAAAACGGCTGGGTCTTCGTCAGCCCAAGCAAGGCGCAAAGCTGCGCGTTGTTGCCGAGCTTGGAATGGAAATCCAGCGGCAGATGGGAACTGTAAACCCCCAGATCATTTTCAATGAGCAACTGCAACAGTTCGCGATGGGGACCTGTCCATGGGTGGCGGGCATTCCAAAAAAAACCATGATGAACAATGAGCAGGTCCGCCTTTGCGGCGATGGCCAGCTTTACCGTCGGCAGGCTGGCATCCACGGTGGCCGCGATTCTGGTGACTGTGCCGGAATTTTCCATCTGCAACCCATTCTCGGCGCCGTTGAAATCCTGAATATCACGGATATGAAGCAGCGCGTCACAATAGGTGACAATCATTTTGAGGGGAACATCCGGCATGAGGCGATGTAAACAGATTTTGCCCGCAACGCAAAGACTGAACTTCCTGTGAATTTTTGTTTTTTGCGCGGAAATTTTATGGTTGAATCAACGCATGATCAAAGCGCTCGCGCATCTTTGCATTTTCTCGAAGGATTTGAACCGCACCCGCGATTTTTACTGCGGGGCGCTGGGACTGAAACCGCATTTTGACTTTTTCAAGAACGGGGAGCTGTTTGGATTTTATCTGGAAGCGGCTCCGCGGCAATTCGTCGAATTTTTCAAGGCGGACGCCGCACCGGAAATCAGGGGCCAGCGCATTCATCATTTTTGTTTTGAGGTCGAAAACATTGACGCGCTGCATGAAAAACTGGCGAAGGCGGGCGTCGAAATGACGCCGAAAAAACTGGGTTGCGACCAGACATGGCAATGCTGGTGCAAGGATCCGGACGGAACCGACGTTGAATTCCAGCAATACACGGAGAAAAGCTCGCAATTTACCAAAGCGGATTGCGTGGTGGACTGGTGAAAATTTGTCGCAAAATTTTTTCATTCCGCCTATTGCTTTCTGCGCCGGAGTTTTTATAGTTCGCTTCGCTTGAAGTCACCGAAATGAGCAATTCAAATGATGCGACGCGGCCGTGGGACATCGAAGCAGCGCGCGCGCTTTACAACATTCAACGCTGGGGAGCGAAATATTTCGACATTAACGATGCCGGACACGTCGTGGCGCGGCCATTGCAAGAGGCCGGGGTGGCGGTGGATCTGACGGACGTGATTGAAGAAGCCAAGGCGCGCGGCTTGAAATTTCCCCTGCTCATCCGTTTCCAGGACATTCTGCGCCATCGCGTTGAGGCCATCAACACCGCCTTTCGCAATTCCATTTCGGAATTCAATTACCAGGGACAATATCGCGGGGTCTTTCCCATCAAGGTGAACCAATTGCGCGAGGTGGTGGAGGAAATTCTGGATGCCGGCAAGCCTTACGGTTTCGGGCTGGAGGTCGGCAGCAAACCGGAACTTTTCGCCGGGCTGGCGATGCAAAGCCAGCAAGGCTCGCTCATCATTTGCAACGGTTACAAAGACGCGGAATTCATCAAGACGGCGTTGATGGGAATCAAGCTGGGCAAGAAGGTGATTATGGTGGTCGAGAAGCTGGAGGAACTGCGCCAGATCATCTCCATCTCAAAGCAAGCGGGAATTGAGCCGATGCTGGGGATTCGCGCGCGGCTGTTAAGCAAGGGAGCGGGCAAATGGGCGGAGAGCGGCGGTGAAAACGCCAAGTTCGGCCTGAGCACGGTGGAGCTGTTGACCGCCACGGAGATGTTGAAGGCGGAAAATCTGTCCCATTGCCTCAAGTTACTGCATTTCCACATCGGCTCGCAGGTCCCGGACATTTTGACGGTGAAAAAGGCGGTGCAGGAGGCGGCGCGGTTTTACGCCAAGCTGCATAAGATGAATTTCCCGATTGAATATATTGACGTCGGCGGCGGCCTCGGCGTGGATTACGACGGCAGCCGCTCAAATTTCGACAGTTCCACGAATTACACGCTGCAGGAATATACCAACGACATCGTTTATTACATCGCCGACGTCTGCAACGCCGAGCGCGTGCCCCATCCGAACATTATCAGTGAAAGCGGGCGCGCCCTGGTGGCGCATCACAGCGTGCTCGTCGTGGAAGTTTTCGGCGCGATTGAAAAGATTCGCCCGGAGACTTTGACGGCGTGCGGCGAGAACGAGCACGCGCTGGTGAGGGAGCTTTGCGACATTAAAAAGAACCTCGCCAAGGCGAACAAACTGGAGGCCTACCATGACGCGCTGGAGCGGCGGGAGGACGCGCAGCACATGTTTACACTCGGCGTGCTGGATTTGCCGGACAAGGCGAAGATTGAAAATCTTTACTGGGAAATCAGCCGCGACGTCGTCGAGAGCTTCAAAGGCCAGCCCTATGTGCCGGAGGAGATCGGCAAGCTGGAAGATTCGCTCGGCGACCAGTATCTCTGCAATTTCTCCGTGTTCCAATCGCTGCTTGACCATTGGGCGCTGGGGCAATTGTTCCCCATCATGCCCATTGCGCGATTGAATGAGCGCCCGACGCGCGAGGCCACGCTGGTGGATATCACGTGTGATTCGGATGGGGCGGTGAACAAGTTCATTGACCTGCGCGACGTCCGCGACACACTGCCTTTGCACCCGCTTAATACCAACGGTAATGGGATGCCCGAGGCATATTACCTCGGATTCTTCCTGATGGGCGCCTATCAGGATATCATGGGTGATTTGCATAACTTGTTTGGGCGCGTCAACGAGGTCCACGTGTTCCTGGAACCGGACGAACCGAGCGGCTATTACATTGAGGAGATCATCGAAGGCAATACCATCATCCAATCGCTGGCCGCCGTGCAATACGACGAAAATGAATTGAAGCGCCAAATGAAGGCGCAAATGGACGAGGCGATAAAATCCGACCGCATGAAGCCCTCGGAGGCGATGCGGTTGCTGGATGATTACGAAAAAGGGTTGAAGGCTTACACTTATTTGAGCTTTTAAGGACGGCGCATGGGAGAAGTGGCGTCTTTCAGGACGGATGCGGTTAAACTTGTTTCTTTGTTTTTCATATAGCATTCTAATTTTGCTCATGCCTGAACCCGGAACCAATCCTGGACTGCTGCGCTCATTGGGGCATCTGGCGCGCGGTTTGTCCGCTCTTTTTTGGGGGCTGCCGGCGGTGCTCATTGCTTGCGCGGAAACGGCCAAGGCGGAAATACTGCAACCGGTTGGCATTGTTCCCGTCTTGCTGGCGAATGGACTTCTCTTGTTCGGGCTTTGGCAAATGGGCGAATTTCAGAAACAGGAGCGACCCTGGCGCAAGGCGCTCGACCGCGCCAAGCTCCTGGCCATCGTCAATCTGGGGTTGTGCCCGTTTTTTTACTGGCAAAATCGGATGCCGGAACAATTTTATTTCGCCGCGGCAATCGCTATTTTCGGGCTTTCGTCGCTCTTGTTCTTGTTTAACCTGAACCTCGTCATCAAACAACTGGGAGCGATGCTGCCGGACGAGACCCTGCGCCACGAGACGAGGGAATTTACCGCATTCAATCGCTGGATGCTCGCGCTGTGGCTGCTGTTCGTGACCGTCGCGATTCTCGCGGTGCGCTTCCATTTGCGGGCGTGGTTCGACGAGGGCCACTGGCTCTGGCTGGAACGCATCGCGGTTGCGGTTTTGCTTTTCCTCGCCCTCTCGCCGCTGGCCGTCACCATGGCGCTGATCTGGAAAACCAAGGAGGCCATTTTCGAGGGCGTTTTTGGGGCGCGCAGTTGAAAACCACGCAACGCTGCTTGCCCCTGACGCGCGATTTCTGCTAACGTGATCATCCTTTATACATGAAACCATCAGCGCTATCAAAACTCGGCCGGCGCATTGCGCTGCCGCCCATATCCTGGCTCATGCAGGCCGCGCTCTCGCGCCCAAAGTTGATCTCGCTTGCCGCGGGTTTTACGGACAACCCGACATTGCCCACTGAAATTTCCCGAAAACTGCTCGACGAAATTTTGCGCGCGCCGGAAACCGGCCAGCCGGCGATGCAATACGGCATCACCGCCGGCGAAAGCAATCTGCGCGAACTCACGGCCCGGCATCTGCAAAAACTGGACGGCGTCAAGCCCGCCGCCCACAGCCATTCGCCCGGACGACTGATGATTACCGGCGGCTCACAGCAGTTGCTCTACATGACGCTCGAAGCGCTTTGCGACGAGGGGGACATCATCCTCGTCGAAGACCCGACCTACTTTGTCTTCCTCAGCATTCTTCAGAGCCGCGGCATCCGCGCGCGCGGCGTGAGACTGGAGCGCAACGGCATTGACCTGGCGCACCTTGGACCCGTGTTGCAACGGTTGAAAAAATCCGGCGAGTTGCGCCGCGTCAAAGCGCTTTACCTGGTCAGCTATTTTCAAAACCCAACCGGCGTTTCGACGACCTTTGAAAAAAAGTCCCGAATTTTGAAAATGCTGAAATCATTCGAGGGCGCGGCGGGCCATCCAATTTATCTGCTGGAAGACGGGGCCTATCGGGAATTGCGCTTTGACGGCCCCGACATTCCGTCCGCGCTGATGGCGCCCGGCGCCACCGGGCGGGTGATTTATACGGGAACCTACAGCAAGCCGTTCGCGCCCGGCGCGCGCATTGGTTTCGGCATCCTACCCGAGCCGCTCTTCACCGCCGTCCAGCGTGTCAAGGGCAATCACGATTTTGGCACGGCCAACCTGTTGCAACAACTTCTGGCGCGCGCTCTGGAAACGGGCCTTTACGATGAACACGTGGCCAAAATTGAGAAACGCTACGGCCAAAAAGCGCAAGTGATGAAACAAGCCCTCGCGGAACATTTTCCGCCGGAGGTCGAGATCTGGGAATCCGGCGGCGGACTGTATTTCTGGGCGCGCGTGCCCGGGGGAATTTCCGCCGGAATGGATTCCGGGGTTTTCCAGGCCGCGCTGAAAGCGGGCGTGTTGTATGTGCCGGGCGAATTGTGCTACGCCGACGACCCGGCGCGCCGCAAACCAGCCAATGAAATGCGCATCAGTTTCGGCAGCGCGAGCGAGGAAAACATTCGCGAAGGCATCAAACGGCTCGGCAAGGTGCTGAAAAAACTTTATTGATTGCCGTTTTTCACCTGTTTTACCAGGTCATTATATTTGGCCACGATGTCATTCCGATCTTTCACTTCGTCGTTATATTTTTGCGCAAGGTCGTTGCGCTGGGCAACGAGGTTGGTGATGGCCTGGTTTTGTTTTTCAATGCCGTCATAGGCGTCTTTTAGCTTGGCCGTCAGAGTATCTACGGCGGATTTATACTGCGCCATTTCGTTGGTGAGAGACTCGTTCTGGAATTCCAATTCCACAATTTGAGCTTTTTGCGAAACCACCAATTGTTCGTTGGTCGCGGCGGCGGCCTTGATTTCAGAGAGGCGCGCGTCCATCTGCGCCACCTGAAAATTCAGCGTGGCGATGGAGTTTGTGGCGCTTTGGATGGTTGAGTCGCGCTCAAAGACCATTTGGTTCAAGGTCTGGATTTCGTTGCGCTGGACCGTTTGCGCATGCCATTGATAGACGCAAAGGCCGCAAAGGGACAGGGCGACGACAACGAAGAGATTTATTTGGAAGTTTTTCATGGGGTTGAATGATCGCCGGAGGCGTGGACGGCGAGGGCCACATTGCGGATGCCGGCACGCCGGACGAAATCCAGCACGAACATCACGGATCCGTGCGTCGCATCGTTCGCGCCGGTGATATAGACCGGCAAATTGGTATTCAGGTTGTAACGATTGGTCAGCATCGTGAACAAGGCTGGAAACGCAATGTTTGTGTCATCCAGGGAGACCTGGCCGTCCTTGTTTACGTTGAGATTGACGATGTCCGGCTTTTGGCTGGAGGTGGCCAGGGTGGCCGTGGGCAGATTCGCCTTGATCGTCCGCACGATTTGCATCTGCAGGGTGATCATCATGAATGAGGCCAGCAGAAAAAACATGATGTCAATCAGTGGAATAATTTCCAACCGCGACTTTTTTTCAGCGATGGGCGTGCGGATTTTCATGGCCCTTTGTTGTCCGTCATGAAGGCGACGTTTTGAATGCCGGCGGCGCGGACGGTTTGATAGACCTTCACCATGTTCCCATGCAGGGTGTCGCGGTCGCCGCTGATATAGACCGGCAGGTTGGTGTCGGCAGCGAAGCGATTGCTCAAGACCAAGCCGAGTTCCGCCAGGGAAATCTCCCTTTTCTCGAGCCAGACCGCGCCGGATTTGTCCACGGCGATGTTGATCATGTTCGGCCTGTAATCCTGCTGCGCCTGGGAGGAGGACGGCAGGTGAACCTTGATGTTCTCCGTGCGGCTCATTTGCAGGCTGACCATCATGAACGAGGCCAGCAGAAAGAACATGATGTCAATCAGCGGGATGATGACAATCCGCGAGCGGCGTTTGGCGATGGGTGAGGGGATCTTCATCTGAAAATGACCAATGACGAAGCCCTAAAGACTAATGAATGACTAAACCCGAATGACGAATGGATTTTTGACAGGCGCCTTGCCTTTTGGCAGTGATCAGTTGCTATTTGGAGTTTATTGTTCATTTGGATTTAGGATTCGGCCATTCAATGTCAATGGCTCGTGGCCTGGCCAGGGGGAGTGGGTTTGTGCAAATGAACGGTGTCGCCGGATTTGGCCCCGCCACCCACCATGACTTCCACGTTCGTCGCCGCCGTTTCCAGGTCGAACTGCAACTGGGCGACTTTGGCGGTGAAGTAGTTGAAGGGAATCAGCGAGAAAATGGCGATGGCCAGGCCGCAGGCGGTGGCGATGAGCGCCTCGCCGATGCCGCCGGTCACACCGGTCACCGATAATTCGGCGCTGCCGATGTGCAGGAACGCGCGCATAAGCCCGGTTACGGTCCCCAGGAGTCCCAGCAGCGGCGCGAGCGTGACGAGCGTGTCCATGACGGTGAGAAAGCGCCCCGCGCGCTTCAATTCGATGCCCGCTGCCAATTGCAACGCGCCCAGCAGCGAACCGTGGGCATGGCCGACATGAGCGAGGCCGTGGCGGATGACTCGGATAATCGGGTCGTCCGAGCCGGCGGCGACTGTCGCCGCCGCGGCGGCATCGGAATTTTCAAGTGCGGCCAAAATTTGCTCGAGTTTTTGCGGATCGCGTTTCGTGCCTTCGCGCCACCACCAGAAGGCGCGTTCGCCGACAACGGCGACGGCCACGAGGGCGCAGATGAGGATGGGCCACATGACGGGGCCGCCTTGTAAAAAGAATTGGAAGATGATGTTTGCGATCATAATGGATTTTGGGGTTAGAAGTTCAGTTGTAATTTGTAAGTGATGCTGGTTTCAAACAGACGTGTGTCCGTATTCACCGGCAGAAGCCAGTGGTTCTTGATGAATTCAACCGTCGCCCGGTCGAGAAAAGGAAAACCGGATGATTCCTTCACGTCCACCGAAACGACATTGCCCGCCGAGTCGCCGCCCAGCAGCAGGACGATGGTTCCCTGCTCGCCGTGTTCCTGTGCCATTTGCGGATAGGGCGGGTAGGGCCGCTCACCGCCTGCGCCGGTGTTGTTCACGGAACCCGATTTGCGTCTGCGTTTCCAGCGGATTCAAAGGGGGCGCAGAGGCGAGCGCGGCCGGCGCGACCAGGGTGCCGAGGGTCGGCACTGAAAAACGGATATTCGGCGCGGTGGGAATGGCCACCACGACACGCGGTTGGTTTTGATCCTCGTTCGGCTTTTTTTGTTCGACCATGGCCTGCGGCGGCAGCGTGGTCGGTACCAGGACGACCGGAACAATCTGGCGAAGGGGCGGGACAGGCTGGATGGAAATGATTCCTTCCCGCGCGCCGATGATGCCGATGAGGAGGAAAAGGATGCATATGGAATTGACCCAGGCGAGCTTCTGGTTTGGATCGCGCCGCACCGAAGGCAGCGAGAGCCGCGCCAGCTCGTCTTTCAATTCATAGGTTTGATCTGCTTCCATATCGCCAAAAACTATGTATTGGACAATGCTGCCAATAATTGACTGGTGACTACCAGCAAGAATCCACCAAAAAAAAGCCAGACCCCCCAAAATAGCGACTTTGTTTTATTATCGTTCAATTTAGCATTCCGCTCCCTGGTTTTTAAGAGCCACTGGATGAGCGCCTGTTCCGCGGCCTCATCCGACACATTTTCCGGCCGCAGATTTTCCCAGAGTTTGTCTTCACGGGGGTAACCGGCATAGCCCCGGGCCGGCAGAGCGCGCAATCCGAAAAACAGGGAAAGACCCAGGATTGCCAAAGCCAGAAAACACAAGCCTCTGCCCCATACCGAAGGAGATTCCAATAAATTTGGAATATTCAGCAGTTGGAACCCGGTTGCGAGAATAATTCCCGCCACCAATTTCTCCACCCTTCCCGTCAACTGTTTGGTCCGGTCATTTTCGGCAGCCATCGCCTTTTCGGCGGCATCTTTAACGGTGTAAGTTTTATTCATTAAGTTGGAGGGCCGCGCCGGAGGAAAAACGCGACCCTCCATTTGGTTTCTCCCAGGGTCAGAATTCAAAGGCGAGTGAGCCAAAGAATCCGAGCCGCTCGCCGTATTGCGGGGCGTTGACCCCCACGCCCGAGCCGCTACGGAGTTGATAAATGTCGTCCGTAACGTTTACAACATCCACGCGTGCTTTCAGCATATCCTTTCGCAACAGCTTGATGTCCTGTTCGGCGCCGACACTAAACGTGTAGTAGGCCGGTACTCTGGAGCCATTGGGAAGTGGGTCGTCGTCAGGGTCGCCAGGGATGAGTCCTGGTCCGTCCTGCCTCAGCCCGGAGCCGATAAGTCCATCGGCATCCACCCGCGTGCTATAACGGTCCGATTCGTTCCAGGTGTAAGCGGCGCCTAATGAGGCGGTGACCCGCTGGTCGTGGTCCAGGAATATGTAGTGACTGTTGACGTAGTTCACGACATTTTGGTTTCCCCACAGGAATTGGGCCGTAGCGGCGCCTTTGCCCTGTGCCTGCCCCCAGGCGATGTTGGCGTAACTGGAAAAACCGCCGTGCGTATAACTGGAGGTGAATTCCACGCCATAGACCCGGCCTTCGGAATAATTGAATGACGAGAGGATGAGCGATTGCCCAAAGAAACCATCATCCAATTGGTCCGTGGCTTTCTTATAATAACCATCCAGGCCGACGGTTAGTCCCGGCAGGAGTTTCTGGCTGATGCCGGCGTCGAAGTAATTCGCGCGCTCGGCTTTCACCGGTGAATCCACCTGATAGGCCTCGTATGCCGAAGTGTTGTCAAATGCCGATAGGCTTCCCGCCGGCACGGTTTCCTGGGGTGGCGGTGTGAAGTAGCGCGCGTAACCGGCGTGGAGCGTCGTTGAATCCGTGGGCTGATAGATGAGGTTCGCCCGCGGACTAGGCTGGTCTTGATGGTCGGTGGTGGACGAGAAAACATCAAAGCGCGCGCCGTAATTAAGCGTGAGCTTCGGAGTCAGCTTCCATTCGTCCTGCAGATAAGCGCCGTAAAACAGCGCGTGGGTCGTTTCGTCCTGGACGATGTCTTCGGGCGCTTCTCCATTCACGGTTTCGTTACCGGACGCATCCGTCGAAAAAACGCCGCTGGTGGTGTCGGCATTAACGATTTCCTCCACCGCCATGACGCCGCCGCGAATTGTGTGCTTGTCGCCGGCCTCATAACTGGCGTCGGCCTGGACGCCGCCGGAATTGAGCAAGCGATGTTCATCGGTGGCGTAGCCGTCGTTGAAGTTCTCCGTGGCATAGGGACTGTTCGGCATATAATGCGCGCCGCTCTGCCGGCCAAACGCGGAAACTTGAAAATTTAAGTTCCCGGCGGATTTTTGATACGCAACCACGCCGTAATAGTTCTGCTCCAATTGATTGTCATTCAGGTCACTCGGGCTGCTTGAATTTGGCGCAGTCGTCCAGGCATTTCCATCGGGCTGGGTCGTTATCGGCTGGGCGGGGTTGATTGGGATTTGAAATCCCGCATAATCCAAACTTCCCATCACGGTGACACGGCTGGTATCGCTCAAAATGCGTGAGCCATACAGAAACGTCCGGTATTGGTCCGTATAGTCATGAATGGCGTTGTGACTTGGCGTGGGGTTTTCAATGCCCAGGTCGTTGTGGTCGTAGCTGCCGTCCACGAAGAAGTTCCAATTCCCCTGCGAACCGCCGTATTCGAAACTGGGTTCGATGGTGTCGTAACTGCCGCCATAAACCTCACCCTGCCCGCCGTTTTCAAATGCGCCGCTCTTGGTTTGGATGTCCACGATACCCGCCGTGCGATATCCATACTCCGCCGGCAACGAGCCCGTGATGAGTTGCACGGAATCCACAAACCGCGGATCCAATTCTTGTCCAAACCCGGTGATGCCTTCCGGCAAGATCACATCGTCAATGCGATATTGCAGGTTCGCGTGCTCGCCGCGAAGATGCGTCTGCCCAAACCCATCCTCCGCCGCGCCAGGCATTTGCAAGAGGACCTGGTTGAAGGGCGTATTCTCGCCCTGTGGGAAGGACTCGATCTGTTTCTGTGTCACGGTGTAAACCGTGGCGCCCAGGCTCGGCACGATTTGCTCGCGCGCCTGGTTCAACTGTCCGACGATGGTGATATTGCCGAGATTGGCAACATTCGTCGAAGTTTCAGCCACCGAATTTGTTTCTCCGACGTTGGTTTGCGCCAGCGCCGTTCCGCCGCAAGACAATGCGACGAACGAAATGACCGACCAATACAATCTTCTCTCTCTTTTTCTCCCCGTATAATTTTTCATATTTCAAAAGGTTTAATTTTTCATTCCGCGACTTTTTACAAAATCGCGCTGGCGGGCGCCTCATGGCGCCGCCGGAATTTCAGCCAATGGAAAATTCAGGCGCAGCAATTCACCTGAAACAACGGAATCAAGAAACGGGGCCGAGGGCGGGCGGCGCGCGGCTTTGGGGAAAGTTTTTATCAAGGATGACAAAAATGGACACTTCCGCGCGCGTTTCGATTGCCACCCAATGAACGGGCGTAACGGCAGGAACATCGCAAGTCCCTGAATCCACATGGCCCAGCGCAATGGCCACCACCGCGCAATCATCGTTGTCGGGAATCGAACCGCCGTGAAGCCATGCGTGAACCGGCGGACAGATTTCCGCCACGCTCACCAGCAACCAGACCGCGAGGGTCAATCCTCCGGTTGCGCGATGCACATATCCTCGCGCGCGGCGATTGAGATGGTAAAAGGCGAACACCTTAATTGCAAATCGTTTGCATTTTACAAAAACACGGATGGATGGCAATGGTTTTTTCAACTTTTTTATCGTTTCAGGGCCTGCCAAAGCCCGACCGTGGCCTGAATCGCAAACGTGATCGTCGTGACAAGACAAGCTATAAAGGCGATACCCGACTGAAACGTGAGCCGGCACTTGGTTTTGACCATGCCGCCGTCCAGGGAAATTAACGAGGTTCGATGATGAAACACGACCATCACCGTAAGCACATTTAATGCCACAAACCACGCCGCGGTGTCGGAACCGCTGGTCGCGGCTAATTTTGATGGGCTTCGAGCGATTGCCATGCAGCGCCATGCTTAATGAAATGCAAATCATTTGCAATACGCAAATGAAAATTATTTTCTCCGTCGCGCCGCGGGCGTCCCGGTCGTTTTGACAGGGACGCGATGGCCCGATTTCTACGAAACAACTTTCACTGCGCCGTGGTCGTCGCAATGATCCCCATGCGGATGATGCAGCCGGCCGCCCACGAGATAATCCACATGGTCGCCATGCGGAACCTCCTGATGTCCGCAGCTCGGACCATGGACATGTTTCGCCTCGTGCCCGGTGGCGGCCTTCGTGCATCCCCCGGGATTGGCTTGGCTGACGCTGACGGCGTGTTCATCCACATGGTCGCCATGCACGTGATGAAGGTGTCCTTCGTGCAAATAATCCGCGTGGCCTTCATGTTCAATGGCGGTGTGTCCGCACCCGGGACCGTGTTGGTGGGGATGATTTTGATGTTTATTGCAGTCGCTCATAGATGTCTCCATTGGTTGTTGAATAACGCATCCATCGAGCGCAGGATAGGCCGCAATCACTTGAATGCAAATTGAATTCTCGTCTTTCATCGAGGCTGTCCTTGGGAACAAATGATCTGATTATGCCATCCCCACCCATTGATCCTAATTCGACCGTCAAGAAGCATGGCCGTGTTGCGAATGATCGGCTGGCTCATGCCGCCCTGAAAACAAAGCGGCAGAGCGTTTCCGTAATGAGATAAAGGGAAAAAATAATCGTCGTAATCCAGAAAGTGGGAGGCCAGCTTGTGATACAGGCGAGCAGAATTCCGCTCCAAACGGCAGACAGCCCGATGACGACCGAAGTCGTCAGCCCCGTCCAAAAGTTTCGGCAAAATCTTGTCGCAATTCCGGCCGGGCCGATGATCAGTGTGAAAACCAGCAGGATGCCGACCACCTGGCTGGCCAGGGTGACGGAGATTGCCAGAATCACCATGAAAACGATGGACAAAGCGGATAACGAGACGCCCCGCGCTTCAGCCAGATCGGGCTGAACGCTGGCAAAAAGAAGTTTCCGCGAAACAAACCAGCAAAGTTCCCAGGCTGATCGCGGAGAGAACCAGCGTTTGAACAATTTGGTGGTGCGAGACGCCAAAAATATTCCCGAAGAGGATGGCGGTAGCCTGACCCGCGAAACCTTTGTAGAGCGTGAGAAACAACGTGCCCACGCCCAGGCAAAGCGAGAGCGTCATGCCAATGGCCATGTCGCTGCGTTGCAACCGATTCCCGTAAGCGCCCATCATCACGCCCGCCAGCACCGAAATGATCAGCATTCCCTCCAGCGGGCTCAAGGCGAACAAAGCGGCGCCCGTCGCCCCGGTAAATCCGATATGCGCCAGCGCAGTGGGCGGCAAAACTGACTTTGCGGATGACCACAAAATAGCCGACCACCGCGCCCAGGATTCCGGCCAGCGAACCGGCGATGAGCGCGTTGCGCACGAAGTCGTAAGACAAATAATAATGGATTTGTTCAATCATGGTGCGCGGCCTCCGTGACATTGCCCTCGGCGGCAACGATGAAGATTTTTCCTTCGGCGCGAACGACGTTGATTTCAGTGCCGTAAAGTTTGCTCAACGCTGCGCTGGAAATAATTTCGTCCGTCGAGCCGATGGCAGCCCCGCCGCCCGCGACGTAAATCACGCGATCCATCACACCGAGGAGCGGATTGACATCGTGCGCAATAAAAAGAATTGTTGCGCCGGTCGTGGCTTTGATTTTGGCGATGCACTCGACCATCCGCATTTGATTTCGCGGGTCAAGGCTGGCCAGCGGCTCGTCGAGAATGAGCAGGCGTGGCTTGCCGAGCAAGGCTTGGGCCAGCGCAACGCGCTGTTTTTCCCCGCCGGACAAGCACGGAGAAAGGGCGATCGGCATATTCTTCCGTGCCCGCCAATTCAATGGCGCGCTCGACTTCGGCGCGAGCGGCCCGGCTATTCCACGGCATTCCCCAGCGATTTCCACCTTCCACCGCAGAGACCAGCGAGCGCGCCGTCAGGGCCGTGCCTTCAAGACTGGCTCGCGATTGCGGCATATAACCAATGACTCTGTTCGCCTGCCCCGGTGGTTCTCCAAAAACGGAAATGGACCCCGAACAAAGCGGCGTGAGACCGAGAATGCATCGCATGAGAGTGGATTTGCCCGCGCCATTCGGCCCAAACACGCCGATGAATTCACCCGGGGCGATTTCCGCGTTCACTCCTCTGCAGAATGTCGCACCCGCCGAGACGCACGCCGACGTTGGTTATGGAAAGCGCGGATGTCAATGGTTTGTCTCCAGAGCTGTCTCGACTTTGTTTAATTCCGCGAGCATCCAATCCACATAATCTCTTGGCATCGGGCGGCTGCGTTTCCGTGACGCCGATGACGGCCACGCCGATTTTTTGGCGATTTCCTGCATGCGTTGAGTCACCGGGTCGGTGACCTGGCTGTTGTAGAAAAGGATTTTCATTGATTTGTCATGCAGGCTTTTCTCGAAATCAGACGCCTGTTGAAAGCTGATTTCGGTATCGTTCATCACGGCAAGCTGGAAGCCGTAATTTTCCATTTTGAAACCCAGCGCGTCCGCCATATAGCCAAATACCGGCTCCGTGGCCGTGACGACCGTTCCGCTTTGAGCGGACTTGATTTCAGCAATTTTCGACGTGACCGCAGCCATCTCCTTTTGAAAAGCCGCGAGGTTCTCCGGTTGCTTCAAAATTTCCGCAAGCTTTGCCGCCAACGCGGGCATCGTGCGCGGGATCATACCAGATGTGCGGATTGTCGCCAGCCTTGGCCCCAATCAAGTCGGCGACCCGGATGACGATTCGCCCGGGCTTGCCCTGGACGCCGAGGAGCTTGTCCATCCAGTCGTCATAACCAATGCCGTTGTAAATCACGATATCCGCATCCGCCACGGCCATCGCCGTCGCCGCGTCGGTGGTGAATTCGTGCGGGTCCTGATTGGGATTGCTCAAAATGCTGGTGACGTCCGCCGAATTTCCGGCGATCTGCCGCGCCACGCCGCCGTAAAAATTTTCGGCGGCGACGATGCTGACGTTGGACGTCTTTTTTTGGCCGCACCCGACCATCAGACAAACGAGCAGAGAGACCGCCAGGTTCGCCAGTTGAACCGGTCCCAGGCGGGGAATGAGAGACGTTCGAGCGCTAATCGGCAATTTCATAGTGTCATGACGGTTTTAACGGTTTTAATTGCAAATCATTTGCAACCTAAATGATCGGCAACCCGATTGCAATAAAAAAGCGGTTGGGATTTTTGGCCGGCTCGCAGCATTATTTGTTACAAATCGTCCGGATCAAGACCCATTCGCCTGGCGATGCGCGAAAGCATCAGGCCCGTTAAAAATTCAATTGACGGCCGGGGACGAGATGACAAGCCTCAAATTCCCATGAATTTTCAAACATTAGTTCGAGACTCCTTGGGTCGTCTCCTGGAGGCTAACCCGGTGGCCAGTCCATGTGGCGTCCTCCGAGGATATGGACGTGCAAATGGGGCACGGTCTCGCCACCGTTGGCGCCGTCGTTGATGACCAGCCGGTATCCGCCAGTTGCCAGTCCCAGCTTGGCCGCCACTTCGGCGGCCTTGAGCAATAAATGACCCAGCAATTCCCTGTCTTCGGCCTTGGCCTCGGCAATTCGGGGAACCGCGGTCTTCGGAAAAATCAACACATGGACCGGCGCCTGCGGGTTGATGTCGCGAATGGCGAGAACCAATTCATCCTCATAGACAATGACAGCGGGGATTTCGCGCGCCACGATTTTTTCAAACAGGGTTTTCATCATTCGACCACCAGCGCGCAATCGCGCGTCTCCGGTTCGGCGGTAAAGCAACGGCGCAGGTATTCGACGATTTGCTCCTGCAATTGGTCGCAGCGCGAACTCCAGCGGCGCGCGCCCGCCAGTTGCTTGACGCAGCCGCGCAGTCCCTGGAACCGGAGCACGCGCGGGGATTGGCGGAGGTGCCAGCGCAATTCATTGCGTAATCGCGGATAGAAGAACAATTCCAGGCTGTCTCCGGATTCGCGCGCCAGCAGGCGCAAGTCGGCGATGAAAATTTCCCGCGCCCGTTCCGCATCTGCGGCACGGATGGTCAGGCCGAGCGTCCGCAAGACTTTTTCCAACGCGGCGGCAAATTCGCCCACCGTGACGGTTTCTCGGCCCAGTTCGGTTTTGAAATAATAGAAAACCGACGCAGCGGCGTGACGCAACATTTCGGGATCCACCAGGTTTTCGGAGCTGGTGATGACTTCGATGCAGATCATCTCGGCCGAGCAGGGCACACTTTCGCCGCTCGCCAGTTGAAAGAGAAGACAATCGGAATGAAGAGCAATCATTTGGCAGCCTCCAATTTTTTAACTTCCTGGACAAAGTCCGTGGCTTCTTCAAAGCGGCGATAGACGCTGGCAAACCGGACATAGGCCACCGCGTCGAGACCGCGCAGGCCGTCCATGACCATTTTGCCGATGAATTCTCCCGGCACTTCGTTTTCAAATTTTTCGGTGACAGCGGCAATGACATGGTCCACAAGGCCCTCCATCGCCTTCAAGGGCACCGGCCGCTTTTGACAGGCCTTTTTGATGCCGGCCAGCAGTTTTTCGCGCGTAAATTCTTCGCGGCGCCCGTCACGCTTCACCACCATCAACCCTTCGTGCTCCACTTCTTCGTAAGTCGTGAAACGGTGACCGCATTTGGTGCATTCGCGGCGGCGGCGGATGGTTGCGCCTTCGCGTGAGGCGCGTGAATCAATTACTTTGTCATCCTGACAGCCGCACTTTGGGCAACGCATAAAACCACAGCTAATAGTGGCTGCCAACTTTTATCCCACAAAGGGTTGGGGATGTCAAGGACGGGTTATTCACAGAAAACCGCTCCGGAGCGCGGCTCTGCGAGCCGCAGCAGCTTCCTCCCAGGGGAGACGTTTAGAGCAACCTATGATGCCCCGAAAACTCGGACATTTCTACTCCAATCCCGTGCCAGCAAAAGATACAGATGTGCGCTCAAAGGCACACTTCCAAAGGACGATTGCGCCGGAAGAATGACCCCTGGCGATGGAACCGTTATAACACCTTAAAACCCGACAAGAATAGTTAATTATGGTGACCGTAAATGACTCAATTTCTAATTTTAAGATTGACAATAGTATTGAAAATATGCTACCACTTGACTCTCGTATGAGCAAACCAAGACGGTTTATTCGTCAGGCGTTGGTCTTCTCTTTATTGTCCGGTTTTTCCTTATGCGTGTCGGCCACCGTTTTCACAAGCAACACCGACATCAGCCCGGTCAACACCAATTACGATGGACAAGACATCGTGATCAGCAACTGCACGGTGACCGTGGATGGCGCCCATACCTTTGCCAGTTTGCTCGTGGCCACGAATGGCATTCTGACCCATTCCTTTTCCACAAACGCCCAGTTATCCCTCGCGGTCAACGTCACGAATGCTCCGTATGTGTTGAACGGAACCAATCCGACAACCCTGACCAATTCGAATATCGTTTCGCCGCTGCTCGTGACCGATCCAAGCCAAACCATCATTTACGCCAATGGCGTTGATTTTTTGGAAACCAATTTTTTGGAAGGCATTTTTGAAACCAATATGCCGACCAAATACATACAAATAACACAAATCGAGCGAACAACCAATTCGACGATTCCGGATGGAGGAACAGTCCTCATCAGTTATGGCTACTCTCTCGTTGTTCCCGTTGGGTTGGACCTGACGGTGACCGGGGCGGTCTGGGTGGCCGAGGGCGGCGCCATCCATGCCGATGGCACCGGCTACGGTGGAGGTGTCGGTCCAGGCGCGGGAACAAACTCCAGCGGCAGTTTCTTTGATGGTTCAGGGGGCGGTGATGGCGGCAACGGCGGAATGAGCGCGAGCAATGCCCCGGGCGGCGCCGGTTATGACTCTCTCTATCAGCCCGCCTTGGCCGGAAGTGGCGGCGGTGGAAGTTATGCGGGCAATGGCGGCAACGGCGGCGGGTTGATTCAAATCGTCGCGGGCGGAAATGTGGAGGTTGACGGAACTTTTTCGGCCAATGGCGCCAATGCGACCAATTCGCGGGCCGGCGGCGGTTCGGGCGGGGGCATCTGGATTTCCGCAGCAAGCCTGAGCGGTGCCGGGATCATCACCGCGAACGGCGGCGCCGGCGCGCCGGGCGATGGCGGCGGCGGCGGTGGCGGACGCATCGCCATCGTTTGCGGCGCCAACAATTTTCGGGCGCCATCACCACTTACGGCGGCAATGGCGCCCACTACGGCGGCGCAGGAACCGTTTTCACACAACTCTCGGGCCAAACGGGTTCGCTGGTAGTAAATAACGGGGGGAACACCGGGACCAATTCCATTGTGACGCTGACCAATTCGGCGAATGTGGTTATTTGTGGCAACGCCGCAGTCGCCGCCTACAGCCCGTTTTCTCCCGAGAGCCTGACCATTGGTACGAACAGCGTTCTCACATTGGAAGAGTTGCAGTTGTCCGTTTCCAATAATCTGACGATTCAAGCCGGCGGCGCCCTTTCGGTTGATGGTTTGGGCGAGTTCTCTTCGTTTGAAGGGCTTGGCGGGGGCGGAACTTATTCGAGCGGCGGTTACTCTTTTGGCGGTGGCGGCGGTCATGGCGGCTATGGCGGACCCGCTTCCATCACAAACGCCGCGGGTGGATCCAGCTATATTGTGCTTGGGTTGGACATCGGGAGTGCCGGCGGCGGAGGCGACGTGTCATCCTTTGGCGGCGCGGGCGGCGGCTGGATGCAAATCTATGTGTCCGGTGTTTTGCAGTTGGACGGACGCATCAGCGCCAACGGAATTGCCGGCTCGGGCTACGCCGGCGGCGGCGGCTCGGGCGGTGGCATCTATTTGTCTGCTGGCGAACTTTCCGGCGCCGGCACAATCGCCGCCAACGGCGGGAACGGGGCGAACTCACTTGGCGGCGGCGGCGCTGGCGGGCGCGTCGAGATTGTTTGTGGCACCAACAATTTTTCGGGAACGATGACCGCGTATGGCGGTGGCGGCGCAAATTATGGCGGAGCGGGAACGGTCTCTTTTCAGCCAACGGGTGCTCCGGTACAATACATTTTGGACAATGGAGGCAACGCTGGCGCGGCAACCCCTCTGGAATCTTCTGGCGGGAACTTGATCGTCCAAAATGGCGCATTGGGCGTAATACCAGGCAATTTATCATTCACGTATGAGACATTACTGGTTGCTTCGAATGCTTCGCTGACGCTGGCGGCGCCGCCGTTGTCCTATGGCGGCGTAACCTTGACCGTTTTGAGTAATGCGACTTTTCAAGCCGGTGGCGGGTTTATCGGAAATGCTGAGGGATATGGCCCCGGCCAGGGACAATCGAACGGCGGCGGCCAATCCCAATCAATTTATCCTTACGCCGGCGGCGGGGGCGGCGATGGCGGGATGGGCGGAACAGCTTCCAATGTCGTCACCGGAGGCCAGGCGGGCTACAATACGGTTGCCGAACCTGAATATCCAGGCGCAGGGGGCGGAGGGGAGGCTCCCTATTCGATTGGCGGAAATGGAGGCGGTTATGTGCGGATGATTGTGGACGGCACATTGCAGGTCAATGGCAGCATCTCGGCAAACGGCGGAAACGGTGCGGGCATCGGCGGCGGCGGCGGCGCGGGCGGCGCCATTTATTTAACCGTCGGCGCTCTTGCGGGTACCGGGGCCATTTCCGCCAACGGCGGCGATGGCGTGGATTCGACCGGCGGCGGCGGCGGCGGCGGATGTATCACGATTGACTTTAATACGAATTTGTTTGCCGGGACGCTCTCGGCTTACGGGGGCGGCGGCGTTGACTATGGCGGAGCGGGCACAATCTATCTCGAAACCAATTCCACCCATGATGCTTCGCTCATTGTGGACAATGGTGGCAAACCGGGAGCCGGGACAATCATGCCATCCTCTCAAACTGCCAACGTAACGTTGCGCAATGGCGGTCTGGGTTACGTTTCCGGCTCGGTCAGTTTTGCCGGCCTTCTCATCAGTTCAAACGCTTTCCTCGTGGCGACCAACTATCCGGTGACGATTTCTGCCAACAACGTCACTGTGCAAACCGGGGAAGCCTCTCTGCCAATTCAGCCGGCTATGTAGGAAACAGCGGTCCCGGCGAGGGAAGATCCTTCGTTAGCGCCCCTTATTATCCATGTGGCGGTGGTGGAAATGGCGGCGACGGAGGCGCTTCAATTTCAAATACCGCCGCGGGTGGCGGAGGGGGCTATGGACCTTTCTATGAACCTACCGAGCCAGGCAGTGGGGGCGGCGGCGTAGGGAGCTATTCCATTGGCGGCAGCGGCGGGGGTGTGATTGAACTCAACATCTCTGGAACACTGGCCGTGAACGGGACCCTTTCGGCCAATGGCGGCAATGGAACGGGTACCGGTGGCGGCGGTGGTTCCGGCGGCAGTTTGGACTTGACCATTGCAAACCTGGCGGGGACTGGTGTTATTTCCGTCAACGGCGGCAGTGGCGTGAATGCCATCGGGGGGGGCGGTGGCGGCGGGATGATTGCCATCAATTATGAATCGGAGACTTTTTCGAATTCTTTCACCGGAACCATTTCAGCTTACGGCGGCGGCGGCGCCACCAACGGCGGCGCCGGCACCGTATTTATCAAGCCAATTAACACCGCCCAGGCTGCGCTGATCCTGGACAATGGAGGTAACCGCGGGACGAACACGCCGATTTCTTCTTCAGAGTTTTCCCCCGCTCTATTGCTGCGAAATGGCGCGATAGCCGCCCTCAACGAACAACTGACTTTTTCCACCCTCTTGATCACTTCAAACGCCTGGCTGGTTCCCGGGCCGAACAATTCCGGAGAGATTTATCTCACGCTGATTAGCAATGCCACCGTCCAGGTTGGCGGGGGTATTATCGCCGACTCCTACGGCTATGCGCAAAACGTCGGACCGGGACACGGTGCGATTTATGGTGTTTCACCGTGGTATCCGTGCAGCGGCGCGGGCCATGGCGGCTATGGGGCTTTAGGGCTTTCAAATTTGGTTCCCGGTGGAGTTGCTTACGATTCATTACTGGAACCGACGGAGTCGGGAAGCGGAGGCGGAGGCTATTCGCCCGAGTCCATAGGCGGCGCAGGCGGCGGGTATATCAGGCTGTTGGTCGAGGGTATTGGAATTAACACGGGCACATTGCAGGTTAATGGCGTTATTTCGGCCAATGGCGGCAATGGTTCCGGTTCCGGGGGCGGCGGTGGTTCCGGCGGCACGATTAATATTGACGCCCTCTCGATCGCTGGTAACGGTTCAATCACGGCCAACGGCGGCAGCGGCGCGCTAAATGTCGGCGGCGGCGGCGGCGGCGGATGTATTGAGATTGTTTGCACCAAATTCCCTCAGACCAATGTCTTTGCCGGCACAGTTTCCGCATACGGCGGCGGAGGCGCAAACTATGGCGGGGCCGGGACGATTCTTTATCGGACCAATGAACAAGTGTCCGGGCTGTTGGTTTTGGATAATGACGGTAACGCAGGCACCAATACTCCTGTGAGCGGCGACGAGAATGTAACCGTTCAGAACGGCGCCATCGGCGTGCTGCCCGCGGGTTTATGGGAGCCGGATAATGTCCTGATCCTCAGTAATAGCGCAATGACGGTGGCGGGAAACGCGCAGGACACTTTATTTCCGGTGAGTCTTGACATCGCGCAGGGTGGCGCTCTTTACCTGGACGGCCGCGGCTATGGCGCTCAAAGTGGACCCGGCGCCGGTTCGGTGAGCGGAAATATTTCCGGTGGCGCGGGTCACGGCGGCTATGGCGGCGGGTCGGGCGGCGGGGCTGCCTACGATTCCATCCAATCGCCGACATTGGAAGGCAGTGGCGGGGCGGCTTCAAGTTCAGGCGTCAGCGGCGGCTTCGGCGGAGGCGCCCTGACAGTGGAGGTCGTCGGCAACCTCACCGTCAACGGGCGACTTTCTGCCAACGGCGCTTCCGGAGGCTTCAATGCCGGGGGCGGCGCGGGCGGCAGCCTTAATCTGGAGAACATTCCCATCCTGGCCGGCGACGGTGTCATTTCGGCCAATGGCGGCGGCGCCTCCGGCTCAGGCGGCGGTGGCAGTGGCGGACGGATCGCTTTGATTTGCAGCACAAATAATTTCACCGGACAAATTTCCGCGAATGGCGGCGCGGGAACGTATCCAGGAGGCGCGGGCACCATTTTCACAGAAGTCGGCGGTGTCCAGACGTTGGTCGTCAACAACGGTGGCGTCGTCGGCGCCAATACGCCGTTGAGCAGCAGTTTTTCCCTGCCTGCGTCGCCGTTTGAGTTGGATATATCCGGCGCAGCTTCAGTCGTCCCGCTAACGCCGCTTCCTCTGTTAAGCAATTTAAACCTGTTCGCAGCTTCAACGCTCACAATGCCCATCGCGCAATCGAATTTCTTTATCGGCGTATTGAGCAACGCGACCATCGCCGGAAACTTGAGCGTGGATCATCTCGGCTACCCCCAGACCGACGGCCCGGGCGCGGGGAGCGCCATTGACAACCAAGGCTCAGGGGGCGGCTATGGCGGCAGCGGCGGTTCGTCCGCCAGCGGCGCGTCCGGTGGCCCCATCTACGGCCTCGCCGCTGAGCCGACAGATTTTGGCAGCGGCGGCGGCAACGGCGCGGACACCGCCACAGGAGGGTCCGACGGAGGCGGCGCCTTGCGCCTGAGCGTGCTGGGCGCGTTGAACGTCAGCGGCAACATCAGCGCAAACGGAAATTCCGGTTTGCAGGATGATTCCGGCGGCGGGTCTGGCGGCAGTATCTGGATTACTGCCGGAACGCTTTCCGGCGCGGGAACGATCTCCGCGGCCGGCGGAAATGGCGTGCCTTACGGCGGCGGCGGCGGCGGCGGCGGACGCATCGCCGTTTATGCGCCCATCAATGATTTCACCGGCGTGACGAATGTGAACGGCGGCGCCGGCGCGTCATCCGGTCAGCCGGGAACCGTTTATGTTTCAGGCGTTTTCAACGGTTTTCAAATTATTTCACAATCGCCCACCGGTTTGGTTATGAACACCGTCAGCTCCGTGGTTTTGAGTTTCAACGATCTGGTGGATCCGGCATCCGTTACCGCCTCTAATTTTACGCTTCTTACGCCCGATGGCCCATTGGCCGCGACAAATTTAAGCGCCACCGCGACCGGACCATGGTCGGTAGAGGTGAGTTTCCCGGCGCAAAACCTCTTGGGAACCTATACGTTGGAAGTCGCGACGAATCTTATGGATATGTCCGGAACGCCGCTCGCGCAACCTTACGGCGGGACGTTTTCTGTTTCGTTGCCCGTGATTTCCGGCAGCGTCACCGCCACCAACGGCTCCGGAGTCGCCGGGGTCCTGCTGCAACCTGACGGGGGACTGACCGGCGTAACGACGGACACCAATGGAAATTATTCATTGGGCGTTCCGTCCGGATGGAATGGGACCGTGACGCCTTCGCTGGGCGCTTACATCTTTGTGCCGGATTCGCTGACCTATACCAACGTTACCAGCTCGGTAACCAATCAAGATTATGTCATGGCGCAAACGGCTGCGCCAAATCTGTCGCCCGGTCTTAGTCAGGGCAATTTCTCGATGAGCTGGACCGGCATTTCGGGCGTAACGTACCAATTACTCTGGTCCACCAACCTCGTGGACTGGCAGCCGCTGGGCAGCCCGCTTGCGGGAACGAACGGGCCGATGCAGCTCCAATTGCCGTTTGGCGCAAATACCGCCGCCTTTTTCCAACTGAACGCCAGCTATTGACAGAAAACGGCACTTGCGTTCAACCTGAAATCGGGTATTTTCTCCGGCTCGCGTCGCGCAAAAATTCGGCGCAAAAATTTAAATTATGGCAACAGCAAACGATCTTCGCCGCGGTATGGCGATAAATTACAACGGCGACATTTCGGTGGTTTTGGACATGCAACACCGCACACCGGGCAATCTGCGCGCGTTCGTGCAGGCGACCCTCCGCAGCATTCGCACCGGCAAATCTTCCGACGTCCGGTTCAGTTCCACGGAAAAAATCGAGGCGGTGCCGATGATCGCCAAAAAAATGGAATTCAGCTACAAGGACGGCGCGGACTATGTCTTTACGGATCCGGAATCTTACGAATCCGTGACGCTGGCGGAGGAACTCGTCGGCGATGCAAAGAATTACCTGGTGGAAAACGGACACGTGACGGTGACCTTTGTTGAGGAGAAGGCGGTTTCGATTGAACTGCCGTCATCGGTGGTTTTGACCGTGACGGAGGCACCGGAAGGGATACGCGGCGATTCGGCAAACAACGTGCAAAAGGCGATTATCGTCGAGACCGGCATCACCCTCCAGGCGCCGTTATTCATCAAGACGGGCGAAAAGATCAAAGTGGACACTCGCACCGGCAAATACATGGAGCGCGCCTGAGACGGAACGAAGCGGTTCAATCTCACGCAAAGCCCGCCAAGGCCTTCTACTTTCCGCGTTCCCTGTCCGCCATCCTGCCCGCCATAGCCTCGGTGGCGAAGCTGGCTGCCGTTAAAATTTTGTTTCGCGTATTTCGCGGTTATTTTCTCTGTCTTTAAATCCCATCTGCGATTATCCGCGTCATCTGCGGTTTAAAATGTTTTCTTCGTGTTGCGGCTTTTCCGCCCTGTGCCTTTTGCGCCTCCTTGCGGCTAAAATATTTGTTTCGTGTATTCGCATTCGCGGTTCGTTTTCTTCTCTTCGTTCCCTCCTCTTAAAGTTGGATATTTGAGCCATGAAGTTTCTCTGGTGCTTGGACGTTGGAATTTGGATGTTTTTCTCTATCCGTGCCCATCCGTGGTCAATGTTTTGTAAAATTCGCGTTCCCTTCGCGTCAATTCGCGTCAAAGCTTTTTCGTGTTGCGGCTCCGTCGCGCTGCGACCTTCTTTGCGCGAGGCCGTCTTTCAACTGAATCGTTCCTAAAATGGTTTTCCAATCTGATAAACTTTTTCCGTTTCGGCGGAGAACAGCGCAGTCTTGTCGGGGAAATCCGGCGCGTTTGGCGCGATTAAAATGAACGGCCCTGCCGGCCGCGATTTCTGGTAATCGGCGAAATAGCCTACCGTACGGTCAGCGTAAAAAATAATGGAAGGCTTGAGACGAATGAGCGAGTAATAATAAACCGGCTCGTTCAAACAATGGGTCTTCAGATAGTCGCCGGCCGCCTTGTCCGAGACCAATTGAGGCGTAATTTCCGACACCAGATTGGCCCGCGCATTTTGGAATCCTGAAACAACCAAAACCAATACCGCCGCCGTTACCGCCGCGTTGCCCAGATGTTTTTGGAATTTTCCCAGCCACTGCGAGATATCAGCCAGCGCAAGTCCCATGGCAATCGCCGCATACGGATAGATGACCAGAATATACGGCGGCAATTTGGTCCCGGCCTCGCTGAAAAAGAAGAAGATGAACAGGAGCGCCACCGTAATGAACAAATAAGCCGTCCGCTTGAATGATTTCACCACAAAAATAACCAGGGCCGATGCCAGGCCCCAAAAGAAGATTTGTTCCCGCCAGAAAATGCCGAGATAGAATGAAAACGGACCGCTGTTTCCTTCCAACGCGCCGGAATAGCGTTCCAGCAAATGATAAAACAGGTATTGATGCCAGAATTCCCTGCCGTAGCGGATGCTTTCAATGATGTGCCACGGCAGGATAAGGGCAAAAAACAACAGCAGGCCGAACCAGAAGTTTTTATTTTTGAGATAGCCGAAATCCCGCGAGAACAGGGAAAAGAGAAAAATGACGGGCAGCGGCAGCAGGCCAATCACGCTTTTAATCATCAGGCCAAAGGCAAGCGCGGCCCAAAACAGTAACTGGAATTTGGGATTTTCCCGGGCGCGCCAAAACGCGAATAGCGCCAACAAAACAAAAAATCCGACCGGTATGTCCATTTGCATGATGCGGGCGTCATCGTCGAATTGAAAGGCGGCGAAGAAGGCGGCAACGGCGAAGAAAGCCGCGGCATACGATTGCGACAATGCCCTGGCGAAAAGAAAGGCCAGCGGCAGCGTCAGGACGGCCAAAAGCGCCGCCCAAAACCGCGCGGCGAACTCGTTGACGCCGAAAACGGCATAGGAAAGTTCCGTCAACCAAATCAGCACCGGGGGTTTCTCGAACCACATTTCGGTGCGATGCATCGGCGGATTTCCCATCCAGGTGAAGCCGAGTTGGTTGCCGTTCTGCATCGCCTCGCGCGCGACTTGGGCGTAAATCGCCTCGTCATAGTCTTGCAACGGTCGAACGCCGAGACGGTAAAAGGTTATGAAGGCGAACGCGGCGATTAAAATGAGGGCGGCAAGCGAAAACTGGATTTTTGATTCCGCCGGCTGGGGCATGAGCCATTTTGGTGAACCAAGGTTTCAAAGTCCAATCTCAAAAAGGCAATAGGGTGGGGCAGGGGTGGAACAAAACTCTTCTGATCCTCTGGTTTCTATTATGGATGAGGCTTGTGCGCTGAAAAAAATTTATCCCGTAAGGGATCATTGGGAATAGCCCGGCATTTTCAATGCCAGGACCCGATCGCCCATGGGGCCTGAGTCCCGAAGGCACGGCTGGAATCAACCCCACAAATAGCGTGCGTCAAATTTGATCCGATGTTTCTTCCTTCCCGCCCTCATGACGTCCCTGTTGTCCCTTCAGGGACATCCGGCAATAGCCTGGTGTTTCCAACGCCGGGACGGCATTCGGGATTGGCATGCGCGTTGTCCGGACGCTTCGCGAATTAAAGAGCCGTTCATACCGCCATTTGAATTCATGTCCGAAGTAGGCTAAAATAAGGCGGGATTTGCCATGGAGATGCCAAGCAAGGGACGGTTGAAGATTGCGCAGATTGCGCCGCTTTATGAAAGTGTGCCGCCGAAATTTTACGGGGGCACGGAGCGCGTTGTTTCCTACCTCACGGAGGCGCTCGTGGACTTGGGCCATGATGTGACGCTTTATGCCAGCGGCGATTCCTCGACCAAAGCTGTCTTGCGCTCCGTTTGCCGGCACGCATTGAGACTCGACAAAACCAGCGTGGACCCGCATGCCGACCATATCTTTATGGCGGAGCGGATTTACCAGGACGCGGGCGAATTTGACGTGGTGCATTCTCATATTGATTACGGGATGTTTCCCCTCCTGCGCCGCATGGGAACACCGCATGTCACCACGCTGCATGGCCGGTTGGACATTCCGAACCTGTATAATTTATACCGGGAATTCCATGATGAGCCGGTCACCTCCATTTCCGACCGCCAACGGGCGCCGTTGCCATGGGCGTGCTGGCAGGCAACGGTTTATCACGGCCTCCCCGAAAAACTGTACAGACCATGCGAAAAACCCGGGAAATATCTCGCTTTTCTGGGTCGCATCAGCCCTGAAAAACGAATCGAAGACGCTATTAAAGTCTCCAAACTGGCCGGTGTGCCGCTGAAAATCGCCGCCAAGGTGGACAAGGTGGATCAGGACTATTATCAGGCAATCATCAAGCCCTTGTTGCATAACGGCGTGGAATTCACCGGTGAAATCGGGGAATCGGAGAAAAATGAGTTTTTGGGAAACGCCTTGGCGCTGCTGTTCATGATTGATTGGCCGGAACCGTTCGGATTGGCGATGATCGAAGCGCTGGCCTGCGGGACGCCGGTGATTGCGCGCGCCCGCGGTTCGGTGCCCGAAGTGGTTGAACACGGCGTCACCGGATTCGTGGTGGAAAATGTGCAGGAAGCGGTTGAGGCCGTAAACCATGTCTCCCGTTTGAGCCGAAAACGATGCCGCGCCGTGTTCGAGAAGCGGTTCGCCGCCACGCGCATGGCCAGGGACTACCTCGCGGTTTATGAAAGGCTGATGCATGCCGCTGCCGTGCCCCGGACCGCCGCCTTATGAGCGATGTGATCGAAATCAAAGGCCAGGCCTATATCCGCGCCAACGCCTCCATCGCCGATACCGGCACCCGTGTGCTCAAGCACGCCGATACGTTCGGCATTTTCGACCGACACGGGGACATTCGCCCCCTGGGATTCGAGAACCAGGGCATTTTCCATGAAGGCACGCGCTTTGTTTCGCGCTGGAAAGTGGAACTCAATGGCGCCAGCCCCCTCCTGCTAAGCTCCAACGTCATGGAGGATAATGATTTTCTCGTGGTGGATTTTACCAATCCGGCGCTCAATCCCGGCGACGGGAACCTCATTCAACATGGCACGATCCATCTGGCGCGAACAATTTTTCTTTGGGAAGGCGATTGCTTTGAGCGGATTGAGATTTGCAGCTTCGCCTTGCAACCGGTTTCGCTCACGCTGCAAATCACCTTTGCTGCCGATTATATGGACCTCTTTGAAATCCGGGGGAATTTTCGCCGGCGTCATGGCGCTTTGCGGCCGCCCGTCGTGGAGCCAAACCAGGTGGTTCTTTCTTACGTGGGAATTGACCGCGTTGTCCGGCGGACCAGTTTTCATTTCGCCACGCCTCCACAGGAGATTTCCGATGGAAAGGCCGTGTTTCGCCTGCAACTCCAACCGCATGAGCAAAGACGTTTCGACTCGCGCATGAGTTTTTATTCGGATGAAAAGAGTACCTTCACGAGGGGAATTTCGATGCCGCCTTTGCGCAGGTCCGCGCTGCTTATAAAAATTATCGCGCCGATATTCCGCTCGTCGAAACCTCCAATCCGCAATTCAACGATTGGATACGCCAGTCGCGCGCGGATTTGCATCTGCTGCTGACCAAAACGCGGCATGGGCTTTATCCCTATGCGGGAATTCCCTGGTTCAGTTGCATCTTCGGCCGGGACGGCATCATCACCGCGCTGGAAACGCTGTGGATTTATCCGGAGATTGCGCGGGGAGTTTTGGCGTATCTGGCCGCGCGACAGGCGACCGGGACGGATCCGGCCAAGGACGCGGAGCCGGGGAAAATTTTGCATGAAGAGCGCAAAGGCGAAATGGTCGCGCTGGCCGAGGTGCCGTTCGGCAGTTACTACGGCTCGATTGACTCCACCCCGCTCTGGCTCGTCCTCGCCGGCAGCTATTTCGAGCGCACCGGCGACAAGGAATTCATCGCGCGACTGTGGCCGAATATCGAAAAAGGCCTGGAGTGGATTGATCGTTACGGCGACGCCGACGGCGATGGTTTTGTAGAATACCGTCCGCGCTCAAATGGCGGCTTGACCAACCAGGGCTGGAAGGACGCGGACGATTCGGTCTTTCACGCGGATGGAAAATTGCCTTCGCCGCCAATCGCGCTGTGCGAGGTGCAGGGTTACGTCTATGAAGCCAAATTGCGGGCGGCGCAATTGGCGGAAATGCTCGGCCACGAAGGGCAGGCGGAAAAATTGCGCGCGGACGCCCATCGCCTGCGGAAGCGGTTCCATGAAAGTTTTTGGTGTGACAAAATTCAGTCCTATGCCATCGCGCTGGATGGCGCGAAGCAGCCCTGCTGCATCCGCAGCTCCAACGCCGGCCAATGCCTTTTCTCCGGTATTGCCCAACCCGGGGCCGCCATAAAAATTAAGGATTCGTTGTTGAGCGAAAGCTTTTTCAGCGGCTGGGGCATCCGGACGATTCCCGCGAGAGAGGCGCGCTACAATCCCATGTCGTACCACAACGGTTCCGTCTGGCCGCACGATAACGCGCTGATTGCGCTGGGCCTCGCGCGCTACGGCTTCAAGGATGCCGCCTTGCGGATTTTGAGCGCCCTGTTTGACGCGAGTCAGTTCATGGAATTGAATCGCTTGCCTGAGTTATATTGCGGTTTCAGCCGTCGGAACGGCGAAGGACCGACCCTGTATCCGGTGGCCTGCAATCCGCAGGCATGGTCGTCCGCCACCGTTTTCTCGCTCCTCCAGGCCTGTCTCGGATTGCGGATTGATGCCGTGTCCGAACGGCTTTATTTCGACAATCCGCATTTGCCGGAATCCGTTCAGCAATTGGAAATCAAAGACCTGAAAATCGCTTCCGGCGTTGTGGACGTGCAGCTGGACCGCCATGATCAAGGCGTCGCCGTGAATGTTCGGCGCCGCACCGGCAAAGTGGAAGTCATTGTCGTTCATTGATCGCGCGAAAGACTTGCGGCCATCCCCACGGTGCGGCAAATTTGCCACCGCATGAATCTCGAGGACCATCTGGGCGACATCATTCGCAAGGCGCGTGCCATGGGCAAGGTGTCTGCCGCGGCGGCAGCCCGGGCGGCGGACGTCTCCGAAACCGATTGGCCCGGGTTGGAAGAGACCGGGAAGGCGGCCGTGAAAATAAATTTTGCCGCACTCGCAAAAGTCCTCGGCTTGAATCCGCAAAAGCTTGAAGCCATCGCCAATGGCTGGTTGCCGGCCAGGAAGGATTTGGGCCGTTGGCGCGAAATTCGCGTCTTCACCACGTCAGCTGAAGGTTTGACGGTGAATGCTTATTTGATTTGGGACGAGGCCACCCGCGAGGCGGCGCTGTTCGATACCGGTCTGGACCCGAAGCCGGTTCTTGGATGCCTCGCGGAATACCAGATTCATTTGCGTCATATTTTTATCACACATTCGCATTGGGACCACGTCGAGGCGCTGCCCAAAATCCGCGAGGCCTGGCCAAAGGCGCGGTTGCATTCCGGCTCCAAAAACGCGCCGGTGGACCAACGCAACAAGTCGAATGAAATTGTCCACGTCGGCGGACTGCGCGTGACCCATCGCGAAACGCCCGGCCACGCGGAGGACGGCGTGACGTATATCGTCGGCAACTGGCAGGAGGACGGACCGCACGTCGCCATTGTCGGAGATACTATTTTCGCCGGCTCGATGGGCAGGGGAAACCAGTCGTGGGATTTGGCGCGGCAAAAGATACGCGAGCAGATTTTGTCGCTCCCGCCGGATACGTTGCTTTGTCCCGGACACGGCCCATTGACGACGGTGGCGGAGGAAAAGGAGCACAATCCGTTTTTTTAAGGGCGACCAACCATTGATCCTTCCCCAATGCCCAATTCGATGAACCAGACGCAGGATTCGTCCGCGGGGTTCAAGGTGTGGCTTGCGGCATTGTTCTTGGCGGTCCTGGGAGCGCAACTTTGGATCGTCTGGCTTTACGGTTCGCCCATCCCGATTTGGGACCAATGGGACGAAGCAACGGCGATTTTCAAGCCCTGGCTGGCGGGACACTTGACTTGGAGCGCCTTGATGGCGCCCGATAACAATCATCGTATTCTCATCACCCGGCTCCTCGATTTGGGCGTCATCCAATTGAACGGGCGTTGGGACCCCTTGCTGCAAATGACCGTCAACGTTTTCATCCATGCAATTTTTGTCGCCGTGCTGGCATTTTTTCTCTGGAACTTTTGGGGGCGAAAAAACGGATGGCTCGTCTGCATTTTGCTGATGCCATTCTTCATCCTGCCGTATGGCGGGGAAAATGCCATTTGGGGAATGGATTCGCAGTGGTATTTTTTGCTTCTTTTCGCCCTGCTAACGGTGGGGGGATTGGGATTTGCCAAACCCGGCAGTTGGCGGTGGTGGCTGGGGTTCGCTTCGGCAGTCCTCGGTTTGTTCACCATGGTCACCGGACTTCTGGCGCCGGTGGCGGCGGGCGGGGTCATTCTCATGCGCGCAATCAAGCGCCGGGAATGAACAAAGAAACGCTGGCCGGCCTGGGCGTTTGTCTGTTATTGGCCGGACTCGGCGCGCCTTTGGTTGCCGCGCCAAAGTCCAATGGTCCGTTGCAGGCGCAATCGTTCAGCGATTTCACTACCAGTCTGGCGCATAATCTGGCGTGGCCGTTTCCCGACACCACCGTCATGGCCTGTGTCATCGCGCTGCCGCTGGTCTTATTGCTGGTGCTCTATCTGCGCCCGGATTTTCAGGATACGACCATGGCCGAACTGGTTCTTGTCCTGGCGTTGTGGAGCGCCATGCAATCGCTCGCGATTGCGTTCGGAAGGGCGAATTCCGGACTCTATCTCAATCCCGCCAGCCGTTATATGGACCTCCTCAATGTCTTCGTCATCGCCAGCGTCTTTGCCGCGGTATTGACCGGGCAGGTCTGGGAACGCAAGTGGCTCCCGGCGTGGGATGGCCTGTTCTTGCCTCTGATTTTTGCCGGCGTCATCATTTTTGGCATGTGCCGGATTTCACAACGGGTGGTTGAGGACGTATTGGTCGTGACCCGCGAATGGAACCTCATTGCCCAGGAACGCGCGCAAACCTACCTGGCCACCGGCAACCCGAAGGATTTGTTTGATGCTCCGACAATCCAGCCCGATCCGCGGCTGGCTTTGCGCGTCTTGGGAGATCCGACTTTGCGGTCCATCCTGCCCGCGGCGTGTTTTCCTCCGGCGGCAGCTCCCGGGCCGGGCCGCTTAAGCGGAGCGGCACAGTGGCTGTTGAAACACTCAATCGCGATTTTTTCAACCGGCTTGATTTTATTTGTTGGCCTTTGCGGATACGGGCTGGCACGCGGCCGGCCGGGATTGAAGGTGAAAATGCCGGCTGGAATTTTCGCCTTGCTGGCCGGATTGCTGGCGCTGGGTTTTGTCTGGTCAAACCGTTCGCTGCAACGCCAAGCGGTCGAATATGATTTGCAGCAACAAATTGCCGATTATTTCAAGGCGGGCAACCGCCCCGACCGCGCGGCGATTCACCAACAGAAAGCGGAAGAACTGAAACCTCACTGACGCAAGGGATGATGGGCGCAAATCAGTTTGAATGCTCTCATTAACACCGCGCTTTGCACGGTGGACCTCGCCGCCCACGGAATCCAGCCGTTTTAACCGCCATTCCCTCGTCAGGGGCGGCATAGTCTGATTATTGCCAGTTTGACCCGCGCGAGAGCGGCGGTTAGCCTGTTATTTTATGCCCGAAGCCGCGCCCGAACGTTTTCATGCCATCGCCAGCCAATACGCGGCAAGTGAAGTTCACGCCAGCAGTCCAACCATCAAGCGGTTGCATGAACTGATTGCTTCGAAGCAGGAAGATTCAGTGTGCGACGTGGCATGCGGGCCGGGCCATCTGGCGCTGTCCTTTGCGGGGAAGGTCTCGCGTATCGTCGGCGTGGACGCCGCGCCCAACATGCTCCGGCAATTCGAGCGGTTGGCAAAAGAGCGGGGGATAAACGTGGAAACGGTTTGCGCCTATGCCGAATCCATGCCGTTTCCATCGGCTTCGTTTGACACGGTCGTTTCGCGCCTGGCGCCCCATCATTTTCGGGACCCAGCCGAAGCCATTCGCGAAATGGCGCGGCTGACCAGGCCCGGCGGCCGCATCGCCGTGATTGACTTGGAGGGCCATGAAGACCCTGCCTTAGATGATTTCATGCACAAATTGGAGACGCTGCATGATCCTTCACACGTTCGAAGCCATACGGCGGCGGGTTGGCGGAAATTTTTTGCGGCCAACGATCTCACCATCGAAGCGTTGGAATCCAATCAGACCGAACTTCCCGGCGGACTGGCCATCGGGCGCTGGTGCGAGATTGGCCGGACAGCACCGGAAGCACAATCAGAAATCCGGGCCTTGCTGGCGGCTGCGCCGAAAGAACGTCTGCTTGCGTTGGGAATTCGGTATCAGGACGGAGAGTTCCGGCTGCCGGTGAGGACGTTGATTATTATCGGGCGCAAGGGAGACGTAGAGGGAAGGAAAAATGCGAAATGCTGACAAGTTAAAATGCGGGAATTGGAAAAAATACGGCGAGGCGGATGTCGGAATCGGACAAAGCTCACCGATTCATTGCCAATTAAATAGCGGGTTCCTTCCATTTGGATGCTTGACACGCTTTTTGGAGTGTGCTTGGCGAGTGACGGGGGCGGGGGTTCGACCAGGCGTGGAATATGCACTGCCAATGAGTTGAATTGTGAATTTTTTTTTTTGAAACACGACATTAAAATGCCAGACGACAAACAACTTCGTGGGGTCCGATTGGCCGACGTGCTGGAAAAGCGCCGGTTGGATCAGGCGTTGAACGCCAAGGAATTTGCCGTCTGCGCCGGAGTTTCCTACTCAACGGCGCGTAGCTGGTTTCACCTGCCCGGTTTTCCCGCGTTTCGAGGGGTCATCTTCTGGCAAGATTTCGTCCAATGGCGAACTCGCCAGAATGGATTTAAGAGTCCGTCGTCCTCGCAACGTGACGGCGACACTTCCGTTGCCGCTTCAAAGCTGCCTCCCCGTGCTGCGCAAATTCTTCTGGACGCCTGAGAAATGTTCCGTCATCCGCTTTTTTGGAATTGTTCTGCAAATCATCGATATTTACTGCACTTTTACTGGACTGAATCGTAACTCATTGATAATAAATGGAGCGGGTGAAGGGAATCGAACCCTCATCTCAGGCTTGGGAAGCCCGCATTCTACCACTGAACCACACCCGCGTCCGGCACGCGAAGGCAGCGCGTGCCAGAACCAACTGTTAAAGTTTGGCGCTCCCGTGTCAAGCCCAAGCCGTAACAAATCATCACGCATTCAGTTGCGCAATGGCCTGTCGCAATTTTTGTTCAATCAACACGCGCCGCGCGGGTAACTCAATCTTTCCGCCATCCTGTTCGCGCACGTAAAAGTTATCGATCGCCGCCCCGCGCTCAGTGACGATCCGCGCGCCGGAAATGTCCACCGCCAGCTCGGCGAACGTTTGCAATATCGCATAGAGCAACCCCAGGATATCTTCGGTTTCGATTTCAATGACCGTCCGCATCTCGGAAATTTCATTATCGAAGCGGATTTGCGTGGGCATCCGTTCGCCGGCGTAAGGCAAATAGCGCGGGCGCGAGGCGATTTGTTTCTTGATGAGCGCCGTCAGATTGATGGTTTCGCCGGTCAGGACCGTTTCCAGAAGCGCCTCGAATTTTTCATGCTGCTCAGAGGTGGCTAAATTACCTGTGCGCCCGTCGGTGACATAAAATTCATCCAGCGCAATGCCGTCGCCGCGCGTAAAAATTTGGGCGCCCAGGATGTTGACGCCGGCGGCGCTCAATGAGCCGGCAATTTTGCTGAACAGCCCGGCGCGGTCCCAGGTGCAAACTTTCACAAGGGTATAGCCGCGATGCGGCTCGTCCACCCAGGCGACGATGGGCGAGAGAGAGCTGTCCCTTTCGAAGACCAACTGATGCATAAACCGGTGCGCCAATTCAAGGTCGTCCAGAATTTCCCCGGCGTTATGGATTTCGAAATAACGCGGCGGCAGGGCGTCAAAATGGACGGAGATCTCTTCATTACTGATGGCGGGCGCGGCCCGCTCGCGGACGTCTTTCATCAGGGCCTCGCGCAATTTCTCCGACGCGCGGAGGAACTCGGTGCCGCCAGTCAACCGGACCTGGGCGCGTGCGTATAACTGCCAGAGCAGCGAGTCCTTGAACCCATTCCATAATTTGTCGCTGGTGCCCTCCGAATCGGCGAAGGTGAGCAGGGTAAGGAGGTTCAAATGGTCGGGCGTCTCGATCTGGCGCACAAAATTTTTGATGACCGTCGGGTCATCCAAGTCGCGACGCTGCGAGACGGTTGCCATCAGCAGATGATGTTCGATGAGCGCCCGCAAGGTGTGCGTGGCGGCGCCGTCCAGGCGCAAACGTTTGGCCGCGCGCATGGCCATCCCGGCGCTGACCAGCGCATGGGGGATTTTCCTGCTGTGCTCGGATTTGCCCACGTCGTGGAGGAGCAGTGCCAGATAGAGGAGTTCGGGTCGCTCCAATCCTTGAAACAGCGGCGCATAATTCTCGTAAGGCGCCTCCTTCGCTTCCCAAATTTTATCCAACTGCTCCAGGCAAACCAGCGTATGCTCATCGGCGGCGTATTGATGATAAAACTCGTGCTGCACCAGACAGGTGAGCCGGCCGAATTCGGGAAGGTATTTGCCGAGCAGGTTGACCTCGTGCATCGCCCGCAAAATCCACGCCACCTCGCCCCGATGTTCCAATATCGTCAGGAACGTCTCACTCACGTGCTCATCCATCAGAAAATCCCGGTCCACCAGCGAAAGCTGATTGCGAATCAACTGGGCCAGGTCGGGATGCAAGGTCATGCGCCGCTGTTGCGCGTGAAGGAAAACACGCATGAGCCGCCGCGGTGAATCCCGAAATATCCGGTTCGACACGGCGTGAATCTCGCCATTGATGAATTTGAATCCGTCCACTGTCTCGGGTTCGCGGGTCCGAACGGGAATGAACCGCCGCAGCGAGAGCAGGCTGGGCCGCGGCGGCGTCAGAGCCATGCGTTGCTCCAGTGTGCGGGTGATGAGGAAGATGTTCCGCATGTGTGTATAAAGGTCGCGCATGAATTTCTCAATCCGTTTGCTGGGCGAACGCTCGGTATAGCCAAGATTGTGTGCGACGGCCGGCTGAAGGTTTTTCCCGAGCACGTCCAGCGGCCGGTTGACGTGATAATGCAATTCCGTGCGCGTGCGCAGCAGAAAATCATAAGCCGCCGCCAGTAGTTTGTTCTCGGCGTCGGTGACAAATTCCCTTTGTTGCAACTCATCGAGCGAATGCGTGCGATATTTGAAAAACGCCATCCAGAGCAGGTTTTGAAAATCGCGCAAGCCGCCGCAGCCGTTCTTAAGGTTCGGCTCCTGCATCGTAGGCGAGTTGCCATATTTGGTCCGGCGCGTTTCCTGGTCTTCCAACCGCGCGGCAATGTAATCCATCTCATAGCCGGCGACGGATTTGGCGACAATGGTTTTCTGGAATTTTTTGAACAAGGCCTCGTCGCCGACAATCAGCCGGGACTCGATGAGCGACGTTTTCGATTGCATGTCCGAATTGGCCACCGTCACGCAATCGTCAATGCTGCGGACCGAGTGGCCGACTTTCAGGCCGATGTCCCACAGCGGATACAGGACGCCGTCAATGAGCTTGGAGAGATGGGGCAGGGGCTTGTTGGCGGCAATCTGGCCGTCGTGCAAGAACATGAAATCAATGTCGCTGTGCGGGTTCAGTTCGGCGCGGCCATAACCGCCGATGGCCACGAGCGCGAGCGGCGGAAATTCCGCCTGCGCCTGCGCCGAAAGGGTGCCGCGGGCCGAGGCCCATAAATGCCGCAGCAGCACATCGAGAATCGTCGCCCGGGCGCGGCAAACTTTGCATCCGCCCAACCCGGCGCGATGCTGCATCTTCAACCGATGCGTTTCCACCTTGAGGAAGGCCTTGCAGCCGTCCAGCTTTTCCAATATGCTACCGTCCGGCCGCGCATTCAGGCGCGCCGCGGCGGCGTTTTCAATCTTGTCGAGCAAATCCTGCACCCGTTTAGTTTCGAGTTTTAAGCCGAAAGTTTCAAGCGGCATCGGATTTGAATACTTGAAACTTGAAACTTGAAACTTGAAACTTGTGAGGATGTCAATTCAACCTGACCCGGATGCGGCCTTGATGCTGCGCGCGAAGCGCGGCGACCGCGCCGCCTTTGCCGAGTTGGTTGAAAAATACAAGCAGCCCGTGTTGAATTTCGTCTTTCGCTCCCTGCACGATGAGGCGGAAAGCGAGGATGTGGCGCAAAATGTGTTTCTTCAGGTCTATAAGTCGCGCGCGCGCTACCAGCGCACCGCCAAATTTTCCACCTGGCTCTTCACCATCGCGCGCAATTTATGCCTGAATGAATTGCGCCGCCGCTCGCGCCATCCCGCCGAATCCATCGAGGAAGCACACGCCGAGCACGAGGACCAGCCCCGCCAGCAATTCGAGGACAAGTCACAGATGGCGCCGCCGGAAAAATTGTTGCAAGGCGAGTTGGTGAAAAAAATCGAGGAAGCGCTGGCCGAACTGCCCGAAAACCAGCGCACCGCCATTTTGCTCTGCCGCCAGGAAGACTTGAGCTATGAAGAAATTGCGAAAATTTTGCGCTGCTCCCTTTCCGCGACCAAATCCCTCATCCATCGCGGTCGCGAAACGCTCAAGGATAAGTTGAAGCCCTATTTGAAAACCGGGGATTGGACAGGGTAATCAGGGGTTCACCTCGAGCCGCAAAAATTGATTGGTCGCGCCAGCCATCACATTCGTTGAAACCGTGACCGTGACATTTACGGACTGCGCAGGCGGAACACCATTGGTGGGCGATTCGGAAACCACGGCCCCGGGCCTATTGGTCGCCCAGCCGCCCGCGGCGGTGAACGTCAACAAATTGCTCCACGAAAACAAATCCAGGGACGATTGAACGATGTAGGTAAGGTCACTCGCCGAAGTATTGCGCGGAAAGTGCAGCAGGAACTCCCGGCCGGCAAGATTTCCAGTGAAGGGATTTGTATTGGTAATGAGCGGATCGAAAGCATAGGCATAGGCGAGCAAATTAACGATGCCATCGCCGGTGGGGTCGGCGGAATTGCCGGCAATGGCGGCATTGTTGGCATTCGCGCCGAAATAATCGAGTTTCCAGGCGCTAAGGGGCGGCTTGATGATGGTGAGAATCGCCGTGGATTCCACACCCAGGGCCGACGCAACGTTGGTGGGATTGCTCAACGCCAGGGCAATGGTCGGATTTGGTTCGGCCAACCCGTCGGCGATAATCGGGACTGTGAAAGTTTTTGCGTCCGACTCGCCATTCGTCCAATTCAAAACGCCGGACACGCTGTTGTAATTGATACCGTTGGTCGCCGTGCCCCCCGCAACCGTGGCGTAGGAAACCTGCGCGGCGCCGTTGGCGCCGCCGACGCGATTCACTGTGATGATCGCGCTAGTATTGCTTTCCTGGATGCCATACGCCGGCGAACTGAATGAGAATACGCCGGCCAGCAGGCCAAAAACGGAAAACGAATTGGAACTTCCCACGAAGACCTGGCCGTCAGCCACTGTAGGCACGGCGAATTTTATGCCGGCGCCGAGTTGGTCGCGGCTGGCCACCGTCGAGCTGTTGTAAAGTTCCGAGCTGATATTCGTTGCATTGAAAGCGGCCAGGGTGGCCGGATTGCCGAGGGTCCCAGGCATTTGCAATGCCCAAACGATTCCATTGTTCGTTCCATTCGCGGAGATGCTTGGCGTGGCGCCAGGAAAAGGAAACGAAGCGGATGTATTCCTGACAATGGTGTTATCGTTGAGAGCGCCATTGGTGATCTGGATGGCCTTCAAATAATCCCCGCTTGCCGCATAGTAAATCCGGCCGTTGAAATATGCCGGGGTGTCGAATGACGAACCGATTTGGCCGATATTGGTCTGGACGATGAAATCATAATCAGTCGTAGGGTTAAAATGAACGTTGTTAGTTGTAAATTGGTCGCGGTTGACGACGTAAATCTCTCCAGCTTTCCCTGCCCCGAGTAGTTCGTTCGGATAGCTTCCGGCTTCGTTCGGCAACAATACCAACCCGCCGGAGCCTACGTCCGAGTCCTCCGTTTGAAACGCGGCCTGGTCCCACGGCGTGAAATAATCCATGACGCTCAAGCCATTGGTCGTGGAAAATTTGATGAAACTATCGCCGTAATCCACGCCTGTGGAACCATTGGTGGCGCTGAAACTCCCATTGCCGGTCATCACAAACAGATTGGTCTGGCTGTCCGCCGCCAGGCCGCCGCCGCCCATCCAAATCCCGCCTTCGCCGGGGTCCGCGTCGGGCGCGGCGGTCGTGGCATTCGGCGTGCTGTTGAAAACATAATTGGTCAGTTGCACCCGATTATTTTTGTTAAACCCGATGATCCAACCGTGATACGGATCCGTGTCGGCATAGCCTGCGTAGCAAACATAAACGATGCCGCCGGCCAGCGTGAGCGCCGGCCGCTGGTTTTCCTGCTTGGGATTGAATGTCACGATGCCGCCCACGTTGTCCACGCCAACGCCGGGAACTTTCGCAGTGATTATCACCGGGCTGAAAGGTTGTTCCTGGCCGTTGGTGATGTTCAAGGCGTGAAGCGTGTGAAAGTAATTGGTCGTGCCGCCGCCAACCACGCCCGTGAACGCGTCCACATAAAGCGTGCCGGAATTGGTGTCTATCACCGGCGTGCCGGTGATGCCGACTTCAGGCTTGATGTCCGTGTACGCGCCGCCGTTATATCTCGTGCCGAAATTTTTGTTGGTAAAGGCGCCGGTGGTCGTTACCGCCGCCGGACCAAGATTGGTCTTCCATAACAATCCGCCGGATGCGCCCGCGCTATTCGCGTCAAAGGCATAAACGGTGTCGTTCTCCGTGGCGATAAACACGACGTTGTGCGTCAGTCCGGCGATGGTCAATTTTGGCACATACAATGGCTGCGCATAGACGCATCCATCCACCGCATAAGTAAAGAGTTTGCCGAACGTCGAGGAATTGACATTGGTGAGGTTCAGGATGATCTCGTCGGTATTGGCGCCGTCACGGAAATTATCATTGTGAAAGGTCCAAACGCTGACCTGCGCATCAGCGGGCAATAAAGCAAACGCCAACCATGCGGACAAAATTGCGAACAGGGGCCTCACCGGTGCCGATAAAATAACCTCTTTTTGTTCTGCTTCAATCAAAAACGAATGAATCAGCGGTCCCGTTTCAACAAATATTCCGCCAGCAATTCCAGCACGGCGGCGCGCCCTTTGAAAATTTTCAGCACGGCAAACGCCTGATCGGTCAATTGCGCCGCAATCCTTCGCGATTTTTCCAGGCCGACAATTGCAGGATAAGTTGCCTTTTGCTCGGCGACATCCTTGCCAGCCGTCTTGCCGAGTTGCTCGCTGGTTTGGGTCACGTCCAGAATATCGTCAATCACCTGGAAGGCCAGACCCACGAGGTAGCCAAAACGGGTGAGTGCGGTCAGTTGAGCCGGTGGGCAGTTGGCGCTCATCCCGCCAAGCCGGGTGGCGCAACAGAGCAGCGCCGAAGTCTTCCGCTCATGGATGAATTTCAATTCACCTTCGGAAATGTTTCTTCCCTCCGCCTCCAGGTCCGCCACTTGCCCGGCGATCAATTGCAACGAACCCGCCGCCCGGGCGATTTCCAAAATAATTGTCTGGTGGGGATAACGCGGGAATTTTTTGCTTTGCGCGGCGATTTCAAACGCCTGCGTCAATAACGCATCGCCCGCCAGCACGGCGATGCCCTCGCCAAAAACCTTGTGGTTGGTCGGCTTGCCGCGACGGAAATCGTCGTTGTCCATCGCCGGCAAATCATCGTGGATCAACGAATAAGTATGGATGCACTCGATGGCGCAGGCCAGCGGCATCGCCTCCTTCTCCGTGCCGCCGCAGGCCTGCGCGGCGGCCAGACACAGGGCGGGACGCAGCCGCTTGCCCCCGGCGAACAGCGAATACCGCATCGCCCTGTGGATGGTCGCGGGTTTGGTTTTTTCCGTGGGCAAAAATTGGCCCAGCGCCCGATTGACCGCCTCGGTGCGCGTGGCCAGAAATTTCTGCAAATCAAGACCTCTTCGGGTATCGGGCATAAGCCCGCAAAAAATGCCTGAAGTTGCCGCCGGTTTGAAGGAATTTTTTGCCGGGGCGCCAGCGGCTAAGGAACTTTCGGGGGGCTTTTTGGTGGAATTTTTACTGTTGCGTTGCAAAACTGTAACTGTTATTCTTTTTAGCTCTTTTTTTAATGAACGCTGAACTTGCTAAAAAGGCCGCCGAAAAGGTAGGCAACCCAAACGTGCTGATCAATCTGGTATCGCGCCGCGTACGTCAACTGAATTCCGGTGGGGGTGGCCTCGCCCGCCCGCTGGTCGCGGACGTCGGAAACCTGGGTGCCGCTGATATTGCCCTGCGCGAAATCATTGAGGAAAAAATCGGCTGGGAAATGCCCGAGATTACCGAATTGGTCCGCCCGCAGGCTAAAAAGCGCAAAAAGCGCTAACGGCGAAGGGTGTGGGATCAACCGCGGAGGGGCTTCAAGCGGTCCTTTTGGCATTTCGTTTTATCTGTGAATCGCCCCGCCATTCGGCTTAAATTTTCCCATGGCCGACATCGTGACTAATCACAAAGCGCGGCGCGATTATCATATACTTGAAGCCTTTGAGGCGGGCATCGTCTTGCATGGCACGGAGGTCAAATCGCTGCGCGCCGGCAAGGGCCAAATCACCGACGCGTTTGCGCGGGTCGAGAAAGAGGAAGTCTGGCTCTACAATGCGCACATAGACGAATACTCGCATGGCAACCGCCAAAACCACGAACCCAAGGCGCCGCGAAAATTGCTGCTGCACAAATCGGAAATCCGAAAGCTTTTTGGCTTGGCCGCCGTCAAGGGCCATGCGCTGATTCCTCTGGCCTTTTACTGGAAGAATGGAAAAGTGAAAGTGTCGCTGGCCGTCGGCAAAGGCAAACAGCACTTCGATAAACGTGAGGACTTGAAACGGCGCGAGTCGGACCGGGAACTCAAGCGCGCCAGCCTGAAAAATTCAAAGGGGAATTAATTCTGCACAATCGTGACGCAAACGGGCTTTCCGATCTCAAATTTTTGGCCCGTCGCCGCCAACCTGCCGTCTTCCGGATTGATGCGAAAAATCACGACGTCATTCGATTCCTGGTTGCCAACGATTAAGAATTGTCCGGTGGGGTCTATGGCAAAACCGCGCGGCGTCCGGCCGAGGGTTGGTTGGATTTGCACGCGGGTCAGCCGCCCGGTTTTTTCATCCACGGCAAACACCGCGATGCTGTCGTCGCCACGGTTTGAGGCATAAACGAATTTCCCCGATGGATGAATGGCGATTTCCGCGCTGGTATTGTTCCCTTGAAAATCCGCGGGCAAGGTTGAAACCGTCTGAATCGCGGTCAATTTGCCATTCAACGGATCGTATGCAAACGCGGTCACCGTTGCGCCCATTTCACTGATCACGTAAGCGAATTTGCCATCCGGATGAAAAGCGATGTGGCGGGGACCGGAACCGGGCTTCAATTCCGCCGACGGAAATTCGTTGGTCGTAAGTTGCCCGCTATTTTCATCGAGATGATAAATCATCACCTTGTCCAATCCCAAATCGCAAACATAGAGCCGGTTGTCTGCGTCGAACGCGACACAATGTGCGTGTGGGCCTTCCTGACGCGCTGGATTCGCGCTCGAACCATGATGTTGAATGAGGCATGTCGGAGCGGCGAGAAAACCATTGGTTCGAATTGGCAGAACTTCCACGTTCCCGCTGTTGTAATTCGCCGCCACCACAAATTTTTCGTCCGGATCAACGGTCAGATGGCAAGGGCTGAAACCGCCCGAAGGTTGTTTGTCCAAAAATTCCAATTTTCCAGTCGTCGTCTTCAGTTTGAACGCAGAGACGAATCCGCTGGTTTCTGTAATTTCGTTGACAGCATAGAGATACTGATGATCGGGCGCGACGGCTAGATACGAGGGGTCGGCGGTTTCGGCGGCCAGTTCGGGGGGACTCAATTTTCCGGACGCCGTGTCAAAACTGGAAACGTAAATGCCTTTGCTTCCGGGGCCGGTATAAGTTCCGAAATAAACGAGAAAATTATCGGCGCAGGCGGTCAACGCGGATGCCAGCGTTATTGCCAAAACGAAACAAACACATTTCAACCTTTGGAATGATTGCATAGGCGATTTGCGCCAATTGAAATTGGCGTCCGCCTTTTTGGCAACTCTTAAGTTGCCGGCGGCGGCCTGGATCAAGCCTTCGCAGCTTCTTTTTTCCAAGTGCGCCGGGGGGCCTTGATGACGAGTCCCTTTTTGATGGCGTTGGCGGTTACGCGGACGTAGCGGACTTCGCCATTGGGCAGCAACGCCTTCACCCGTTGCAAATTCGGAATGAACTTGCGCTTGGTGATCGCCGTGATGTGCGTGCCGATACCGCCCAGCTTTTTAGCCTTGCCTGAGCGCCAGATAATGCTGCCCTTCATTGGGCGTTTGCCGGTCAATTCACAAATTCGTGCCATAAAATTCTCGTTAAACAGCCTCAAAGAATAGCCGTCCGCCGGCTCATTGCAAACATATTTTCTCAAAAATGCGGTATCGCTTACTTTCCACAACATTGCTTGTATTTCTTGCCGCTACCGCATGGGCAGGGGTCGTTTCGGCCCACCTTCGGACCGGTGCGGACGGGTTTGGCCTTCTGCTGCGCCGCCACCGCTTCGCTTACCACGTCGCTGCCCTTTTTGACCGGAGCGCCCCCGCCGCTCGTGGTGGTAGAGGTGCCGCCGCCAAAGGCGCTGGCGTTTTGATGCATGGTCTGTTGCGGCACGTTACGCAGGAAGTTTTCAAACGCCGCCATCGAAGACGCGCTGCGAAAAATGTTGTGGCAGATTTGCGATTTGATGCTGACCATCAATTCATCAAACATTTTGAACGCCTCGGCCTTGTATTCCACCAGCGGATCGCGCTGGCCGATTCCCCGCAGGCCGATGCTGTAGCGCAGGCTGTCCATCTCGTAGAGATGCTCCTGCCAGAGGCGGTCAATCGCGCTCAAAATAGTGAACCGCTCCACTTCCTTCAGCGCGTCCGGATTTTCAAAACTGATTTTTACGTCGTATGCCTGGCGGACCCGGTCGGAAATAAAATTGCAGACGGCGAATTGCGCGGGAGACAAACCGTCGAATAACGAGCCGGGCACGGGCGTCTCCTTGCCAGACTCGGCGGCTTTGACAATATCGGCCTCGGGCAAACCGATGGGGAAATTCAGATTCACCCAGTCCGCCAGCGGGCGCACCTTCCAATCATGAAATTCCGGTTCGGCATTGGTGAATTCCGCGACTTTTTCCACCACCACTTCTTCCATGATGTCCATCAGCCGGTCCCGCACGTCCTCGCCGCGGATGATTTCGTTGCGAAAGCCGTAGATGACTTCGCGCTGCTTGTTCATTACATCGTCGTATTCCAGCGTGCGTTTGCGGATTTGAAAATTGTGCTGCTCGACTTTTTTCTGCGCGCTTTGAATGGAACGGTTGAGCCAGGGATGCTTCAATTCGTCGCCTTCCTCAAATCCGATGCGTTCCATCATCTTGGCAATCCGGTCGGAGCCGAAGAGCCGCATCAAGTCATCTTCCAGCGAAATGAAAAAGTGCGACGACCCCGGATCCCCCTGGCGCGAACAGCGTCCGCGCAACTGCCGGTCGATTCGCCGCGATTCATGGCGTTCCGTGCCCAGGACGTGCAGGCCGCCGATGTCAGCGACGCCGGGACCGAGTTTGATGTCCGTACCGCGTCCGGCCATGTTGGTGGCGATGGTGACCGCGCCGCGCTGGCCCGCGCGCGCCACGATTTCCGCCTCCTGTTGGTGATATTTCGCGTTCAGAACCGAATGAACCAACCCCTCCCGCTTCAGCATCCTCGAAAGCATTTCACTGGTCTCCACCGAAACGGTGCCGACGAGAATCGGGCGGCCCTGGCCGTGGAGCTGTTTGATTTCCTGCGCGACGGCGTTGAATTTTTCCCTTCTGGTTTTATAAACCGAATCGTGCATGTCCTGGCGAATGTTCGGCTTGTTCGTCGGAATCGTCAGCACCCCCAACTTGTAGATGTCAAAAAATTCCGTCGCCTCGGTCTCCGCGGTGCCGGTCATGCCCGCCAGCTTGGAATAAAGACGAAAATAATTCTGAATGGTGATCGTCGCCAGCGTTTGCGTTTCGCGCTCAATCGCCACGCCCTCCTTGGCTTCAACGGCCTGGTGCAAGCCATCGCTCCACCGGCGTCCGGGCATCAGCCGCCCCGTGTGCTGGTCCACAATGATGACCTTGTTTTCCTGGACGACATATTCGACGTCCAGTTGATAAAGCGAATACGCCTTGAGCAATTGCGAAATGGAGTGGATTTTTTGCGCCTTGGCCTCGAATTCCTGCTGCACTTTGGTTTTGGCCTCCATCCGCTTGCGCGCGTCCGTTTCCGCGCCGGTATCAATTTCATGCAGCGCCGTCGTCAAATCCGGCAGCACAAAGGCGTCCGGGTCCTTCGGACTGATGAAATTGCGGCCCTTCTCCGTCATGTCGGCTTCCTGACTCTTCTCATCAATCGCAAACAGCAATTCCTCCTTTTCACGATACAAATCCACTTTTTTCTGGTCCCGATGCAGATCCAGTTCCGCCTGGTTCATCAATTGCGCGTATTCGGGATTTTCCAAAATTTTCAACAACCCCTCTGACTTGGGCTGGCCGGTTTTGACGCGGAACAACAGCAGTCCCAGCTCATGTTCCATCTCGGCGGCATGGGTCACGTTCGAGCCGTCAGTCGGATTTAATTTTTTTATCAGCTCGTCCGCTTCCCTCAAAAAACGCCCGCACAACTGTTGCTGCGCGCGCACCAGGCTCTCCACCGTCGGCTTCCATTGCGCATATTGCTCGTCGAACGTGTGCATCGAGGGGCCGGAAATAATCAGGGGGGTACGCGCCTCGTCAATCAGAATGGAGTCCACTTCGTCCACGATGGCGAAATAATGGCCGCGCTGCACCTGCTCCTCCTTGCGCATTGCCATGCCGTTGTCGCGCAAATAATCGAAGCCAAACTCCGCGTTGGTGCCGTAGGCGATATCGCAATTGTATTGCTCGCGCCGGACCCGTGGCGACTGGTCATGAAGAATACAGCCGACGGACAGCCCCAGAAATTTGTAAATCGCCCCCATCCATTCCGAGTCGCGCGCGGCCAGATAATCGTTCACCGTCACCACATGCACGCCGCGTCCGCTCAGGGCGTTGAGATAAACGGGCAGCGTGGCCACCAGCGTTTTGCCTTCGCCGGTCGCCATTTCAGCAATTCTGCCCTTGTGCAAGCCGATGCCGCCGATGAGTTGGACGTCGAACGGGACCATTTCCCATTTGACCGGTAGCCCGCGCACGGTGATCTCCTGCCCACACAAGCGGCGGCAGGCGTTTTTCACCACCGCAAATGCCTCGGGTAAAATTTGATCGAGCCGCAGCGCCAATTCATCATTGTCGGAAATTTTTGAAAGTTCATCCTTCCAGGCGGCGGTCTTGGCCCGCAACTGTTCGTCGGAAAGACTTTTCAGTCCGGCCTCACTCTCGTTGATTTTGGCGACGAGCGGCCAGAACTTCTTCACTTCGCGGTCGTTCTTCGACCCGAAAATCATTTTAATTAATCCCGTCATGGTGATTTGCGAAAAATAGAAGGTACAGGCTACGCGATAAAGTCCGCAGCGTCAAAGCCAAACGGGGTTCCACTGTTCCACCGGCGGCCGGGGCGGATTTCAAAATTGGAGAAGCGTGCGGAAGTGAAAAATCCTCTGTCATCATTACCCCGTTTCAACCGGGTGCATATTAATGCTTTCGCGCGTGCCGTTCCACGCGCCCGGCCCGAACCTTGCGCATTTATTTTACCGCCGCGCCATTCGATTCCGGCGCAGATTCCTTTACGCCGTTCACTCGTGGCGGGGTGGCATCACGCACAATCGCCGCCGCCCGCCGCGCCGCCTCGTTGATGAGCCGGAGATGCGCTTCCGACGTCGGGTCGCCGGGCATGCTTGACGAGCAGGCGGTCGGAGTAACCCAGGATAACCGTCAGAATATTGTTCAGTTCATGCGCAACGACAGATGAAACATGGCGCGCGGGCTGGAACCTGGTATCGTGGCCACGTTCTTCGAGCGATGAAGTCAACTTCTTGTAAATTGAATCAAATGACGATGACATTTCATCCGGTCGAGCAATTTGCAGGCCAACACTCCTTAATCTCCAACAATCAGTTTGTCTTACGCGAATCGCCTGCGTTTTGCCAATTAGTCCGATCAACTCTAACTAAAGTAGAATATCTACTTATGCCAATCGCAGGACAGACTGTTCCAAAGCGAGACACGTCAAAATTCTCAGTCCCCAATCATAACGGGCTGGCACTTCTTACCCAAACCTATTAGGCTGGCGGAATCGTGACGAACAGCGCGCCTGAATCTCTGGGTCTCATCGCCGGCAACCGATCCCTCCCGCTCGAATTTGCCCGACAGGCGCGCGCCGCGGGCATGAAACGGCTCGTTGCCGTGGCATTTGAAAACGAAACTGACCCGGATTTGGCCAAACTCGTGGATGAAATCGTCTGGCTCAAAGTCGGGCAACTGTCCAAAATGATTTCAGTCTTCACTGACCGCGGCATTTGCCAATGTGTCATGGTCGGTCAAATCGCTCCAAAAAATCTTTACGATTTGCGGCCGGACCTGCGCGCCATGGCCGTTCTGTTCCGCCTCAAGGAAAAAAACGCCCAAACGATTTTCGGCGCCATCGCTGAGGAATTGAAGAAAGATGGCGTGGACTTAATTGATGCCACCCCGTGGCTTAGTCCGCTCATGCCTGGCAAAAATTTCCGGCTCGGTCCCGATCTATCCAACGAGCAAAAAGCCGATGTCGAATTTGGCCGGCGAATCGCCAAGGAAATCTCGCGGCTGGAAATTGGCCAGACCGTTGTCGTCAAAAACGGGACGGTACTCGCCGTGGAAGGGTTTGAAGGCACGGACAAATGTCTGGCCCGCGGCGGCGAACTGGCCGGCCGGGATGGCGGCGCCGTGGCCGTGAAAGTCGCCAAGGAAAAGCACGATTTGCGTTTTGACATCCCTTGTTTCGGCGCCCAAACACTGGAAATCTGCGCCGCCGCCAGAATTTCCGTGCTGGCCATTGAATCCGGGAAAACACTGTTGATCGAACGCGAAGCTTGCGGAACGCTGGCCAAAAAAAATAAGATTTCCGTCATTGCAATTTAACCATGCTCACCTCACACGAACTTTTCGGTTTCATGTCGCCGGCCCTGGCCAATGAAATCATTGGCTTCATCCACGAAACGGACAAACCCAGTTATAAGGCGACAATGGCCGGTGTGGCGAAGGCCCTGCATGTGCGCCCGATTTATCTGGAACGCCAGCCGCGCGCACAGCAGCATGCCTCCATGATCCAGGTTCTTTCCAAACCCGGCCTCGATGCCGTCGCCGGCGGCCTGCTGCGCTCCTGGCTCGTGAAAAAATATGAGCCAATGCTGGTGGACTTTTTGGACGCGCTCGAGATCAAAAATGAAAAAGGCGTCGTGGACGATCTCCCCAAGACAATTGACGATGCCAAATTAAAGTCGGCCGTTGACACCCTCGTGGCCAAATATCCGCCGGAAGTGGTAGCGGTTTATCTCAATGCGTTCAATGAAATGAACCAGGCCAACTGGCCAAATCTCAATGCCCGCCTGGAATCCGACAAGCGATTGCAACTCGGGGCCGCGACCTGATACAATAAAATAATGGCAAACGGCGATTGGATTTCGCCAAAATACTGCTAGTCATAGCGCCACATTGATTTACGATTTACGCCAATTGCAGGAAAGAATAACCTTCCTGCTTTCTCGGTTAAAAAAGTAAAGCGCCTATGCGCAACGGTTAGATTGAAATTTTATGGACGCACAAGCTGATATCGCACTCATTGGATTGGCCGTCATGGGCCAAAATCTCATCCTCAACATGAACGACCACGGCTTCACCGTGGTGGCCTTCAACCGTACGGTCGAAAAAGTTGATCACTTCCTCGCCAATGAAGCCAAAGGCACCAAGGTGATCGGCGCGCATTCCATCGAAGAAATGGTCAAATTGCTCAAAAAACCGCGCCGCGTCATGCTCATGGTCAAGGCCGGCAAAGCCGTGGACGAGTTTATCGAGCTCCTCCTGCCCCATCTCGAAACCGGCGACATCATCATTGACGGCGGCAATTCGCTCTTTGAAGACACCAGTCGCCGGACGAAATACGTGGAAGGCAAGGGCCTCCTTTACATCGGCACCGGCGTGAGCGGCGGCGAGGAAGGCGCGCGACATGGCCCAAGCATCATGCCCGGCGGTTCGCCTGCCGCCTGGCCACATGTAAAAGCAATTTTCCAGGGCATTTCGGCGAAAGTCGAAAACAACGTCTCCTGCTGCGATTGGGTTGGCGAAAACGGCGCCGGCCATTATGTGAAAATGGTCCACAACGGCATTGAATACGGTGACATGCAACTCATCTGCGAAGCGTATAACATCATGAAGAACGGCCTCGGCATGAGCGCGGACCAAATGCACGAAGTTTTCGCCGAATGGAACAAGGGCGAGCTGGATTCCTACCTCATCGAAATCACCCGCGACATTCTCGCCTACAAAGACACTGACGGCGCGCCGCTCGTGGACAAAATCCTGGATACCGCCGGACAAAAGGGCACCGGCAAATGGACCGTCCAAAACAGCGCGGATTTGGGAGTGCCGATTACCTTAATCGCTGAAGCTGTTTATTCACGCTGCGTTTCCGCGTTGAAAGACGAGCGCGTGAAGGCTGCCCGCAAATTGAAAGGACCCAAGCCCGCGCTGTCTGTTGCCAAAAACGACGTGAAGAAAAAAACCTTCATCAACGACATTCGCGACGCGCTTTATGCCTCCAAGATTATTTCCTACGCGCAGGGTTACATGCTCATGCGTTCCGCCGCGGCGGAGAATAAGTGGAACCTGAACATGGGCGGCGTCGCGCTGATGTGGCGCGGCGGTTGCATCATTCGCTCGCGCTTTCTGGGCAAAATCAAGGAAGCCTACGACAACAATCCCAAATTGCTCAATTTGCTGTTGGACGATTATTTCCGCGGCGAAATCAAACGCTGCCAGAAAGGCTGGCGTAACGCGGTGGCTTCCGCGGCTAAAAAGGGGATTCCCGTTCCGGCCTTCAGCACGGCCCTGGCATTTTACGATCAATACCGCAACGCCGTTTTGCCGGCGAACCTGTTGCAGGCGCAACGCGATTATTTCGGCGCGCACACCTACGAATTGATTGACAAGCCGCGCGGCCAATTCTTCCATACCAACTGGACCGGCAAAGGAGGCACCACCGCCAGCAGCAGTTACAACGTGTGACTGCTCTTCATTCATTTGGCGGCGTTAACGCCTCCAAATTTGCCCTGGCATTCGTAGAAAGAAAATTCGGCCCCGTCTCGAACGATGCGTTCATCCAGCCGAATCCTTCCGGCGTAATATAATTAAATTTCGTGCCGACGTTGCCGTATTCGACGAATACCTCGTCCGAACCCGTGACAACGTTATATTTCTCGGGAATCACGCCGTCGTAATCGCGCGCGTTTTTGGCAATGGTATAAAGCCAGCAATAAGCAAGCCGTTCGGCGTCGGCATCAAGTCCGTAATTTTTGAAACCCTGCCAGGCGAGCATTTGGTGCGGCGGCCACCCATACGGATAATCCCACTGCCGGGGATCATGAGTGCGCGCGGCCGCGACGGATTCCGCAGCGCTGGCGGCCAGCCCATATCGTTGCTCTAATTTCACGCGCGCATAGGCAGCCATCCGCCGGGCGGCATCGCGCTCCGCCGCGTTGTTCGTGTCGAGAATCCTTGCCCACAGCGGGTAAAGCCCAGTCGCGCTAATATAGGTTGACCGTTTTCGATTCGCGAAATCGTAATCAAAGAAAAACCCGCGCGTTTCATCCCACATCAAAGCCATCATTGCCTGTTTGCGCCGGGTCGCCCGCAGTCGCCAGAAATTTGCGTCGCCGAAATTCCGGCCCAACGACGGCAGTTTTCCGCCGAATTGTGTTTCCAAAATTTCCGCGAAATCCATTTCATACTTATAAAGCAGCGAATTGAGGTCCACAGAGACGAAATCAGCCGCACGGTCATCAAACCGATGCGTCGTGTCGTGGCCTGATTCGCGCATCGCGCGGTCATTCTTGAAAAATTCGGCCAGCGTCATTCCGTTCGCCCTTAAATCTGAAAACTCTCCGCAATAGAGAAAATCGTTCAGGAAGCGGTACGACGTCAGCGGCTGCTCCGGATTGCCCGCATTTGCTTTGGCCAGCCATGGAGCAATTTGTTCGTCGTAATGTCCCGGCTCAACTTCCACGCAGGGACCGGAGCCTGAATCGTAATAGCGATTCAACTGGTAAGGCCCTATTGCGACGAGCCGCTCCGGGTCCATCCATACGTCCTCATATTCGGCCACGGCAGTCTTTAAAGCGGACGCCAGCCACGTTTTGTCCGCCGCGTCGGAATCAAAGACTGCGCGGACGGTGGATGTCAAAAACGGCGGCTGCGAACGGGTGAGATAATACGTGCGATTGGCGTTCGGAATTTTTCCGTAATGATCCATTTCGTAAAGCAAGTTATCCACCATGCCGCGCGCCAAAGCTTTTCGCCCGTCTTGGAGCAATCCGAGCGTGATGAAATAGCTGTCCCAATAATACAATTCATTGAACCGTCCCCCAGGGACCACATAAGGCGCGCCAGAAATACTTCCGTCGGCATTCGTCTCCAACGCCATGCTCAACAAGCCGTGCGCGCCGTCCAGGTTGCGGACGAAATCGCCGGTAATCTTGTCCGGCGAAGGGAGCAACACCACGACCATCGCCGTGCGTCCGGCCATTCGCATCGGCAATTTTCACCGCGGCTTTAAAATAATCCACGGTTTTCGATTCCGATGCTGGAACGTAAAGATAATCCGCTTTGGATTGGACCTTTGGATCATGCACGACCTTGTCCAGATGGGCCGCGTCAATCCTCCGCGTCAGCGCATTCCAATAATATTCCCGGATGAGCCGATGCGTCCGGTCCACGACCGATTCGTCGAGACGGATTTCGTTGAGTGGAATTTGAAAGCGATGCTCGTCGTCCGCGCGTTTCAATTCCTGGAGCAAAACCGATAACGGATAAACGCCCTGGATCATTTCAAGCGGGGTCCCATTGGTCCCCAGAACCTCATAGGGCGTAACGCGGTCGTGAACGGTGATTTTCCGGTCCCCGTCGGTGTCTTCCTGTGCGACCAGCCGCCAAAGATTTTCGTCAACCGGTATGTCTTGGGCAAAGACGGGAGCGGCGGCAAAAAGCGCCAGCGGGAGCGCGGCCCAAATTTTCTTCATCCGGGAATTTATCCCATTTTTGACGCCTGCCAAGCGCCAGACATTTTGCCGACCTACGGCCCCGCATTTTGACAGCCTTGGCTCACCGCAAGGCGATTTATGAAAAAGGGAATAGCATTGCACCAATCACCGGATGCGATAGATTGCCAACGACTGAGGGGGCACCTGTCACGTGAGCCAACTCATTTGCAAGCAGATCCAGGAATCAATGCGGAATCGTCATGGAACAGGAAAAAAGCCATACAGAAATGGCCGTCAGCGCGGGAACGCCGGATATGCCGCCTATGCCGCCGCCACCGCCGAAACGAGGGCGCCAAAAAAAATCATTCTCGCCAGCATCGCAGGGCTGGGTTTGCTCATCTTCTCGTTGCTGGCCGAAGTCGCGCGGAATTATATCACGGCCCGCGGCTTTCAACAGCGCCTGGCGATCACGCGTCAGAATATCCGGGTTCAACAAGACATCCTGGATTTAACCAGCAACCGTTTTCAAAATGGATTGAGCAGTGATCTGGATGTTCAGCAGTCCCGGGCGCTGCTTTCATACACCGTCGCCGAGGTGCCTTCGCTTGAAACAGGTTTCGACCAGGCCGTCTATCATCTGGCCATTCTGCTCGGCCAGCAACCAGGCGCGCTGTTGGACGAAGTGTCCACGGCGAAACCAATTCCATTGACGCCGCCGGAAGTTCCGGTGGGTCTCCCCTCAGATTTACTGCAACGCCGGCCGGATGTGCAACGGGCGGAACGGGACCTCGCCGCGGCCACCGCGCGCATCGGCGTGGCCAAGGCTGAGTTATTTCCGAAGTTTTCGCAGACGGGATTCGCGGGTCTGGAGAGCGTGTCGGCGGGCAATTGGATCAATTATGCCAACCATTATTGGTCTGCTGGTCCGACGGTCCAATGGGAACTGTTTGAGGCGGGCCGCATCCGGGCCAATGTTCGGGTACAAGACGCCCACCAGGAGGAGGCATTGAATACCTACCAGCAAGCCGTGCTGGTCGCACTGGAGAATGCCGAGAATGCGCTCACTGGATATGCCCGGGAACAGGTCCGGCGCGAATCGCTATCGGAATCGGTGGAAGCGAACCAACAGGCGTTGGAATTGTCCACTCAACTCTACAAGAGCGGGCTGGCGGACTTCCTGCATGTCCTGGATTCGGAGCGCTCGCTTTATGCGGCGCAGGATGCTTTGGTGCAAAGCGACCAAACCGTTTCCCTGGACCTTGTACAACTTTACAAAGCGCTTGGCGGTGGTTGGGAGACTCCGTCCAATTCGATCCTCGCGGCATCTGAAAGCGACAACCAATGAGGGTGGGACAGATGCCTCACCCAAAGAAGATCATCCCATGGAAGTGTGGATCCCGAAGAAATTGCCGCCCGGTCGTCGCGTGGGTGACAATAACAATGCGTTTAAAGGCGGATTTCGTCTATGGGAACAAAAGGGGATTCCGCCCCCTTGCAATCGGATGCTATTGGGGGCACTTTAAAACGTTTAAAAGGACTAGCAAAAACTAAAACATGAAAAAGACAGTCATCAAACCTGCCAACCAACGCGCGGCCTGGAAGTCGCTCGCCGCACATTGCAAACAAATCAAAAAAATTCACATTCGAAAATTGTTCGCGGATGATTCCAAACGCGGCGAACGGTTCACGGCCGAAGGCGCCGGACTGTTTCTGGATTATTCCAAAAGCCGCCTCACGGAAAAAACGTTGAAGCTGCTGCTGCAATTGGCCAAAGAATCCGGCCTGCGCGCCAGGATGGACGCGATGTTCAGCGGCGAAAAGATCAACGTCACGGAAAACCGCGCAGTATTGCACGTGGCATTGCGGGCCCCCAAGGACGCAGCCATCCTGGTGGATGGCAAAAACGTGGTGCCCGAGGTCCATGCCGTGCTGGATAAAATGGCGGACTTTTCCAACCGCGTCCGCAGTGGCGAATGGAAGGGCCATACCGGCAAGCCAATCGGCAACGTCATCAACATCGGCATTGGCGGCTCGGACCTCGGCCCGGTGATGGCTTACGAGGCGCTTCGACATTATAGCAACCGCAATCTGACGTTTCGGTTCGTTTCGAACGTGGACGGGATTGATTTTGTAGAGGCGGTGCATGGCCTGGACCCGGCGGAGACGCTGTTTGTCGTTTCGTCCAAGACATTCACCACGCTGGAAACGATGACCAACGCGGAAAGCGCGCGGAACTGGTTGCTCAATGGCCTGGGCGGGGACAAAACAGCGGTGGCGAAGCATTTTGTGGCCGTTTCCACCAACGCCGAAAAAGTTTCCGCCTTCGGCATTGATACCGCCAATATGTTCGGTTTCTGGGATTGGGTGGGCGGACGTTACTCGATGGATTCGGCCATCGGACTTTCGACCATGCTGGCCATCGGGCCGGACAATTTCCGCGCGATGCTCCATGGTTTTCATCAAATGGATGAACATTTTCGCACCGCGCCGTTCGAGAAAAATCTTCCGGTGCTGATGGGACTGCTGGCGTTGTGGTATACCAATTTTTTTGACGCACAAACCGTCGCGGTGCTGCCCTACGAACAATACCTCAAACGCTTTCCTGCTTACCTGCAGCAGTTGACGATGGAGAGCAACGGCAAATACGTCACCCTGGATGGAAAGTGCGTCAACTATGACACCGGTCCGATTTTCTGGGGTGAACCCGGAACCAATGGGCAACATTCATTTTACCAATTGATTCACCAGGGAACACGGCTGATTCCCTGCGATTTCATCGCATTTGGCCATGCCCTCACGCCGTTAGGGCGTCACCATGACATGTTGCTGGCGAACGTATTTGCCCAGGCCGAAGCGCTGGCCTTCGGCAAGACCGCCGAGCAAGTCAAAGCCGAAGGCACGCCGGATTGGCTGGTGCCGCATCGGGTGTTTGAGGGAAACCGCCCGTCGAATACAATTCTCGCCGAGCGGCTCACGCCGGTGACTCTCGGCGCGCTGGTGGCGCTTTACGAACACAGCGTCTTCACGCAAGGCGCCATTTGGAACATCAATTCATTTGACCAATGGGGTGTGGAATTGGGCAAGGCACTGGCCCAGCGCATCATTCCCGAATTGGAGAGAGAGGCGGGACCGAAACTCAAGCATGACACGTCAACCAACAACCTGATCCGGCGTTACCGGAAAATGAAAAAATTGGCATGAACAATAAAACTTCGATGCAACTGGGCATGATCGGACTGGGCCGGATGGGCGCCAATATGGTCCGGCGGCTAATCAAGGGCGGCCATCAATGCGTCGTCTATGACCGCGCGCCGCAGGCGGTAAAGGATTTGGCCGGGGAAAAAGCCGTAGGCTCCGCTTCATTGGACGACCTCGTGAAGAAACTGGCGAAGCCGCGGGCCGTCTGGCTCATGGTGCCGGCGGGCGTGGTGGATGAAACCATCCGCGAGATGGCTTCGCTGCTCGAACGGGATGACATCCTCATTGACGGAGGAAATTCCTATTATGTGGACGACATCCGGCGGGCGAAAGAACTCTCCGCCAGGGGCATTCATTTTGTGGACGTGGGCACCAGTGGCGGCGTGTGGGGATTGGAACGCGGCTATTGCATGATGATTGGCGGCGAAGCGGAAGTGGTCGAACATCTGAATCCCATTTTCACCACGTTGGCGCCCGGCATCGGCACAATTCCGCGTACGCCCGGACGCGAGAAACTCGGCGGCACAGCGGAACAGGGCTACCTTCATTGCGGCCAAAATGGCGCCGGGCACTTTGTCAAAATGGTGCATAACGGCATTGAGTATGGAATCATGGCTGCCTATGCCGAAGGTTTGGGCGTCTTGAAATCCGCCAATGTGGGAACGAAGCAAAGTGACGCGGACGCCGAAACGACGCCGTTGCGCCGCCCCGAAAACTATCAATTTGATTTCAACCTGGCCGATGTGGCCGAAGTCTGGCGGCGCGGCAGTGTCGTGACTTCGTGGTTGCTGGACCTGACCGCCAGTGCGCTGGCCGGCGATCCGCAACTGTCGCAATTTTCCGGCCACGTGTCCGACTCAGGTGAAGGCCGCTGGACCATCAAGGCGGCGATTGATGAAGGCGTGCCGGTGCCGGTGCTGACAACGGCGCTTTACGAACGGTTCGCATCGCGGGGCGAGTCGGATTATCAAGATAAGCTGCTTTCGGCGATGCGCTTTGGGTTTGGAGGGCATCTGGAGAAAAAAGGAGGCAGGATGCCATGAAGGAATCGGATTCCGATACGGTTGCGCAAAGTCGCCGTGCTGGAGGGCGGCTGAGAGAAAGCGAGCGTGGAGAATGGAGGATTGGGGATGGAGGTCAGGTTGCGGGCAGCCAAATGGTAAAAGTGGAGCCCTTATATACTTCGCTATGCGCTTCAATTTTTCCATCGTGATCCTGGATGATGCGTTGCGAAATCGCCAGCCCCAATCCTGTGCCATTTTTCTTGGTGGTGAAAAACGGCTCGAAGAGGTGCGGTAGGTTTTCGTTTGGAATGCCAGCGCCGGTGTCCTGGATTTTTATCACGACATTTTTTTTGCCGCCGGTTTCCGCGGTATCAGTTGAAATGATGAGGGTGCCGTTGGCGCCCATTGCTTCAAGTGCGTTGAGCAGCAGGTTCATAAACACTTGTTGCAATTGCGCTTCATCGGCGCGGGCGGTTGCCGGCTTGGCGCGGTAGTCGTGTCTCACGGAAATCATTTTGCCGGAGATGTGATGTTGCAGGAGACGGAGCGAATGATCCAGAACATCGTGAACCTGAACCGTGGCAAAAGCGGAAGGGCGGGGCGACGCAAATTTCAGCATCTGGCTGACAATGGCATCAATTCGTGAGAGTTCCTTGGCGACAACGCGTGCCAGCTCCTTGTCCTCGCCCTTTTGAATCAGCAATTCAATGAAGGTCTTGATCGCAGTGAGGCTGTTTTTGATTTCGTGGGCTACGCCGGCGGAAAGGGTCCCCAGGTTGGCCAACCGATCCAGGCGACGCATGTTTTCGTCCGAAACGTGGGAGGAGCTCCAAATGTCGGAACTTTTCCTGCCGCGATTTTTGCTAAAGCTCTCGGTTGACATATTCAAAACAACCATATGCCGCCCCTTTTCCATTTCAGCACTTACGCACTTAAGAATGATCAAGGTTAAGGGGTCGCGGCGCGTCCACAAATCAAAAAGAGGCATTTTTGTATGATTTTTTTGGTTTGCTTCTGGCGTTTGCCATCCGAATCGTTACGCTGTCCGGCTGGATGAAAGAAATTTTCGACAGCATTGAAGCGGTTGTCGCCGACATCTACAAAGGCAAACTGGTGATTGTGGTGGACGATGCCGACCGCGAGAACGAGGGAGATTTGATTCTGGCCGCGCAACACGTCACGTCCGCGGCGGTGAATTTCATGGCGATGCACGGGCGCGGGTTGATTTGTGTGCCGACGAATTCAGAACGGTTGCAGCAACTGGGCATCGAACGGATGGTGCGGCAAAACCGCGAGAGTTTCCGCACGGACTTCCAAGTTAGCGTGGATGCGGCGCGCGGCGTCACCACGGGGATTTCCGCCGCCGACCGGGCCGAGACCATTCGCATTATGGCCGCGCCGGCGGCCGTGCCGGAAGATTTGGTGCAGCCGGGCCATGTTTTTCCGTTGCGCGCGCGGCCCGGAGGGGTTTTGCAGCGCGCCGGCCACACCGAGGCCGCGGTAGATCTGGCGACGCTATCCGGATGCCGCCCCATCGGGGTGCTCTGCGAGATTCTCAACGATGACGGCACCATGGCGCGGTTGCCGCAACTGTTGAAGTTCGCCAAAAAGCATAAGCTAAAAATCTGCACGATTGAAGACTTGATTCAATATCGGCGCACGCGGGAGAAGCTGGTGGAAAAAGTTGAAACGGTTTGCCTGCCGACGGAATACGGCGATTTCGATTTGCATCTATACCGCTCGAAATTGGACGGGCAGCATCACGTCGCTTTGGTGCGGGGAAACGTGGCAGGAAAAAAGAACGTGTTGGTGCGAGTCCATAGTGAATGCCTGACTGGCGACGTATTTGGCTCACGGCGCTGCGATTGCGGGCCGCAATTGCACCAGGCAATGCGCCAGGTTGCCGCTGCGGGGCTGGGAGTGATTGTCTATATGCGGCAGGAAGGACGAGGCATTGGGCTGGCGCCGAAAATCAAAGCTTACAAGCTGCAGGAAAAGGGCATGGACACGGTTGAAGCGAATTTGAAACTGGGCTATGGAATGGACTTACGGGAGTACGGACTAGGGGCGCAGATTCTCGTGGACCTCGGGCTTAAAACAATTCGCTTGATGACCAACAACCCCAAGAAGGTCGTTGGTCTGGAAGGTTATGGCCTGAAAATCACCGAACAAGTGCCCATCCGCATCAAACCGAACCCGTATAACCAACGGTATTTGAGAACCAAACAGGAGAAGATGGGACATCTGCTTTGAAGGCTGGATTAGATCGTTGTGGTTTTAGTCGTTCTGTCACCGCCTTCCTCCATCCGCAATCTTCCATTTTTGCCGTTTCCATTCGCGGCCGGAATTCCCCATTCCATTTCAACTCTGTCGCGATTCCTTCATTCCCAATGACCAGAACCTCTGCGATTCTTTGCGCGACCTGCCGGTTTCCGCTTGCAATGTCTTCAAACGTCAGTGTTTGGCGTGAAACCGGCAGCAATTTGTTTGAACTTGCCAAGTTGCTGGTCCTCCCAGGATTTGTCCCGATGCAATTCGCGCGCCATCAACCGCACGACGGCGGGCGCCATCGCCAATGCTGCTCGCGTATTGAGGAAGAGCGCTCGTGTGCGCCGGGCCAACACGTCGTCAATTGTCCGGGCCATTTCTTCGCGGACGGCCCAGACGACTTGCGCTCCGCAAATGGGCAGGGCGGGGTGCAAGGGTTCGGCCAGTTCGGGCCGCTCGTGCATCAACCTTTCCAGAGCTGGCGCATCCAAGCCATAAACCGCCAGATTGTTGTTGGCAATGGGTTGCCTCTGATCACCATGGATCGGAAGGTCGCGGGTGATGCAGGGTCGCTCGCCAAGCCCGGCAAGTATTGCCGCATGGTCCACGCCATCTTCGGCCATTCTGCGGTAAGTTGTCCATTTACCGCCGGCGATGGTGAGCAGGCCGGATTTTGAAATGGTAATCACGTGTTCGCGCGAGAGCGTGGCCGTGCTCGAAGCATGATTGGCCCGGACCAGCGGGCGGATGCCGGTGAAAACGCTTAAAATATCGTCGCGGCCCGGCTGGCGTGACAGATAGCCACCGGCTGTTTCGAGGATGAAGTCAATCTCGCCTTTGAGAGGCTGAGGTTCGAGGGTGGCCTTGGGAACCGGCGTGTCAGTGGTGCCGACCAGCGCGTGGCCGTGCCAGGGAATGGCGAACATGACACGACCGTCCCGCGTGTGCGGAACCATGATGGCAGTGTCGCCGGGCAGAAACGACCGGTCCAAAACGACGTGGACGCCCTGGCTGGGAGCGATGATTGATTCCGCCCTGGGATCGTCCATGAGCCGCAGTTCATCGCAGAACGCGCCGGTGGCATTGACCACGCAGCGGGCTTGCAAGGCATATTTCTGTCCCGTCTCCTCGTCGCAGAATGCCAGGCCGGAAATGGACCCTCCGCCCGTTTTGATGAGGCGCGTGACCCGGGCATAGTTCAAAAGGCAGGCGCCATGTTCAGCCGCAGTCTGCGCCAGGGCGATGAGCAGCCGGCTGTCGTCGAACTGTCCGTCGTGGTAAAGCACGCCGCCGCGCAGACCTTCGCGCTCGAGCGTGGGGATGCGCGCGAGCACCTCCTCCTGCGAAAGGGCCAGGGAGCGGCCAAAACCATATTGGCCGGCGAGCAAATCATAAACTTTCAGTCCTATTCCGTAAAACGGCGCTTCCCACCATTGATAATTGGGAACGACGAAGGCCTGGTCATGCACCAGGTGCGGCGCGTTGCGCAACAGGAGGCCGCGCTCCTTCAACGCCTCCATGACCAAAGAAATATTGCCATGCTGAAGGTAACGAACTCCGCCATGCACGAGTTTGGTGGAGCGGCTGGAGGTTCCCTTGCCAAAGTCGCTTTGTTCGAGAAGCCCGACCTGGTAGCCGCGCGCCGCTGCGTCCACCGCCATTCCCATCCCGGTAGCCCCACCGCCAACTATGGCCAGGTCGAACGGCTGCCGCGCCTGCAGAATGCGCCGTAAGAAAATTTCACGGTTCATCGGCGTGTAGCTGTATCGTTGGAGATACTCTCTGTTCTCTCTTCCCAGTCGCGCGCCCGTTTGACGGCCTCCGCCCAACGGCTCCGCCGGTGCGCCACTTCATCGGCGCTACGGCCTGGTGTGAAGGACCGATCCGCTTTCCAGGCCGACTGCACTTCCTGCCGACTTTTCCAAAAACCAACTGCCAAACCGGCCAGGTAAGCGGCGCCCAGAGCCGTGGTCTCGATTACTACTGGCCTTGTCACAGGCACGCCAAGAAGGTCCGCCTGGAATTGCAGCAACGAATCATTGACGGAGGCTCCTCCGTCCACCCGTAGTTCGCTCAAGCTGAGTCCGGAGTCTTCTTTTATCACATCCAACACATCCGCCACCTGGAAGGCAATGCTTTCAATGGCCGCGCGCGCAATATGACCAGCGTTTGTCCCGCGAGTGATGCCCGTGACAATGCCCCGCGCGTATTGATCCCAATGAGGAGCCCCCAATCCTGCGAAGGCGGGTACCAGATAAACACCGCCACAGTCCGGCACACTGGCCGCCAATGCCTCAATTTCGGCGGAAGACTTGATGAGACCCAGACCATCGCGCAACCACTGCACCACTGCGCCGCCGATAAACACGCTGCCCTCGAGGGCGTAATCCATTCGTCCATCTGTCTTCCACGCAACCGTCGTGAGCAACTTATGGCGCGATGGCCTGGGTTGACCGCCGATATTCATCAGCATGAAGCAGCCAGTGCCGTAGGTGTTTTTTGCCGAACCGGTGCTGAAACAATTCTGGCCGAACAGGGCTGCCTGCTGGTCGCCCACCATGCTGGCAATTGGCACGGGCGCATCAAACAAACCTGGGGCGGTTTCGCCATAGACTTCGCTGGAGGAGCGCACCTCGGGCAGCACTTCACGAGGAACACTCAGCAGCCGCAACAATTCCTCATCCCACGCGCCAGTGTGCAAGTTGAACAGCATGGTTCGCGACGCGTTGGTCGGATCCGTGACGTGCAGCCGCCCGCCAGTAAGGTTCCATAGCAACCAACTATCCACTGTGCCGAAGGCCAGCTCGCCGCGTCGCGCGCGCTCCTGGGCGCCGGCCACGTGCTCCAGCAGCCAACGGATTTTGCTTCCGGAAAAATAGGCGTCGCTGACAAGGCCGGTCTTGCGTTGAATCAACTCCTCGTGGCCACCTCGTTTAAGATCGTCACAGAAACCGGCCGTGCGGCGGTCCTGCCAAACAATGGCATTGTGGATTGGCTTCCCGGTTTTACGATCCCACAAGACCGTGCTCTCGCGCTGGTTGCCGATGCCAATGGCCGCGAGGTCGCCGGCCTTGAGCCTTGCCTGGGTCAGCGCACTCTGCGCAACCTGGAGCTGGCTGGACCAGATTTCCCGCGGGTCATGCTCCACCCATCCCTTTTGCGGAAACCATTGTTGAAATTCAAGTTGCGCCGTGGCGCGAATGGCGCCGCCATGATCAAAGACAATCGCGCGGGAACTGGTGGTTCCCTGGTCCAACGCTAGAACAAATGAGTCGGCCATAGGCGACGTCGCTTTCTCAGCGCGAATTTTTCGGCAGCGCTCATGTTTCCGGGTTAATGTTCGCAGGATAAACGAAGCCGTCAACGGTTGCTTTTAAGGATATTTTGCACGGCTTTGGATTCCCAAAAATTGCATTCTGCATTTTCGTGAAAAGATTTTTATGTCCGATGGGGCTGGCACGGTTTCGGCTAACGAGAGTTCATGCCTGAACAACAAATTTTGAAGCGGGCGCGTCGGGACGAGCGCGAGGGCAAGGCGCCCTCGACCCAGGCGGGCGAATTTGTCAGGGAGGAATTTCACCATATCCGCGAAGGAAAACATGGCGCGCGCTCACCCCAACAAGCGATTGCCATCGGCCTCTCCAAAGCGCGTCGCGCGGGAGTGAAATTACGGCCACCGGCCCCAGGAAAAACGTCCGGCGAAGTCCGCCGGCAGGCGGAGCGGGATTACCAACGCGGGCAGCATGGCAACGGCTCTGTTTCCAGAAAGCGCTCCCGCCGCGTCATGTCGTTGGTTTTACGGCGCGAAGGCCGCGGCGCCGGATCGACGCGAGCGATCGCCAGGCAGGCGCATCGCGCCGCGCAACGCCGGTCACCGACGAACCGCTCACTGGCGGCGCACAAAGCGGCCCGGACGCGCCAGCAACATTAACATTGAATTTTTATGCCGAGAGGAGACAAGTCAAGTTATACGAACCGACAAAAACGCCAAGCCGAGCACATCGAGCGGGGCTATGAAAAGCGTGGAACCAAACCGAAGGAGGCCAAACGGCGGGCTTGGGCCACCGTCAATAAGATGACCGGTGGCGGCCGCCGCAGCGGCTCCGGCCGCGGTAAAAAAATCAATCTTTCCCCAGCGCGCAAGGGCGGAAGAATTGGCGGACATGCGCGTAAAAAATAGCCGAAACATGAATGCTTCGACCATCGTTCTGATTATCCTGATTATTCTTTTAATTGGCGCACTGCCGACATGGCCCTACAGCGGCGGCTGGGGTTACTATCCCAGTGGCGGCTTGGGCCTGATCGTGCTGATTTTGGTCGTTTTATTGCTACTACGAAAGATATGAGTTCGGAACTTGCAAAAAAGGAATGCAAGCCATGCGATGGCGGAACGCCGTGCGTTGAGGGGCGATGCGCTTCGGCAATTGAAGGAGCAGTTGGACGGCGGCTGGCAGGTAGTGGAGGAGAAGCGATTGGAAAAGCAGTTCAAGTTTCCCGATTTCCGCCATGCTCTGGAATTTACCAACCGTGTCGGCGAAATCGCAGAGGAACAAGGGCATCATCCCGACCTCTATTTGACTTATGGAGAAGTGCGCATCCAGATATGGACGCACAAGGTAGGGGGATTGACAGAGAGTGATTTTGTATTGGCGGCCAAAATTGCCAAGTTGGAATAGGAGCCAACATTTTATGAAACCGCGCCATCGTCAGTCAGGAACAGTTCGTTATGCCGTTGTGGGTCTGGGACATATCGCCCAAAATGCCATCCTGCCCGCCTTTGCCCATGCCGGAGAGAATTCAGAACTGGCGGCGCTGGTTTCGGACGATCCGGCCAAGCTGCGCGCGCTCTCCGACGAATACGGCGTGGACAATTGTTTCAGTTACGACGATTACGAATTATGCCTCCGCAGCGGCCAAATTGACGCGGTGTACATTGCGCTGCCGAACAATTTGCATGCGGAGTATTGCATTCGCGCGGCGGAGGCGGGCATCCACGTCCTTTGCGAAAAGCCGCTGGCAGTGACGGAAGATGAATGCCGGCAGATTATCGAAGCCTGCGCAGACAACAGGGTGAAATTGATGACGGCCTACCGCCTGCATTTTGAGCGCGGGAATCTCGAGGCGATTGAGCTGGTCCGCTCGGGGAAAATCGGTGAGCCGAAAATTTTCAATTCGGTCTTTACCATGCAGGTGGCGCCCGGGAACATTCGGACAAAGGACAAATACGCCGGCAACACGCTGTATGATATTGGTATTTATTGCATCAACGCGGCGCGGTATATCTTCGGCGACGAGCCTACGGAGGTTTTTGGCTTTGCGGCGAAGACCGGTGACCGGCGTTTTCGCCAGACGGAGGAAATGACTGCGGCGCTGATGCGTTTTCCGCAAGGGCGGCTGGCGGCGTTCACGGCGAGTTTTGGGGCGGCGGATTCGGCTGATTTCGAGGTGATCGGGACAAAAGGCCGGCTGCGGGTGATTCAAGCCTATGAATACACGATGCCGGTGATTCTCGAACTGTCGCGCGAGGGCCGGACAAAAAAGCAGACATTCGGGTTGCGCGACCAGTTTGCGCCGGAGTTGATTTATTTCGCCGATTGCATCCTGCGGAATCGCGAGCCGGAGCCGTCGGGCATTGAGGGCTTGATTGACGTTCATATCATTCATTCGCTGTACCAGTCGGTGAAGAGCGGATTGCCGATGCCGTTGAAGCCGTTGCAAAGCCGCCGACGCCCGAGTTTGCGGCAGGAAATCCATCGGCCACGCGTGACCCGGTCGAAATTGATCCACGTGGCTGCTCCAACGGAATAGCAGACCGGCCGCACGTGAAACATTCGGGAATTTTTTTTGGACGATTTTTTCGATACTCGCGGAGGTTTTTCTACGTCATTGCCGGCATTGTTGTCATCCTCATTGGCGTGCGGCTGGCGTTACCGTATCTCGTCAAGCATTACGTCAATGGCAAATTGCAGCGGTCCAAAGATTATGCCGGCCACGTGGATGACATTGATCTTTCGCTCTGGCGTGGCGCATATGAAATCAAGAATATCAACATTTTCAAACGCAGCGGAAAAATCCGTGAACCATTCTTTTCCGCGCCTTACATGGATTTGTCCCTCCAATGGGGCGCGCTATTCCATCATCGCATCGTTGCAAAAATCTACATGCGGCAGCCGCAACTCAATTTTGTCAAAGGGCCTACGCCGCAACAAACCCAGGCGGGCGAGAATACGTCGTGGAACCAGATACTGGAAGCGCTCACACCGTTCAAGTTGAACAGGATGGACATTTATGACGGCCAGATTCATTATCGGGATGATTATTCCACGCCCAAGGTGGACATTTATTTCGCGGAACTTGGCGCCTCGGCGACCAATTTATCCAACGCGCGAAACCAGAAATTACCTCTTCCGGCCGGAATTATCGCCAACGCCAAAACCATCGGGAACGGCTCAATGAATTTCAATTTGCAATTCAATCCGGTGGCGCGCTCGCCCGAGTATCAGCTGCAAGCATCGCTGACGAATGTGGATTTGCCCGCCCTTAATGATTTTCTGCGCGCCTATGGCAAGTTTGACGTCGCGCAGGGGACCTTTGCCATGTTCACTTCCGTGGCGGCAACCAATCAGGCATATGCCGGCTACGTCAAGGTGCTATTCAAGAAGTTGGATGTGTTTGAATGGAAGAAGGAACGGCAGAAAAACATTCTGCAGATCTTCTGGGAAGCCATTGTCGGCGCGGTTACGACTGTTTTCAGAAACCAGCCCCACGACGAATTGGCGGCGAAGATTCCCATTTCCGGCGTTTATACCAATTCACAGGTGGACCTTCTGAGCACGATCGGGTCGGTATTGCGCAATGCCTTTATCCGCGCATTGCTTCCAAAATACGATCAGAAAATCACGACTGGACAGGTGGCGAACATGGCCAGGCAAGGACAAATTCCCAATGCCAATGCCCAGGGCAATAGCGTGTCACCAACGAATAATTTTACGGCACCGCCCTCCGAAACGAACAAGCCGGCCACCCGCCTGGAAATGCCCCCGGAAACAGCGGGGCCGCCGGGTAAACAATAGTTGAGAGGTAATTCAACTTGGATTAGCGGGCGGAATCAGGCAATTTCGAGTTACATCGAAAATTGAAAACGCTTCACAAATACCTGGCCGGTCAGGTGCTCGCTTCGTTGCTGTTGACGGTGGCCGTCTTCACCTTCGTGCTGTTGCTGGGCAATGTGCTCAGGGAGATTCTCCAATTGCTGGTGAATGGCGAAGTCCGGATCGGACTGGTTTTCCGGGCGATCGGTTTGCTGATTCCCTGGGTGCTGGTTTTTGCGCTGCCGATGGGTTTGCTCACGGCGACGCTGCTGGTCTTTGGCCGGTTCAGCGCTGACCAGGAGCTGACGGCAGCCCGGGCCAGCGGCATCAGTTTGATTGCCCTATCGGCGCCGGTATTGGTTTTGAGCCTGCTCTGCTGCGGCGTCAGCGCCTGGATCAACATGGAAGTGGGGCCGCGTTCGCGGGCGGAATATAAAGACGTGATTGCGGAGGCGCAGGCTGATTTGGCGAACATTCAATTGCCGGAGGGCCGGCTGATTTACGATTTCCCCGGCTATATTCTTTACACCGCCAAAAACGACAAGGGAAATTTGAAGAATGTCCTGGTGTATTGGATCGCCAAAAATACCACCCTGCAGGCGCCCACCGGCAGGATAGAAATGGACACGACCAATAAGTTGCTTACCATCGAGCTGTACAACGCGCAAAGCGTCTCGCGATTGACCAATGGAACTCCGATTTTCTCCTCCTTCGGGATATTTCCGATCACAGCCGATCTCAGCGCCAAACCGGCTGGGAATGAAAAACCGAGGATAAGCGACATGACGTTTCCGCAGTTGCGGGAGGAATTGCGCGAGCGGGAAAAGCTTCTCGAATTTTTGCCCCCGACGACCAATTCAGCGGCCGAATGGCGCGCGCAATTCAAGGAAACGGAGACGCTCATCGAGCAGGCGCGATCGCAAATGCACGAGCAACTGGCCTTTTCGTTTGCGTGCTTTGGGTTTGCGCTTGTGGGAATTCCGCTGGGCATTCGCGTCCATCGCCGCGAGACCAACATCGGCATCGCCATTGCGTTGGGGCTGGTGCTGGTTTATTACAGCTTCATTATATTGGGGAATTCGTTGTCGTCGCGCCCGGAGCTTTATCCGCATCTGATTTTCTGGCTTCCTAATTTTATCTTCCAGGCTGCGGGCGCGGTTCTGTTGTGGCGGGCGAACAAGGGGATTTAATAAGTTTCTCCGTAGGAGACGAAGGTAACGAGCCTCAAATCCCTTTGGATTTTCAAACATAGTTGGAGATTCCTTTTGTCGTCTCCTGTTGTTTGAAGACCGTTCGCCGGAAAACTTTGCCAACGGCCGCCTGGTCCACGGGCTTAACGATCAGTTCGTCAATATTAACGTGCGGCGGGCGGCTGGCGACCCAGACCAAAATATCCGCAATGTCCGCGGCCCTGAGCGGGTTGGTGCCTTCATATAGTTTCTTCGCGGCGGCGGCGTTCCCTTTGAAACGCACGAGTGAAAATTCCGTTTCGGCCAGCCCTGGGTCAATGGTACTGACGCGGATCCCGCCGCCGAACAATTCCAGCCGGAGGGTGCGGGTGATTTGCAGTTCGCCGGCCTTGGCCGCGCAATAAACTGCGCCGCCCTCATACACGTAGCGGCCGGCGACCGAACCGATGTTAAGGATGCTCGCGCCGGCGTCGCGCGGCATCAAGGGCAACGCCGAGCGCGTCATCCGCAAAACGCCAAGGACGTTTGACTGGAGCATCTCCTCCCAATCGGCGTCCTTGCCTTCGGAAATCGTGTCCAGTCCCTTTGCGCCGCCGGCGTTATTGATCAATACGTGCAACGGTTTGCCGCCAATTTTTTCGCGCGCGAATGAAATGAATTGTTCAACGCTATCGGTTTTGGCCACGTCGAGAAAATGAAAATGCGTTTTACCGGCGCCGGCTGTTTTGGCTTCGTGGGCGATTTTTTCCAGACGATCAACGCGCCGCGCGCCCAGCAACAAATGGGCGCCTTCCGCGGCGAAGGCCCCGGCTGCGGCCGCGCCAAATCCGCTGGAAGCGCCGGTGATAAGAACCCATTTCCCTTTCAGGAAAAACTTCATGCGAAGAATTTGTATCCGGTTGAAGATTTGTCCAATGGAAAAATGACATCACGAGTCGCCGTTTCGCAGAATTCGGTCGGGATGGCGGGCACGGCTGACGGCGGTATCGTAGCTGATGAGGCATTTGCAATAGAGGTCGTAAAGGCAATTGTCCATCAGCACCATGCCTTCCTTGCGCGACGTCTGGAGCGTGTTTTCCATTTGGTGAAGCTGTCCGTCGCGGATCAGGTTTCGCACGGCATTGTTGGCGATGAGTAATTCGTAGGCGAGCACGCGGCGCGTGCGGTCCGCTGCCGGCAGCAGGTCCTGGGAAATAATGCCCTGTAAAGCGTTGGCCATTTGCAGGATGATTTGGCGTTGCGCATTGCCCTCGAAGACGCCCACGATTCGCTCCAGCGCGTGCGCGGTATTGGGCGAATGCATGGTAGCCAACACCAGATGGCCGGTTTCGGCCGCTGTCAGCGCAGTGGCGATGGCTTCATGATCGCGCATCTCCCCGACAACAATGACGTCCGGGTCCTGCCGCAAGACATGGATTAGCGCGCGATTGAAGGAATGCACATCCGTCAAGACTTCCTGTTGGACAACAATGGCCCGCTTATTCTGGTGGACGAATTCGATGGGATCTTCGATGGTGACAATTTTGCAGCGGCGTTCGCTGTTGATCAAGTCCACCAGGTAATTCAGCGTGGTGGTTTTGCCCGCGCCGGTCGGGCCGGTAATCAGCACCAGCCCGTTGGGTTTGCGCGCCAGATCGTCGAGTTGTTTTGGCAATCCCAATTCCTCGCGTTTGGCGACGCGGTCGCCGCAAAAGCGCATGCTCATTTCAGGGTGCCCGTCGCGCCGGTAGAAAGTGACGCGGACGCGCCCGGCAACGCTGTGCAAAAGCGAGATGCACAATTCCCATTCCAGATCGAATTTTTTCCGTTGTTGCTCATTGAGCAGGCTGTTAACCATGTCGCTGATTTCAGCCTCGGTGAGGGCGTCTTCGTCGGCCAGGATGATTTCGCCATTGACCCGAAAGGCTGGCGGGACCCCGGCAATCAAATGGAGGTCCGAGGCGTCGAATTCGTTGACCGAATTCAAGTATTTATCCAGTTTGGGTACGCTCATGGTTTGAATAGCCGTCGGAACCAGCCCCGTATGCGCGCGACCGGGCCGGTTTGGGAAACTTCAACCAGCGCCAGATCGGCCTCGCGGCAATTCGGATTCAACTGGCGCACCTGCATAAACGAGGTGCGGGCAGGGCCGAACATCTCCAGCGCCTGTTGGCATCGTCCGAGTTCAAGCCATAAGATAAAATGTCCGGCATTCCATTCAACGGCTTGTTGCGCCAGTTTCAGCGCCAGGGCGAATTGCTCGTAGTAAAAGCGGATGCGCGCCGCCAGCCAGGCGATGAACCAATCTCCGGGCGCCAGCAACATTGCTTTCTCGAAACAATAGTCCGCGCGATGTTCTTTGCGGGCGAGCATTACGTCGCCGCGCGCCAGCCAGACATAAGGTGTGTCGCCGCGCTCTTCAATCGAGGCGTCAGAAAATGCCAGGGCGCCCTGCAAATCACCACTGCGGGCGAGAGCGACGGCCTTGGCGGCGAGCAAATCCGGCCAGTTCGGAAAACGTTCCAGAGCCTTGTCGGCCCAGAGCCTGGCCTCGCGGAATTCGTCCAGTTCAATCAACATCCGCACCTGGGCGGTCCAGACGGCGGTGTTTTGAGGATTAAATTCCAGGACTTTGGAATAAAGGCGCAGGGCTTGTTCAAAATCTCCATTTTCATGTGCCGCGCGCGCCTCGGCCAAATAGTAGGCCTCATCCTTGACCAGCGGCTTTTGCTCCTGCTGCCATTGGTCTTCGGAGTGGCCGCCTAATTCAAGATTGCCGAACCGGCTCATGGTAAAGTTTGTTTGCGCCAGAACCAGCGCTGGAACGGTTTGCCGATAAATTGTTGCTCTGAAACGTTCGCCATCCCCATCATTATGGCGGAAATACGGTCTTCATTACGGTAATAGTTGTTTCCGTTGATATTAATACTATAACTAGGCCAGATGAACCAATCATTTTCCTGGACAATCAGCGCGCCGGATTCGGGCATGCGCGGCAGGAGGGAGTGAGGAACGCCATTGATGTAAAAGGCGTTTGTCGAAAATTCCACGCGATCGGCGGCCACGGCCAGCACGGGACCAAACCCAACGCCGGAGCGCGCATAAATCCGTTCATCATAACCTTCTTCCTCGTCGGCAGACCGTGAAAGACGATAGGCAATCCAGTCGCCGCGTCTGACCTGATTCGCCGAACCGAGCTTTTGAACGATGACGACGCGCCCATTGACGCGTAGAGGCATGAGCCAGCGGTCCTGGATGGCGTTGCGCAACGGTCCATAAATGCAAAATCCCAATGCCATCAAAATCAGCCCCGTGAAGACAATCCGAAAGCCAAGGGATTTATCCATTAACAAGGGGTTGCAATAATAAATGAAGCCGGTGGCATGAAGGGACAGCACCATCCCAAATGCATAATTTCCAAATGGATAGCCGAGCCAGACGATAAAACACAGCAGCAAAACCACGGAACTGGTAAGGGCCAGCTTCCCCCACAAGTGCGGTTTCCTGAAATACACCGCCAACCCCGGAATGAGCAAGCCGCCGACAACCTCGCGCCAAATAATCCCAGCCGGGAGATGGATGGGATCGGGTATCAGGCTTCGCCTTATCGCGGCGGCGAGATAAAAAATGCATCCATACCACCGCGCTCGCGGCGGATAATATGGCGATATTACTTTGCTCATATTCTGCGGGCGCATTTGGGCGCTCACGCCGCTTTATGGGCCGTTAGAAGGAGACTCCTTACGTCGTCTCCTGCATTTAAAGGCGCTGGTCTATGTTGAACCGCACCTGCTCCTCCGGCTCATAGAACTCATTCGTCTTTTGCTCGGATTTCAGTTCACCGACAATCTGTTCGAACATTTTCATTGCCTCGAGACAACCCCTGCCTTTGTAGCCCTTGACATGCAGTTCCACGCTGCCGTCCTTGCCGATGGTAATTTCAAATTCGCGTTGTGGCATGACAGGTCAATTGTTCGTTACCGGCCGAGGACATTTTTCACGTAAATGAATGCCCTGGCAATCACTCCCACATAAATGGCGGCGAGGACGGAGATGATGGCGAAGACGCGCAAAAGCTCCATCAGGCTCCAGCCGCCGGGTCGTTGATGTTTGGATTTCATAAAAGCGCATGTTCGCAAGATGCTCCCTTCAGTTCTCCCAGTGCCGGACTTTCAAGCGGATGGAACGGTCCGTATTGGTATCCTCCTCAATCACGTTGAAGCCGCGCGTCCGCACTTCGTCCATCAGCTTTTGATAGACGTATTGCTGGACAACGGCCTGGCTCAGTTCCTCGCCTATGGCACGGAGTTCCTCCTTGTTGTGGCCGTCGCCCGTCACACAAAGCGACGCCTTGCCGCGCGCATCGCGTGAAAACGTTATGGTCACTCCCTCGCGCGTGACGGCAATGCGCTGCTCGCGCGCCAGTTGACTGGTGACGACTTCGCTGTTTTCAATTTCCAATTCCACCTTGCCGGAATTTTTTGGGGCGGCCATAGCGGTCCTGAATTCGTTGGCGGCCTCGGATGCGACCTGGTAACCGAGGGAGGCTGCTGCCGCGACGACCGCCGCGCTAAAGGCCGGCCATGCCGCAATTACGACGGGCGTTAAGATACAGACGCAACTCATAATTTTAGTATTTCAAGTCAATATCGGGCGGAGGGGGCGTTCGTCGCCCAACCGGCTTCATTTGACTCCTAAGTTTTGACCGGGCTTTGAGCAATTCGTCACGCGACAAAGACGCATATTTTAGTTGTTCCTGCCGGCGTTTCCGCAGGCGGCGAATCATCAGGCAAATCACCGCAACCAAAAGAAGGCCGACGCCCGGTAGCGCAGGGACAACAAAATCCTGGAAAGTCTCCGGACCGTCTATTGCATAAATCATTGCGCCAATGGCGACGGCGAGTGGGCTTGCCAGGAGAGTCGCAAGGAAAAGCGCTCCATAACGCCGGTCTTTGGCGCCGTCATACGAGTCCTGCCAAAACGATTTCATCTTCGGTTCTCAAAATTCCATTCGCCGCACCGAGCCGTCCTTTTTGGCGTCGCGCGGCACGCTGGCGTTTCGTGCGCGGCCCTCGGCCCAGCTGCGCAGGCGGTTGATTTGTTCATCCATGGTTTTCGCCAGCGGCACGGTCTCGGACAAACTGGTCCGGATGTTGTCCATTGTCAGTTCCTGCCGGGAATAAAAAGCGTCGTAAAGCGCGCTGTTCACCGCTTCCTCGATTTCCGCGCCGCTGAATTCCGCGCTGCCATTGGCCAGCGTTTCCAGATCAAATTTTGCTGCATCGCGTTTTCGTTTGGTGATGTGGATCTTGAATATTTCCCGGCGCTCGTCGGGGCTGGGCAAATCCACGAAAAAAATCTCGTCGAGCCGTCCTTTCCGCAACAGTTCCGGAGGCAATTGCGAAATGTCATTGGCCGTGGCGACGACGAAAACCGGCGCGGTTTTCTCCGAGAGCCACGTCAGGAACGTGCCGAAGACGCGCGCGGTCGTGCCGCCGTCGGTGGCGCCGGAGCCTTGGGAGCCGGCGAACGCCTTGTCTATTTCATCCACCCACAAAATCGCCGGCGCCACGGATTCCGCCACGGCGATGGCGCGGCGGACGTTTTCCTCGGAAGAGCCGACGAGGCTGCCGAACATGCGGCCCATGTCGAAGCGCAGCAGGGGCAATTGCCAGAGATTCGAGACCGCCTTGGCGCATAGGCTCTTGCCGCACCCCTGCACGCCCAGCATCAGAATGCCTTTCGGAAACGGCAGGCCAAACTCGCGCGCCTCGCTGGTGAACGCCACCGCGCGCTTGCCGAGCCAGTCCTTTAAAACGCTCAGGCCGCCGACGTTCGCGAAATTTTCGTCGGTGGCGTAATACTCCAGCAGGCCGCTCTTGCGGATGATCTGCTGTTTTTCGGCAAAAACGTCGTTCACGTCCTCCGCGCTCAGCCGCTCGTCCTTGACGATGATTTTGGCGAAGACATTTTCCGCCTCGCCCAGCGTCAATCCCAAGGCGGCCTGCAACAGCCGCTCGCGGCCGGCATCATCCAGTTCGATTTTCACCTGTCGAAACTGCTTCACATCGGCGATAATTTTATCGAGCAGCACGGCCAAATCGTCGCGGGAAGGCAACGGGTGATTCAGGAGCGTGATTTCCTTTTCCAGCTCCGTCGGGATCTCGAACACAGGTGAAACAAGGACGATGGTTTTGAAACTGTTCTTGAGGTGCAGCGCGATTTCCTTGAGCTTGCGGGTCACGGCGAAATTATTCTTGGTGAGGAACGGATGAAAATCCTTGAAGATGAAGATGGCCGGTTCGACCTGCTCGATGACCTGGTCCAGCGCCATTAACGGATCTTTCGTGGCGGCATTGCGATGCTTTTGCGATTGAATGGACGTCCCCGCCGGCACGATGCCGGTGCTGTAACTCCACTCGAAGACCTTTTTCTGCCGTTTCTGGGCAATGTCCATGATGAGGTCTTGCACGCGCGTTTCTTCGCTGCTCAAAATGTAAAGGATCGGGTAGCGCGCCCGGATGAGGGTTTCGAGTTCGGCTTGGAAATTCATGGGATTTTTTCCGCGCGAGGCGCGATGGTTTTGTCCGCTGGATTCAGTTCCCGCAACAACTCGGCCATCGGCCGGGTCAGGTTCTGAACCAAAATTCGGCCGTCGGGCAGAATCATAAGTTCGGTGTCCGAATATGCAATTTCAACTTTCCGCTGTTTTTTCATGAAATCAAATTTAGCCCGTGGATTTTCGCAATTTGCCAGGCGCGATCGGTTTCATCGGCAAAAACCGTTCCCCGCAATTCCGGGTGCCGCGCTGCTTTCCACGCGGGCCAGAACCCGGAACGCAAATTTACTTTGACGCCGGGCAGGGATTCCGCCAGCCATTCCGCGACCGGTTTCCAGCAGCATTCCAGATGGCCCGGCATGAGCAGGTGACGGACAATCAATTCGCTATGTTCATTCGCCCAAAGGAGGTTTTCCCGGACGATGCAGGTGTAATCCAAAATTTTCGCCAGTCGCTTTGCGCAGGCATCGTTGCCGAATTTATAATCCACGACCCAAACGTCGAAAATAGAATCAAGTAACTCGCGGGCTTGCGCCGACCCGTAGCCGTTGGTTTTCCAGACCATGCGCGATGAATCGGGCAGGGCGGCGACGAGTTCGAGGGCGGCCGGCAGATGAACCGTAGGCTCGCCGCCGAGGACCATGATGGTTCGGGCGCCATCGCGCTGGGCGGTCATGGCCGTTGCCGCCATTCCGTTCGCGCTGAAATCTCTGCCCGCTCGCGGATTCCAGCTTTCGCGGCCGGTGATGCAAAAATCGCAACGCAGATCGCATCCACTCAATGCGATGGCGAAGGTCGGAATCAATTCCAGTTCGTCGGTTACTTCGGTCTGCGCCAGGAAAAAACGGGTTTGAGCGCCGGCGCGGCATGGTCCCAAGTCGCCGGCAATCCGGTTCACTCCGCAATGATGCGCGCAAAAATGGCACGCCGCCAGCATTGCCCTGGCGGCGACGGCGCGCTCGCGCGCCCGCAAAGCCCGCCCGGGAATTTTCACGGGTGGCGGGTTGGCTTCAGGGCAGGTCATTTCAAAAGTTTTCGGTCATTGCAGCCATCGTTTCCACCAGGGACGTGGGCTGGGAGGTTCGTTTTGCAAAGATTGGCTCAAGCGATGTGCTATTTGCGGCGGCACTTCGGTTTGTTTGGCGTCGTGGCGCAGCATCTCTTCCGGCGAGGCAAATTCATGCGCCGTTTGATTGAGGTGCGATTGCGCTGCCGAAATCTGTTGGTGTTCCTGCTGTCTGAATTTCTTTTCGTATTTCATAAATATCAGGCGGTTCTTTGAAAAAGGATGGTGAAGACCTTGCGGGCACGATGTAATTTGCCGCGAACGGCGTCTGCCGTCTGAGCCGTCAGGCCGGCGATTTCTTCATAAGTCAATTCCTCATCCGCCACCAGCAACAGGAGGAGCCGATACTCCTCGGACAGGCCGTCGAGAGTCTTTTGGATACGGTCGCCAAGCTCCTTGATTTCGAGGACCCGCAGCGGCGAGTCCGTCGGCGCGGGAGCGTTCCCAATCATTTCGTCCGCATCCGGGACGATATGGCGGCTATGCCAGCTTTGGCGGAGGTTGGCGCAATGATTGATGGCGATGCGATACAGCCATGCCCGGCGCGAGGAATCTCCCCGGAAATCATTCCATTTTTTAAACGCTTTGAGGAAGACGTCGTGGGTGGCGTCCTCGGCCCGCTGGGGTTCACCGAGCAGCCGCAGCGTTATATAATAGATTTCGCGGCTGTGTGTTTGATACACCGCGGCAAACTCGTCGGACGCCAAATCCGGCGGCGACGGCGCCTGTTCTGGCGATGAATTGTCCACGAGCATTTCCACTGGAGATTAGACAGCACCAACGCGTTGGCGTCACGCAAATTTGGGCTTTGTGGAATACTGTTTCGCCTTGCCTTGCCGCGGTTTTGCCGTAACCTTTCTTCGTGTTGGCTGGGGTCGTAGCTCAGTTGGTAGAGCGTCTCGTTCGCAATGAGAAGGTCAGGGGTTCAACTCCCCTCGGCTCCACCACTTTCAGAATCAGCGACTTACGAATCTGAAAGGGTCAGTAACAACGTCTGGTAACAACAAATCCGCAGATGTTTGCCGACGTCAGGAATCTTTAAGCGCAGCGATGAGATTGAGCGCAGATCAACGAAAATCCATGCACAAGACTTCCCTATATCATTCGTTGTTTCACCGGCTGACCGCCGTGCCCGCATTCGCCAGCCTGTGCCTGGTCTGCCATGCTTGTTGGGGACAAATTTCTCCGACTGTGGACACCCATTCGTCGGCAGATATTCGGGGCGCCGTCTATATCCCGGCTGGCGCGTTTAACGCGCCGCAAATGTGGAAGAATTTCAGCCTGGCCGAAACCCGCCGTGATTTCGGTTATGCGCGGGCGATCCACCTGAACGCCCTGCGTATCTGGGTCAGCTACGAATACTGGCGGATGGAGCCGGGACGCTCCCAAACTTCCTTCGATCAGTTGCTCGGCGCCGCCCATGACTCGGGGATCCGAGTGCTCGTCTCCTTGTTCGAGGAAGACGGGGTGATGCCCACGCCGGAAAATATGTGGGCGACGAATCCGGCAGACGCCTTTGATATCCAGTCGCCCGGCGACCGCGTCACGTTATCGCACGACAAGACGAGCTGGGATGAACCGCGTTCCTTTGTGCATTGGTTCATGGAGCATTATCGCAATGATAATCGCCTGCTCGCCATTGAAGTGATGAATGAGCCGGGGAACAATCCAAAGGTGATTCCTTTCGCGGAGTCCATGTTCGAGACGGCCAAATCCATGCAGGGCACTGTTCCATTGACCGTGGGCAGTTCCAGCGTCCGGCGCGCCGAGACGTTTATACCGCTGGGTCTGGACATCATCGAATATCACGACAATTTTCCATCAAAGCCGGAGGAATTTGAAGCTGGCATCACAAATGCCCTGGCAGTCGGACAGAAGTACCATCTGCCGGTCTGGCTGACCGAATGGCAACGGCTTCGGCCGAGTGGTTCCGGCTGGGGGGAAAAGAAAATCACTGCGGCAGAGAGGCTTCCGGATTATGCCTCGCTGGCTCCCATTGTGCAGAAGTATCGGATCGGAAACTTTTTCTGGTCGCTTATGATAAAATGGGCTTACCTGCCGCCGCAACGCGCTCAAGGCACCGTAAATGGACTGTTCTGGGCGGACGGTTTGGTCTGGAGCCTGCGCGACGCCCGCGCCATCGCCAACGATCAATCAATCCGGATTCCAGAGCGGAAAGTTCTCCCGGTTGGCTATTTAAACTACCTGGCAAAATAATTTGTTACCTTTTCGTGCCACCTTAAGGAGGCAGGGTCTCTATTGCTTCAACTTGCCTGGGTGCGCTCTCTTTCGGCTCGCTCAAACGCACCGGTTGATAGCCGCCCCGGGATTTGAAATACGCAATCAGGCCAAGGTAGCACACCAGCGTGAACACGGGAAGCAGGGCAATTTCGGCGAGGGCGTTGAATTGGCCGGTAGTCACGGCGGCGCTGATTTCCGCGTGTGATTTTTCCCCGGTGACCGCGGCGCTTTTTGCCGGGTCAATGGCCTGATAAGTGCCCAACAGATATTGTTTCTGCGCCGTTACGGTCTGATATAGCGCCGGGTTGGAGGCCGCCAGTTGTTTTGTTGCGGCGGTTTCCTGCAAATAGCCAATGAACGGCGCGCCGAGAATGCCCACCGCCAGCATCCCGATGCCGCCCACGGCGTTCAACGTCAGGGCACCGCCTTTGGGACACTGTTCGGAGGTCAAGCCCAGGATCGTCGGCCAGAAAAAACTTTTGCCCACCCCGTAGAGTGTCGCGGCGGCAAAAATCGTGACCAGTCCCGCGCTGCTGGTCTTGGAGAGCGCGAGCAAGCCGAGCGCGGCCAGTGCGGAACAAGCCGCCAGAAGTCCCAACGGCGACAGCTTATGCACCAAGGGCCCGGCGCAAAAACGCAGGATGACCATGAGTGCCGAGGTATAGACCAGCACCCACGCCGGGTTGTGTCCGGCCGCCTGCATGGGCGTTTGCATCAGCGACGTGATCCAGCCGTCGGTGCCAAGTTCGGTGGTGGCCTGGGGCATCATAATGACAATCAGAAATGCCAAAAGAAAACGGCCGAAGGAACGTGTGGCGACGGCGAAAAAAACCACGACCGCGCCGATCAAACTCCAGACCAGCGCGGAACTCCAGCCAAAGACCTGTCCCAACTGCGCCAGCACCAAACCAAACCCAACCAGTGCGCCGAAAGCACCCAGCTCCTTGAGCATTTCGAGGTAACCAACCCCAGCTTGTTCGCGCTCGCTTTTCGGAAACTTCAAGCCGACCAACATAAAAAAGTAAATAAATGCCGGTATCAGAATCAATCCCAGCGTCAGCCGCCAATCTGACCTGTTCGCCAGGGCAATCGTACACAGGCCGCCCAGAACCAGGCCACTGGCCCAGCCGGCATGCAGACGGTTGAGCCATTTTGTTTTGTCCGCGCGGAACATCGTCGCCACGAGGGGATTGGCGTACGCTTCGACCGTTCCATTGCCCAGGCCCAAAATGATGCTTCCCCAATACAGCAGTCGGTAGCCGTGCCTTTGCCCCGCTGCGAGCGCTTCGCCGCTGACGCCGTGAATGGAATGGTAAGCCGCGAATGCCAGCGCCGCGTAAATCAGATAGCTGGTGAAGGAAAACAACATTGCCACCTTGTAACCGATGCGGTCAATGAAAAGGCTAAAGAGAATGATGCTTACGCCAAAGGGCCAGATTCCCGCTCCCTGAAGCTCGCCGACGGTGACCTTGTCGAGGCCGAAGTCGGTGGCGAACTGGCCGCCGCACAAAATCATGCGACTGATAAATGCGTAACTGGTGGTGACGATGGCAATGAAACAGCCCCAGAAGAGAATTTTGTCGTGGCGATTGGTCATGTTGTCGCAAGATACCATTGCCGTAGCCATTGACAATCAATGTCTTATGGAACATTTCAACTGTGCCATAATATCGGGCTTGACGAACTTGCGTGGTTTCTCCGGCGCGACCGGCGCTAGGCGCACAAACGGCTCGCCGGATTTCGCAATTTCCTGACGGTTGCTGTTTTCATTGTAATACAATCATTTCCCACGCTGTCATAAATGTGAAGTTGCCATCCTTAATCCTCTTGTTATTGTTTTTATCGTTGATTCCTTCGGACTGCTGCATAGGCAGTCACAACGTCCATGCGTGCCAGGTATTTAAACACGTTGAAAACATTAGGAAATTGACTAATTAACCACTGAAGCTGAATGTCCGCCGCGCCATCTCCAACGTCGTCAAAGGCAAAGGTATTTTTTCGCCGTTTTCTCACAACGGTTGTGCTGTGGACGGTCATCATCACCGCGCTGTTTTCCAAAAGCAAACTGGTCTCCGACGGTGTTTTTATCGTCATCATCGTTTTTCTGGCGCTGGCGGGGTTGGCGGAGTTTTATGATATGGCCGAAAAACGTGGGCTGGCCTGTTTCAAATGGAGCGGCCTAGTCGGGGCCTTGCTGCTCACAGTGGGCACTTTCCTCAACGTTACCGGCCATATCGGCACACAAGGCTCGCCGGCTCGAGTAAACGACTTTGAAACCGGCTTCATTATTCTGTTCGTGCTCGGCCTTTGCGTGCGGCAATTGGCGTCAAAGACCAATCCGGCCGGCATTACTGCCATTGCCGTCACCATGTTCGGCTTGATGTATGTGCCGTGGCTCTTGAATTTCGTCCAAAAGATAAATTTCTTTCCGAACGTCGAGGGGAAGTTTTTCCTGCTTTATTTCGTGCTGGTGACCAAATTCAGCGACATGGGGGCGTATCTCACGGGTTCGCTGATCGGCAGACACAAAATGGTGCCGCGCATCAGCCCGAACAAGACCTGGGAAGGCTTTGCGGGGGCGATTGTTCTTTCCACGGCGGCCAGCTTGCTCTTCGTTTATTTTTTTCATGATCGGATGTTCGGGATGAATTGGATGCACGCGGTCATTTTGGGCGTGGTTTTGAGTTCCACCGCGGTGGTGGGTGATTTGATTGAATCGCTGTTCAAACGCGAAGCCGGGGTGAAGGATTCGGGCAGATTTTTCCCGGGCATTGGCGGCATTCTGGATTTGCTCGACAGCCTGCTGTTCAACGCGCCGATCATGTATTTGTATTTGCGGCATATCCTGACGCATCCGTGACTTGCATTCTTTTAGGCGGCAAAATAGGGTAAAAGAAAGACAGTAAGTGCTTGGCGCTTTCCCGGTGTTCTGCGATGATGGAGGTAGGCCATGAAAGAACTCCTTAAAATCTTGCTCGAACTTCAATCCATTGACTTCAGCGAAGCCCATCCGGACAATGCCGAAGCCCGCCTTGCCGAATTGCGCAGCAAGGTGCCCCCACAAATTCTCGGCCATTACGATCGCCTGGTGGCGCGCGGAAAGAAGGGCGTGGCCGCCGTGCGGCATCAGACATGCACGGCATGTCACATGAGTGTGCCGCTGGGCGCGGTCATGACCTTGCGGCATGGCGATGATATCCAGCTTTGCGGCAATTGCGGCCGGTATCTTTATCTGGATGAAACGCCCGAACCGCTGGTGGAAACGCCGAAGAAAATCACGCGCCGCCGCAAAACGAAACAGCTTACTCCTGCGTGAAATAGCTCAGGTTCTCAAGCTCAATGGCCAGATTGACGTTGTTGACCATCACTTCTTCCGGCACCGAAAGGACAATCGGCGAGAAGTTCAGGATGCCGGCGATGCCGGCTTCTATCAGATGGTTGGTCACCTCTTGCGCGGCTGAGGCGGGCACGGTGAGGACGGCCATCTTGATATTTTGCCGTTTGACCAAGGCGGACAATTCATCCATCCCGTAAATCGGCTGTTTGACTTCCTTGTCGCGCTCGCGGTTGGGATTGAGGTCGAACGCGGCGACGATTTCAAATCCTTCCTTTTCGAATCCGCGATACGAGAGGAGCGCCAGGCCGAGGTTGCCGACGCCGACGAGAATCACCGGTTGCAAACGCGAGGTGCCGAGTTCCTCGGAAATTTTTTTTGAAAGGTCCGCGACTTCATAGCCGAGGCCGCGGGTGCCAAAGGTGCCGAAATAGGCGAGGTCCTTGCGCAATTGGGTGGGCTTGACGCCGGCGGCTTTGGCGAGCGCCTCGCTACTCACAGTGCCAATGCCATTTTCCGCCAGCCGTGCCAGGCAACGCGAATATATCGAAAGACGATAAATCGTCTTCCGCGGAATTTCGGGTCGTCCGTTCCTCTTCAACGCGCGAAAATTAGAAGAAGCCGGGAAATAGCGCAAGACTCCTTATGTTACCGTTTTATGCGGTCAAATAATCCGCCGTGGAGGAAATCGCGGACGAAGGGTTTTTCGAGGAAATCCTTGGGGAAACCCGGCTCAATTTTGCTGACTTGGTCCAATTCAGCCAGTTGCTTCGTATTCAACGACCATTTGAGGCAGTGCAAATTGTCCTCCAACTGTGAAAGCGTGCGCGCACCAATGATGGGAATGGTGTTTGGCCGGGCGCGGAGCCAATTCAGGGCGACCTGCGCGGGAGATTTTCCGGCGGCTTTGGCGACTTTGACGACGGTTTTGGCGATGGCTTCACTTCGTTCGGTGCGCCGCGCGAATTGCGGCGTTTTGTCGAGGCGCCTTTCCTCCTTCGCTTTCCCGGCGTATTTTCCCGTGAGCCAGCCGCCGGCGAGTGGCGACCAGGGTGTGACGGTGAGGCCGAGCGCTTCGGCCATTGGCAACAATTCGCGCTCGGGCGTGCGCTCGATGAGATTGAACTCAATCTGCAGACCGACGAATTGCGTCCAGCCGCGCAGTTCGGCCAGCGTGTTGGCGCGCGCCACCCACCACGCCGGCGCGTCGGAAATGCCGATGTAAAGAACCTTGCCGGCGCGCACAAAATCGTCGAATGCGCGCATGACTTCTTCGACGGGTGTCATTTCGTCCCAGGCATGCATCCAGTAAAGGTCAATGTGGTCGGTGCCCAGCCGTTTCAGAGACCCGTGCAACGCCTGCGCCATGTTTTTGCGATGGTTGCCGCCCGCGTTCGGGTCGCCCGGGCGCTGGTTAAAGGAGAATTTTGTGGCCACGACGAATTGATCGCGTTGGCCGTGAATGAATTCGCCGACGTATTTTTCACTGGTACCGGCGGTGTAACCATCGGCGGTATCCAAAAAATTGCCGCCGGCAGTGACAAAGGCGTCAAAGACGGCTTTGGATTCGTCTTGGTTGGCGCCCCAGCCCCATTCTTCGCCGAAGGTCATCGTGCCGAGGCAAAGTTCAGAAACGCGCAAGCCGGATTTGCCGAGAAGTTGGTAGTTCATAACCTTATTGCCTTTCAATTTATGCCGATCGGCCTCCGTGTCCAATTGATTTATTCCCCGCGCGCGGCCGTGACAAATTTTTCGACCAGTGGCGTGGAGGAATCTTTTTTCCAGATCGCGCCGACAGAAATGGTCTCGCCCTTCGGATTCAACGGAATGATTTTCAATCGCGGCCCGACCATACAGGCAAAAGAATCCGGCACCAGGGCGAAACCGCGTCCGGACTCCACCGCTGCGATGATACTGGCGACGCCGTCGTGTTCTTCCACGACCCGCGGGAGGCGGCCGACCGGTTCAAAAATCCTGTTGAGATGCGCATGGTAATCGGGATATTCATCGCGGCTGTAGCCGATGAGCGGTTGGTCCGCGAGTTGGGCCAGCGTGACGGATTTCAATCCGGCGAGCGGATGTTTTGGCGCCACAGCGATGCTCATGGTGTACCGAGCCAGCAGTGTGAAATCCAAATCGCGCAGAAATTTTGCCTTTGGCGGCACCGTGAGAGCCACCTGCAACTTTCCTTCGCGGATCCCGGCGAGCATTTCTTCCGTGGACAAATCATGCAAAGCGACGCGCACCTTAGGATATTTTTCCTGAAACACGCGCAGGGCCTGCGGCAGAATTTTTACGGTAAGCGACGGCGCGTAGCCGACGTGCAGTTCGCCGCCGGCTTGGGCCGCCGCCACGCCGGCGTTTTTGACGGCGTCATCGGCCCGTTGCAGGACGGCGCGCGCCTCGGTGAGGAAAACCTTTCCGGCCCTGGTCAGCTTGAGCGATTTGGCGCCGCGCTCGAAAAGTTGAAAACCAAGCTCGTCTTCCAGGTCATGGATTTGCCGGCTGATGCCGGGCTGCGAGACGTGCAACTTCAGCGCCGCGCGCGAAACATTTTCCTGTTCGGCAGCCGCGATGAAGTAGCGGAGGTGACGCAATTCCATTAGCGCTGATGAGCATAACAAAAAGGATGGCGAGGGCGCAAATTGTTGCTGGCTCAGCGAAATAGTTGGGTCATGCTGCGCTTTTATAATCGGCCGCTTCTGCCAATTCCTCCAACTTCCTTTCGACCAGTTTAATCAGCGGAATACCATTGACCCGGCGTTTTGAAAGCTCGTCCGGTTTAATCTGAAACTTTTGCGCCTGCACGAATGGTTTTGTCGGTTCATGGCATTGCTCGACGAAATAACTCAAAGGGTCATTGATAACCAATGTGAATCGGATTATTTCATTTTCATGCTTTACAGTCGCCAGTGCGTATCTTTCGATCATCCTATCAGTTAAGCTGGGTGAAAACCCAGAAAGGCGCAAGTGGGGTAAAACCCTAAAAGATTATGGATTTTTAGCCGCTAAAGCTTCAGCACCAATCTGGGCGAACACTATAGCTAAAAGTCATAGTGAGGCAAGAAACATGGTATTTCACAGGATGCGGATCGCGCCGTAGCGTTGTTCCATGATGACAATTCGAAAAGCAAACGAACGGGGCCACGCTGAACATGGCTGGCTGGACACCTATCACACCTTCAGTTTTGCGGACTATTACGACCCACAATGGATGGGTTTCCGCAGTCTGCGAGTGATTAACGACGACCTGGTGCTCCCGGGCGCGGGCTTCGGCGCGCATCCGCATCGGGACATGGAAATCATTACATACGTTCTTCGCGGTGCGCTCGAGCACAAGGATTCCATGGGAAATGGGAGCGTTATCCGCGCAGGCGACCTGCAATATATGTCCGCCGGCAAAGGCGTGGTCCACAGCGAATTCAATCCCTCCAAGGATGAAGCGGTGCGCCTGCTGCAAATCTGGATTTTGCCCGACGCCAATGGGTTAAAGCCACAATATGCGGAGAAGACCCTGCGCGACGCGCCAACCGGACAATTATATCTGATGACGAGCAAAACCGGGCGAGAGAGCTCGATTGCCATTCATCAGGACGCGGATTTGTGGCTGGCAAAACTGGAACCCGGCCAGAAGACGGCACATGCGCTGGCGAATGATCGCCATGCGTGGATCCACGTGGCGGAAGGCGAGGCGGTTTTGAACGGCATAACCCTTTCAGCCGGCGACGCCGCGGCGGTCAGCGAGGAAAAGAATATGGAACTGGCGGCAAACAAACCGTCGCAGGTCCTGTTGTTCGATTTAAATTAAAAAACATCAACCAAAGTAGAAACATGACAACGATTGATTCCAAACAACTGCTGGGTCAGCTCAACTGGCGTTACGCGACGAAGCAATTCGATCCCAACCGCAAAATCAGCGCCGCGGCGTGAGCGACGCTCGAAGAGGCGTTGCTGCTGACGCCAAGCAGCGGTGGATTGCAACCGTGGAAATTCATTGTGGTGACCGACCCCGTCGTGCGGGCGAAGCTGAAACCGGCTTCGTATGGGCAGGCGCAAATCGCCGACGCGTCTCATCTGGTGCTATTCGCTTCAAAGAATAATTTCAACGAAGGAGACGTGGATGCTCACATCCGGCAGTTATCCAAGGTCCGAGGCGTTCCCATCGAGGCGCTCGCGCAATTTCGGGGGATGCTCGTTGATGGAATCGTAAAGAGCGTGGATGAAGCCGCGCGAAACGCCTGGGCGCGCAACCAGGCCTACATTGCCCTGGGCAACCTCCTGACCAGCGCCGCGCTGATGGGCATTGACGCCTGTCCCATGGAAGGTTTCGACCGCGCGCAATACGATGAAATCCTTGGCCTCAAAGCGAAGGGATATTCCAGCGCGGTCATTGCCACGCTCGGCTATCGGTTGCCGACGGACAAATTCGCCGCGGCACCCAAAGTGCGTTTTCCCAAGGAGCAAATTTTCAGCAGGGTCTGACTTCACGTTCATTGACTCGTGGGGTTGGCAGGGGTAATTTTAGGTTGTGACGACTGTCGCACAGATTCATCCCCGAGAAGCCATGCCGCGCACCTCGTTTGAGCCGCTGGCACGGGAGATTTTTACGCTCAAAAAACAGCTCAACGCCGTCATTCTGGCCCACAATTATCAGGTGCCGGAAATCCAGGACGTGGCGGATTACGTCGGCGATTCGCTGGGGCTGTCGCAGCAGGCGGCCAAAACGAGCGCGGACGTGATTGTCTTCTGCGGCGTGCATTTTATGGCCGAGACGGCGAAAATTCTGAACCCCGACAAAATTGTCGTGCTGCCGGACAAGGATGCGGGCTGTTCACTGGAAGAAAGCTGCCCGGCGGACAAGTTGGCGGAATTGCAAGCGACCAACCCGAATTTCTGGACGATCGCCTACATCAATTGCAGCGCGGCAGTAAAGGCGTTGTGCGACGTGATTTGCACGAGCGGGAACGCGGAGAAAATCGTCCGCGCCTCTCCCAGGGACAAGGACCTGCTGTTTGTGCCGGATGAGAATCTCGGCCAATGGGTGATGGAACAAACGGGGCGTTCGATGACGTTGTGGAAGGGCAATTGTTACGCGCACGTGGAATTTCGCCGCGACAGCCTGTTAAAGTTGAGGAAACAATTTCCGGCGGCAAAGGTGGTGGTCCATCCCGAAAGCCTGCGGGAGGTGCGCGCCCTGGCTGACGCAGTGGCATCCACCGAGAAGATGATTGATTATTGCAAGACAAACCCGGCGAAGCAGTTTGTGGTGGTGACGGAATCGGGAATCATTTACCGGATGCAAAAGGAGTGTCCGGACAAGGAATTCATTTGCACGCCGGTTTTCGACGCGATGCGCGCGCCGACCGACAACTGCCGATGCAGCGAATGCAAGTTCATGAAGATGAATACGCTTGAGAAGGTGCGCGATTGCATGAAGAAACTCGCGCCGCGGATTGAATTGCCGCCGGAAATAATCAAGCGGGCGCGTTTGCCGATCGAGCGCATGTTGGAAATTTCCGCCAGACCGCTGGAAAACGCGGGCTGATTCGTTGCGAAGATTGCGCCTTCAAAATCCACGACCGAAGGGGGCTTTGTCACGGAATTGTAACCTTTCCGCCGCGGCGCTGTAACGCCGTTGTTTCATTGTGCCAACGGCTTTCCGGATGCAGAACGAAGCTTCAAATATAATGAAAAAGACAATTTTGGCGGTTTTGTCGGCGGTCGGAGCGGTGTCCGTGGTGATGGTAATGGCCAGGCGTCATTTCGCCATTGTGGGCGGGGCCGCTTTGCTGTCTGCGACCAATGCTCCGGCGCAAACGCTCATCAATGGCGCGGGTTCCACATTCGATTATCCGGCTTTTACCAAGTGGTTTGAAGTTTATGGCCGGGACCATTCCGACGTCCGCTTCAATTATCAATCCATCGGTTCGGGCGGTGGTCAAAAACAATTACTGAACCAGACCATGGATTTTGGCGCTTCCGACGTGCCGATGAAGGATGAGGCGATGTCACAGGCGCCGGGGAAGATTCTTCAATTGCCCATCGTCGCCGGCGGCGTGGCCATCATGTATAATCTGCCGGCCAACCCCCATCTCAGGCTTGACGGCGATACGCTGGCGAACATTTATCTCGGACATATTACGACGTGGAACGACCCGAAAATTGCGGCGCTCAATCCGGGCGTGAGTTTGCCGAATCTGGCAATTGTTCCGGTGCATCGCACTGAAGGCAGCGGCACCACGTTTATTTTCACCGATTTTTTGAGCGATGTAAGCCCCGCTTGGTCCGGGCAGGTGGGCAAGGGCGGATCGGTGAAGTGGCCTGCCGACGTTGGCCTCGGGGCCAAAGGCAGCGAGGGCGTCGCCGGACAGATCCAACAAATCTCCGGCGCGATTGGATATGGCGAATTGGCTTACGCTGACGAGAGCAAAATTCCCTACGCTGACATAAAAAATTCGTCGGGTAATTTCGTTTCGCCCGCGCCGGCATCCGTCAGCGCCGCGCTGGCCACGGCGAAGATTCCGGATGACTTCAGATTTTCCATGGTTAATTCGCCGGGCGCAAACTCATACCCCATCGCCGGGCCGAGTTGGGTGCTGATTTACCAGACCCAAAAAGACCCGGTCCTGGGCCAAAAACTTGTGGATTTTTTGAAATGGGCGATCACAGACGGCCAAAAAATTTCGAGCACGCTCGATTACGCGCCGCTGCCCGATGCCGTGCAGCAACGTGAATTGAAATTGCTGACGACCGTTAAATACTGATTTTGCTCCGCCACCCGCGTAAAATTTTTGGCGCGAGCCGGACGAAGAGCGTTGTTCCTCCCTCTCTTCGTCCTTTTGCATTCAATGACAGCGACTGAACAGAAGGCAGGCGCCCCGAGCGTCGCCCAGAGACCGGCGCGGCTTCGCGCCGGCGCTTCGCCGTTGGGTGACCGCGCGTTTGAATGGCTCACGCTCATCATGGCGCTCTCCGTTTTTGTTTTGATTGCGATTATTGGTTATGAACTGGCGCGCGGTTCAATGCCGGCAATCCATAAATTCGGCTGGCATTTCCTGGCCAGCAGCGATTGGGACCCCGTCAACGATATCTATGGCGCGTTGCCGTTCATCATCGGCACAATCGTTTCATCGGTCATTGCGTTGGTGATTGCCGTGCCCATCAGCATTGCCACGGCGGTGTATCTGACGGAATTGGCGCCACTTTGGTTGCGGCAGCCGCTCATCATGTTTATTGAGTTGCTTGCCGCCATCCCCAGTGTCATTCTCGGTTTTTGGGGATTGTTCGTGATGCTGCCCTGGCTGCATGCTCATCTTTTCCCGGCGCTGCGGGCGGCATTCGGTTTTCTTCCGATTTTTCAAGGGCAGGATTACGGTCCCAGCATGTTGGCCGCAGGAATCATTCTTGCCATTATGATTGTGCCGATCATTACCTCGGTCTCGCGGGAGATTTTGCGGTCCGTACCCGGTCTGCAACGGGAGGCGGCTTTCGCGCTGGGCGCCACGCGTTGGGAAGTGACGCGAATCGCGGTGTTGAGTTACGCCAAACGGGGTTTGTTTGGCGCGGTGATTCTGGGGTTGGGCCGGGCGCTGGGCGAGACAATGGCCGTCACGATGGTGATTGGCAATGCGCCGCAAGTGGTGGTGTCGTTGTTCAAACCCAGCAGCACACTGGCCAGTTGGATTGCCAATCAATTCACCGAGGCGGTCGGCAATTTGTTTTACAGCGCGTTGTTTGAGCTGGGACTTGTGCTGCTCGGGGTGACGCTGCTGGTGAATGTGCTGGCGCAATTACTTTTGAAGACGTTCGCCGGTCCCAGCGTCAAACCGCAACATTGACATGACTGCTCCGAACCATAACTGGCGCAAATTCAAGAACTGGCTCACGGAAGCGGTCACGTTCCTTTGCGCGATTCTCGTCGTCACGCCGTTGCTGCTCGTGTTCTACCATTTGGTCAAGGAAGGATTCAGTTCCATCAATGTAGCCTTCTTCACCCAGTTGCCAAAGGCGCTGGGTGAACAGGGCGGCGGCATGGCCAATGCCATCGTCGGCACGTTTGTCTTAATCGGCCAGGCCGCCCTGGTCGGCGTCCCCATAGGCGTGCTTGGCGGCATTTATCTTTCGGAATACGGCGGGACAAAGTTCAATTGGTGGATCCGTTTCGCGGCCGACATTTTGAACGGCGTGCCGTCCATCACCTGGGGCGTCGTAGTCTATGGTTTGATGGTTGTGCCGATGCACGGGTCGTCGGCGCTGGCCGGCGGGGTGGTGCTCGGTTTAATGATGATTCCGCTGGTGATGCGGACGACGGAAGAGGTGTTGCAACTGGTGCCGGGCGGTTATCGGGAGGCCTCGCTCGCGCTCGGCATTTCCAAATGGCGAACCATCGTCCAAATCGTGGTGCGCACGGCGCTCAAGGGAATTGTCACGGGCGTTTTGCTGGCGCTGGCGCGGGTTGCGGGCGAAACCGCCCCCTTGTTGTTCACTGCATTCGGGAATCTTGGATGGGCACACAGTCTCAAGGAACCCATTGCCGCGATTCCGTTGCAGATTTACAATTATGCCATTTCCCCCTATGACGACTGGCACCGGCAGGCGTGGGCGGGCGCGCTCGTGTTGCTGCTGCTCGTTTTGTTTATTAACATCGGCGTCCGCTTTTTAACGCGCGACCGTTTTCAACAGAAAATTTGAATCCCATGGCCACCGCGAATACACCGGAAAATACCGCCCTCACCGTCCGCAATCTTTCAATTTATTTCGGCGGAAATCACGTGCTCAAAGATGTCTCTCTGGACGTTGCCGCCAAAGCGGTCACCGCCATCATCGGCCCCAGCGGTTGCGGCAAGTCCACCTTTCTACGGGCGCTCAATCGCATGCATGAGTTGGTGCCCGAGGCGCGGATGACCGGGGACATCCGGCTGTTCGGCGACGATATCTACGCGCGCGGGATCGAGCCGGTGATGGTCCGCCGCCGCGTCGGGATGGTCTTTCAAAAATCCAACCCGTTTCCCACCATGACGATTTCCGAAAACGTCACGGTGGGCCTGCGGCTTAACGGGGCGCGGGAAAAGAAGTTCCTGGCCGCGCGCACGGAAGAATCGTTGCGCATGGCCGCGTTGTGGGATGAAGTCAAGGACCGTTTGCATGCGCCGGCGATCAGTCTCTCAGGCGGCCAGCAGCAGCGACTGTGCATTGCTCGCGCGCTGGCGGTGCAGCCGGAAGTGCTGCTGATGGACGAGCCGGCTTCCGCGCTCGACCCGCTGGCCACGTCAAAAATCGAGGACCTCGTGCGTGAATTGAAGAAAAATTACACCATCGTCATCGTCACCCATAATATGCAGCAGGCGGCGCGCATTTCGGATTTCACGGCTTTTTTTTATCTGGGAGAGTTGGTGGAATTTGGCCCGACGGCAAAAATTTTCACCAGCCCATCGCAAAAACGCACGGAAGATTATGTGACAGGCAGGTTTGGTTGAGTTAAAGTTGAACAGGCTTATGGAGAACTCTTTTGAAGCTGGATTGGACGAATTGAGGCAAAGGCTGCTGACGATGGCCAGCTATGCGGAAACCGCTGTCAATCGCGCGGTGGAGGCGCTCGTGCAACGCGACAATGCCCTCGCCCAACGCGTCAAGGATGAGGACCGCGTCATTGACCATTTTGAAGTGGAGATTGACGATTTGGTCATCCAACTTTTGACCAAGGCGCCGCTCGCCACCAATTTGAGGCTGGTCACTGTGGCCATGAAGATTTCGCAGGACCTGGAACGGATTGGCGATGAGGCCGCAAAAATCGCCAAGCGTGCCCGGGACCTTTCCCTGGAACCGCCGATAAAGTTGAATTTGGATTTGCCGCGCATTGCTGGTTTGGCGCTGGATATGCTCAAAAAAGCGCTGGATGCGTTTGTGAACCGCGACTCGGTGGCCGCGCGCGCCATCATTCCTCGTGATAAAGAGGTGGACGCTCTCAACAAACAGATTCACAACATATTGGCTCAACACATGGTGGAAAATCCCGGCGCCATTGGCCGCTGCCTGCATTGGATGGTTGCCTCCAAAAGCCTCGAGAGAATTGCCGACCACGCCACCAATGTTGCCGAAGACGTCGTTTATCTTTGCGAGGCGCAGGACATTCGGCACACCGGCGTCAAAAGCGGGGCGGTCATTGCCTAGCCACACGGGCTGGCGGAATGGCTAAATGACTAATGACGAAGCCATGCCGGAAATTTGTCATTCTGGGCTTAGCCATTAGGATTTTGGAATTAATCATTTAGGGATGATCGAGCGCATAAATGTCGACGCGCGATCTTTTACTCAATTTAAAAAATGCGAACCGGCGCTAATGGTATGGCCTGCCAAAAATTCCTGCGCGCTCATCCGCCGCCCGCCTTCCAACTGCAATTCCGAAACTCGCAACGCTCTCTTGCCGCACGCCACGACAATCCCGTTTTTGTCTGCCTGAAGAATGTCGCCTGCTTGGCCGGACTGCTCCATGATTTCGGCGTTCCAAATTTTTAACAGCAATGTTTTTGAATCCGTCTTTAACGAAGTGAACGCGCCCGGCCAGGGGGTGAAAGCGCGCAGATGGTTCAGGTTCTTCTCCGCCGATTCGCTCCAATTAATCCGGCCGTCTTCTTTTTTTATTTTCGCTGCATAGCTGGCGCCTTCCGACGGCTGCGGGCGTGCTGAAATTTTCCCGGCAATGTAGTTTGGAATGGATTCGGCCAGAAGTTCCGCGCCTAGCAGGGCCAGCCGGTTGTGCAGCGTTTGCGAATTGTCTTCCGGCAATATCGGCGCGGCGCGTTGGGACAAAATCGGGCCGGTGTCCAGGCCGGCATCCATTCTCATGATGGTCACGCCGGTTTCGGTTTCACCATTAAGAATGGCCGACTGGATCGGCGAGGCCCCGCGGTATTTCGGCAATAAAGAGGTGTGGACGTTCAGGCAGCCGTGCTTGGGCAAATCCAGGATTGCCTGCGGCAGGATTTGCCCGTAAGCCACGACCACAATCAGATCCGGTTTCAGGCCGCGCAAATCGGAGATGAATTTTTCGTCGCGCGCGGAGGCCGGTTGCAGGACAGGCAGGTGCAATTCCTCCGCCAGGGTCTTAACCGGAGACGGTTGCAATTTCAGGTCTCGGCCTTTTGGCCGGTCCGGCCGGGTGACAACGGCGGCGATTTGGAAGAGCGGATCGCGAGCGAGTTTTTCTAGACTGGGTCGGGACAATTCGGCCGTGCCCATGAAAACGATTTTCATTGGGCTAGCGGAGCCTGACGACGTGTTTGAGAACGGCAAAAAACGTTTCCACCGGCTCGCCGTCGGTGTTGATGCGATGGACGAGTTCTTTTCCGTAAAAACTCAACACCGGCTTGGTTTCCTTTTCGTAGGTGATGAGACGCTCGCGAATCACGTCCAGGTTTGCGTCATCCAGGCGATTATCTTTCAACGCGCGGCGTTGCATCCGCGCCACGAGATTCTCGCGTTTGGCCGAGGTAAGAAAAAAAACAGCGACGACATTGAGCGTATCCTTCAACATTTGCGCCTGGTCCAAATTGCGCGGAATGCCGTCCAGCACCAGCGTGTCGGCTTCGGGGTGAAAGTGTCCGGCGCGTATGCTGTTTTCGATGGCCCGCTGCCACAATTCAATCGTCGGCTTATCCGGCACCAGTTGCCCCTGGCTTGAGTATTGGAGAAAAATTTTTCCGAGTTCAGTCTCCGGGCGGAGGCTGCGGAACACGTCGCCGCAGGCGCAATGAAAAAAGTTGGGAATGGCCCCCAAGGCGCGCCCATGAGTGCCTTTGCCCGAGCCGGGCGCGCCAAACATCAAAATTGTCCGGTATTTCAAGCGGTGTGTTTGAGTTGAATTTGTTGGATGTCCGCGAACGGCACCATGATTTCCTGGCGTTGTCCGCCCTGGACCACCTCGAAATGGACATCATTGGCGGAGATGCGCGAGATGCGCTCGACAGTGAGAAGCGTCGCCGGAATTTTTACCATCAAGACTTTTCCCCGGTCGGCTTCTGAGCGAATGATGCCGAAGAAGCCGGCGAATTTCGTTTCGAAGAAACGGCGGTTGAACATAAACTGGCCGCGTTGAAAAATTTCCGTCTTGGTCTCGGGCGGGGGTGGAGGTTCACCGGAAAAACCGCCGGCGACAATATGGATTTCCTCCTGTGGCTCTGCAGCCGCCGGGGCTGCCGCCGGAGCGACTGCTTGCGGGGCCGTCATGTGCGGCACAGTAAAATGATGCGGTTCGGGCGCAGGGGCAGGCGGGGCAGGGGACCCATCAGCCTGCAACGGCCCTTCCTCAACTGGGGCTTCAACGGGAGGCGGTATCATCGAGAGGAAAATGGCCGGTCCAATAATTGGGAGCACCGCCGATGTGCCGACGACGAGGCCAACGGGCCGGTACCGGAAAATCGCCACTTCATAAGCCGCCAAAAGGTTTCCTGCATAAATGAGCAGCAGAACCAGGAGCGTCACGGGAGACGAGAACAAACCGCCGAAAAGCGATGCCGAGGCGAAATACTGCAATCGCGCCGGTTCCGTTACTATGATTTGCTGTTTTTGTGAGACAATCGGCGAGGGGGGCGGCTCAATAAAAGGTAGGACGAAAGGGGCGATTTTTGGGTCTTGGGCAAGTTGTTTGAGGCTGGCTTGCGAGAACTTCAGCCAGGGGAGGCGGTCGGTGTATGAATCATCGTCCCGCCGTATTATCATGCCATTGTCTGTGTAGGAGACGACATCGCCGCTGATCGTGGTGCCATCGTTCAATTGCAGGTTTTCCGCGCCAGCGGCGAGCAACCCGCAGAGCCAGAGGCCTAAAACACACGAGAACATTATCCGCATAGGGTTCTTGTAACACACAACATTTGCGTCGTAAAAGAAAAAGTTCGTGACTATATTACCGGTTTTTCTGAAGTTGATCCACGGTCGGCTGAGCCGGCATCGTGTATGGACTTTTCCATCGCGTAATTCTGAAAAATGACGCCACGGAACTCAACTCTCTGCGCGCGAAGAATCCCAAATCCGACACTCTCAAAAAAAGGGCGCGCGGTGATGCTCGCCTCGGTGAACAATCGTCGAATGCCGCGGCGACGCGCTTCCGCCTCCAGGTGCTGATATAAACAACGAGCCACCCCCTGTCGCTGGAAGCGATAATCCACATAAAGCAAATCAACGTGGCCGTCGGCGCCTAAACCGCAAAATCCGATAACTCGACCGTCCGACTCTGCCACCCAAATAGCGAGGCCGGCAACCCGCTCGCGCCAGCAATTCCAGTCAGGACGGCCGGGCGCCCAAACAGCGACCTGTTCGGCAGAATAGTCCCGGATGTTCACATGCCGCACGGTTTCAGTGAACAGCAAGACCACTGATATAAAATCATCGTCCTGGTATCGCCGAACTATTTTATTGCAGATCCCCATCTTTTTCAAAAGCATCGCCATTTCGACGCAGGAGGCTAATCAATAGCAAATCTTGTCCGGTTTGGATTCCCATTCGGCAAACACTTTCAACGCCTCGGAACGAAGCAATTGCTTCATCGGAATCTCGCGACGCGGAACCGGCAGGCTGATTTCGCGGTAAATCAAATCGTCATGGAAACGGATCCGGGCGGCGTCCCGGCGCGTATTGGCGTAAAAAATTTTGCCGATCCGCGCCCAGTATATCGCCGCCAGGCACATCGGGCACGGTTCGCAGCTGGCATAAATCTCGCAACCGTCCAAATGGAACGTTTTTAACTTCCGGCAGGCGTCGCGAATTGCCGACACTTCCGCGTGCGCCGTCGGATCATTGGCTGAGGTCACGCGGTTCCAGCCGCGCCCGACGATTTTGCCCTTTCGGACGACGACGGCGCCGAAGGGGCCACCCTCGTTGCGACGCATTTTTTGGCGCGCCAGCCGGATGGCTTCGCGCATGAATTTTGGATTCATGTTAAAATTGGCCAAAGTCTCCGGAATTGAAAATCAATCCGTCGGACTCATTTGGTTTTGTCCGAACAGCAGCCGCAAACTGTTCATCACCACCACGACTGTGCTGCCTTCGTGGCCGACCACGCCCAGCGTCAGAGGAATTTTTCCGAGCATGGCAAAGGAGACGAGCACCAGGACGGTGCCGAGTGAAATTACGAGGTTGGCGCGGATGATTTTTCGCGCGCGCCGGCTGAGGCGGAAAGCGGCCAGGAAATTTTCCAGCTTGTCGTGCATCAGCACCACGTCCGCCTGCTCCAGCGCCGCGTCCGCGCCGCGCGCGCCCATTGCCACACCGATGTACGCAGCGGCCAGGCTCGGAGCATCGTTCACGCCGTCGCCGACCATCGCGACTTTTGCCCGCTTGCTTAATTCGCGGATGGCCGCCACTTTTTCCTCCGGCTTCAATCCGGCCCGCACGTCATCCAGATGCAGTCGCTCGCGCAAATGCTCGGCGGCGGTATTCCGGTCGCCCGTCAATACCACGCTGCGCAGTTTCTCCCGTCGCAATTCGACGATGACGTTGCGCGCCTGCGGGCGGATATCATCGCGCAACAAAACGCGGCCCAACAAATCGCCGGAGGCCACCCAGATTTCAGAGAAACCGGGGCCCGCCTCGGCAATCGTTGCCATGACGTTGTCTTGTCCGGTAGCGGCAATCCATTCGCGACGGCCCAGCAGACAGACTTTTCCATCGCCATGCGCGCGCAACCCCTGGCCGGTGACGGACTCAAAATGTTTGAGATCAATGGGCTGCAACCGTTGCTGTTTGCCGTAGAGGGTGACGGCGCGCGCCAACGGATGAGTGGACAGCTTTTCGAGTGAATAGGCCAGCCGCGCGATTTCGGTCTCGTGCCCGGGCGGAATGCTCTCAATTTTTTCGACGCGCAAGTCGCCGGTCGTCAAGGTGCCGGTTTTGTCCAGTGCTACAACACTGACCTCGGCTAATTTTTCCACTGCCGCGCCGCCCCGGAAGAGAATACCGTGCCGCGCGCCAAAGGCGATTGCCGCCAGCACCGCAGAGGGGATCGAAAGCACCAACGCGCATGGCGATGAGACAACCAACAGAGTCATGGCGCGGTAAAACGCGCTGTGCGATTCGGCAATGGCCTTGAAGGCGGGCAGATGAAATCCCAGCCACCAGACGAAGAACATCACCAGGGACAATCCCAATACAAAATAGGTATAATAGCCGCTAAACTTGTCGGTAAATTGTTGCGCGGGCGCTTTTTGTTGTTGCGCTTCGCGGATGAGCTTGATGATGCGTTGCAGCGCGCTCTCGGCAGCGGGACGGGTGACGGTCACTTCCACCGCGCCCCACAAATTGATGGTGCCGGCCAGGACGGTTTCGCCGACATTCTTTTCTACGGGGATGGCTTCGCCGGTGAGGTTGGATTCGTCAGCGGCGGTTCCGCCTTTGACAATCTCACCATCCACTGGAAATTGTGCGCCGGGCTTGATGAGCAAGCGCATGCCCGGAACAATTGCTTCGACGCGCACTTCGCGTTCGCGGCCCTGTTCGATGGCCGTGGCAAATTTAGGGGCGTCGCGAAAGAGCGACCGGATTTCCTTTTGGGTGCGGCCGAGGGCAAAATGTTCGAGCGCGCCGGAAAGCGAAAAGAGAAAAAGCAAGGTGGCGCCTTCGGCCCAGGCCCCGATGCACGCCGCCCCCACCGCGACGGCAATCATTAAAAAATGCACATCAATCGTGCGCTTTTGCAATCGTTCCCAGACCTCTTTTCCGGGATAAAATCCACCGGCCAGATACGCGGCGGCATAAAAGAGAATCTTCAGCGGCGCCGGCGAAAATGCCCCGGCCATGCTGAGAACGCCGCACACCATAGCCGCCGCCAACTGCACCTTCCATTCATTGATATGCTCATCAATGTGTTCGGCTTCATCGAGAAACTCCACGTCGCGCGGGACCACCCTGGGCAACGGAATATCACGCCAGCGCCAGAATGCCGGCGCAGTGGGACAGGTGGCGCGGGCGATGGTTGTGGCAGCGCCTTGATGCTTGATGACAATGCGCCGTCGCTCGGCTTCCGACAGGGGCAGATCACAAGTCGAGCAGTTTTCCACTCCATCCAACAGCGAGCAGGAATGACTTTTCTGCGCCGCCTGGATCTTCTCCGTGACGCGCCGGGTCAACCGGTCCACGTCCGCGCGCCCGAGTGTGGCGACCGAAATTTTGTTTTGCGCCGAATCAATCGTCACCGCTTCGAGCGCCGATTCCTCGGCCAGCGTGTCCGCGACGGAGCGGGCCAGGCAGGCGTGGCCCTCGTCAGGGGAAGCAGCGGTTTTGTCAGGCGCGAATTTCATCTGTTCAATATTTAGCATAGTTGCGCGCATCATGCGATGGAAAAGGGGAAATGCAGGCAGTCCCGGCGCTCAACATTCGGGACCAACGTCCCGAGACGTAATTTTTCTGTTCAAATGCCGCTGCTTCCGGTAGTTTGATTGGAAATTTTTTTTGAGAAATAATACAAAACATGACAAGTAATCATTCTTTAACTGCAAACGAGAGAGTTCTTTCATGGGTCCAAGACATGACCGACTTGTGCCAGCCGGATAAAGTTCATTGGTGCGACGGCTCGGACGCGGAAAACCAAACGCTCTGCGAATTGATGGTCCAGAGCGGCACGTTGACACGGCTCAATGAAACATTGCGCCCCAATTCCTATCTGGCGCGCTCGCATCCCAGCGACGTGGCGCGCGTGGAAGACCGGACGTTCATCTGCGCAAAGACCCAGGAGGAAGTTGGGCCGACCAATCATTGGGCGGAGCCAGCCGCGATGAAGCAAAATCTGCTCGGCATGTTCAAAGGATGCATGAGGGGACGGACGATGTACGTGATTCCCTTTGCGATGGGGCCGCTGGATTCGCCGATCTGTAAAATCGGCATTGAACTCTCCGATTCGCCGTATGTCGTCGTCAACATGAGGATTATGACCCGCATGGGGAAACACGTTTTGGACAAGCTCGGCGCCGACGGGAACTTCATTCCCTCCATGCATTCGGTCGGTGCGCCGCTTGCGCCCGGACAAAAAGACGTTTCCTGGCCGTGCGAACCGGACCCGAAAAACAAATACATCGTCCATTTCCCCGATGAACCGTCAATCTGGTCGTACGGTTCCGGCTACGGCGGTAACGCATTGCTCGGTAAAAAGTGCCTCGCGTTGCGGATTGCCTCGACGGTGGCGCGAAAGGAAGGCTGGCTTGCCGAACACATGCTGATTCTCTGCGTGACTTCGCCCGAAGGGAAAAGGAATTACATCGCGGCGGCATTCCCCAGCGCTTGCGGCAAAACCAATTTGGCGATGTTGCAGCCGAGCTTGCCCGGATGGAAAGTCACGACGCTGGGCGATGACATCGCTTGGATTCGCATCGGTAAGGACGGACGCCTTTACGCCATGAATCCGGAGACCGGCTTTTTTGGCGTTGCGCCGGGCACGTCCGAGTATTCAAATCCAAATGCGCTGAAGGCCTGCGCCAAAAACACCATTTTCACCAACGTGGTGCTCACTCCCGACAACGATGTCTGGTGGGAGGATATGGGCGTGCCGCCGCCGGCGAAGGGAATTGATTGGGAGGGGAACGAGTGGACACCGTCCAGCGGCCGGAAAGGCGCGCATCCCAATTCCCGTTTTACCGCCCCGGCGTCGCAATGTCCGGTGATTGATCCCGATTGGGAGAAACCGGAGGGCGTTCCGCTCTCGGCGATTTTGTTCGGCGGACGCCGTCCCACCACCATCCCGTTGGTCAATGAAGCCTTCGATTGGGAGCACGGCGTTTTCATGGGTTCGGCGTGCGGTTCGGAGACGACTGCCGCCGCCCTCGGCCAGGCCGGCGTTTTGCGCCGCGACCCCTTCGCCATGCTGCCGTTCTGCGGCTACAACATGGGAGATTATTTTGCGCACTGGCTTTCCTTTGCGCACCGCACCGACCGCGCGAAGTTGCCGAAAGTTTATTTCGTCAACTGGTTTCGCAAGGGCGGGGATGGAAAATTTCTCTGGCCCGGCTACGGTAAAAACTCCCGCGTGCTCAAATGGATCTGTGAACGCATCGCAGGTGGCGGCAAGGCGCAGAAAACCGCGATTGGAAATCTGCCCACGCTGGACGCGCTGGATCTGTCGGGCATGGACATCTCCGCCGACGCAATGAAGGCGCTGACTTCCGTTGACCAGGCTGGTTGGAGAAAGGAAATCGAGGACGTGGCGGCCAATTACGCGAGGTTCGGCAATCATTTGCCCGAGGCATTGACCGATCAATTGAACGAATTGAGAAAACGCCTCGGTTGATTGTTTCAGTTATCCCAACAAGCTTTTTGCTTTGGCCAGGGCCTCGTCCAGCCTGCCCGCGTCCTTGCCACCGCCGCGGGCGTTGTCGGGCTTGCCGCCACCCTTGCCGCCGACAACCGGCGCAATCTGCTGGATGATTTTGCCTGCTTGAATCTTTCCGGTGAATTCCGGCGTCACCGCGGCGACCAATGAAACCGCTCCGCTCGCTGCTCCGCCGAGAACGATCACACCTTTGAACCGGCCCTTTAACGAATCCACAATCGTCTGCAAAAAATCCCCGTCCACGGCGCCCACATTGTGGATAATCGCCGGAATGCCGCCGATCGCATGAACACGCTCCAGCAGTTCGCTCGCGGCATTCGAGGCCTCGCGCCGCTGCGCCGTCTTGATTTGCTTTTCCAGCGCCTTTTGATGTTCAAGCAGCGACTCAATCTTCTTTTCCAGCTCATGGACCGGTGAATTGACCCGGCCGGCCAGCGTCTTGATGAGCGCCACTTCATCGGTCGCCTTGCGATAGGCTTCCAGTCCAGCCACCGCCTCGATTCGCCGCACGCCCGCAGCAATGGCGCCTTCGCCGACTATTCGGAACAAACCGATTTCGCCCGTCGCCCGTGTGTGCGTGCCGCCGCAAAGCTCCATTGAATAGCCGTCAAGTTTGGCAGCATGACCGCCAATTTGGACCACACGAACAACGTCGCCGTATTTGTCGCCGAAAAATTGCATGACCTCTTTGCGCGATTTCACATCGGAGTAGGGGACTTCCGTCCAGGAAACGCCTGCATTTTCCAGGATGCGTTCATTGACCAGTTTTTCGATGTCGGTAACTTGCGTGTGCGTGAGCGGGGCGCTGTTGAAGTCGAAAGTCAGTTTGTCCGGCCCCACGAACGAGCCTTTTTGCGAAGCATCTCTGCTGACCACTTCATGCAAGGCCCAGTGCAGCAAATGCGTGACCGTATGGTGGCGTTGGATGGCGTTGCGGCGCACGATGTCCACTTCGAGTTCAACGTTCGCACCAGGCGTCGGCGGATGATCTGTCTCGATGAGATGCAGCCAGGTTGAATGGACTTTTTTTGTATCAATAACCGGCCAAAGATGTGCGCCGGTGGAAATCACGCCGGTATCTCCGACCTGTCCGCCCATTTCAGCATAGAACGGCGACTCGGGCAGAATAACCGCCCAGCGTTTTTGCTGCGGAATCGTTTTGAGAACGCGTGACGAAGTCTTCGTCCGGTCGTAACCAATAAAATTTGTCGCGGCGACCAAATCCACGTCGTCCTGGACGGTAATGACAGTTTTTTTTTGCGCGGCGCGGGCGCGGGCGCGCTGTTCCTCCATCAATTTCTCAAAGCCCTCCTTGTCCACCGTCAAACCGCGTTCGCGCGCCATCAATTCGGTGAGATCCAACGGAAAACCGTAGGTGTCGTAAAGTTTGAATGCAAAACCACCAAGGACATTTCCATTTGAATCAATCGCCTGAATGGATTCAGGTTCACCTTCCGCGCGGACGTATGCCGAACTGTGTCCCAAATCAGCCGCATGAGGACGATCTGCCATTGATTCACGATGGACATTTGCCTTCACGCGATACTCGCCGACCGCTTCTTCAAATAATTCAATTCCCCGGTCCAACGTTTTGTTAAACGCCTCTTCCTCGGAGCGAACCACCTCCTGCACGTGCTTTTTCCCGGCGCGGATTTCCGGGAAGATGTCGCCCATGGTGATGGCGAGAACGTCCACGAGTTTGTAAAAAAATGGTTCCGTGAAACCAAGGGCGCGGCCATAGCGCACTGCGCGGCGCAAGATGCGCCGAAGAACATAGTTCCGGTCTGTATTGCCTGGCTGGATGCCATCGGCAATCGCAAAACTCAACGTGCGGATATGGTCTGCAATCACGCGAAAGGCGATATCTATTGCGATTTGTGGATTGGCTGTTGTCGCTCCATCAGTCGGCAAAGTCGAGCCGTACTTCCGTCCGCTCATCTTTTCCAACGCATCAAAAATCGGACGAAAAACATCCGTCTCGTAGTTGGAAATTTTCGCGTGGGCAAAATCCTTCAAGCCTTTTGTGCCCTGGATGATGCTGGTGACGCGCTCGAAACCCATGCCGGTATCCACGTGCCGGGCGGGAAGTGGCGAGAATGTGCCGTCGGGATTGGCGTTGTACTGGATAAAGACGAGGTTCCAGATTTCGATGCAACGGGCATCGCCTTTATTCACCAGCGAACCCTGCGTACTGCCGTCGGCGGTCAAATCCATGTGCAACTCGGAGCATGGCCCGCATGGGCCGGTCTCACCCATCATCCAGAAATTATCCTTCTTGCCGCCAGGCACGATGTGAACCTTGGGGTCAAGTCCCACGGACCGGAATTTCTCCGCCCAATGTTCCCAGGCTTCCTGATCGAATTCGCTCGGTTCGTTTTTTGATTTGTCAGGCGCATAAACCGTGGCATAAAGCCGCGCTGGGGGGAATTTCCAGTTTTCGACCACGAGTCTCCCATGCCCAGGCGATGGCTTCTTTTTTGAAATAATCGCCGAAGCTCCAGTTGCCGAGCATCTCAAAAAACGTGTGATGATAGGTGTCCAGTCCGACGTCGTCCAAATCGTTGTGCTTGCCGCCGGCGCGGATGCATTTTTGGGTATCGGCGGCGCGGCCGGGTGTGTAGGGACATGGGGATTGTCCGAGAAAGATCGGCACAAACTGGTTCATCCCTGCGTTCGTGAACAGGAGGTTCGGCGAATCGGGCATCAGGCTCGAAGAGGGCACGATGGTATGCTGCTTCGATTTGAAAAAATCGAGGAACGACTGGCGGATTTGTGTGCTGGTCATCACGTAAACGTCCAAAGTAGCCGCAAAAAGGCCGCGAGCGCAAAAGTTTTCCGCGACGAGGGAGGGAGATTAACCGATTGGTGGGGGCACGGGCGAGTGGAATTGGAACCCGAAAACAGCGTAAAAGATGGTAAAATCGGGGTGGCGTAAAATTGGATGAAATAACATGAAACAGCGTAAAATAGCCGGGTAAAATGCCGCGCTAAACCGTCTCAATGAAAACAGTGGCCGAAGAAAAGATGCGCGCTTCGCGCGGCTTCCGCCGTCGCCAGGCTACGCCGGGCAGGATGGCGGGCGGAATGCCGGGGCGGGAATGACGGACGGGGATGAAAAACTGGCAGATGGAACCAGCAGAAATTTAGGGAAACAGACGGCAAAATATTTGACGCTGTGCGGTGGCGGATTGCCCAGCGGCTTGAGCAGGCGCGTCGCCACCAGAATCGGCATATCATGCGACTGGCAATTGATCACCAGGCCGCCTGCTCCGCCGTCAGACGCGGCGGCAAATGACCCAAGCCGGTATTCAAGACCAAGCGGGCCATCACGGCAGAGAATACGCGGCCATTGACTTGGCTTCGTGCTTCGCATAAAGAGACGGCGCATGCCAACCGATTCCGGCTTACCGCAACCCGGCTTGAAGCGCGCTTTGGGGCTTTCGGCGCTCATCATTTACGGCATCATTCTCATCCAACCCACCGCGCCCATGCCGTTGTTCGGCGCGGCGGCCGTGGCGGGAAAGGGGCACGTGGTCATGGCCATCCTCATCGGCATGGTGGCGATGCTGTTTACGGCGATCAGTTACGGTCGCATGGCCAATGCCTATCCGAATGCCGGCTCGGCGTATGCTTACGTGAGCCGCGAAATTCATCCGGCGCTTGGTTACTTCGTCGGCTGGAGCATCATATTCGACTACGTGATGAATCCGATTATCTGCGTGATTTGGATTGCCGGGGCGGCGATGACATTTCTGCCGCAAATTTCAAATCACCCGGAAGCGATTTGTATCAACGCGTTGTTCATCGTTTTCTTCACGGTTCTTTTCACGCTGATGAACCTGCGCGGCATCGAGGCCAGCGCGCGGACCAATGGAATCATTACCGTCGGCCTGAGCGTAGTCATTGTTTTGTTTCTTGGGGCGGCGGCGCGTTATTTGTGGCTGGACCCGCCGCACGGCGTGGCGGACTGGACGCGCCCTTTTTATGATCCGCAGACGTTTTCGCTTCACGATGTCTCGAACGGCGCGGCGCTGGCGGTGCTGACGTACATCGGGTTCGACGGCGTTTCCACGCTGTCGGAAGAGGCGCACAATCCGCGCCGGAATATTTTGCTGGCGACGGTGCTGGTGTGCGTGATTACCGGCGTGCTGGCGTCGGTGGAGGTTTATTTTGCGCAACTGATCTGGCCGGGCACAAATTTTCCCGATGAAGACAACGCATTTTCGTACGTCGCGGGAAAGGCGGCGGGTCCGTGGCTCTTTACGACGGTCAATGCCGCGCTGCTGATTGCGTCCATCGGCTCCGGCGCGGGCGCGCATCTGGGCGCGGGACGATTACTTTACAGCATGGGACGCGACAACGCGATTCCGCGAAAATTTTTCGGCGCAATCAATCCGCGCACGCGAATACCGAGCAACAACATAATCCTGATAGGCGTTGTCACGCTGGTGGCTGCGTTGTCGCTGAAGGCGATACAGGAGTTTAAACACGTGGACGCGTACGGTTTTGGATGTGTGTTGCTAAACTTCGGAGCGCTGTTCGCGTTCATGGGCGTGAACGTGGCGGCCTTTCTGCATTATTTTGCGCGGAGCGAGAGAAAGTCGTTTTGGAATTTTGTTTCGCCGCTGATGGGTTTTCTTGTTTGCGCGTACCTTTGGGGAAGCCTTGGCAAATGGGCGATTATCGTCGGCTTTTGCTGGCTGGCAACGGGCATTATTTACGGCGTGTGGCGCACATCATTTTTTACGAAGCCGATTCAGTTTGCGGGTGATGGCGCCAAGGAATCGAAGGAGGCGATCATAATTTCGTCATCGAGTCCGTGACAATGTTTTCAAATTTCACATTCCAGCCGCGCAATTTTAGTTCCGGCGTTCTGCCATCAGGGAAATTCGCGTGGAACGTTTTGGCCGTGTGCGGCGGGAGCGAAATGTAATTGTCGTCCCAGAAAACCGGCGTCAGCGATTGCTGTGATTTCCCGCCGACAATCCGCATCTCGATGAAGAACGCCATCGAATCGCCGGTGTTGGTCAAAGTCACTTCAGCGTTTGCGCCGGGGGCGTCCGTGGCAGACGGGTTGTCCATCCCAAAGTGAACGCGGGCCTGCACGGTGGCTTCGGGCATTTGGTTGAGCGCGGTGAAATCGGCGAAGGATTTGTTGGGCGTGACGTACCACTCGGTTTTGTCTTCGTCGAGAACGTCGGGTTTGGTCGAGAGCCAGTAAAAATTATTGGCACCGGCCTGCGGGCCGGAATCGGCGATTGATTTTAAATCAAGGAAATAGACGGGCGTTTGCGGCTGGAGACGCGAAAGGTCGAAAATTTTCCGCGAGCCATAGGCCAGGCTGCGGTTCGTCACGGTTTGTTCGAGGATTTTTTTTGAGTTCAAATCGTAAACCCTGACGGTCGTCCGACAGTTGCCAAAATCTTTTCCGGTTTGGTTGACGAGGTAAACGCCCTGGTCGCCGTAGTTATAAATGACGGCAACGGGCGCGGCGCCTTTCTTCGCGCCAAAGAACGCGCCGCCGGGCACGAGATAGTCATCGTAAAGCTGCCAGTAAATTTTCGGCCAGGATGGATTGAGCATCCATTGGATAATGCCGGTGGTGCGGGGCAGATTGGCGGCGAAGGCCTCGTACATCGCCCGAATGCCTTCGTAATTTGCCGCCTGGGATTTGAAGGCAAATTCGCCGGCGCTGGAAACCCGGCCGTAACGATTTTGGAAGGCGGTCAAATAGCGTGTCATCTGCGCGAATTCGTGGCGGCCACAGTGAAAATTCCAAACTGCGCCGATCGGCCAAAGGTCCTGCGCGGGAATCATCCGTTGCAACGATTCCAGCGGCGGCGGTTCGGGGCCGGGGCCGCTTTCGGTATTGAAACCAAAAGCGCCGCCGTTTTTGGTGTCGAGATACCAATAATCCGGCGTGACATAATCGTAAGGGCCGTTCATTTTCACGCCGGAAGGCCCGCTGACTTCGCTGGAATCGTCGCCACAGGTTTTCAGCACGGGGCGCGTGGGATCAATTTGCGCGAGAAGGGCGTCATATTTTCTTTCCAGTTCCGGGCGCGGCAATTTGTCGCTGCCCACGACCCACATCAAAATGCCGGGATGATTTCGCAGCCACAAAACCTGGTCGCACAGATAATTGGTCGCGAGCGCCATGTCAGCGTTGGATTTAAAACCGCCGAATTCGTCGCAACTCTTGCCGAGGTAATCCTTCCATTCCCATTGGCAACTGAAACCGGCCATGACGAAGAGGCCGTTTTCGTCCGCCAGGTCATAGAGGCGCTGGCTGCTGCCCCAGATGCCCTCAAGGCGAATGGTGTTCAGGTTCATGGCTTTCGCGTAATGAATTTGGGCCTCCAGATTTGTTTTATTCTCGCGCAACAACAATTCATCCGCCCAGCCACCGCCGCGAAGGAGAATCTTTTTCCCGTTCACACTGTAGCCGCGATAACCCTCAGGGCTGATGTAATCGCGCACTTCGCGAATGCCAAACCGCGTTTGCTGTGGAATCGGAAACATCGCCGTCAATGGAAACCGTCAGATTCAGGGGATAAAGATGCGGCTCGCCCAGTTCCCACGGCCACCACAATTGCGCATGCTGGAAATTCAATTGCGGGTTTTGTTCCGGCGTCAATTTCACCGCGCGGTCTTCGTCGGCGCGCAGTGTGAAATCCTGGCTGAAAGAAACGTCGCCGATTTCGCCGGACACCCGGGCGTCAACGTCGTGGTCCGTCTGATTTTTAAGTTCGGCGTGAATGGTCAGCGCGGCGCCTTGCCAGTTTGCATGGTCAATTTTGCTCTCGACGAATACATTGTCGAGCGCGACGGATTTGTAGAAATGCAGTTTGACCGGACGCCAAAGACCCATTTCAAGGTCCGGTGGTTGCGGGTTCCAGTCCACAAAACCCATCGTGAAATCTCCGGGTTGTGGCGGAAAAATTTCCACGGCCAGGACGTTGCGCCCGGGTTTGAGCAGGCCGCCGACCTCGAGCTTGAAAATGCGGAACGAGCCAAAAATGTCATTTGTGGAGGCGATTTGCGCGCCGTTGAGCCAGATATTGGCGCGATAATTGATGCCCTCGAAAATCAAGTCGGCATTTTGGCGGGACTGGCTCCTGGTCAGGTAAATTTGGTCACGGAACCACCATGCGTTCGTGAACGGCGCCCGGGGAATTTTTGCCAGGTTGGTCCCGAAAAAAATGTCGCGGTAAACGCCGTCGTTGACCAATGCCGCCAGCACCGTGGAGGGGACCGATGCAGAATACCAGTCGGCTGCGGGGAAACGTCTTGATGAAATCGCCGCACCGTTGGCGTGTTTTTTCCAATCCTCGAGAGTGTGCTGTCGGGGAGGCGCGAGGGCGATTTCTCTTTCAATTCGGGTCAATTTTGCGGCCGATTGAATTTTCCAGCCGGCGGTCAAATAGAGAACATTTGTATCCGGCACTTGCGCCCGGCAACAACAGGAAATTGCAAGGACAGCAAGGGCGGTGAAAAGGCGTTTCATCGCAGTGCCGCGAAAGTAGTCAGGGCGTCATTTTGCCGCAAGCGAAACTTTGACGCTGATGAAAGAGTGGATGAAAAGGCGACAAATCAAGGATGAAGGATGAAGGCTGAAACTGCGACAGAGGGAAAGGACGAAGACCGGATTTAACCACGGATGAACACTGATGGACACGGATAAACTTTAACAGAAGAAAACAATGACAACGAAGGCTTTAAAGAGAAAAGCTTTCACGCGAATTGGCGCGAAGGAACGCGAATTTGAATGGGGAAAAACACGTTCTCACGCGAGGGTCGCAAAGGCCGCAAAGAAATGCAGATGAACGCCGATAAAAACAGGCAGATGGAACCTGCAGAAATTTAGGGAGACAGACGGCAAAAGGCATTTTAACCGCGAAATAGGCGAAAGACGGAAACGGCGCCGGCAAATGAGGCACACGGCCACGTCATCAACCTGCTGTGCCAACCAGCGAGGCGAGCAGCGTGACCGAAAGCGGCAATGACCTCCAAAATGCCGCGGGAGTCACGTCCCTGGGGACGGAGGGAAAATACGCGGTTTTCACCTGGAATCGGGCAAATATAAGTTTGTCGGAAGATTGAAAATCTGAAAATCTTCTCATAATGCCTCCACAATTAGCAATGAAACGGGCAGAGATAATGCCGGCTTGCCCAGCCCTTGATTGCATTCAAGGCGTCAGCACATCAATCTAGTATGACGAATACCACTAAAATCGGACTTTTGGGAATTGGGCTTGATGCGTATTGGCCCCAATTTAAAGGATTGAAATCACGTCTTGAAAATTATCTGCGCGTGGTGGAGAAAAAGCTCGCGCGTCCCGGCGTCGAAATTGTGAATCTTGGCCTGATTGACAATCCGGTGAAGGCGCTTGAAGCCGGTCATCGGTTCCGAGCGGCGGACATAGATGTGATCTTCCTGCATGTCACGACTTATGCCTTGTCTTCGACCGTGTTGCCGGTGGTGCAGCGCGCAAAAGTTCCCGTCATTATTCTGAACGTCGCGCCCGAAGCAGCGATTGATTACGCCAAATTCAATGCGATGGGTGACCGCACTGCGATGACTGGCGAGTGGCTGGCTCATTGTGGCGCTTGTCCCGTGCCGGAAATCGCGAATGTCTTCAGCCGTGCCCGGATTGATTTCCACCAAGTCACCGGGATGCTGCACGACGATCCGCAGTGTTGGAATGAAGTGGACGCGTGGATAGAAGCCGCGCGCGTGGCGCATACGATGTTTCACAACCGGCTGGGTTTGATGGGACATTATTACGGCGGAATGCTGGACATTTATTCCGATACGACCCTGCAATGCGCCACCTTCGGCGGCCACATGGAAATATTGGAAGTGGACGAACTCGCGGCGATGCGCCGGGAGGTGAATGCAAAACAGATCAGAGAACGCGTGGCGCATTTCAAAAAGGTATTCGATGTGCAAAACGACTGTTCGCAGTCCGAATTGGAACGCGCCGCAAAAACTTCCGTGGCGCTCGACCGTTTGGCGAAAGAACACGACCTTGGCTCGCTCGCCTATTATTACATGGGCACCGGCAACGCCGAAAACGAGGAGGTCATCAGCTCAATCATCCTGGGCAATTCACTTTTGACGGCTCGCGGAATCCCTGTCGCTGGTGAGTATGAAGTAAAAAACGCGCAAGCGATGAAAATCATGGACGCCTTTGGCGCCGGCGGTTCATTTACGGAGTACTATGCGATGGATTTTACGGATGACGTGGTGCTGATGGGACACGATGGGCCGGGCCACATCAAGATAGCGGAAGGCAAGACCAAAGTGCGTCCACTAAAAGTTTATCATGGCAAAGGAGGCAGAGGGCTGTCGGTGGAAATGTCCGTGAAACGTGGTCCAGTTACATTGCTTTCTGTTGTGGAAACGAAAGACGGCAAGCTCAAGCTGCTGACCGCGGAAGGAGAATCCGTGCCCGGCCCGATTCTGGAGATCGGCAACACGAATAGCCGTTACAAGTTTTCAATCGGCGCGCGAAAATTTGTGAACGATTGGAACGCGCACGGCCCGGCGCACCATTGCGCCGTCGGCGTCGGCCATATTGCCCGCAAAATTGACAAGCTCGGCAAACTGCTTTGCATTGAGACGGTAAAGATTTGCTAGTTTCATAACGCCAAGCAAAAGGCGCGGCGGACATCCGCCCGGCGGATTCATGCCGTCCGATTTGGCGCGGACTGGCAAACATTACCTGGCGGCGTAAGGATTCTTTAAAAGCGATGCCTTTTCCGAACAGGAGTCTCGCGCATGAAAGATTGAAAAATGCAAAAACTCATTTTTCAGCAATTCGAGAGGCTTTTTGATGTTCTCCTGCAATGGCCTTAAACCCTATTTCTCGCGGGGGTTCGTTGGTTTGTCTTTTGGAAATAATAATATTAAAAGCAACCTTTTTGATTGGAGCGGAGATAATGTGACGGTCTCCATTGCTGTCGTTAGCCCGAATTTCAAAATTCTGGTCCTGGTCGGTAACCAGCACTCAACGTTGGAACTGGAGCCAATGGCCGGGATTGAACGTCCCGATTGACACCTCATTTCTGACACAAGTCCCTCAATCCCATCTCGTTCTCAACAAGGCCAATAATGACAAAAGGTTCGCCGCTTTTCAAGACAATTCGTGCGCAGACGGCACGGACACCGTCACTACCGTCTCACTACACCTTTAGTATCTTTTTACTGGAGCTTTGACTGGAGGTGATAGAGAGGCAAATTGCAAAAGCTGAAGGTTTTAAGGCGGAGGTCGGAATCGAACAGGAGTGTCAGTTTTTTCCAAAACTCACTACTCCGCAATTACCACCCCACCACCAGAGGCGAACAGCCTCATAACTAACGAACGCCAATAGAATCAGGTGTTTTCGCGCGTTTGTCAAGAACTCGGCATTACGCACCCAATACCAACCAACTACTCAACAATTACACATTCATCACCCGTTCACTGGCACTTTCACTGGATGCGACATGAGGTCGCTTGAACAGTTGTTTGTTATGGACACATCGTAAACAAACCTGCGGTTCCGTCCGCAGAGTCTATCGGCACCGGCGCGACTGGCAACGGTCGGGTCGGAAGCTGCCGAGACAATGTACCTCACCCATCCGGATGTGGAGATGACCGCGAGGACATCTCCGTGACTGCCAGCGTCAAGGCGGTCGGAGGGCTAGACTGGATGACAGGTCCAACACATGTGAACTGCCGGAAGCATCGTCAAGTGTAACGAGCCAAAGACGCTGACAGGCTCCAACCAAAATGGTACGCAGTCAGGCTGCCCGTCTTCAGTATGCGGGCACATGGACATCACGACTGCCGGTGTAGCAGGCAGGGGCTAAATCATCCATCGCTGTTTGAGAGGAACATGGTAAACCCGACATTCCGCCTCATCGAGGCAGGCACGCCGCAAGGTGTGCTGCGGGGGTGGCGGGCAGAGGAACGCTGGAAAAAGCCAAGGCCGTCCTGTAATCGGATGGATAGGAGTTGCGGTCTCAACTCCGCCGCGCAAGCGGGCTGACTTCCAGCATTGGTCAATCGTTACGAGAGAACTCGTAGAACCTTCACAAGAGGAAAAGCAAATGAACGTGGATTCATCCATGTGTGCATCCTCTGGCAAGGCGGCGCGCTGGGATCAGGTGGACTGGCCCCAATGTGAACGCCAAGTCAGGAGGCTGCAAGCACGTATCGTAAAGGCAACACGGGAAGGCCGCTGGGGCAAGGTGAAAACCTTGCAACGACTGCTGACCTGCTCGTTTTCCGGCAGAGCCTTGGCCGTGAAACGGGTGACGGAAAATCAAGGCAGGCGAACGCCGGGAGTGGACAGCGTAAGCTGGACAACTCCGGCGGCCAGACTCAAGGCCATCGGGTCGTTGCAACGTCGTGGATACAGACCGCTGCCATTGCGCCGCGTCCATATCCCGAAAGCCAATGGGAAATTAAGACCGCTGGGCATCCCCACGATGAAAGACCGCGCCATGCAGGCGTTGTATCTGCTGGCACTGGAACCCATCGCGGAGACCGCCGCTGATCCCAACTCCTATGGCTTCCGACCGAAACGATCCACTGCCGACGCGCTCCAACAGTGCTTTAACGTACTGTGCCGGGCATGTTCGCCGCAGTGGGTGCTGGAGGGCGACATCAAAGGCTGCTTCGACCACATCAGCCACGAATGGATGTTGCAACATGTCCTCACGGACAAGGTTGTGCTTCAGAAATGGTTGAAGGCCGGTTACATCGAAAATCGAACCCTGTTCCCCACGGAGGCGGGCACGCCGCAAGGCGGCATCATCTCGCCCACGTTGGCGAACCTGACCTTGGACGGACTGGAGAAACGGCTGTCAGAACACTTCCCCAGGGAGAAGTGGAAGGATGGCAAAATCTGGCGACCCAAGGTTAATCTTGTTCGGTATGCGGACGACTTCATCATCACCGGCGACTCGAAGGAGTTGCTGGAAAATGAAGTTCGTCCCTTGGTGGAGCAGTTCTTGAAGGAACGAGGGCTTGCGCTCTCCGCCGACAAGACCCGCATCACGCATATTGACGAGGGGTTCGACTTCCTCGGACAAAACCTCCGTAAATACGACGGCAAGCCCTTGGTGAAACCGTCGAAGAAAAACACGCACGCGATGATGGAGAAAGTCCGTGGACTGATTGATGCGAACCAATCCGTCAGCCAAACATTGTTGATTGGCCTGTTGAACCCTGTCATTCGTGGCTGGGCCAACTACCATCAACACTGCGCGGCCAAGGAGACGTTCGACCGGGTGGACCATGAAATCTGGCGGGCACTCTGGCAGTGGGCCAGACGCAGACACCCCAAGAAATCACGCGATTGGGTGAAGAAGCACTGCTTCCCAGCCCTGCGCAATCGAGCTTGGACGTTTGCGGCCAAGACGGAAAAGCAAACCCCGGACGGCAAACCCGTTTGGTTGCGCTTGGTGTATGCGGGCGAAACCAAAATACGGCGTCATGTCAAAATCCGGAAGAACGCCAATCCGTTCGACCCGCAGTGGCAGGACTACCTCGCGGAACGTGCGTTCCAGAAGAAGTTCGGCATCACCCGCCAGCAAGCCGGGATTAAACCGTCGTGAAACCGGCTCCGCTCCCGCGGGGCTTTGTTGCGGCTTGAGCCGGATGAGGCGAAAGTCTCACGTCCGGTTCTGAGGGGAGGGAGTGGCGGCAACGCCGCTCCCTTACCCGACCACTTAAAGCGTCATCAATTCTCATCATTTGATGTTCGTTATGTGAACCTGCTTTACGAGGATGCGTTTCAGGACTGGCAAAAGAAGCGCCACGACCAGTTGCTCGACATCGCACGGCACGCGCTCGCGCTTCAACAATTTCGCGCCGAGAAAATGCCGCCCGGCGCAACTAGCCTCGAAACCTTTGCGGACTTCCGCGACTGGAAGGCGAGCCACCCCGACGAGGCCGAGAACTATCTGCGCCAATTCGACGAAGCTGCCGCGCTTAAATTTCTCAAAGACCCAAAGACCAGCAAGGAAGACCGCAACCTGGCATTCGCCACGTTCACGCCCGAAGAATTTCCGACCCATCGGATGCTCCAGGAATTGATGATGCTCGATCCGATGGGCGCGGAGCGAGATCAAATCATGGAAATTGCCACGCTTATCCTACCGTGTTGTCGGGACGGCAATTACGGCTGTCTGTTTGACGGCACAAGCAATCTTTCGCTCACCGGCAAGATTGCTCATTTTGAACTCGGCTACATCCCGGAGTCCGCGAAGGAACTGAAAGCCGCTGCAGGCTTCCTCATCACCAATCACGCCCGCAAGCACATCATGACGTTGCCTCGCGCAGTGCCGAAGCGGAACGTCTATGAGGAAGTCGCGCGCTTCCTCGACATCCCAGGTGGACAAGAAATCGTTCAGGAGTCCTACGCGCAGCTACGACAATTCAACTGCTGGAATATTTCCATCATCCAGCAATACGCGCGGTTCAAACAGTCCCGCATCCGCTCGGCCGTGTTCGGCAACTCACGCCAATTTTTCATCATGCGGCAAAACGACCGCGCTGATCTCGATGACATGGGCAAGGGCATCGCGCTGCCAGAAGTGACGCAGCACGCCATCATGAATTATCCGTTGCCCGACCATCAAACCGGCCAGAAGTATTCGCCGTTCACTTACTTCCACACTGACGCGACGCGAAATTTATGCGGCACGGTCCACAATGTCTCGTCAGCGGAAATGCTCTATTGCTCCAGTTCGAGCGGCGAGCACTTCGACCGCCGCGCCCGCGAGCTTCGCCAGAGCAAGAGCATCGTCGAAGGCATCATCCATCACGCCAATCGTTCGACCGAAAAAGAATCCAACATCCATTAACGCTTATGAAACACACACTGAAAATCTACGCATCCAACATCCTGCTTGCCGTCCTCGCTGTCTGCGTTTTCACCGGCTGCGCCACTACGTGTCCCATTAGTGACACCGCTCTTGGGGCGGGCGGCGCATATCTCGGCCACGAGCTTTCCAACGGCGATCCTCTCGCCACCGCCGCTGGCGCGGCGGGTGGAGTCATCTTGAGTGAAGCACTCCACTTCGCCGCGAAGAAGCAATCCGATAAAGCCTACACTGCCGGTTACGACAAGGGCAAAAGCCAGTCGCTGCTCCGCCGCTGTGCCGACCGCCGTCCAGGCTCGCTCCATAAATCAGCGGGCGGTTTGCCTGGAGCACCGCCGCGTTGGGATAAAAGCTGTTCCAAAGTGACAGCCAGATAGTCGGGATGCATTTCACTTTTCAATTCGGGAAAGGTTTCGCCGATGGTCGTCGTCCAGGAAAGTTTCCCCTGCTCGACCAGCATCGCCGCAACCGTGGCCGTCATGGATTTCGTGACTGAACCCAAATGGAACCGGTCGTCTGCCGTGACTTTTTCCACGCCGCCGTTTTTACGGAACCCCACTGCGTTCGTTGCGACAACTTTTCCATCCACGACCACGGCGGCGGCCAGCGCGGGCAGGTTGTGTTTCGCACGAATGGTTTCGAGCATTTGGGAAACGGAGTCGGCGTGTTCAACCGCCGGACCATTCGTCTCTTTCGCACGAACGGACACAATCGCTCCAAACGAGATCACAACGATTCCGATGAGGATGACTTTGGTCATGATATTTTCTTTGATCGTTTAGTTTTCAGCAGAGGCAGGTATTGGCGGATCGGATGATTTGCCGGGGCAAAGTTTTCCACCGCCGCCTTCAGGTCGGAATGTCGTTCCAGGGGACTCCAATGCATCCGCGTCTTTTCGCCTGACGCTCTGAATCAACCAAAGATTGCGAATGTTCAGAAACCTGAACGGCCGGACTTCTTTTATTTCGTCCCAGAGAATCAGGTTCATCCCTTTATTCAAATGAATCCCCAACGTGCTGATCCCCACGGCCCGCTTGACGGTTTTCTGTATGAGCCAAGAATAAAGCAACCCGCCCAGAAAGAAAGGCACGCCCCAAAGCAAGTGCTTCCAACTGAACAGGTGCAGGATGAACGATTTGAAATTTTTGATCGTTGCATAATTTTTGAAATCCGTGAGATGCATGGGCGTGGGCTTAAAATAAATCCCGGAGATTTTTTGGTCTCGCGTCCAGCGCCAGGCTCATCGTCATCTCGCCGTGCTGGCAATGCAGCCGGAACGCGGTCCACCCGCGATACCCATTGCCGGTCGGACCGTCGAACTTTTCAATCTTGCCGTAACGTGCGGCGAGGCCGTTGTAAAAATTGGTTGTCTCTTTCAGCGGAAAAAACTTGCTCATGTCCGCGTTATAGAGCTTTTGCACGCCGGCGTAATCGCCTGCATTTACCAGATCAACAACCCTTCGTGTGACGACGAAGTAACGGTTGGTCTGGTTGGTTTCTTCGATGCGAACATTCGGCGCGGGCGTTTCCACGACCGGTTCGTTGACCATCCAAGCGGTGTTGCTCAGGGTCAAAGCGAGCGTCAAAAAGAACCAGATGCCGACAATTCCCGGCACGCCGTAAATGGCGAGCTGCCAAAAGGCGACATTGAATTCAACCGGCTTGACGTGGTCAGCCTGCATGGAGAGAACGATTGGGCGCAGATTCGCGACGCGCGATTCATCCGGCGGCTCGCCGGTTTCCGCCGAACGGATCAGCGATTCCAATTGCGCCTCGACGGGGAGAAGTTGTTTGTCCCGCGCCCGCTGGTTCAGCCAATAGACGAAGACGTTTAAGGCAATTACGAAGATGGTGTAGCCGATGTTGCCAGCCAGGCCGCTACCACTTCCCCAAGAACAGAGTAATACGCCGACCCCCAATGGCATCAAATACCACCACAGCACCGATCCCAGCAGTCGCGACTGCGCGCGCACGGCGTTCAACTCCGCCTGCAAAGATTCGACGACGGTTGCGCCCGGCGATGCGGGCGGAGTTTTGCGGCGCGTGTAAATAATTTTCCAAGCGATGAAAACCGGACCTCCGATGACAATCAAATCGCCGAGACGCGAAATCGCCGTGCGATAGACGGTGAAATAAAAAATTCCGAAAATGATCATCACCAAAGCGCAGGCCACGAGTTCGCAGATGTCGCGCGCGTCCAGAGTGCGGCGCAACTGGCTCGTTTGCTTATGCATGGCGGAGATGAGTTGCTCCGGCGACACGTCCGGTTTTCGCAGCGGTTGCTGCTGCCAGAGTTTTTTCAGATCGTCGTCGTTCATGTGGACGCCTCCTCGGTCATAAGACTGGAGAGTTTCTTCTTTGCGCGATGCAACATCACCCCGACGTTGTTGGCATTTATGCCCGTGGCTTCCGCGATTTGTTCGTAGGTGAGGTCTTCCAGGAAAAGCGTGACGAGCGCCTTTTCGATCGGGTTCAGTTGGTAGATGGCGTTGTAAAGGCTCGCCATGCGGTCGTCTGTTGTTTCTTCCGTGGTCTGCCGCGATTCAATCGTGCGCGTGAGATCGGCGTGCTCGAAGTGAACGATGCGGTCGAGTCGCGAGGCCCGTTTGCGAACAAATGAGATGGCGGTGTTGATGGCCACGCGATAAAGCCAGGTGTTGGCGAATTTGTTTTCCTTCAGGGCCGGCAGGCCGCGCCAGATTTGACACAGGATTTCCTGATACAAATCGTCCTGGTCAGCGGCGTTCCACGCATAGACGCGACAGACCCGGAGAATCCGGTCGCGATTCTCATTTACCAGTTCCAAGAACTTGCTTTCGTGAGCGGGCGTCGAATTCAATCGTGAACCTTTATTGATTAGTCGCGGCGGCGGGGAGGATTATTACCGCGCGGAAAAATTTATTCGACCCCGTTCTCGCAAGAGTTCACTGCGCCGCGCGCGGCGTAAAGGACAGCCCGGAAATCTTTCCTGCGCCATCCAGCGCGAGTTGCATGTCGAGCGAGCCTTTTTCACACTCCGTGACGATGACCGCTCCCTCGCCGACCAGCTTGGGTTTGCCGAGCTTCCGGAATTTTCCCACCTGCTGCTTCACGTCCTTGAAGAACTCGCCCGCCTTGTCCAATGGCAACGCCGCCGCCATCTCCATGGTAAATTTCGCATGAAGACCAGCGTAGTTGCCCGCGTTGACCAGTTCCATGACCTGATCGGCCGCCTGCGCATAGCGATCCACCTGTGTCGGTAGCGCCTGCTTCTTCTGCGGCTTGAACATCAGCCCGGCAACCAGTTCGCGCCGACCTTCCAGTGCGATTTGCATGTTGAGCGCGCCCTTTTCAAACGTCGCGGGGAAAACCGTCCACCCATCAACCAATTGGGGCTCGCCGAGCTTCTGGATTTTACCATACTGTCGTGTCAAACCGGCGAAGAAATCGGTTGATTTGTCCAGCGGCAACGCCGCCGCCATTTGCCGGTTGAAATTCGTCTGGATGCCCGCGTAGTCGCCAGCATTGATTAGCGCGACGAGTTGGTTCGCGACTTTCGTGGAACGATTTGTATCTTGTCCCCGCGCAACCCCGGTAAAAAAAGCCGCCGTCGCGCACACTGCCAAGGCTGGCAGAAGTGCGCGCATCAGACAGGGCCTCCAAAGGCACAGCGACAGGCGGGACGTTGATTGCGATTCGATTGATTCAAGTGTTTTCATAAGTGTTGTCTTTCCGTCCGGTTCGGACCTTTAATTGATTAGTCGCAACGCGAAGTGAGATTATTACGCGAATGGAAAAAATCTTTGCTGCCTGTCATTGGCGGCCCGAGCCTTCTCATCGGCATCAAGCGGGGGGCGTGAAAAAAGCAAAGCGCGAAAAATCAAACTGAACTCAAGACTGCACGAGCCCAAGAATGCCGCGCGCGAGCAAACGGGACAACACCAGCATCACCACGAACACCACCCAATGCCAGCGAACCGCTAACCACAGCCACGCCGCGCAACCCATCAGCTCTCCCAATGTCAGCACCGCCGCCAACATGATGCCGTGAAGCAGTAGTATTGGCTTTACGTTGACGCGCAAAAACAACGCAACCAAGTCGGCAACGTTCGCCTTCCCTGTGCAATTGCCTGAGCGGCGCATAGACGGGGCGACATTTCAACCATCAACAAAACTCCTCCACATCGAAGAATAAATAATCCGACAAAAATCATTCAAGCTGTGCGAGTCGCGGTTGATAATCTGCCACGAAAAAGCGTTTTCCCTTTTGAAAGACTTTGTGGCCTTCGGCAATAAGCTTTCGCTTCAATCCATCAACGCCGCCGGGATATTTCGGGTTCAATTCGCCTTTGGATTTTAGCGTGCGCCAGTATGGCGTGATATTCTTTTCACCACCAGATCGGGCCTCTTCAGCGGCGTGAGCGGAAATCCATGCAAAAATTCCTGTCGTGATTGGACACGCGATGGTTGCACCATGTTGTTGCGCGAGCGTGCGGCGCAGATTGTCAATAGTGGTGAGTTTGCCTTTCGGCACTCGCTTCATCAGCGCGTCCACTTCTCTCGGTGCGGGAATCACAACTGTGCCATCACCCCAGCGCTTGCTTTTACCGGTGTCAATTTTGCAGACTTTGGGAAAACCTTTGCTGTCCGCCAGTTTCTCCTGCCATGATTTTCGTTTGTAGCTCATGTGTGGCGTCCCGCGCTTAAACTTTACAGAAAGTGCTTTGCGCTCGTTGCAAAATATAACCGACGCCGATAGCAACAATCGGCATGCTCAAATAGGCTATTCCAATATCTTTGAAATAGCGAGCCAAGGTCATGTGCATCGGCCCAAATGAAAACATCGGCAGGTCGAAAAGGATGTTGCACGCCAGAAAAGCTGCGCCGAGCAGCACACCTTCGCGGAAAAAATCTGCTTTGATTTTGCAGAAGTAAAGCGCGGCGAATCCGACAGTGCAGGTCGTAAGCACGCATCCCATCAGCACTTCAAACAGGTGTTCATCGTTCTTTTTCAGCGCGAACAGGCAGACAGAGGCGGTGAACGTCACAAGCCACGAGAGGAAACCGAACAGAACGAGGCGGAAGAATCTTTTCATGGATCGGTGGCGTTGATTTTAGCTGGCGACCGGCAATTGAATCTCTGTGAGATAGTTTTTCGGGTTACCCTTGAAAATGATACCCGGTCCTTTGACGTAAACCTCGCGCGTTGGCAAAGAGATTTGCAGCTTCATTTCGTCCGCACGCCGCAAAATCTTCGCGTAGCTGCGACCAAGCTGGTCGTAAGCTCCCCTATGAATTAGCGTGAGGCAGCGACCGCCCGGCAGTGTGCGAACTGAAATACCTTCCGCAGAAATCTCTTTGCGAATCGGAAAGCACGGTTCGAAGTCTGCATCGCCATCGCGATATTCGCCATCGTAATAGAGGCACAGCGCCTTGCCGGAAATGTATCGCCCAATCACTTTGCCAAGTTGTCCAAAGATTTTGCCGCAGTCGCTATATTTGCCTTTCATGCGGATGCCCGCGACGAGCGCCGGTTCAATTGTCTTTTCTTCAACGGCAAAGTTGCCGCCGTCGAGCAACTGTTTCGCTGCCTTTTCGTTTGATATTATTTCGGTCAACGAACGCACGATGTCACGGTCTTCCTGAATCCGCTGTTGCAACGTGTTCTTTTGCCGTTCCAAGTAATTCAAAATGTCCGCCTCATCGGTGCACTCGCCCAACACTGCGGCAATGTCCTCAATGGAGAACTCCATTTGGCGCAGTCGCCTGATAACACGCGCCTTCTCAATCTTGCTCGCGTCATAAAAGCGATAGCCCGTTGTCTCGTCCACAGAACTTGGGACGAGAATCCCCTTTTCGTGGTAAAACCGCAGCGTCTTGATTGATAACCCCGTGACCTGCGAGAACTCGCCGATGCTGTATGAAGTTTTCATATTGCATTTGGTTTCAGCCCTCCACCAAGGGGAGAGTCAAGCCGCATCTTAGGATTTTCACGTCGAAGTCACAATCTCTGTGAGCAACTCATGCGGTCTGAAGATTCAGTGGGCCTGAACACGCATCGCATCATCTTCATTTAACCTGATCAACTCTCATTCGTCGCCAAAGGACCAACGAGGAAATTGATTCCACTCCAGGACACACGCGGCCACTTGCCACAATACGGCGAGTCCAAGGACTTCCCTGCATTTTGTGTATCACATACATGTGCGAGATGAAGTGGTGGCGATGATGGTTCGATATGAGAAGTAAAATCGTAAGCCGAACCTGCGGTTCCGTCCGCCGTAGCCTATCGGCACCGGCGCGACTGGCAACGGTCGGGTCGGAAGCTGCCGAGACAACCTCTCTCCATCGTCAAGATGAAGAAGCTGCCGTGAGGTGGTTTCCGCGACTGCGAGCGTCAACGCGGTCGGAGAGACAAGGCTGGATGAAATGCCCAACTCAGGTGAACTGCCAGAGGCATCGTAAGATACAGCGAGCCAAAGACGCTGACAGGCTCAAGCCAAACGGCAACGCAGCCAGCGTGCTCCGACCGTGTAAGCGGAGCACACGGACAAAACCGGCTGCCGGTGTAGAGGCAGGGGCTAATTCATCCATGTCATCGCAACCAAACATCATAAACCCGACATGCCGCCTCTGGGAAGAGGCAGGCGTATCCGCAAGGGACGCTGACGGCATGGCGGGCAGAGGATGCTGGAAAAAGCCAACGCCGTTCGATAACGGAACGGATAGGAGTTGCAACGTTACTCCACCGTGCAAACGGGCAGACTTCCAGCGGGTCGTTCGTGACGAGATAGCAGGCAGAACCTTCTCAGGAGGAAATCGCAAATGAACGTGGATTCATCCATGTGTGCATCCTCTGGCAAGGCGGCGCGCTGGGATCAGGTAGATTGGCCCAAGTGTGAACGCCAAGTCAGGAGGCTGCAAGCACGTATCGTAAAGGCAACACGGGAAGGCCGCTGGGGCAAGGTGAAAACCTTGCAACGGCTGCTGGAACCCATCGCGGAGACCGCCGCTGATCCCAACTCCTATGGCTTCCGACCGAAACGATCCACTGCCGACGCGCTCCAACAGTGCTTTAACGTACTGTGCCGGGCATGTTCGCCGCAGTGGGTGCTGGAGGGCGACATCAAAGGCTGCTTCGACCACATCAGCCACGAATGGATGTTGCAACATGTCCTCACGGACAAGGTTGTGCTTCAGAAATGGTTGAAGGCCGGTTACATCGAAAATCGAACCCTGTTCCCCACGGAGGCGGGCACGCCGCAAGGCGGCATCATCTCGCCCACGTTGGCGAACCTGACCTTGGACGGACTGGAGAAACGGCTGTCAGAACACTTCCCCAGGGAGAAGTGGAAGGATGGCAAAATCTGGCGACCCAAGGTTAATCTTGTTCGGTATGCGGACGACTTCATCATCACCGGCGACTCGAAGGAGTTGCTGGAAAATGAAGTTCGTCCCTTGGTGGAGCAGTTCTTGAAGGAACGAGGGCTTGCGCTCTCCGCCGACAAGACCCGCATCACGCATATTGACGAGGGGTTCGACTTCCTCGGACAAAACCTCCGTAAATACGACGGCAAGCCCTTGGTGAAACCGTCGAAGAAAAACACGCACGCGATGATGGAGAAAGTCCGTGGACTGATTGATGCGAACCAATCCGTCAGCCAAACATTGTTGATTGGCCTGTTGAACCCTGTCATTCGTGGCTGGGCCAACTACCATCAACACTGCGCGGCCAAGGAGACGTTCGACCGGGTGGACCATGAAATCTGGCGGGCACTCTGGCAGTGGGCCAGACGCAGACACCCCAAGAAATCACGCGATTGGGTGAAGAAGCACTGCTTCCCAGCCCTGCGCAATCGAGCTTGGACGTTTGCGGCCAAGACGGAAAAGCAAACCCCGGACGGCAAACCCGTTTGGTTGCGCTTGGTGTATGCGGGCGAAACCAAAATACGGCGTCATGTCAAAATCCGGAAGAACGCCAATCCGTTCGACCCGCAGTGGCAGGACTACCTCGCGGAACGTGCGTTCCAGAAGAAGTTCGGCATCACCCGCCAGCAAGCCGGGATTAAACCGTCGTGAAACCGGCTCCGCTCCCGCGGGGCTTTGTTGCGGCTTGAGCCGGATGAGGCGAAAGTCTCACGTCCGGTTCTGAGGGGAGGGAGTGGCGGTAACGCCGCTCCCTTACCCGACCACCAAACAGGGCAGCCTAAATCCGGTTAAATTGCGTTTCCCACTCTTTCAATGCCGCCATCATGGTGTTGAACTCCGGCGGCTCGCCGAAGAACATTTCTTGCATCCGCGCGCAGTCTTCGCGCAGAACGTTGATGCGATGATCCGGCGGATAAATTTTGAGACTCCCTTTTGTCGCCTCGCCGTATTTGGCCCACGATGATTTGAAGAACAGACTTTTGTGCTGCGCAACACGCTCCAGCAAATCCAGCCGCTGCGCTGCTGACGTTGCGACGCCTCTGTGAATCAACTCGTAGAAGTCACAGTAGTGCCGCGAGAACCGGTCGGGCATCGCTTTGTCTGACGGACGATGAAATTCCGCGTGCAGGATGGTTGCCTTCTCCCAAAAAGTTCGTTCGACGGACAGCACCTTCACGGCACAACTGGTTTCCCGAAATACATGGGGAAATTCCTCGGCAACATACGGCGCGACTGACTTTGCCTCACACGGCCAGTGGTCCGCCCGCGCGCCCATTTCGATCTTCACGGTTTGGCGCACATACGCGACTCCGACCGCAGGCCACGCCGAGGGATAGTCGAAAAGCAAGGTTTGACCGTCCGGGTCGGTTGCGTCGGCGCGCAGCGACCACGCCTCACCGCCACGCACCTTGGATCGAATGACCGCCTCCAGTGCCGGTTGCAGTTCGTTCGCGATCTTCTGCTGGCAAGCGACCCGCAGCGCATCAATCCGCCGCTGTTTCTCCTTGTTGCTGCTCCCGGCCTCCGGTTCGTTGTCGCCACCGAATCCCAGGAAGCCCCGGTCAATCGAAACGTCAATGTCCTCGGAAAACCGCTCGATGACCTTGAAAACTTTCGACAGCGACGTGCCTCCCTTGAAAATGAGATGTTCCCCGATTGTCTGCAACGTGAACAACTGTTTCAGCGTCCAGCAAACCCAGAAGTCCTTTTCGACAATTTGCGGACTCAATTGTCTTTTCGACGCTGCCTGTTCAAAAGCCAGCCTACGATTTTCCACACTCGCTTGTGCAAATGCGTCCATGTTCGTTCAGGGCTTCTTCGCCAGACGCCGCATTATGTCACCGATCCACGCCGGAGCGTAGATCAAGTCCTTCAACAATGACTTGATATCCGCCTCCGCCATTTTGTTTTTCATCCGGGAAATCGCCCGGTCGTCCACGTGCTTCTTTCCCATGTAGCGCAGCGCCTGAATGACCAGTCCGCTCAATCTCCCGGCGGTTGCCATGTTTCGCGGCGATGTCCGTTTGAGGATTATTTCCGAACGGCCGATTTTCACCCGCCTTGCCCGTCCGTCGGTCAGGAAAACAATTTTTGCCGGCACCTGGTCGGACAGGCCAAGCAGATTCGCCGCATAAGCGCCAGACGGTTGAAATCGTGTCGTGTCTTTTCCAGCCAGGACTTTGGCCACGACCTGCGGGCTGGGAAACATCACGCCGTAGGTTGGATGCTGCTTCGGGTAGTCATATAACCCCCGGGTCAGCCGGCGAATCGTTCCTGCCTTGACCAGCCGATGCAAAACCACGTCCACGGCACGCCGTCCTCCCAAGTCGAGAAATTGGGTTGGGGTGAACACTGCACCCCTGCCGCTGCCGTAGATTCTGCTAACTATACTTTTATCAATGGTTTGCACGGTCATATGCAGTTTAATCCTGTAAGAAAAACTTGCATATATTTCTTACACGAAAACCGCCCAATCGTGCAAGTTTTTTGGCAAAGAAACTTCATTCCCATCGTAGCGGAGAGTTTACAGTTCACTTGGCGAGTCATTCGGTCTGATGGATGTGAAGAACTGGTCATTGACGAACCGGGTCGAATCGCGCTCCTTATACCTCCATGACAAATTCATCCAAGTCGAACCAGAAACTCAAGCTGCCGCCGACCCACGACTGGCGCACGACCGACACGGACGAAATCAACAAACGCCGCCAGCGCGCCCGTGAGGAAGTGTTTGCCATCACGAACACCGATCCGCGGCATCCCATCTTCTCTAATTTTCGCGTCAAGTCCGCGAGCGGCCTGACGTATTCGGTTGAAATTCGCGGGCTGAATACACACCAGTCAGTTTGCGACTGTGTGGATTTCCGCACAAACGGCCTGGGCTTCTGCAAGCACGTCGAAGCGGTCACGCTTTATCTTCAGGCGCGGCACAAACAACTCTTCAAATCCGCTCGCACGGCAGGCTCAAACCGCATCGAGGTGGTGGTTGATCCTGGGGCAGACACTTTGTGCGTGCTGGATGGCAAAAGTAAACTGCCCCAATCAGTCAGCAAGTGGTTCGATGCCGAAGGCCGCCTGCTCAATTCCGACGTGTCGGGAGAAATCGCGCTAAACGCGTTGCGCCAGTTGCACACCACTTCTCTTCCGCAAATCCGCCTTTCACAGGAAATCGAGCCGTGGCTGGAAAACCGACGTCGCGCCAGCGAGCGCCGGCAGCTTCGCCACGAATACGAGGTCAAGGTCCAGCAGGGCGAATGGCCCGCGCAAGAAACGAACGTGCCGCTGTTTCCCTACCAGCGCGAAGGCATGTTGCACCTCGCCTTCACCGAACGCGCGCTGCTCGCCGATGAAATGGGCCTCGGCAAGACCATTCAGGCGATTGCCGCCTGCGCGCTGCTGCGCCGTCTGGGAAAGGCGTACCGGGTGCTGGTGGTCACCCCCGCTTCGCTCAAAACGGAGTGGGAGGAGCAGATTCGAAAATTCACCGGCTTGGATTTACAACTTGTCTTCGGCGGAAAAATCCGACGCCTCCAGTGTTATGACACCGATCCGGCCGTGCCGTTCTTCACCATCGTCAACTACGAACAGATGGTGGCCGACGCGCTCGATGTGAACGCGCGTCTTGTGCCGGACATTGTCGTGCTCGACGAAGCGCAGCGGATCAAGAATTGGAGCACCAAGACCGCGCAGGCCGTCAAGCGCCTCCGCAGTCGTTATGCGTTTGTCCTCACCGGCACGCCCATCGAGAACCGCATTGACGAGCTGCATTCGCTGATGGACTTCCTCAATCCCGCCGTCGCTGGGTCCGCTGTTCCGTTTCAACCGCGATTTTTACGAATTGGACGAGCGCGGGCGGCCCGTCGGCTGCCGCAACCTCGACGTGCTGCATGAGCGCATCAAGCCCTTCATGCTCCGCCGCCGCAAGGCCGAAGTGGAAACCGAACTGCCGGAAAGCACGGACCGCAATCACTTCGTCCAGTTGGGCGAGCTGCAAAAGCAGAACTATGCCGCGCACGAGCAACAGGTGCTCAAACTGGTCAACGTCGCCTTGCGCCGCCCGCTCACCCAGCAGGAGCAGGACAAACTCCAGCGCGAACTGGCCATGATGCGGATGATTTGTGACACCAATTACATCCTTGATCCGGAAGACCGCACCTGCCCCAAGCTCGCCGAACTGGAGAAGCTGCTGGACGAATGCGTGGAAAATGACGCCAAGGTCATCATCTTCTCCGAATGGGAACGCATGCTCGAACTCGTTCGCGATCTTTGCGACCGGCGCAACCTGGGTCATGCCTGGCACACGGGCAGCGTCCCGCAGCAACGCCGCCGCGCCGAGATCAACGCCTTCAAGGATGATCCGAAGTGCCGCGTATTTCTCAGCACCGACTCGGGCGCGACCGGCCTCAACCTCCAGAATTGCCAGTGTCGTCATCAACTGTGACCTGCCATGGAATCCCGCAAAGCTGGAACAACGCATCGCCCGCGCCTGGCGAAAGCACCAAACCAAACCCGTCACGGTCATCAACCTCATTTCCGAAAACACCATCGAGCACCGGATGCTTGAAACGCTGGCACTCAAGCAAAGCGTGGCGGCGAGCGTCCTCGACAAACCGGGTGAGGTGAAGGAAATCAAGTTGCGTAGCGGCCGCCAGGCGATGGCGGAACGGCTGCAACAACTCGTTGCCCCGCCCCACCTCGCCGCCGGTTCACGCCCCCCGGATTTGAAGTCCCAGTTGCCCGCCGACCGGGCGCTGGCTTTTGTCCAACTTGCCGCCGAGCGTATCAACGGCGCGCTGGTTCGTTGTGAGGAAACCTTTCCGCAATCCGGCCCGCATTCCGTGCTGGTTGTGGTTGTGGACCGGGAGGCAGCGAACTGGCGTGAAAAATTGAATTCACTCCATTCAGATTTGTTCGGACCAGGCAAAGCCGACCCGCTGGCACCGGTGCAATTGGAGGTGATTGACCGCGCAACCGATGAAACCATCCAGCGCCTGATCGCCGCGGGTGTCATCAGCAAAACCGCCCGCGCCGCCCGCCAGTTGTTTCCGGGCCAGGACAATGGCGGGTCCGCAGCCCTTTCCGCCGAAGAAAAGGCCCGGGCAAAAGTCCACCGCGAACGCGCGACCCACAAACTCAAGCTGGCCCGGGTCCTGGGCGAAGGCGGATTTGGCGAGGAAGCGCGCCTGGCGTTGTTGGAGGCGATCCAAACTTTTGCTGGCGCGCTGGCCGTGGAACATCGCCTGCCGGAGCCATCCGAATTGAAGGACGCCTTGCAACCCCCACTCGCGCACTGTTGGGCTGGGACCCTGCCGGCTCTCAAGACGTTCGTTCAGGAACCAAAATCGGACTGGAAACCAGCGGCGGAGTGTTTGGCCCGTGTTTAGGCTCGTTGCGGCGGGAATGAGTGTCATATAGTGGCCGCGTGGACACGATTAACCCAGACAGCGGCCCCGAACCGCAGCTCTTGGCGCAGGAACGGGACGTTTCGGATCATCGAAGTTCCGAAGTCACAAACAAGTCCCCGCCCGCTGCCAAAATAGAATTGTTTAGATCTCTTTTCCGAGGCAGGGAGGATGTTTATCCCCGCCGTTTCGAGAGCCGGAAGACCGGAAAAGCCGGTTATGCGCCGGCGTGCGCCAATGAATGGATCCGTGGGGTCTGTGAAAAGCCTCGGATCAAATGCGCCGATTGTTCAAACCGCCGCTTTCTTCAAATTACCGATGAAGTGACTGGCTGGCATCTTTCGGGGCGAGACGACCGGGGGTTCAATTTCGTCATGGGTGTTTATGCCATGTTGCAGGACGAAACCTGCTTCTTTCTGGCGGTTGACTTCGACGGCGAGGCTTGGCAGCCGGATGCGGCAGCTTTCCTTGAAACCTGCCGGCGGCTCGATGCGCCAGCCGCGCTGGAACGCTCGCGGTCAGGCAAAGGTGGCCACATTTGGTTCTTCTTCGAAGACGCCATCCCTGCCGCCCTGGCGCGCAAACTTGGTTCGCATATTCTTACGGAAACCATGGAGCACCGTCCGGAAATTGGTTTTCACTCTTATGACCGGTTGTTTCCCAACCAGGATACGCTGCCCAAAGGCGGGTTCGGAAATCTGATTGCGCTTCCCCTCCAGAAACAGGCAAGACAGCGTGACAACACGGTTTTTCTTGACGAACAGTTTAAGCCATACGCCGATCAATGGGCGTTCCTGGCCTCGGTGCGGCGAATGAGCCGGGCACAAGTCGAGGCTCTTGTGCGCAACGCGGAATCCAAAGGACGGATTGTTGGGGTGCGCATGGCCATGGCGGATGAGGATGATGAGAATCCCTGGACCGCGCCACCGTCCCGCCGGCGAAAAGAGCCGCCCATCGCCGGACCTCTGCCGGACAAACTCGAAGTAATCCTCGGAGACCAAATCTATGTCGGCAAGGAAAACCTCGCGCCCGCTCTCCGCAATAGGTTGCTCCGTCTGGCCGCGTTTCAAAATCCCGAGTTCTATCGTGCGCAATCCATGCGCTTGCCGACCTACGACAAACCAAGGATTATTGCCTGTGCCGAAGATCATCCAAAGCATTTTGCCCTTCCACGAGGCTGCTTGGATGAGGTGATCGAAACGCTTGAGACTCTAAAGATACAGCCGGTGCTTCGCGATGAACGATTTGGCGGCAACCCTCTCAGCGTTTCCTTCACCGGCGCACTGCGACCGGAGCAGCAACTGGCCGCGGAGGCTTTACTGCGGCATGACACGGGTGTTCTGGCGGCGACCACGGCTTTTGGAAAAACCGTGGTGGCGGTCTGGCTCATAGCTCAACGTGGCGTCAACACGCTGATTCTGGTTCACCGTCAGCAGCTTTTGGAACAGTGGATCGAACGCTTGTGCTCATTTTTGAACCTGCCGGCCAATGGAATTGGAAGATTGGGAGGCGGGCGCAAAAAGCTGACCGGTGCGCTGGATGTGGCGCTTATGCAGAGCCTTGTTCGCAAAGAGGTTGTGGATGATCGCATTGCGGATTATGGCAATCTCATTGTGGATGAGTGCCACCATATTTCAGCACGCAGCTTTGAATTAGTCGTCCGGCGCGCCAAAGCAAAGTTTGTGACCGGTTTGTCGGCCACGGTGACTCGCAAGGACGGTCACCACCCGATTATTTTCATGCAGTGCGGCCCGGTTCGCCATCGTGTGGACGCGAAAGCCCAGGCTGCCGCGAGGCCTTTCACGCATCAGGTTCTAGTCCGTCCCACAGGTTTTCGCACTGCTTTTGCTTCCGATCCGGATCCGCGCGCGGAATTTCACCAATTGTACGAGGCCTTGCAGAATGACAACAGGCGCAACCAAATGATTTGCGCAGATGTTGTGAGCGCCATCAACCAAGGACGATCACCTTTAGTTCTCACCGAACGGATAGAACACCTGCAACGCTTGGCCCAACTGCTGTCGCCGAACATTCCCAGCTTGATTCTGTTGCAGGGAGGGCAAAGCAGAAAGGAATTGGAGACTGCCCTCGCACGCCTGGCTGAAATTCCAGAGTCTTCGGGACGGGTGATTCTCGCGACGGGAAAGTACATAGGTGAGGGTTTCGATGACGCACGTCTGGACACGTTGTTTCTGGCGTTGCCAGTCTCATGGCGGGGAACTATCGCACAATATGTGGGCCGGCTTCATCGTTTGCACGAAGGCAAACACGAAGTACGCGTTTATGACTATGCTGACTTGGACGTTGCCATGCTGGCCAGAATGTTCGACAGACGCTGTCGCGGATATGAATCGCTCGGCTATACGATCCTGCTACCCGGCAGCGCTCTGCCTGGCTGGCCTGCGGAGATCCCGCTACCAATTGCCCCGGAATGGAAGCGGGACTATGCGGCCAGTGTTCGCCGGCTCATCCGCGACGGAGTGGACGTCCCCCTGGCAAACCTGTTCGTGCATGTGGCCCGATCTCCCGATGAGAACGCCGAGGGGGCAGATCGTGCCCGGAGCGCCAGTGAAGCATTTCTTTTCCGCCGTCTGCAAACCTTGCCTGAAACGTCCGATCGTTTTCGCCTGAATGTGAAATTGCCGGTCTCCTTTGATGGCGCTGGGGAAATGGAGGTGGACCTGCTATGCGCCCAAACCGGTGTTGTCATTGAATTGGATGGCGCGCAGCATCTGGGTGATGCTGAAGCGTATAGGCGTGACCGGCGGAAAGACGCCCTGCTGCAGCAAAACGGATATTTTGTCTTGCGCTTCCTGGCCGAAGATGCGGGCAAGCGCCTCGACCAGGTTCTGGACACCATTCTGGCCGCCTTGGTTCATCGTGAAAAAAACAAGAGGCGTTGACCCGTTGTTTCCAGCCTACAATGTGGCGGACGTCATACCTGAGAACCAGAAGGTGTCGACTGCAACAAAATGTTTCCGGCTTGCTCGCCTCGGTGAGCGCTCTGCTCAATGGGATCGGCCGTACAAATCCCGTCATTCACAGTAGTTGGTGAGTAATGTCTGGGTAGTTACTGAGTCACTGCCCAGTATCAACTTCATGTATGCTCTCAGCGCATTGGTGCGCAAGTTGCTGTCTGAAAGCATTTTACATTGAGGCGAGGTCGGAATCGAGCGTTCGCCTTCGCTTCTTCGCATCGTCCATTCGCTGCATCGTTCGTGACCTTTTGTGCTAACTCCGTCGTTCGCCGCATTCCTGTGGCTATTCCAGTTCGAAGAATTCTTCGCTTGCAAAATCCAACGCTTGCGGCGGGGGCTATCTTCTCTATTTTGACGCGGTGAAACCAATTGCCATCATCGGCGCAGGCATCACGGGATTGACCGCGGCGTTTTATCTCAAGCGAAAAAATATTCCCGTCGCCGTATTTGAAGCCGCTGGCCGCGCCGGCGGCGTCATCCGCTCCATCCGCGAAAATGGATTTCTCGCCGAATTTGGACCGAACACCATCCTCGAAACCTCGCCGATAATTCCCCAACTGGTTGCCGACCTGAATCTGGAACCGCGCCGGCTTTACACCCATCCGCAGGCCAAAAACCGCTACCTCGTCCGCGCACGAAAACCCGTAGCCATGCCCTCGTCGCCGCTCGCCTTCCTGACCACCAAACTGTTTTCCACCGGCGCCAAACTGTCGGTTCTGCGCGAGCCATTCGTGCCGCCGCGCCGCGAGGCTTCCGACGAAAGCGTCGCCGCATTCGTCGAGCGGCGTCTCAATCGTGAATTTCTCGACCGCGCTGTGGATGCCCTTGTCGCCGGGATTTATGCCGGCAATCCCGAACAGCTTTCCATCCGTCATGCGCTGCCGCGATTGTACCAATTGGAGCAAGATTATGGCTCGTTGATTCGCGGCCAGATTTTCGGCGCGGGCGAACGCCGGCGCCGCGGCGAAGTGGCCCGCAGCCGGGCAAAAATGTTTTCCTTTGACGAGGGCTTGCAAGTGCTGCCGGACGCGCTCGCGGCCCAGTTGGGGGATTCAATGAAATTAAACACAGCCGCGATACGGCTGTCTCCGGCGCAGAATGGCTGGCGCGTTTTCACCGCCCGGGAAGAAACGGAATTTGCCGCGGTGATTTATTGCGGTCCGGCGCACCGGCTGGCGGAATTGCAATTGGAAAACGCCGGCTTCAATATATTTTCTGAAGTCCGCCATCCGCCGGTGGCCAGCGTCGTCCTGGGATTCCACCGCGCCGAGGTGGCGCATCCCCTTGACGGATTCGGCGTGTTGATTCCCAAAATCGAAAAATTCAAGATTCTCGGCGCCATTTTCTCTTCGTCACTCTTTCCCAATCGGGCGCCGGAAAAATTTGTCACCCTCACCAGCTACATCGGCGGCGAGCGCAATCCCGAATTGGCGTCAAAACCGCCGGACGAGCTGGCGTCCCTGGCGCAAGACGATTTACGGACACTGCTCGGCGCGAACGGCGAGCCGGCCTTCCGCCACGTCGCCTTTTATCCCAAAGCCATTCCCCAATACAATGTCGGCTACGGCAAATTCAAGGAGGCCTTCGATGAACTCGAAAAAAAATTCCCGGGACTCTACTTTGCCGGCAGTTACCGCGATGGTGTTTCGCTGGGCGATTCGATTGTTTCGGGCGTCAACATCGCTCAACGCGTGGAAAAATTGCTGACGGTCCGCCCGTCGCGCCCTTAAGCTTAATCACTTTAATGAAAGGCATTTTATTGGTTAATCTCGGCTCGCCCGACTCGCCGTCGGTCGGCGACGTGCGGCGCTATTTGAACGAGTTTCTGATGGACGGCCGGGTGATTGACACGCCCTGGCCGTTGCGGCGGCTTATCGTGGGCATGATTCTCATTCGCCGTCCGAAGGAATCCGCCCACGCCTACCAAAAAATTTGGACGCCCGCCGGCTCTCCGCTGATCGTCAGCAGCCGCCATGTGCTCGAAAAGTTGCGGCAGCGCATGACGGCTCCCCTCGAATTGGCCATGCGTTACCAAAATCCGACGATCGGGAGCGCCATACGGCGATTGCGCGACGCGAACGTGGACCATCTCCTTTCCATTCCACTGTTTCCGCATTACGCCATGTCGAGTTACGAATCCGCCGCCGAACGCGTGAAGGAAGTGGCCGGGAAGATTGCCCCGGGAATGAAGATTGAAACGCAACCACCGTTTTTCGACGCGCCGGATTACATTACCGCGCTGACCGCGAGCGCCGGAGATTATCTGGAAAGGGGTTATGACCACTTGCTCTTCAGTTTTCATGGAATTCCCGAACGGCATCTGCGAAATTCCGACCCGACCCGCCGGCATTGCCTTGTCGCGGAGAATTGCTGCCAGGTGAACAGCCCGGCTCACGCGACCTGTTACCGGGCGCAATGTTTTAAAACCGTCGCGGCGTTTGTGCAAGAGGCAAAGGTCCCCGACGGCAAATATTCCGTCTCCTTTCAGTCGCGCCTCGGCAAAGACCCGTGGTTGAAGCCATACACGGACTTTGAACTGGCGGAATTACCGAGGCGCGGCGTCAAAAAACTTCTGGTGATCTGCCCGGCGTTTGTATCCGATTGCCTGGAAACACTCGAGGAAATCGCCATGCGTGGCCGGGAAACATTTCTTGCCGCCGGCGGCAAGGAATTCGAGCAAATCCCCTGCTTAAACGAGCATCGTCTCTGGGTTGTCGCGCTGGAAAAAATGGCGCGAACGTTTCTTTGATGACTTATCTGTCCAATTTCTCGCGGGTGGCATGATGGCCGAACTTGAGCCGGACGGTGTCCGTCAAAAAGCCGAGGATGCCGCGCTTTTTCTTCTCCGGCGCGGCAATTTGAATCATCTCGCATTTATGGCTGCAAAGCGGGCAAAGGAACAATGCCTGCCCGCCCTTGATGCGCATGATTTTGATGCATTGGTTGCACATCACGTCGTGGCAATGCGTGCATTTATACGTCGCCGGCGTTTGCGCGTGGCGGTTGCAGGCCACCTTTCCGCCCTCCAGCAACGTCGGCGGTTTGGGGCGCTCCCGTTCATACTGCGGAATGACGACATTGACCTCGGTGGATTCCACGAACAATTCCACGTCCCCCAAGCGGACCTCCTGTCCCCGCATCAGCCACGCTTCCTTGACTTGATCGCCGTTGACAAAAGTGCCATTGGTTGATCCGCAATCGCGCAGCAGGATTCCTTCGGCAGACACCACAATTTCACAATGATCCGCCGAGACGGTGGGATGAATGATGGGAAAATCGCTGTTGGGATCGCGGCCCACCCTGTTCACACCCAACCGCAATTCCAACGTCCGGTTCTCCAACCCGGTTGTCTTAATGAGAAGCCTGGCCATAGTTCCAAACTTGTCGAATGATTGATTCTGCGCATTCGTCCGAAATTTGTCGAGTGTAAAATGCTTAAACCAGGGGATTTTCCGCAAAAGCAAATTCCCGGACGATTTTCCCCGCCATCAGGTGCTCCTGGATGATGCGTTCCAGGACTTCAGGACGGCAACTGTGATACCAGACGCCTTCGGGATAGACGACGGCGATCGGCCCGCGCGCGCATACCCGCAGGCAATTGGCCTTGGTCCGATACACCAGCGGTTCCGGGCCGGACAATTTCAATTCTGCCAGCCGTCGTTTCAAGAACTCCCAAGCGGCCAACGATTGCTCCCGCGGAGAGCATTTCGGCTCGGTGGCATCGGTGCATAGAAAAATATGCCGCCGGAATTTTTCCATGCCTAGATTTTCAACTGCCGCTTCCAGCTCCGTTTTCATCAAGGTCATGGTAATGGATCATTGCCGCAACGCCAGCCCGACGATGCCCGCCACCGCGACCGATGCGCCAAGCAGCGAACGCCTCCCGATTCGTTCGTGTTCCACGATGCGTGTCATCGGCAGCAAAATCAGCGGCGTGGTGGCGCAAATCGTCATGACGATGCCGGTGGGCGTTTTATCCAGCGCCCATTGTACGCAGGTCACACCCAGCGTCTGTCCCGCCAGGCTGTTGCCCAATACCCACGGCCAGATGCGTTTCCACTTTTGGCCTGAAATCTGAAGGGTCTTCTCCTCGAAGACGCCGCCATGCGCCCGCGCGGATTTCCCCTTGGTGGCCAGCAAAATGATCGCCGGTATCAAAAGCCCGCCCAGCACCCGTTGATAGCCTGTCGAGCCTGGGTCGGGAAATTCTCCAGCGGCATGCGCCACAAAATACGCTTTGCGGCTCAAAACGGCGCCCATGGCGCTGCACAATCCCGCAAACACCGTATAGCCAATGCCCACCCACAATTGACGCGCGGGAATTTTCGCGTGGTCCCCCGGCGCCAGGGCTATGGCCACCCCGGCCAAAATCACGGCAATGAAAGATAATTGGCCGATGGACAATTTCGTCCCAAGCCACAGCCATTCGATCATTATGGCAAAGACCGGGATGAAACATTGTGTGAGCAAAACCGTCCGGCGGCTGCCCAGCCGGGGCAGCGCCTGGAAATAACCGGTGTCTCCCAGCCCAATCCCCAAAAATCCGCTGGCCACAAAAAATGGAAATGCCTGGCCCTCCATTGCTGTCCCAAAAAAATTCGCCCACAAACCCAGGCAGACTGTTGCCATGCAAATGCGCCAGAAATTTGCTTCCGCCCCGCCAATTTGCGCCGAACTTCGATAGGCGCAAATCGCCGAAACAGCGAACAGTAGCGCAGCTAAAAGCGCGGCTGGCATCAGGTCAGCACCTGGACGGTATCAATCCGGGTCACCAGCCACTGACCGTCAATTTTTTGGAACGTAAATTTCATTTCTTCCGCCACGCCGTCCTTGTCCCCGTCAGTGTCCGCTCGTACCGTCAGGTCGGCCACCGCAGAGTTTTCGTCCGGCGCCACCGTCACGTTGATGTCCGGAAATTCCACCTTCAACCTGTCGAGCGACAGGCGCGCGGCGACGATGTCCTGTCTGATTTCATCGCGTCCGTTTATTGTGTGCTCGTCATTTCCCGGGAACTGCAGGACGATTTGCACGTTGGTGGTGAAGAAGCTGGACAACTTATCGGCCGCGGCCAGGGCGGCCAGTTGGTTCTGGGGCGAATTGAACGAGGCGTACCGCGCCATTTGATTCAACTGCGCGCGAATGATTTCCACCGGGCTGGGGAAAAGGACCGTCCAGAGCCAGACCCCCGCTGCCGCCATGGCCCCGACTAATGCCAGCCGGATTAAGATCTTCATTTTAATATCCTGCCAACAATCCGGTAGCGTTGGCAAATCCCATGCTCATGGTCCACCGCGGGCATCGTGCGGTTGTCGCCGCAAACGTAATAGTCGCCATTCGTCAGAAGCACGGGTGGTTGGTCCCAGTTGCACGGAAATTTTTCGTAAGGCTCGTTGAGAACGACGCCGTTGATCAATACCTGCCCGTCAGAAAAGGCAACCGTCTCGCCCGGCAAGCCGATGATCCGCTTCAGGAGCATCTCGTGGATGCCGGCCAGCCGGATGGCGACGATATCGCCGCGACTCGGTTCGTGCCAAAGGTAGGCACAACGATTCACCCAATATCGCGAGTACTCCGGGCACGTCGGCAACATGCTGATGCCGATCACTTCCACCCGGACCAGCGCAACTTTGAAGATGACGAAACACACCGCCGCCCAGATCGCGGCGCGAAACAACGTGCGCTTAAGATTGCGTCCAATCAGGATAATCCGCAACCAGGAGTGTGGGTTTGAACTGTGGGCGGGTGTTTGAATGGAGGTGGCAGGTTGGATTGTCTCAAAAATATCGCTCCGCCCTATAAATCGTCGTAGTATTCATCGTCGGCAATTTCCTCCCCGCTGCCGTCGGCCGCGTCCATTTCCACGCCGCTTTCCTTGAGAATTTTGGCAATGTCCGGCGCCACCCATTTGTTCCCTTTCTTCTTATTGGCAACCGGCTTGATGCGATAGCGTCCCTGGATGTCGCTTTCCAAAATCCCCCGTTCTTCCATGCGCTGCATGATCGGCTTGGCCCAACTCGGTTCCTCATAAAACCTCTTCTTGCTGCCCGCGCGACGGCAAACTTCCATCGCGCTGGTGAACTCGGCGCCCCAAGTTTTCAAAAACTTGAAAATATCATGCTCATCGGAATCCATACCGTCAAAATTTGCAAAAAACTACCGCGCCGTCGAGGATTAAAGCTTTTCCGCGATGAACTTTTCCAGCTTCATCGCGTCGGCATTGAACAGCCGGATGCCCTCGGCGGTTTTTTCCGTCGCCATGGGATTCTCGTTTAGCAGCCAGCGGAATTTCTTTTCATCCAGCGAAATCTTTTCCACTTTTGATTCGCGGGCCATCTCAGGGCTCAATTTTCTTTCGATGGGCGTTTCCGCCTTCTTTAATTCACCCAGTAATTGCGGGCTGATGGTCAGCAGATCGCAGCCGGCCAGTTCCAGAATTTCTCCGACGTTGCGGAAACTTGCCCCCATCACCTCCGTCTTATAGCCGAAGGTTTTGTAATAGGCATAAATTTCCCTTACGGACAGAACTCCGGGGTCCTCAGCCGGCGCAAAGTCCTTGCCCGCGGATTTTTTATACCAATCCAGAATCCGCCCGACGAACGGTGAAATCAGCCGCACGCCGGCTTCGGCGCAGGCGACCGCCTGTGGAAACGAAAACAGTAGCGTCAGATTGCAATGGATTCCTTCGCGCTCCAGAATTTCCGCCGCCCGAATCCCTTCCCAGGTTGAGGCGATTTTGATCAATACCCGTTCGCGCCCAATACCCTGCTGCTGGTAGAGCGCGATGAATCGTTTCGCCTTGGCCACCAGCGCTTCGGTGTCGAAGGACCGGTTGGCGTCCGTTTCTGTGGAAACCCGACCGGGGACGATCTTGAGAATTTCCAATCCGAAGGCCACCAGCAACTCGTCCATGATCGGGCGAATTTTTGCGTCTCCACCGGCTGAAATCTTTTTGCCGTCGGCGATGACTTTATCCACCAAAAATTTATATTCCGGCATCTGTGCGGCTTTCAGAATCAACGATGGATTGGTCGTGGCGTCGCGCGGGGCATACTGTTTGAGTGTGTCAAAGTCCCCCGTATCTGCAACCACCACGGTGAATTGTTTCAATTGGTCAAGCTGGTTCATAAATTTCCCGCCAATCATCGCCCGAATCGTCCCGCAATGCAATTCCGTATTCTAATGGCCCTGATGGTAAAATGCCAACAGATGAAGGGCCTTGATTTCCACGGGGGGGCGCAAATCAGTTTTCGAATCCTCTCATTAACACCGTGCTTTAGCGCGGTAGGCCCTCTCGCTGACCACGGAATCCAGCCGTTTTAACGGCTTTCGGGCGTGGCGGGCGCATCTTGACACTGTTCTTGAACCAGAAACAAGCAGCGATGGGAGTTGGCGACTGGCCGCCGTCGCGCCGAAGCGGCGTTTTGGCGCGCCGCGAAGGCGGAAAAGTCGCCGGAACCCGCAGGCTGGAAAGCCTGCGCTACGTAGCGCAGACGGTTCGGATGCCGCTTTCCACCGGGATCAAGCGCGGTGTTAATGAGAGAACGATCCGTTCAAGATCGGATTTGCGCCCCTCCACGCGGGTCGGATGAATATCCGATAGACCTTTATGCAAAATTATGTTTAATATCGCCATGAAAGCACCCGGAACCGAGAAAAACACGGTTTTCCCGTTCTTTAAATGGTCCTCAAGGATGTTGTTGGACGAGGATGACGCTCCGGGTGCTGACTGTAGCCCAGTTAAAAAACATCAAACGTTTACCGATTATGCGCGCAAAAAACCTTCTTCATTTTCTCCCTGTTTGCCTGACGGCGCTGGCTATCCTGCCCGTCTCCAGCCGGGCGCAATCCATTACTAACGCGGACGCCTCCGCGACTCTCAACGTTGGCAGCGCATGGGTTGGGGGGAATGCGCCGGGTCCCGCCAACATTGCGGTATGGAACTCCATCGTTCAGGTGAACACGAACGTTACGTTGGGCGCGGATTTGTCCTGGGGTGGGATTCAGATATTAAATCCAGGCGGACCGATAAGCGTCCTCGCCGATGGCAACACCCTGACAAATGGCACATTGGGCATTGACCTGAGCCAGGCGACGAATGAATTAATTTTGGATTGTCCAGTCGTTTTAAACGGAAACCAGACATGGATGGCGACCAACGGAATGACGCTTACGGTGGGCGGGGTGGTATCTGGAAGCAGTGAACTGACTACTAGCGGCGGTGGAACCGTCCTCTTGAGCGGGGCTAATACTTATTCCGGCGGGACAATCATCAACGGAAACATAGTTGAACCTGACAACGCCGCGTGCTTCGGCACCGGAAGCGTCGTGGATAATGGCGGTTATCTGCTGTTCAATCTCTTTCCCAATGCCGGAATCATCGTGAACTCAAATAATATTAACGGGACGTGCATAATGGATTTTGCCGATACCGGAGACAGCGCGGTTTTGGATGGAGCTTGGGGCGGGGACGGGACAATTCTGGTCACGAATCTGTCCAGCGGGTCCACTTTCACTCTTGGAGGCAATGGGAATTCTGGAGGGGGAATGGCTAATTTCAGCGGCTCGATTGTTGTCGGCGATCCCAACAGCGTGGGGACCGTGACGTTCAACAATGGCGGCGGGAACAATAACACCGGCAGTTCCGCGATGACATTGAATCTGGGGAACAGCAGCGCCGTTTTCTTCACTCGAAATAAGAACGGCCCTGCTACTTCCGCGCCTTAATGGGCGGTCCGAATACGAAAATCCAGCAAGGTGCCAGCAGCAGCGGCACCAGTACTTACACCATCGGCGCGCTCAACGAGAATACCACGTTTACCGGCGCGATAGACGATGGCGAAAGTTCCTCGGCATCGATCGCCCTCACCAAAGTGGGCACTGGCACGCTGACGTTGAGCGGCAATAATACTTACGGCGGCACCACCACCATCAACGCGGGCGCCTTGCAAATCGGCGACGGCGTCACCAGCGGCACGGGCACCATCGGAACGAACCGGCGCGGTCGTCAATAACGCCACCTTGCTCCTGAACCGGCCCGATGACTTCACAGTCAATAACAACATCGGCGGCACGGGAACAACCATTAAGATGAATTCGAACACCTTACATACGCCGGAATGACACTTCTACAGGCCGACTGGAAATCAATCAAGGCGATTATCTATTGACTGGCTCGATTACTTCCCCTGTTTATGTTGCGGACGGCGCAACTTTTGACGTATCAGAAATCTCATTCACCTTAAGCTGAACCCTGTCCGGCTTCGGGGCGGTGAACGGACCATTGGCGGCCGCTTCGGGCGGCGCCATCAGCCCCGGGATAACCGGACAGTCCGGGACATTGACAATAACCAATGGCCTGACTGAATCCGGCGGCGTCAACAATCAATTTCAGATTCGTCTCCGGGCAACACGAACGACCTCATCAATGTGATTGGCAGTTTGACGGTGAGCGGCGTCAATGAAATCAGCCCGACCGCTTTCAACGGTGGGGCGATTCCGGGAGGAACTTACCCACTGATTTCTTACAGCGGAATATTTACCGGCAGTGTGACCAACTTTACGCTCAATGCCGTCGGGCTTTCCGCCTCGCTGACCAATCTTTCCAATCAAATCGAGTTGATCGTCACGAGCAGCACCACATTGCGCGGCCCGACGAATCTTACCTGGATTGGCGGCGGCTCTAATTATTGGGATGTCGACGTTAGTTCCAATTGGGAAAACGGCGCGACCTTGTATCGTTTCTGCCGGGTGACATGGTGTTATTTGGCAACGGCGTTTCCAATACCAACGTGAATGTGGATGCTTCAGTCGCACCCGCTTCGATCACCGTCTCTTCGAGCGATAATTATACATTATTTGGCAACGGTGATATTGAGGGTTCCACGGGTATTTTAATGACTAATAACACCGGTGTATTGACCCTATTGACTACCAATAGCTATACCGGCCCAACGATCGTGGATGGCGGCACCCTGGCCGCAGCCGATCTGGGAGCCGCGGGGAGTGATGACACCTTGGTGCCGTCAACAGCAGTTCCGCCAGCCTGGTGTTAAGCGGATCAACCCTGGAATACGTGGGCGCCACCGCCGCTACGGATCGCGGAGCCACTTTGAACGGGACGGGCGCAACCCTTGTGGTATCCAACAACGTGTCCGATCTGACAATCAACGGAATCCTTACGGGAACCGGCGGGCTGACGATCCCCGGCGGGTGTCTTGACGTTGACCGCAGCCAATACCTATGACGGCAATACAATAATCAACGGTTCAACCGTGGTTCCAGACAATGGCGGGTGCTTCGGCAATGGCGGCCTAATCATGACCAACGGATACTTGCTGTTCAACATTTTCCCAAGTGGCGATATTGTTCCCAATACCAATGATGTTACCGGTACCCTCACGATGGACATGGCAAGCCGGACAGGACTCGGAGTCGTTTTCGACGGCGCCTGGGCCGGCATGGCGCCATTTTGGTCACCAACCTAGCAAGCGGCGCAACGCTGACTTTTGGCGATAACGGCAACGGAGGTGGAAATATGAATAACTTCGCCGGATCCATTGTTGTGGGACGACCCCAATAGCATAGGCAATCTGCGCTTCAATAACGGCGGCGGAAACAATAACACGGGCAGTTCCACACTGTTGATGGATTTGGGCGACAGCAGTGTGACCTTCTACAGCCGCAACAACGGCGCTTCGGTCAATTTCGGAGCATTGGAAGGCGGTCCCAATACCATCATTAAACAAGGCACGAGCAGCAGCGGTACAAATACCTATTTCATAGGCGGCCTTAATTTGAATACGACATTCCAGGGGCAAATTGTTGACGGTGGGTCCGGCTCTGGCGCCTACTTATCACTCGTCAAGGTTGGCACCGGCACGTTGACCTTACAGGGCAACGTTATAACCAATGTCACTCTCAATTCGGCGGATTTACTTATTCCACCAACATCGTTGCAACCAATCTGATGGATTACATCGGCGATACGACGATTAGCAATGGCACCCTGGCCCTGGTCCTTGTTCCGGATTCGTTGACCAATTCTCCACTAGTCACTCTGGCAGCGCCATCGGCAATACTGGATGCCAGCGATATGGGATACGTCAGCAACCTTACCACCCCGCTGCCGGATGGCTCAACCAATGAACTGGTCACCAATAGCATCTTTGAAGTGGTCTCCGGCCAGACGTTGGAAGGCGTGGGAACACTTAACGGAATTTTGCAGGCTGATTCCGGCTCCACGTTCAATATCGGCTTGCCAACTGGCGCGTTTAACGTCACCAGTAATGCTTCGCTGTCCGGGGCCATTACGATGAGTCTTAATGGCAACGCCAGCAGTGAGTTGCTCTCCGGCCTTCACCGTTAACTCGTCAGCGACACTGTTGGTGACCAACGCCGGCCCGGGCCTCTTTTAATGGGACCACGTTCACCCTGTTCGACCATCCAGTCAGTTTCGCCGACGTGACTCTGCCTCACACGGACCCGACCGGAACAACCAATTATATCTGGGCCAACAGCCTGGCGTCGAATGGAACCATCACTTTGACCAGCGGCGGACTTCCTCCCGCGGTCCCGCCCATCGCCGTCAGCCTCAGTGGCAAAACATTGACGCTGTCCTGGGCTTCGACCGGCTATACGCTGCAAATGCAAACCAACTTTTGAGCGTGGGTATCAGCACCAATTGGGTCAGCGTTCCCGGCAGTTCGTCGATCACCAGCACCAATATCACGATCAATCCATCAACACCAAGTGCGTTTTTCCGCTTCTTCGATAGGCTTTCGACCCGGCCATAAGAACCAGGTCCGGCGCGGTTGGCATGGCGTTTCGGCACTGTAAACGTCATCAAAACCGCGCCGAAGAATTACAGCATGACAGATATTGCTTCCACCTTCGCTCCAATACGCCGATTTTCGCGCGCTGGAATATTCATCGCCTCATATCATCATCCGATTACCAGAAAGATAATTTTGAAGTAGAATGACGGCATACAATTGAAATATGAGCATGGCTTTCTCCTTTGTGGAAGATCGACGTAAGCGCGTGCGGGCTTCACGTTGATCGAGTTGCTTGTGGTCATCGCTGTTATTGCGATTTTGGCCGCGCTTTTACTGCCCGCATTGGAGCAAGCGAAACAGCGAGCGTTGCTGACCCAATGTATCAACAATCAAAAACAACTGATGCTCGCGAGCTGTATCTATGAACAGGATAATAATAACGAAATCGCCTGTCCGAATTCCGCATCCCAAACGACCATCCCCGGGTGGCTCTATAACCCCAACGATTATCTGCCGGGCAACGGTCCAGATGGGAGTTATGTCGGTCCCGAGCAGGGCGTCTGGTGGGCGACAGTTGGCACGGGCCGGTTGACAGGCTACACGCCTACCTTGATTGATAAGATATTTTTTCCTTCACCGGCCTGGAAAGTCTATATCTGTCCCCTCGACTATTCCCAAACGAAGGCCAATTTAACGGAATTTGCGGCCCGAACCATCAAATTCTGCAGTTACACAATGAATGAATGCGCGATTAACAGCGAACGGCTCACTGGAAACAAGACCGTCAAGACCACGCAATTGTTCGAACAAGACGACATTCTGCTCTGGGAGAGCGACCAAACCGACGGTGGCCAAAACAACGGCGGTTTTTTCAATGATGGCACCAGTCCACCCACGCAAGGTCTGGGAAGAAACCACGGCGGCGACGGGGGGAGCGCGGGAATTGTAGATGGGAGCGTGGATTTTATATTATACAAGACTTTTGCTGCCGAGGAGAATTCCCCGGGTAGAAATCAACTTTGGTGGTGTACTGATACCTCCACCGGTCATTGAAATCATTGTCCCTGTTTTCTATGCAATCGTTTGCAACATCAAACACTAAATATATGCTCCGGAAAGATCGTAATTCCGCAAGGTTTGGCAATTTGCGGTTGTCTAAAAACATTCGTCGCCTTTCCCGGTGGCTTTTCGCCACTCTCTTGATGGCCGGTGGCCTCCGCCCGGCTTCGGCGGCTCCTTCGCTCACGGCATTTCCGGGCGCAGAGGGTTTTGGGGCGCTGGCCACCGGCGGCCGTGGCGGACAAATTTATTGCGTCACCAACCTGGACGATTCCGGCCCCGGCACGTTTCGTGACGCCGTTGCCGCTCCCCATCGCATCATCACTTTCTCCGTCGGCGGCGTCATACATTTGAAATCAAACGTCGCCGTCAGCAGCGATGTCACCATGCTCGGCCAGACGGCCCCGGGCGATGGCATTACGCTCTACGGCCATTCCATTTCATTCAGCGAGTCCACCAATGTCATCGTCCGTTATCTGCGCATCCGCGAAGGCATCGGCGGAGACCGCGGCAAATGCTCCATCAATATCATGGATGGCGGGGATATGATTTTCGATCATCTCTCGGTCGAATGGGGGCGCTGGGATTGCCTGGGCCTAACCCACGGCAGCCGCAACATTACGTTTCAATACTGCATTCTGGGGCAAGGGATAGACCCGCAACAATTTGGCGCCCTGGTGGATTCAGTGACGAATATCACCTTCAGCCACAATCTGTGGATTGACAATGTCAGCCGCAATCCCAAGGCCAAGGGAACCATCCAATATATCAATAACATTGTCTATAACTGGGGTGGCAACGGCCTTGTCGGCGGACATTCTCAAGCCGACCATGAATTGGATGCCATCGGCAATTATTTCATCAAAGGGCCTTCTTCCAACGACCGTTTTGTCGGCGAGTTCACGTCCACGGACCACGTGTTCCAACAAGACAACTACGCGGACCTGAATTCCGATGGACGTCTCGATGGCCATTTGATTACGGACGTTGAATTCCGCGACACTGGTGGTGACGCCACATTTGCTTCGAAACCATTCCTTCAACCCCCGGTTCCTGTCACGGTGGATTCCCCTGTGAACGCCTGGGACAAAATTGTCAGGGAAGCCGGCTGTTCGCGGCACCGCGACCCAGTGGACCAGGCGTTGATTGCAAATGTGAAATCACTCGGCAAAGCCGGTCGCCTCATTACCAGCGAATCCGGTATCACACCCGTTGGCGACGGCCTGTCCCATTGAATCCCGACTGCGGGTCTGTGACCCGCAGCACCTCCTTAAATGCCAGTCCTCATTCTGCATTCCCATTGCCCCTTGCCAAATCACCCGTCGTTCTTACCATTTGAATAATGAACCTCGCCACCGCCTTTTCGGAGTGCGCGCAAAAATATGCGCAAAAAACCGCCATTTATTTCGGTGACAAGGAGATTTCCTACAATCATCTCCTGTCGGCATCGCAAAAAGTCGCCGCGTCCCTGAAAAATCACTTTGGCGTCAAGCCCGGGGATCGCGTCGGTCTTTGGTTGAAAAATTGCCCGGAATTTCCGGCGGCCGTTTTCGGAATTTTATTCGCGGATGCCGTCGTCGTTCCCATCAACAATTTTCTCAAACCAGGCGAGGTGGGCTTTATCCTGAACGACGGCGGTATTGATGTCATCATCACCGACGCCGAATTGGCAGTTCACGATAAGGAATTGGCCGCTTCGCGCCAGACAGTGAAATTTCTCCGCGTTGAAGAAGTTTCGCCCGAGACCGCAAATCGTCCACCGATCATCAATTGCGGGCGGAACGAGCAGGACTTGGCGGTCATCATCTACACCTCGGGCACCACCGGCAAGCCGAAAGGCGCCATGCTTTCCCACACTAATCTGCTCCACAACGTTAACAGTTGTCGCGTTGTGTTGGCCATGGTCGAAGACGATTCCTTTGCGGTCATTCTGCCCCTTTTTCACACCTATATGATGACCGTGGGCATTTTTTTGCCGTTCATCATCGGAGGCTCGATTGTGCTCGTCAAATCGCTCCATCCGCCGCGCGCCATGTTGCAGGAAATTTTCTCGCACCGCGCCACCATCCTCCCCGCCGTTCCGTCGTTTTACCGCATGATTCTCAGCGCGCAATTGCCGACCCCCATGCCGATCCGCATCTTCATCAGCGGCTCAGCGCCATTGCCGATGCAGACGCTGCGCGAGTTCGAGGAGAAGTTCAAGGTGCCGCTCATCGAGGGCTACGGTCTGAGTGAAGCCAGCCCCGTCGTCTCGAAAAACCCGTTGCGCGGGCCGCATAAGGCCGGCTCGATTGGCATTCCCATTGCCAATGTGGAAATGAGCGTGCAGGACAATGAGGGAAAACTGTTGGACACGGGTGACACGGGCGAAATATGCGTGCGCGGCGGCAACGTCATGATGGGGTATTGGAGCCAGCCTGAAGAAACGAAAAAAGTTTTTCGGAACGGCTGGCTGTTGACTGGCGACGTGGGCCATCGCGACGCCGATGGCTACTATTACATCACCGATCGCAAGAAGGACATGCTCATCGTCAACGGCATCAACGTTTATCCGCGGGAAATCGAGGAGGTGCTCTATCATTTTCCTGGCGTGCGCGAGGCGGCCGTGATTGGGGTTCCCGATTCCCGACGCGGCGAGCAACCTCTGGCGTTTGTCGCCCCGGCTGAAGGGCACACGCTCGATGAAAAACCCGTCTTGCAATTCGTCCGCAGCCAACTGGCGGATTACAAGGTTCCCAGGCAAGTCGTCATCATGCCCGCGCTGCCCAAGAATGCCACCGGCAAAATCCTCAAGACCGAATTGCGCAAGCTGGCGGTGAAATAACCGTCGCGGGGCCTCCAAGGGACAAGGCGGGGCGGCATTATACATAAGCCATTGAATTTTAGATATTTACTATTTTCCCTTTTCCGGGTTGCGCTCCGGCTTTGCCTTGGGTATTCTGGTTTCACCGTTCGGGCATGAAGCGCGGACGGCCATGTTTTTATGGCGGAAGGATATTGCGTTAAGTGCAAGGCCAAAAAAGAGATTGCCAATGGCGTCGAAGAGACGATGAAAAATGGACGCAAGGCGATCAAAGGCAGGTGCCCCACCTGCGGTACCGTTATGTTCAAAATTTTGGGCGGCAAGGCCGCTCCCACGCCCGCCGCCACACCCGTGCCTCCCGCGACTGGTTAAATTATGTCTTCATCCCAGCTTGCCTATGTCATCGTTACTCCGTATTCGCTCTTTAAATCCCGCACTGGCGGGGTATTAAGCCGTTTAATCTCGCGCACCGGCCTCGATCTGTGCGCCATCAGGATGTTCGCGCCCAGCCCCAAGCTGGCCGGGGAATACGCCGAGAACATCATTTCCGCCCAGGACCCGCAGGACCGGAGAATCCAGGAATTGCTCAAGGACTACATCCTGCACAATTTTTTCCCCGACCCCAAAACCGGCCGCCGCCGGCGCGTATTGATGATGCTCTTCCGCGGCGATGAAGCCGTCCGCAAAGTCCGGTCCGTCGTCGGCAATTTAAGTCCCGAACGCCGCAGTGGTGAAACCATTCGCGGCACCTACGGCGACCTCATCCTCGACGATGAAACCGACCAGGTCCGCTATTTTGAACCCGCCGTCCTGGCCGCCCCAAGCAATGAGGAGGCCGAAACCAAATTGAAATTGTGGGCGCGGTTTTCCGACAGCGACGGCGGCGTCTTGGAAGACGTCACGACCTATCCCCACGGCGATGTTCCCGAACGCACCCTCGTGCTGATCAAACCGGACAACTTCCGTTTTGCCACCGGCCGCCCCGGCAACGTCATTGATTTCTTTTCCCGCACCGGACTTTACATCGTCGGCGCAAAAGTCCTGCACATGAGCACCGCGCAGGCCGTGGATTTCTACGGGCCGGTCCGCGAGTATCTACGCACTCAACTGAACGATAACATCGGCGCCCGCGCCAAAGGGGAACTCGAAAAGGCCTTTAATTTCAAAATCCCGCCTCCCGTCGAAAAAGCCATCGGCGCCGCCCTCGGCCCCGTCTTTGGCGACAATCAATTCGAGAATATTGTGCGCTTTATGTCCGGCCGAGCCCCCTCGGAGTGTGCCTCGACCGATGAATTGAACAAACCCGGCACGGAAAAATGCGTGGCGCTGGTCTATGAGGGGGTCAACGCCGTCCGAAAAATTCGCGATGTGCTCGGCCCCACCGACCCCTCCAAGGCGCCGCCCGGCTCCATCCGGCGCGAATTCGGCTCTACCATCATGGTCAACGCCGCCCACGCCAGCGATTCCGTCGAAAACGCCCAACGCGAATTGAAAATCGTCAACGTCGGCGAAAACAACTTCAGGCGTGTCGTTGAGGAGGCTTACGGAAAGATTTGACCGGTTATTAATTTTTCGAGCAACCGCGCATCGGCGGCGGGAAATTCATAATCCGCCAATTCGGATTTTGCGACCCATTTGAATGCCGCGCAGCCCAGCGGCTGCGGCTCGCCGGAAAGGATGCGGCAGATGAAAAATTTCAGGTGAACCGACCTTTCCGGATACTCATGGGTGATTTCTTCAAATAATTTCATTACCAAAATCTCGACGCCCAGTTCCTCACGGATTTCGCGGACCAGACATTCCTCGGAGGTTTCGCCCGCCTCGCGCTTGCCCCCCGGAAACTCCCACGATCCTCCAAGATGCGATTCCGCCCGTCGCTGCGCGATGAGCAATCTGTCGTCGCGAAAAATGAGGGCAGCGCTGACGGGGATGGACTCGTGAGAGATGCTCATTCCGACTCACGAAACACTTAACGCCCAACGCTTTTGTAGATCCACCCAAGCTTTTCCATTTCGGCGGGGACGAACAAGTTCCTGCCGTCGAACAGGATCGGATGGGCCAGCGATTTGTAAGCGCGCTCCAAATCGAGCTTCTTGAACTCTTCCCATTCGGTGGCAACGACCAGGGCGTCACAACCGTCGGCCACGGCGTTCATGTCGCCAACGTAGGTGATGTTCGGCGTTTCCGGCAGCACCGCCTTGGCCTTTTCCATCGCCTTGGGGTCGTGAACGCGCAATCGGGCGCCTTCCTTGAGCAATTTTTGGCAAAGCTCAATCGCCGGGGATGACCGCACGTCGTCGGTGTTCTGCTTGAAGGCCAGGCCCAATACGCCAATCGTTTTGTCCTTGAGCACCCAAAGCGTGTCGGTGATTTTTTTCACGAACCGCTCCATTTGGTCGGAATTGATCCGCTGGACCTCCTTGAGCAATTTGAATTCGTACCCGATTTGCTCGGCGATTTTAATGAAAGCGCTTAAATCCTTCGGAAAACAACTCCCGCCAAAACCGATGCCGGCGTTCAAAAACCTGCGACCGATTCGCTCGTCGAGGCCAATCCCGTCGGCCACTTCCTGCACATTGGCGCCCGCGGATTCGCAAATGGCGGCGATGGCATTGATGTAGGAAATTTTTAGAGCCAGAAACGAATTCGCCGCGTGTTTTATCAGTTCGGCGGAATTGATGTCTGTGACAATGATCGGCGCTTGAAACGGCGTGTAAATTTCCTTCATCGCCGCCACCGGACGCTCCGAGCGCACGCCGATGACGATGCGGTCGGGCTTCATTAAATCGTCCACGGCAAATCCTTCGCGGAGAAATTCCGGGTTGCTCACGACGTCCAAATCCACTTTGGCCTTGCAATAGCGACGGATGGTTTCCGCCACCTTGTCGCCGGTTTTGACGGGCACCGTGCTTTTATCCACCACGATCTTGTATTCCGTCACGGCGGCCGCGATGTCCCGCGCCACGCGTTCGATATAGCTCATGTCCACGGAACCGTCGGCCTGCGGCGGCGTGGGCACAGCAATGAACACCACCTGCGACCTTTGCACACCTTCGGCGGTGCTGTCGGTGAATGAAAGCCGCCCACTGCCCGCATTTTTATTGACCAGTTCTTCGAGGCCCGGCTCGTAAATCGGAATGCCGCCTGCCCGAAGCATCTTGACCTTGGCCGCGTCGTTATCCACGCAAATGACTTCATGCCCAACCTCTGCAAAACAGGCGCCCGTAACCAAGCCAACGTATCCGGTCCCGATTATCGTCAATTTCATGTCAATGGCTCGAAGTAAATGGGGCGGCTGGCGGCGACGCTGTCGAAGCTGCCGGCATTTGGCTGCGTAAATCCATCAGGCGTTGCCGCGCTTCAGACCCGAGCGATCCCATCGGATCTTCGCTGGCCACATTCTCGTAATAAACGAGCGCATCATTCAATTTTCCCTCCGCGTCGTCAATGGTCGCAATGCCGAAGTTCGCGGCGTTCACTTGTTGCGGCTGGCTCGAACTGTTGATGACTCGTTGATAGGCGGAAACAGCCAGGTCGCCCTTGCCCTCCGCGTCCAAACAAGCCGCGCTACCCAGTAAAGCGTCCGCATCAAATTCGCTCCCCGGATTGGCGTCGAGAAAATTTTGGAATTGCGTCTGAGCCTCTGTGTATTTGCCCTGATCATACAACAAGGTGGCGCCTTGCAACAGCGCCCGCTGCGCCGCCAGGGTCCCGGAATGTTCCGCGGCAACTGTCAGGTAGGCATCGGGCGAGGCATACTCGGCTGAAACCAACACGGCCGTCATGGCATCTCCCGCCGCAATGGCCTTCTGGACCCGCTGCACCGAGGAAAACCAGAAGAAAAATCCGACGACGATGACGATGACCGTTCCGGCAATCAGGCCCTTTTTGTTCTCCTCAATCCAGGGCCACAATTTCAGGAAATAAACCGTTGTTGCGTCTTGCACTTGCATAAATGAACGCGCAGTCTTTCCTCCGGACGCCAAAAACGCAAGCTCCAAATGGCGTTCGCGAAAAGCGGCGTTCCGATTTATGACCCGATTCATTTTGGCGCCAATGCTGTTGCTAGCCATGGCTCTGCAGGCGCCCGGCCAGAGCGCCGCCGACTTTTTAAGCCGCGGCGTTCAAGATGACCGCCAGGGGGATTCGGCCGGCGCGATCACCAATGCCACGCGCGCCCTCGCTCTTCAGCCGGATTTCGCGCCCGCCTATTTTCTCCGGGGCAAGGCAGAGCAGGACCAAAGCAATTTCGACGGTGCCATCGCGGATTTTGACCGGGCCACTTCACTTAAACCTGATTTCGCCCTTGCCTTCCTGAACGAGGCCCGCGCCCGGGAGGCCAAGGCCGATTGGCGCGGCATGGCCGATAATTTGACCAAATATCTCACGTTAAGCCCGGACGATACAAATGCCTACCAACTACGCGCCACCGCCAGAAACCTCTCGGGTGATACCTCTGGAGCCATCGCCGACTGCGAAAAGTTCCTCGCCTTCAAACCGGATGACGCGGGCGTCTGGTTGGAACTCGCCCAATGGCGCCAAAAAACAGGCGACTTGACCGGCGCCATTGCCGCTTACGGCAAATATCTGGCCATCAAACCGGACGATGCCGCCGCTTACAAAAATCTCGCCCTTTTGGAAAAGACCTCCGGCAATTTGCGCGGCGCGGCGGATAACTTGGCGCGTTATCTGTGGTTGAAGCCGGGCGACGCCGAAAGCTGGTTTGCCCTCGGCCAAATGCAGCAGACCCAGGGCGACCTGCGCGCGGCCACCAACAATTTCAGCAAAGCCGTCGCCTTGCAACCGGACCTAGCCGGAGCCTGGCTCAGTTTGGCCGACATCCAACGTGCCGACGGCGATCCGACCGCCGCCATTGCGGATTACAACAATTACCTCGCGCTGAATGACGGCGACGCCACCGCTCATTTCCACCGCGGCGAAGCCAGGCAGAAGACCGGCGATTTGGACGGCGCCATTACGGATTACGATCAAGCCATCGCGCTGAAGCCGGAGCTGATGGACGCTTATCGAGACCGCGGGCTGGCGAAGTTTCATGAGGGCGATTCGGCCGACGCCATCGCTGATTTCGAAAAGTACCTCGAATACAAGCCTGACGCCGAAATCTATTACGACTGTGGATTCGCCCTCCAGGGCGCCGGTGATTTGAAGGACGCCGTCGCCAACTATAAAGAGGCGATTCAACTTAAACCGGACTTTGCCGACGCCCATTACAATTGTGCCATGGCCGAACAAACGCTCGGCGATGCCCGCGGCGCAATTGCCGACTTCGACAAATATGTCGGGGAAAACACCAATGCTCCCGATGCCCTGAATAATCTTGGTGTCTTGAAAGCCGAACGGAATGATTTGGCTGGCGCGATTGACGATTTCAGCCGGGCGATCAAACTTCAGCCAGGCTCCGCTGAAGCCTGGAAAAACCGCGCCACCGCCGAAAATTTGTCCGGCAATTTCAAAGTCGCAATTTCAGATTTTAACCAATACCTCAAGTTGAACCCGAATGACCTCGCTGTTTACAAAACCCTCGCCATCGCCGAAAAATCCGCCGGCGACCTGGGTGGCGCGGCCGCCGAATTGGGCAAATACCTCGAACTCCGGCCGGCCGATGCGACCGCCTGGAAAAGCCGCGGTTATTTATATTACGATCTGAATTCCTATGTGGACGCCCTGATGAATTTCGAAAAGGCCGCGGATTTGGACCCTTCGGACGATTATATCCACTTCCGCATCTGGCTGGTGCGCCAGAAACTCGGCGATCAAACGATTGCCACGCAGGACCTGGAGAATTACTGGAGCGAGCGCAAGGCCGCGGCGCCCGGCGACTGGCCCACGATGGTTGAGCGATTCCTGATCGGACGGCTGGATGAACGGCAATTGTTTGCCGCCGCCAACGACGGCAGGGACGTCCGTGCCTGCAAATGCGAGGCTTATTTTTATGCCGGTGAAAAACGGTTGCTCGATGGTGATCGGGCGGTGGCGCGACTTTATTTCGAGCATTGCCTGGACACCGGCGAAAAAGACTTCACGGAATACGCCAGCGCCGCAGCCGAACTGAAGGCTTTGAAAGCGTCCGAATAGCAGCCCGATGGCAGCCGACGCGAGGGATTTTCCAACAGGCCGATAGATAGGGGAAGGCTTCTATAACCCGCTCGAATCAAATTTTTTGCCGCCTTCCAGTACCCCCCCGTCGAACACAACGGTTTTTTGCTTTCGAAGATTCGACACGGTTTCCAACGGCGAATGACTTGTGACAATAAAACGGCTTCGATGTCCGGCCTTGATCTTTCCAAATTTTTCACCGAACCCCAGACGGTTTGAACTGGTTCCGGTCGCGGAATTAATCACGGCCAGTGGTGGTATTCCGGCGCGCTCCATCAATTCCAATTCATATAAGAGGCCGACGCCGTGTGCCACACCGCACGACCCGGCGTCGCTTCCGGCAATGACCACCACGCCCATCTGATGAGCTTTCCCCAGGCTGGCGGCGTGTTGTTCCAGGATTTTTTTCAGATTGGATACCACTTCGGCATCCCACCCCATCACATCAGCATGGTCAATCTGTTCCTGCACCGGCGCAAACGTCGGCACCCACGCAATCCCCCGGTCGCGCATCTTTGCCAGTTGATCGTCTCGAATAAAAAAACCGTGTTCGACGGAATCCACCCATCCGTCAATCGCCCGTCCTATCCCCCAATCGCCCGAAGCGTGGGCAAAGGTTTGTCGGCCAAGTGATTTGGCGGCGCTCACCATCTCGGAGATTTCCGCCGTGGTCATCTGCGGCTCGCTGGTTACCGCGCCTTTCTTGAAATTAATGATTCCGGTCGGAATCAATTTAATCCGGTAGGCGCCGGCTTTCACCCGCGCTCCAACGCAGCTTGCCGGGGTGTCAAAATCCTCAATCGGACCCGCCATGAATCCGCCGTAACGTCCTTTGTGATGAATCGCCGCGCCCGGACTGTCCACGTAGGGCATCAACGGGCGGTTGCCACTTGCGTAAAGTTTGCTTAGCGCCAGCCCCACCCCGTCCTTGTCACCCGCGTCGCGCACCCCGATAATTCCCAATCGCACAAGTTTTTCGAGCCGCGGAAGCGCCGCTTTCAGTAACTCTTCCGGCGCTTGTTTCAGATACGCCGCGCGTTTGTCCGGATTCAATTCGCTTCCTTCCAGAAAAAAATGCGCGTGCGCTTCAATCAGTCCCGGCAACAGCGTGCAATGGGGCAAATCCACATCCGGCTCGCGCCGGCCGATCCGGCAAATTTTCCGCCGGAGATTTCCCGCCAACAAACAATATTTGATTTTTGTCGTAAAGCAGATGGGCATCGTGGAGCGGTTTTGTCGAGACGCCATCCAGCAGCGTTCCAACCCGCAACCACACGGCGCGGCCGTCGGTTGCCGGAGGAATTGAATTCTTTTTCATTATTAAATTTCCACCACCTGCGCCCCGTTGCAAATCGCCATGATGGCTTCCGCCTGCCGGAAACCCGCCGTTTCATGGCCTTCACCCTCGGCCGGCCGGCCTTGCGCGAGCGCGTGGCGCAATTTGCCAACCATCGGATGGTCGCCGGGCAATGGGCCGGGTGATTTTTCCGGATTTGCCAGGGCGAAATCCAGCCCCGCTTCCATTGCCAAAGTCAAATAGGCGTTCTCCAATTCATCGCGAACGCCCTTGGGCGTCCCCCAGGCGAAATTGGAGAGGCCCACGACCAGGTGAATGCCCTTCAAATCCGGGTCGGCGCTGATGAGTCGCATCGCCTCCAGGCCAATGTTGACCAGGCCGTAAGTGTCTGCGCCCACCGGCGCCAGGCCGGGGTCAATCAGGATTTGCTCGTTCCTGCGCCCGGCTTTGGTCACCAGGAGTTCAACGAACTGTTTAGCCGCCCGGTAAGCGTCTTGTGGATTCAGGCATTGGCCGGAACCGCCGTCAACAAAATGTTCCGATGCCATCACGATCGCCAGCGTGTCGTAATGCTTGATGAGTTCAATCATCTCATCCAGACGCTGGCGCGACGCGGCGATCGAATTCAGAATGGGCGCGCCGCCCTTTTTGCGGTCGTAATGCTTCAGGGCCACTTTATGATATTCGGCTGACGGATTGTCAAAGCTGATCGGCGTGCGCGTCGCGTCCTGGATGGCCGGAACCAGGTCGGGCAGAAAATCGAGCATCTCCCTCATCTTGACCTGGATGCGCTGGGTGCCGTCAATGTTCAACGTCAAATAACTCGCCCCCAGCTCCGACTGTAATCTGGCGAGATGTTGAAAATCTTTCAGGCTCCGAACGGTGAAAGCCTTGCGGGCGCGCGCATAGGAATTGTTTATTAACTCCCCGATGATATGCAGTTTTTTGGTCATTGAATTTTTCAAATTTTGGCGCTTACCCGCGGCGTCTCCGCTTCCACCGTCGCCGCCGGAGAAGACGGCTTCACGAGCTCATTTGCCTTCTTGCCGAGATGGTCGCGCCCCAGCCAGTTGTTTGCCCAGGCTGAAGTGCCGCGCAATCCCTGGTTTTGTATCACGGGCGCATGCTTGAGCAAATCCTTCTCGACGCCGTCGCTCTTCAGGCGCTCGTAGGCGCGCAGCCAGATGCAATCGCCGTAGCCATCCACTTCGCACCGGCCTTCGCGCGTGCCGCCGCATGGGCCATTGCGCTGGTTTTTCGCGCATTGCGATTCCGGGCAAAGAAATCCAATGTCCGGCAGCGAACAATCACCGCAATCCTTGCACTGGAATAAGGCCGACTTGCTCCAATGCTCGAGCGCGCGCAACGGCGGCGGACCTTGAAATGAATCCTTCGATCGGGCGCAAATGCCCGCCCCCCACCGGCCGAAGGCCGTGCCCGAAGCGAAAATGTTTTCGTGAACCCATTTGGAAATGTGGTAGGTGGCGACCACGTGTTTGGATTCAACCGCGGGTCCGGTGTCCCGCTTCGCCGGGTCGGCCAGCCCGGTCGCCGGGTCCTCTGCGTAATAAAAATACTCGCCGGGACGCGAGAACCGGATTTCCCGGGCGAATTGTTTCCAGTCATCCTTGGCAAAGGTCTTTTCAATCTCGAGGATTGTTTGGATCGCCTGGAATTGGTGAATGCCTCCGAGATAAATGCCGCGAAAACCGAGGCCGCGATAGATGGCGATTTGCCTGGCGGCGAATTGGGAAAAAAACGCCCTGCCTTTATCGGACGATTGGGCCTGTCTGCGGCAAAGCTCAAACAACGGCTGGCTGACCACGACGCCGGGGATTTTTCCCGCGTGAAAAATTTCCGCGACGCGCGAACTCAACAAATAGACGTTGCCGATCAGTGGTGTCTGTTCCATTCCATGGTGGTTAAGGTATTGCCGCAGTTCGGAGATTTTCCGCGAATCGAATCCAATCTGGTTGATGATGAATTGCGCGCCGCACTCAACCTTTTTTTCCAGCTTGGCATATTGCGGCATCACTTCGCCCTCGCGCAATTTGAAATTGGTGGTGACGGCCCCGATGCAGAAACCCGTTTTTTGCAATCGCTGATTTTTGCCGTTCATCCCCTTGGGATCAAATCCCCGGTTCATTTTGTTCAGCATCGAAATGAGTCCCACGGAATCAATGTCGAAAACCGGCTTGGCCAGGCCTTCATTCCCCGCCACGGGATAATCGCCTGTCATCGCCAGGATGTTGTGAAAGCCTTCGCTGTCCAGCTGCCAGGCCTCGCTTTCAAGCCCGTTTCGATTCAGGTCTTTGCAGGTCAGATGAATCACCACTTCCTTGCCCGCATAGAGAATCGGACGGCCCAGCGTGAGGGGCGCCAGTTGGGGATTTCCCCCGGCGTTGTCCGTAATGGATATCCAGTTTATCTCACTGCTGGCAATCAGGTCGTTGGCAAACGTGCGCGCCTGGATGGCGCTGCCCTCGGAGATCGAGCCCCGCACCGACACCAGTTCGGTCCCAATGAGAAAACGGGACGACTGAAATAACATCTCGCGCAAAGTCTGCATGGTTTATGTCGCGCTGACCTTTCCCTCTTCTCCAATTTTTATTGGAGGAGAGGGCTGGGGAGAGGAGGCGATCTTGATAACACCCTGCATTTCAAATCCAATTCTGCTGTTCCCGCAGGTTCATGGGCAGATTCCGATTCGTTGCATAGAACCTGTGGAACCCCGACATTGCCCGGTTTACGGAAATTTCATCTCCAATTCATTCTTCACCGCTTCTGCCACGTCGTGTGGCGCGCCCGATCGCTCGCCCGGTTGCCCCCAACGCAGTTGCGACATGTAACTGTCCGCCTGAATCAATCCTTGTTTCTGCGCCGAAGCGTCAATCCGCTCGGTAAACCGCGGCGGCAGATCCAATTTGATTTCATCAAAATCATCCCACGCCTTGACCTGTGATGGGATGTCCTGCCAGAAAAGGACTTGAAATTTCGACTTGCCGTTCACCCCATTGGCCGCCCGCGATTTTTCGCGCTCGGCTTTGACCTCTTGAATCGTCTCAATTTTCGATTTTGCCTTTGGTGGTGGACCTTTGCCGACCAGATAAAGGAATAGATCCACCGCGTTCGATGCATCCGCGCCATACCCGTCCGCGCCGATTTCATCGGCGAACATCTGGCTGATCGGCGCGCCGCCGATGGCAAACTTGATCTTGTCCATCCCGCGCTCTTTGTATCCGTCAATCACCGTTTTCATATAAGTCATCGTCGTCGTGAGCAGGGCGCTCATGCCGATGATGTCCGGTTTGTGTTGCCCGGTGGCGGCGAGAAATTTATCAATGCTCTGGTCAACCCCGATGTCATGCACCTGAAATCCAGCGCCTTCGGCCATCATGCAGACAAGATTTTTTCCAATGTCATGCAAATCTCCACGGACCGTCCCCATCAGCAGGACGCCCGCTGGTTGAACGTCCGAATCTTTGGCTGAAAGCAGCGGCTTTAACACCGCCATTCCCGCTTTCATCGCCCGCGCCGCAATCAATACCTCCGGCACGTAGAGGATGTTGTATTTGAAATCCTCCCCAACCACGCTCATCCCGGCAATCAGTCCGTCAGTCAATACCTCCTTCACCGGCCGCCCTTCCTTCAGGGCCGCCCGCGTCATTTCCTCTACCTCCTTGGCTTTGCCTTCATAGAGGCATTGATTCATTAACGCGTAATCGGGCATTCGACTCCTCTTTCCAATCCTCGATAACGTTTGCCGTTGAACTCCGCCAGCGCGGCCAGCATCGCTTCAATGTTTTGTTTCGGCATTCCGGGACTGGTCCCGCCCCCGACTGATAAAATCATTCCCCGGTCGCCGCCTTTTTCCAAGACATCCAGCGTCGCCTCCCGCACTTCGTCCGGCGTTCCGCGCACGCCCACTTCCAGTGGGTTCACGTTTCCCATCAGGCACATCCGGTCGCCCACCCGCTCCTTCACTTCGGCGATGTCGGTCTGTTTACCCCAGTTTAAAACGTTGAAACCCGCGTCCGGCAGGTGATCCAGGCATGCCTGCACCTCCGCGTCGTTGTGATAGAGTTTCACCCAATCTTGGGGAAAGGCATCGCAAATGCGCTTCAAATACGGATGGCAAAATTCCTTGTAATGTTCCTCATTCACAAAACCCACAATGTCATCAAGGACAAAAATGCCTTCAACGGTGTCGCCCAGCGCCTTTTGCTGCGCCTTGAGCCAGTCAATGATCAGCCGCGTGGAGAGATCGAGTAGTTTGTGCGTCCACTCCGGTTTCTCCACCAGGTCAATCATCAAATCGGTGGTGCTCCGCACAAATCCCGCGGTACACATCGGTCCGCGCGATGTAACAAACGGCAACACCTCGCCCAAATCAAGAATGCGCTGACGGTGCATTCGCATTCGATGCAGTGTCATCCCCATAAAGGCGTCGTTCTCCACCTCATATTCGGGAAAGCTTTCGATGTCTTCGATGTGGTACAACGTGTGATACTCGCTGGGGGTGTTGTCCTTCCAAAACTTTACTTTTGCCCCGAGTGCCGACGGCTCCGCCGCCATGCCGTATTCCATCCACCACGAGGGCACCATGATGATGTCCGGAAATTCCTCGTTGATCCTTTTGTTCGACTGGAACCAAAGCTCGGGATCCAGGTAATAATCCATGTGTTGGATGCCCAGATAGCCGGGAATCCACGGGCTGTCCACAATCAGCGCCATCGGAATGTTGTCCAGCTTTTCCAGCCGCGCGGCTTTCTTAAATATTTCCCATTGTTCAGGTCGCATAGTTGTGTCATTAAGATTCGGAGGAATGCAGGCAATGCACCGTCACGGAATTCACATTGGGACTGCAAGAACCAATCTCATTGTCTCTGTGGTTGACGGTACGTCATGTTCCATTTCAGTCAATGTTTTTCACGATTTTCAGAGGAATCTCCATCATTTTTTGCCCCTGCCCCCCATAAATCGCCGGTAACACCCCATTGCAAAGTAGGCGTCGAGGTAAGGAGTCTTTTTCTGCGGAATTGACACCGGCATCCTCCTTGTCTAACCTCTCCCGGCAAAGACCAGCAGCTTTGCCCCGAATTGTCATTCGGGGATTTTTGTTGTCTGTCGTCGAATCGCTCGCATGTTGCAACCGGCGATTCATTGTCAACCAATCAACCATTTAACGAAACATGGCAAATACCATCCTGGTCGGCGCCCAATGGGGCGACGAAGGCAAAGGCAAAATCATTGATGTCCTCACCGAAAAAGCGGACGTCGTCGTCCGCTACGCCGGAGGCAACAACGCCGGCCACACCGTCTTCATCGGCAAGGACAAATACGTCCTCCATCTCGTCCCCTCGGGAATTTTGCGCCGGAACAAACTGTGCGTCATCGGCAACGGCGTGGTGGTGGACCCCATTGGTCTCGTCGAAGAAATCGAGGGACTGAAAGAGCTTGGCGTCAAAGTCGGCGCGAATAATTTTGTCTTGAGCGAAACCGCGCACGTCGTACTGCCCTATCACCGCGAATTGGACGCGCAACGCGAAGTGCTCAAGGGCAAAAATAAAATCGGGACCACCAAGCGCGGCATCGGCCCGGCGTACGGCGACAAGGCGGCCCGCGTCGGCTTGCGCGTGAACGATTTGGTTGACGAAGCGCGCCTCAAGGAAAAGTTGTCGCTACGCATCCGGGAAAACAACGCCGTCCTTAAATCGCTTGGCGCGAAACCATTGTCCTTTGAAAAGGTCTTCGCCGATTACAACGCGGCCGGCAAATCTCTCAAGCCGTTCGTCCAAAATACGGTCGTTCTCCTGCACAATAAAATGCGCGAGCAAGCCGACATCCTGTTTGAAGGGGCGCAGGGAACGTTTTTGGACATAGATCACGGCACTTATCCTTTTGTAACGTCCTCGAACACCACCGCCGGCGGCGCCTGCACCGGCTCCGGTGTGCCGCCGCATCGCATAGACCGCGTCGTGGGCGTGATGAAAGCCTATACCACGCGCGTAGGCGAAGGGCCATTGCCGACGGAGAACGGGGAGATTTCCGATTTGTTGCACGGCATGGGCCGCGAATTTGGCGCCACGACCGGACGCCCGCGCCGTTGCGGTTGGTTCGATTCCGTGGCCACGCGCCACGCCACCATGGTGAACGGGATTGACGATTTGGCTGTCACCAATCTTGATGGCTTGGACACGGTGGAAACGATCAAGGTATGCATCGCGTACCGTCACGGCGGAAAGCAATACGACTTTGTTCCCAACGACGCGCAGACCCTCGCCGAATGCGAGCCTATCTATGTTGAATTCGACGGCTGGCGCACGCCGACCGACAAGGCCCGCTCATGGAAACAATTGCCGCCGAAAGCCCGGGCCTATCTCAAGGCGATTGCCGAATTGAGCAACGCGAAACTGTTCATCGCTTCCATCGGCCCAGCCCGCGCCCAGACGATCTTTGTCTCCGAAAACCCGAAAAGAAGCTGAAATCGCTGAAATGCAGTGTTTTTATGCTGTTAAGATGCTATGCATAAGAGGCTTACGCAGTTTTCATCCTAACAGGTGAGGGGTGAGAGCGCAAATCAGACTTCGCATTTCTAAGCCGGAATGGTACGGTTCAATCTCACGCAAAGCTCGCAAAGGCCGCAAAGAAAAGGGAAGGGTAGGTTTTTTCAAGACGAACATCTTGCACCATTTAGTGAGGCTTTTCTGACCTTTTTTTGAATAAATCCTTTGCGACCTTGGCGTTCTTTGCGTGAGGCAATTTTTCGACGGAATCGTCACGGCTAAGACACGATCCATCAGGGGAGTGCCACGGGTTTGAGTTCGACCGCTTTCAAATTCATCGGCTGCCAACCGTCCGGGACGGGATGAACGGCCAGCGTATTTTCACCGGCGGCTGGAATCTCGACGACGCCCACTTCCACGGATTTGAACGTCGTATAATTTTCCGTGATCGGCGCAGCGCAGCGAAAGGATTGCCCGGCGATTGACAGTTCAAAAGACGCAGGAGCCGGAGCAGCGATGAGAGCGGAGATGGTGAACTTGCCGGGCTGCGTGACTTTGAAGTTCCAATCAGCCCAATCCTGTGGATTTGTCCAGTAACCGATGTTGTCGTGACCGCCGCCGAATTCGTATTGAATCGGCGAACCGTGCAAACCCGCTTCACTGGCGGGCAAGGTGACGGAGCCATCGCTTTGTTGCAGGATGGGCGTTACGTCAATGTCCGGCTTGCCGGCGAACTGTAAAACGATGGTTGAGGAAAATTTGTCCGGCGCGGTCGGCGGCACGGAAATGACGGCACCGTCCTCATTATTGTCGGCCTCGAGTTTTGTGCCGTCAGCGAGCATCGAGGCGGCGTCAATCTTGTTTTTCAATCCGGGGACCTGCAATTTGCCATCGTCCGGCCAGTCAAAGACATGAAGGTAAAGGGTGGTCGTGTTGCCGGAGGTTTTCATCGTGCATCGGCCCCAGGGCAGTTGCCGGGTGAACGGACTGGCCGTCGTGTCATAAATGGCCGGACCGTTGACCTTCATCCATTGGCCGATCTCATTGAGCCGTTCCACGGAAGCGGCGGGAATCAGACCTTCGCCCGTGGGACCGACGTTCAGCAGGTAGTTGCCGCCTTTGCTGGCAATGTCCACCAGATTGCGGATGAGTGTCTGGGTGGACTTCCAATCGGTGTCATCTTTTTTGTAGCCCCAGGTGTTGTTCATCGTCATGCAGGTTTCCCAGTCGTGACCGGGCAGGCCATTGGGCGGGATGTATTGTTCGGGGGTTTCGTAATCGCCGGCGCCTTTCACGCGATTATTGATGATCAATTTTGGGTCCAGCGAACGCAGGTAGCTGTACAACGCCTGACCGTCCTGATCCGTCCAACCGTTCATCCATTGGCCGTCGAACCAGATCAGGCCGGGATGATACCGTTTGATCAATTCCCGGAGTTCGGTTCTCATGTATTTGATATAAGCCTCTTTGTCGCCGGGGACGAAGCTGGTTGGATTATAGGTGGGATGCTCCGGGTCGGGAATGGCCGGTCCGCTGATCGGGACTATGCCAGTCCATGATCGAGTAATAGACGCAGAATTTGATGCCGTGGCGGCGGCAGGCCTTGCTGAGGGCCAGCAGCGGGTCTTTGTGCCACGGGGTGCCGGTCACGACGTTGTAAGGCGTGGCCCTGGTATTGAACAGGCAAAAGCCATCGTGGTGTTTGGAGGTGATGACCAGATATTTGATGCCGGCCTGGCCTGGGCGGTTTCGGCCCATTGATCGGCGTTGAATTTGACCGGGTCGAACTTCGAGGCCAGCGTGGCATATTGCGCGCGGGGAATGCGCCTATCGTTCATGATCCATTCGCCGGCGCCACTGGTCGGCTGGCCATTCCAATATCCGGCCGCCTCGGAATAAAGTCCCCAATGAATGAACATGCCGAAACGCGCGACGCGCCACCACTCCATCCGGGCGTCGCGCTGTGCTGAAGTTTCCGAGTCGTTTGTTTGAGCGGCCTGGGCTGGAGCCAGGAGGCAGAAAGTTGCGGCCAGAAATGAATAAATCGTTCGAGTCATTGTTTGTTTTGTCTTAAAGTCTCGTCAGCGTATATTAAATGACAAAAGTCACAAGTCCGGGAAGCATGGGGTAAAAAAATTGAGGAATGGGGATTGAGGAATGGGGATTGAGGAATGGGGATTGAGGAATGGGGATTGAGGAATGGGGATTGAGGAATGGGGATTGAGGAATGGGGATTGAGGAATGGGGATTGAGGATTGAAGAGGGAAACGACCGGTCTTCGCTCAGAGCTACGGCCCGGCACGCGGGAATTTGACGTTTACAAAATCTTCAGCCGCGAAAATGCGCAAAAGGCTCAAAAAACAGAACCGATCCGTCGAGGTGATTGCCATAAATTCATTTGCTGGTTGAATTCGGACTCCCACTGCTTCAGAGTGCCGAGCATGGTGTCAAAATTCGGCGGCTCACCAAAGAACATTTGCTGCATCTTGGCGTAATCGTCGCGCAACCCTTTCAATCGGTGTTCCGGTGGCGCAACTCGCAACGTGCCTTTGACTGCCTCGCCATACTTCGCCCATGATGATCTGAAAAATAAATTCTTGTGCTCGGCCACTCGCGCCAGCAAATCGAGTTTTGCGGTCGCTGATTTTGACACGCCTTTATGAATCAACTCGTAAAAGTCGCCATAATGCCGCGAGAAACGGTCCGGCATTGCCTTGTCCGCCGGGCGATGAAACTCTGCGTGCAGAATTGTCGCCTTCTCCCAAAACGTCCGCTCGACTGCCAAAACTTTTACATCGCAACTCGCCTCTTGAAACCCCTTCGGGAACTGCTCCGCCACATACGGTGTCACGGTTTTTGTCTCGCATGGCCAATGATCCGCCCGCGCGCCCATTTCAATTTTCACCGCACGCCGGATATAGCCGATTGCATCCGGCGGGAAGCTCGTCGGGTAATCGAACAACAAAGTCTGCTTGTCCGGGTCTTCATCATCCGAACGCAACGACCATTTCTCGTCACGGCGAACCTTTGATTTGATGGCTGCTTCCAACGTGGGCAGCAGTTCGCCTGCGATTTTCTGTTGACACGCGGTTTTGAGCGCCTCTATGCGCCGCTGCTTCTCCTTGTTGCTCGCACCCGCTTCCGGTTCGTTTGCCCCGCCAAAGCCGAGAAAATTTCGGTCAATCGAAACATCAATGTCCTCGGAGAATCTTTCGATAATTTTGAACACCTTTGACAGCGAAGTGCCGCCTTTGAAAATCAGGTGTTCACCAATTGTCGGCAACGGGAACAATTCCTTCAACGTCCAGCATACCCAAAAGTCCTTCTCAACGATCTCCGCCTGCATATTGCGCGGTGCGGACGTTCCCTCGAAATAAATCCTTCGTTCTTCCGGGTTCAGTTTTACAAATTCATCCATGTTCAAGCTTTGGCGGCCAGACGCCGCATAATGTCTCTGATCCATGCTGGGGCGAAAGCTATGTCCTTCACCAATAGTTTCCTGTCGTCTGCCGACAACCTCCGGTCGAGACGTTTTATCGTATCGTCGTTCACATGCGTCTTGCCAAGGTAACGCAGAGCTTGAATCACCAGACCGCTGATTCTTCCGGCCGTTGCCATGCTTCGTGGCGATGTTTGCTTGAGCACAATGTCCAGCTTGCCGAGCCGGACCCGTTTGCTCCGACCATCGGTCAAAAAGACAACTTTCGCCGGCACTTGATCTGACAACCCCAGCAAATTCGCGGCATACGCTCCGGTCGGCTGCAAGCGTGACCCGGCTTTGCCAGCTAACGCCTTGGCTACTTTATCTACGCTCGGCGCGGTTGTTCCCACGATGGGATGTTGCCGCGGCACATCATACAATCCACGCGCGACCCGGCGGATTTGACTCGCTGCCGCCATGCGCGACAACGCCTTGTCCACCGCGTGCCGCGAGCCGAGATCAAGAAAGTCAGTCGGGGAGAAAACCCATCCTTCGCCGCGTGCCTTGATGCGCGCAAGCATTCCTCGATCAATTGGGTTCGCCACTTTCATTCAAAATCTATTGTCAGAAATATGTATGCGTTTTTCTGACAATAGACAAGTATTCTTTCGCTCCCATAGCCGAAGCCTTGACCCGACCGTTATCATGACAGTGAAGCGCCGGTTTCTGAATCAGCGAGGTCAATCATGCCGTCTATGCCTGCTTCGATGAGCGGGGCGACCGTTTGTAGTTCCGCCTTCAGGCGGCTCCGGTTAATAGCTGAGCCGTTTTTAAAACTGTCAAAAGTGAGGATTGACCCGTTTTCACTTCTCCGCATCGGATGGGGAGAAGGTGGCCGTAGGCCGGATGAGGTGTTTCGTTCTATGAAACCTCAAAAACCGCACCACCCAATCCCAATACGCCTCCTCCGTGCGCAGCGACAAATGTTTGAATCGCGCCACCTCGCGGAATTGCTCCCGCAGCCGCGCCTTGGGGTTGGGAATGAACCGCTCTCGCGGACGATTGGCAACGGAAATCGGGTTGGCCATAAAATGCGGATTTGACTTGAATCCGGCTTATCATGCCGCTACGCTTTGAGCAAGTGAAAAAACGGCGGCCCAATTTTGATGGAGCGCGTCTTACCGCTCCGCGTGCGGCGCTTTCCGGAAGAAAGCCTCCCGCCGAAATAGGCTGCCAAAACCCGGAGATAGGCTGCGAAAACCGCCCGTTTCGCAGCTAACTTATAGGCCGCAAGGTCATCGAACTATGGAGCACCTTGAATACACATTTTGGTTAGCAGCGCAGGCTATGAGTGCCTTGTTTTATTTTTGGCCGATTACTTTGGCACTCGTCGCTGGCTTTATTATCACTTTCGCGGTCAGGTCTCCATTCTTCGGCTCCGGTTCCAAATTTTATCGGCATCATTTATTTGTTCTTTTGCCGTTGGTTGTGACTTTGTTGATTCTTATTTTTGGCGCGGTGATGGAGCATCCGAGCACTTCACAGAATCAAGCACCGAGTTGGCCGAGTTATGTTGTGGATGCACTCGTGATTGTCCAGCTATTCATCAGCATTTGGGTTGTTTGGTTTATGAAGGGTTATCGTTGGTTTTCGGTTTTCACAGTTGCATTGGAGCAGTGGTTTGCCATCGCTTGTGCGTTTGTTGCTGGTATGTCAGTTACCGGAGATTGGTTATGAGATTTTTGCCGCCTAACACCTGAAGGAATGTAGTTAACCCGGAGCGAAGCGGAGGGTTAATTGCATTCCCGGGTTGAACGTAGCCGCGTCGAAGGTTCAGAGTGTCTTCCGAATCGAAGTTTTCCTTTGCGGAAAGTTTTTGGTGGCGGAGTTTCTGCGGGTGTCCGATAGGTCCTTTGCTTCACTTACCTCAGTCCGAAGGCTTGACTTATACCCGTCCGGATCGTGCTTATCCGGGCTTTGAACGTCTTGCCTGTCCTGTTTGCCCCTCCAATCCCTGCTCCGGACAGAGTCCGCAGGCCGACGAGATGTCTCGCCTTGCGCAAATTTCGGGACTGGCGGCGGATTTGGGTTCATGGCGGCCGGTTGGGAAGCGGCCAGCTCTGTCCGGCTTTCCAGATTCCCACCCGCCGCATCACTTTGCGGCAGTGCGGGCAGAGCGGCGCGCAGGAACGGGCCGGAACGTCCGGGGTGTCGGCGAGGTTCGCCGGTTCGTCGTCGGGGGCCGGATGCCAGGCTTCCTGTTGCGCCGGGCTGAGCACGGGCGGGCGGCCGAGCAAGGCGCGCACGCGGTTGCCGCGCACTTTGGCCGCCGGATGCAGCCAGCCGAAATTGCGCGCGCGGGCAAAATAGGGCGGCAGGATGTGTTGGAGGAAGCGGCTCATCCAGTCGAGCGGGTCGAGGGTGATGGCGGTGTGCCGGCCGGTGGCGCTGTCGCGGTAGGGCCAGCGGACTTGGCCTCCGGTCAGCAGGGTCAGGGTGCGATTGTTCGTGGCGGTCTTGAAGACGTAGCGCGAGAGATAGCGCAGGGCGTTTTCACCGGAGCCGGCGTCCTGGCAGCCGACGTTCCAATGACGTTTCCAGACTTTGGCGGGAACTTGCTTGAAGAGGTCGGGATGTTCCTTGAGCAATCGTTCTTTGAAGACATTGCCGAAGCGCTCGCCCAAGGGCTTGTGATGGAAAAGGAACTTGTCGCGGGCGCTCACCCAGCGGCGTCCGTCGGGGCTCAGTCCGCCGGCGGGGATGAGGTAATGGACGTGGGGATGGAAGAGGAGGGTGCGGCTCCAGGTGTGGAGGACGCCCAACATACCCAGTTGGGCGCCGAGGCGTTTGGGGTTGGCGGCGAGGTCCTGCAAGGCAGCCGCGCTGGCGGCAAAGAGGAGGTCCAGAGCGATTTGGAGATGCGAGCGGATGAACATTCGCAACTCCTCCGGGACGGTGAAGGTGGCCAGAAAGTAGGGCACGGGAAAGAGGAGCCGCGCGCGCTGGCGTTCCAACCAGGCATCGGCGTTGAGCTGGCCGCACTGGGGACAGTGGCGGTCGTTGCAGGAATGATATTGGTAGTGAAAGCCCGGACAGTCCGGACACTGGAAGAGTTCGCCGCCCAGGGCCGGGGTGCGGCAGGCGAGGGTCTTTCGCAAGACCTGCCGGTGCCGGCCGGGCATGGAGGGGCCAAAACGCTTCCGATAATCCGGAGCTGTCCGCTGGATGAGTTGATGAACCGTGAGGCTTTCACCACCGTTGCCGGTGGCCGAGCGCCTCACAGATTGTTCATGAAGTCATCAAGGCGTTTTTGATGCTGGGTTTTGCAGAGGCTCGTCAGGTGGGTATAAACGGCGGTGACAACGGGACTTTTGTGGCCGAGGTTGACCTGGATCTGGCGGAGGTTCTCGCCCTGTTCAAGCAGGCGCGTGGCGTAGGAATGGCGCAGGGTGTGAATGTGGGCGTCCTTTTTGAGGCCGCCGGCATCGAGGGCGATACGGAAGGCGCGTTGGAGGGTGGTGCGGCACAGGGGCTGGGTGGCGGTGGCGGCGCCCAGACCGGAATGACCCCTGGCGGGGAAGATCAGCGGGGGATGACGATGGGTTTTCCAGAGTTCGCGCAGGAGCAGGAGCGTGCGTTCGGGCAGCGGGACGTAACGATCCTGATTACCCTTGCCGCCGCGGATGTGAAGGAAGCGGCGTCGGGCGTCAATGTCGCGGACCTCCAGACGCAAGGCTTCGCCCAGACGCAGGCCGCAGGAATAGATCGTGGTCAGTGCGACGCGATGATCGAGGGCGGGCACGGCGGCAAGGATGCGGCGCACCTCCCAAGCGGAGAGGACGACCGGGAGTTTGAACTGGGGATTGGCGCGGACCAGATCGAGTTCGGCGGGCCAGACGCGTTTGAGGGTTTTCTCCCAGAAGAGTTTGAAGGCGCAGATGACCTGGGTGGAGGTCTGGCGGGCGACCTTCTTGACGGACTTGAGATGAATGCAGTACTGGCGGAACTCCTCGACCGAGATGAGATCGGGGGATTTGGAATAAAACTCACTGAGCTGGCGAAGACAGGCGAAATAGGCATGCTCGGTGCGCGGGGTGATGGGGAGAAGAGCGAGGTCGTCGGCGAACGATTTTAGGATGGCGTGCGGGGAACTTTTTTTATATGCATGGGACTGACGTAGTAAACGAACGTTGATCTGTTGGTCGCGGGTTCGGCCAATGCCCGGCCCGCGATCAGCAATGTCGCGGAAAAATGGACGAAAGCAAACGGAACAATCCAAAAAAATGCGAAGCCTGCATCTTCCGCCCCGCCGCCGCGAAGCGGCTTCGTTCAACCCCGCGCTGGAGCCAACGCCGACTGCCCCTTGAGTTTATGGATGGTTTGAGTTATACAACGATTATGGAGTTTGCGGAGCCGCTCGCCCGTCGGCGTGGCTCAGCTTTGGATCGTTAGGCTCCTATGGCGCATCGCAAATTAAAGTTGACGATTGACCTCGTTCCAGAGAGTTGCTGGTATCAGAGTCTTTACAGACTGTTGCCTCGTTCCCAGTGGGACAAGTTGCGAAAGGGATTTATGACCAAGGCAGGCAGTCGTTGCCAGATTTGCGGAGCCGACGGCAGGCTTTATTGCCATGAGATTTGGCATTATGACGACAAGAAGCGCGTCCAGAGCCTGAAGGGTTTTCATATCGTTTGCTCGCTGTGCCATCACTTGAGTCATTTTGGTAAGGCCAAAGATTTAGCAGACCAAGGGCAGTTGGATTTGGATGCGGTCATTCAGCATTTTCTGACAGTCAATAAGGTTGGGGAAGACGTATTCGAGAAGCACGTCGAAGAAGCTTTTACCATTTGGCGAGAGAGGTCGCGCCGCAAGTGGCGAACAGATTATGGGAAGTATGCGCAGCTTATACCGAAAAAGGGCGGAGCCTAACACCTGATCGTTAGGCATCGTATGCCAAATTACAACATCACACTTGGGAGCGATACGGTCACAGCGATTGCCGCTGACAAGGACGAGGCGCGTAGTTTGGTAGCGCGTGACCTTTTAGACGAGGAGAGCGGATTGCTTGGCATCATGTCGCACTATTGTAAGGATGACCGAGGAGAGCCAGCGGGCGGCTCGCTCAACATTGACCCAGAGATGATGGGTATTTTTGAAGATTTCACAGGCACTGTTGTCGTCAAGTTTCAGGAGCAGGCATATTATGGATGTCGCGACATGGATAAACAAGATGACCACGAAGTTGAGATTCCATTTCGTATTTCCGTCCAAGATAGGACGCTGATACTTGACGTTCCAGAATCGTCACGAGAAAGTTATTGGCATTCACACGAGGGCGGCGAAATGGCTTGCAATTCGCGAGCGGGCAGAAATAATTGCGAAAACGACCGGAAAAACTCAATTTGACGCCATGAACAACAGGTCAGATGGGGAATCCCGATTAAGCCGGAGTGAAGCAGGACTGGCCCATTTACGATCTGGGGACGACCTTCATCTCGATGGTGGCATTATGAAATTCGCGAAGCTAATCGCCTTGGCCGTAGTGTGTCTTTACGGCCCTGGGCAGTGTGGCCGGGCGATGGCTGCGCCGGCGAAATTCCAATTGACCGACTTGCGTAGGATCGTGAGACTGAGCGATCCGCAGATCTCGCCCGATGGCAAGCACGTCGCGGTGATCGTCTCTACGCCCAACTGGAAGACCGACAAACCCGATCAAGAGATAGACCTGGTGAACGCGGCTACCAGCGCGCGCCGCGCGCTGACTTGGAAGCGCAAGGGCCTGTCCTCGCCACGCTGGTCGCCGGACGGAACGCGGCTCGCCTTTCTGGCCAATGGTACCGCGCCGGAGAAATCGTCATCTTCCGAAGATGATGCCGACACCGGCGGCAAGGCGCAGATCTTCGTCATGCCCATGGACGGCGGCGACCCGATCGAAATCACGGACGCCGAGCAAGGTGTCGAATCGTTCCGCTGGAGCCCCGACGGAGAATCCATCGCCTACATCACGCCGGACAAACCCGCCAACGAAAAGGCGATCAAGGCGCATGACGACGCGTTCGAAGTCACCGAAAACAATTTCCTGGTCCGTGCGGCGCTCACCCCATCTCATCTGTGGGTGGTGCCAAGCGCGGGCGGCAAACCCAAGCGGCTGACCGAAGGCAGCTTCAGCCTCGACACCGATCAGGAGGACAGCGATCCCGAGCCGGCCTGGAGCCCGGACGGCAAGACCATCGCGTTCGTCCGGTTTCCCGATCCTTATTGGGCGCTGTCGTTTCAATCGGTCGTGGACCGGGTGAGCGCTAGCGGCGGCAACCTCACAAACTTGGTTTCGGCAGAAGGTTCGGCGGAGTTCCGCTATGCACCGGCGGGCACGGAGGCGGCCTTCATGCGGCCGCGGGGCGGGGACGAGAACAACGGCAACGCGGTCTATGTCGTGGCCAACGGCAAGACCGTGGATGTCACCTCCGCGCTCGCTCGCAACATCGACACTTATGCGTGGCTGCCAGACGGCAAGACACTGCTGCTAACCGGCGAAGACGGCACGCATCGGGTGATGTGGGAGCAGCCGATCGATGGTGCGGGCAAACAGCTCGACTTCAGCAGCGTGGAAATCCATTCCGAGCCAAGCGTCGCCAAGACCGGCACGGTGGCCTTCGTCGGCGACACGGCCAACCATCCCGACGAGCTTTATGTCATGGATGCGGTGAGCGCCAGGCCGCGGCGGATGACTGACCTGAACGCGTTCGTGGACAAACTCGCGCTCGGTCGCGTCACAGGGATCGACTGGCAGGGCCCGAACGGCTTTCCCGAAGACGGTGTCTTGACCTATCCGCCGAATTACTTGCAGGGGCGAAAGTATCCGCTGGTGCTACATATCCACGGCGGGCCGGAAAGCGCGTCCACCCAGGGCTTCTCACCGCTGGATCAGTTGCTGGCCGCATCCGGCTTCCTAGTGTTCCAGCCCAATTATCGCGGCAGCATCAATCTGGGCGACGCCTACCAGCACGCAATCTATCGCGACACGGGGCACGGGCCCGGTGCGGACGTGATGGCTGGCCTCGCCGCGGTCGAGAAGCTCCGCATCGTCGACACCAAACGCATCGGCATCAGCGGCTGGTCCTATGGCGGCTATATGACCGACTGGTTGTGCGGCCATTACCAAGTGTGGAAAGCGGCGGTGTCGGGCGCGGCGATGACCGATTGGGTGATGGATTACACGGTCGCCTACTACCAACAGGGCGATAGCTATTTCTTCGGCGGCGGACCGTGGACCGCGAAATATCGCGACATCTGGCGCGCACAATCTCCGATCGCCTACGCCCAGAACGTCACCGCGCCGACGCTTATCATGGGCGACGTGGGCGATCCCAACGTACCGCTGGTCAACAGCTACGAGTGGTATCACGCGTTGCGCGACAACGGCGACGAGGTGACGTTCTATGCCTATCCCGCCGACACCCATTTCCCGCACGATATTGTGCGGCAGACGGACGTGTTCCGCCGCTGGGTCGGCTGGATGACGCAGCACCTGCAGTGACGGCGCGGCGTCAACGCCGCGCGGGTGCGGGGCCCACATGGATTGGCCACAAAGGGTCAAACCTTAATGTTTGCGATGCCTTCGGCCGTTTCTACTTTGGTTCCGAACTTGCGGGTGGAAAGCGGCCGGATGCGACGATGGACAGGATGGCGGCCACTTTGGGACCGCGTGCCGTGTCTCAAAATTCACAGTCATTCGTCAGGCATTCGCGACGAACGCGGCGCCCTCAGGCAGTTTGATTGGCTGCCTCGCTTAATCCTTTGCCTTCCTCTCCTTTTTCGCGCATTGTTGCTGCGACGATTTTCTTTGCCCATTGTGAGCGACGCCCTCATATCCGCCGGAGCCATCATCGAAGCAAGCTCGCAACCTGCATCCCGCCGCGTTCATCCCTGGGTGTTTCTAGTTCTTTACATTCCGTTTGGCGTCGTGGGGGGATACGTCGGCGTGACGCTCGCCTATCTGCTCAAACACGCCGGCGCCACCGTTGGCCAAGTGGCCGCACTCTCCGCGCTGGTGCTGCTGCCGCACACTTGGAAATTCTTTTGGGCGCCGGTCATTGATTCCACCTTGAGCCAGAAAAAATGGTATGTTCTTTCCACCATTTTCACCGCCGCGGGTTTGGCCGGTACAGGCTTTTTTCCCGCGACGCCGACCGGCCTTGCCGTGCTTTCGAAGATCGTTTTTCTCACCGCCCTGTCAACAACGTTTCTCGGCATGGCCATCGAAAGCTTGCTTGCTTATTGCGCGCCGGAAGATAAAAAAGGCAACACCTCGGGCTGGTTTCAGGCGGGCAACTTGGGCGGTGGCGGCATTGGCGGCGGTCTCGCGCTCCTTCTGGCTGAACAGTGCCATGCTCCCGCCGTGGCCAGTTGTGCCATCGGCATCCTCTGCCTGCTTTGCGCGTTCGCGCTTCTATTCTTGCCGACTCCGCCCCCCCTGGCACGCAAGCCCGGCTTTGTCTTTGGCTTCCTCACGCCGGTCAAAGACCTGTGGGAAGTCGTGCGCCATCGCGCCGGGTTCCTCGCGCTGATCCTATGTTTCCTACCCGTTGGTTCTGGCGCCGCGCCTTTTCCAGCCATCGCCGACGAATGGCGCGCCTCGGCCGAGACCGTTGCGCTGGTCACTGGATTGCTTGGCGGCTTGATTTCCGCCGCGGGCTGCCTTGCCGGCGGATGGGCTTGCGATAAAATGGACCGCAAAAAGGCCTACGTTTGGTTCGGCATTCTTCAGGCTGCATCCGCTATCGCCATGGCCCTCCTGCCCCGCACGCAGTCGATGTATATGCTCTGGGCATCCGTTTACACCTTCACTGCAGGCCTCACTTACGCGGCCTTTTCCGCTTTCGTTTTCGAAGCCATTGGCAAAGGCGCCGCCGCCACAAAATACAATGCCCTCGCCGCCCTCTCCAATGTTCCGCTCTGGTACATGACTAACCTCGATGGTTGGACGCACGATCATTGGGGTTCCGTGAAAATGTTCTTTACTGAGCCGGTCTTGCTATCGCCGCCGCCTCGCTCTTTGCTTTGCTTGCCAAACTTCTCCTCCTGCCCGAACCTGCGACGACGCAAGTCATCAGTTCCGCGCCAAACGAAGCAAATCCGCTTTAGAACGGCTATTGCAGGACGACCCGGTATCCCACTCGGTTTGCCATCATTTCGATTTTTCTCGCTGTCGCCATAGCAACCGGTATTTATCTTTCCGTGCAGTGGCGGCGAGGAAGCACATAATAGAGTGCAAGGAAAAACGTTAAGGGCTATTGGGAGAAAGGTCTCTCCACGGTAGAACGTTGTTTCAGCGGGTCTGGCTCGCGAGGGGTCCGAAGCAAAAAGACGAAAACGCAGGTTCGGGTAAGCTATTGAGGGGTCCGGAAAGATGATGGAAAAAGATCGGGCGGCAACGTTTTTTCTTGTGGACAGACGCGCTAATGGGTGAGCCGTTTACGATTTTCTTGGCAAGAAGCGCTTCGTGAAATGCTCACGGATTCTCCAGTTCAGAATTCATCCGTGCAATCTTTGGGCAATTCGGTCATTATGCTGTAAATCGCAGAGCACCCCGAAGGCACGGGTTCGATGAAAGCTGAAGACTTGAAACCAAATAAAATTCTGCGCGGGCCGATTTTTCCGGAACCGGTTCAAAGCATAATTTGTATTCCGATGGGCGATGCGGTGAAACTCATCGCCAAGGGACTCAACACATCGCGCATTTACGAGCCGATTCTGACTCCAGATCAGCTTGCGACAAAGGTTGAGCATTACCGGCTAAAGCAGGATTTGGTGAAACATCCGGTGGTGACGCGCGGGTGGTGTGTTGCCAAATTCAACGTGGCGAATGACACGGCCGGGCGTGATCTCAAGGAATTGACCGAACTGGGTGTCTTGTCGCTCCAAGGCAAAGGCCGCTCCGTCCGCTATGTCCTTCGGAAAACCGTCGCCGAATCGACCGATAATCGGCCGACGTAATTCAGAAATCGACCGACCGATGAAAAATTTGCTACCAAACTACCACCTAAACGGCGGAATCTGCTACCGGCTCGCTCGGCGTAGCCTCCAGGCCCTCATGAAACTATCTTCCGATTATCTTCCGATGATTTCAGGCTATCTTCCGATTTTCCGGCGCGACACCCGACTGGAACGAAGGGAATCGTCAAATAATCGTCAGGTGATTTTGCCAAATCGTCAGATTTGCCTGCACCCATGCCCTCGTGAATAATCATCAACAAATCATCAACACGTTTTCGAGAATCATCAACATTACCAAAGTCACCGATGAAAAATCTGCTGCCAATCTACCACCTAAACGGCGAAATCTACTACCGGCTCGCCGCCCAATCGTAAATCGGCAATCGTAAATCGTAAATGCCCGCCTACCCCAAACGCCTCATCGCCGTTGACCTGCCGGTCAAGCGCAGTTCCGCGCCTCCGCCGCGCGAGGAATCCAACCCGCCCGGGCACATCGGCAAGGTGAAGGCATTGTTGGAGGACGCGGGCAAACAGTTGAACGCCGTTATGCAGGACGAAGCTCTCATGCCCGAAACTCCATTGGAGGTGCAGTCCGCGATGGAATCCGCCGCCCACTCCATAGGCGCGGCGTTGGGTCGGCTTGAAGCCGCCGCTCCCAAGCAACTGCCGTCCGCACCGCTCCCCGGTGGCCCGACTCGCCAGCAAGGGCAGTTTCTCGCATTCATCCGCGAATTTGTCATGCGCAACGAAGCCGGCGTGGCGCCCAGCCATGCCGACTTTCAGCGATTTTTCAATGTCACGCCGCCGTCGGTCAATTCGATGCTGATCCGGCTGGAGCAACGAGGATTCATCCGCCGCATTCCCGGCAAGGCGCGGGCCATTGAAATCGCCTGCCCGCCTGATTGGATTCCGCCGCTCGACCGGCCTTTCAAGTTCTGATAAGCTCCGCCAGGTCCGTGGTTAAATGAATTACGCCAAACGCCTCATGGGAGTTGACCTGCCGATCAAGCGCATCTCCGCGCACGCGCGGCGCGAGAAATTCATCCGGTAAACAAAGCCGTGAATAATCTACCGATAATCTACCGATTTTTCGGCAAATTTACCGATTCGCTCTTGGAGGAGAATCGTGAAACCTTTGCCGCCGATCAACGATGCAATTCTGGTGGCAACCGCAGGATCATCAATAGGTCAATCTCAAGGACTGATCCGTTCGCGGAAATTTA
>CAVWKA010000009.1:0-113767 GCA_963755515.1 uncultured Verrucomicrobiae bacterium | reverse complement strand
CGCCCGAAACAACTTGCGCGCGATGAAAAAAGGCGACCTCGTTTTCTTTTACCATAGCGGCGCGGAAAAATCCGTCGTCGGCCTGGCACGCGTGGAAAAGGACGCCTACCCCGACCCAACCGCAGAAGAAGGTGATTGGTCCGCCGTGGATTTGGCTTCCGTCAAACCGCTGGCCAGACCGGTCACTCTGTCGCGGATCAAGTCCGATCCAGTCCTCCGCGGAATGGATTTGGTCCGCATTTCGCGCCTGTCCGTCACCCCCGTGACACGGGCGCAGTTTTCGCGTCTGCTCGCGATGTCGGCGACGGCGGTTTGACGGCCGGCAAAACAGCGTTCGCCGCTTCACTCCTGGCCCGCCGCCGTTTTCGAAAATCCCAAACCGCCGCCCACGGAAACAACAGCGCCATCACCAAAATGCCCGCCCACGTTTGCACACGGTCGGACAGCGCCAATTCCTTGACGACAGCCGTGGCGGTAATTACCAATGGCAGGTGAAAGGCAAAAACTGACAGCGAATTCCGCCCCAACAATGCCGTCGGAGCCATCAGCCATTTGGGCGGTTGGGGGTTCCAGGCCATGAACAAGACCGCCCACGCCGCGGCATTGAGCAGGCGAAGCGGCCCGAGCGTCCATTTATCCATCCAAAGATAAAGGTCCGGGTCCCACCAAGCTTGGGGCCAAAAGCTCCACCGCGTCAGAAACGCCAGCAGCACCAGCGCCGCCGCCGGCAGAGCCACCCATCGGTATTTGGATTTGACGAGCCGCCGCCGCAGTGAAATTTCTCCCAATGCCAGACCGCAAACCCATAAAAATTGCCAGGCCCATAAATCGAATGCGCCCCATCGAAACGGCAGCAACCGCGCCGGATCGCCCGCCAGCCGCGCGTCCAATCTCAATTGTGCGGCCAGCCAGACCAGGGCCGAGAGCGCCACGACCAGTCCCCATCCCCGCCGGCGCGCCAACCCCATCAGCCATGGCGATGCCGCCAAAAAAATGATGTAAAGCGGCAGGATGTCGAACAGCGGCGGCTGATGAAGCAACAATGGAATCAGCGCCAGGCTGCCCCAGGGATGAATGAGAAAATCGCTGAAATGATTCGCCAACGGCGGCAGCCGCGCCGCCAGCACCCAGACGATCACGGCAATCGGTATTAAGATGGCTACATGGACGATATAAATCTGCCGGGACCGTTTCCACATCCGGCTCGCCATCGCCTTCCAATCCCCCTGCCAATACGTCCGGCCATAAACAATGCCGGCCAGGCACGCGCTCAGAAAAATAAAACCCTCCGCCGAGCCATTGTAGCCCACCGGGTCCTGCATCAGGCGCGATACCGGCGTGGGCACGTGGACGCCGGCCATGACCAGCAAAAACAATCCGCGTAAGGCGTCCAACCGCACGTCGCGCGCCTTGGGCTTGATTTTGGTTTGCGGCGCGGCTTTGATTTCGACAAAATTTTTCAAGCAGCCGTCCATCATATCGCAATCACACGCCAGTCAATTTTTTTCTGAATTTGGCGCTGGCTGTTTCTTGTCTTCGCCATGACATTGGCGGGTCGGAGGCCGCAAAATCGCGGCAATTGCTTTCGGAGCGCGGCTCTGTGAGCCGCAGCAATATCCAAATGTTCCAGCGCTCAATGGTGACTCCATGTGTCCTCCCTTGAGGGCATTGCTGCAGGTCACAGACCTGCGCTCCGGCGCGGCTCTGTGAGCCGCAGCAACGTCCGAGTTTTAGGAGCACCATCGGTTGCTCCAAACATCCTTGCCTCGCAAAGCTGCCGCGGCTCACAGACCGCGCTCCAAAGACAGGTTTATCTCGCCAATCTTTGCGCCTTCGACTCTTGGCGCCTTTGCGTTAATTTTTGGTTTCTGCTTTCCGTTCTTTTACGCTGTTTTACTATTAGAATGTGCCAACCGACATCCAATCGCTGACGCGCGGGGAACTGGAGCTTCAATTTAAAAATTGGGGCCAGCCCGCCTATCGCGTCAAGCAGCTCCTCGACTGGCTTTACGTCCGCCACGCCGCCGATTGGGACGCCATGACGAATCTTCCCGAAAATCTCCGCGACCAATTGCGCGAAACTTTTTCGTTCCTCATTCTCGAGTTGGTTCGCAAGCAAGGCGCCCGCGACACCACCCAAAAATTCCTGTGGAAACTCGCCGACGGACAATTTGTCGAAAGCGTCCTGATTCCCGCCAACCCCGCGCTCTACGGCGATGCCAGTGACCGTCATACCCTCTGCATCTCCACCCAGGTCGGCTGCGCCTACGGCTGCAAATTTTGCGCCAGCGGATTGGACGGCTGGAAGCGCAATTTGTCGCCGGACGAAATTGTCGGGCAAGTCCTCGCGGTGGAACGGCTTCAGCGTTCAAAAACTGCTCCCCGTCTCGTGGACAATATCGTTGTCATGGGCATGGGCGAGCCGCTCGCCAATTATGATAATCTCGTAAAGGCGTTGAAAATTTTGAATGCGTCCTGGGGCGGCGGAATTGGCGCGCGCAAAATTACCATCTCGACCAGCGGTTTGGCCCCGCAAATCCGCCGGCTCGCGGACGAGCCTCTGCAATTTCGACTGGCCATCTCCCTTCACGGCGCCACCGACGACGTCCGCGACAAAATCATGCCCGTGAACAAAAAATATCCGCTCCGCGAACTCGTCGCCGCCTGCCGGGAGTATCAGGACAAAAAAGGGCGGATGATTACCTTTGAATACATTCTGATTGCCCGGGTCAACGATTCGATTGAGCAGACCAAACCGCTCGCCGCCATCGCCAAAAAACTTTTCGCCAAAGTGAATTTGATTCCGTACAACAAAGTGGAGGGCCTGGCTTGGGAACGGCCCTCCGAAAGGGTTTGCGAAAATTTCCTGGCCGCGCTGCGAAAACAAAAAGTCACCGCGACCCTCCGCCGCGAAAAGGGACACGATATTGACGCCGCCTGCGGGCAATTGCGCCTGAAAACCGAACAAGAACTGCCGGGAATGACTCATTAAGTCATGATTGGGCCTTGCCTGCAAACTGGCCAGGAATTAGGTCGAATTCTTCATTCAGTTGCCGTTCCGTTTCGGGTCGATCGCAAAAAATTTGAAGCGGAGACGCAGACACTGCCCCCCGTCGAACCCAGTTGACCCGCGTCGAAGAGTTTGTTATTGTAGGAGATGACCCGAAGCCTTTTCACGCGGCTGCGAAGGCTCTTTTGGGCTTGGACACACAATTCCCTTCTCGCATCGGCAGTGGTCGCGGCCTTTTGGCTGGCTTCCTCATCGCCGGCCCGCGCGGCGCAACAGGTTCTCAAAGGCCATGTGCCGCCAATAACGAAATTCCTCACCCCCATCGGACGACTTCCGAGCGGCGCGCGCCTGGAGCTTGCCATCGGTTTGCCATTGCGCAACCGCAACAAACTCACCAACCTGCTTCAACAGCTTTATCAGCCGGGAAACGCCGGCTTTCACCACTATTTGACCCCGGACCAGTTTGCCTCGTCCTTCGGCCCCAGCCAGGAGGACTACCAGACGGTGATTGATTTCGCAAAGTCCCACGGCCTGATTGTCAAAGGCACTCACCCTAACCGCACGTTGCTGGATGTCGAAGGGTCGGTCGCCGATATTGAGAAGGCTTTTCACATCCACATGCTTGTCTATCAACATCCGATCGAGGCGCGCACTTTTTTCGCTCCGGATGTTGAACCGTCCCTGGACCTGGATACGCCCGTGCTGGCGATCAGCGGTCTGGATAATTATGTGAGGCCGCGTCCGCATCTACACCCGTCGGGCGCGTTTCCCCAGCCAATGGTCCGGCCATTGGGCGGGGGCGGTGCGGGCGGCGGCGGCGGTGGTGGCGGCGGCAACACCGGCCCCTTCGAGGGCTTATGATTTCCGCAACGCTTATGCCGCCGGCGTTTCGCAGGACGGCACCGGACAGTCGGTCGGGCTTTTTGAACTTTTCGGTTTCAACCCCCAGGACATCCAGGACTACGAAGACGATGCCGGCATCTCTCCCTACGTCACCGTGCAACCCTATTTCGATTGACGGTGCCAGCGGCGAGTGATAACGTTGATTACTTTGATGACCCTGGTTACTTCGATTATGCCTTCGAGGTCACGGGGGACATTGAAATGGCGATTTCCATGGCGCCGGGGTTGAGCAGCGTGCTGGTCTATGAAGGTCCTACGCCGCTGGATGAGCCGCCGTTGGGGACAAACTATGTCCAGGACGCAGCAACGACCGCCCAAATCAACGATGTGCTCAATCGCATGGCCACGGATGACCTGGCGAACCAACTGAGTTGCTCCTACGGGATGGATATTAATCTTTCGACGGTGCAAATCTTCCAACAATTTGCCGCGCAAGGTCAGAGCTTTTTTCTAGCCAGTGGCGATTGCGGAGCGTTTCCGTCGGCCGTTGACGAACCGGCTGACGATCCCTATATCACGGTGGTCGGCGGAACAACGTTGACGACAACCTCGGCAGGAGCCTGGGCGTCGGAAACCACCTGGCTCACGCCGGCCGAACCGATCGGCTGTGGCAACACTCTTCATGGAAGCCTCCGGCGGCGGTGTCAGCACCGTTTACTCGATTCCATCCTGGCAACAGGGCATCAGCATGACGGCCAACCAAGGCTCCACCACCATGCGCAACTTGCCGGACGTCTCGCTGGTGGCCAACAACATAAACATCGTCTGGGGCAACGACTCTCCTTGGGGATGGAGGAGGTGGAACTCGCTTCCCTGGCAGGAAGCGGCACCAGTCTGGCCGTCCCCGCTCTGGGCCGGTTTCATGGCGCTGGTGAACCAGCAAGCCGCCGCCAATGGCCAGCCGCCAATCGGCTTTGTCAATCCCGCTCTTTACGCCATTGGCAAGAGCACCAACTACCTGTCCTGCTTTCACGACATCACCACCGGCTGCAACACCAACACTTCCAGTCCAACCAAATACGACGCGGTTCGCCGGTTATGACCTCTGCACGGGCTGGGGCACGATGATCGGCGGCAATCTCATGCAGGCGCTCCTGGCCCCGCCGACGGAAAACCTGGTCGTCACGCCGCCACTTGGTTTCACTTCTTTCGGACGTGGCGGCGGACCGTTCACGGTGACTTCCCAGACTTATACGCTGAAAAATGCCGGTTCAACGCCGTTGAACTGGAGCCTGGCCAACACTTCCAGCTGGCTCACGGTTTCCACCAACTCCGGCAGCCTGGGCAGTGGCGCCACCGCCACGGTCACGGTCAGTCTCAATTCGGCGGCGACCAACTTTTTGATTGGAAACTTCAGCGGCAATGTCTCGATTGCCGACGTTACCGACGGCACGAGGCAGAACCGGCAATTTGATTTATATGTTGGCAATGGCGGATTCGAAACCGGTGACTTGACCAATTGGACCCTGGTGGGCAGCACCGAACTGGTTTTTGCTTTGGCCGCCGATGACTTGGACGTGGCGGGAGGAGACGCATTGACTAACGAACCCGACGAGCTATTTGTGCATTCGGGTCTTTATGGCGCTTACCTCGGCGAGTTTTCCTGGGAGGGGTATCCGGCGGTGGGTTCCCTCTCGCAGACCGTGGCCACCGCGCCTCAGCAACAATACTTGATTTCCTTTTGGTTGACTTTGGTTCCTGACAGCCAGGGCGTGACCACCAACAACGAGTTCGCCGCGATATGGAACGGCTCGACGCTCTATGCCCAAACCAACCTGCCCGCTTTCGGCTGGACCAACCTGCAATTCGTCGCTCCTGCCACAACCACGAGCACAACGCTCGAATTTGATTTTAACAACGTCCCGGGGGCATTTGGGTTGGACGACATCACCGTGGGACCCGTTCCCGCGCCGGTTTTTCAGCCCGTCACCCCAACGCCCGGCGCCATCACCTTGACATGGAGCAGCTTTGCAAATGTGTCCTATCAGGTCCAATCTGCATCCAATTTGGCCGACCCCGCCTGGATGAACGTTGGCTCCCCAATCACCGCCGCCGGGACGGCAACGAGCGTCTCCGAACCGATAGGCGCCGCGTCCCAACAGTATTATCGCGTCATCCTCCTCCCGCCTCCATAACGGGGAGACGAGTAGTCTCGTCGTCCGTCATCAATCGTCAATCGGTTTGCCTTCTGCTCTCAATCGGCAACGGCAATCTTTCATCGCGCCAGCATGGTTTTTTAGCTGTCTGACGAGCGAGCCGCGTTCAGTAATACCGTCAGTAAAAGGAATGCAAAGTTGAGAAAAATTGTAGCCAGTCAAACCGAATAGTCCTATAAATTTACAACCGAACCTGTTAGTCTCAATATATCTGAATCAATGCAACAGACCGCTGTGATTTCAAAAATCGCCTTTGCCGGCATGCCGGTCACCGACATCAAAACGAAAGTGAATCGTTTTGAAAAATCCTCAATCGCAAATCCTCAATCTTAAATATTTTTAAACCATGTCCATTCTCGTTAAATCCGATGCCAAAGTCCTCATCCAGGGCATTACCGGCAGCTTCGGCGCCAAACACGCGCAACTGTCAATTGATTACGGCTCCCAGATCGTCGCGGGCGTCACGCCAGGCAAGGGTGGACAATTCTTCGAGCACGGCGGCAGGCGCGTTCCTGTTTTCGATACGGTGGCCGATGCGGCCGAACAAACCGGCGCCACCGCCAGCGCCATTTTTGTCCCCGCGCCCTTTGCCGCCGATGCCATCCTGGAGGGCGTGGACGCCGGACTTGAAGTAGTCGTCTGCATCACCGAAGGCATTCCCGCGCGCGACATGCTCCAGGTGAAACGCGCCATGATGGGCAATACGCGCACGCGGTTGATTGGCCCGAACTGCCCGGGGATCGTCACGCCCGGCGACGGAAAAGATTCGCACGGCGGATGCCGCATCGGCATCTCGCCCGGTTACATCCACAAGAACGGCCACGTCGGCGTCGTTTCGCGCAGCGGAACCCTCACTTACGAGGCTGTCTGGCAACTCACCTCACGCGGTGTCGGCCAAAGCACCTGCGTGGGCATCGGCGGCGATCCAGTCCCAGGCATGTCGCATCTGGACGTCATCAAACTGTTCAACGACGACCCGGACACGCACGCAATGATTATGATCGGCGAAATCGGCGGCAGCGCCGAGGAGGAAGCCGCCGGGTGGATCAAGAACAATTGCCGCAAACCCGTCGCCGGATTCATCGCCGGCGCCACCGCGCCGCCCGGACGCCGCATGGGCCATGCCGGTGCGATTGTCAGCGGCGGCAAGGGAACGGCCGCCGCCAAAATTGCCGCGTTCGAGGACGCCGGCATCGGCGTGGCCCCCACGCCGAGCGACATGGCTGATACATTGCTGAAAATGATGTAGCTGGAGATGGCGACTTAGTGGTCTGAGGCGTAAATACGGTGACGTTCGTTGTGTTCCTTTTGGCCTGTGGCGAGGCGCGAGGAGGGAGCATCCCCTTCATGGGGCTGTGACCGACGAGCAACGAAGCTCATCGGCCAAAAGCAACGCAACCCTCCGGGCGGCAGCCCTTTTTGCCGCAGGCTTCGTTGTTCGCTCCTCACAGATCCATGACGGATATGCTCGTCGCTCCCGCCTCGCCTGCGCCAAAAATGACTTGCCGCGAACGCCATCGTCTTTACGCCTCAGACCACTAAGCCGTAACCATGCAATAGAAACGGGTGGGGAAACGGCGCGTGACGCCTGGCGCAATGGAGCGCGGCATTTATGCCGCTTCACCTCACGCACCGCGGCGCGCGCGGAAATTTTCCGACGCGCTCGCCGATTTGTCCATTGAAGCGACCTGAAGGTCGCGCTCCACAGCCGAAACGCGCCTATCGGCCGCGCTGCCACGGGAGACGTTCGTATTCATCGCGATGACGGGCGCTGCTCCACGGCCATTCGCGCGCGGCTTTAGCGAGAAACGCTTTCACCGGATTCTGCCCGGCGTAACGGATCGCCCGCTTCAAATGCGCTTCGTCGCGGATCAGCGTGTCGTAATAATCTTCCTGCCAGAATTTCCCGGTGCGATTCAGAAGCGCATTCGCCGCGCGTGAAGACCCGCCTTTCCAACCATTGATCAACTTCGCCAGCGGCACGTCCCAAACCTCCACGACCAGAGGAACGTGATTCGGCATGATCACCCATGCCCGCATCCCGATACCCGCGCCCATCGGCTTCGAGCAAAATCTTCCCGGCGATTTCTGCCAGGTCGGGGCGGCGCAACCAGCAATCGCCATGACCGCGATCCAACCACGCTTCCACGTTCCGGCGCTTTGCCGAATCATCCGGCTCTTTCAAGTGGCTTCAAACTCCGCGCGGCGCGTGACGGGAAAGGAATCGTAAAGCTGAAACGTGACGAACTGCGTGAGGCCCGGCGCATCGAAGTGTGGCAGGTAACCGCGCTGATGCCAGCCGCGAAAGCCTTGCTTCAATCCGGCGACGGACGGTTTCCAATCCCATTCGCGTTTGGCGCGGATCAGTGCGAGCCGGCCGGGATTCTTCGGCGGCGTGCGGCGAATTGGTTGCGGCGAATCCATTGCGCAAAGGAGCGCGGCATGGATGCCGCTTCAATGCCCGATGGTAATGAGATTCTGGAAAATTTCGAGCGTACTGTTTATGCGGACCTTGAAGCGGCGTGAACGCCGCCCTCCAAACGTGCTGGCACCGGTTTTCTTCTGCATGGCTCCGGCTTAGGACGATCCGGATTCGATGCAATTTACCCCGCGTACCCTGTCCGGCGCCGCAGACCCGGTAATGGGGGCCGACGGAACGCCCACGCCGCATCGGGAAGTCATCAAGGCATTCCTGCATTTCATCCGGCCCGCCTCCTCGGTGATCCGGCAATTCACGGAAATCGAGACGGGCGATTGTGTCATTGAATATTCGCCGGAAATACGCCTGGAAGGGCGGCAGGAATTGCGGTTCATCATCGAGGGGATCGAATGGTCGGCAAAGCCGATGAGCGAGGATTTGCGGGAGGTCTGGGACTCCGTATTTGCCGGGCGGAGGCTTTATACGGTGCTGTTGTTGAAGCGGTCCACGGGGTAGGCGGAGGAACGAGGACGATTCTGGGTGTAACATTGCACAGCTACCGCTACGCCTGGGCGGAACGGGCAAAGACCGTTGGCTACCCGGAACGATTTGCGCAGGAGGCTTTGGGGCACAACAGCAAGACCGTGCATCGCGCCTACGCGAAACGGGCTTTGATGAAAATTCCGTCATCGGAACTGCTGGAACGGGTAGCAAGACCGGGCCTAGCTGGCAAAGGTCACAAATACGTTGAAGGAAAAAGTCGGCGAAGAAAAAAGATCAGGCAATGAGGTTGACAAATGGGCATTCTTCATCTAACAACATGGACCTGGTTCAAAGCGGTCGGATGCATAGGCTGCAAACGCAGCCGCCCATTATCATCATTGCGCTATGAAAAAGTTCACAATTATAGGATTCAGCATCGTTTTGCTGATTATCGGCGCGCTGTTGTTTTGGCACCACACGAAGCATTCGGCTCCCTTGGAGATGCGAGTTTACTACATCACACCGTCCGTTTTTTTCGACCATTTGAGCCATCAGATTTCGTCAAAACCTGGTGAGGGTCATGGCGAGATGTTTGTTCGGTTTCTGGAGGCGCATCAGATTGACTTTGGGAGGGAACCAGATTCGTTGGCGCTGAACGAAAAGATGGGCCTGTTGTTGTTCAAGGGGTCAAGTTCGGAGCAAGCTGTCGTTAAGCGTTTACGTTGCCCAGCTTAACAATCCATGACGACGATGCTACGGGGCCAGCGCTGACTTCCCTTTGATTTTGTGCATGGAGACCCTGGACTCCCTCATTCGCTCGCGCTGGCCGGAACGCTGACGCGCACCTTTCCGTCAGGCGCAAAGGCCAATGGTGAAACGGCGGGTTAGGGCCGGCGGGCGCTCGCGCGCGTTCTCTTTCTGCCAATGCTGGTAAATCGCACTGGTGACGCGCACCAGCCAGGCGCGGTCTTTCAGGCTTTCAAAAAAATCCGCCGTGGCAAAGAACTTGATGCCGTTGGCAGGAGGATTGCCCAACGGCTTGAGCAGCCGCGCAGCGACCAAAATCGGCACGTCATGCGGCTGACAACGAACTCCGCCGCCGCAGCGGTCACCCCGGTATTCGCTCCATTCCGGCAGCCCGGTTTCGTCACGCCACAGATTTGATCAGCGCGACCAAAGTGCCGTTGGATTCTCCAAGCTCCGAACCCAACACCGCTCTCGTTGCAAAGGGCTGGCGCACCAGTCCGACACTCTGCTCAACACTCATTGACCACGCTGTCGCCGTGTTCTAATCTCGCGTTATGGCGAGCAGAAAAAATGCCTCAGGCGCAAAAACTCAAAAACGAACGCACGTGCTGCACGAAGATTCGCCACTCTATCATATGAATGGGAACGGCGCTGAACGCGCAAGAATTATTCCGCCGCCCGTTTCTCGCCTCACGGAGAAAAAGAAACTCATCCCATTCGGCTGGTATGGCGGAAAATTTTCGCATCTTGATTGGCTGCTGCCGTTGCTTCCCGATTGTCATCATTACTGCGAGCCGTTCGCCGGCTCTGGAGCGGTGCTGCTCAATCGCGAGCCGTCGCCGGTTGAAACTTTCAACGACCTCGACGGCGAAGTGGTGAATTTTTTTCGCGTTCTTCGCGAAGAAAAGGAACGGCTGATTGAAGCCATCGGATTGACGCCATTTGCGCGCGAAGAATTTGCCATCGCCTGCGAAATCAGTCCCGATTTGTCGGCGTTGGAACGCGCCCGGCGGTTTTACGTTCGCGCCCGGCAGGTGCGAACGGGTCTGGCGCAAACGGCGACCATTGGCCGCTGGGCAAACTGCAAAAACACCAGTCGCGCCGGCATGAGTGGCGTCATCAGCCGTTGGCTTGGCGCGGTGGAAGATTTGCCCGCAGTCGCCGAGCGGTTGCTTCGTGTTCAAATCGAGAATCGTCCGGCGGCGGATGTGATTCGCCTCTACGATTCGCCGACGACGCTTTTTTACTGCGATCCGCCTTACGTCCATTCGACGCGCGGCGACTCAAAGGCTTACGGATTTGAAATGACGGATACGCAGCATCGCGAACTGGCGGAAGTTTTGAATTCGGTTCAAGGCATGGTCGCGTTTTCGAATTATCAGGCGAAGATTCTCGACAAACTTTATCCCGCACCGAAGTGGCACAAGACGGTTTCACCCGAGCGCACGAATCATTCGACGAAAGACAAACGCGTCGAAGTGCTTTGGACAAACTACGACCCGCACAAAATCAAACGCAACGGCAGGCATTCCAATGGAGAATTGTTCCCCACTGCTTGAGGCTTCGCTGAAACGCGCGGAGAAGAATCTTGGCCATTCCTTCATTCACGATGAGGAAATTGCCGCGCGCGTGCTTGTCGGTCGTGAATTGTCCGAGCAATCGCGCCGGGGCGCGGCTGCTCATGGCCTGCATGTTGGCGAAGGTGCATCGCCCGGAAATTGACCCGCGCAAACCCTACACGAAAATCGGCAGCAAGGATTGTTTTTCCGGCCGCAGTTATGACGAGCAATTCATCGGCGACTTTATCACGCGGCACAATCTTCCCTGCAATTCAACGACGGCGTTTCTCACGCCGACATTGCGAAACATGGATCAAACGCTTACGACAAAAGTTGTTTTGGTCGGGCGTCCGGCGGCGATGTATCAGGAGTGCCTTGCGATTGCTGGATGATGTTCATGCCGGACGAGTTTCAGCGCAAGACGTATTGGATGAGTCCATTCGACTTCTGCTGCTCGAACGTGACGCGCGTAAAGTTCGTTTGAAGACTTTGCTTTCCGGCGTCGGTCGTGTCGCTGGCGCGCTTCCGCTTTCGTCCGAGGACACGGTGAATTTGATTGAGCAACATCTTGCGTTGCAAAGGTTCAAGTCGTCTGCCGGTCTTGATTGTCGCCGCCGCTTACGAAGCCGCGAAAACGCGACTTGGCGAGCGCGTGCTCAATCTTACCGCTCACAATGCCGCCGATGAACAAACCGGCGCGGTTGGCGACGTTCAAATCACGGTGCTTGGCGATGACAAAGTCGTGACGAGCTATGAAATGAAGAATAAAGCCGTGCAACGCGGCGACATTGACCGCGCGCTTCAGAAAATCGCCGCGCAAGGAAAGCATGTTCAAAACTACATCTTTATTACCACCGAACCTGTGACCGACGAAATTCGCGAATATGCCCGTTCGAAATATGACGAAACGGGCGGCGTTGAAATCGCGATTCTCGATTGCATCGGATTCTTGCGCCATTTCCTGCATTTGTTTCATCGCCTTCGTAAAGATTTTCTCGACCAATACCAAGTTCTTGTTTTGCAAGAATCGGACAGCGCTGTTAGTCAGGCTTTGAAAGAAGCGTTTCTTGCGCTTCGCCAAGCTGCGGAGAGCGCGGAATAGCTTGCGGCACAACTAATTTTGATGATTCAGCAAGCCGGAAGACTGGTTTGCCCCAAAGCCCCACGCGACCGAACTCCGCCACCGCTGCGCTCAACCCGGTATTCGCTCCATTCCGGCGTCTCGTTTCGTCACTCCGCAGATTTGATCAGCGCGACCAAAGCGCTGTTGGATTCTCCGCGAGCTCCGAACCCAACACCGCTCTCGTCGCTGAACCATCTATACCGTATCAATAAAAACTGTGGCCGAAGAGGAGATGCGCGCTTCGCGCGGCTTCGCAGATGGCGGCTGTCATTGGGCTTGGAGACCAGGGCGGCGCTCGCGGACTCGCTTGCCCTGGGCTAATATCGGTCACCCCTACGGGGTCATCATTCGGCGGCTGCGCCGGAGGTTATGTTGCAGTCGAAGCCAACCAGAAGGAAATGACGCCGGCTACAGTTTCTCTTGAAATGCTATAAACACCAGGAGCTTAATAGCTGAAATCAGGCGTTTTGTCCAGCCAAAACATTTCTGATTTTTGTTTAGTGCACGAGACGAGGTTATAATCCATGAAGGTTGCCGATCGGTGGTTCGATTTTATGAAAACAATTGCGAAACACGGTGCAACCCTTCTTTTGGGTTTGGCGTTGCCGTGCTGTTACGCGGGGGAGACTGTGCCGGGCCTCCCGGCGGACATAACGCTCAACCCGGATGCCGGCCGCGGCAATTGGATCATTGTCACGGTCGGACTGGCGGATGGTGAAAAGTTCCCGTTCATCGTGGACACGGGCGCTCCGGTGACGGTATTTGACAAATCATTGGAGCCGCTCCTGGGACAACGGCTCGACACGGGAAGATTTTGGAATTTCGGCGTGGCACACGAAATGAGCGTTTATGCGGCGCCCAAACTTTATCTGGGAGACAGCCGATTGATCAGCGGCACGAACCTTGTGGCCACTTTCGATTGCCGTCGCTATTTGAAGGACGCGGGCGAGCCAATTCGCGGAATCCTGGGCATGGACGTACTGGGGAATTATTGCATTCAACTGGACTTTCAAAAGGAAACCATGCGTTTTCTGAATGACAGACGCGCGGACAAGCGCGACTGGGGCACGCCCTTTCCTTTGCGGGATATCGGCGATGGATGTTTTGGCATCACGAACAATCTTGTTGGCGTCCAAGGCCCCGGCTCGTTGGTGGATACCGGAACGGATGGAGACGGATGGCTTCTGCCGGAATTGTACCGGGAATGGACCAACCAGGCGGCGGACGGCGCAATTCACTCTCCCAATGGCGTGCTGGGCGGCGAAATTTATCACGGATTGGATTTGGCTGATCTCGGGACCCGGCCACTGTCCGGCAAAGATATCCACATGAAGGTCAACACTATTGGGATTCATGTCTTGTCCGAAAATCTTGTTACATTCGATTTTCCGCAACGGATGCTGTACCTCAAACGCACGAGCGCCTGGCCGTTGGCAGACCAGAAGATTGAAGCCGCAACAAGAATGGAGGGAGAATCAGCGGCAAATTTTTTGCGGGGCTTGAAGAAAAATGGCCAATTGCCCGGCTGGACAAAAACGGACCACGGAACAGCGACCGCCTATCACGTTGATCACTCTTCGGCTGTTGATTCTGTGACCGTTGACGTTAAAAAGATGGGGAATTCATCTACGTACCATTACACCGTGACTCGCGCAGTCAACAGCGGGCGTTGGAAATTGCAAAGAGCCTGGAGGACGGATGGTTCCCCTTTACCCTAATGACTAATGACTAAACCCTACCGACCTATCAGCGTTTCGCTGCCCGATTTCATCGATCAACCCCGGCGTTGACGTCCCGCGTCAACGCCGGGCTGAGCGATTGCGAGGGCTTCTACGCCGCAGCCTTCAATTTCGTTTCGTATTCAATTTCCAATCCGTGCTCCTTGTATGTCTCAAAGCCGCCTTCGAGTTCCATGACCGGAAATCCTTTCGACGCGAAGGCGACGCAGGCGTTGGCCGCGAGGTGGCATTGCTGCGAATAACAATACACGACATTGGGATGATCCCGGCTAAGCCCGCGCGGATTGTCCCAACTGCCTTGCGGGAGATTGATGGCGCCAGGGACGTGGCCTTTCTCAAAGTCCTCCGCCGCGCGCACATCCACAACCGTAACGTTTCCGGATTTTAGCATCCGGGACAGTTCGACGGGACCAGTGGTGAAAGCCAGCTTGTTTTCAAAATATTCCCGCGCTTCCGCGGGATCTCGTTTTCTCATCGTTTCCATAAAATATCCTTTCTCCTTTTTCTCAACCTAGGCCAATTTGAAAGTTTGTCAAACTCCCTCGGAGTTTGATCAAGCGGCACTCGGACAATGCGCATTCAAAATCTGATTGCCGGAAATAGGTTTTATCAGGCGGCGCTTCCGCCGTGAAGAACACCGCTAAAACTGCCGCCGCGATGGGTCTTCGACGACTCCTTTGGAGATGGCATACCGGGTGAGGCTGGCAATATCGTGGATGCCCAATTTGTTCATCACCTGTTGCCGGTGCTTCTCAACGGTCTTAATGCTGATGTTCAATTCGCCGGCGATCTGCTTGTTCGCCTTGCCCTCGGCAATCAGTTGCAGCACTTCCCTTTCGCGTGAGGTCAAATGGCCGGGTTTTTTGCCGCTTGCCGATACGTTCTGTCTGCCGTCAAACACCAGACGGCGTGAAACGGCCGGGCTGAAAAACTGGTTTCCCCTGAAAACTTCGCGCACCGCCTGTATCAAATCCGTCGCGGCCGTTTGCTTGAGCAAATATCCCCTGGCTCCCGCCCGGATGACCTGCGTCACGTATTCATCGTCGTCATAGGAGGAAAGCACCAACAGCCGCGCGTTCGGAACTTCGCGCGCAATCTGACCTGCGGCTTCGAGGCCATTGAGGTTTGGCATGGCAATGTCCATCACCACCACGTCCGGCAACTTTTCCCTGGCCAGTTGCACCGCTTGCCGCCCATCGTCCGCTTCACCGATGACGGCAATATCCGGCTGGGCGTCGAGGAGCGCCCGCAATCCCTGCCGAACAACGTTATGATCGTCGGCGAGAAGCACCTGGATTTTGTTTATCATCTTATCATCGTCGCACCGGGCACGGTTTCCGGCAACAGACTCGATTCAAACAATTTCACACGTTCTTCCGTTCTGAGCAAGCGACATCGCGGTCTGGCGGAATCCACACGTCAGATTGTTCTCCACCAATGACTTGCAATGCCATTACATTTTGCAAGATGACAAGACTTGTTTTTGGCGGCCATGCCAACCGTTGCGGGGATTTCACCCCATTTATCAAATTTGAATCTCGCCCGACGATGAATTATATACTCAATGGTATTGTTCGAATCCAATGTTGTGAAATCCTCACTACGAATTCTGAATTTGGAAGACAATGGGCAGGATGCCGAATTGAACGAAGCGATGCTGTCGGCGCGCTGGCCGCAGTGTGAACTGATGCGCGTGGACACCCGCGGCGATTTTATCGCCGCGCTGGAACAGGAGGACTTGGACCTCATCCTTTCCGATTATACCATGCCCAATTTCAATGGCACGGAGGCGCTGGCGTTGGCGCGTGAACGACGGCCGGAAGTTCCGTTTTTATTTGTCTCGGGCACCATCGGGGAGGATGCCGCAATTGAAGCGCTCAAAAACGGCGCGACCGATTACGTGCTCAAGCACCGGCTGATGCGCCTGATCCCCGCCGTGGATCGCGCCTTGCGCGAAACCGAGGCGCAATCGGAACGCGACCGGGCCGAGGAGTCCATGCGCCAGTCAGAATACAAATACCGCACACTCTTTGAGGCGCTCGGGGACGGCGCCTTTCTGGTGGACCAGGAAACCGGAAAAATTGTGGACGTCAACGAAACCGCCACGAGCATGGTGGGTCTCCAGCGGGGAAGCATCCTCGGTCACAGACAATTCGATTTTCTGGATCTGAACGAGAGCAATGCGGAGGCGCGCCGCGTGCCCGAATGCGCCCTGATCTGCGCCGACGGCAGCCGCGTCCCGGTGGAAGTGCATAACACCTGGCTGACCCTTTACGGCCGTCCGCTGGTGTTGCGCCTCTGCCATCAGAAGAGAAACGGCCGATGAACGGAGTTTGAGTTGAGATTCTCCCCTCACATCGCCGCGCGCGCGTAAAGGAATGTCAACAGGCGCTCGGCGAGTCCCCCAAGGAGAAGCACCGCGGCGATGCCGACCACCGGCGCAAAATCCGCCTTGCCCGCCCGCAACGGAATTTTATTCAACGGCGCAAGGAGCGTCTGCGCCATGGCATCAACGTAATTCCAAAATGGTTGTCGCCCGAAATAAATGTAGCTGTTGAGCAAATAGAGCGCCAGCAGCGCCACCGCCACAATTTCCCAGGCAAGATAGGACGCCAGTCCCACCACCAGCGATTCTTCGAGACGATGGATGGCGGAAACCGGCGCCGGAATGATCTTCATCCAGGCGAGGAGCCAACTGGCCAGCCACCACAACAGGGCGGTGACCGCGAAGGGCAGGATTAATTTTACCGCGCGCCCCCAGCGGTCGGGCGCTCCCAGTTGCGCGCGGACAAATTGATGAAACGGCTGCGGCCCCTTCAAAATGGAAAACAGCAGCAGCCAAAGATAAAAAATCCACAGCGTCCGGCCGAAGCTAAGGACGGAAAAGAGCAGCATGTGCCTGAAGTCGGCGGCGCGAAAAGAAAGTTCGATCACACTGAGATTCAGCCGGCCGGACCAGTTGGCCGCGGAGCCAATTTGCCAGTAAAAGAGAGCGCGCAACAAAATGAGCGCGGCGATGGCGGCGGGAATTTGCCAGCGGCGGTTCCGGTTGTCGGCGCGACGCAGCGTGCCGATGAGCGTGGCCGGCGTCCGTTTGCCGACGGGGTCGGCGCTTTCGGCACGCCAATTTAGCCACAACAAAAGCCCCGCGAGATTCAGGATGAAATCAACGATGCCCATTCGGATTGCGGATGGAGAATCTCAAATTATTCAAAATTCGCAATCCGCTATTTTCCATGAGGCAACGAGCGCTACTGATTTGGCAACATCACCCGATAAAATCTATCAGGATAATTCGTCGCCTCCGTGTCCGTGAACTGCCACAGCCCATTCGTCCCCGGCATATTCGTCGTCACCGGCAGCCAGTCGTCCGGCATGGACAGGTTCGTCGTCGCCTCCAGCACATAGGTGGACCCCGGCGCCCCGCTCAAACTCAAGGTCACGCTCCCGTCCAAACCGCTCGCCACGCCGGTGATACCCGGAACCTGGTTGGTCAAAACGATGGTGAGATAGACGGCTTGGACATTCGTGCCGCCAAAACCATCCGTGATGGTGCAGAAAAATTCGTCATCCACGTTGTTTGTATCAAAATAAATCAGCGTCCCGGCGTCGTTCGTCACCGTCACCCCGTTGGTGCTCACGCTGATGGCCGCCAGCGATACCGTGTCCCCATCCGGATCGCTCCAGTTGGTCGCCAGATCCGCGACCGGTATGTCCAACGGATAGCCCGCCAACCGAGTGTAGTTTGCCGGCGCGGCGAGTGGCGGATGATTGGTGACGATTTGCGCCAGCGTGTTGGTCGCCGGGAAATCGTTCGCGTCTCCCGAGTAAATCGCGGTAATCAGGTTGGTCGCGCGGGACAACGTGGAGATGCCGGCGCTGACCCCCACGCCGGATACCACCGTCTCCAAATCAAACGCCACGCCATTGGTGAGAAATTGAATCGTACCGGTGGCGTTCGTCGGGGCCATGTCCACGATGAACGTCACATTGTCCTTGTAACCGGACGGATTTTCCGACGAGACGAGCGTCAGCGAGGCGGCGCGAGGCGGCGCAATGGTGATATAAACGGCCTGGACATTTGTGCCGCCAAAGCCGTCGGTGATAGTGCAGAAGAACTCGTCGGGCACGTTGTCGGTGTCGAAATAAATCAGCGTCCCGGCGTCGTTCGTCAACGTCACTCCGTTGGTGCTTACGCTGATGGCCGCCAGCGAAACTGTGTCGCCGTCCGGATCGCTCCAGTTGGTCGCCAGGTCCGCCACTGGAATGTACAGCGGATAGCCAGCCAGGCGGCTGTAGTATGCCGGTGCGGCAATAGGCGGATGATTGGTGACGATTTGCGCCAGCGTGTTCGTCGCCGGTAAATCGTCGGCGTCTCCCGAGTAAATCGCGGTAATCAGGTTGGTCGCGCGCGGCAGCGATGAAATTCCGGCGCTCACCGCCATGCCGGTGACCAACGGCTCCAAATCAAACGCCGCGCCATTGGTCAAAAATTGAATGGTGCCGGTTGCATTCGAAGACACGCACGCCGCGAAAGTCACGTTGTCCTTGTAGCCGGAAGGGTCTTCGGACGACGCCAGCCGCACCGAGACCGCGCGCGGCAGCACGACGACCGTGCGCGTCGCCGTGTTCGTATTGCCGTTGCCGTCGGTCGCGGTGTAAGTGACGATATTGGTCCCGGTGGCGTTGGTGTTGACCACCCCGCTGACTGTGACGGGGACGGAGCCTGCGCAGAGGTCATAAGCTGTTGCGCCCGGATCAAGATACGCGGCGCCCAGCGTGAGATAAAAGGGATTGGCGCCCAACAGCGTAATCGCCGGTGGCAACGTGTCCACCACCGCCAGGGTCGCCGAATTCGTCGCGCTCCCGTAAGGGTTCGTCACGACAACGGTGACGGTATGATTGGGCAGGTGGACATCGGTCAGCACGAGGTTGGTGCCGGTGGCGATAATCAGCACCCCGCCCTCATTGGTTTCGAGCACCGCGCCGTCCAGGCTCCATTGGTAATTCAGCGGCGGAGTCCCGCTGGCGTCCACGTTAAACGCGGCGTTGCTGCCGCATTGGATTATCTGATTCGTCAGGGTCACGGTGAAGACCGGGACCTCCTCCACGGTCAACGCGGCCACGCTGCTGGTGGCGGCGCCGTAAGCGTCGGCCGCCACGAGCGCGTAATTGCCGGCGTCGTTGAGGGTGACGGCGGCAATCGTCAGCACGTTGCTGGTTGCGCCGGACACATCGCCGCCATTCACCAGGTTCGTGCCGTTTTCCTGCCACTGATACGACAACGGCGCCGAGCCGGAAACCGTCGCGCTGAATACGGCGTCGCCGCCGATGGCGACGGTTAAATTCGTCGGCTCCGCGGCGAATGACGGCAGCGCAACCACTGCGAGCGCCGCCACGCGGCTTGTCACGGAGCCAAAATTGTTGGTCACCACCACACTGTAATTGCCGGCATCGGCGGCCGTCACGGTTGTCAGGGTCAGCGTGCTGCTCAAGTTGCCGGAGACGTTGCCGCCGGGCGGCAGATTCGTCCCGTTGAACAGCCAGTCGTAGCCAAAGGCCGGCTGGCCGCCCGCGATGACGTTGAAGCTGACCGTGTAACCATTGGTGGCCGTCTGGCTTGCGGGCGGCGTGACGATGTAAGGATACGGCGCGAGCGCATTGATGAGACTGGTCCCCGCTGGCGTGCCCCAGCCGGTGCATAGATCGTATCCATTCGTGGCGTAATAATATCCCGCCACGTTCGTGCCGATGTTGTTTCCCGTGGCGATGTCGTGGAAACACGCGGCGTAATTCGTACCGGCGCCGATGGCATAAACGGCGGGGTTGATAAAACCGACCGACGAATGTCCCGACGCCCCGGATTGCTGGTTGACCAGCGCGGTAAAGGCCGCCCACAACGGCGCGGCGCAACTGGTGCCCATGATATAATCGCTGCCGTTGTCAGTCCCATCATCGTAACACGCAAAAATGTTGTCGGCCGTCAGCGCCACATCGGGAAGATTGCGGTACGTGGTCGAACCCTGGTTGAATGCCATGCTGACATTGGTTTGCCACCAGGGAATCACGTAATGCGAGCTGATGCCGCCGCCCGAACCTTCATTCGGGATGCCGGCGGTATTGTAGTTCCAGACCGTTTCGGAAGCCCAGGACGCCCCGGTGCCATTCATCGTCAGGCTCGTTCCGCCCACGGCAGTCAAATTGGTGCTGTCCACCGGCGCAACATCCAGGCTGGAATTATCCAACTGATTCGCCCCCGTATAAGCGTCGCTGTCGCCGGCCGCCTGAAAAAACGACTGGCCTTGCGCCGACATTTCCAGCAACGCATTGTCCACCGTGCCGGTCGGCCCGCCGGTCCACGTCCACGAACAACTCAATTGCTTTGCCAAATCATCGCTGGCCATGCGGCTCAGGAGGGTGGCCGGAGTGTAGCCCCGACTCTCGTTCTCCTCATAGACAATCACCCGGGACAAACCCGGCGCCATGGGAATGCACATTTCGATGTCCAAGGCAGCTTCGAGATTGCCGCTCGAACCCGGACTGCGGGTGCTCACCAATACGTTGGTCACCGGAACGTAATTCGTTCTGCCAATGATCTTTCCGATAATTTTCTCGTAATTCGTGATGTCCAACCCGTAATAGATGGAAAATTCCAGCAACCCAACCGCCTGCCCGGCGCCGGTTAACGTCGCGCCCGGCGCGTAGGCATTCCGAAAATCCGGTCCGGCATATTCACCGTTGGGTCCGGAACCGTCGAAGGCGGACGGACTGGCCTGTGACCGGCTGACCGGATGCGCCAACGGCTGGGGCGGCGCGTAATCATTCAAACCTTCCACATCCACCACCGGCAGATTCGCGGGAACGGAAGGCTCCGTGTCCGGCGCAAAGAACTCGCGGGCCTCTGTGGGATGCTGATACGTCCGCAACGTGATTTGGAAAGCGCGCTCGACGTCCGAGACGTGGCCCGTCACCTCCAGCACCAAACGGTTGGGCTGTGTCTCGACGACAATCAAGCCGTTGCTCTCCGCGAACTGCCGCACTGCCTGATAATCCCGCTCCGTCGGCCCGAAGCGCGCGGTGAATTCCGCTGGTGAAAGATACTGGTGATAATTGGCGCTGGCGGGATCGTAAAGCTGCCGGATCAATTCATGCAATTCCTCTTGATTCCGCAGGGGAAGGCCGATGGCCAGATCCAAAGTATTCGTCGCCGCCAAATCGCCTGTCGAAACCAAATGTCTCACCACAGCCGGAACGTGGCCGGGAAGCGCCATGCGTTCCTGTTCCGCCCCAATACTGGACAATGGCGCGCCTATGACCAGCGCCACGCTCATGGTTGCAACCTTTCTGAACAACATGTTTAATGGTATAATTCGATCGGAACCATCTGTATTAACGCCACTGCTTCAAGAGATCAAACCTGTCGCTCAAAATAGCACAAACCATGCCGCCAAACAACTGCCAGTTTCAGCGCCCGAGTCGCCGCTGAACCTAAACCAGCCCACCTTGGCCCGTCGAAAATCATTTATTTCGTAGCAGCCAGCGTGAGCCGGCTCAAATCGCCTTTGTGATTGAAAAATCCAGGATACTGGCTATTTTACCTCCAATGAATCGGCGGCCCTGTCAAATTCCTTTGAAAACGTGTTTCGATGAATAGCCATTCTCTTTCACCCTTCGTTCGTTAGCCGGATTCTCTTGAACTCTTTCGTAATCATTCACCCTCTGATTCAGCGCATGAAACCTCGATGTCAATTGGCGGCCCTCGCAATAATGATTTTCGGCCTAGCCTCCATCGCCCCGGCCCAGGTGATTTTTGACGAGAATTTTGACGGCGGATATACCGGCGCCTTCAGCACCGGCTCGTATCAGGGAGGCCCCCCAACGGGTACTACCAATATGGTGCTCGCCAGCGGCGGAAATCCGGGCGGTTGTTGGGAGGAAACCATGACCGCAACAGCTTCGAGCGACTATTACACCGGGCAGGTCCAGTTGAGTTCCGTCTCCGGCAATACCGATCCCAGCCCGGCGGACTACGTGTTGTCCTTCGACGCTTACGGCAGCCAGGCGGCGAACATTCAGTTTATCATCCAGACCTGGCCGGACGATTATTATGGCGGCACGCAGGCCATCCAGGCAACGGTCAATGACCCGTTGAACGCGGCGAATACCTGGCAGACGTTCAGCGTAAACCTGGGAGACATCACCACGTCCGACGCAAACGACGCCACGTGGCAACTGGAATTCCAAATCAATGCCTCCCAGTGGGGCGGCGCCGGCCTTACCGACACCCTGAGGATAGACAACATTGTTCTGACGCATCTCGGTAATTCCCTCGCGCTCACTTCGTCGGCCAACCCTTCGACTTTCGGCGGCAGTGTCACCTTGACGGCCACGGTGCAGACGAATGGCGTCACGGCGGGCAACGCCACCGGGCAGGTGGTGTTCTCTTCACCGGGCGGCCCCTTCAGCACCAACAGCGTGAGCGGCGGCACCGCCAGTTCTAGTGTTACCAACCTGCCCGGAGGAACCAACCTCATCACCGCTCTCTATTCCGGAGGCAACTATTCGCCAATCACCAACACGCTCGACCAAATCATTGTCCCCTCGTCGGGACCCGGCATCGCGCAGGCGAACCTTCCGCTCTTCACCGATAATTTGGTGAATGGTTTCCAAAATTGGAGTTGGGCAACGGTAAATCTGCTAAACGAGTCGCCGGTTCATTCGGGCAGTTATTCCATCAGCGTCACCGATTACGGTAACCAGGCGGTTTGGCTCGAACACACCGAGTTTAATACGACGCCTTACACCAGTCTCAGTTTTTCGGTCAACGGCGGGAGCGCCGGTGGGCAACAAGCGCAAGTTTGGGGGCTGTTGGACGGCGCCAATCAGGCGGCCTATCCCGTTGGTCCCTTTCCGGCCAATAGCTGGCGGCAAATAACGATTCCGCTGTCCTCGTTGGGTGTTTCAAATATGCCAAACTGTACCGGCTTTCAGATTCAGGGCAACACAGGCGCGGCCCAACCCACCTTTTACGTGGATGATGTTCAATTGGTGGCCGCGCCGACACCTTCCGTGGTTCACCTTGGAGTGAATGCCGGCCAAACGTTGCGCATCGTGGATGCGCGCCAATTTGGACTCAATACCGCCACCTGGGACGACAGCCTCGGCAATTCCCAAACTCTGCCGCTGCTCAAGGAAATCGGTTGTTTGGCCCTGCGCTGGCCGGGGGGTTCGACCTCGGATGATTACAATTGGGCAAGCGACCCGACCGGAAACGCCACGTTTATGAATATTGCCACCAATCTCGGCGCCCAGGTTTTTACCACGGTTAATTACGGCACCGGTACACCGGCTGAGGCGACGGCTTGGGTTCTCTCGGACAACAAAACCAACAATTGCGGTTTCAAGTATTGGGAAATCGGCAACGAATGCTATGGCACGTGGGAAACGGATAGCCATGCCATTCCGCATGATCCGTACACGTATGCCACCAACGCGGTCGCTTACATTCAACAAATGAAAGCGGCCGACCCGGCTGTGCCCATTAAAGCAGGCATCGTCGTCGTGCCCGGGGAAGGAAGTTATTCCAACAACGCCGACCATTTCGCCGTCAATCCCGTCACCCTCACCACCAACTACGGATGGACACCCATCGTGCTGTCCACAATGAAAAGCCTCGGCGTCCTGCCAGATTTTCTCATCTATCATTTTTACTCGCAATACACCGCCTCGGGTTGGACCTATTATACCGCATCTCCGGACAGTGACCCCCTGCTCTTGCAGGTGGCGGGCGATCCCAGTCCGTCGAACTGGAGCGATTGGGCCAGCGCCGCCGCCAGTTTGCGCCAGCAGATCACGGATTACATCGGGGCGCCTGGCACGAACATCGAATTGTGTGTGACGGAAAACAACAGCGATGCCGGCGCCATGGGCCGGGAATCCACCAGCCTGGTCAACGCCCTCTACCTCGCCGACAGCACCAGCCAGCTCATGAAAACCGAATTCCGGTCTTACGTCTGGTGGGATTTGCACAATGGAGCCGATGCCACCGGCGATTTTGACCCGACCATTTACGGCTGGCGGTCAAATGGTGATTACGGAATTTTGAGTGGGTCGAACACCCCGTATCCCACCTTTTACGCGGAAAAATTGCTTCAATATTTCGCCCGGCCCGGGGATTCGGTCCTCAATGCCACCAGCGATGATCTCTTGCTTTCCGCCTATGCTGTTCACCGCACCAATGGCGCGCTCACCATGCTGGTCATCAATAAGAACATGACTGCGAGCCTCAACGCGCAAATCGCGCTTACGAATTTCGTGCCGTGGACTACCGCAACCATTCAATCCTACGGCATCCCGCAGGACCAGGCGGCGGAGAACAACGACGCGGAGTCATTGCAAGACCTAGCGACGACAAACTATCCAGCGGCCGGCACGAACTTCGCCTATTCGTTCCCGCCGTTGTCGCTGACGCTCTTCACCTTTGCGCCGGGACCTTCGTCCCTGTCCCTGTCGGGGGTTCAATCCGGACAGGTCAAGCTTCTCCTGCAGGGCCAACCTGGCACTCCTTATGTTATTCAGAATTCGCCCGATTTGTCGGCATGGACACCCCTCTCCACCAACATGCTCGTCGGCAGCACGATGACCATCACCAATCTGGTCTCTCCGGGATCGCCGCGCCAATTTTACCGCGCCGTCTGGCTCCCTTGAATGTTGATCTGGCAGCATCCAACGTGAGCCGGCTCTGAATAAATCGCCCCCATGGTATCGTAGGAGACGAGGTAACGAGTCTCTGACTTCGCCCGCGTCCACCAGATATTGCGCATGACGCCCGCGATGGAAGTTGGGATTGCAAATCATGTCTGGACGCTGGAAGAAATCATTGGTCTAATCGGATAAACCGAAAGGCAATCAATGAAAGAAAAAATTAATTCATATATGATCATTACCGGCACTAAATCCGAAGAGGTGGCAAAGGACGTAAATAGATTTATCAACACTGGATTTCAGCCGTGGGGCGTTCTTTGCGTGGCTCTTGTCGAAGGGAGCGTTTGCTTTTACCAGGCAATGATTCAATACGAAAAATAATTCAAACTGTACCACTACTCAAAACTTGCCAAACCATGCGATTCCGCCTTTCGCTCACCATTCTTTTGCTGTTTGCCGTCAGGAACTTCGCGGCGGAATCCGCACCGGCTTTTTATCAGTGGGCGCCCACGCCGCCGATGGGGTGGAACAGTTGGGATTGTTTTGCCACCACCGTCACCGAGGCCCAGGCCAAAGCCAATGCCGATGCCATGACGGACAAACTCAAGCCTTACGGCTGGCAATACATCGTCGTGGACATCCAATGGTATGAGCCGGCCGCCACAGGATTCGATTATCGCAAGGGCGCCCGGCTGACAATGGATGAATGGGGACGATTGCTGCCGGCGACGAACCGTTTTCCGTCGGCGGCAAACGGCGTCGGATTTAAGGCGCTGGCGGATTATGTCCATGACAAAGGATTGAAATTCGGCATTCACCTCCTGCGCGGCATCCCCCGCCAGGCGGTCAGGGAGAACGCTGCCATCATGGGCACACAATACACCGGCGCGGGACATTGCCGACACCAACGATGTCTGCGCATGGAACACCGACATGTACGGCGTGGACATGTCCAAACCGGGCGCACAGGCCTATTATGATTCCGTCTATAAGCTGGTTGCGTCCTGGGGTGTGGACTTTGTGAAGGTGGATGATTTGAGCCGTCCGTATCATCAGTCCGAGATTGAAGCCATCCGCAAGGCGATTGATAAAACAGGGCGCCCGATCGTATTCAGCACATCGCCAGGCGCAACACCGCTGGCCGACGGCGCGAACATTGAACATGAGGCGAACATGTGGCGCATCAGCGACGATTTTTGGGACAATTGGCAATTGCTGCACGAACAATTCAAGCGCCTCGACAACTGGACGCCCTATCGGGGCGTGGGTCATTATCCCGATGCCGACATGCTCCCGCTTGGCGCAATCCGGCAGGTGGGAAATTCCCAGGGGCGCACCCGATTCACTCCCGACGAGCAAATCGCCATGATGAGCCTCTGGGCGATTGCGCGCTCGCCGCTGATTATGGGCGGCGACCTGACGAAACTGGACGACTTCACTCTCTCGCTGCTGACCAATCAAGAAGTCATCGCCGTGGACCAACACAGCTCGAACAATCACCAGCTTTTCAATCACGACGGTTTTATCGCATGGATTGCGGATGCGCCCCAGTCGCGAGACAAATATCTGGCGCTGTTCAACACCACCGGCGTCGCGGCCAATGTGCCGGTGGACGTAACCGCGCTCGGCCTGGGAAATTCGGTGCGCGTCCGCGACCTATGGAAGCAATCGGATATCACCAGCGCGATTACGGGCAATTTCGCCCCGCGATTACCAGCGCACGGAGCCGTGTTGTATCGGGTGACGAAATAACAAGGCCGGACTTTTGTAATCGCACAGCGAAATTCGGGTGGTGTCTTGAGTTGCGAGGTTATCGTGACATCGCGCGCTTTATATAGTTTTTCCCCGACAACCCTCATCCGTCCTGCGGACACATTCTCCGGCACCCCGCGGGAGAAGGAACTGCGCCGGGCAGTCTGCCCAATTTAGGACGCTACCAAAATTCGCCGCCTCTTGACTCGTCTCTTCGCGTGGCCTATACTTAGCTTATGCAATGGTTGCATTTGGCAATTATATATGCGCGCCGATGAACAATCCGCCCATGATCTTCTGGACACCGCCCCGTTGGTGATGCGGTTCATCCGCGCCGGGGTCCGCCGGCACACGACCGCGGGCCTCTCCCTGCCCCAGTTCCGCACGCTTTCGTTCTTGAGCCGGACCCATCGCTCTTCGTTGTCCACCGTCGCGGAATATCTCGGCCTTTCGCTTCCGGCAATGTCGCGGCTCGTCAATGGCTTGGTGGCGGGCGGCATGGTCGGGCGCCAAACGGTTTCCTCCAATCGCCGCCAAATCGCCTTGACCGTTACCGCCCGCGGCCGGGCGGTTTTGGAAAAGGTCCGCAGTGAAGTCCGCCGCGCCCTGGCCGGGGCAATGAAAAGTCTCCCGCGCGCGGAACAGAAGGCAATTCAGCGCGCCATGCAAATCCTGCGCGGGGTTTTTGACAAACCCGCCGTTCCAGACAATTCATTGGAGGGCGCCGGGTTATGAACATTTTGGAAACCATCGGGCTGACACGGCGGTTCAAGGATTTGACCGCCGTGGACAGCTTGAATTTGACCGTGGCAGAAGGCGAGATTTTTGGATTATTGGGTCCGAACGGAGCGGGCAAAACCACTGTCATCAAGATGCTCACCACGCTCTTGCCGCCAACGGCGGGGACAGCCACGATCGCGGGTTTTGACATCCAGCAGCGTCCGGCGCAGGTGCGGGCCTCCGTCGGTTATGTGCCACAATTGGTGTCGGTGGACGGCGCGTTAAGCGGATATGAAAATCTGCTGATTTTTGCCAAACTCTATGGCGTGCCGCGGGCACTGCGAAAGAATCGCATCGCTGAATCCTTGAATTTTGCCGGCCTTCACCGACGCCGCGCCACGTGAAGTGCGCGGGTATTCCGGCGGCATGGTCCGGAGACTCGAACTGGCCATGGCCATGTTGCACCGCCCGCGCCTTTTGTTCCTGGACGAGCCAACCGTGGGATTGGACCCCGTCGCCCGGCAAGCCGTCTGGGAACAGGTTCGGATGCTGGCGCGGGACTACGGCATGACGATTTTTATGACCACCCATTTCATGGACGAGGCCGACGTCTTATGCGAACGGGTGGCGATTATGAACCTGGGGCGGATGGTCGCCCTGGCCAGTCCGGCGGAATTGAAACAATCGCTGGGGCGGCCCGATGCCACTCTGGACGACGTTTTCGCCCATTTCACCGGCAACACCTTGGAGAATGAACATGACAGGAACTACCGTAATATCGCCCAAACCCGGCGCAACCTTGCCCGCCTGGGTTAACGCCGCCACCCGTTGGCTGGGGCAATGCCTCACGCTGGCCGAGATGGAATTGCGCAAACTCCGTCGCGACCCCACGGAGTTGCTGACGCGCGCGATTCAGCCTGCCCTCTGGCTGATGGTTTTTGGCGAGGTGTTCACGCGCGTTCGCGCCATCCCCACCGGCAACTTGCGCTATCTCGACTTCCTGGCCCCGGGCGTGCTGGCCCAGAGCGTTCTATTCATCTCGATTTTTTACGGCATCTCGGTGATATGGGAACGGGATTTGGGCCTGGTGCATAAGTTGTTAGTAAGTCCGGCTTCGCGCGCGGCCCTGGTGTTGGGCAAAGCGTTGTCGGCGGGCGTGCGCGCGCTTTCACAGGCCGTCATCGTCTATCTGCTCGCCTGGCTGTTGGGCGTCAAGATGAACTGGCATCCGCTCGCGCTCGCGGGCGTGGGTGTAACGGTGCTCCTCGGGGCCGGCGTCTTTTCCACGTTTTCATTGATAATCGCCTGCATCGTCAAAACACGCGAACGGTTCATGGGCGTGGGCCAGATTATGACCATGCCGCTCTTTTTTGCCAGCAACGCCATGTACCCCGTCGCCATCATGCCCGATTGGCTCAAAATGGTGGCGCACTTCAATCCCCTCACCTACGAAGTGGACTCCATGCGCGCGTTGATGGTTCAAGGAGGCGTCAGTTCCTATGGCATCGGCGCGGATTTGGGAGTGCTCGTTTTTTCACTCGCCGTGCTCACCACGATCAGCGCGCGCTTATATCCGAATTTGGGAAGATGAAAACCATTACCCATAAGGAGAAACTAACCATGACTGAATTAAATATCCCGCCCGCGCAGACGGCCCTGGTGGCCATTGATCTGCAAAATATGATTGTCTCCCTGCCCGTGCATCCGCACGCGGCCAGAATGGTGGTGGAGCATACCGCCCGAATCGCCTCGGCCTTGCGCGCCAAAGGCGGATTCATCGTCTGGGTGCGAGTGCCCGTGGCCGCCGACGCCAAGGACCGTCTGCATCCCATTTGCGATCAGCCCTGGACGCCGCCGCGCGAACTGCCGCCGGATGTAAATGAATATGCGCCCGGGTTGTTGATCCAGCCGTCCGACCATTTGATTTCCAAGCGGCAATGGGGCGCATTCTACGGCACCGACCTGGACTTGCAACTGCGCCGGCGCGGCCTCACCACGATTATTCTTACCGGAATCGCCACCAATATCGGAGTCGAGAGCACGGCGCGCGCGGCGTTTGAATTGGGCTATGAGCAAATTTTTGTCGAAGACGCCATGTCCGCGCTGTCGGCAGCCGCGCACGAACAAACCGTCACACAAATTTTTCCCCGGATTGGACGTGTTCGCCGCACCGCCGAAGTCCTGGCCGCCCTCTGAAAAGGCCGCAATTGGGTGCATTGGTCAGGATGCGCGGTTTCTCGCCGCCGGTGCCGGTTTCTACGAGCACAAGATGAACAAGCAGAAATATCCACGCCTCCCCCTCCAACGTCGCCGCCCTGGATGAAACCTTCAAAAAGGCCCCGCATCCAAAAAGAAACAGAACGAGCAAAAAGAATTGATTTCAAAAACGGCCGGAAACCAAGCGCAGCGCCGCATTCGTTTTGCCAGAGAAAAAGCGGGAACGTCCTCGGAAAAAAGCCTGCTCGGAAAAAAGCCTTGCAAATCTTTGGAGCAGGAAGAAAATCACGAAAAAATGCCCGTGCCCTCGTGGGCATGAAACCAAATCGGAAATGTCAGTTAAAACGTTTCCAAAGAATTCAATATAACCGACCCAAGGAGAAAACATATGTCAACCGAAGCCAAATGCCCGTTTCATCACGCCGGCGGCGGTACCACAAACCAGGACTGGTGGCCGACCCAGTTGAAGCTCGAACTTCTGCGCCAGCATTCCTCAAAGTCCAATCCGATGGGTGAGGATTTCAGCTACGCAAAGGAGTTCAAGAGCCTTGACCTGGCGGCGGTGAAGAAGGATCTCGCGGCGTTGATGACCGACTCGCAGGACTGGTGGCCGGCGGACTTCGGTCACTACGGAGGTCTTTTTATTCGCATGGCGTGGCACAGTGCCGGCACCTACCGCACTGGGGACGGCCGCGGCGGCGGCGGCAGGGGCCAGCAGCGATTCGCTCCGATCAACAGTTGGCCGGACAACGTGAGCCTGGACAAGGCGCGTCGCCTGCTCTGGCCAATCAAACAGAAGTATGGACGGAAGATTTCCTGGGGCGACCTGATGATCCTTGCTGGGAACGTGGCCCTGGAGACGATGGGGTTCAAAACGTTCGGTTTCGGAGGCGGGCGTGAGGATGTCTGGGAGCCGGATCAGGACGTCTATTGGGGCGCCGAGACGACCTGGTTGGGCGACAAACGCTACTCCGGCGACCGTAATCTCGAAAACCCGCTCGCCGCCGTTCAGATGGGACTAATTTACGTCAACCCGGAAGGTCCCAACGGCAAACCGGATCCGGTCGCCGCGGCGCGGGACATTCGCGAGACCTTCGCTCGCATGGCGATGAACGACGAAGAGACGGTGGCGCTTATTGCCGGTGGCCATACTTTTGGCAAAACCCACGGTGCCGGTCCTGCGTCCCATGTGGGTCCTGAGCCGGAAGCGGCTGGCCTCGAAGACCAAGGGCTGGGCTGGAAGAACAGCTTTGGCACGGGCAAAGGCGGCGACACGATCACCAGCGGCCTCGAAGTCATCTGGAGCCAGACTCCGACAAAATGGAGCAATTACTTTTTCGAAAACCTGTTCAATTACGAATGGGAACTGACGAAAAGCCCGGCTGGCGCGTATCAATGGGTGGCGAAGGGAGCAGAAGCAACGATTCCGGACGCGCACGACCCGTCGAAAAAGCGCCTGCCGACCATGCTGACCACGGACCTCTCGTTGCGCTTCGACCCGGCCTACGAAAAAATCTCGCGGCGCTTCCTGGAGCATCCGGACCAGCTCGCCGCTGCGTTCGCCCGGGCGTGGTTCAAGCTAACGCACCGCGACATGGGGCCGCGCGCGCGTTATCTCGGGCCGGAGGTTCCCGCGGAAGAGCTTATCTGGCAGGACCCCATTCCCGCCCTCAATCACAAAATGATTGATGCGCAAGATATTGCCTCGTTGAAGGGAAAAATCCTGGCTTCCCGTCTGTCCGTCTCGGAATTGGTTTCGACCGCGTGGGCGTCGGCCGCCGCCTTCCGTGGTTCCGATAAGCGCGGTGGCGCAAACGGCGCGCGCATTCGACTGGCACCGCAGAAGGATTGGGAAGTCAACCAGCCGGCCCAACTGGCCAAGGCGCTCAAAATGCTGGAAGGCATCCAGCGCGAATTCAATAACGCGCAATCCAGCGGCAAGAAGGTCTCGCTGGCTGATTTGATCGTTTTGGCGGGTTGCGCCGGCGTCGAGCAAGCGGCGAAAAATGCCGGCCACGATGTGACGGTCCCCTTCACGCCTGGACGCATGGACACTTCGCAGGAACAAACGGACATCGAATCCTTTGCCGTGCTCGAACCCATCGCTGATGGCTTCCGTAATTATCTCAAGACCAATTACACCATCCCGGCCGAAGCGCTGCTGGTGGACAAGGCGCAGTTGCTGACCCTGACCGCGCCCGAGATGACGGTGCTGGTGGGCGGCATGCGTGTCCTGAACACCAACGCGGGCGGAACGCAACACGGGGTCTTCACCAAACGAGCAGGGACGCTAACCAACGATTTCTTCGTGAATTTGCTTGATATGAACACGGAGTGGAAGTCAGCATCGGACACGGTCCCCGCCGTTGTGACCTCGAAACCGGGGCTGCCTCAAGAAGCTCGAACGGCTGGCGGAGATGTCGTGGACGTGTTCGAAGGCCGCGACCGCAAGACGGGCCAACTCAAGTGGACCGGGACACGGGTTGACCTGGTCTTCGGTTCAAACTCTCAACTTCGTGCTTTGGCGGAAGTTTACGGAAGCTCTGATGCGAACGAGAAATTTGTTCGCGATTTTGTCGCAGCCTGGAACAAGGTGATGAACCTTGATCGCTTCGACCTTGCTTGACCTAACTTCAACCCACAGATCTTGCTAACGATCCAATGAGCCATGGCCAATGGAAAGTGACGCCGAAATGCAACCGTGACAATCAAATTTCATATCATCGTCGAAAACTGCAAGGGCAGTGGCCGTTGGCTCCAGCGCGGTTAGGCCGATGATTCCGCATACTATCTGATAAAATCTCCGTGCGGCTTGTCTGTCGGCGACTCAAACTCCGCCACGAAAACGCTGACTATCTCTCGAATCGTCTGCTCGCAGTCTCGGCCGTCGGATTTCTGATGAGCGTCTGCAACGTGCCGTAATATGTCTGCCAAAATGATGCCCCACGCGGTGACTCCGGCATCAGGATACGGAATCAAACTAACCTGCAATCCCTTGTCAACAGCCCAAGCTCGCAAAAACTCGCGCGCGTGTGGATTGGCGAGTGCCTTCGGTGGAATCAATAATTCGTGTGGGTGCGTCATACGCTCATCGGCCTAACGATCCAGGTGTTAGGCATCATGTTTAAATAATCCATAACCAACTCATCTGTAATAGGTGCTTAATAACTGCTGGCCACGCGGTGTGCCGACCGAAATCATCTTGCCTCCGCACTGCCCGCAAACCTTCTCGCGCGAAGTGAGCCGCCAAATGGAATAAATAATGCCGGGAAAACAAAAAAGCAGCCACAGCGCAAGCTCTATCAGGATGCTGCCCTTCGTCCGTGTGACTGGGTGGCCTACCGACCCGCACATCTCACATATCTCTCCGCCTCGTGGAATCTGCCTATCGCTTCTCGCGGTCAGAACATCGGCGGCGCAAAATACGGATGTGCTACAGTGCGGGCACGACATCGCCTGATTTACGAATTCCGATGGAACCTCGAATGCCTTTCGGCAACTTGGGCAACCTATCCAGAAGTTCTGAACGCTCATAGACTCTCTGATGCCTAACCTGTTATTCTGGTGAAAAAGTTCGGTGCGATTTTTTTCACAAAGGGTGTGAGACAAAATTCTTCTTTCATGCTGTCAATGACAGAGCATCGTTGCGAGCAGCCTGTTCATTGAGCCTGGATTTCCAAAAGTCCTCCAAGCGGCGGCTGCTATGAATGCAGCGCAGGGCGAGGATGTTTTGGGCTCCTGACTCCGACCAGAACATGCCCGATTGTTTGCAGCGACCGCCAATGACGGTTTTGCAGCCAGCTTCGACGACGCCTGAACCGATGAAGTAGCCTGCTGCCCGGAAGGTGCCATACTGCATCCGGCTCACGTTGCGCACAAAGTAGCCCAAAGCTTGCTCCACAGCCGCTGCCGAGGGCTGACCGGCGCATTGTAGGCGCGTCTCTTGGATTAATGCCTGAACCTTGTCTTTGAGCAGCCGTTTGGCCCATCGCCGCAGTTGTTTTTTGTAATCCGGATGGTTTTTGCCAATCAAGGCCTCCAGCACCAGAGCGGCGTGCTCCAGGGCGTGAAAGAAGTCCACGATTTGCAGGCAGTCCTTGAAGCAGAGCCGGCCCATGTTTTCCAGCCGGCCGCCCCGTCGATCAGTACCACGACCTTGCCCGCGCTGCCCAAGCCGCGGCGAAGCGCCTCCTGGCGCAACAGCGGACCGAACGCGTCAATGGACTGGAAACTGGAAACATAAGTCGTGGATTCATAGTCCCGCACCGGATGGCCTTGGTCATCGGTGCGGTGCTGGGTGAACACGCAACCCAGGTAAACTTGGCGGGTCTTGGCCGTGCCGTCGGTCTGCTTGCCGCGCCGCCCCTTCAGTTCTTTGGGCACCATCGGCACGCCCGTGCCGTCGGCGCTCACGTACAGGACGGGGGCGTCGCAGGCCCCGGGCTGGGCCTCCCGCTCCTGCCAGGTTTGGGCACCGCCGCCCACACGCTGGACTACTCGTTGAATCTGCCGCGCCGAAACGGAAATACCCCCGGTCTGCTCCAAATGCCGCTCGGCTTTCAGGTAGGTCGGCTCATCGGCACCCTCCAGGCAAATGAGCTTGGCCAAGGCGGGCGTGTAGCTCCCCTGCAATCCTAGCGCGGCATCCGCCGGATAATGGCCTGCCTGCTTGCCCGCATGGTAATAGTAATCCCGCCGCAACTGGAAGTGGCCAAAGATGCCTTGTACTTCGAGGGTTTCCCGGCCCTTGCGCACCTGTCCGGGCTTGGGCTGGTACGCCCCATCGACACGGTCAACGGCTTGCTGGAGCAACCAACCAACCAGTGCAGTGGCGGATTTGAACACCGCCGTGCGCACCAAGACCTCCAGTTCGGCGACGGCGTTGCCCCCTATATCCTGCGCTTGAAACGAGGCCATCAGCCGCTGGATTTCTTCTTCCTGCGCCAGGCGGATCTCCGGCGGGCATTCTTTTTTTTTGAGCCGGCAATGTTTTGGCGGGTCTCCTCAATGATCAAATGGGCATATTCTTCGGTCAGTTGCCGATACCGGGCGTGACCGGCCAGCGCTTCCTCCAGGGCCGGCAGTTCAGCCTCCGAAACATATCGGGTGTGATTTTTGCCATCGCGCCAATACTGGAGTTTGTGGTAGGGGCCCGAAACACCGGGACGTTCTTTGAAACTATAGGTCGAGAGTTTTCCCCGTTCCATGGCGTCAATGGCAGAGATTTGTTGAAGAATGCGTGTTTTGTCAGTGGAATTCATAATGTGACTAGTATTATAGTCACATAGCCCAAAAAAACAAGCGTATTTTCCAATTTGAAGAATTTTGTCTCACACCCTTTCACAAATGGAAGCATATTTTGAGCTTTCCTATTTGTCGAGAAGATTTTATGATGGCAAACGCTCTCTTGATGAACCCGACAAAAACCGCACATCGCGAGCAGTTCGTTCCCAACCCGGGGTGGACCTGCCAACATAAGTGCCGCCACCATCATTGGACAGGGAGCACTTCCGATGGTTCCTTGCCCCTTAATTGCGATCAAAACTGACGCCAGAACAGACATCGTCAGCCAAAACAAGGTTCGTTATTTTCGAAAAACAATTCGAGCAAACCAGGGAGAGTGACGCGACATTGCAGGAGATGCGGGACAAGCTGGAACAGTATGAGTTGCAAACCAAATAGACATTGTGAGCATACTGGAAAAAAGACTTGTAACCCTGTGGACAGGAAGAAAATCACGAAAAAGGCCCGCGCCGGTCGCGGGCATGATTTGCTTTTGCCATCGGAGTTGGGCGGAAAATTTTAAGGGACACTCCAATCGCACCAAGTCAAGTATCAGAAAGGAAAACCATGAATGTGCAAGCCAAATGGCCGCGCATTTGATTGGTCAGGTCTGTACGGTTGAAGAACGACCCTCAGCACCGCTTTGATTATGCTGCGTTTGCCCTCGGCCCCGCGTAACGCATTGGCGCTGATTGCGCGTCGTGGAAAATCGCGGCGCGAACCGCCTTTTGCGGAGAATCCATAAGACGGCTTGCCAGCACAGTAATGAACCGCGCAGCCCACTCCTTATCCTTTTCGAGATATGCCCATGCGTAACACATTTTAGCCTCGGCATGGCCGGTAAGGTCAAAGATTTCAACCTGGCCCTCCCAGATGGCGTCTCCGTCAAGCACTTCATCCACATCAACGCTTTCGCGGTGAACCGCCTTGCATTTATACTTTTCCTGGACCTCCCATTGCAACATGTCTAAATAGTCGAGATCGTTTGGCATATTAGCCTCAATAAACGTGAGTCATTAGCAAGGAAAATGCCACCCTCAAAATTGAGGATTTATTAGAGAAAACTGATTTTCCTCTGACAACACGCGTTGCAATTTGCGTTTTTGACTCTTGCAATAATCCAATTTTATACAGCTACCATCTGAGCCAGCACTATCCCTTGCCCCTTACCCGCCTTGAACGTGACCGCCATTTTGGCGTCAAAATAAATCCCGCCCTCGGAAATGACCTCGCGCCGGAGAATAACCGGAACGGACTGGAAAAATGACTTGCAAACCTGTGGAGCAGGAAGAAAATCGTGAAAAGGCCCGTGCCGTCATGGGCCAGAAACCAGATGGGAATTCCCAGTTAATTCACGTTGATACATTCAGTGGCGGCGTTGCGGCAGCACCATCGGTCCGAATGGTGAGATTGAACTTTAACTCCACTCAGGAAATTGAGTGGTATTTAAATCCAACGTGGAAATAGAGGCCATATCGGAATCTTCAAGGCTAAAATCAAAGATATTCAAGTTTTCCGCGATATGCGCTTTCTGGGAGGATCTGGGGATGGCAATAATTCCTCTTTGGTAATGCCATCTCAGGCACACCTGCGCAATCGTCTTATTGTGCTTCTTTCCGATGGTTGCCAGAGTGGCATTGGTGAAAAGCCCATTACGGCCTTCCGCAAAAGGCGCCCAGGCTTCCATTTGTATGCCATGTTGCTTCAAGTATTCCAGTGCCTTGCCTTCCTGGAAAAACGCATGGGTTTCGATTTGATGGATTGCGGGTTTCACGTCGCTATTCGCAATCAAGTCGTCCAGTTGCGCGAAATCGAAATTGCTCACGCCGATGGCCTTGATTTTGCCCTGCATGATAGAGTTCCTCCATGGCCTTCCAGGAACCTTTCATATCGCCAGCCGGAAGGCCGGTGAATCAGGTAGAGGTCCAAATAATCCGTGCCCAGCTTATTGATGGAAGTTTGAAATCCTTTCTTGGCCTGTTCGTACCCCATGTCGGCCTTCCACAGTTTTGAGGTGATAAAGAGTTCTTCACGTTTGATTCCACTTTGTTTGATCCCTTCGCCTACTGCCGCTCTCAGTGTTGTAGATCATGGCGGTATCAATAAGACGATAGCCCAGGGAGATGGCATCGGCCACGCACCTTATTCCGACGTCGCCGTTGAGCGTCATCGTGCCCAATCCAAGACGTGGCATTTGCAGGCCGTTATTGAGTGTCACCAGTGGGATCGAATTTTCCTGGGTGCTGGTATTTGGCGCGGCAAATGACTGCGCGCTGCCGAGGCTCAGGAACATTGCAGAGGCGGCTAATTCCGCGCTGGTTTGCAGGAATTGGCGGCGGCTCATTCCGTTGGAGTTGCGTTCTTTATTCATATTGGTGGTATTGCGGCGGTTGGCCAAAGAGAAATAAACCGGGATTTCCCATTTGATTTGTTTTTCATGGCGGAACGAATTGTTGTTGTGGGTTTTCATGATTTTCCCCCTATCGCAGGGATTGGCAAGTCGTTTTTTCAGTCCTTTTTCCCAAGCAAGCGCGAAAAGTTGCAGCCGCACCGGGGTGTTCCGAGAGCCACCCTCTCCACGTCATCACGGCGATGTTGGAAGCAGCCAAACGATTGCCAGCCTGTGTTTTTTTTCGGATTTTGAGCTGATCGCCTGAAATGAAATTCCCGAAATGGTGAAACGGTGTTTCAGAACAGCCAAATGCTCCATTGCAGCTACAACAATCTAATGAAATGTCCCGCGGAAAAAATAATCGCCATCCTTCATTGACCTTGCCCGCTCATCTGTCGGTGAAATTGCAATGCCTTGGTTCCATGACGGGAAAAATTCAACTTTCAATTTCCCCAGCGCCGGGAGTCTGGTTCTTTCGGGCCTTTTTCGCCCGCTCAACCGCTTCTTTCTGCCGGACAAGACATTCCGGGCAGATGCCATGCGTGGTGGGCGTGTCAAAGCCTTCAAGCATAAAATCCTCCAGCCGCATCCATTCGCCTTTATAATCAATCTTGCGGCACCACGCGCATACGCGCATGAACTTTTCCAGATACCGGACCCGTTCCAGAATCCGGTGCGTTGAGGCGCTCACTAGAAACCAGACCGCCAGCACCATCAGCATGTCCAGCGTGGACCGCCGATACACAAACGCGAAAGGATGGTCGGAGAAGATCAGCGACGGCAACTGGATCAGTTCATCCAGATAACAGATCACCATGATGCTCAGAAAACCAAGGTTTTGATATAAAACTATGTTGGTCAGTTGCGAATTCGCTTTCATACGTCAAAAGATGATTTGCGGAAGGTATCGCGACGCCAAACACTCCAACCGCCTCGCTCTCGGACGAAATAAAGCCGCAATAAATATGCCATCAAAAAATTCCGCTCCTCATTTTTTTGGAGCGTCACTGCAAACGGGCTGAACGCTTTGCAAGCAACAAAATTTCCGCATTTCGCACGGCAAAATTTTCGACGCAAGATGATCTGCGCGCGCGATTGAATCCACAAACAGGACAAATTGACTGGACAGGTTGCCCCAAAACTGAAACCAGGCCCTAGGACCTCGTTTTTGAAATCGAATTACTATCAACGATAGTGCCAACTATTTTACCGAATCGAGCTTCACATTCAACACTTGGTGCATCAGCATCTTCATCGTCTGGCGGGTCGTTTGCCCGCCCATCGGAATTGGAATCGTCAGGGACATCGTCAGGTCTTGAATCGCATCTGAATCAATCACCGTGCCCAGTTCCGGGTCAAACCAGGACACCCCCGACGCGGTGCCGTCCTGAATCGCCATGGACATCCCGGATGGGTTGGGATTCTCGCTGGGTTTGCCCTTGAACGTGCCGTCAAACTCCAGGCGCGCGCACAGGCGCGGGCCGTGTCTTTCCCATTGGACAAAGGTCACATTATTGCTGACGGTGAGGCTGCCCATCTCGCCCAAGTCCGTCTCCACCTGCACCGGCCATGTATCACCGGGCTGTACAGGCTGCGGGGGCAGATACTCGCTGGCGCCAATCATTTGCTGCAAATTGCCCTTGTTAAACATGTTCTCGATGCCCGAATTGTTCATCGCCGGACCGCCGGCCGCCAGCCCGTTCATCAGCGTATCCAAGCCTTCAATCCGGTCTATGCCATTGGTGGCATTGAGAAAAAAATCAAGCTTCACGCCCTTCACGCTTCCCAGGCCCTTGGCAATCGCCGCCGCGCCCCGGTTCTCCGGCGCGTCTGCCTTGGCTTCCGAGTTGTAGGTGAAGTTGGTCCTGCCTGCCTGGATTGAGTCCATCCTGAGACTCAGATATTCCATTTCCACCTTGGAGCCGCTGTCCACTTTTGACACCGTGAGCCTGTATTTCTCCCCCAGGGCGACGTCTTGCTTCACCGGCTCGGGCTGGTTGGGCACGTTGATCTCCAGGTTCATCTTCATGTCAATATGTTTGACGATCTGTTCGCCGTCGGTCCATTTCTGAACGAGCTGCACCGGCCCGGTCGGAGGGGCCTTTTCCGTGGAGGGCTGGCTCAACTTGCCCGCCTTGTTGCAGCCGGCGAGCATCAGACTCGAGGCGAGTGCCGTAACAATTAGAACTATATTTCGATTCATAGGTTTTAACAGGGATTTCCCGTTTGATTTGTTGTTCATGGCGTGAACGGATTGCTGTTGTGGGTTCTCGTGATTTTCTTCCTGCTCCACAGGTTTGCAAGTCCTTTTTCACTTCTTTTTTCCTTCGTTTCCTCCGTTCCCTTGGTGCAAAAATTTCTGCTTTCTGTTTTTCCCCCGTCCCGGGGAGCGCGACCGTCCCGGTCGCCCTCCTGCGCGTCCCGCGCAGCAGCCCCCTCTTTCTGTTTTCTGATTTTCGGCGCTGCTAACTTTCCCTCCATTTTCCCAACTCGCATTGACACCGCCGGATTTTCCGCCCAAAATTCGCCGATGGGCACCCTCTATTGTTTCCGGTTTGTTAAGTTCCAAAACGCGTCGAAAACGCTCGTCGTCTTGGAGTGCGGTGGCTGTGACACCGCTTTCAATTTGAGGGCGATTCCCAAATGCTCAAGCGTCACCTCAAGGATGAATCCGTGGACGATTACTGGCTGATATGCGCGCATCCAGCTTCGCACCGTGAAGGAATTGATGGAGGGCAAAAACATCGAACGCCCCTCCAACGTCGCCGCCCTGGACGAAACCTTCAAAAAAGCCCCCAAATCCAAAAAGAAACACCACGAACAAAAAGAATTGATTTAAAAAACGGTGGCAAAACGGGCGCAGCAAAAGATTGAAAAAAGCCTTGCAAAACTGTGGAGCAGGAAGAAAATCACGAAAAAGGCCCATGCTGGTCGTGGAAAAGAAGCCAAATGGGAAATGTCAATCTGAGTGACACCGGGCGGCGGCGACAAAAGCGATAAAAATATAAACTCGTGAAGTAACAAATGAACTACTGGATAATCACATGGAACGCCGACCAAGGTCGTTCGAGCAGGAAGTTCAAAACGTTTCTTGGTTCTAAACTGCCTTTTGAAGCTTACGGTTACAAACGTCCGGCTGCTGTTCGCCGATTTCGAAAAGTCAAAATAGGCGATCACGTCTTTTGCTACTAAACTGACGAGGGGAAATACGTTGCGAAGTGCATAGTCAAAGAGAAAGATTCCCATGCTCCCGGTGGCCGATGCCTTGTGTTGGTCAAGATTTGTGATTTGAACCTTGAAACGGCATTGAAACGCCAGGGAATCATTGAACTACGCAGCAAGAAAAATATCGAAATATTGAATGCTGCGTGCAAGACGGTAAACCGTTGACACGTCGATCAAAAATTAGGGCGCTGGAATCGTGAAAAATAAGACGACGCAAACCAAGATTACCATGGAAACGCGGGCCGGTGGCCTGGAAAATTAAATCGCACGCCGACGAAATCGCCGGGAGCACACGCGCCCTCGCCGAACTGATTGATTAAGAAATCCGAGGTCCGCGATTGCATTTGCCAAAACTGGATCAGCCCGGAGGAGCGCGAACGCCGGTTGAGCGAAATTTTCGGCCGGTCGTCCGAACGGCCAGCGGAAGCCCCCATGCTGCATCCGGGTCAAACCCAGTCAAACCTGATCCGCCCCAATCTTTTTCCCCATATATTCCAAAAACGAACCCATTTCTAAAGCAATCGCGAGGTTCGCGTTTCTTGCAAGCCGGCGGTGACGCGGGCTTCCCAATTTGCGAGTGTCGAGATGAAATATAAGCGTCCGGGACCAAGAATAAGCTTGCATAAATGAACGCCGCCGTTAGACATACCCTCGCCATGGCTGAACCATCAGCAAGCTCGATTTTTCCACGGACCGATTGGGCCGAATTGGGCAAGGCGGCTGAGGCCGAGCCGGCGCCGCTCGAACGGCTCGTCCGCCTCTATTGGCAACCACTGAAAATTTATCTCCTGGCAACCTTCCCCACCCTCAAAGACCAGGCGGATGAACTGCTCCAGGATTTCGCCGAGGATAAACTGCTTCAGGAAGGCTGGCTGCGCAAAGCCGACCGCGCCCGCGGACGCTTCCGCGATTTTCTAAAGACCAGCCTGCGAAATTTCGTCCTCAACCGCTTAAACCGGGCCGACGTGAAGAATGCCCCGGTTTCATTGGATGCATTGGAACAGGATTGGCCGGAACCTGAAGCGGCCGCGGATGAATTTGATCTGGCATGGGCGCGGACCGTTCTGGCGGAAACATTGCGACGGATGGAGGCGGACTGCCGGCAGCCGGGCGGCGACCAGCCGCGTCGCGGCCAGATTTGGGAAATGTTTCGCGTCCGTCTGCTTGACCCGATCTTTAACGGGGCGCCTGAAGTCCCTTACGAACAATTGATCGAGCGGTTTGGTCTGAAATCTCCGACGGATGCCTCCAACACCTTGTTGAGCGCCAAACGTATTTTCAAATCGCATTTGAACAAAATCATCGCTGAATATGCGCGACAGGACGCCGCCACGGCCCTCGAAATCGGGGCCATGGAAGAATTCCTTTCCCGTTTGGCCAAAAAACGTTAGCAGCCCGTTGAAAAAATCGCGCAAGATCCGCGAAGACAACCTGTAATAGTTAAGAATCGTATGTCTGAGTTTGATTCTTCGGCCGCGGTCTTCAAAAGCCGCGCCAAAGACCTGGCCGCCTTGATGGCGTCCGGCGAGCTGCGCGCCAAACTTTGGCGGCCGGAGGATTTGGCCGCCATGTTCCGGCACCAGATGTCCACGCCCATGCTCGTGGACCTGGGAAGCCTCGAGGCGCGAACCGCCGCAAAGGTGCGGACGCTCAGCGAAGCCCATGGGTTATTACTAAAAAGCTTTTCCGACCTCTTCCACCACCCTGCCCCGCCCCTTGAGCTTCTGGAATTGGTCAAGGATTTTGCCAAGTCAAACATTGACCATCCGGAAAGCGGGCTGCCGGATGAAATTGCCGCCGCGCTCTATTACAGCAGCATTGCCGCCGCGCTGGTCCGTCTGGAGTCGCGGATTTCCCGATTGCCCGACGCCGATTTGCGGCAGGGTTTGCGCTGGACCAGGGAGCAGGCTTGGCTGGATGAAAAAACGAAGGGGTTGCTGGCGCAAGCGCTGGAAAAACTGCCCGATGGCAGGGAGACGACCAAGCCATGAGTGATCCATCCAATCAACCGCCCCTCGCGCCGCCCGTTTCCGCCTTCACCGGGCCGGTGGCCGAGTTGATTGCCCAGCGGATGCTCGCGCCGCCCTCGCGGCCCGGAATGCTGGCCGGCCTCGAGCATTTTGAAATCTTGCGCGTCCTCGGCGGCGGCGGAATGGGCATCGTCCTGCTGGCGCGCGATGCGCAGACGGGACGGGACGTCGCGATCAAGCTCGTCAAAACCGATTTGGTGGCCAACCAGCACGTCGTCCACCGCTTTCTCAAGGAAGCGGGGCATTTGAAACGGCTGCGGCACACCAACATCGTGCCCGTGCGGGAAATTTCCGACCGGCCGGAAGGCCCTTACTTCGTCATGCCCTACTTCGAAAAGGGCAGCCTGGCCAACCGGATTAAAATCGGGCATCCCTTGGATACTGAATCCATTCTGGACATCGCCGCCCAGGTCGCCGAGGGACTCAGTTTCGCGCATCGCAGCGGCATCATCCATCGCGATCTCAAGCCGGCCAACATCCTGCTCGGCGCCAGTGGACAGGTCTGCATTGCCGATTTCGGATTGGCGCGGTCCGTATTCAACGACACCATTGTGGACGTGGAAAGCCGGCAATTGGAGGGCACGGCGCCCTACATGTCACCGGCCGTCGCCGCGGGCGATGCCGAGGACACTCGCTGTGATATTTATTCTTTTGGCGCGTTGCTTTACGAAATGTTGACCGGCGATCCGCCTTACAAAGGCCGCGGGACAAAGGAGATTCTGGATCAAATCCTTGCCGGGCCGCCGAAACCGATCTCCAGCCTTAATCCAGCCGCCGACCGCAAATTGGTTGCCGTGGCCGAAAAGGCCATGGCTCGTGAACTCCGCAACCGCTACGCCGACATGCCGGATGTCCTCCAGGATTTGCAATTGATCAAGGAAGGCAAAGAGCCTGGGGCGCCGCGCCCCATTCACGGGTTGTCGCGTCTCGCAAAAATGGTTTTGGTCCCGGTGTGCCTCGCCTTGGTGATTGTGCTGGCATGGGCCTTCCTCCGTAATCCTAACCGCGTTCCTAATCCGAATCTTAATCCTAATCCGGCTCCTGGTCCTGTTGCAAATCCCCTTCCCATGGCCGGGACTACCATTCTGGCCGGCCAGGTTGGGAGCAGTGGATTTGCCGACGGCATGGGAACACAGGCGGAATTTCGTTTGCCGAACAGTGTGGCCGTGGACGCCTCCGGAAATGTCTATGTCGCTGACACCGCCAACAATGTCATCCGCAAAATTACGCCGCAGGGAATGGTCAGCACCCTGGCGGGCGTCGCCGGAAGCAACGGCAGCACCGATGGCATCGGCGGCAACGCGCGCTTCTGGGCGCCCTTTGGCATCGCGGTGGACACGGCAGGAAATGTCTATGTCGCCGATACAGCAAATGACACGATTCGCAAAATTACCCCGGGCGGCATCGTGAGCACTCTGGCGGGCCTGGCGGGCCACCCGGGCGGTAACGATGGCATGGGCGCGGCAGCGCGTTTTCGCAATCCCTGGGGCGTGGCGGTGGACCGCCTGGGCAATGTCTTCGTGGCCGACATGAGCAATGATACCATTCGGGAAATCCTGCCCGACGGCATGGTCATCACTTACGACGGATTGGCCGGCGCCGGCGGCTATGCCGACGGTATCGGAAGCGACGCACGCTTCAACAACCCTGCCGCCGTGGCGGTGGATGGACAGGGCAACGTGTATGTTTCCGACACTGGCAATAATGTCATTCGTAAAATCCTGCCCAATCGCGTCGTCGTGCCTTTTGCAGGTTCGCCGGGCAAAGCCGGCGGCACTGGCAGCGCCACGCGTTTTAATCGCCCACAGGGCTTGAGTGTGGACAATGCAGGCAATGTCTATGTGGCGGATGCCGGCAATAATTGTATCCGAAAAATAATCCCCGGCGGCGGCGTCACCACCCTGCCGCCAGGAGAAATCAACGGCGGGACAGTACAATTGAACAGTCCCTCCGGCGTCGCTGTGGATTCCGGCGGAAATCTTTACGTAGCGGACACTGGCAATCATTGCATCCGCAAATTCTCGTCGAATTAATCCCGCCATCGCGCCAGCGTCTTGGAATGCGGCAGTCCTCTGCCGCTCTTCCCGTCCGTTTTCCTTCCACACGAACCCCGTAGCAGTGTCCCAGCGCCGTCGGCGCGCCATATTTGTAGAACCCAAAAATAGATTCCCAAGCTCCGTCAGGAGCGTCATCAGAAAACCGTAGCAGCAGACGTAATCGTAGGAGACGACATAAGGAGTCTCTAATTTTCACCAAACCTTGTCCCCCCTCCAAGCAAGCGATTCCGTTTTTTCTTCTGCAAGATGTACCAAACCGAACGGTATAGGTGAGTGAGGCAACGCGGCGGATGCCGCACCTCCAGTGAAAAATAAACAAATAAAACGTATGAAAACCAAATTGTTACTCGTGGCCGCACTGCTTGGCGCGGCGACTCTGTCTGCCAATGCCGGAGTCCGGTTCTGCTTTTCGTTCGGTCTGCCGTTGCCGGTGCCCGTTGTGGCGGTCACTGCGCCCGCACCAGTGGTGGTGGCTGCGCCCGTCGTCGTGGCGGCGCCCGCCTATGCGCCCGCCTATGCGACAGCCGGTTACGTCTGGGCGCCGGGCTATTGGACGGTTTGTGGCTACGGCCGTTGCTGGGTCCCCGGCTGCTGGCATTATCGGGGTTGCAGGCCGGCGCATTTTGCGTATGCGCATCCGTACGGCTGGCGCCGTTGAATTCCCAGCGCAGGTTGGGAGGAACCGGGCATGGGAGGGCAGGCCTCGGGCTTGCCCTCCCTTCCCCTGGAGTGGGAATGACTAATGACTAAACCATAATGACGAAGGAATCACAAATGAATGAAGAATGAGAATTTAAAATTTCGGTTTCGGCGTTTTTCATGGGTGAATCGTGAAAACGGTTTCTGTCCCGCCATCATCGTCGCGGAGTGTCGGATTAGAAGGAATGCGAAACATCTTCTGCCGTCTCCTCTTAAAAATAAATCCTTTGCGGCCTTTGCGAGCTTTGCGTGATGCCACCCCGGAGCCGCGCTGTCTTAACGCAAAGGCGCCAAGGTTCAAAAGGCGCAAAGTTTCCAGCGGCCTCCGCTCACTCGCTCGCGTTTTAAACTGCGGTAGTCCTCTACCGCTTTGCGTTCGCAGCCGAACAGGGCTTCTGGAAATCACTCACCGTTCCCTTCCGGAATAGGTCCCTTTCAAAGCTCCAGAGGACTGGCAGTCCAAAACCTCGCGGATTTTCGATCCGCTCTTTTGATCCAAAACTGCCGTTTTCATGAAACTGCTCCCGGAAACGCCCAAAAAATTTGGGGTTGTAAATTGCCTCCGTAATGTTAGTATGATTATTGTGAATGCGTCCTTTGTGAAAATTGCCGTTCTCTTCTGAGTTTTCAAGCTTTTGGGAATCATCGCCGTGAATTGGCGCAGATTTTTCTGCAAGGTTTCGGCATGGAATGTGTATAGGCCAATGAAAGCACGATGAAATCCATGCCCAAATTCAAAGAACGCATCGGATGGATTTCTCGCAACGAAAAAAAATTGAATTTGAATGAGAATTATGAAAGCAACGATGTCTAACAGAAACATTAAAAATTTCATGAATAATATGAACGTCAGCGGGCTGGCAAACCGAAAATTCATCATTAACACGGCTATTGCTTGCGCCGTCGTGGGCTGGCTGTGCCTCGGCGCGGCCAACGTCTGCCAAGCCCAGGATGCGCCGGCGGACATGACCCCTGCCCTCAACCAGATTGTCACCTTGTCCAAAGGCGGCATGGACGACAGCTTCATCCTGACCTATATCACCAATTCCGGCGCCGCCTATAATTTGAGCAGCGATGATATCGTTTACCTGCACAAGCAGGGCGTCTCCGACAACGTAATCAAAGCGCTGATGCAAACGTCGTCGAGCGGCGGCCAAAACGCCTCTCCAACCGCGCCTTCAACCGCGCCCCAAACTGCGGCGGCCGCCGCGCCGCCTTCGTCCGCATCGTCTCCGGAGCCGCCGCCGGTGGATGACAGTTCCGCCGCATCCAGTTCTACCGCGGCAACTTCTCCAGCACCCGCTCCTGAAACGCAAGCCGCCGCCCCGGAGGAATCAACTCCACCGCCATCAAGCCCGCCGCCGGCCGTGCCGGCGCCGGCTGCCTTGCAAGACAATTTCTTCGCGGACGGCGCGTTGAACCCGTCCCTGTGGCAGGCGCAGTCGCCTCTCATGGAGTCGCTCGCCGCTTCGTTAAGCGATTCCGAGATCATTCCGGGACTAGCCTTCTCGCCGGCGGGAATGCAGATGTCGGGCATTGGCCGCCCGGGCCAGTTTATGGGGATTCAATCAACCGAAAGTTTTGTGCCGCCATTCACCTTCAGCGCCACCGTCGCGGGCCTAGTGCAAAACGGCGTGCCATTTGATATTTATCTGGTCAGCGCCGATCTCCAACAGTGGCTCAGCATCGCCGGCCATTTGGGAGGCCGGGCGGAACGGGGAGGGGTTCGTTTCGGAATTGGTCCGTTCCATATGGGAATTCCTCCAGCAGCCGACTCTCCGGAATACGGTTTCTGGATCAATCATACCGGCAGCGGCTGGCCCATTTCAGCCCTCGGAAACCGGCTGGCCGACCATCCCATCGCCGGTGTCCCATACACCATCCAGGTTTCGGCGGGCGCGGATGGCTCGGCCTCCGTTACTTTGTCGGATTCGGCCGGCATGGTCCTGGCCGCGCAGAATGTGCCGGTCGGAATGGGCCCGTTTTATGTCGTTCTCGGTGGACACGGCGGCTCGACTTACGCCAATTGGCAATCGGCGCAATTGATTCCGGCGACACCGCCGGTCGCCGCGGCGCCCGCCATACCGCCGACGCCCACCCTTGATTATTTTCAATCTCAACTGGCGCCCTACGGCAATTGGGTGGATGTGCCGGGATACGGCGCCTGCTGGGAACCGAACGTTGGCCCGGGCTGGCGCCCATATTATGACGGCGGCCATTGGGAAGACACCGACGCCGGTTGGTATTGGCAATCGGATTATCCCTGGGGCGACATCACGTTCCACTATGGCCGTTGGGCTTATGTGAACCTTGCGGACGACCCTGCCTGGGTTTGGATTCCCGGCTATGACTATGCGCCCGCCTGGGTGGTTTGGCGGCACGATGATGCGGACGGTTATATTGGCTGGGCGCCTCTGCCTCCGGGCGCGGTGTTCGTGGATGGCGGTTGGATGTTCCACGGCGCCCATGTTGGCGTGGATTTCGCCTTCGGGCTGGGCGACGGCTTCTTCACCTACGTGGATTACAACCATCTGTTCTTTGACCCGCACATGTATCCGCGCGGTTATCGCGCCTTCCTGGTGCCGCATGACCGTCTCGCTTTCATTTATCGCCATAGTGTCATTGAAAACCACTATGCGATGGATCACGGACGGTTTGTCAACGTTGGTCTCCCGCGCGACCGAATGGCGGTGCTCACACACCATGACATCCGGCCAATGGCCATGGACAACCTTCGTCATCAGGATGAGATGCATAACGCGATGGTTCGACGGGACGACATCCATAATTTTAACGCCGGTCGGCCCGCTGCCCGGGACAACGCGCCGGGACATCCCGCGCCAAATTCCGGATCGCCGGGCGACCGAAATAACAGCGGAGGGAGCCAAAGGGGACAACCATCATCTCACGGCAACTCCGGCGGCAATAATAATGGCAAAGATAACAGGAACGGCTACTGAACGCGGGTCGCGGCATCTTCGGAGCCTATCGCTCCTGCGTATTAGAGCCGCCTTGGCGTCCACGGGTTTGGGCTGCACTTGAGGCTATCAACCCCCGCGAGATGGGCGGCTCGCTCTCGGCCGCCAGCGACGGCGCCGCCCGCGGCGCGACGTTCACCCTGATCCTGCCCCTGAATCCGCCCCCTTCCCGATTTAGTCTGCTTGGGTGGAATAGGACGGTGGAAAAACCGCCCGTGCCTGGCTTAATCCGGCGTCGCTCCAGACCCCCCACGGCGGAATAAAGAACTCGTCGTCGTCGCCGTTTCATTTCATTTTAATCCATTTTTTCCATTTTTTTCTTGCCAAACCTGGCATAAAATATAAAAATCCCGTTATCGAAGGGAGCTTTCTCCTACGGGCACTTTAAGGAGAATGCAGATGGTTGAATCAAATAATCTTGTTGAGAATTTATGAATTCGTCGCGCTTACGGGAGGATTTGCCGCTCTAACTTTCATTCCTCGTTCCGTCATCACTAATCAAAATCAACCGCGCTAAAGAGTTTATGAAACTGAAATCCGTCATTCTGCCCGGAACCACCCTGCTTTTGTCGGCCCTCAACTTCACCGTGCTGGCTCAAGGGTCCTTGACCCCGCCCGGTCCGCCCGGCGCTACCATGCTGACGCTCTCACAGGTTGAGCCGCGAACGCCCATCTCATCGCTACCCTACACCATCAGCGCGCTTGGTTCATATTTTGTGACGACCAACCTTACGGGTGAGGGCGGCACCAACGGCATCACCATTACGTGTGGCAACGTCACGGTGGACTTGCGCGGTTTCGCATTGTCAGGCGGCGCCGGTTCGCTCAACGGCATCCTCATCAACGGCGCGTTAACAAATGTTACGGTTGAAAATGGCACGGTGAGCGGATGGGGGGGAAACGGCATCAACGCCGATAGTCTCAATGGCGGCACATTTGAGGGATTGAACCTGGTGAACAATGGCAATGACGGCTTGGATCCCGGGCAGAACTGTTGGATGCGTTCTTGTTTGGCAGGCGGAAATGCCGGCAATGGATTCGGCGCGATCACCAACGACGACGAATGCAATTATGAAGACTGCATCGCCGACAATAATCATGCAGGCGGATTCTTCACCGACTCGCAATGTTCCTTTGCGAACTGTCGAGCCGACAACAATAACGATGACGGCTTTTTCCCCTTTTTCCAGTGCGTCTTCAAAAACTGTTCGTCCGACTATAACGGCGGCGACGGTATTGATTGTCCCTATACCGGTTGCGTGCTGGAGCAATGCGAGGCGAACAATGACAATATTGGAATCTGGGTGGATCATTCGACACTGAAAGACTGCGCCGCCACTTACAACGACGATGACGGCATTGACGCCGGCTCCGGTTCGACCCTCGCAATCTGTGCCGCGTCCTTCAACGGGGGCGACGGCATCAACGCCACCAATGACTGCGTCCTGGCGGATTGCATCGCCGAGACGAATTGGCAGGACAACATTGTGACGGTCAATGGCTGCACCCTGGACCACTGCTCGGCCGGTTTTAGTGACACGGGCAACGGTTTCACGCTGGGTTCGGGCAACACCATCACCGCCTGCAGCGCCCTCGGCAACGCCGTCAATGGCATTGATGCCAGCGACCGGACAACCATCCAGAGTTGCACCACGTCTTTCAACGGCAACGCTGGCGTTCATCTCGGCGTCCTGGTGACGGCGCGTGATTGTTCCTGTGTCAACAACGGAACCTACGGCATCCTCGAGGACTACAACGGAGACAGCGTCATTCTTGAAAACAATTGTTCTTACAATGGCACGGTGGCTTACAGTGGAACCATCACGTCCGGCGCCGGAATCTACGTCACCAACTCGGCCGGCTGCCGGATTGAGGGCAACACCCTGGACTTTAACTATGCCGGACTGGTTGTCGCCCCCGCCAACAATGCCTTCATCCTGCGTAACAGCGCCGACGCCAATATCGCCACGAATTTTGTCTTCGGCGCCGGCAACAGTTGGGGGCCAATCGTTGACACCAGCGCCGGAGGCGACATTTCCACCATCGCCAATTCCAGCCATCCCGATGCCAACTTTATCCACTAACTCCCAATTTATGAGTAACGATTTACAATTTGCGAGTCGTAGGAGCCGGGGTCACGAGGCTCAAATCCCATTTCAGCGTTTCAGTATTTCAGCATTTCAGCTTTTGAACAGCTTCCGTGTTTTCCTTTCGCTCGTTTCAGCCCTGAGCCTTTGGCCTTTGGCCTCGCTCCAAGCCGGCACCACCATTGATCCCTTCAACCGCTACGCTTACGGCGCGAATCTCGGCTGGATCAATGCCGTGGCGGATACTAATAACGGCGCGGTCATCGGCAATTACGTCTGCTCCGGTTATATTTATTCCGCCAACGTCGGCTGGATCAACCTCGGCAGCGGCAACCCCGTCAACGAAATCCGGTACCAAAACAATTCAGCCGCCGATTTTGGCGTCAATAACGACGGCTTCGGTGATTTGACCGGCTATGCCTGGGGCGCAAACATCGGCTGGATCACCTTCGAGCAAACTTTCGGCCAGCCGAAGGTGAACATGCTCACCGGGCAGATGAGCGGCTCCGTTTGGAGCGCCAACTGCGGCTGGATTTCCTTGAGCAATTCCGCCGCCTATGTGCAAACCGATACGATGTATCCCGGTCCGCTGGCGCCCAACGGCCTGCCCATCCCCTGGCTGCTGACTTATTTCGGCACCACGAATATCTCGGCCAACGCCGACCCGACCGGCAACGGCATGACCATTGACCAGGATTACCTCGCCGGCACCGACCCGACCAACGCCAACAGCGTCCTGCGCATTACTTCGGGAACCTTTGGGGGTGGCGGCACCAACGTCAACCTCACGTGGGATAGCGTGCCAACGCGGTTATACTACATCCAAAAGAGCGTCAATCTGGTCTCCAACATCTGGGCAGACAGTGGCTTGGGTACGATTTTGCCGTCAACCGGTTTGTCCACAACGAGCGCTTTTACGGAGACAAATGCCCCGATGCGCTTTTATCGTGTGGAAGCGGCGTTGCCGCTTTCACCGTAAATGCAGAATCACACCACGGATTCCACGTCCGCATAGGCAATGGTGGAGAGGATGGCGTTTTCCGCCTGGCGAGAGTCCAACCGCGTATGCTGCACGACAATCGGCGCGTCTGATTCAATCAGGCTCGAAAATTCCGTTCCCCGCGGTATCCGTTCCGGCTTCTCCAGATTGTTGAAGCGAAGGTGTTTCGTGCGCCGCGCGCCGACCGACATTTCATAAGGCCCCACCGGCTCGCGGTCGGAATAAAAAATCCAGATTTGCAGGCGCGCCTCATTGTCCGAAGCGTTCAACACGCAAATGCTTTCATGACTGGTCATTTCCGGCTGCGGCCCGTGGCTGGTTTCCGGAATGTAACCCTCCGCCACCGCCCAGCGTTTGCGGCCCAGCGGCGCGAATTTCTTTTGTTCAATCGGATTCATAACGTTTTCCCGAGGCCAACATTAAACCGGCAAGGGTGGCCGCAATCACCGCGGCGCCCCGGCAGAAATCACGGTGCTCGTCCAGCCACAATTGCAGGCTGAAGGCCCGCGCGCGGCTGTCAAAGGTCCCGTGCGCTCCAAAGTCGCCGGGCACTGGCTCAAATAAATTGTTGCGGCGCGTCGGGTCCTCGGGTTCGCCGGTTTGCTGGCTCTGGTAGCAGGTCCGCCCCAGAATGTAATCCAGCAGGCTCGGCGCCCATTTGTTGGCCACAATCGCCTTGACCGTGGGCAGGCCCACGTATATCTCCCGGCGATTGTGTTGCGCCGCAAAGACAATGGCTTGCGCGGCAACTTCCGGCTGGAAAATCGGCGGCACCGGTTGCGCCTTCTTCGGCAGGCGGCTTTTCACCCATTCGAATTGCGGCGTGTTCACCGCCGGCATTTCCACAATGCAAACCCGGATTTTCTTTTTATCATGAATTAGTTCCGCGCGCAACGAGTCGCAGAAGCCGCGAATGGCAAACTTCGAGGCGCAATAGGCCGACTGCAGGGGGATGCCTCGATATGCCAGCGCCGAACCGACCTGAATGATGACGCCGCAATTGCGCGGGCGCATTCGTTTCAAGGCCGCCAGCGTTCCCCAGACATAGCCGAGGTAGGTGACCTCGGTCACGCGCCGGAATTCCTCCGCTTGCATTTCTGAAATTGGCGAAAAAACCGAGGCCATCGCGTCGTTGACCCAAATATCAATCGGGCCAAACTCCTTTTCCAATCGTTCAGCCGCCGCGTCAACCGCCGCGGCGTCGGCTACGTCCGCCGCCAAAACCAGGGCCTTTCCGCCAAGTTCTTCAACTTCTCTTTTGGCCCCTTCCAATCCATCGCGTCCGCGCGCCAGCAGACCAATCTTCGCGCCTTGTTTGCCAAACGCCCGCGCCGTGGCGCGCCCGATCCCGGCCGATGCGCCGGTTAACATCACCACTTTTCCGGAAAGCGTCTTAGTGTTCATGGCCAATCTCCATTGGGTGGGTCTGCGTTCGGTTTTTTAATTCGGATTGCTCCTGCATCTCGGGAAGGGTGTGCGGCGGCGCCACTTTCTCCCCTTCGGGATTCGCCCGGCTGCCTTCGCGCAGCGCCCTGGCCACTACCTCCGCCGTATGCAATGCCCGCCGGTTCGCCAGTTGGGCGATTTGCTCCCGACAACTGAACCCGTCGGCAATCAGCAATTTCTCCCGACTGGTTTCGCGCACCGTCGGCAATAAAACCCTCTCGCCGCACCGGACCGAGACTTCATAATGCTCCGCCTCGAATCCAAAGGACCCCGCCATGCCGCAGCAGCCCGAATCCAGGATTTGGAATTTCAACCCGATATGTTTCAGCAGTTCGGGCGCGCAATCCATTTTCATTACGGCCTTGTCATGACAATGGCCATGCACCAGCGCCTCGCAATGTAACTTCGGAAAGTCGAAATCGGTGTATCGCACCAGAAATTCGCTCAGGCTCATGACCCGCCGGGATAGCCGCTTGGCGTCCTCATCAAATGGAAACAGGCGCTTCAGTTCGTCACGAAAAACGGAAACACAACTCGGCTCGAGGCCCACCACGGGAATTTCCGCGCGGATCCAGTCGCGCATGGAAGTCAAAATGTGCGCCAGCATGCTCTTGGCGCGATCCAGCATCCCAAAATCGTAGAGCGGCCGGCCGCAGCATAACTTCGCCGCAGGCATCAGCACCCGGTGCCCGGTGCCTTCCAGCGCCTCCACGGCCGCTCTCAGAATTTCCGGATGAAAATGATTGTTGAAAGTGTCCGGCCACAGGACCACCGGGGGTTTGTCACTGTTCACCGGCGGACGTTTCGCCCACCAGGCGCGGAACGTCTCTGAAGCGAACTGCGGAAGTTTCCTCTTTTGCGAAATTCCCGCCAGCCATTTGGCGACGCTTCCCGTCACCGGCGCGTTTCCCAGAAAATTGACCACCCCGGGCATTCGTGAGGCCAGTCGCGCCCAGAGATGGATCAACCCCATGGCGTAGGCATGGCGCGGACGCAACCGGCCTTCGTAATAATGCGACAGGAATTCGGCCTTGTAGGTGGCCATATCCACATGCATCGGACAATCGGACTGGCAGCCTTTGCATGCCAGGCAAAGATCCAGCGCCTCGAAAACTTCCTTGCTTTTCCAGCCATCCTGGATGACCTCTCCTTGCAACATCTCAAACAGCATCCGCGCCCGCCCCCGGGTCGAGTGCATCTCCTCGCGCGTGACCATGTAACTCGGGCACATCGTGCCGCTCTCGCCGCGCCGGCATTTCCCCACCCCAACGCAGCGCAACATGCTTTCCGCAAAGTTTCCGCCGTCTTCTCCGTAAAAGAATTTCGTGCGCGGCTGCCAGGGACGGTAATTGGCCCCGAGTCGCAGGTTTTCATTATTATGAAATGCGTTCACCACCTTGCCGGGGTTCATCCTGTTGCGCGGGTCCCAGATTCTTTTGAATTCGCGGAACGCTTCCACCAGTTCTTCACCGAACATGATCGGCAGCAAATCCGCTTTTGACTGGCCATCGCCATGTTCGCCGGAAATTGAACCGCCCAGGCCCACCACCAGTTGCGCCGCTTCCCGGACAAATTGCCGGTACTGTTCGATGCCGCTCCGGTTCTTCAATCCAAAATCAATGCGCGTGTGAATGCATCCGTCGCCGAAATGCCCGTAGAGCGAACACGCGTAACCAAACTTATGATAAAGTTTGCGCAGCTCACGCAGGTAAATCCCCACCTTGTCCGGCGGCACCGCGCTGTCTTCCCATCCTTCCCAGGTCACCGGCTCGCCCGGCACCCGCGCCGTCGCTCCCAGGCCCGCTTCGCGCACTTCCCAAACTTTTTTCTCCTCTTCGGGATCGTCGTACAACTTCATCGTCGGCCCTTGATGAAAAAACCCTTTTAACTTCTTCATCAGCCGCAGCGCCTTTTCCTTTGCTTCCTGCCGGCTGTCGCCGCCAAATTCCGCAATCAACCACCCCTTCCCTTCCGGCAACAATTTCAGGTCCTTCGAATGCATCTTTAATTTCTTCATGTTGCGCGCCAACACGTCGTCCAATCCCTCCAATCCTATCGGATGGTGCGCCATCACTTCCATCACGTGATCGCCCGCCGAATAGACGTCGGGATATCCCAACGCGAGGAGCACGCGAAATGGCGGACTATGGACCAGCCGGGTCCTCGCCTCGAGGACTGTCACGCAGGTACCCTCCGTTCCCACCAGGGCGCGCGCCACGTTAAAACCGTGTTCCGGCAGCAGTTGATCCAGATTGTACCCCGAAACGCGCCGGGGAATCAGCGGATACTTTTTGCGGATCAACTCCGCGTATTTGTCCCGGATATTCTTCAAACCCGCATAGATTTCGCCTCGCCTGCCGCCGTCGCGAATAATCCGGTCCAATTCGCCCTCGCTGGTCGCTCCCACCCGCGTCCGCAACCCGTCGTAAGTGAGGATTTCCAGCTCCTCGATGTTCTCAACGGTCTTGCCGGCCATCACCGAATGCACCCCGCAGGAATTGTTGCCAATCATTCCGCCCAGCGTGCAATGATTGTGCGTGGACGGGTCCGGCCCGAAGGTCAGATGGAATTTCTCCGCCTCCGCCCGCAAATCATCCAGGACAATTCCCGGCTCGACGCGCGCAAATTTTCCCTGCGGATTCATTTCCAGAATTCTGGAAAGGTATTTGGAAAAATCCATCACCACGGCCACGTTGCACGTCTGCCCCGCCAGGCTGGTCCCCCCGCCGCGCGATAACACCGGCGCGCCAAACTCACGGCATAGCCCCACCGTCTCCACCACGTCCTCCGCGCTCTTGGGCACCACCACGCCAATCGGAATTTGGCGGTAGTTCGATGAATCCGTCGAATACAACGCCCGCGCGCCTGCATCGAAACGCACCTCCCCGTCAATCGCCTTCTTTAACTTGTGCTCCAGTCCCTCCAGCGTCACCCTTCCAGTGGTTTTCCGGCTCATCGCGAATGTATTCCGGCGGTGGTTTGTGTGTGTTCATATTTTTATCTCAAATTTCGCCGCGTCCTTTTCCTTGAACTCCAGTCCCAGCCCCGGTTGCGAAAGATCCGGCTGCAAATATCCCTTCCGCTGTTTCACCGTGGCCCCGTCAAAGAACAGTTGTTCGATGCGGACGTGGTCGTGAAAATACTCAACGTGACGGGCGCGCGGAGCGGCGCAGCAGAGATGCGCGTGCAGCGCCGGCGCGGTATGAGATGAAAGCGGCGTCTCGAATGCCTGGCACAACTCCGCCGTCTGCATGAACCCGGTGACTCCGCAGCGCGTGGCATCCGCCTCCAACACATCCACCGCGCCGGCCTCGAGCATTTGGCGCGCCTGGATGCCGTCATAATTATATTCGCCCGCGGAAAGCTCCATTCCCGCCGGCAAACGGTCCCGGATCAAACGCAATCCCGTCAAATTGTCCGAACTCACCGGCTCTTCAAACCAACTGACGTTGCACCCGGAAAAACTTCCGGCCAGCGCGAGCGCCTGTTTTAGATGGTAGGCGCCGTTCGCGTCCACAAACAATTCCGCCTCGCGGCCAATGGCCCGCCGCGCCGATTTCACCCGCGCCGGGTCCGCCTCGCCGTCCCGGCCCACCTTCATTTTGAACATTGAAATGCCCTCCCCCGCCCAAGCCTCAAACTGGGAGTGTAATTGTCGTTCCGAATAAGAAGTGAACCCCCCGCTGCCATAGACCGGAATCTTCTCGCGGACGGCCCCAACCAGTTTCACCAGCGGCGCCCCCAGCAGGCGCGCTTTCAAGTCCCAAAGCGCAACGTCCACCGCGGCCATTGCGCTCGCGGCCAGTCCTCGTCTCCCATAATTTCGAACTTCCCTGTTCATTTTTTCCCAATGCGCCCGCACCGCCATCGCGTCACCGCCCCGAAGGATTGGAAATAATTTTTCCCGAATCAACGGCGCGCAACTGCCATGCGTGTAACTGTATCCCAGTCCTCGCGCGCTGCCCGAACGCGCCCGAACCAGCACCACCACGGTCGAGTCCCACTCCAGGGTGCCGTCGGATTCGGGCGAATCCGTCGGCACCTGGAAGACTCCCACCTCCAATTGCTCAATCAAATTCACGCCGCCATCGCCCGCGGTTGTTCGTGGGCGCCTTCGGCAATTTCCTCAATCATTTTGGCATTGAACGCGGGCAAATCGTCCGGAGAACGGCTCGTCACCAACCCGCGGTCCACCACCACTTCCTCGTCCACCCACTCCGCCCCGGCATTTTTCAAGTCTGTCTTGATGCTCGCAAAGGACGTGAGTCTGCGACCGCGCGCCACGCCTGCTTCAATCAATAACTGCGGACCGTGGCAAATCGCCCCCACCGGCTTGCCCGCCTGAAAAAATGACTTCACAAATTGCACCGCCGCCGGATTGCGCCGCAAATGGTCGGGGTTGATGACGCCCCCGGGCAGAACCAGCGCGTCAAAATCCTCCGCGCTTGCCTTATCCAGCGGCATATCAACTTTCACCGTCCGGCCCCAATCTGTGTATTTCCACGCCTTGATTGTGCCTTGAGCAGGCGAAACCACCTTCACCTCCGCGTTGGCAGCCTTCAACGCCTCGAACGGTGAGAGCAATTCATCTTGTTCAAAACCGTCCGTCGCCAATATGGCGACTTTCTTTCCTGCCAGATTGCGTTCGTTATGTTCGTTGGTTTTCATAGCTTTATTTTTTATGCGGTAAATAACTTTCTATGCCGTCCTTCAAGGACTGGCGGATGCTGTGCCCGCGCTCCGGATCGCCGTGGATCATCGCGCTCAGAAAATGGCGCGCCTGCGTGAACGTGATATGCGGCGGCAGCGGCGGCACCTCCGGGTCCGTCCGCGCGTCAATCACCACCGGGCGGTCCGCCCCCAGCGCCTCCGCCCACGCGCCCCCCACCGCGTCCGGACGATCCAAACGGATGCCCCCCAACCCCAACATCTCCGCGTAACTCGCGTAGGGAAACTCCGGCAGCGTCTGCGATGCTGTGTACTTCGGGTCGCCGCTCAACACCCGCTGCTCCCACGTCACCTGGTTTAAATCGCGATTGTTCAAGACCAAAACAATCAGCCGCGGATCACTCCAACGTTTCCAGTATTTGGATATGGTGATCAGCCCGTTATTGCCGTTCATTTGCATCGCCCCGTCGCCCACCAACGCAAAAACCACCCGGTTCGGATGGGCGAATTTCGCCGCAATCGCGTAAGGCACCCCCGGCCCCATCGTCGCCAATGTCCCTGATAGCGACGCCATCATCCCGGGCCGGATTCTCAAATCGCGCGCAAACCAATTCGCCGCCGAACCTGAATCGGAACACAAAATGCAGTTGTCTGGGAGCCGGGGAGAAAGCTCCCAGAAAACCCGCTGCGGATTGAGTGGATTGGCGCCGTTCATCGCCCGCGCTTCGAGCACCTTCCACCACTCGGCGACTCCCTTTTCAATTGTCTCGCGCCAGGAAGTGTCTTCCTTCTGCCTCAACAACGGAATCAGCAGTCGCAACGTTTCCGCGCTGTCACCCGCCAGACATACGTCCGCCGGGTAGCGCAGGCTCAACATCCGCTGGTCAATGTCAATCTGAACGCATTTGGCTTGGCCTTCCTTGGGTAAAAATTCCGAGTAGGGAAAGCTGCTGCCGATCATGAACAACGTGTCGCAGTCCATCATCATGTCCCAGCTTGGCTTGGTGCCCAACAGTCCGATCGAACCGGTGACGAACGGCAAATCGTCCGGCAACGCGGCCTTGCCCAGCAACGCCTTCGCCACCCCCGCCCCCAATAAATTCGCCGCCTCCACTACTTCCTTCCCGGCATGCATCGCCCCGGCGCCGATCAAAATGGCCACCCGCTTCCCCTCGTTCAATACCTTCGCGGCCCGCGCTAAATCCGTTTCATTGGGGATCACCCGCGGTTTGACGTGACCCACCCCAGAATGAACGGTCCCGTGCGTATGCTCCGGCACTTTCACCGCTTCGGTCTCCTGCAAATCATTCGGCATGATGATGCACGTCACGCATCGTTGCGCTTTGGCAATCCGCATCGCGCGGTCCACCAAATGCCGCACTTGCGCCGGATGCGTCGCCATCTGCGCAAATTCGCTCGCCACGTCCTTGAACAATGAAATCAAATCCACTTCCTGCTGGTAATGCCCGCCTAATCCCTGCCGCGATTGCTGCCCCACAATCGCCACCACCGGCACATGATCCATTTTTGCGTCGTACAATCCGTTCAACAGATGAATCGCACCCGGACCCGAAGTGGCCAGACAGACCCCCACCTCGCCGGTGAACTTCGCATGCGCGCACGCCATGAATGCCGCCATTTCCTCGTGCCGCGCCTGGATGAATTCAATCGGATGCGAATTCCTCTCCGCGCGTCCCAATGCGCCCATGATTCCGTTGATGCCGTCGCCCGGATAACCATAAATGCGCCGCACTCCCCATTGATGAAGCCGCTCAATCAGAAAATCGCCGCATGTTTCGCTCATACCCGCCGCTTTTCAGCTAGATGCCTGCCAAAAGGATTTGCCCGGACTGAATAACATTCCGCCTTAATCCGCCGCCGCCCGCGCCGGATGTTTTGCACGATGTCCTGCCGCGCAATTTGCATTCTGCATTTTCTAAAGAACCTGAAGTCGGCGTCTCCAAGAGCAACCATTGGCACGGCTTTGGCTAATCCCTTCGGATTTGTGCAAGGGGAGGCGGCCGGAATTTCAGCAGCGGTGGTGGAATGACCATTCCGCGCCATCCCCGGGCCATCGCGCTGCCGTCCATCGGTTAGCCGCTCACCACCAACTTGCGGGGAACTCCATGGCGATGAACCAGGCCGACCATCCCGATGACGCGAAGGAAGAAAAGAAAAATTCTTCCGGGACTCCCGACTCATCAAAATCCGCCCAAACTCCCGATTCCCTCACCCATAAAACGGCCGGTGTCACCATCACCGTCTCCGTCAAAGAAGAAGGAAAAAAAGAGGATGACCAGAATAAATCGGACGATGACAAAAAGGATAAAAACGAAAAACCACCGTTTTATCGGCGACCCCGCGTCATCGTCATCGCTTCCATCATCATCGCCGTTGTCGTCATCGTCATCGTGATTCTCTGGCTGATCTTGCGCCAATACGTTTCCACCGACGACGCCTACATTGACGGCAACGTTACTCAAATCAGCCCGCGCGTGGCGGCGCAGGTGACCGCCTTGCACATTGACGACAACGAACTCGTGCATCCAGGCGATTTGATGATCGAACTGGACCCCACCGATTATCTCCTCGCTCTCGACGAGGCCAAGGCGCAGGTCGCTTCTTCCCAGGCCAAATTGACGCAGGCGCGGGCGCAAATTCAAACGGCGACCGCGTCGGTGGCCCAGGCCCGGGCCGGGGTTGATGCGGCGCAAGTGCAGTTCGACAACGCCACCCGCGACTTCACGCGCTACCACAGCGTGGACCAACGCGCGCGTTCACGCCAGCAGTTGGACAACGCCCAGACCGCTCAAAAAAACGCGCAGGCCCAACTCGAAAAGGCCAGAGCCAGTATGACTTCCGCCAATGCCGCCGTCGCCAGCGCGCAGGCCGCCGTCAAGGCCGCGCAAGGTGAATTGCAGGTTTCCCAAGCCAGTGAACACCGCGCCGAAGTCAATCTCTCCTATTGCAAAATCTATGCGCCGGTCGAGGGCCGCGTCACCGAGCGCACCGTCGCCGTGGGCAATGACGTGTCGCCCGGCCAGGCCCTCTTCCTGCTCGTGGACCCAAATGTCTGGGTCACCGCCAATTTCAAGGAAACCCAGCTCACCCATATGAAACCCGGCCAGCCCGTTACCATCACCGTGGACGCCTTCCCCTCGATGAAAATTCACGCGCGCGTGGATTCCATTCAGGCTGGCACTGGCTCCCGATTCAGCGTTCTGCCGGCCGAAAATGCCACCGGCAACTTCGTCAAAATCGTCCAACGCGTGCCGGTAAAAATTGTCTTCGATAGCGCCGCAAATACCAACGACGCGCCCATGCTCTCGCCAGGCCTTTCCGTTGAGGCCCAAGTCAAGGTGCAATGATGTCCCCATGAAAACCATCACCGATCCATCAGCCCGGCGCCGGCATGTCAATCCCTGGCTCATCGCTTTCGTCGTCTCGATGGCAACCTTCATGGAAGTGATGGATACCTCCATCGCCAATGTCGCCTTGCGCTATATCGCCGGCAGCGTCGCCGCCGATCTCAGCGAGTCCACCTGGATTCTCACCAGTTACCTCGTCAGCAACGCCATCGTTGTCCCCATCAGCGGCTGGCTCGCGGCCGTCCTCGGGCGCAAACGCTTTTACATGATTTGTGTCGCCTTGTTCACCGTCAGCTCGTTCCTTTGCGGCATCGCCCCCTCTTTTGGTTTTCTCCTTGTCTGCCGCGTGATGCAGGGCCTGGGCGGCGGCGGTTTGGCCCCCTCCGAACAGGCCATCCTCACCGATACTTTCCCCGCCAGCCAGCGCGGCATGGCCTTCGCCGCTTACGGCGTCGCCGTCGTCGTCGCCCCAGCCCTCGGCCCGGCCCTCGGCGGTTGGATCACCGATGCCCTGTCCTGGCGCTGGATTTTCTTCATCAATCTCCCGGTCGGAATCATTTCGCTCATCATGACCTTCCTCCTGGTTCGAGACTCGCCGGGCGCCAAAAAAGAACACGAGGAAGCCACGCGCGGCGGCATCAAGGTGGATTACCCCGGTTTTATTTTCGTCGCCCTTGGACTCGGCTGCCTCCAAATCATCCTCGACAAGGGCCAGCAGGACGATTGGTTCGGAAGCAATTTCATCTTGACCTTCACCATCCTGAGCGCCATCGGAATCATCGGGCTGATCGTTTGGGAATCATTCGGCTCCAAAAACCCCGCCGTTGACATGCCCCTCTTCCGCGACCGCAGCTTTCTTTTCACCAACATCATGATGTTCTGCACCCTCTTCATCCTCCTTTCCACCACCCAACTCCTGCCGCAATTTGTCCAGCAGATCCTCCCTTACAATGCCGTCAACGCCGGATTGATTCTTATGCCCGGCGGCTTGGTCATGATGGCGTTGATGCCTGTCGTGGGGTTCCTCGTCAAAAAAATCCAGCCCAAATATCTCATCCTCTTTGGCTTTCTCGTCAGCGCTGCGGCGTTGTTTCATCTCTCCTATTTCATGCCGGACATGTCATTCAATAAAATTGTCCTGGCCCGCATGTTTCAAGGCGTTGGTTTCGCGTTCCTTTTCGTGCCCATCCAGACCCTTGCCTATTCCAATCTGCCGCCAAATAAATCCAGCAAAGCCTCCGCCCTCATCAATATGATGCGCAACCTCGGCGGCAGCGTCGGCATTTCCGTCGGCCAGACCCTCATCACCCGCCATGCCCAGATCCATCAGGACATGCTCGTTACGCACCTCACCCCGACGGCCATGCCCTTTCAGGCGGAACTGCATTCGCTCGCCCAGCGGTTCACCATGCTGGGAACCGGTTCCATCGACGCCGGCCAAAAGGCGCTCGCCGTCGTCTCCCAGGCATTGCAACGGCAGGCGGAAGTGCTGTCTTATTTGGATGTCTTTATCGTTCTTATGTCCGGCAGTCTCATCGCCGCAATGATGACCTTCTTCCTTAAACGCATGGATTTGAAACACGCTTCCGCTCACTGACATGCGCCCGCCCCTTTCCATCGTCGCTTCCACCGTGGCCATCATCCTCGCCGGATGCGCCGTCGGACCGAATTATCAGCGCCCGACGGTTTCCGTGGAGACTCATTTTGGCGAAGCCGGCACAATCGAAACGTCCCAGCCGCCAGTCGCCGATTGGTGGAAGTCGTTTCACGATCCCGAATTGGAAAAACTCATCGCCCGGGCGGCCCGCCAGAATCTTACCCTCCAGATTGCCGCCGCCCGCGTCCGCGAAGCGCGCTATGAACGCAACATGAACGCCGCGGATTTGTTCCCCAACATTGACGCCGATGCCGGTTATCTCGATGCCTATGGCAGCAAAAACGTCAACCTCCCGCTCGGCGGCAGCGCGGGCAACGATCCTCCGGGCGCCGATCCCAGTGACGCCTCTTTTGACGACCAACTCTCCCCGCTTGGCAAAGGCGGATTCCCGGGCGCCGAAACCGATTTGTATCAGGTCGGTTTTGATTCCACCTGGGAAATTGACGTTTTCGGCGGCACCCGCCGCCGCATCGAAGCGGCCAACGACCAGCTGCAATCGGGAATTGAATCACAGCGCAACACGATGGTGACACTCTTTGCCGAAGTCGCGCGCGATTATCTCGAGCTGCGTGGTTCCCAACAACGCCTCGAGGTCGCCCGAAAAAATCTTGCCGCCGAATCCGAAATCCTCGAACTCACGCGCTCGATGCGGACCAATGGCCTCGCCTCGGACCTGGACGTGAGCCGCGCCGCCGCGCAGGCCGCGATCACTGCCGCGGCCATTCCCCCGCTCCAGGCCGCCGTGCGCCGATTAATTCATGCCGTTTCCATCCTCCTCGCCCTCCAGCCAAACGCCTTGGGCGCGGAACTGGAGAAGGCCGCCCCACTGCCGCTGACGCCGCCCGTTGTCCCGATTGGTCTTCCCTCCCAACTCCTCGAGCGCCGCCCGGACATCCGCGCCGTCGAACGCCAGATCGCCGCCGCCACCGCCAACATTGGAGCCGCCAAGGCCGATTGGTTTCCCAAATTCACCCTCGTCAGCGGCAGCGCCGGCCTCGATTCCACCTCCGCCGGAAATTTATTCGATTGGGACAGCCACTATTTCCTGGTCAGCCCCACCGTCACCTGGCGAATTTTCGACGCCGGAAGAATTTATTCCAACATCCAACTGCAAAAGACCGCGCAGCAGGCGATGATCTGGCAATATCGCAGTACCATCCTTACCGCATTGCAGGAAGTCGAAGACGCCCTCGTGACTTATGCGACCGACCAACAACGGCGCGTCGAATTGCAGGACGCGGCGCAACAGAGCCAGGAGTCGCTGGTCCTGGCACGCCAACAATACCAGCACGGCCTCGTCAGTTTTCTGAACGTGTTGGATGCCGAGCAGATGCTTTATTCGGCGCAGGACAATCTCACGCAATCGGATGAGACTATTTCGACGGATTTGGTGGCGCTCTACAAAGCCCTCGGCGGCGGCTGGCAAACTTTCAAATAGTTCCCTTCTTCAATCCGGTTTGCCCAAAGCCATCCCAAAACCCTTTGGGCTTCGACCCTCGCCAAATCGGCATCAACTGCCAACTCAAACCTGTGGCGCGCGCGCTCAACCGCTTCTCGGCACGCTGTCACGGTATTGCTTGGGCGATTGCCCGGTCGCCTGCTTGAAGGCCACGCAAAAACTGTTCGCATTCTGGTAGCCGCACATGCTCGCCAGCACTTCGAGTTTGTGCGTGGATTCCACCAGCAGCCGCTTGGCACGCTCGATCCGCACCCGCTGCAGTTCCTGCCCGGGTGTGCGCCCGACGTTTTCCAAAAACGCCTTGTGCAATCCGCGTCGCGACATCGCCGCCACCCCGACCAAATCCTTGACGCTGATCGGCTGGCTGGCGTGCTCCCAGATGAACCGCAGGCTGTTGGCGACGCCCTTGTGCCGCACCGCCAGCAGGTCGCTGCTCTTGCGCGTGATGATGCCCACCGCGGGCACGCGAATCGGCTTGGCCGGTGGCGTTTTGCCGTTCATCAATTCTTCCAGCAATGCCGCCCCGCTGTAGCCCAGCATTTCCAGGTTCGTGTCCACGCTCGAAATCGGCGTGTTCAGCGCGTCGGGCGCCAGCAGGTAATTTTCCGCGCCGACAATCGCCACCTGTTCGGGCACGTTCAGCCCCGCCCCGGCGCATGATTCGAGCACCTCCAGCGCGTGCTCGTCATTCGCGGCGAAGACCGCCAGCGGTTTGGGCGGCGGCCGCAATTGCGCCATCAGCCATTTTCGCTTGCGCTTCCATTGCTCGCGGTCATCGCGGTAATCCGGCGAGCGATGCCACCGCAGCCATTCGCATCCGTGACCGGAGCGCTTGAGCGCCTCGACGAATCCCGCGCCGCGCTCTTCGTAGGACCAATTGTCCGTGTCGCTGTAAAAAACAAAATTCCGGAAACCGCGGGAAAGGAAATGTTCGGCCACCAGTTGCGCCGCGTGGGCATGGTCTTCCAGCACACGGGCAAATTTCAAATGCGGCCGCCGATAACTGAAGTCCACCGTCGGTTTTTTCGAGGAAACCACAAATTCAGCCAGATCATCCCCCGCGCCCAGCCACGCCAGAATCCCGTCGCCCTCCCATCCCCACGGAATGACCTTCTCCCGGGCGAGGTTTGCCGACAAATGCCATTGCCGTTCCTGGGCAAATTTCTCGATGCCGCGATGCAGACGGTAATCATACCAGCCGAGCGCCACGAGGACCCGCTTTTGATGTTTGGCCATGGGCCGACGATGGACGAGGATAACCCGAATTTCAATCTTTTTGAACTCCGTCATTCACCCCGTGCCCCGGTAATGTCCGGCGGCCTCGCGACATGATTATAGCAAAGCGATATACAACTTCAACTCGCGCTCGCGGCCAGAACTTTCAAGAATTCGCTCGCTCGGACAATCTAAATGCTGCGAAATTCCTTCAACACCAATAGGTCCTTCTCGCCACTGACAATGTATTGCGCCTGTCCCTCAATGGCGCATTCGAGCACCATGTTGTCTTCCGGGTCGCGCGGCACCGCGTCCAATACTTTGGGGATTTGCACCAGGCGCAGAAAACCCAGGTAATCCGCGATTATTTCCGCGACGTGGTCTTTTGGAAAATGCAGCCGTCTCTCCAGTTTCTCCGCCAATTCCTCAATCAACTCAGAGCAAGTCACCACTTGAATTTCGCCAGCCCGTGCCCGCTCGACACATTGAAACGGATTTCCCCGCCAGCCAGTTGCGGAAAAGAGAATGTTCGTGTCGAAAACGGCGGTGATAGACACGGTTATTTAAGATGCAGTAAATCATTCGCAAACGCTTCGCGCTCGTCTTCGGACAGGCGATCCCAATCCCTACCGCATTCCGCACAAACCCGGCGCAATTGCGCCTCGCCAAATCGCAGCCGTTCCTCCCGGCGCGCCTGCGCTTCCTGTGCCAACGCCAGCAACGCGGTGCGTTTGCGTTCCCCCGGCAATTGCCTCACTAGCGAAATAACCTGCTCATCGCTTAATTCCAAGACGCTCATTACGCAAAAACAATAGCACAATCCAGGCACTCAGCGCAAGTTTGACCCATTTCGGTTAATTTGCTTGTGATCCCATGTCCGGTCTCGTCGCCGAGCGAAGAGAAAGTCCATGGCATTGCTCTAATGCGCACGATCCGCAAGCACCCGTGCCCGAAGCACAGACAAAGGGTGCCTGGTAGGATTCCAGCAAGGTTTACCAGCCCGGCAGGCATTTCGTGTCCGGCTGATTTCCGCACCCCGCCTTACGGATTGTAAATGAGCTGAAAGAATACCGCGGAATTCGTCGGGCTGAGCGGCACCGTCACTTGGTTGGTCGCGGTTGAACCCGGCACGGCAGACCAATTGGTGCTGACGCCCCCCGACAACGAATTGGTCTGCTCTTGCAGTGTCCATCCCGTGTGGTCGGATGGCCATGTCAGCAACAAATTCCCCGCCCAAACGCGCCAGGTCAGGTTCGTCGGATTGGGATTGATCAAGGGCGGTGTGGAAACAACAGTGCTCTGGCCAAAAATGTTGACGGACGAAATGTCAATGACGTTTGCCGTGCCCGCCGCACTCGTTCTTTGATACCATCCAATTGCCAGAGCGTTAAAACCGCTGGTAAGATAAGTGCCGCCCGAAGCCACGCCCCCGAATTGGGCCAGTGGCGTGGAATTGGTATCCATGCCCTGATACAAACTGTTGGTGATACCCAGACTGGCGCTGCTGTCATACGTAATCGTCAGAACTTCCGTGTAGGTCGCGGTTGCGGAAACGTTGCTGTTGAGAACCAGAGAGGAGGTTATCCCGGAACCAACGGGCGTGCCCGTCGGAGCCTGAAAGCCGCCAGAATTGCTGCCGGCGGTGACCACGTCCTGGTCAGTATTGTACGCCGGGCTGGATGTTTGTTGTGGCCGTGTCCAGATCGCCGAGGTATAACCCGAATAAGCCGCCTGCGCGAAATAGCCCTGCCATAGTTGCGCATTGCCCAAAGCAAAGCTGGTGCCGGTGGTGGATGCCGTGCCATCAAGACCGCCGGAAACCGGATCATTCGTCGAGCCACACGTGTTATACAGGCCAAAACCAAGATAACCCTGCCCCGAAGTGAGCAGTCCGCAAATGTTCGTAAAAATGATTTCCATGGTGATATAATCGCCGTTGGCGGCCAGCACCACCGGATTGGTGGCGAACATGGCCTGCATTTCACCGGTGCCGCTTGAGGCCGAATTAATGCCGAACAACAGGCTTTGGCCGGTAAGCGAAGGCGTGGCGGGATTCCAGGCCTTGCTTGTTATGAATTCGTAACTCGTCGAATCCGCGGCAGGCGGGGCCGGCGTCGTTGAGTCCACCGTGCTGCCATTGCTGAAACTGTCGGTGAAAAATGCCGTTTGTGCCGGGGCCGTCCCTAGTGGCGCGACGATTCCGATTAAAACCGACAAAATACCGATGCGGGTTGGGTTTTTGATAAAGGTTGAATGAGCATCGGCAATGTTAATCACTTCTGTCAACGTCTAAAATTATAAGATTTTATCATACAAGGATTAGTTGAAGTTGCGGGCGTCCGCATCGAACTTCCTCTCCCACTCGGGGGAGAGGATCGAGGTGAGGGGGCACGCACCGGTAATTAAAGCACCTTGCTCATAGTTGTTGCCTCCCCGGATCGCGCGTCCGCATCGAACTTCGTCTCGAGGTGAGGGGGCGGGGGATAACTTCCAAAGCGGTTTCTCGACATCAGCCCGTTCTCCCCTTGCCTGGACCAAAAGAAAAAGGCCGGAACCTTGACGGTTCCGGCCCATCTCGTTTGACAATTATTTAATTGTTGGTGCTGCTCAACATAAAGAACCACATCGGCGAACCAACAGTATAGGCATTCGTGCCCGCAAAGGTGAAGGATTCCGTGCCTCCCGAGGCCGTCACCACGTTGGTGGCCACCGGCACCCACTGCCCAATCGGCGTCGCGACGTTCGTCGTGCCCAGGAGATAATAAGTCCCGCCATTGACACCGTTCGTCGCCGTGATGGTCACGGTGCCTCCAGACAAGCTGAAGCCGGTGACCCGGGGCGGTATAGTCGGAACGATCGGGCCGCTGGTAACCACGCTCAACACGCCGTTGGTCGAATCGAACTCCCAGGCCAAACCCGCGCCCGGCGTGCCGGCGATGGCGCTGAAGTTGCCTGAATGCGCCGCGGCACTGAAGATCGTAAAATCCTGGCCCGCGCTCAACGTGCCCGAAACAATGTTGGGAGCCAACGTGCCGGCGTAAGTCACGCTGGTCAACCCGCTCACCTCGCTGTTCCCGCCGCTTTGGCTGACATCCACCACGTCCGTGCTGCCGGTCAGGAAGGTCAGCGTATTGTTGATGCTCAAAGTGCCAATCGCCTGATTGCCCGCCGCCAGCGTGCCGCCGCTTTGAATGGTGACCGCGCCGGTAACCGTGCCCGAACCCCCGAGGGTGGCTTTGGTCGCAACGGTGACGCTGTTCGTGCCAATCTGCCCGTTCACGAGCAGGGTTCCGCCACTGATGACGGTGGGTCCCGAATAGGTTTCGGAGTTGTTCAACGCCAACACGCCACTGCCGGTCAAGGTGAAACCATAACCGAGGCCACCATCGCTAATCACCCCGCTGAATGTGGTCAAGGCGGTGTTGGTGACGTCAACGATACGGTTGGTGATGGTATTCGTTATCAGCCCATCAGCGCCATTGAGACCGAACGGTCCGGAGAACGTCAGGCTATTGGTACCACCGACTTCGAGGGTCAGGTTGTTGGTGCCGCTGGGATATTCGATGGTGTTGCCAATGTTATTCGAACCGCCGGAAGAAATAATGATACCCGTGGCGGTGATGCTGGGAACTTCCGGAGCCAGCAACAGCACACCGGTCCCCAACGGGCCAGAGGTGACATTGCCAGGAGTGCCGATGCTGCTGGCGCCCACCCCAATGACGCCCGCCGTGGGAGTTGTTCCGCCCGCGAACGTATTCTGGCCATTCAAGATGGCGATGCCGCTTCCACGCGAAATCACGCCGCCATTGCCGGAAATGACGCCATTATATACTTGGGAGCCACTCGCATTATAGAACGCAATTTCATCACCGTTATATTGGGCCTCCGGGGTGGACGGGCCATCAATGAAAATATTGGCATTGCATACGGTGCCGGTGCCATACAACCGCATCCGGTTGGTGCTGGACCCGTTGCCCTCCGGTGTGCCCGCGCTTGACGGCTCAAATGTCAACGTGGCCGAGGACGAGCCGGACAAGTTGCCAAAGAATACGCCGGCATACGTGCCCGTTCCGTCAATCAGGAACTCGCAGTTCGAGACAATATCAATATTACCGTTCACACCCGTTGTGGCGCCGCCGGCGTTGACGATTTCCATCTCGGCACTCGACGAACCCAGTATCACCGGGCCGTCTCCCAAGCCATTGTAGTTCTCCAAATAAACGTAGATGCCATTGGTGAACAACGTGCCGCCGGTATAGGTGTTGTTGACATTCAGTTCCACTTCGCCCGGCGCATTCTCGCCGTCGAACACCGCGTAGCCTGGACCCACGATGCTGCCCGAACCGCCAAAGTCAAAGGCATTGGCCGTGGTCACTGATATCGAGGACGGCCCCACATTGCCAGCCAAAGTGACATCCCCATTGAGCGCCGAGGCATCGTTGAAGCTGACTGGGTCGCCCCCGGTGAAGACGGCCGCGCTGGCGGGCGAATTGGTCGTCTCCCAATCCGCCGTCGTGTCCACATCCCAATTGCCGCCTGACTCCGTCCCCACCCATACAAGGTTGGTGGCCTCCACCAGGGTCAGCGAATTGGTGACGGTATTGGTGCTGTAATCACCCGCGCCGGTAACGATGCAATAGTAACCGTCGGCCGAAGCGGCCGCGTTAGTCGCCACCGCCGGAGAAATCACCAGCGTCGAGGTTTTTGCGCCCGAGTAAGTGCCTGCATTGGCGAGAGGAGCGCCATTCAAGTACCATTGATAGTTCATATCGAAACCCGAGGCGCCAACGGAAAATTGAGCGTAGCCATTGGTGGCGACAATGGCCGGCGTGGGTTCCGTGGTAATTAAGGGCGGGCCGCTAATGGCCGACACCGAACCGGAAATTGTGATTGAGGAAATGTCCACCACATTTGAGGGCGAAGAGTCAGTCTTTTTGTAAAAGCCGATCGCAAACGCATCAAACCCGGCAGTCGTAAAACTGGAACTGACACCGTTGGTGGTCAAGCCGTTGGTGATCGTCACCAAACCGGTCGAATTGAAAAGGGTGTTGGTGACGGCGAGGATGATTGGGTCTGAGCTCAGAAGAGTTATGTTCAGAACGTTCGTGTAACACATGTTGGTGGTAACGGGGGGAAAGACGCCGTTTCCTGTGTTTCCTCCGGGATTATTAATGACCACGGCGCTTGTGTAGCTTTTGGAACTGCTGCCTTGACTGGTCACATCCTGGTTGTTATTTGCAGTGCCCGTTTGGGCCGGGCGGGAATAAATATCGTAGTGAGGGCTGGCGCTGTTATTGCCAACCTCCACCGTATAGCCCTCCCATCCTGCCGCTCCACCGCTCGCCGCGGCGCCATTTCCTTCGGTCCCGACTAAGCCGCCGCCCAAGGGCAAAACCTGGCTGCTATTGTATAAGCCCGTGCTGAACCCAGTGATGGCGGTACCGAGCGGCGCGCCCCAAATGCCCGAAGTATTCGTGTAAATAACGGTCAACTGAATGTAATCTCCCGGCTGCACGAGGGCAATCTGGCTGGTGGAAAACAACGCTTGAAGCTCACAGATGTTGCCGCCACCCGTGTTCGTCAGGCCAAACTGTAAATCGTTCGGGGAGATGTTTGTGTACGCCGGCGTCAGGCTCGAAAGGAATTCATAACTCGTGGAGTGGAGTGTTGGGTAAACAGGCGGATTTGCATTAATGGTGCTGCCGTTGGAGAAATTGTCGCTGAAGAACGTGCTTTGCGCATGGCAGAGCCATAAGGGCGCAAGGGCGCCGAGCAGGACAATGAGAAACCGAAGAGTGACGGTATTTGTTTTTTTCATGGCAGTTTGTATGTGGTTTAGGTTGCGGTCATGGCGTTATGGATCAATCATTTTAGAACTGCGGCTGTTTCCATAAATTAAACGGCTTAAAAACATTGCCAAAGTTAAAACCTGTACCTTAACTTCGAGCGGCTGGGTCAGCGAACTGGCTAAGCCACCCCGGATTCAATCCTTTTAAACGGCACTGGAAATTCTTCCAGTATCAAATTATCAAATGTATTCGCCTGGCTGAACGGCACCCTAACGTCGTTGACAATTATTTAATTGTTGGTGCTGCTCAACATAAAGAACCACATCGGCGAACCAACAGTATAGGCATTCGTGCCCGCAAAGGTGAAGGATTCCGTGCCTCCCGAGGCCGTCACCACGTTGGTGGCCACCGGCACCCACTGCCCAATCGGCGTCGCGACGTTCGTCGTGCCCAGGAGATAATAAGTCCCGCCATTGACACCGTTCGTCGCCGTGATGGTCACGGTGCCTCCAGACAAGCTGAAGCCGGTGACCCGGGGCGGTATAGTCGGAACGATCGGGCCGCTGGTAACCACGCTCAACACGCCGTTGGTCGAATCGAACTCCCAGGCCAAACCCGCGCCCGGCGTGCCGGCGATGGCGCTGAAGTTGCCCGAATACGAACTCGCGTTGAAGAGCTTGAAGTTCTGCCCCGCGCTCAAGGTTCCGGACACGTTCGTTGGAACCAGGGTGCCGGCAAAGGCAACGGTGCCAATTCCGTAATCTTCGCCGTTTCCACTAAGCTCGCTGACATAGGCGATGTTGGTACTGCCGGGCAGGAAGGTCAGATTGTTACGGATGTCGAGTCCGGTAAGGCTCTCACGACCCTCCGACAAGGTGCCCCCGCTTTGAATGGTGACTGGTGCGGAAATAGAGCCGGTGCCGTCCAGGGTTGCATTGGTGGCCACGATGACCACGCTGGTGCTGAGTGATCCGTTCACCAGCACGGTGGCATTCGTGATGCCTGTCATTCCCGTATACGAATCACTGCCGTTGAGCGCCACGACGCCGTTGCCGAACACGCCCAGGCCATAACCTGCGCCACCGTCAGTGATGTTGCCCGAGAACGTGGTCAAGGCGGTGTTGGTGACGTCCACAATACGGTTGGTGATGGTATTCGTTATCAGCCCATCAGCGCCATTGAGACCGAACGGTCCGGAGAACGTCAGGCTATTGGTACCACCGACTTCGAGGGTCAGGTTGTTGGTGCCGCTGGGATATTCGATAGTGTTGCCGATGGTGACATTGGGGGCGGAGGCCTCGATCATGGCACTGCCGGTAATGCTGGGAACTTCCGGAGCCAGCAACAGCACACCGGTCCCCAACGGGCCAGAAATGACATTGCCAGGAGTGCCGATGCTGCTGGCGCCCACCCCAATGGCGCCGGTGGTGGGAGTTGTTCCACCCGCAAAGGTATTCTGGCCATTCAAGATGGTGGTGCCAGTTCCACGTTGAATTACACCGCCATTGCCGGAAATGACGCCATTATATACTTGGGTACCCGTCGCGTTGTAAGGTGCAATTTCATCCCCATTATATTGGGCCTCCGGGGTGGACGGGCCGTCAATGAAAATATTGGCATTGCATACGGTACTGGTGCCATACAATCGCATCCGGTTGGTGCTGGACCCGTTGCCCTCCGGTATCCCCGCGCTTGACGGCTCAAATGTCAACGTGGCCGAGGACGAGCCGGATAAGTTGCCAAAGAATACGCCGGCATACGTGCCCGTTCCGTCAATCAGGAACTCGCAGTTCGAGACAATATCAATATTACCGTTCACACCCGTTGTGGCGCCGCCAGCGTTGACAATTTCCATCTCGGCACTCGACGAACCCAGTATCACCGGGCCGTCTCCCAAGCCATTGTAGTTCTCCAAATAAACGTAGATGCCATTGGTGAACAACGTGCCGCCGGTATAGGTGTTGTTGACATTCAGTTCCACTTCGCCCGGCGCATTCTCGCCGTCGAACACCGCGTAGCCTGGACCCACGATGCTGCCTGTACCGCCAAAGTCAAAGGCATTGGCTGTGGTCACTGATATCGAGGACGGCCCCACATTGCCAGCCAAAGTGACATTCCCATTGAGCGCCGAGGCATCGTTGAAGCTGACTGGGTCGCCCCCGGTGAAGACGGCCGCGCTGGCGGGCGAATTGGTCGTCTCCCAATCCGCCGTCGTGTCCACATCCCAATTGCCACCCGCCTCCGTCCCCACCCATACGAGGTTGGTGGCCTCCACCAGGGTCAGCGAATTGGTGACGGTATTGGTGCTGTAATCACCCGCGCCGGTAACGATGCAATAGTAACCGTCGGCCGAAGCGGCCGCGTTAGTCGCCACCGTCGGAGAAATCACCAGCGTCGAGGTTTTTGCGCCCGAGTAAGTGCCTGCATTGGCGAGAGGAGCGCCATTCAAGTACCATTGATAGCTGACATCGAAACCGGAGGCGCCAACAGCAAATTGAGCGTAGCTATTGGTGGCGACAATAACGGAAGAGGGTTCCGAGGAAATTGAGGGCGGCCCCGAGACGGCCGTGCTTTGGCCAAAAATGTCGATGGAAGCCAAGTCAACCACGTTTGCCGTGCCAGGCGCGGTGGTTTTTTGATTCCATCCGATGGCAAGAGCATTAAATCCGCCGGTGAGGAATGTCGTGTTGGTGGCAATCCCGCCAAATTGGACCAGCATCGTGCCGTTGGTGCCGGCGCCCTGATAAAAACTATTGGTGATGGCCAGGCTGGAGGTGCCATTAACCGCAATCGTGAGAACTTCGGTATAAACTGCGGTGTTGCTGTTGAGCACCAGAGATGAGAGGAGCGAGGAACCCACTTCCGCGCCCTTGGGATACTGGAAGCTCTCAGAACCGCTGCCGGTTGTGATCAGGTCTTGGGCGGCGTCACTTGCGCCAGTCGTCTGCACCGGACGCGTCTGGATGGCGTCATTATTACCCGTATAAGCCACCTGGGAAAAATAGCCCTGCCACAACGCCGCGTTGCCCATTGAATTGGTGGTCGTGCTGGTGGTCGCGTTGGAATTCAGGCCGCCGGGAACCGGATAATTGGTCGAGGCGCCGCTGTTATACAAACCAAAACCCATAAAACCCTCTCCCGAGGTGAGCAGTCCGGCAACATTCGTATAAACAATGACCATCGTGATATAATCACCATTCGCCGTGAGCGGTATGGGTTGGGCTGAAAACAATGCCTGCATTTCACCCGTGCCGCTGGAGGTCGAATTAATGCCATACAAGAGGCTGTTGCTGGTGAGCGAAGGAGTCGGATTCCAGCCCTTGGACGTTATGTACTCGTAACTGGTTGAATCGGTGGTGGGCGCGGTGGGCGTGAACGAGTCAACGGTGCTGCCGTTGGAAAAATTGTCGCTGAAAAAGGTGGTTTGAGACATCCCGGGCATCGCCGCCAGGGTCGCCACAAATATCACCGTTACGCTTTGAGCCAGCAGCTTGAATTTCATAATCAGTTAGCTGTGTCGGTTTATGGGTCAACGGGAGAAGTGAGGATGGTCTTTGGCTTTAAATTGTAAAGGTTGATCGGCGTTCCAAGCCGGCGCATTTTCAGATTAATTTGGAAACAACGACATTTCGTATCGAAAATCGGGGCCGCCGGGGCTATTGGCCGCGATCGCCGCCCATTCAGTGGAGTTGAAGGCAGCCGGGTTGTCCTTGATGCCTTCCCATCGGACGTGCCCGTCGCCAAAGGCGGCGTTCAACCCGGCGGGATGGCCCAAATTTTGATGGGACATTTGTTCGAACGAAGCCGTAATCAAATCCACACACATGCTCTTGGTCTGGTCAATGGACGATTGCTTGAACGGCTCCACGACAGTCCACGAGCTATAGGGCGCCACGGTTGAGGCGGTCCAAGGTTGAGGAAAAGTTTTTAAACCCGAGGCGGTGTTTTGTTTCGTCTCAATCGCGGACTGAGGGTAGTAGCTATCAGCCGGCGCGCACCCACGAGGGGTTGGCGTCGGTGGCTGTCGCCGAATTGCGCCCGCAAGGCCAGGCTTGCGTATTGGCATAATACTGGTATGTGAAATCGCTGTTGGGAACCACGTAGCTGGGGCAATAAAAACAGTTTCCGTTTGGGACCAAATTGTTGGCATAAAGCGTACCCAAATTGTACGGCCCCTCGGAGTACGTCGGCGGGACCGTCGCCGGTAAATTTAATTCAAACATCTGGTAGTCGTAGTCTTCCGCATTGGCATCCCGGTATTTCAATGGCGGCATCGTGTCCTGATTGTCGGAGCAATACATGTTGATGCCATCAGCAATTTGCCGCAGGTTACTGACGCAACTGGCCCGGCGGGCCCTTTCCTTGGCCGCAGCAAGCGCCGGCAACAGCATTGCCGCCAAAATGGCGATAATCGCGATGACCACCAGCAATTCAATCAACGTGAATCCCCCGGTTGGTTCACACTGATTTCGCATGATTTTTTTATTCATTCAATCCTTATCGGGCTTATTTGATAATATCATACCATCTGGACGGCTTGGCAAACAATTGCTTGTCTTTGCAAATATCATTGAAAAAAATGCACTCAAACCGAGGCCGGTTCCTTCAACCGCAAGAGAATACATACAACGCGGGGAAACAAAATCCCAAAACGGCGGCGCCGTACCCCTCCCCCACATGAACCTCCCGTTTGGGGTTCCGCGTTTACGCGGCCGGGCCGCCCAAAAAGACGCCTCAGGTTCACGGCCCCGATGCGCCTCCATTCTGGAGGACGCCGCTCCCAACGAACCTCGTAGCAGCGGACGTGAGTCCGTTCTGACTTTTTTCCCCGAATTCAAATAAAACCCACTCAAATCCGCTGCCTGGCGACGGCTAATTCATTCCCGTTCCCCTGCTGCCCGGCAAATAAATCCCCACCGCGTTGGTCACAAAGCTTTTCCCGACCGTCCGGGGAAAACGGCAATCGGCAATCGTGACGTCGGTAATGGGATGCGTTCGAGACCAGCCTTCGATGAAGATTGGCCGCTGCGTCAGCTTCACAAATTTGCAATCCCGGATGTCAATATTGCTGATCACCGGGATCGCCATGCCGTTCATCGCCCCGCTGCTCGCATATCTCATCGTCATGTGAATGCCCACCTGGGCCGTTTTCACCGTGCAATCCCTGATATAAACATCCTGAATATATCCGCCACGCGCCGGGTTGGTCTTGAACCGTAGTGCCATCTCCAAATCCGGACTGTCAAATCGGCAATCCTGCGCAAAAATATTCTCGATGCCGCCGGATGTCTCGCTGCCCAACGCCACGCCGCCGTGTCCGGCCTCAAACCGGCAGTCCTCAATCACCACGTTTTGGCACGGAATATTAATTCTCTGCCCGTCCCGGTCGCGGCCGGACTTGACCGAAATGCAATCGTCGCCGTCGCTGAACGTGCAGCCCTTGATCAGCACATCATCGCACGAATCGGGATCGCAACCGTCCGTGTTCGGGCCTTTGGTTTCCACCGTCACGCCGCGCACGGTGACGTTCGTGCAATACACCGGGTTCAACACCCACATCGGCGAATCCACAATGTGGATGCCTTCAATCAGCACATTCCGGCACCGCACCGGCGCCACAAAATTCGGACGCAGATGCCCATCGGCTCCAAAGACGCGCCCGGAAACCGCCACACCGCGCGCCGCCATCGCCACCAACTTCCTGGGATCGCTGTAGGTTATCCAACTGTGCCAAGCCCCCTTGGCCCCCTGCCCGTCCAACGTGCCCCGTCCTGTGATGGCGATGTTCGTCTGGTCCAGCGCGTAGATGAACGGCGAATAATTCATCACTTCCGTCCCCTCATACCGCGCGAAGACCACCGGCAAATACTTCGCCGGGTCCGTGCTGAACCGGATGGTCGCCTTCCGTTCCACGCAAAGGTCCACGTTGTTCTTGAGATGAATCGCGCCGGTCAAATAAACGCCTTTGGGCACAATTACCCGCCCGCCGCCGGCAGCGCTGCAATCATCAATCGCCTTTCGAAAAGCCTCCGTGCAATCCATGATGCCGTCGCCCACCGCGCCGTAACGGGTAATGACGAATTCGCGGCGCGGAAATTTTGGCGGCGTGATGCGCGCGAGGATTTTTGGAACGTCCTTCCATGCCTGGGCCGCCGCCGCGGCTCCCGGATTATCCGATGCCGCGCGCGCCGGGACGGCTGCTAAAAAAAACAGCGCCAGGCTTATCGCATTGAACCTGTTAATTCGTCGCATCCTGTCAGGCTTTTCAGCAACTGCGAACGGGCGAACGCTGTTCCCTCGCCGCGTCGCGAGCCTGCGAGCGATGGGGCGAGAATTCCCCGAAACCAAAATACTCGCGCATTGACCCACTGAACCTGTCGTTGGCCCTATTTTTTCCAAAACACGATCGGCGTCCGCTTGCTGCCTGTCCCGTCGTAGCGCGCCGAAGACGGATTCCCTCTCCGCTCCCATCCGATGGGAGGGGAGAGGGTCAGGGTGAGGTGAGGGTCTCCCCGGTTCAGGGTGAGGTGAGTGTCTGATGGTGACCTGCTTTGTCTCTTCCGTTCCTGGCGCAAGGAAAACGGCAGTCGCCGCCGCGCTGGCGCGCTCTGGCGCGCTGCGCGAGGACTGCTGCACTCCAAGACGACAAGCGTCGGCGGAGGCCGCTGACAAGCGTTTTCCGCCAATCGTCAATCGTCCATCGTCATTCGTAAATTTCATCGGGCCTTGAACCCCTGAACCCGCCGCCATTGGCTGGACTTTCAAGCAACAGTTGGCATCCGCCTGTTGTCCCCTCTCCGCTCCCATCCGATGGGAGGGGAGAGGGTCAGGGTGAGGTGAGAGTTCCCTGAGTTCATGGAGAGGGCCGGGGTGAGCTGTCAGTTTCTCATTTTTCCGTCCATTCATATTAAAATAAAAAAACGAGCGCCGCTCGTCCCGGCGCTCGCTTCGTTGAACCCCACTTCTTAGCGAATACGGCGAAAGCGAATCAAGCCGAGCAGTCCCAAGCCGGCCCCGGCCAGCGCGAGAGCGGAAGGCTCCGGAACAGTTTGAATGTCATCGTTGACCTCAATTTGACTGATGTCCACGCCGTTTGCCGCGGCCGTAGTGTCAAAACGCCAGCCGAAGGCCAAGCTGTCGAAGGTCGTTGTCACGGCTCCACCTGTCGTCGTGTCAGTCTGGCTATAGATTGAGTTGGCAGCGACTTCCCCGACGCCACTGTAGAGTTGATTCAGGACGGTTATGTTCCCGTTTGCGGCAAGCGTCAATTGTAATTGAAGAGTATAAGTGTCCCCTTGAGTCAGCGATGAAAATGCTGCACCATTGGCACCGACCTCTGGCCCTTTCGGATTGTCGTATGTGGCTGAGCTGCTCGCGTCATTGAAAAGCACGTCCTGTTCTTGATTTGGGTTGGTAGGTCCTGCCCCCTGCGCGGGACGTTGTATAACTTCGGGAGTACCCCCAGTTCCAGAGATGCGTCCGATATAACCCTGCCATCCGATTGCTCCGCCGGTGCCTTCGGTGGACCCGCTGAGTTCAGCTCCCTCGGCCGGTGGCGAGCTGTAAGAGTCATAGAGGCCGATGTTCAACGTTGAAGGACTCGAGGGCATAATATTATTGGCATCATTGAACACTACCGATAAATCAATATAATCGCCCACGCTCATCAGCGTAATCGGGGCGGTGGTAAACTGGGCTTCCAACTCAGAGAATGCGCTGCTTGCCGCAAATCCGGTTAACGCCATTGAACCCGACGTATATCCCGTTGGGGCCACAGGAGCGGCGCCTGACTGAAAGTATTCATACGAAGCCGAAGTGGCTGTCGGGGCTCCAGGTGATGCCTCTTGAACCGTATCACCGCTGGTGAAAGTATCATCAAATACTGTAGTCTGGCCCAACACCGTGCCGCAGGTGGCAGCCAAAAACCCTACGCTTAATACGATGGAGGAAACCAATGATTTCTTCATAGTTTTTAGTTTTTTTGTCACACTCGTTACCTGGATTTTTCCCAATCTTAACTTTTTCCCGCGTTTTGTCACCAAAAGTCGTTTTGAATTTGTTGCAGAATGATGTGAAAATTGGGCACTAAACGAACGGGTAGTGCAACGTGTAGCATCACCGGAACCACCACGAACTTTCCTTGGAATGTTGCGGTTGGTTGAAAAAGTGCATAATTTTCACCCAACTTTGCAATCCATGAAGTTCTGCGGACTCCCCAACCGTGTTACTTTGTGAAATCGGCCAAGACTAGTTAACATGAGTAATAACGGAACATTATCATTGGAAAAATTTTCATTTGGGTTGGGCGACCGTTTCGGACGCCAGGCTCAGGCCCAATTGCAAGCCTGTATCCTGGCCGCCAACCAGGGGGTCAAAGTCGTGCCCGTCTGGAATAAATCCAACCGCGAGCACGTCATCATCGGCTCCGAGCCTGCCAGTACCCGCGCCGCCGCTGACGCCGCTGTCAAAAACCTCGGCTGGAAACGCAGCTATTACGTGGATGCCGACCATATCCGGCTCGAGACGGTGGACCGTTTCATTCCCCACTCGGATTTCTATACCATTGACGTGGCCGATACGATTGGCAAGCCCGCCGCGCCGGAAGACCTCCGCCAGTTTGTCTCCCGCCATCCGGAACTGGCCGTCGAAATCCAGATTCCCGGGATCGCCGAACCGTTTCGCTCCACCCGCCAGGACATCGAGCGAATCGCCGCGCCCTTTTTGCTGGCGATCAACGATGCGCAAAAAATTTACCGCCATATTGCCAGAATCAAAGGCGCTGCGAATTTCATCACCGAAATCTCCATGGACGAGACGGATGCCCCGCAGACGCCCATCGCGTTGCTGGTCATCCTGGCCGCCGTCGCTGATGCGGGCATCCCGATCCAGACCATCGCGCCCAAATTCACCGGACGCTTTAACAAAGGCGTGGATTATTCCGGCGTCGTGGCGCAATTCGAAAAGGAATTCAATGACGACCTGGCGGTGATCCGTTTTGCCGTCCAACGGTATGACCTCCCGATGAACTTGAAATTGAGCGTCCATTCGGGCAGCGACAAATTTTCCATCTACGAGCCGATTCGACGCGCAATGGCCCGGTTCGACGCGGGCCTGCACATCAAGACGGCGGGCACCACCTGGCTGGAGGAAGTCATCGGACTTGCCGAAGCCGGCGGCGACGGACTGGCGCTGGCCAAGGAAATCTACGCCGGCGCCCTCGCCCACGCCGAAGAACTCTGCGGACCTTACGCGACCGTCATTGACATTGACCGCAAGAAACTGCCGGCGGCTGAAACGGTGAATGGCTGGAGATCGGAACAATTCGTCTCCGCGCTGCGCCATGACCAGAAGAACCGCGCGTATAATCCGAATGTGCGGCAGTTGATCCACGTGGGATACAAAATTGCCGCGCAGATGAGCAATCGCTATTTGGACGCCCTCGACCGCCACGAAGCCGTCGTCGCTAAAAACGTGACGGGCAACCTTTACGAGCGCCATCTCAAGCCGCTCTTCGTCGCCCCCGAAGCTCGCGCGGAGCATTTCGCCGCAAAGCGGAAACCGGCCCGGGTCCCCGCGCAGGCCGTCTAAACGGAGACGCGAAGTTGGAGATGGAAAATTGCCGATTGGCGATTGGAAACGAAAGCGTCCATTCGCTTGCTGTCCCTTCTCCACAGAGACCGGGGCCAGTGATAAAGTCGTAGCGCAGATTTCCAAATCTGCCGTATCGCAGGTTTCTTAACCTGCGTCGCGCCAACCGTTTCCGGCGCTCTGCGGATTTGGAACTGACTACTGGCTTTTTCGCCTGTTCACCTTCCTGATTCTACCCTCACCCACCGCCACCCCTCCCCAAAGCAACACAAAAGCCCCTGCCATTGCCACCGTCCGCATCGGCCAGTTGATCATCCGGGTGTTCGCCGCATACAATTGTATCACCATCGGTCGGTCCGTTTCCGTCTGCAACACCTGCGTAAACGTGAACTGCTGCCCGCGCACCGGCAGGTTCACACGCAACGGCTGAATCGCCGTCGTGGTGATTTCCTGCGCCTGTTGCAGCTTGCTCCATTGCTCCGCGGCTGCGGCGTCGTCATACTCCAGTCCCGTCTGTCCCCCGCCGTTTTCCCCGGATAATCCGGAATTTTGAATCGAGAAATCGCTTTGCGCCTGGATGAGATTGCTCGCCGCCGCCGCCTGCAAATTCTGCTGAAATTCGTCCAAACCGGCGCCCCCCTGGGCGGGAAGGACCGCCTTGGCCCGGCTGAAGCTCTCATTGGCCGCGCGCACATCTCCGGCGGCCAGTTGCCGCTGCGCTTCGCTCATCTCATGCCGGGCTTCGCTTTCCATGGCCGATTGGCTTGCCTGCTCCATCCGCGAGTATTCCAAACTCGAAAAATTCGAAGTGCCCCGTCCCGCCGCGGCCGCGATCTCCCGGACCATCGTCCCGGAAAAATTCTCGTAGTCGTAATCCGGCGGTAAATAAATTTCCCAGCGCGCGTTTTTCAATGGCGCGTCGAAGCTCGGAGAAACCAGGGCCACCTCGCCGCGCCGCCGTGGAAAAGCATTCGTCCCCACATAAGTCAATTGCACGGAAAGGGCGCTTCCGTCCGCCGCCGATTGTTCAATCGGCAATAACAATTCGCCGTCGCGCCAGCTCGGGCGCACCGGCTCGCCGCCGACAAACGCCGACCACACCCCGCCGGACTGGACCCCGGGCGGCAGTTCCACCGCCAGGAATTGCCGCCCGTTGCTGTTCAACGATAGCGACATTTCAGTCATCATTTGTCCGTCGTCGGCGACCACGCTGGTGAATTGAGCGCTTTCAATCATAGCCTGCAAAACCGCTGCCTCCTCCAACCGGCGCACTCCCAGCGCCAGCTTGTAGCCGGGACGAATGTAGCGATAGGCCAGCGTGGCCGCGTTGTCCGGCGCGCCGGCCCAATCCGGGAATTCGCCCACGTCCACGCGCTGCAAATTCACAGCGGCGGACTCCTCCACCTGCAACGGCGCTTTTGCCGAAATCGCCAGAAACCCTGTCTCGCGCTCCACCCCTTCGGCGGAAACCCCGGCCAGTTCCATCGCGTTCGTCCCGGTGGAAAGCGGCGAGTCCCATGTGATTGCCAGCGTGTAGGTTCCGTAGGCCGGATTTTGTAATTTCACCCGCCACAGATTTCCCGCCCGCTCCCGGCTGCGGATGTTCGGGCCGGTGATTTCAACATTCCGGAAATCCTCCGGCACCCGCACCAGCAACTCCTTGACCGGCGCATTGGCAATGTCATAACGCACCAGGGCGCGCCCGTTCACCAGCGCGTCGGCCAGTGTGAACGTGTCCACGATCTCCGCCCGCACCCACGCCGCCACAGTCTCCGTCGTCACCGACAGGCTCCAACGCGGAACTGGGCCGGGTTCCGCCGAAATGAATTCGTAAGCCAGCGCGCTGCCCGCTCCTCCGGACATCGAATAATCCGGCAGGGACACCGCCGGAATTTCGGTCAACCCACCCGCGGATTCCGCGCTGACGGCGACGCCCGGCGCGGCGGTGACCGCGACATAGCCGTTGAGTTTGGCCGCGCCCGGCGGATGCACCCCGGCGAGGGTCAGCAACCCGGGCAAGGCGTTTAAATCGCGCGTCAATTCCAGCGCCAACGTGTAGGCGCCAACAGTGCGGTCCTTCAGCGCCACTTCAATCACCCGCCCGCCGGCTTCATCCTTTTCCGTCCACTGTTGGATGTTGTCCCCGTTGACACTGTCCAGCCGATAGCCGTCGGGAAGCAGCGCCTCCAAAGTGAAAACCCCGGCGCGTTTAATGGTGAAATCAATCGCCGCCGAAAGCGAAACCTGCTCGGCGCTCACGCTGAAATAATTCCTGCTGACCGCTTCGATTTCGGGCTGGATCGCCGCGGCGCGAATTTGCAGGCCGAAGCCCGCCCTCGGAAACTGAAAGACGCTGAACAATTTGCCGGCCGGCGCGGTGCTTATTTGCGGAAATTCATTCGCGTCCACGCGTTCCAGGCCGGGGGCGGATTCCACCGCCAAATCCAACCCTTCGGCTCCTTGCAACGCCACCAACCCGCTCTCGCGCTGCGCGTCCAGCGCGTGCGGCACCGCCACCGCTTCGCTCACCGGCAGCGCGCCAAAAATCTTTTCAGTTTCCAGCGTCAGCCACCACGACGACGAAACACCCTTCAGCAAATCCACCACCACTACCTGCTGTCCGTTCTCCTCTTTGATCTCCCATGCGCGAATTTCATTTCCTTCAACGCGCAACAACCTCTGGCCGGCGGGCAATTGCACGCGCGCCTGCCGCATTTCACCCTCGGCAATCTGATAATCCAACGTCGAATAAATGTTCAACACGTTGTCGCCGAACACCGCCAGTGAATTATTCCTGCAGAAAATCGTCGCGGCAATTTCTTCGGCGCGCTTCATCCGGGGCGTCCACAATAAATCAATGTGGTCCGCGCCGCCCTGCACGGCTTCAATCCGCGTCTCGTCTCTTTCAAGGAATCGCTGGAAGGCGATCGCCGTTGGAAAATCCACCTCGGCCTGCGGTTCATCCAGCGTGAACTCAACCTGGCTCGACAGCGCCGGAGGAGCCGCAAAAGCCAGCTCGCGCTTCGTCACGTCGCCGGTGATTTTGACGAGCATTTTGATTTCCACCGTGGCCTCCCTGCTGTCCAGCCTCACGACCAGGTTGTCGCCCCGGCGAAGCAATTCTGCCTTGCCGCATCGGACCGTGAACTGTTGCACCGCCACGTCTGCGCCAAAGACCCGGACCCGTTGCCCGGCCTTCTCGGCGGTGAATTTCAACTCCGCGTCCACCAGCGCCACGCGGTCATTCACCGTGCCGGAGTAATTCGCGGAGACAATGGACGCGACGGCAAGCTCATGCACCAGGTTCGTATTTGGCGCGGCGGTTGCGCCGCCCAGGCTCAATGCCAGCAGCAAAACCACCGCCGCCACCCCGGCGAACCGGACTGGCGCGACGAAAGGCGGCGTCACGCCTGGCGCGGTCCCCCGGTCCGTTTCATGGTTGCCGCCGCGCGGCCAATACTTCCAGATCGCCAACGAAATCAGCGCCAGCGCCGCGGCCGGAAATCCCACAATCAACGCGTCGTGCAGCGCGCGATGTTCCACCAATAAACTGCAAACGGACCCGAGGACCAGGACCAACGCAACCGTAAGAAGAAAACTGCTGCGGTCCGCCCGGCGCCATTGCGTCCACCACAGCGCCAGGCCCAATAGAAACGCCGCGGTCTGCCAGGTCATCTGCAGGGTCTCAAATGCGCTCAATGGCATGATCCGCGCGCGAATCGTCAGCGGTTCGTCGCCGATATTCAGGACTTTGGTGAACAAAAACGGCTGGCCGGTTTGCGGCAAATCAATCCGGATGGAACGAATCCCGCTTACCGTCGGCAACGGCGCGCGCGCCGCGAACGACGTTCCTCCGCCGAAACCACCGACACCGCCACCGCCGGACAACGTCCCTGGCTGCGGCGCGGCCGTTGGGATGGCGGCCGCGCTTCCATTCACGGCATTCATCGCGGGCGCTTCCACAACGGGAGACGAAATTGATGACGCCGTGTGGCCCTCCGGTGGCATCTCCATTTGTCCTCGATTAATCAATTCCCGCTGCCGTTCCGCGATGTCCGTTGGCCCCGTCATTTGCACTAATCCGCGTTGCGACAGCGAGCCGAATTCGTCGCTGGAAATTTGCGCCACGCTCCCGTCCGCATACAGCACTTCGCAGTGGCCGGCGATAATCGGGCTGTAGGCCAGCACCGAATCCGGTTTGAGGTCGTCCAGCGACAGCCCGCCGCCCAGATACGTGAATCGCTCGCCCGTCTCCGTGTCGTAAGTGATTTTGTCCGTGCCCAGTTCGTCCTTCATTTCATCAAACGACGACGGCAGACGATCGTGATTGTCGCCGGCAAAAATTTTCGCCGCCAGGCCAATCTCCTTGAGATTATTCACCGAATTCATTCGTTGCGCCCTTCGCTTGGCGGTGGCCAGCGCCGGCAACATCATCGCGCTCAACACCGACAGAATCGCCACCACCACGATCAAAGTAATCACTCCGTTCCAACCGCGCTGCGCCGCGGAAATCACCAGTGCAATCACGAGGAGCGCCAGCGCCCCGATGAAAAGTATTGCCCCGCCCGCTTCGCGCAAAACCTCGCCGTAAAAAGAAAGAAATTTTTCCCAGGCGTCGAACAGCTCGTAGGTGGTGCCTTCTGCCACGCTCATGCTGCCGCCAAAGTGCGACAACCGGAATGCCGGCGGCACGAACACTTGCCATTCGGCGTAAGTGTTCGGCACATCGGTGCGCGGGGCCGCCAGCCGCAGTTCTTTTCCAAAAATCGAACCCAGCGCCGCGTTGGTTTGGGCGTACATGATATCCACGGCGAAGGCCTGGTCCCGATCGGCGCTGCGCGGCAACGGCACCAGCACCCAGTTCCCGTCGGTTTCCGGCTTGGCCGGTTGCCCGTTGACGTAGCAACTCCATAACGCCGCGTTCTCAGGCAATTGAAACCGCTGAAACTCTTTCTCATTGTTTTTCACCATGAACGATGCCTGCGTCAACATCTCGCCGCCCGCGGTGAGCACCGACGTGATTTGCGTGCGGTCGGCAATGGCCTCAAGCACCGGCTGCCCGGCAAAACGTTTTGCGTTCAGCGCCAAGTCGTATTCGCCGCCCGTATATTGATAGGCCAGCACCACCGGGCGCGTGATTAACGAACGGTCGGCGTCGGACAATTCCGCCTCATCAATCCGTTGCAGCGTCTCGCCAGTGAGTTCGGGCGTCAGTTCCAGGCTGGCCGCGGTCGTCACCGCGATGGTGCCGGTTTCACGCTCGACCTCCAGCGCATGAACACCGCCAACGGGCAGCGTGCCGCCGCCGGCGTCGAATGGATAATCATAAGTGACCACCAGCGTGTAGCCGCCCCACGCCTTGTCCTGCAATCCGATGGTCCAAATTTCGCCGGACTGTCTCTTGCTCCGGATGTTTGGCCCGGTAAAATCCACGTTCTTGAAATCCGCCGGCACGCGCACTTTGAATTCCTGGATGCCCTGGTTCACAATGCCGTATCGAATGATCGCGCTCCCGCCGACAATCCCATCGCCAATGGTCGCCAGATTGAAAACGTCCGCCACCACCCGCGGCGCCAGTCTTTCGCCGGGAATTGTCAATTGCCAGTCGGGTTGGTCCGCGAGATAGGCGAGTATTTCGTTCGAGTGGTTGGAGAGACGGCTGACCGGAATCTCGCGCAACCCGGCGAGCGTGCCCGTTCGCACCTGGAGTCCCGCCACGGCCGCCACCCCGATTTGGGCGGTTTCCTTTTGCGCGCCCGCCACCCGCAGCCGTGCGATGGCAATTTGCGGCGGAAAATTGCTCAGCGGCTCCTCCAATCGCACTTCCAATTCACGCTCTCCCAGCACACGCGAGGAATAGGCGACTTCGATCTTGCCGTTTTCGATGTTCCAGTCGTCAATTCCGTCGCCCTGCACGTCGGCTACTGAAAATCCGGCTTGCGGCGCCAGTTCCAATGCGTAAATGCCGCTCTTTTCAACGTCCAGCGTCAGATGATGCAGAACCACCAGGCGCGCTTCCTCCAGTTGGGCGCTCACCCGGTCGCCCGCCGTTATCTCAGGCTCGATCGGTTTGAGCGTGAGTGCCAGCGCGAGCGGACGGGCGTCGAATTCATACGCCGCCACCGCATTGTCCGGCGCGTTCACCTGGCGCACATTCGCCGGCGCGGAAATTTCCACCGTTTCGTCCTCGGCGGAAATCGTCAACGAGCCGGACTCGCGGTCCGCCTTCAACGGCTCTGGCGGTTTCAAGGTCACCGTCGTGCTGGCGCTATCCACCGCCTGCTCAGATTGAATCGTCAGGTCGTAGGAAGCGTCCACGGGCTTGATGAACGCAACGGTCAACGTCTGGCCATCCCCCGCCGCCGCCAGGTGCCAGTCCCTGATTTGTTCTCCGTCAAGACTGGTAAGTGTCTGACGTGCGGGCATCGCCAAAGTGATTTCCCCCGCGCTGCCTTGCGCCACAGTATAGTGAAATTTGGAAACGTATTTGATGACCGTCGGCGTCACTTCGGCGGTAATTACGGAATCAACGGTGAACAACGCCTCATGCGTGACTTCTGCGGCTTGGGATTGCCAGCGCAACGACACCGTCTGGTCCGCCGCCAGATACCCCGTCACCCGCGAAATATTGTTGGTTTTGATGGCCTCCAACAGCGTCCCGTCCTGCAATTGCACGTCCGTGTCCGCGCCCGCGCCTTGCGCCGTCACCGAAGCGATCGGCGCGACCGGCCCGGTGAATGAAATCTCGTTCCACGGTTCGGCTCGCTGAATTTTCGCCACCACCTCGAGCTGAAATTTGAAATGACCCGGATGCTCCGCCACCAGAACGTATTGGCCGTCTTCGCGGATGATTCTCAACCCGCCGGGCAGTTTCGCCGGCAGAATCGCCATGTCCCCTTTCAACAGCGGCGCGAAGCCGGTCCCGGCGGCCTGCACATCAATCGCCATGACAAACCGCGCCTCGTCGTCGGACAATGTGCCGTCATAGCTGATTTCCTGAAAAATCAAGTGCCCGGTCATCATTGGGTTCGCCTCCGCGGCCTTGGTGTTGAACCCGAACAGCAAAAAAACAAACAAAATCAGAATCCTCCTGGGAAAATTCGCGCATTGGCCCCCTTCCCCGGACCGCGGCTCTGTGAGCCGCAGCAATGTTCGACTTTTCGAGAGCCATGGGTTGCTTCAAACTCCTCTGCTTTAGAATGTTGCTGCGGATCATAGACCCGCGCTCCGGAGCCAGGTTCATGGAAGCCTTCTGGTCCGCAATCGCCAATCGCCAATCGCAATTCAGCATTTTCTTCATCTTTCATAACGTTCTCCATAGTGACGGTTAAGGTGTTGCTCATGGTTCACACCCAGGACCAGGGACAAAGTCGTAGCGCGGGCTTTCCAGCCTGCGGGTTCCGGCGACTTTCCAGTCGCAGGTTTTGGAAGGCGGAACAGGAATGTCCCGCGGACCCGCAGACTCGGAGGTCTGCGCTACTCCACCCTTGCTTCTCAAGTGCTTGTTGCGACTTTGTCACCGGCCGTGGGTTCACGCCTTGTCAGACGGAAGTCGCCGGAAAATGCTCCCGGCGAAAATTCTGTTCAACCTCCGCGCCTTCCCATAGAGTGGCCATCCCATGAATACGGAAGCGGAATTGCTGGCGCGCTGCCGTCGAGGCGATGCGGATGCCTGGGACATATTGTTCGACCTGCATTACGCCGCCGCGGGCCGGTTTATCTTCCAACTATCGCCGGATTTCACCCGCGAAGACGCCGAGGAAATTTGCCAGGAGGCCTTTTTGTCGGTCATCAAAAACCTCGATTCGTTTAACGGCGAAAGCCGGTTTCAAACCTGGCTCTTCCGCGTGGCCGCCAACAAAGCGCGTGATCTTCTCGATAAACGGGCCTCTGCCAAACGCGGCGGAGGCCAGACCATCGTCTCTCTTCAAGCCGAAAATCCCGCAAACGGACTGGCCCCGGATCCCCCGGGCGATTGGCCGCCCCCCGATCAGTCGTTGATGAACGCCGAACAACTGTCGCTCGTCCACGATTCCCTCGGCCAGCTCGGCGGCCCGTGCCGGGAAATCATCGAACTGCGCTACTTCGGCGACTTGAGTTACGAGGAATTGAGCGCGACATTGAGTTTGAATCCGAAAACCGTCAGTTCCCGCTTGAGCAAATGCCTGGATCGGCTCGAGGAAATCGCGCGTAAAATTTTCATGCGGGAAAATCCGGCGTTTTCCCGTCCAACCAATGAACACTAATGGATCCGGAACGCAAAATTGAAAAATTACTGCGGGCGTATGCGAAAAAACGCCGCGCCGACGCGGGTGAGCCATTGAAACTGCACCCGGCGATGCGGCGCCTGTTGCGGGATGAAGTCGCCCGCCAACCCAATCCACGGGAGGAAAAATCCGTCTCGCTGTGGCAATTGCTCCAGCAGCAATGGGCGTTATTGGCCGGATTCGCGCTGGTGTTTTTTTTCTGCGCCACTCTCCTTTTGCCCGCCCTCAGCCCCGCCAAGCGCAAGGCGCAAAATGTCACTGCCGTGAACAACCTCAAGGAAATTGGCCTCGCGGTGCAGCTCGCCGCGGAAGCCAATGGCGGCAAACTTCCCCCGTCGCTTGACGCGCTGACGAATCAATTTGCCCCGGAAAAAATGTTGACCGATCCCCGGACCGGCAAGCCGTTCGTCTATGTCGCTGGCGGTGAAATGCTGGATGAACTTTCGACCAACGCTGTCGTGGCATATTCGCCTGAAGATGAAAATGGCCGCGCCGTTTTGTTCGCCGATGACCGGGTGGAATTTGCCAATCCCGCGCAATTTTCAGAATTGACCAACCGCAGGGCGGCCCAACTTGCTCTCGAGAACCGTTCCAAAGTTGAAGCGCTATCGCGGGCCAGCTTCCAGCTAAATTCGCTCTCAGCCGGCGAAGCATTGGATGAATCGCACATCTCACATTCCTCCGAACTGAAAGAGAGTCCTAATCTTAATCCACCCTCTTCGAAATCCTCCCAGGCAGAACAACAGGCCATCGCAATGGCCCCTCCCGTGCCCGCTCCCGCCGGCATCCCCGAAACCGCGACACTTGCGGCGGCCCCCAATGCGGCTAGCGGTCAGGAATTCAGCCAGGCAGCCGCCATCCAGCCGGCCAGCGCGCTCCCCGCCGCCGTTCCCGTAATGGCCGATCGGTTGTTAGCCACCCAGGCTTTTTATTATCGCAACGTTGCGCAAATTAATTCCGGCAATTCCGACACCTACTCGGGAAATATCACGCCCGGACAAACCTTCGGCGCCAGGTCGCCGGCGATTACGCAAAATGCCTCGTCGTCGGCGCAAATCACGTCTGTTCTGGCAAATTTTCAACTGCAACAAAACGGCGATGCCATCCGCGTGGTGGACAGCGATGGTTCGATTTATGCCGGCTCATTGTTTCCCACGGAAGCCGCTGCACAAAACACGCCTGCGACAATCGCCGGAGCCGCCGGTTCCGTCCCGGAGGCTTCCAGGGCCGCTGGCAACGGCCCTCAAACGACAGGATATTTTGACAACAAAACTATCGAAATGCCCCCCCAGGCCCGGACGAATGGCGTTCAAACCCTTTCATTCCGCGTGGCCGGCATGAACCACACCTTGCAGCAAAACGTCGTGTTTAACGGGAGTTTTCTGGCCGCCTCTAATGTGTCCAATTCTCCGCCTGCTGGAATCAGCGGTTTCGGCGGGGGTGGTTTTGGCGGCGTCGGACAGCTCCAACCCCCGATTTACCAGCAACAACAACTTCAGCTTTCGAGCCTGCGCGTCACCGGCAACGCAACCATCGGACAGACCAACGAAATTAACATCTACGCCCTGCCCGTCACCCAACAACAACAAAATTGAGTTCCCCAACTCTCGCACGCCGGCTTTGACGCCAATTCGCACGAATTGGCGCAAATTTTTAGATGCAATTGGATTTCCGTGTTTGATCTTTTTACACCACGGGAACAAAGGGTACGAAGATTTTTATTTCAGGCGCCGGTTTTGTCTTCGTTGCCTTCGTTCCCTTCTATGTGAACCCTTTTCTTTGCAATCTTCGCGGTTATCAATCCGGTGTGTTCTCTTGCGGTAAAACATAAGTTTTTTATCCGTGCCCATCCGTGGTTAATGTTTTGTTTCGCGTATTTCGTATATCTCGCATTATGATTTTCGGTCTTTCCGTGGCCCGAAATAATCAGCGTTAATTCGCGATAATTCGCGTCAAAAATCAGGGCGTCTTTGCCTCTTTCCGCGTTTGTGTTAATTTTTCCCCAATGACCGATCCACCGCCCTCGCCGGAACGTTCGCGGAAGCTGAGTGCGCGCCTGAAATGGACCGGGCGGTATATTTTGGCCCTCGGAATCGTCTCCGCCGGGTTGGTTTATTGGATCGGCTCGCGCCATGACGATCTGAGCAACGACCCTTCCATGCTGGGATTTAACCGCGCCGAGCAGCGCCAAATGGCCGAGCTTTACGGCAACTCCGGCCTTTTGATGGATGAATGGCTCGACGATTTGAAACAGCCCGGCACCCAGGCTGTCTTGATCCTCATTTCTTCCGGATTGATTGCGGCAGGGTGTTTTTACTTTGCCCGATTGCTCGCCCTGGACGCCGAACCCCCGGCATCCAAATAGGATGATCAAGCGGGCAGTCAAAGTGATACTCGCCCAGTGTCCCGGAAATGGCGGCGCGGCATTTGTCGAGCATCCGCGCCGCAATCACGTAACCGGCTAGAGTTTCGCGCGGGCTGCGCGGATATTCCTTGGTAAGGTCTTTTGCATTTAGTGTCATAATCTCGGTTTTCATAATTAGCTGTTTGTTTATAATTCAATTCAAGCGCTCATTTTGACCGGGCAAACCGGCTTTGAATTCCACTGCATCGTCTTTTAGAGAATTGGATTTAGATTTGCGCCAGGCCACCATCAACACACAGTTCAACGCCCGTCACAAAGCTGGAATCATCTGACGCCAGAAAGAGAGCCGCCCTGGCAATTTCCTCGGGCCGACCGATCCGCCCCATTGGAATGAGTGAAACGAAAGCGTCTTTGACTTCCTTCGGCATTCCAACGAGAGCTCCAGTGTCAATCGGTCCGGGACTGATCACATTCACGCGAATGTTCCGCTTCTTGAGATCGTTGGCCCAACTCCGTGCGAAGGAGCGGACGGCGGCTTTGCTTGCATTGTAAACGCCAAGCCCTTCGAAGCCTTTGCGACCGGCAATCGAACCTGTCATGATGATTGATCCGCCGTCATTGAAAAGCGGCAATGCTTTTTGAACGGTGAACAATGTGCCTCGAACATTCAGGCCGAAAGTCTTGTCGAAATGTTCTTCGGTTACGCTGCCAATTGGCACATGCAATTCCGCAAGACCTGCGCTAGCGTAAAGAATGTCAATCCGGCCCTTTTCTCTTTCAACCGTCTGATATAGGCTGTCCAAATCGTCAAGTTTGCCTGCATCGCCCTGGACGCCGGTTACGTTGCTCCCAATGGACTTCACGGCTTCGTCCAGTTGCTGCTGACGGCGGCCCGTGATAAACACGCAAGCTCCTTCGGCGACAAACAACTTGGCGGTCGCCAACGCCAACCCGGAGGTGGCTCCGGTAATCACCGCGACTTTCCCCGCCAATTTTCTCGTCACGTTATTATTCATAATTTGTTCACCACATTACTGAATTGATGTTGCTTTTGCTTGCCAATATGAAATCGGCTTACATGCCTGGCTTCATCATGCCGTCTCCCATTGATTCCGCATTGAGCGCTTTTAGCACCGTGTCCGCTTCGACACGATCACCGTGCTTTTTGCTGATGTGAGCAAAAGTCACCTTGTTGTCCTTGCCGATGATGAACGTGGACGGATAGGCGGTCTCCTTCGGTGCATCCCAGCGCAAACCGTAGGCTTTGGTGAAGGAATAATCCGGATCAAGAACGAGCAGAAAATCCTGCGGCCAGCCTTTGTCTTTGAGAAAGTCGGCAGCGTGCGACTTAAGATCGTCTGACGGTCCGGGATAAACCATCACCACCTCGGCGCCGTCGGCCACGAGTTCTTTTTCATGATTCACGAAATCGTGCGCTTGACGGGAACAGAACGGGCATTGATAACCAGGCCAGCCGCGCAACACAACGAGCACCACCTTGCCTTTGGCGGTGAGGTCGTCGAGCCGCACGGATTGGTCGTCAAGCGTATTGAGCGTGAAATCAGGTGCCACACTCCCGACACTTGGCGGATTGGCCTCGCTCATCATGCCGGACGCCATGTTGTCCATTGGGGTGCTGTTCATGGCCGGTGCCATATTTCCCATTTGGGATGAATTGGTGCCATTCATATTATCGGAATCCATGCCGCCCATTTTGGATGAGGGTGGCATGTTGTTAGAAGTCATGCCGGCCATTTGATTCGAGTTGGTGGTATTCATGGTATCGTGCGCCATGCCGTCCATCTGCGCGTTCACAACCAGCGGAAAAGCGCAGGCCAAAATGGCGAACAAGTGTTTGCAGGGATTAATGGTCTTTTTGAGTTTCATTTGTAGTTTTATTGTTATGTTGATTGTTTTGTAGGCAGAATCATTTTTTCGGCTACGGCAGCCAGCCTCCGGTGGCCTGTAACGGTTTGAGTTCTCCGCTGTGTGTCACCCACGCCGCAAGTGCCCGACGCCCGGCAACGCCTTTGGAGTTGGCATCAATGACGACGGTGCCTTGAAATCCGTTGGTCTCGCTGATGAGCGGACACGTAACAAGTGAAAGCACGGCGAAATCGTGATTCAAAACACGGCCCGAATTCTCGCCAGCTGTGACTTCAGAGTTCAGCCCGCTTACCAGGACTGCGACAGTGGCTTCGTAATCTGTGACATCTTTATTATCCGTCGGATTAAAAGTGACCTGCCAGTGTCTGCCGTCATCAGAATTGACCCGCAATACTCCAACTTTGTTTTCAGACGCGGAGGGTGCGCCCCGAAAACCAAGCCAATTCCTCCATTCCCGGCCATTTAAGACAAATTCTGGAGTATAGATATTTTCCGCCGACCATGCCTGCGCGTAACTTCGTTGCCGGTCGGAGAACTGCTCGCTGGATAGCTTGTCACGCCAGCCGAGGTTGTTCCAATAATCCACGTGAAAGGCAACGGGCACAAATTCATTCCAGAGACCTGACGCGTTTTTTAGCCTGCTCAACCATGCCTCGGCGGGCGGGCAACTGCTGCAACCTTCGGACGTGTAAAGTTCCAGCAGCGCCGTCTGCCGCTCGGAGCTTTGAAACACCATCGGCGTGCCATTGGCCCAGACGCCGGCAAACATCACCAAGAAACAAATCCATTTCATCGTATTGAAGGTGAGAGGCAGCGTCGGCGATTTTATTCCAGAAAATTTTATCCGCAAAAAAATGGAATAAAACCGCTTTGGATTGCTCATATCCTTGTATGCAATCTCTGAAAGTCCGAGGTTTGGTTCCGGTCGTCGCATTGGCGGCTTCGCTTGCCGTAACGCTGTCCGTCCGGAGCGCGCCGCCTGAAGATGCGATCAATGCCGCCGGTAACGCCGCGACCGCGCCAAACTGGGAACTCAAAGACCTGGACGGCAAGACGGTTCATTCTTCTGATTTCAAGGGCAAGGTCGTCGTCCTGGATTTTTGGGCCACGTGGTGTGCTCCCTGCCGTATGGAAATCCCCGGCTTGATCTCGCTGCAAAAGAAATACGCACAACGGGGACTGGTGATTGTCGGCGCGTCGGTGGATGAAGGGGGGGCTTCAATGGTCAAACAATTCATGGAAAAGTTGGGCATGAATTATCCGGTGCTGTTGACGGATGAAAAAATGCAGGACATGTTTGGCGGCATTGAGGTGGTGCCAACCACGTTCATCATTGATCGCGAAGGCCACATCGTAAAAAAATATTTCGGTTTGACAGACGAGAGCGAATTTGAACAGGAAATCAAACCGCTGCTCAATCCCTGAACTGCTATTTCTGCAATGAATATTCAACAGGCCATTACCCGCAGACAACGCAAACGGCGCAAAGCAAAGGGAGACTTTGGCAACTTGACTCTGAATCATTGCATTGCACCAGTTGCGGTTGAGGGGCGCCTGCGTTATGATGCCAACACACAAATCGAAAGGAGTGGAATATGATCAAACTTGCATTATTTGTGAGACTGGAGGCTAAACCCGGAAAAGCAGAGGAGCTGGAGAACTTTCTGCGCGGAGGGTTGCCGCTGGTCGAACAGGAGCCGGCGACGCTGGCCTGGTTCGGAATTCGTTTGGGACCAACCACGTTCGGTATTTTCGACGCCTTTCCGGACGAATCGGGCCGGCAGGCGCATCTCTCGGGAAAAGTCGCCGCCGCCTTGATGGCCAAGGCGCCAGAGCTGCTCGCCCAAGCGCCGGTCATCGAAAAGGCCGACGTCCTTGCGGCCAAATTCCCCGCATAAATTGTTCCCAAACTTTTCATCACGTGAACAAGGCGGACTACGAGCAAGCGGTGAATTCCTTTTACGAAGGATTATACCGGTTTGCCTTCAGCCTCGCGGGCAACGCGGACGACGCCTGCGAACTGACGCAAGAGGCATTTGCGCGGCTGCTCGCCAAGGGCGGACAGTTGCGCGACCGCTCCAAGGTCAAGGCCTGGCTTTTCACCACGCTGTATCGCATCTACCTCGGCTGGAAGCGCCGCGAGACACGCTATCCGCATTTGGAAATCGACAGCGTCGCGAACGAACTGCCGCCGGTGACACCGGAAACAGTGGACAAACTGGAGATTGAGGCCGTAAGTCAATCGTTGCTGGCACTCGAAGAGCGTTATCGCGTGCCTCTTGCGCTCCACTATTTCGAAAATCATTCCTATCGGGAAATTTCCAGACTGCTTGATATTCCCGTCGGCACCATCATGTCGCGCCTTTCGCGGGCGAAGGAACTGATGCGCAAATTGCTTGCCGCAAAATTCATCGGCGCGGAGCGCAAAATCATTCCCATCAACCCGGCGGCGCAAAGAAATTGAGGGCACCATGAACAACCAGGAAGCCAGATTAATCCTGCAGGCGTATCGGCCGGGCGGCGAGGACGCGGCTGACCCGGTGTTCGCCGAGGCGCTGGAGCAGGCGCGGCGTGACCCGGAATTGCAAAAATGGTTTGCGGAACAGACCGCGCTGGAGGCGCGCCTGCAAGCGCGGCTGGAAACGGCCATTCCAGTTCCGCGCGGATTGAAATGCGACCTGCTCGCGCTGCGAAAGATTTCGCGTCCGGCGCCGTGGTGGTTTCAACCAATGAGATTGGCGGCGGCCGCGGCAGTGTTGTTGTTGCTGGGCTTGGTTGTTTTTTTCCCGCTCCCACAACAACGGACGCAGCTTGCTTCATTCCGCCAAACCATGGCGCGCTATTCGGCACAGAAACAGGGGCACATCGTCTTCGAGTCTCACGACCTGGCGAAGATTCAGCAGTGGCTTCAAGGCCGGGGCATCGAAACCAATTTTGATTTGCCCACCGCGCTGCCGGGCCGATCAACGCAAGGCTGCCGCGTCGTTGATTGGAACGGACGCCGGGCGACGATGATTTGTTTCATGCTTAAGGGCGAACACATGGATTTGTTTGTCATGGACCGCGCCGGTCTGCCGGACTTGCCTGACACCAGCGCGCCGCAATATGCCAAGGCCGGTGATTTGATGACGGCTACTTGGTCGAAAGGCGACAAAATTTATCTGCTGACGGGCGAGAACAAAGAACTTTTACAGAAGGTTCTTCAGCAAACATCCATTTAATTTCTCGTCATCGAAAGTATCGCCGGACTCGTCAATGGATCACTTCAATGTCATGATCCCTTGCATTTTACATGCTCCCTTTGCGAAATGCCCAAAATCATTGCGCCTCAAGGGGCAAAATCCGAGAGTTTCTGGAAATTTTTACACTGGCACGGCAAACGCTAACCGCTTTATCCCATGAAGAGTTTGAAGTTCGTAATGGTGTTGATGTTGTTGCGGCCCTTTACGCCGGCGCACAAAACATGAACACAACGAATGGAATGCCCATGCAAATGGCGCCCATGCCTTTGGCTGACGTGGCCCAAACCTTGAGCGCAGGTTTGATGATTGGTGAGCCGACCGGCCCAACGGTCAAGTATTTTCTCACCGACACCATCGCGGTGGACGCGGCTGCGGGTTGGTCGTTGTATCGGCATGCGGACGCCGAAATTCACGCGGACGTTTTGTTGCATAATTTTAATTTGCTGCCGGTCGCCCAGGGCAAGTTGCCCGTGTATGTCGGCGTCGGATTGATGGGCAGGTTCCGGCATGACCGCGACAACCAGGCGGGTGTCCGCATACCGTTCGGAATCTCCTATATGTTCGATAACATCCCGGTGGACCTTTTTGCGGAAATCGGCCCGGCGGTCATCTTTGCGCCCTCGTTCCAGGGCGAAGTCGTCGGCGGCTTCGGCGCCCGCTATCGCTTCTGAAATTTTTCGCCAAGGAGAAGAAACGGAAAAGGGCGCGGACGATTCTCGTCCGCGCTCTTTCATTTTCGACCCACAAAACCGCTGGCGTCCCGGCGCGATTTTTCGTTTCCTTCCGCGGTGATTTGCGATGTCCTCTTCGCCGCGTTGGCCCTGTTGAGCTTTGCGCTGTTGCTCTGGCAATGCCTTGCCGCGCAAAGATTCCCGTTGCATCGTCGAATTGCCGGCGCCGATTTTGTGCCCCCTGTTTCCATCCTCAAACCGCTCAAAGGTTGCGATGAAACCACCGCCGCGTCACTGGAAACCTGGCTGAATCAAGAGTACTCCGGTCCGATGCAATTCCTCTTCGGCGTGGCCGACGCCGCCGATCCCGCTTGCAAAATCATCGAAGAATTGCTCAAACGCCATCCGCAGGCGGACGCGCAACTGCTCATCTGTGGCGAACCGCTCGGCGCCAACGCCAAAGTCTCCACCCTGGCACAACTGGAAAAATCCGCCGTAAATGATCTCGTCCTTGTCAGTGACGCCGACGTGCGCGTGCCCGCCGATTTTCTGGTGAACATGGTGGCGCCACTGCGCGAAGAAAGGGTTGCCCTGACGCATTGTTTTTATCGCCTGGGCAATCCCGCCACCGCCGCCATGCAATGGGAAGCCGTGGCCATCAACGCCGACTTCTGGAGCCAGGTCTTGCAATCGCAAACCTTGCAGCCGCTCGACTTCGCGCTCGGCGCCGCCATCCTTCTGCGACGAAAAGCGTTGGACCAAATTGGCGGATTCAAATCGCTGGTCAATTGTCTCGCCGACGATTTTCAAATCGGCCATCGCCTCGCCAAAAACCATTTCGGCCTCTCCCTCTGTCCCGTGGTGGTCGAATGCTGGGACGCGCCGATGGACTGGCGGCAGGTTTGGAAGCATCAACTGCGCTGGGCGCGGACCATTCGGGTCTGCCGGCCCCTGCCCTATTTTTTCAGCATTCTATCAAACGCCACCCTCTGGCCGTTGCTCTGGGCTGCCGTTTCCGCCGGAACCGCCGAAACGATCTGCGCGCCGCTGACCGCCGCCGCGCTCGTGTTGGTCCGGATTTGCCTTGCCCAACAATTACAGCGGCGCTTCACCCCGGAGCGCAAGTTGGTTTCCCCTTTCTGGTCCGTGCCGTTGAAAGATTTGCTGCAAACCGCCATCTGGTTCTGCGCCTTTGCCGGAAACACCGTCGAATGGCGGGGCCATAAAATGAAACTCCGAACCGACGGAACTCTGATTGCGAAAAACGGCGCGGCCTGATAATTTCGTCCCCGGCGGGCGCTTGGCGCAGTGGCTAGCGCGTCTCGTTTACACCGAGTAGGTCGCAGGTTCGAATCCTGCAGCGCCCACCATCCCCCTCATGATGACCATCAACTCATTTACGCCATGAACAACAAATCAAACGGGAAATCCTGGCCTTTTTCTGAATATTCGTCTTGCAAATGAAAGAAGGAATGCACATAATCCGCAACGTTGGTATGACATTCAAAGCACCGCTGACTTGACGAATACGAATGGCTGGACCACCGTGGGTGCGGTGACGTTGACCCAGCCGGTTCAACTGTGGGTGGACACCAACCTCGATGCGTCGTTACCCGCAAATCCGCATCGTTTCTACCGTATTTTGCCGGGGCCGTGAGTGCCTTTGTACGAGACGACGTCCTAACAGCCCATTAAAAAAATCCATTTGGTTGTAGGAGACGAGGTGACGAGTCTCAAATTTCATTGGATTTTCAAACATTAGTTGAAATTCCATGCGTCGTCTCCGGCTTCTTAAAACTGGCGGCTAACCTTGTGGTGCCGCCTGAGATTTACCCTCATTTTTATTGGAATTGTGGCAGGTTCGACTCCTTCAAGCACCCGCCATTTTTCCCAACCGGCTCCCAGAAAGATTAAAATTGGATTAATACAAGATTAAAATTGATTACGACAGTTGACGGACAACCCGGTATGGACAAAAATACGGCAGTTCTTTGAAGGCGTCATAAGACATTTTGAATTTCGCTGTTCGTTTAGGGTTGGCATAGAGGTTTTGCTCGCGGCGCGGCTCCGAACAGCGACCCCCAAGTTGGTCGCGTCGCCCTTCTGAGCGCTTCTGGTGAAGGCGTCTAAACCTCAATCACCTTGAAAGCCGGACGCAAGTCCGGCTTTCGTTTTTTCATCGTCAAACCAATTTCTTCAGCCTCGAATCTTCGCTCAATTTTTTGACCAGTTCCTTCACCTTTTGCGCCTGCGATTTATGCGCCAGCAAAACCGCGTCGTCCGTTTGCACCAGAATCGAATCCCGCAGGCCCACCACCGCAATCGGCGTTTTGTTTTTCGTCCGCGCGTCAAAAATAATGTTCCGCGCCGCGTCCACGTGGATGAAATCCGCCACCGCGCAATTGCCCTCCGGGTCGGCTTTGAGATGCCGCGCCAGCGCGTTCCACGCGCCCAAATCGTCCCATTCGAAGTCGCCATCCGCGCAAATCACGTTCTGCGCGTGCTCCATCAGCGCGTAATCAATCGAAATTTTCTTGATGCCGGGATATTCCTTCGCCAGAATTCTTGCCAATTTCGCCGGTTGATTTGCCACCTTGAACCAACGCTGGCAGGCGGCATGCATCTCCGGTTGATGCTTTTCCAGGCCATTGGCGATGGTCACAAAACTCCAGACAAACATCCCCGCGTTCCAGCGATAGTGCCCGCCGTTCACGTATTCGAGCGCCCGCTGAAAGTCCGGCTTCTCGACAAACTGTTCCGCCTTGAAAAACGCGGTCTTGTATCTCTTCACCCCCTCCGGCGCCGGTAACTCATTTCCTATACGAATATAACCGTATCCCGTCGCCGGTTCCGTCGGTTTGATGCCGATGGTCACGATCGCCTGCCCGCGCGACGCCAGATCAAACGCATCGCTCAATGTCTGCTGGAACTTTCTCGCGTCGGGAATCACGTGGTCCGCGGGCAAAACCGCCATCACGCCCGTCGTCGAACGCGCCCCCACGAGCGCCGCGCCCAGGGTCACAGCGGCGCACGTGTCGCGGCCCACCGGCTCGGCGATAAGGTTCGCTTTGGGGATTTTCGGCAATTGCCTGCGCACCTCCGGCAACTGCGCTTCGTTGGTGATGACAAAAATGTTTTTGGCCGGCGCCAGCGGCAGCACCCGCCCCACGGCCTCCTGCAAGAACGACTGCTTGCCGAGCAGCGGCAGCAATTGCTTGGGCATCTTCTCGCGGCTCAGCGGCCAGAACCGCTCGCCGCGGCCGCCCGCCATGATAATGACGAAACGGTTCTTTACGTCGGGTTTGGTTTTCATTTTGAAATTTTTCTCAAAAACTCCCGCGGCCGCAAGATTTCGATTCCAAAGGGTTTTTCCAGAACCAGCAAATCCGGGTCATGTGTCACGATGAAAGAAGCGTTCGCCGCCAGGGCGCAACCGATGAAAATATCGTCGCTGGAATCGCGGCACACCGGCATTCGCAGACGGACAGGCTGTGCCATTCGGGCGGTCATTTCCAAATAATTCAGCATTGGCCGTGGATTGATGCCGAATTGCCTTTCGCGTCTCAGCGTATTACGCCGGTATTCCGAAAAAATTTCTTCGCAGCCGGCAATAAAGAACCGTCGCTTCGTCAGGGCAACGAGGCAGCGGTGAGCATCTGTTTTCCAAAAAATACCAGCAACCACAACGCTCGTATCAAGCACGGCGATGCTTTTTTCTATCCTCATGGATGTCGCACAGCAGGTCGCGCTCGTCTTTCTTTGTAAACCGTTTCGTCGGCGGCCAGCCGGCCAGTTTCATTACGCGATTAAATTCCGCTTCCGTCGGTTCGGGGACCGGCGTGATATAAAGTCCCTCGCCGATCTCGGTCACGCGGAGCCGCGAATTCGGCTTCAAGCCTTTGCGCTCGCAAAAATCCTTCGGCAGCACGCATTGCCGTTTGCTCGTCAGTGAAATGGTCGTTGTCATGTCGTAAGAATTCCTTACGCCGCCCCGAAAGTCAAACGGTTTTGTTCCGCGGTTGAAAGTTTGACAACCCATTGAATTATTAATTCCTTTGGTCAAATTCGCGTCAATTCGCGGTGAAATCCCGTCTTCGTTGCCTTCGTTTCCTTTTGTAAAATTTATCCGTGTGCATCCGTGCCATCCGTGGTCAAAATGTTTCGTTTCGTCTTTGCCTTTGCGACCGTTGCGTGAGAATGTCCCCTTTCCCTTTCCATTCGCGTCAATTCGCGGTCAAGTCTTTCCCGTCTTTGTGTTCTTTACGTTCTTTCCGATTAATCTGTTTCGTGTATTTCGTGGTTCAACTCTGCGTCTTGGTGCCTTTGCATTAAAAATCCGTGTCCATCCGTGCCCATCCGTGGTTAAATCCGGTCTTCGTTTTCTTTGTTTGCTTTTTGTAAAGTTTTTAGCCTTGCCTCTTTCTTTGCGCCCTTTGCGACCATTGCGTGAAAATGTCCCCTTTCCCTTTCCATTCGCGTCAATTCGCGTCAATTCGCGGTTAAACCCTGTCTTCGTCGTTTCCCTCTTCAATCCTCATTCCTCATTCCTCATTCCTCATTCACCGCCCCCGCCAGTCTCCTGACAAACGTTCCCACCCGTTTCACCAACTCCTTTGATTTTCCGTTCTCAGCGATTTGATTGACGACCGCGCTGCCCACCACCACCGCATCGGCAACTTGCGCCACCAGTTTGGCCTGTTCCGGATTTGAAACGCCAAACCCCACCGCAATCGGCAGGGCCGTGTGCGCGCGAATCTTTGCCGCCTGTTGCGCAAGGTTCGACGCAATTTGTTTTTGCATCCCCGTCACCCCCTCGCGCGAGACATAATAAATAAATCCGCTGCCGCGTTTGACGATGAATTCCATCCGCTCTTCCGGCGTGGTCGGCGCCACCAGATAAATGTGGCACAAATGATTTTTGCGCATCACTGCCTCGTAATTTTCCGATTCTTCCGGCGGCAAATCGAGCACCAGCAAACCATCCACACCGGCCTTCGCCGCGTCACGGATAAATTCCTCCATTCCAATGCGGTGAATGAGATTGAAATAAATGTAGAGGACGACCGGAATTTCGGATTTCTTGCGGATGGCGGCGACGGTCTCCAAAACCCGCGGTGGAGTCGCGCCGGATTCCAGACCGCGCTGCGCGGCCAGTTGGTTCACCAGGCCATCGGCCAGCGGATCGCTGAACGGCACGCCCAATTCCAAAATATCCACGCCGGCCCGGTCAAACGCCCATGCCAGCTCGCGCGTGGCTTTTAAGTTCGGGTCGCCGGCGCCGATATAGACGATGAAACCCTTGCGCCCTTCGCGCTTTAGTCGCGCAAAGCGTTCCTCAATGCGATTCATTGTCGGGAGTTTCAAGTTTCGGGTATAAAGTTTCAAGCAAATGTCGCGCAGGTGTCGCGCAATTTGGAATTATTCGCGTCAATTCGCGTCAATTCGCGGTTAAATCCCGTCTTCGTCGTTTCCTTCCTCAATCCTCAATCCTCAACCCCCAATCTTCATTCGGTCATTCCTTGGTCATTAGGATTTGGAAATTAGTCATTCCCTCCGTGCCCATCCCTGCCCATCCGTGGTTAATGTTTTGAAAATTCGCGTCCCTTCGCGTTAATTCGCGTGAAAGCTTTTTCGTGTTGCGGCTTCGCCCCGCTGTGCGTTCCGTGCATTTTTGCGGCTCTCCCACAGCCTCCGTCATCTGCGCCCATCTGCGCTATCCGCGGTTAAATTCCGTGTGTTCTGTGTTTTCTGCTGCCAATGAATCCGTGTCCATCCGTGCCCATCCGTGGTTAATGTTTTGTCAAATTCGTGTCAAAAATCACGTTCCCGCGCAACATGACATCTTTCCCTTTTCCTGCTCAACTCGTCGCATGTGCGCAATATCACGCCTCGGGGAGCGCGCGCCCCGCGCTGTTTTCGGCGCCCGCCGGGAACAGCCCGCTCCTCCCCTTCAATCATCAATCATCAATCATAAATTCAGTGAACGACACTCCCCAAAAATTACGCGGCGGTGAATCCGAACTCACCAAACTCAAACGCGTCTGGCAAAGACCCGACTTCGAGCCAGTGCGCGAACTTTGGCGCCAGCGATTCTCCTCCGAACTCACCCAGGCGCAAATCCGCGTCCTGCTCAAAAACGAATTGCGAATCAACCTCCAATGGGACCGCCAAATGACCCAGTTCCGCCAGTGGGTGGACCGCCAGGATTCGCTGGATGCCGAACGCGCCGCCAGGGTGGACGACGCCGCCAGAATCTTGGACGAACTTGGAGATAAATGGACCGTGGATCAAATTCGCGACGAAATTTTTAAGCACAGTTATGTCCGCGCGCTGGCCACGGCCGATTTCGACTTGGGCCGGAAAACCATCGCCCAGGAGATGAACGTGGAAAAAGTCTCCCTAAACAAGGAAAAGTTCTCATACTACAAGGAGGACACCCAGGCAAGGGCGCTCGAAAAGGTCCTGAAAGACACAGATCAATGTCCCAACGCGCGAAATCAGTTTAAGGCGGCTTTTGCCGCTCTGACGGAAGAGCAATATACGAATGATTTCGGTCGGTCCCAATCCGGCGAGCTGGACAATGCGCTCAAACGTTGCCTGTGGGAAACGGAAAAATATCCCCGAGCCAGGCAACAGTTCAAGACGGCTCTTGCCGTTCTGAAAGAAGAGCAGGAGAAGGAACGATTCGCTGACCCGCCCGGCTACCTCCCCACGCCAAGTGAAGGCCCCTCCAACCCAATCCAACCCGATCCAACCAAATCCAACCCCAGCGTTTGTAGCAGCGGACGTAAGTCCGCTCCATCTTCCCATAAAACGGCCAATCAAACCCCCTCGCCGCGCCAAGCGGCTGCCGATCCGGACCCCATCCCCCCGTTGCTCGATCCCTCCACTGATCCCGCTCAACCGATTGGCGCTCCATCCCCCAGCCTCCCGGCCCAATGCTTTCTTCTCATGGCTGTTTGCTTGGTTCATTTTCAGCATCTCAACGTTTCCGCTTTCCCGCTTTCTCTGTCCGCCATCCTGCCCGGCCTAGCTTTGGCAGAGACGGGAGCTTCCCATCTTTACCTATGTTTTGCCATTCTCACCCTCCTCTTTACTTGTATTTTTACTCTCATATCCCCTTGTTTTATTGAAGTTTATTCATCTTTATTCACGTTCGCTTTCATCTCCTTCTGCCGATTTGACCATTTCCCTTTTCTTTCGCATTATTGATTCATGGCAAGCACTTTCGGGCAATTGTTCCGCATCACCACCTGGGGCGAGTCCCACGGCGGCGCCGTTGGCGTGGTCGTGGAGGGCTGCCCCCCAAAATTGAAATTGACCGAAGCGGACATCCAGCCGGAATTGAACCGTCGCCGTCCCGGCCAGTCCAAAATCACCAGCCGCCGCCGCGAACCGGACATCGTCCAAATCCTTTCCGGCACCTTCGAAGGCAAAACCCTCGGAACCCCCATCTGCATGTGCGTCAAAAACGAAGACGCCCGCCCGGAAGCGTATTTGGAAATGAAGGAAAAATTCCGGCCCTCGCACGCGGATTACACTTACTTCGCCAAATACGGCATCCGTAACTGGCAGGGCGGCGGACGCGCCAGCGCCCGCGAAACCATCGGCCGCGTTGCCGCCGGCGCCATTGCCAAAAAAATTCTCCGCGAGCGTTTCGGCGTCGAAACCCTCGCCTTCGTCAAACAGGTCCAGAATATCTCCGCCGACATTGACCCGGACAAAGTGAAACTCCGGGACGTCGAGTCCAACATCGTCCGCTGTCCGGACCCGGCCGCCGCGGAAAAGATGATTGCCCTGATTGATGAAATGCGGCAGGCCGGCGATACCGTCGGCGGAATCGTCGAGGGCATCGCCCGGAGCGTTCCCGCCGGGTGGGGTGAGCCGGTTTTCGACAAACTCGGCGCCGACCTCGCCAAAGCCATGATGAGCCTGCCCGCGTCAAAGGGGTTTGAAATCGGCTCGGGTTTTGATAGTATATGGATGACCGGCCGCGAACATAACGACGCCTTTCGCGCCCGGAACAAAAACGTTTTCACCACGACGAATTTTTCCGGCGGGATCCAAGGCGGGATTTCGAACGGCCAGACGATTTTTTTCCGCGTCGCGTTCAAGCCGGTCGCCACGGTGATGCACGAGCAGGACACCGTGGATGTCCGTTTGGAAAATACCAAACTGAAGGCCCGCGGACGTCATGACCCCTGCGTCCTGCCCCGCGCGGTGCCGATGGTGGAAGCCATGACCGCGCTGGTTTTAGTGGACCATGCCCTGCGGCAAAAAGCGCAGTGCGGTTGATGGGCGATGATTCGGATATTTGATTTATGGCCGAAAAAAACTTGAATGAAATCTCGGGCGACGCCCGGAAACTGTTCACCAAAGGCACCGAGGCCCTGGCACGGGAAAATCTGGATTATGCCATTGCCCTGCTGAACCAGGCCTTGGAAAAAGAGCCGGCGTTTTTTGATTGTCGCAAGACCTTGCGCGACGCCCAATTCCGCAAGGCCGGCGCCAGCCGCGGCTTCTTCAAAAAGATGCTCAGCGGCGCCGGTTCCTCCCCCCAGGTCGCCAAGGCCCGCATGTCCCTGAACAAAAATCCCGCCGAAGCCATGGCCACCGCCGAACAAATCTTGAACGCCGACCCCAATAATTCGGCGGCCCACCGCATCGTCGTGGATGCCGGCCATGCCCTGGAATTGCCCCGTACTGTGGCGATGTCTTACGAAGTCCTCGTCAAGAATTCTCCCAAGGACAAGAACCTGGTGATCGAATTTGCCAAGGCGGTTTCGCAAATCGGTGAAAGCTCCCGCGCGGAAAAAATCCTCATGGATATGATCCGGGATAACCCCGGTGACGGCGAGCTAAACGACGCCCTCAAGGACTTGTCGGCTCGCAAGTCCCTCAACGAAGGCGGCTACGGCGCCCTGGAAGGCGGCAAAGGCTCCTACCGTGACATCCTCCGCGACAAGGAACAAGCCACCGCGCTTGAACAGGAGAACCGCGTCGAAAAGTCCGAGGACGTCACCGAGCGGCTGATCGGCGAGTACGAGGCCCGCCTGAAAACCGAGCCGAACAATTTGAAGCTCGTCCGCCAGCTTGCCGACCTGTACACCGAGAAAAAACAATTCGAACGCGCGCTCAGCCTCTACGACCGCATCAAAAATTCCGACATGGGCAACGACCCTTCGCTGGAACTGTCAATGGCCAGGACTGTCGTCAAACAATATGACTTCAAAATTGAACAGCTCAATCCGTTTGAACCCGACCACGCCGCGCAAGTCGAAAAGATCAAGGCCGAAAAATTGACTTTCCAGGTCGCCGAATGCCAGAAACGCGTCGAAAAATATCCGACCGATCTCGCCATTCGTTTTGAAATGGGCCAGCTCTATTTTCAGGCGGGAAAAATCGGCGAGGCCATCCAGGAATTTCAAAAAGCCCAGGGCAATCCCCACAAGAAGCTGGCCTCCATGAGCTACCTCGCGCAATGTTTTGCCAAACGCAAAATGTATGACCTGGCGGCGAGCACTCTGCAAAAGGCCATCAAGGAGAAGACGATTTTCGACGAGGAGAAAAAGGACTTGATTTACAACCTCGGCTCCGTGCTCGAAAACATGGGCAAAAAGGAGGAAGCCATCGAGCAATTCAAGCAAATCTACGAAATGGACGCAGCCTATAAGGACGTTTCCGCCAAAGTCGAGGCCTTTTACTCCGGCCAATGATCAAAATTTTTCGCTTGTGGCTGGTGCTCCTCGGCTTTTCCGCGGCGGGCGCTGAAATCACCATTGATTTCAACCGTTTCCCCACCGGGGAGACCCCGACAAATTTTTCCAGCGCGCTCATCGGTTCCGGCCTTCCCGGCAACTGGAAAATTATCGCCGATGCCGCGCCGGTGGCCTTCGCCCCGCTCCTGCCCCAAATGACGCCAACGACCTCCGTTCCCACCCGCCACGTGCTGGCGCAATTGAGCCAGGACCTGACCGATGAACATTTTCCCATGCTGATTTACGATGGCGCCACCTTCAAAAACTTCAAGGTCACCACGGAATTTAAAATCGTCAGCGGCGCCGCCGAACAAATGGCCGGAATCGTCTTTCGTTATCAAAATGCCTCCAATTTCTACGTCGTCCGCGCCAGCGCCCTCGGCCACAATCTCCGATTTTACAAGGTCGTCAACGGCCTGCGCGGTAACTTTCTTGGGCCGGACCTGAACATTACAACGAATGTCTGGCACACGCTGTCTGTGCAATGTGACGGCGATCAGATTATCTTTTGGTACGACGGCCAACTCGCCTGTCCCCCGCTCGAAGACACTTCCTTTTCAGAGGGCAATATCGGATTTTGGACCAAGTCCGACGCCGTCAGTTATTTCGCCAATACCACCATTGAATACACGCCGGTTCTTTCGCCGGCCCAAGCCCTCATCAATGGCATTATGGAAAAATATCCCAGGATTTTAGGCCTGCGGATTTACATGCCGGACGACCAGGGCCGGATGAAAATAATTGCCAGCAAAGATAAGACGGAAATTGGGCGCCTGGGAACTGACGCGGAAAAAAAGACATACGAAAATGGCGCGGTTTTCTATGGTCGTGGGCGCGGCACCGTCGCGGTGGACTATCCGCTGAACGACCGCAATGGCGACCCGCTGGCCACCGTGCGCGTGGAATTAAAATCCCACGCCCTGGGCGAAACGCAGGACATGGTCCTCGACCGCGTGCGCGTCATCATCAATGAAATGCAAAAGCGTGTCCTCTCCCGCGAAGACCTGGTGCAGTAACACATCCACCATCTCCCATCCCCGTTTTCCACGCCGCCCTCCCGCCCGCGGACTACGGACTGTTGGACGGTCCGCCTACTTGATTCGGTGGCAATATGATCGGCAGTTCCGCAGGCTTCACCCGCCGGACGCCTCCCACCACCACGATATGTCCGGCGGCATCCAGGCTCAATTCCGGGCGGGTGGTCGAATAATCGTAAACCGCCTGTTGCGTTATATTGCCCTCCGGGTTGATGACTGTATAGAGAAACGATTCCGCGCCGCTTTGATAAAGCACGTGCAAATTGCTGTCCGAATCCAGTTCCGCTTCCGGCCGGCTAAACGAGACCATGGGGCCAATCGCCGACACCTTGAAAACCCGCCCCCCGCTGTCGTCGGTCAACAGCAAATACAGCCGCAATTGCCTCCGCAGATAATTCGCCTCTTCCAACACGTATTTGCGAACCTCGGGCGGCCCATTGCTCATGCCCGCCGGCTTCGGCACGCCAAACGCCTGAGACCACAATTCCGCCCCGTCAATAATATCAAATTCCACCGGCTGGCTGGAAATGTCCGTGTTCCATTCAGGAATGTGAACGAAGGCCGTGACCCGATAACGCCCCGTTTCCTTCAAATTGAAATAAGGCGCGATGTCCACAGGCTTGATCGCCACGTCCGAGGAACTTAAATTAAACGCGCCCGTCACCGGGGGCTGGGAATTCCTGGCCACGTCGGAATTATTGTTGTCCAGGGATTGCACGCTAAACGTCAGCCAATCCGGGGCCGCGCCCAGATGGAGAGTCTGACCGGACACGTTGAACACGTGAACCGTCACAGGAAGCGCCTCGGCGGGCAAAAACTGGCTTTGGTCTAGAGTAATCTCGACGCTGACCACTTGCGCCGAATTCTGCGCGGGTGCCCGGACAAACGCCGTCAATCCAAGGATCACTAATATCGCGAAAATCTGTTTCATTTAAGGATGGACAGGTTAAGCCCTCCAGCGTTCGAGGCAAATGTAAAAAGCGCCCTCCCTCCTCCGCCTTTTTCCCGCATCGCCAATCATCATTTTCCTCATTCATCATTTTGCATTTCCTTTTGCATCCCGCGCGGCTTCTGATAGGATTTAATGATTCGTGAAGCTTTGGATTTCCATTGCGGTGATTCTCTGCGCAGCCACGCTCCGGGCCACGCAAGTGGGACTGATTACAATTGACGGCGCCATCGGCCCAGCCACGGCCAATTACATCTCCCGCGCGCTCAACGTGGCGGCGGACCAAAACGACCAGTGCCTCATCATTCAACTGGATACCCCCGGCGGCCTGGCCACGTCCATGAACGATATCGTTGAAGACTTTTATTCGTCGCGGGTCCCCACCGTCGTGTACGTCTCGCCGGAAGGCGCGATGGCCGGCAGCGCCGGCTGCTATATTACGCTGGCCGCGGACGTCGCGGCCATGGCGCCTTATACCACGATCGGCGCGGCGCACCCCGTGGACATGGGCAACGAGGACGAAAGCACCAACAGCATCATGATGCAGAAGGTCGAAAACGCCTATACCAAGGTGATGCAAACCATCGCGGAAAAACGGCATCGCAACGTGGAATGGGCGGAATCCTCCGTCCGGGAAAGCAAGGCCATTACGTCGGAAGAGGCGCTCAAGATGAATGTGATTGACCTGATTGCGACGAACATTCCCGATTTGCTGAAACAATTGAACGGACGTAAGGCCGGCGACCAGACTCTTGAGACTACCGGCGCGGAAGTGGTGGCCATTCCCATGACCGCTGGCGAGAAATTCTTCCAGGTGTTCTGGCAACCCGAAGTCATGATGTTGCTGATGCTCATCGCGATTTACGGCATCATCGCGGAATTGAGCCACCCGGGCGCCATCCTTCCCGGCGTCGCGGGCGTCCTGGCCATCATCCTCCTCCTTTACATGTCGGCCACTTTGCCGCTCGACGCCGCAGGGGTGGCGTTGATTATTTTTGCCGTCGCGCTCTTTGTGATGGACATCTATGCGCCGACGCACGGGGTGTTGACGGGAGGCGGCATCATCGCGTTTTTCCTGGGCGTATTGATGCTATTCAAACACGAGCCGATGGTGTATCGTTTGCCCATGACTTGGGCGATTTCAGCAACGCTCGTCACCGCGGCGTTTTTTGTGTTCTTCGTCAGCAAGGGAATTCGCGCGCAGTTTTTGCCCAAGCACGCCGGCGCGGAAACGATGATTGGCAAAACCGTCGCCGCGAAATCGCGCATTGACTCCTCCGGGGGACAGGTATTTATCGAAGGTGAACTCTGGAACGCCGTCAGCGAAACGCCCGTTGATGCCGGGCAAAATGTTGAAGTCACGGGCATTGAAGGACTGACTTTAAAAGTAAAACCAAAAACTAGCTGAAATAAGCTGAAATCAACAAATCTGAAATTAGCTGAAATTAGCTGAAATCAACAACCTGAAAAAAATTATGGACAATCCCCTTCTTCATCTTCTCGGCGGCGCCATGGCGCTCTTCATACCGCTAATCATTGTCGCGATTTTCATCCTGTCCGCCGCGGTGAAAATTTTGCGCGAATACGAGCGCGGCGTGATCTTCCGGCTCGGCAAACTCATCGCCGCCAAGGGGCCTGGGGTGATCTTTTTGATCCCGATCGTGGACCGCATTGTCCGGATGGACTTGCGCGTGGTGACGATTGACGTCCCCAAGCAGGAAGTCATGACGCGCGACAACGTGCCGGCGACGGTGGATGCCGTAATTTATTTTCGGGTGGTGGACCCGAATGCCGCCGTGGTAAAGGTTGAAAATTACTGGAAGGCGACATCGCTGATCGCGCAGACGACATTACGCAGTGTGCTGGGACAGTCCGCACTGGATGAATTGCTTTCGCAACGCGACGTCATCAACCAAAAGTTGCAGGAAATCATTGATCGTCAGACTGAGCCATGGGGAATCAAGGTCACCGCGGTGGAAATCAAGGACGTGTCGCTGCCCGACAGCATGAAACGCGCGATGGCCAAGCAGGCCGAAGCCGAACGCGAGCGCCGGGCGAAGATTGTCAATGCCGAGGGCGAATTCCAGGCCGCTGAAAAAATGGCCCAGGCCGCCGCAGTCCTGGCCAAAGAACCGATGGCGCTGCAATTGCGCTATCTGCAAACGATGCGCGAGATGGCGGGCGAACATAACACCACGACGTTTCTGCCGCTGCCGATAGATTTGTTGGGGTCGCTGTTGAAGAAATAATCATTTCAGCGTGGCGCCCTGATAAACCTTCACGTTCGAGCCATCGGCGAGAAAAGCCGAAGCCGGCGGACTCTTGAAAAACTCGCAAAAGGCTTTTCCGTATAAATCGGCGGCGTCACAACGAAGCTCCGCCGCCTGTGTCTCCCAAACGCTCCAGCGCGGATGCTCAACGAGATATTCCCTGGTTGAGCCGTCGCGCTGCGCCGCATAACCCCAGTAATGTTCGGTGATAAATTCCGGCAACGAGCCAGCGGCCGGCAGTTGCGCCGCGCCACGGGGAACCACCTTTAGAAAGTTTTCGCGGCGATTCAATCGCCAGCCGTAGAAAACCGACGCAACGTCCGCGCGATCATTTTCAATGTGATGCGTCATGGGCAGCGCGACGTAATTTTCGTTGTAGAATGTCCGCGCAATAAAAGCGACCGCTCTTCGCGGGACGATTTCCTTGACGAAGACGACGCCGCGGCGCCAACCATCGGCCGCCTTGCGCCGGACATAAAACCGCAAATTAACTTCTTCAAAATGCCGGTGAAACGGAACCGGAATCCCCCCGACGCGAGTGTCGCGAAACAGGAACCCGACCAGGCTGACATAGGTCCGGCCGTTCCAAAAATCCAATTCGGTTCCGGCGGGAACCAAAGACGCGACCGACGCGGGATTGATTTCATAATTGAGCATCGCCAAATAACGCCATTCCGCCGTCAGAAACAGTTTCGGCCGGCCAGATTTTATTGCGCTCATCGGCTACATCCTATTTAATTCTCATCCAACAATCAGCCCTCAAATTGATCCTGTTTTATGCCGCTTTGGGGCGGCGAGCACTGCGAATGAAAATACTTTCAGACATCGCATTGGTGGCGCTGGTCGTGGCCGCGGTCTGGTTCACGAGCGGCTACGACTCGAAGTTGACGAACGATAACAATCGGGGTGATTTCATCCGGAGACTTACCCGTTGCTCCGTCACGCTCCTGCTTTTGGCCATTCTGCTGCTATTGCCCGGTGCGGAAGCTTCAGTGCCGATCCTTCTCGCCATTTGCGCCTTGATGGCAATCCTCTGGGCGGGTTGTGTGACGGAGATGCTTTCGCGCGGGCTTCATCATTTGACAGGTTTCGCCAGCAGCCGCCGTGAATTTGACCCCGATGAAAGCGGGCACAATTTGGAACGGGTCGCCAGCCTGCTCCGGGAAGGACGGCGTGGCGACGCGGCGCGATTGGCGGAATGGCTCCGGGCCTCGGGCGAAGCCAATGTTCTGGCGCTCGACGCCCTGCTGGACCGCGCGGGCGTTCCGCATGAACGCGTCCAAACCCCGGCGCCGCTGGCAGAAGCGCATCGCCTGTGCGAGGAAGGGAAGTTCGCGGAAGCGGAAACCATCTTGAAATCGTCGCTGGCGAAAAATCCCGCCAGTGCGGATGCGGCGCTGATGTTGATGCGAATTTACGCCCGGGATTTGCGGCGAGGCGACAAGGCGGCGGAGATTCTCCGCTCGCTCGAAAAGCAACCGCACGTTTCTTCGGCCTGCATCGAATTTGCCGCGCGCTCGATCCACGAATGGGGGCGAAAGAAAATCGAGCCGAAAGCGGCCGTTTTGCCGGAATCCGTGGAGGAACTGGTCGCCGCCGGTTATCCGGGCACGGCGATTGAAATTCTGGAGGAAAATATCAAACGAAGCCCTGATGATTTTGAAACAAACCTTAAAATAGCCGAAGTCTATGGCCGGACCTGCGGCGACCTTCGACGCGCCGAGAAGATAATCGAACGAGTCGAAAACAGTTTAAAATTCACACCGGAACAAATCCAATTGGCCAAATCGAAGCTTCGAGAGTGGCGGGAGGCCGAACGGCCCGGCCATTGACTGGATCGTTGACAGAAAAGATGCAGCGCTGAGCCGCGAGAATTTTTGGCTTTTGGCAAGGCTTCGGCCAAGGCGCTCGATTCCGACCCTCGGCCTCCAGTCTAAACCGTGTGTGCGGCAAGGACTTGGGATCAGAGTCCACAACGGACACCAAAAGGGCCAGCAATTAATTATCCGTAGGCAACCAGCATAGTCCGGATTATCCGCCGCCTATCTGCTACCTGTTCGGATTCAGCCTCAGTTATTCTCGCGGTGCTGAAAACATATGAGAAAACGATACCGTCTCATCGCCGGGAATCCGTGGCGGACGCTACTACTGCTGGACACCACGACCGGCAAACGGAAAGCCTGGGCACCACCAATGCCGACGACGCCCGCCAGTTCATCGAAGCCAAAAACAATTCCGAACGCCAGCCGGTGCTGAACCTGCAAATTGCCAGCGCCTATCTCGCCGCCAGCGACAACCGCATTGCCACCCGGACATGGCAGTTCGTCATGGACGTGATGGTCACCAAAAAAGGCGCGAACCAGCACCGCTGGAAGACCGCCGTGAGGGACAAGGCATTTGACTTGATTCGGCACCTGCCAATTTTGGAAACGAGGCCGGAAAACTTTTTGAGCGTGCTCGAAACCGGGAAAGTTTCGACCAATGTCTATTTGCGGCGCATCCACAACTTCGCCCTGGACATGACTGGCTACCGTGGCCGGTCATCCCGAAACGCCAGTGGCCGGAAGTCCAGTTCAAGGACAAACGCGCCATCACCTGGGGGAACATCAGGCCATCGTCACCCGCGAACTGAATCCCGAACGCAAGGCGTTCTATAAACTGGCGTGGCATCTGGGCGCGTCGCAGTCCGATCTGGCGGGACTCGAAGCTGAAAACATTGATTGGGAACACAACGTCATCAGTTTCGCGCGCAAAAAGACCGGCTCCATCGCCATCATGCGATACGATGACGAAGTGGCGGAAATCCTCCGGGATTTGCCGGGGAGCGGCCCGCTGTTTCCTATCTGCG
>CAVWKA010000008.1:0-290148 GCA_963755515.1 uncultured Verrucomicrobiae bacterium | reverse complement strand
CGCGGCAAGAAATTTGGATACCGACCTGGGACCGATGCTTTACGACGTTTTCGACCTTGATGTTTCGTGTGACCAGAAACCCGGCAAAATCGAAGCCAAACCGCAGATCACATTGTTCCGCGCCGAGATCAAGGACGGCGTGCTGGTGGAGCAAGGCAAGGCCTCGCTCCCGCGGATTGGCCCACCGTCAAAGCGCAACTCGGAGGTGCCCCATGATGCTGCAAGCTCTGGTTGCGTATGCTGATCGGCGAATTGATGAAGACCCGGAGTTCTTTGATCCCGATTTCCGTTGGGAGAAAGCGGCGTGGCAAGTCGAAGTATCAAAGAGCGGCACGCTGAGCGAACTGCTCCAGCTGAAGACTCGCGTCGGCAAAAGGTGGGAGTTGAAGAAAACAGGCGGCCCTACACCGACGTAAACAGAGATTTCGGTCCGCTCGCTCGAAAAGGCGAAGTCTTATTTTCTGTGTGACACGGTTCAACGAGTATTTCTGTTCGACGGCCTAAATCAGGTGTCCATGGATCCGCTAGTTTATCGCTCGCAAGAACTATTTCCGTAGCTTGATCAAGCGAGCCGTTGAGGCTGGTGTCGCTGTGTCATTGCTTCAGCCTCTGCTAGCGTTTCTGGGGAACGACGCGGAGTTGGGTCGGTTGAGAAAACGGCTCGGTGAAGAAAATGCGTCGCCTGACGACAATATGATTTTTGGAGTCGAAGGAGTCAATCCGCTCGAAAATCCCGAAGTAGTGTCGTTCTGGCGGCAACAGCGACAAAATGTCGTGGCTGGTCAGGGACAAAAAACGAATGTGCCTCGTCACCGGTGTCTTGGCGGATTGCGTCAGCACAGCAAACAAAATCAAAGGAATTGGCGCGCAAGATACCATTCTAATTTCTGGGAATGAGGCTGCGTTCTGCTCCTTCGGCTTGGAGAAAGCCGAGAATTACCCGATCTAGTCTCGCGCAGAAGGGCTTGTTAAAGCAGCGTTGGACGATCTCATCGCCAAGAGCCGCCGACAAGGTCTCGTGTTCAACGAAACAATCTGTCTGCATTGGACTCGCCGACGTGTCGATTTTGATCCTGTGGACACTCTCGCCAGCGCCAACCCAGAGGAGGTCGCACAGTTGTTAAAGTCAATTCACGAAGGCAGCCCGGTGGCAAGCCGGGACTCTAACGCCTACTATGCAGTCAGCCTGTCGGGAAACGGTGCGCGCATCGTTGTTCGTGACTGGCTGGAATCAACAGTTCCTTACATCAAGCAGCATATCGGGAGATGGTTTGAGCAGTTATCCATTGTTGATTACTATGCTACCCCATCTTCCACCAAGTGTGCGTTCAAACTCTGGTCGCTTTTGGCAACTCTCGTCCCGGAAAAGGATGGGAAACCTGACTTTGAAAAGTTGCCTCCAGAGTTCCCGGCTATCCTCATGCATTCGGCACTGGCTGGTCCGTCATATCCGCTGCCGTCTTCGGTGCTTCATGCCGCACTGCGCCGGGAGACGGTGGACCGCGTCTCCGGCGGCGATGAAGCCGGTCAGCGGAAACCTTTTTTTCCTTCCCGTTTTGCCCTCATCAAACTCTGTCTCTTAGTTCACCCGACAGAAAGGAACATCACACAATGAGCGAAAAACTGATCCCAACTCCAAAGACGTTGCTTATTTGTGGGTCAACTATTCGCCGTTCTTGGACGGCTTCAACTGCTTGCGCTGGGCAAAGTCGGCGCGAGCATCGCGGAGCGGACCTACGGCGGCGTGGCCACCCGGCCCGCCACTACTCTTGGTCCGCTATTTACCAAAGTGCCGGGCTTACCTTAAGAAGGCGAACGACCGCTTTCCCGGATCTGGCACCAACAAGCAGAAGGAAATCGAGGCTCTCTGCGAGCGGATTGAGGCTCAGGCCGGGTTGCCGCAGACGCTGGGTCTGGAGGATCAAGGCCGCTTGCTCTCGGCTATTACTGCCAGCTTGCCGAATACCGTGCACGGCGCGAAGAAGCCGAAATCGAGAAAAAGGCCGGACAAATCACCGACGAAACCCCTTAACCGCAAAACAAAAATTAACATGAATAACGTTATCAAGAATCGTTACGACTTCGTTTACCTATTTGATTGCGCAGACGGCAACCCCAACGGCGACCCTGATGCGGCCAATGCGCCGCGACTCGACCCGCAAACGATGCAAGGCCTCGTATCTGATGTGGCCCTAAAACGCAAAATTCGCAATTACATCTATCTCGCCAAAGCGAAACCAGACGGAGAAGGGAATTTGATTCCGTCCGACGGCTTCGACCTACACGTCAAGCAGGGGACTGTATTAAACGAAAACATCCGGACAGCATGTAAGGAGACCGGTGTTGAGCGCGGCAAGGACGAGAAAGAGGAGAAGGAAAAGTCAAAAGCGCGAACCCGTGACGACATTGCGACGCTGCAAGCTTGGCTCTGCAAGACGTTTTTTGACATCCGCACTTTTGGCTCTGTGCTTTCCACCGGCCCCAATGCGGGACAATTGCGTGGTCCAGTGCAAATTTCGTTCGCGCGAAGCATTGATCCCGTGCTGTCTCTGGATATTTCCATAACCCGCGTCTGTGGCACTGACGAACAGAAAGCCACCGAAATGGGCCGCAAGGCTGGGATTCCCTATGGCCTTTATCGTTGCCACGGATTCGTTTCCGCACACCTCGCGCACCAGACAAAGTTCACTGACGAAGACCTCAATCTGCTTTTCCGTGCCCTGTGTGGCCGGGCGAGCGAAGACGAATCGTTTCAACCTTCGATGATGGATTCCGATGTTTCGGCTGCCCGCCGTCTCACACCGCAGAAGCTCGTCGTTTTCAAACACGACTCCATGCTCGGTAATGCGCCCGCGCACAAGTTGTTTGAACGGGTAGTTGTTCCCAAGGTCGGCATCGCCAGATCATTTGACGATTACAGACCGAAGGTCACCATTGATCGGAGCAACCCGCCTGCAAAAGTGAAGTTGCTCGAACTTTTGTGACCGAGAATGCCAAATCGCAATGCGTCGCTGTGCCGGAGCGCGAGCTATTGCCCCTCTCGCTGCTCAACAATTTTTTTCTTTACTGCCCGCGCCGGGCGGCATTGAAGGAAATTGAAGGCAAACTGAACAAGGCGAAGATGCTTGTCGCTCGTCGCCTTGTTTGGGAAATTAAAGAAGCAAAGTAAAATTGCCGCTTGCACCTGGCGTCACTATAAAGCGGCGCAGACTGGCATTTGTCAGAAATATCAGCTACATATTAAAACGATGAGTGCGAAAGAAATACTGTTGGATGTGGCGGAAAAGCTGCCGCCGGATGCCACGCTCGTTGATGCCATTTACGAGCTGGAATTCCGGCAGGCGGTTGAACAAGGCCTGGCCGAACTGGATCGGGGCGAAGGCGTTCCGATTGAGGAGGTCAAAGCCAAAATCGCCGCGTGGGCTGGAAAATAATCATCGCCCCGTCGGCGCAGGCGGACTTGGGGGACATTGTCCGCTACATTGCCCGGCACAATTCCGATGCCGCCGCCCGTATGGGTTATGAATTGATCACGCGGGCCGAAAGTGTGGCGGGATTCCCGGAAGTCGGGCGCGTCGTGCCGGAGTTCCAGCAGCCGAATCTGCACGAGGTGATTTGCCGGTCGTATCGCATCATCTACCGGCTGCGGCGCGACGAGCAATGCATTGATATTGTCCGCTTCTGGCATGGGGCGCGCGGTTTCCCCCACATTCCAACTGGAGGATGAAATGCCGGAATCACTGCCCCTCTCGCTCCTGAACGATTTTCTCTATTGCCCGCGCCGGGCGGCGTTGAAGGAAATTGAAGGCGTTCGCTCTGAAAACAAACACACCGTCCTGGGTGACATCGTTCACGAGCACGCGGATTTGCCGGGTTACGAAGTCGCCAAAGGTGTCACGCTTTTGCGCGCGCTGGCGGTTTGGTCGGAACGGCTGGGGCTTTCCGGGAAATGCGACGTGGTGGAACAACATGCCGACGGCTCGCTCGTGCCGGTGGAATACAAAAAAGGCAAACGCCGGGCTTTTGAGAATGACGACGCGCAGCTTTGCGCGCAGGCTTTGTGTCTGGAAGAAATGCTCGGTCGGCGCGTTGACTGCGGCGCGGTTTTTCACGCCGCGAGCAAACGCCGGCGCGAAGTCGTTTTCACGCCTGAACTGCGGGGTTTGGTTGAACGTTCTTTGACGGAGTTGCGCGGCCTGCTTCGCGAATCTGAAATCGCAAATTTAAAATTTCAAACTCCCCGGCTGCCCGCGGCGGCTTTCAAACCGGCCTGCGAGGAGTGTTCGTTGTTTGAAATTTGTCTGCCTAAAGCCGCGAGCGATGACAGCCGGGCGGAACGGCTGGCCAGACAAGTATTTCAAATCTGAAATTTCCAATTTTTAAAATCTTAAACAACCATCACCTCGAAATCTCAATAGACCATGACCTACAAACGGTTTGAAGACCTGCCCGTGTGGCTGACGGCGGCCGACCTGTATGATGCCACTGAAGACCTGTTGGAAAACGAGTCGTTCCACGCGAGCCGGGGCTTTCGCGACCAACTGGACCGCGCCGCCTTGTCCGTGTCCAACAACATTGCCGAGGGATTCGAGCGGGGCACGACGAATGAGTTGCTGGCGTTCATCTACATCGCGCGCGGTTCGGCGGGCGAGGCGCGCTCGATGGTCTGTTTGAAAAAGCGCCGTGCCCACAAGGCTGGCTGGCCAGCGGAATCTCAAATCGCAAATTTCAGATTTGAAATCCCTGGCCGAGTCGTGCTCGCGCCAGTTGCGCGCCTGGGCGGACTCACTGCAAAATTCGGAGATCAAAGGCCAGCGACATTTGAACGACAAATCGCGCCAGGCGGACGATCAAAGGAAACGCGCGGACGCCTTTCAGAAGGAACTGCTGCGGAAGCTGCCGCCTGGCCATCCGTTGCGCAAAGATGCGGAGGAGCGCGGCTTGATCTGAAATCTCAAAATCTTAAAATTAGAAATTTAAAAAACTGAAATTTAAAATTTAAAATCCCCGATGCCAGAGATTCAACAAAACACGCTGTATCTGACCACGCACGGCAGTTATGTGGCGCGGGACCATCTGACGCTTCAAGTGGAAGTGCCGGTGTATCCGGACGATCTGCCGCCTGCGGAACGCACCCGCGAACGGGCGTCGGACTGGAAGAAATTGTCCATCCCGATTCACATGCTGGAATCCATCTGCGTGTTTGGGCCGAGCACGCATCAGCCCGCCCGCGCTGGATTTATGCTGGGAACACGGCGTGGCGGTGAATTTCCTGAGCGAGTACGGCTATCTTCAGGCGCGGATGACGGGCGTGGCGGATACGAGCGTGACGTTGCGGCGGGCGCAGTTCCGCGCCGCCGATGACGCGGCCAAGTGCGCGGCCATTGCGCGGCAAATCATTGCCGGCAAGCTTCAGAACAGCCGCAATTCGCTGCTGCGCGCCGCGCGTGAAACGGATTCCGCCGACGAACGCGCCCAGTTGACGGAAGCGACCGACGCACTGGCGCGCCAAATTCAGGAACTGGGCCGCTGGACGGCTGAGGACTTGCGGCAGAGCCGGCGCGCTGGACGCTTGCGCGGCGCGGAAGGCATGGGCGGCGCCACTTATTTCGGCGTGTTCAGCTTGTTGCTCAAACAGCAGCGGGAGGATTTCACGTTTGCCAGCCGCAGCCGCCGTCCGCCGCGGGACCGCATCAATTGTCTGCTGTCGTTTCTCTACGCGCTGGTGCGGCATGATTGCATCGCGGCGTTGACCAGCATTGGCCTCGACCCGTTTGTCGGGTTCCTTCATGCCGACCGCCCGAACCGTCCGGCGCTGGCGCTGGATTTGATGGAGGAATTTCGTCCGTGGCTGGCGGACCGGCTGGCGGTGACGCTGGTCAACCGGCAGCAAATCGGGCGGGAACATTTTCGCGTGCGCGAGGGCGGCGCGGTGGAATTCACGGATGCCGGGCGCAAAGCGGTCATTACCGCCTATCAGCAACGCAAGCAGGAGAAGCTGACGCATCCGTTGCTGGAACAGGAATTTCGCATCGCGCAATTTCCGTTTGTGCAGGCGCGGGTGCTGGCCCGGTGTTTGCGGGGTGACATTGCGGATTACGTTCCGTTCGTTCCGAAATAAGGCCATGCTGATTTTGATTACATATGATGTTTCCACGGTGGAGAAGGCGGGACAGCGGCGCTTGCGCCGCGTGGCGCGGGCGTGCGAAGATTACGGCGTGCGCGTGCAAAAGAGCGTTTTTGAATGCCAGGTGGGCCAGACGGAATGGGCATCGTTGCGCGACCGCCTGCTCCGGGAAATTAAGCCGGACGAAGACTCGCTGCGGTTCTATTATCTGGACGAAAAGGCGGTGCAACGCATCGAGCATCATGGCGTGGAAAAGCCATTGGATCTGAGCGAACCGCTGATTGTATGAACACCGTTCCGCGAACCATAAGTGACGGCCTGGCAACCGGGATTTCGCGGCGGGGAGCAATCGCAATAATGACGGACATTTTCCATCGTTCTTTGACAAAGCAGAATGTATTTGCGCGAGAAGGATTGGCAGGTTGGCGAAAAGGGGCTAGAAAGTGCTTGCGGCTCAACCGAAAGGGAGGCCGCAGTCGCCCCGCCCGCGTGGGCGGGGCGCGGATTGAAACGCGATACGACGTTGTCCGTCACGTGTGCAGCGCGTTGACCGTGTGAGCGTGTCGCCCCGCTCGCGTGAGCGGGGCGCGGATTGAAACATCTCGGAACGCCGATTGGCCGAAAGGCAGAGTCGCCCCGCCGCGGAGCGGGGCGCGGATTGAAACGTTACAATTCGCAACGTCAGCGCTCCTGGTCGCCCCGCTCGCGTGAGCGGGGCGCGGATTGAAACATCGACGCCAATTGCCGCAGTCAGTCGCCCCGCCGCGTGAGCGGGGCGCGGATTGAAACAGACTGCGCTATCGGTAGACTGCAGCGTCGCCCCGCTCGCGTGAGCGGGGCGCGGATTGAAACGATTATTAAACTCAGTCAACGACCTGTTAAACGGGTCGCCCCGCTCGCGTGAGCGGGGCGCGGATTGAAACGAACCTACCGCGGCAACATCGCAAGGCGCGAAACGGTCGCCCCGCTCGCGTGAGCGGGGCGCGGATTGAAACGCGAGCAGGCAGGTCGTCAAAGAGCGACCGTTCGAGTCGCCCCGCTCGCGTGAGCGGGGCGCGGATTGAAACCATGCACTAATTGATATGAACAATAGAGCGAAGAGTCGCCCCGCTCGCGTGAGCGGGGCGCGGATTGAAACTAGTGATTGGTCGTCTAAGTCCGATACAGGGCTGAGTCGCCCCGCTCGCGTGAGCGGGGCGCGGATTGAAACAGGCCGGGATTGTTCGCGAATCGGGATTTGACTTGTGTCGCCCCGCTCGCGTGAGCGGGGCGCGGATTGAAACACATTTCAAACGCCAGGCAGGAGAAACGGCGCGATAGTCGCCCCGCTCGCGTGAGCGGGGCGCGGATTGAAACCGGGTTATGACGGCGACATCAGCTTGATCTGTCGAGTCGCCCCGCACGCGTGAGCGGGGCGCGGATTGAAACTCCGTAAAGCTGACCGTCATCCGGAGCTTCAGTGAGTCGCCCCGCTCGCGTGAGCGGGGCGCGGATTGAAACGCTATAAGAACCGGTGTATCCCGTTGGACAAACGGTCGCCCCGCACGCGTGAGCGGGGCGCGGATTGAAACGCGTTCGGATTGGTAGGCGCGAACCTCGGTGGCGAGTCGCCCCGCTCGCGTGAGCGGGGCGCGGATTGAAACATCGCGGGACTCGCGTTGGGAGAGGCCGCGGCCGGTCGCCCCGCTCGCGTGAGCGGGGCGCGGATTGAAACACGCGGGGTTTTGGTGTTCGCGGCGAGGGCGTGCTAGTCGCCCCGCTCGCGTGAGCGGGGCGCGGATTGAAACCGTGCATAGGTACGGATAGACGCGTAGTGACCGAACGTCGCCCCGCTCGCGCGAGCGGGGCGCGGATTGAAACCCTCCTTCGCCAGAAGCGCTACGGAGGGCAGGCCCGGTCTCCTTCGCCAGAAGCGCTACGGAGGGCAGGCCCGGTCTCCTTCGCCAGGAGCGCTACGGAGGGCGGGCCCGGGACCGCGTGAACGCGGAACTACAAACGAGCGGGGAGCGGATTGAAACTCTTGGGGAATTTAGGATTGAGGATTGAGGATTTAGGATTGAGTCGCCCCGCTCGCGTGAGCGGGGCGCGGATTGAAACAGTTGTGCCGATTAATGTCGGAGTTGGGGTCCCACGGAATAGGGGTCAAACTAGAATGGCGCTTAGTTAAGGAATGAAACACGCAACTTGCTCAAATACAGCGGCTTGTGAATCGGAATATGCCGCTCCTACGGAGCTTGGAACTCTCAGGCGGCTGGTTCTACATATATGTCGCGCCTACGGCGCTAAAGGCAACGTTATCGCATGTCATTGCGTACCAAAGTTTTGTATGCTAACTAAGCGCCATTCGGGTCAAACTATAGTCTGGACCTATTTTTGGGGAGCGTGGCAGGTGTTTGTTTATGCCACGCAAGCTGAGATTCGGATATCCAGGCGCGATTTATCATGTGATGAGCCGCGTCAACGGAAACGGAAATGATTCGCGTCAATTCGCGGTTAAATCCGCCCTTCCTCCCCGCACTTATTTGCTTTCCCCAGCTTCTCGCAACGCCACTTGAACGATGTCTTCGTGAATCCAATAACCCTCTTGTTGCAATTTCTTGAGCGAGGTGGCAATTTCAGTCAGCAGACCTTTCCGTTTGGCTTCGACCAGCACTCGCGCAGTGCCGATGGGTTGAAGGCCGTAAATATCGCGGGCGACTTTGCGGGCCTTGCGCTCGTCAATCAAAACAAGCCGAATGTCCTGCTCGCGCGCAAGGTCAATTACGGCGGCTTCCCCGGCGTCCAGCAAGGCCGCCAACAATTCGTCGTTGCGCTTTGGCCGCAAAACGTGAATCCATTCCGCCCGCCGGAAATTTTCAACCCCGATAAACTTTGGCCCGCCTTGTGCAATCTCCTTTTGGACGGCTTCTGGTACCAATACCTCCCCAAAAGCGATTTTAGAATGTCCAGTTTGTCGAGAATCCCCAGTGCAATCAGCGGGCCGGAATTGCAAACGATGCGGCTCACGAAGGAAACGGTTTGAATTCAGACGCCAGTTCGTCGGAATCCCAGGCGACCGTCGGGACGTTCCATTGCAGACAACTCAAAAGAAAGACAGCGCGTGAAACCCCGGCTAACTGCGCCGCCTGCCCACTCGTCAGCCGTCCCATTTCATAAAACTTCATCGCGAGCGCCATGCGCGCCTCGCCTTCGAACCGCTCGGCGCTTGAACCGGCGGCGGCGGCCCACGATTCGGGATATTCTATTTGCAATGCCTTCACTCCAACACAATACGCTCGTTTTGATTGAGGGGAAAGAAAAAATACCCCCTCTGCCATTGACCGTAAATTCCTTGACCGAACTTGTCCCAAGCCTCGAAAATTTAAAACTGACGGAGAGAGCGGGATTCGAATTTTGGTCCCTTGGCCTTTAACCTTTTTGGGTGGATGACAAGGACGCGGTCAAGGAATGACTCAACCCTCCTTCGCCAAAAGCGCTACGGAGGGCAGGCCCGGTCTCCTTCGCCAAAAGCGCTACGGAGGGCAGGCCCGGTCTCCTTCGCCAGAAGCGCTGCGGAGGGCGGGACCGGTCTCCTTCGCCAAAAGCGCTACGGAGGGCAAGCCCGGTCTCCTTCGCCAAAAGCGCTGCGGAGGGCGGGCCCGGGACCGCGTGAACGCGGAACTACAAACGAGCGGGGAGCAGATTGAAACCCTCCTTCGCCAGAAGCGCTACGGAGGGCAGGCCCGGGCTCCTTCGCCAGGAGCGCTACGGAGGGCAGGCCCGGTCTCCTTCGCCAGAAGCGCTACGGAGGGCGGGCCCGGGACCGCGTGAACGCGGAACTACAAACGAGCGGGGAGCAGATTGAAACCCTCCTTCGCCAGAAGCGCTACGGAGGGCAGGCCCGGTCTCCTTCGCCAAAAGCGCTACGGAGGGCAGGCCCGGTCTCCTTCGCCAGGAGCGCTACGGAGGGCAGGCCCGGTCTCCTTCGCCAGGAGCGCTACGGAGGGCAGGCCCGGTCTCCTTCGCCAAAAGCGCTACGGAGGGCAGGCCCGGGGCCGCGTGAACGCGGAACTACAAACGTTTTCTGAGGAGAAACACGGAACAGGAATGTTTGCGCTACGTATTGCGAGATTGAAAACGGATTGGAGAATCCAAGAATGGGACGTGTCCAAATAAGCATCATTGGCATCCGCGCAAATAAATCATCGCGCCGGAGCGGCCAATAAAGGCATTAATCACGGCCTGTTTGGCCTTCGTTTGAAATTCCGTCGCCGCTGTGAATCAACGACTTGCGCGATAAAAATATTTTATACGGGATCGAAATGCCAAGCGGAACTAATTTTGTTCGTTTGCGGATCAGGACACGAACAAGTTTTACGGCGTGGATAAGACAACATTGTGATGCGCAGCACGTTAAAGAGAGGGGATTTGTTTCAAAACACATTGAATTTCAAAGACTTAGCCAGAGACCCCTTACGTCATCTCCCACTTATTAAATGGGCGGTTGAGAAGGCAACGAAAGACGGCATGAATACTGCGAGCAGGGGGTTGCGTAGAAGACACGGATGGCAATTACAATACATATTACAATACACATATGAACTTTAGCCCTGGTCATTCACAACAGTACCTACAGGCGACGTTAATAGTATCGCTATTAAGCGTCTGGGTGCTGGTGGGACTATTTTTTTATCTGAATCGCTACACCAAGCGCGATTATTTCAACATCTGGACGGCGGGCTGGCTGTTCTACGCGCTCTGGCTGACTTTGGGTATTTCCGAATTGGACGGGCAATCGTCCAGCCTGAACTTTCAATTCAGGCAGTGGTGTGTCTGTTTCTCGGCGGTATTTCTTTTGTGGGGAAGCCTGCGTTTTGTCGGGATACCGGTGCGCCAGGCGTTATTTGGGCTGTTTATGCTATTTTTGGTGGTATGGAATTTGGTGAGTCCGCAAGTGCTGTCGAATCAGGTGCAGGTGCAACTGCCGGTGTTTATTCTGATTGGCGGCGGCAGCGTCTTCGCCGCGGTGTGTTTTTTCAGGGTCCGAAAAAGAATGCCTTACGTTGGGGCCGGGATGCTGTCGTTGGGTTTTTTCCTGTGGGGCGTTTATTTGTTCAGCTATCCGTTCACGGAGCAAAAGGGCATGGAAGACCTTTACGATGCCGGATATTTGATCGCGGCCATTGTGCAATTATTCATTGCGGTGAGCATGATTGTACTTGTGCTTGAGGAGGTGCGATACAACTCGCAGAAGATCGAGGCGGAAATTTCGAAGGTAAAATCGGAGAAAGAAGAACTTCAGGCGAAGATCATCACGACGGAGGCGCGGTGCAGCAGTCTGTACGAGCAGGTGCGGCTGACGCAAGGGTCTCAAATAGCCTATAACGAACTGCGGCAAACGCAACGGGTGGTGGTCGAGCAGGAACGGCTGCGGGCGTTGGGCCAGATGGCCAGCGGGATCGCGCACGATGTCAACAATGCGCTCTGTCCGATAGTGGGGTACTGTCAGTTGCTGCTCCAGAAGGAGACGAATCTGCAGAATTCGAGCATGAATCATCTCAGGGCCATCGAGAGAGCGGCGCGGGACATATCGCACACGGTGGCCCGGCTGCGAGAGTTCTATCGGCGTCGGCCCGAATCGGAACATTTGGTCAAGGCGCAGATCAATGAGATTGTGAAGGAAGTGGTGGAGATGACGCGGCCGCGCTGGCGCGATCAGGCGCAACGGGACGGCGTCAAGATCGAGGTTCAGCTTGAGTTGGGGTCGGATTTGCCGATGCTGTTAAGCGATCCGAGCGATTTGCGGGAAGCGCTGACGAACCTGATGTTCAATGCGGTTGATGCGCTGCCCGAGGGCGGGGTTATTGTCCTGGCCACCCGCTGCCTTAAGGATTCGGATTCGGGCGCGCCGAAATTGCAGGTTGAAGTGCGGGACAACGGGGTGGGGATGGATGACCACACACGGCAGAGATGTTTGGAACCGTTCTTTTCCACGAAATCCAACCGCGGGGGCAGCGGGCTGGGATTGGCAATGGTGTATGGAATGACCCATCGGCACGAAGGCGCGATTGAAATTGACAGCGCGCCGGGACGGGGCACGAGCATGCGTCTGACATTCCCCGTTGCCGACACGAGTTTAAAGGCGCCACCTGCCGCTCCAGCGCCGAAAGTCGAAACCAAACGATCGCTCCGGGTGCTGTGCATTGATGACGAGCCTCAAGTACTGGAGATGCTGAAGGATTCACTTTCGATGTTTGGGCACACGGTCACCTGCGCGACGTCGGGGAATGAGGGAATTGCGGTGTTCCGGAGCACCGTCAGAGCCGGGCGAACCCTTCCACGCGGTGATCACGGACCGCGGGATGCCGGGAGTTGACGGGCGGCAGGTGGTGCGAACGATCAAGTCGGAATCCCCGGATACGCACGTGGTAATGCTCACCGGGTGGGGGGAGATGATGAAGGAAGACGGCGAGGATGTTCCACGGGTGGATGCGTTGATCAGCAAGCCGGCGGACATCCAGGAACTGAACGCTCTCCTGCTAAGGGTTTCCGGAACTTCGAATCCGGCCCCTGCCGCGGGACGAGGCAACGCGGGGCTGACGTCGCTTCTGCAAACGCAGGGCGCCGCGCGCGGGGCGACTTCCGAATACAGAAACGGCGACCGGGAGACTGTGACTGAGCACGATCTCTGAACATTTTTCCCTATAGAATGAACTGCGAACGAACACAAATGAACGCGAGCGCGAAACACGATAAAATACGCGGCGGATCGAGTTTTCGAGTTCGAGTCACTTTTCTGACCACGAACGACGCGAGATACGCGAGTCCGGTGAAAATGCGAGAGGGGGCGAACGTTCAGCAATCAACGAGCAACGCCCAAGGCCGAACGGTGGCGCTGAAATCGAACGCCGAAGCCAAAAGCAGGATGGCCGGCAAGCTGGCGACGATAACGTGCTGGCAGACCGTTCCACCCCGCGGGTGGGGGATCCTGCAAACGGCTGGCAAGGGGAGGCGGAGAGAAGAAACAAAGGAGAAAGGTCAGTCGCCTTTTCTGAGGAGAAACGCCGCTTCGCGGAATGACTAAACCCTCCTTCGCCAGAAGCGCTACGGAGGGCAGGCCCGGTCTCCTTCGCCAGAAGCGCTACGGAGGGCAGGCCCGGGACCGCGTGAACGCGGAACTACAAACGAGCGGGGAGCAGATTGAAACCCTCCTTCGCCAGAAGCGCTACGGAGGGCAGGCCCGGGGCCGCGTGAACGCGGAACTACAAACGAGCGGGGAGCGGATTGAAACTCATGGGGAATTTAGGATTGAGGATTGAGGATTGAGGATTGAGTCGCCCTGCTCGCGCGAGCGGGGCGCGGGTTGAAAGCAAGACCGTTGGGAATTCGCTACGGATGATTTCCAACGCCGCGTTCAAATCCACCGACTTGTGCGGCGGGACAATTTCCGTGATGCGGTCGAGAATCTCCAGCGAATCTCGCTGCGGCTTGCGCAGGCTCAAGCGCCCGGCGATGGCACTGACGTGGTGGTTCATTTCCTTTTCTTTCCTTTCGCGGGCGCAGGCAAATGTTTCACCGCCTCATCAAAATCCTTTTCCACCTGCGATGGCTGGGCAGCTTCCAGCGCGCGGAACTTCTCATATTCCGCCTCGGCCTTGGTCTTGGCAGCTTCGGCGGAGATTTTGCCCGTGTGATCAAGCAGCTTGCGCCCGGAGATTTTCAAGAACTCGTCCAGCTTTGTGATCCAGTTCCGCATCGTCATCGGTTTCCGCTCCAGCGCCTGCAACTCCGCGTATTCGATGTAAAGGTTGACGATCCGGTTGAGCGTCTGCAGCTCATCTTCCGTCAGATAGTTCTTGGCCACCGCCACGTCCTCGCGATGGATGGGCTGGCCGGGCCGCGTGGTTAGCAGCCCCATGAGCGGTTTGCCCGCGTCCGCCCGCGCATGAATCACCTCCGCCGCCGTCTGACCGTGCGTGGCCCAGTGCATCTTGTTCTGCACCGTGGCAAAAAACAACTGCGACGCTTCCGCCGACGGATCGTAGTCCACGCTGGTCGCGTAGATTTCCAGCACCTTTTGATAGAACCGCCGTTCCGAGGAGCGGATGTCCCGGATGCGTTCCAGCAGCTCGTCGAAATAATCCTTCTGGCCCTTGCCCGGCGGATTTTTCAACCGCTCGTCGTCCATCGTGAAGCCCTTGACCAGATATTCCTTCAATCGTGCCGTGGCCCATTGGCGAAACGCCGTGCCGCGCGGCGAACGCACCCGGTAGCCCACGGCGAGGATGGCTTCCAGGTTGTAATGCCGGAGCGCCCGTTGAACCGGCCGGCCGCCTTCGGATCGAACTTGTAAGTAATCCTTACAAGTTGCCGCCTCACCCAATTCGCCTTCCTCGTAAATCGCTCGCAAATGCAGCGTGATGTTTTGCGGCGTCGTCTGAAATAACTCTGCCATCAATGCCTGCGTCATCCAGACCGTCTCATTTTCAAACCGGCACTGGATGCGCGTCCGCCCGTCCTCCGTCTGATACAGGACCATCTCGGACTTGTTCTCTGGTTGTTTATTCGCGTTCATTGGTGTTCATTCGCGGTTAAATCATTTGCAGTTGTCCAATGGGCAGCGGCGCTTTCGGCAAACTCCACCCGTAATTGCAACTGCGAATGGACGCGAATGGACGCGAATAAAACAAGATTCGAAATTCGGGTTCATTGGCGCTCATCCACCTGATGCGGATTCAAATCCACCTGCGCTCCGGCGACCGCCCCGGCAAGTTTTTCAAGGCTATCGGACGAGCAGCGTTTTGTCAGCTCACGCGCAAAGTATTTGGCGTGGTAATCGGTCAGGTTCACTTGAATCAAATTCCCGCAGCCATGCAGATTGATGGAATCGTAGGGCACGGCGGATTTTTGGCAACCGCAAAAAGGACGGCACGGACGCGTTCAAGGAATGACTCAACCCTCCTTCGCCAGAAGCGCTACGGAGGGCAGGCCCGGTCTCCTTCGCCAGAAGCGCTACGGAGGGCAGGCCCGGGACCGCGTGAACGCGGAACTACAAACGAGCGGGGAGCAGATTGAAACCCTCCTTCGCCAAAAGCGCTACGGAGGGCAGGCCCGGTCTCCTTCGCCAAAAGCGCTACGGAGGGCAGGCCCGGTCTCCTTCGCCAAAAGCGCTACGGAGGGCAGGCCCGGGGCCGCGTGAACGCGGAACTACAAACGTTTTCTGAGGAGAAACACGGAACAGGAATGTTTGCGCCACGTCAAAATGGAAACGCTCCAGGAGCAAAAGTCCCGTTGAAACTTTTGGCGCTTTCTCCAAAGCGGCGTCGCGCTTCGCTTGCCGCCGCACTCCACGACCTCGCGGTAATTCGTGTCGCTGCAAACCGCGCGACTATTTTTCCGGACGTTCGACCGATGCATCTCTGCCGACCGTTCCGCCCGATCAGGAGTAAGCGGGTTCGGCGACGGGTTTGGCTTCAGGATGTTCGTCGAGGACCAAGACGCCGTGCGGGGGCAAGTCGAAGTTGCCGGAGAAGGTGTTGCCGGTGAGGAAATCGTGCATGGGCTTGTAAAACTGGATGCGCACGGGGGAGTTCTGATGGTTGAGGAGGAAATAAACGCGGGTGCCCTCCTTTTGCCTCATGCTGACTTCGACATTTTCCGGGACTTTGAGCAGGGGATGGAGGCTGCAAACCTGGCGGAGCCAGGTGGCAAGATCATGATAGAAATGCTGATGGCTGAGGGTGCCGATGTAGATGGCTTTTCCCAACCCAAAAGTGTTCATGGTCATGGCGGCCCTGCCGGAGTAATAATCCTTGGCATAAACGGCGAGAATCTGGCAGCCCTTCGGCTCGATGATGTCGCACCAAATGCGGGCGGGATGGAGATGGCTGGTCGGGAAGGCGCCTTTGAAGGTAAGATGGTTTTCCTCGCCGGGCGGGATGGGATCGAACTCGAGGACCTCCAGGCCGAAAAGGTCCATCAAATCATTTGGGAAGCCGGTATCGGGGGCGATGTGATGTTCGTTGACGAGGCCGGTGTTGAAGGTGCCGACGAGGACGCCGCCGTTTTGGACGTAGAGTTTCAAGCGGTCGGCCTCGGCCGAGGAGAGGACCTGGAGGGAGGGGGCGAAGACGATTTTGTATTGGGACAGATCGTCGGTTGGCCGCGCAAATTCCACGGGGATATTGCGGTCGTGGAGGGCGTTATAAATGAGCTGAATATGTTCGCGGAGGCTGTAGAATTTATTGGGCTGCATGGATTGTTGCAACGCCCATTCGTTGTCATGCGTGAAAAGGATGCAGGCCTCGGAAACGACGCGGGTGCCCTTGAGGACGGGCGCGAGCAATCTGAGTTCCTCGCCGATCTGGCTGACTTCCATGAAAATCCGGCTATTGCCCTGGATATGGTGTGGGAGGACGGCGCCGTAAAATTTTTCGTTGCCGATGCGCGGCTGACGCCAGCGGAAAAACAGAATGCCGGCGGCGCCGCGGGAAACGAGTTGGTAGGTGAAGAGGCGAATCAATCCCGGGCGCATGAGGGCGTTGACATCCTGGCTGGTGCCCTGGCCGACTTTTTGTTCCAAAGCCCAGAATCCAGAATCGCCGTTGGGCGCGCGGATGTCGGTTTTTTTCAAGGAGCGGAGGAAATCCACATCGCAGGCGAGTTCGGCGGTTTTGGCGCGGGTGACGGGGTTGCTTTCGATGGAGACGAAGTCCACGACGCCGGCCATGTCAAAGTGGTCGAACTTGCGGAGGAAGGCGCGCATGGTGACGGTGACGGGGAGTGTGGGGCAGAGAGAGCGCAAGAGGTCGGCCTGCATTTTGACGAACTGGACCATGGTATCGCTGCTGAAACGGTTCCAGTCCAGGAGCAAGGCGGAGTTATGGACGGCGGGGGCGGCCATGGGCATGGGGACCTGATCGAAGGAGGTGACGGTTTGTCCCCAAAAGCGGAGGCCGAGGAGTTCGTTGAGGCGTTCGACGGTTTCATATTTGGCTTCGAGCCAGGAGTGCCATTCTTTGCGGGTGGCTTCGTTGAAGGAGAACTCGGTGTCGTGGGCGCCGATGCCGTTGTCAATCTGCCAGGCCAGGAGTTGGGGATGGTCGCCGAGGGCGGAGGCCATCTGGGTGACGATGCGTTTGGAATAGTCCCAGAAGGAATCGCTGGTGAGGCAGACAGCGCGGCGGGTGCCTTCGTGTTTGGGGAGGCCGTGTTCGTCGAGGGGGAGGATATTCGGGGTGTTTTTGGGCGAGCCAAACCGGGGGTGCGGCGGTGGGGGTGGCGAGGATGACTTTGATTTGGTGAACGGCCATGATGTCCATGACGCGACGGAGCCAGAGGAAATCGTATTTGCCTTCTTCGGGTTCGCAGAGGCCCCAGGTAAATTCGCCGATGCGGATGACATTGACACCCACCTTGGCCATGAGGGCGGCATCTTTTTCCCAGGCAGCCTCGGGATTATCGGCACTGCCGGCATAGGGATAGACCCAATGCTCCGGGTAATAATCAACGCCAAAATACATAAGGTTTACGGGCTGCCCGAATTATAAGGAGAAAAGGGGGCGGAAGCAAGAGAAAACAAAAAGCAAAAAGAAGAAAATGTTTTGCGGGGCGCGCAAAACGGCGCGCGGAGGTCTGGTTCGGAGTTTGGCCTGAAGGGGGAAGGGTGTGGCGGGGAGGTGCGCCGCGTGAACGCGGAACTACAAACACTCAAGTTCGGGGGTCTGGTTCGGAGTTTGGCTTGAAGGCGGAAGGGTGTGGCGGGGAGGTGCGCCGCGTGAACGCGGAACTACAAACACTCAAGTTCGGGGGTCTGGTTCGGAGTTTGGCCTGAAGGGGGAAGGATGTGGCGGCGAGGTGCGCCGCGTGAACGCGGAACTACAAACGCTCAAGTTCGGGGGTCTGGTTCGGAGTTCGGCCTGAAGGGGGAAGGATGTGGCGGGGAGGTGCGCCGCGTGAACGCGGAACTACAAACACTCAAGTTCGGGGGTCTGGTTCGGAGTTCGGCTTGAAGGCGGAAGGGTGTGGCGGGGAGGTGCGCCGCGTGAACGCGGAACTACAAACATTCAAGTTCGGGCGCCGGCCTTGTCTATTTTCCGAGGAGATTGCCGAAGGCTTTTTTGACGCTGTTGATGCCTTGTTTGCCGAGATTTTCGCCGCCGCTGCCGGCATTGGCCGCTTCGGTGGCGACGGTTTTGATGGTGGAAGTGGTGATGGCTTGAAGGATCCGGCGCGTCAAATCGGTCATGGTGATGCCACCGGTTCCCTGGCCCAGATCGGTCAGATGGATTTCGGGGACGGGGAGATTGGGAATTGAGATTTCCCTGCCGGCAAAGAGGACGATGGAGCCATTGACTTTAGCGCCGGTAATGAGGAGGTCGTCCACTTCATATTTTTTGGCTGGTTTGGGATTGCCGACGGCGTTGGTGACGGCAGGGCCGCCGGAGGCTTCGGAGCCATTCACATTATTCAGGATGGTGGCGAGATTATTGCCGCCCAAACCGCCGTCAAAGGTGATTTGCGGGGATTCGATTTTAATGAAGCGGATTCTGGTTTTCTGGGAGAAAACGGTAGTGGGATCAATGCCGGCGCTGATGGCGCCGATGCTGATGGCTTGCGGGGATTGGTAACCCTGGGGATTGCCCACGACCAGGTTCTTGATATTAGCGGACGCGGTGAGCAGGCCAATATGCACCGCATCCACCGTGACGGTGACGCCGGTCATTTTGGGGCCGTAAGTTTCCACGCCGGTTTTGACGATTCGATCCAGGTTCAAAACGAGGACGGCGCCGGCGGCGACGACGACGACGATCACCAGGATGACGATGGTCCGACGGATATTTCTTGCCCGATTCATGGTTTAATGTTCAGCCTTTTGCGAGTTTTTGTATTGTCTCCACAAATTCGCGTATTTGATACGGTTTAGCAAGGAAAAGGTCAGGTTTAACGGGTTCGTCCGCGAAGATGGATTCGTCCACAGTGCCGCTGATGAGGAGGATTTTCTGGCGGGGATTGATGCGGCGGCATTCGCGGGTCAAATCCATGCCGTTCATATCGGTCATGGCGTAATCGGTGACGACGACTTCCGGCATGGCGGTGGCGTATTCGAGGAGGGCCTTTTTGGGGTCGCGAAAGGTGCGCACGCTGAAATTGGAAGAGCCGAGGACGGACTTGGCCAAGTCGAGCAGCATCGGTTCGTCATCCACGATAAATATCGTGATGGGTTGATTGGCATCAGGGGCGCTCATTCTCAAGGACGAAGGTATCAAATACTTATTTTCCGGACGTTAGCAAGCACCTTTTGAGAAAAAGTTATTCACAAGCAAGATTTCCATTGCGCATAAATGTTTCTGGCTATACAATCAGAAGTGAAGGTGATGCTAAAAGTAAGGGAAGTGCGGTATGAAGACGAAATCATCTGCTTTAATTGAAAAGAAGAAGACCAATGTCCGCCCCGAGCGAGACGCGACTGAAAACCCTGTCGAAGCTGCCATGACTGATCGCGACAACCCAACGCCGCCAAGGACGAAACGTTCGTCCGCCAAAAGAATCAAAGATTCCATTGCTTCGGCCCTCGGGGCCGTTACGGCTCCCTTAAAGGGAGGGCGCACCAAGACGCGGGCGCCGGGGCCGGAAGTGAGCGCCGAGACACGGGTTCGTCGCGTGTCGGCGGGCCGAAAGAAGATCGAAGTGCCGAAGATCCTGCTGGAAGGGGACGAAACGGGCGTGTTGGCTGCTGGCGGGCCGGGGAAGAAATATGCGCTTGGGCTGGAACCGCCGGTGGAGAGAGCGGGTGCGGACGAAGGGGAACTGCCGGAGGGTTACGGGACGAAAAAGCTTTTTCTGACCGCGCGCGATCCGCACTGGCTTTATGCCAATTGGGATTTGACGCAGGAGCAGCAGGCGAGACTGAACGCCAGGTCGGGGGACGGCCATTTAGTTTTGCGGATTTACCCCGGGGGGCTGGCGGGGCATGCAATTTATGAAATCCACGTGCATCCGGAATCGCGGCACTGGTTTGCGCATGTTGACCACGCTGGGAACTCGTATGCCGCGGAGCTGGGGTTTTATTCGACGGTGGGCCGGTGGACCCGCGTTGCGGCTTCGGGCGCCACGGTGACGCCACCGGACGCGGTTTCGCCCGATGATGAGGTTGAATTTGCGACGATTCCGTTTGAATTTCCGTTTGCGCGGCTGATGGAAATCGTCAAGGCGGCGGTGATGGAACATGTTCCGCTGACGCAGGCAATCGAGGAGCTGCGGCGGGGGGGGCATCCGGAATTGCCACGTCTGGCGGGCAACGGCCAGCACTGGACGCGGCGGCAGGAGGAGGCGCTGGCAAACATTGTGCGTATTGACCCGATGCGGCGGGTGTGGATGGGTTCGATGGAGATCACCGAATTGATCCGGCGGCGGCTGGCGCAGGAGATTTCTTCTTTGGGGATTTCGTCTTTCGGGGTATCGAGTTTTTCGAGTCCGTTGGGCGGGGTGGAACGGATGAAGGGATTCTGGTTCAACGTGAACGCCGAGTTGATCATCTACGGCGCGACGGAGCCGGATGCGAAGGTGACGCTGGGCGGCCATGAAATCCGGCTGCGGCCGGACGGCACGTTCAGCTATCGCTTTTCCCTGCCGGACGGCAATTACGATTTGCCGGCGGTGGCGGTATCGGCGGACGGGACGGATGCGCGCGCGGCGGATTTGAAATTCAGCCGTGAGACCCGATACCTCGGCGACGTGGGGGTGCATCCGCAAGATCCGTCGCTCCGGCCGCCGGTGCCGGAGAGCGTCTGATATGGACGCTTCGAATCGGGGGGCCTTGATGTTGGTGCGTCTGGTGGCGATGTGCGTGATGCTCGTCGGATTTCTGGACACGGCGCTATATTTGACGCGATGTTTTGAGCCGAAACATCCGGAGCCGGTGAGGGTGCTTCCGATAGTGACGAATTCGATTCCGGTGGTGGTTGGCGCGGTGATATTGATGAGGGCGAAGGCGATTGCGGAATGGCTTGCCGACTGGCTCGAATAAATTCAAACTTCCCGATGCAAGGCTGCCTGTCACTGATTCTCCACGCACATTTGCCGTTTGTGCGCCATCCGGAGCAGGAAAAGGTTTTGGAGGAGAGCTGGCTGTTTGAGGCGATCACCGAGACTTACGTACCGCTGGTACAAATCCTGGAAGGCTGGCGGCGGGACGGGATGGTGGCGCCGATTACGTTGTCCGTGTCGCCAACGCTTTGCACGATGCTTGGCGATTCGCTGTTGCAACGGCGATACGAGGGGCATTTGAACGACCTGATTGCGCTGGCGGAGAAGGAAATTCACCGGACCCATTGGGACCGGGCCTTTCGGGAATTGGCGTGGATGTATCATCATCGGTTCACGACGATCCGTGACACGTGGGAGGCGTGCGGGAGCGATCTCGTGGGGGCGTTTCGGAAATTCCAGGATGATGGGCAGGTGGAACTTATCACGACGGCGGCAACGCATGCGCTATTGCCGATGCTGGCGAATCATCCGTCCTCGATTCGGGCGCAGATTCTGACGGCGAGGGACCATTATCGGGGATGTTTTGGTTGTGAACCGCGGGGGATCTGGCTGCCGGAATGCGCTTATGTGGACGGCGTGGAAGTTTTTTTGCAGGAGGCGAACATCCGGTGGTTTGTGCTGGACACACACGGCGTGCTGCATGCCAAGCCTCGGCCGCGTTACGGGACGTTTGCGCCGGTATTCACTCCGAACGGCATTGCGGCATTTGGGCGCGATTACGATTCATCGCGGCAGGTATGGAGCCAGCGCGAGGGCTATCCGGGTGACCCGCGTTACCGCGATTTTTACCGGGACATTGGATTCGATCTGGATTTTGATTATGTGAAGCCGTACCTGCCGGCGGCGGACAGCCGGGGATTCACGGGCATCAAGTACTATCGGATCACGGGCACGGCGAACAAGGAGATTTACGATCGAGGGGCGGCGTTGCAAGCGGCCGGGGAGCATGCGCAGCATTTTTTAAACGAACGGGTGGCGCAAATCAGACCGGCTGGCGGGGCTTTTGGACCGTCCGCCGATGATTGTGGCGCCGTACGATGCGGAATTGTTCGGGCATTGGTGGTACGAAGGGCCTGAATTTCTGGATTATTTTGCGCGGAAATTGTATTACGACCAGAAGGTGGTTGGGCTGATGACGCCTGGGGATTATTTGCATCGTTATCCGACGAACCAGATTGCCACGCCCAGCGCGTCAAGCTGGGGCGAGGAGGGGTATTTGCGGGCGTGGCTGAATGAAAAGAACGAATGGATATATCCGCACCTGCAAATCGCGCAGGAGCGGATGAACGGTCTGGCGCGGAGATATCCGCGGGCGAGCGGGTTAAAGGCGCGGGCGTTGAAGCAGGCCGGGCGGGAATTGCTGCTGGCGCAGGCGAGCGACTGGCCGTTCATCATGCGCGCGGGGACCAGCCCGGAGTACGCCCGGCGCCGGATCAAGGACCATTTGCTGCGGTTTATTTCACTGCACGACCAGATTACGGCGACAGGAATTGATGAAAAATGGCTGGCCGACATCGAATCGCGCGACAATATTTTTCCGGAGGCGGATTGGAGTTATTGGAAGTAAAGGCTCATTTCTCCCCGATGGCCTGCGCATGGACCAACTCGCAGAGTTTCAGGGTCAACAGGTCTTTCATGCCGTAATAAACGCACTGGCCGTTTTTTCTGCGCGTGACAATGCCGGCGGACGCGAGCAATGCCAGGTGTTTGGAAACATTCGCCTGGGTGGCGCCGGTGGATTTGACAATCGCCCCGACCGTGATCGGCCGCTGGCAGATGGCCTGGAGGATTTTCAACCGCATCGGCTCGCCCAACAGCTTGAAGTGAAGCGCCACGCGGTCCAGTTCGGCGTCCGTCAACTTTCTCTTTTTTATTGTTGACATATTACTTAATGGTCATATAATCATACAATGATTATTGACAACGGTCAAACGAATGATTCCATCGGCCCGCGCGAACTCCATCGCCGGCTCGGCAGGGGGGCGCTGGCCGAATTGCTTGACGTGCGCACGCCCGGCGAATATTCCACCGGCCATGTCCCCGGCGCAAGGCTGATTCCGCTTGGGGACCTGGATGCGGGCGCTTTTCTGGCGCAGCATGCGGCGGACAAAACGATTTATGTCCTCTGCCAGTCGGGCCAGCGCGCCCGCAAGGCCGTCGAAAAATTCCGCGCCGCCGGATTCGACGGCTGTGTGGTGGTAGCGGGCGGCACGCAGGCGTGGATGGATGCCGGCCTGCCCGTTGACCGCGGGGAAAGCAGGACCCTTCCGCTGATGCGGCAGGTGCAGATCACGGTTGGATTCGTGTCCGCCATGGGGGCCGTTCTGGCGCTCGCCGTGGATCCCTGGTTTGCCCTTTTGCCGTTGATCACGGGCTGCGGGCTGTTGTTCGCTGGAATCACCGGCTTTTGCGGCCTGGCGCTTTTGCTGGCCAAAATGCCGTGGAACCGCGCGGCCGGTTGCAAATCCAGTTCCTGTTGCGAAATGAAAAATTGAAGAATTGACATGAAAACCCCGACGAAGATTGCGGTTGTGGGTGGTGTGGCGGGGGGCGCGTCGGCGGCCGCGAAGGCCCGGCGCATGGATGAATCTGCCGAAATCCATATTTTCGAGCGCGGACCATACATTTCCTTTGCCAACTGCGGCCTGCCTTATTTCATCGCCGGCGAAATTGAAAGCCGCGACAAATTAATGGTGATGACGCCGGAAAAATTCGAGGAACGTTCACGGGTTCATGCGCACGTAAATCATGAGGTCCTGGCCATCAACCGCGCGAACAAAACGATCCGCGTGAAGGGACGGGATGGAGTCGAACGCGATGAGCCTTACGATAAATTGATATTAAGCCAGGGCGCAAAGCCGATTGTGCCGCCGATTCCAGGCGCGACTTTGCCAAATGTCTTCACCTTGCGCGACGTTCCGGACATGGACCTGATCGTGAAATTCCTAGACGAACGGAAGCCGAAGAGCGCCGCCATCATTGGAGGCGGCTTTATCGGGCTGGAAATGGCCGAAGCCTTTCACCGCCGCGGATTGCGCGTGGCCGTCATCGAAAAATTTCGGCATGTGCTTCCCTTGCTCGACGACGATATGGCGGCGCAACTGCAAAACGAGGTTGGCCGGGAAGGATTTGATGTGAAAACGGGGGTCGAAGCGAGGAGTTTGACCATGGGCGGCGTGGAGTTGTCCGACGGTCAAAAAATTCCGGCGGAATTGATATTGTTAAGTGTGGGAGTGAAAGCGGAAGTGGAATTGGCCCGGGCCGCCGGTCTGGAAATCGGCGTCACCGGCGGGGTCAAAACGAACGCCCACATGCAATCCTCCGATCCCGACATTTACGCCGTTGGCGATGCGGCGGAAACGACCCATCTTATCACGGGCGCGCGGACGCGGATTCCGCTGGCTGGTCCGGCGAATCGCCAGGGCCGCATTGCCGGTGCCAACGCCGCCGGGGGGTGCCTGATATATCCCGGAGGCCTGGGTACTTCCATCGTTCGCGTGCTCCACCTGACGGCCGGCTATACCGGGCTTAACAGCGCGCAGGCTGCCAAAGCCGGATATAGTTATTTCACCAGCATGACCCGCGATTACAGCCACGCGAGTTATTATCCGGGTGCGAAACCGGTCGTTATCAAAATAATTGCGGAGGAAGCGGCCGGACGACTGCTTGGGGCGCAAGTTCTGGGCGAAGTCGGCGTGGACAAGCGCACGGATGTATTGGCGACGGCCATCGCCGCCCGGATGACAGTGTTCGATTTGGAAAACGTGGATCTTGCCTATTCACCGCCATTCGGTTCGGCCAACGATCCCGTAAACACGGCGGGATTTGTCGCGGCGCATGTCGCGCGCGGCGACGCGGCCACCATCGCGCCGGAACAGTGGAAGCCGAACGGCGAATTCCTACTCGACGTCCGTGATGCCGACGAAGTCTCGGCTTTGGGCAAACTAAAGAATGCCGTGAACGTTCCGCTTGGCGAATTACGCGGGCGCCTCGGCGAATTGCCCCGCGACCGGCAAATTCTAACCTATTGCCAGAAAGGCCAACGCGGATACATCGCGGCTTGCATCTTGAGAGGAAACGGGTTCGACAAGGTTGCGAATTTGCGCGGCGGATTTTTGCAGGCGAAGTTGAATGGCTTCTGAAATCATGCCTGGCTGGAAAACCCCTCCGCCATTGCCACCGCATTGCGCATGGCCATCGCCTTGTTGACCGTTTCCTGAAATTCGCCCTCGGGTGTCGAGTCGGCGACCCAGCCGCCGCCGGCCTGGACAAAGGCCTTGCCGTCCTTGATGAGCGCCGTTCGCAGCGTAATACAGGTGTCCAAGTTTCCGTTGAAGGAAAAATACCCGACGCAGCCGGCATACGGCCCGCGCGCGGTTTGCTCGAGTTCGGAAATAATTTGCATGGCGCGAATTTTCGGCGCGCCGCTGACGGTTCCCGCCGGAAAGGTCGCGCGCATCAAATCATACGGTGTCCTGCCCGCGGACAGTTTTCCCTCGACTTGGGTGACGATGTGCATCACGTGGCTGTAGCGCTCGATCACCATCAACTCCTTAACGGACACGCTGCCGAAATCGCAGACGCGGCCGATATCATTGCGGGCGAGGTCCACGAGCATGACGTGCTCGGCGCGTTCCTTGGGATCGGCGAGCAATTCCTTTTCCAACGCCAAATCCTCCTCGGCGTTCTTCCCGCGCCGGCGGGTTCCGGCAATGGGGCGAATCTCCACCCTGCCCTCTTCGCAACGCACGTGGATTTCGGGCGAGGCGCCGACGAGCGAAAAGCCGTCCAGTTCGAGCAAAAACAGATACGGCGATGGATTGATCGAGCGGACGGCGCGGTAAATGTCCAGCGGGGCGGCCTTGACGGGCGCGGAAAAGCGCTGCGAACCGACGACCTGGATGACGTCGCCGCGGTGGATGTATTTCCGGGCGGTTTCGACGTTGGCAAAGAATTTTTCCTTTGATTGGTTGGAGACGAATTGGAGGGGGGGAATTTCGTTCACCACCGCCACGGCCTTGTATTGGCTCGGCTGCTCGAGGAGCGAAACAATCCGGTCAATTTCGCTCGCCGCGTTTTCATAAGCCTCGGCGGGGCTTTCCGTGCCGTCTAAAACGGCGTTGACGAGGATGGTGATCGTTTGCGCGACGCGGTCAAAAATCAAAAGCTGGTCGGCAATCAGAAAATATATGACGGGTGTTTTCAATTCATCCACCGGCGGGGGCGGGACGACCGGTTCGATGTCATGAATGAATTCGTAGCCGATGAAGCCCACGGCGCCACCGGTGAAACGCGGCAGGTTGGGCAGCGCCACCACACGATATTTTTTCATCACCCGCTCGACGATTTCGAGGCCGTCCCTGGCGTTTTTGCCGACGGCAAAACTTTCGATAATCCGCCCGTTTTCAATCACTTCGACGACGCTGCCCAATTGCCTGATGACGGCGCGCGGATTGCAGCCGACAAAGGAATAGCGCCCGATGTGTTCGCCGCCGGCGACTGACTCGAACAGAAACGATTCGCCGTGCCCGCGAATTTTGAGGTAGGCCGAAAGCGGGGTCTCGAAATCCGCGAGGATGCGGCGCGTGACGGGAATGAGATTTCCCTGCGCGGCCAATTTTACGAATTCCTCAAGTGGTGGCGAATACATGGCGGATCAAGAATGCAGAATTTTTCACGAAGAAACAAAATAATTTGAGACGTTCTTTGACGGCTAAACAACCTGTGCCCATTCCGGTTGCAAGTTCAGCCGCGCGACCCAATCGCGCAATGCCACCCGGTCCAATAGCTCGCCGGACACGGCGAGCATGGCGCGGATGTCGCGCAGGTGTTTATCCGAACGGCCTTCGCGATAGTACTCGAGCTTGCGCACGATGACGTATTCCGGGGGAGCGACAACGATTAGTTCACCGCGATATTCCATTTTCCGCGCATTGCGAAAGCCCCAGGCGTTGAACTCATCCCGGCCCGCTGTGTAAAAATCCGCTTTGAAGCCAGTGTCGGCGTGAATCACGTTGAATTGTCCCTTGGCCGGACGCGCGATTTCGGCGGCAATCATCTCCGGCGGCGGGAAGATTTTTTGCAGCCGAACAATGTCCGTGTCCCGAAGGAAAATAATGAAATCAACGTCATTGGTCAGGCGGGGCTCTCCGTAAAGGATGGAAGCCACGCCGCCGCTGGTGATGTATCGCGCGCCAATTTGGTTCAGTCGGCGCACAAACAAGAGGGAAAGTTCAGGTTCGGGCATGGCTGAAAATCCGCGCGACTTCGCGCCGCACTTTTTCCTCCGGCCAGTCCTGGTGCTGCGAACGGAGCCACGCTGCTTTCATTTCGCGCGCCGTCCAACAAAGTTGTTCCGCCAGCGCCAGGCGCCGTTCGGGCGTCATTCGCCGGAAAATCGCGAATTGTTCGGGACTGGTCTGCTCATCCGTCAGCATAAAAAAAGAATGCGCCAGAAAGAGGATTCACGCAAGCGCGACAAAACGCCAGCGATTACATTAACTTTGGCCAAAGGGCAAAAACGAAATGCTCAACAAGATCGGCGGCAATTCGTTCATAAGAGGACGGGATGATACTCACTTTTTCTTTTTATAAATCTCGTCGGGCTTTTGCAATTGGGACTCGGTGATTTTGAAACCGTCATTTTCGACCGACCGGAAGAAACAGGACTTGTATCCCTCGTGACAGGCGGCGCCCATTTGCGCGACCTGGATGAGCAACACGTCTCCATCGCAATCGAATGCGATGTCCTTGACCGTTTGAGTGTGGCCGCTTTCCTCGCCCTTCATCCAGAATTTCCGGCGGGAACGGCTCCAGAAATGCGTATTGCCGGTAGCGACGGTCTTTTCCAGCGACGCGCGGTTCATCCAGGCGAACATCAGCACCCGCCCGGTATTTTGCTCCTGGATAATCGCGGGAATCAAACCATTCGCGTCAAACTTCAATTGGTCGTAAAAGCTCATCCGGGTAGAATGCAGAAGGAAGAATGAAGAATGAAGGAAAAACTAATTCTGCAAAGGACGCAGGGCTGGCGGCGCCACCTCGAGATTATTGAGCAGATTCGTGGGAGGGGCCGGGGCGTTCGTCTTCTGCGCCAGCATCGGTTCCAATTGCTTCGGCCGAGGTGAACCGGGTGGGACATTGGTCAAGACGCTCACTTCTTTCGGAGAAAACGGCGGCGGATTGGTTGCCGACAGGCTGCCGGTCACTAAAATATTCGTGGAAGTTTTCAGAGTATTGGTTCCTGAAGGATTATTCGGCACGGCGTTCGTCCGCGCATTTTCCTTTGCCACGATGTTGCGTTCGATCCGGCTCTTCAAATCGGCATAGATGGAATTGGTGACGGCTTCCAATTGTGCCCGGGCCTCCGCATAGCGGCCGACAATGAATTTAATGCGGGCGAGGTGGATATAAACGCCTTCGCGCTCGGCGTCGTTGTGCGCGGCGCTCAAGGCGTTGGTCCATGCGACGAGCGCGTCATTCGTGCGCAACGGGCGGATACCGTAATAACTTTCCGCATAATCACTGGCCAGTTCGAAGTCATCCGGGGCCAATTGGATGGCCTTGCGGTAAAGCGCCAGCGATTTGTCAAACACCTGCGGCTCGGTAATGCCATAGAAGGCTATCGCGTCGCGGCGAAAGAGATACACAGTGGTGGCGAGGTTTTCATAATAAACCGGTTCGGTGGGGTCCAAAGCGATCGCCTTTTGATAATCTATAAACGCATTGGTAATCGGGCCGTTTTCGCCGTAATAATTGGCCAGGCCGTTCCAGGCGGCGGGATCTTTGGGGTCGAGCTTGCTTGCGGATTCAAATTCCCCCGCCGCCAAATCTTCCTTGCCAATATCGTCCAAAAAGCTGCCGTAGGCCAGATGGCCGGGCGCGTAGTCCGGATAGCGCCTCAAGAAGTCCTGGTATTTTTGCCGCACCTGTTCGAATCGGGCGTTAATCCGATTGTTCAACTCGCTTCGGGTCTCGCCGCCGCCTTTGGCCGCCGCGGCATTGTTGTCACGAATCCATTGGTCCACTTCATCCATAGCGGCGTCGTCAGCGGTCATGACGTCGTCCAATTGCTGTTTCATCGGAGCATTGGTGCTGGCCACGGTGGCATTGGTGTCGTCCGGGATTAGATTGGTAGCGTCCGATGGCTGGCTTGCGGCCAGCATCGCGCCGAAAAACCCGACAAAAAAGGAATTCACGCGTGCGGATTATAACCTTCGGGCGCGTGTAGTCGAGCGCGCAGCAAGGGAAAAACGGGTTTCAGCCGACGTGCCGCATCATGTTTTGGCCGCCAAACGGATTAGGCTCGCGCAAGGTGCAATCGGGATCATCCCGCCATTCGCCATCCACCATGAAACGATAATGATGCACGCCGGGCGACAATTCCACTTTGGCTTTCCAAACGCCATCCGGTTCCTTCTGAAGGGTGATCGGATGCTGTTGCCATTGAGTAAAGTCACCCACCAATTGCACCGTCATCGCGCCGGGCGAGTGCAGTGAAAACGTCTGGACATTGCCTTTTCCGTTGCCGCTGCTTTTCGATGTGGTTTGGTTGCCGTTACTCTTCGCTGTCATTTTCTTTGCCATAATCAATTCCTTTCCGGGGCAGAGATATCGCCCCACTAAAACTAGCTCAAGATAGTGACAATGCAAATGGAAGGGCTGCTCAAAAAAAACTTCAAATGGGATATTGCGGTGAAAACTGGCCCGATCCTTTGGGCCGCTCCACCAAATGCAGCAAATTTCCTTCGCAATCGGCGAAAAACAGGACACTTCCGCCCCCTGCCGCCGGGCGGATATCCTCGGAAAATCTGACGCCGCGCTGTTCCAATTCGGCCTTTGCCGCCTGGATGGAATCCACGCGCAAGGCGAGGTGGCGGAAACCGGCCAGTTTGTTGTTTCCGCGATTTTCGGGGGCGCCTGCGGCGGCATAGATTTCAAACCAACCGCCGGCCGGCAATGCCATCAGGCACGTTGGCGGCGTTTTGCCGTCGTTGAAAATCTCCCGCGCGCCGAGCACGCGCTCATACCAGTTTTTTAACGCAACCGGGTCGGGTGACGGAATGGCGACGTGTTCGAGGGCGATGTTCATCGTTAAACTGTAGCAGGCGTGGTGCGTCGGCTCCATACCAAAGCCCGGCCGCAGGAGCCGAGGACTGTCGGGCGACTGAGGTGCCGCGGTGCATTTTGAAACTGTTCTTGGCCGGGGACTGGAAAGTCCCCGGAACCCGCAGGCTGGAAAGCCTGCGCCACGTAGAAAACATTGTCAAGATGCGCCCAGCACCGCTGGGCCGGCAAATTTTGGGTTCACTTGACCCGGCGATTTTGTATCCTTCCGACTTTATGAATATCGATTTTTTCCTCAAACAACGGCTTATCTGCGTGGCGGTGATTGACCAACCGGATGATGCGGTTCCGCTGGCGGAAGCGCTGCTGGCCGGGGGATTAAATGTCATCGAGGTCACCTTTCGCACGGCGGGCGCGGCGGAATCCATCGCGCGCATCCGTAAAAGTGTTCCGCAGATAGCGGTCGGCGCGGGGACATTGCTGACACCCGATCAAGTCAAACAGGCTGTGGACGCGGGCTCGCACTTCGGCGTATCGCCCGGATTGAGCGAGGCGGTGTCGAAAGCGGCGCATGAGCATAAAATGCCGTTGTTTCCGGGGGTGATCACACCCGGCGAAGTGATGCGCGCGCTGGAATTGGGGTGGAAACAATTGAAATTTTTCCCATCGGAAACGTTCGGCGGGGTCAACGCGCTGAAGGCGTTAATTGGGCCATTCGGCCACACGGGAATCGGATTTATTCCGACGGGCGGCATCACGGCGGCAACGCTGCGGAATTATCTGGCGATCAAACAAGTGGCGGCGGTGGGCGGCTCGTGGATGGCCGACCGGAAGCTCGTGGCCGAAAAATCGTGGTCGAAAATCACGGCGTTAACCACGGAAGCCATGAAAATCATTTCAGAGCATGGCAAAGAAATCAAAGGCGAATTCGGAGACTTGGCCGCGCATGGGAAGAACGTAGAGATAAGAAAATAGCTTTTCATGAAACTGCCCAACGCCGACCGCGCCATTGTGCCCGGCGGAAAAATTACTCATTACCTGCTTTCGACCGCGCATCGCGACGGCCAGCACAAGGCTGAATTTTTCCGTAGTTTCGGATTCAGACTGGAAGCGTGGGAAGAACTTGCCTCGGCTTTGCTGGACCATGCGCGCAAGTATGAAGTTATTGAAATCGTGCCGACGTCATTCGGGCGGAATTTTGTGGTTGAAGGCGCGCTGGCCGCGCCCGACGGCCGAGCGCCCGATGTGCGCGTCATTTGGTTTATTGCCAAAAACGCGGAAACGGCTACATTAGCCACAGCGTATCCATTGGATATTTGAATATGATCAAAGAACTCGACAGCGTGGTATTGACGACTGACTTGCCGGAACATGGCCTGGCCAAGGACGACATTGGCACGGTGGTGCTCGTTCACGAAGGAGGCAAAGGCTGCACGGTCGAATTCATGACCCTCGCCGGAAAAACTCTCGCCGTCGTCACGCTGCTGGCAAATCAAATCCGGCAAATTGCCAAGGACGAAATTGCCCACGCCCGCCATGTGGCCGTAGCGGCGTGATACCCGCGCCGCGCTCAAGCAATCGCTGGGTATGTTTGAAAAGAATCCCTTTCCAGCGATTGCGAATCTACCAACTCATGTCGTTGCAACCGACTGGATCTGGAACCGCCCGAAACCACCCACCGCCAACGGCTTCGCCCGCACCGGGTTCAAATGCACGTCATCCCGGACAGTTTTCAAATAGCCCGTCCCACTCCCATCCATGGCGGCGACTTGTATCGGCCGCTGAACAAATGCCCGAAATACTTGTGCCGCCGGTGGAACCGCCCGGGGTAGGTCCCCAAAAAACCATTTCATCCCCGCCACCAGATTTGACGCGAAGGGAACGCAAATTTGACACAGGCAGGAACCTGGACAGACACGGATTTTTTACCACAGATGCCGCAGATGGACGCAGATAAAGCAAGCAGGGAGTGGGGGAGAAACCGCAAATATACGAAATATGCGAACAATCTTTGACGCGAATTAACGGCTGCAAAAGAACACACCGGATTGATAAGAAGCCAGAGCCTCGGCGAAGGGGGATGATCAATCGCACCGGGATATTCGATCGGAGTTTCCGCGCCATGCCAAGCACTCTACCACAGGAACATAAGAACTGGGGGTGACTGAACGGATCGCCTCCGGTGAGGCGAAATCGAGCGAAGAAATAACAGGATCGGATCAATGTCTTCGACGCCGACGCTTCAGGCGCCCGAAAGACCCGAAGAAAAAACGGGAACGGACACGTTTTTGCCGTTGACACCCGCCTAATGGGTGACCCGAATGCCGCTTAGTTAAGGAATGAAACACGCAACTTGCTCAAATACAGCGGCTTGTGAATCGGAATATGCCGCTCCTACGGAGCTTGGAACTCTCAGGCGGCTGGTTCTACATATATGTCGCGCCTACGGCGCTAAAGGCAACGTTATCGCATGTCATTGCGTACCAAAGTTTTGTATGCTAACTAAGCGCCATTCATGGGTGACGCCTTCCTTGGCATAGTGCTCCTGGTTAAATTTAGCCCCACTAAGACGAGGGCATTTGGAATATACCCGTCGACGATCTATATAGCACACGGCCATTCCTCGTATCGAATAGCTCAATAAGCTCAACACACCGGCCCGGCCAGTCTCTCTCGAACTAGCAAAGAACAGCATCGAAGACAGTTAAGGAACGTCCACTGGCCTGCTGATAGCCTATTAAGTGTCCAATATCCAAAACCATGCCACAATCGGCGGCCATAGACACTTTAGTCATAAAGGGAAATAACTTCAATTTCATGATTCAACTTGCATTCTTTAAATTAAATGACGGTTGGAGCCTGGGCTCCAACCGTCTTAATATAACTCCAGTTGCGTCAATTTACTGAACCGCGACCCGGTAGAACATCTGCGGCGCGGTTGGGCTGTTGGTGATGCTGAATGGCGGCGCGGTTGAATTCGTGGTCCAAGGCCCCGTCACATTGGTCGCTTGAAGCAAAGTGCCCGCTGACCAGTTCAGAACGACGTTTGTTCCCGATTGTTGAAGGTTCAGAGTCGGCGGCACGGCGACGAGTTCGATGCCGTTGAGCGCCGAACGAAATGTGCTTGTGTCTGGTTCGGATTGAACGGTGATTTGACCGCCAGCCGCCGGAACCTGGGAATATTCAATGTAATTCCCGAAGCTTGCAGCAGAATTAGGCAGAGTGCTATTCGCATTGGTTGTTGTCCCTTTCACAAATCCATTAAAGAAACCGCCAGCGGCGGCCGTTGAAATGTAGAATGTTGGCTTAATGCCACCCAGCACGGGAGCATAATAAGTTGTTGCGTTCACGGAATAATTCGGCAGCCAGATGGTATTGTTCTCCGGATGGCTTGAGTCCGCCAAACAATAAATATAGACGGTGTAGGTCGTGCTTGCCGGGAGACCGGTAATGGTGGCGATGGCGGTCCCTGGACTGCCTGCATCTATAAAACCGTGCATCAATGAATTATTTGCTCCATCACCACCGGTTATTCCACTGTCCCATGTGCGTGTCGCACCGGATCCAGTCAGACCCAGCGTCGCCGTGGTCGAACCATCACTTCCGGTAATAGTTCCAGATGTAAAAGTTGCGTTGTTTATATTATTCCAGTCCCCGATTGGCACGACTCCCGCCGTGCCGGTCACCGTATCGGCCGGCTTATCACCCAAAAACTTAACGCCGAAACTTGGGCCGGAGTTCGGAACGATTTCAATGCCGCAGAGCGGCGAACGAAATGAGGTCGCGTCTGGTTCGGCTTGAACGGTGATTTGACCGCCACTACCCGACGAGACATTGGTAATGGCAATGTAATTTCCGAAGTTTGCGGGAGAAGGGGGGTTGTTGTTGTTCGCACTGGTTGTTGTGGCCTGCACAAATCCATCAAAGCCGTAGCCGCCGACACTGCCCAGAGTGGTCCAGCTTGATCCGCCGACGCCGCGCACCGCGGTATAATAGGTTGTCCCGTTCACGGAATAATTCGGCAACCAGAGCAACATACCACTGCTGTAGGTCGGATTGGCATTGTCCTCCATACAATAAATATAGACGGTGTAGGACGAACCGGTAAGACCGCTAATGGTGGCGGTCGCACTGCCGTTGGCTCCCGAACCCGAATCCACATAACCGTCCAGCAATGAGAGATTTGCCCCGTCACCGGTCAGTCCACTCTTCCACCCGCCGTCACCAGGCCACCCGCCGCCGGACATCGTCAAGGTTGCATTGACCGAATTATCGCTTGAAGCAATGCTTCCCGACGTAAAGGAATTGGTGATATTATTCCAGTTCCCGATTGGCACAACTCCCGCCGTGCCGGTCACGCTGTCGGACGTGTTGCCCAAAAATTTAACGCCGAAAACCTGCCCGCTGCCTGTGTCCACGATTTCGATGCCGCATAACGGCGAACGGAATGAAGTGCCGTCCGCTTCAGTCCCAATGGTGATCGCTCCGCCACTCGGCACGACGTTGGAAATGGCAATGTAATTTCCGTAGTTTGCGGGGTTGATCTGCTGATTGATGTTCACATTTGTCATCATCCCCTCGACAAACCCGTTAAAACCACCGCCATCCTCGTTGTCCCCCACGGTATAAGTTACATCGGCAATGCCGAGCGCAGGAACATAATCAGTTATCCCGTTCACCGAAAAGTTCGGAAGCTTATCGGTATTGTTCTGCGGCCTGCAAGTGTCCGCGAAAGTATAGACATACACATTAAACAGTTGTCCGCTCGTCAAACCCGTAATGGTGGCGGTCGCACCGCCGTTGCCTCCCGAACCCGAATCCACATAACCGTCCAGCAATGAATTATTTGCCCCGTCGCTGGTCAGTCCACTGTGCCACCCGCCGTCACCAGGCCACCCGGCACCGGACATCGTCAAGGTCGCGTTGACCGAATTATCGCTTGAAGCAATGCTTCCCGACGAAAAGGACATGGGGATATTATTCCACCCCGGAATCGGCACGACTCCCGCCACGCTGGTCACGTTGTCGGATGTGTTGCCCAAGAAGTTAATGCCATAATTCTGGGCTTTAAGCTGGCTGGCGGCGGAAATGCCGACGAGAACAGCGCAAAGCGTTGGAATGAAACCACGCTGGAGCCGGTTCAGACATTTGTTTTGAATGATATTTTCTTTCATGATGTTTAGTTCGTTTTGAGTTTGGGTCTTTTAGGTGAATTTAGACCTAAATGTAATAATTTTTGCTTTCTAGCCGAGCTAGGGATTTGTCAAAAATTTAACACAAAGCCGCATTAAAGCAATCACGCAAACGCGGGATACACATATCCCGCGTTTGCGTGAGTATTCTAAAGGAATTCTTGATGTAGATGGCGCAAATCTCGCATCGTAAAAACGAAAGAAGCAATGAAAAGACGTCAATTCATTAAGTCGTTGGCCGGCAGACGGATCGCGTACTCAAAACCTTCGGCTTCCAGATATTCATACAGTTCCGGTTGGGCAAACGCGGCATCGGCCCGAAAATAACGCCGCAAGTTCCTGCCTTGGTAGCGGGTCACTATGGGTTCCAGCACTGCCCGCCAATCCTTGGCACTATGCACGTTGCCCTCGCGCAACAGGGTCTGCTCCACATCGCCAAACTGATTGAAGCAAAATAACGGATGGTAGCAGGTGCAGCCGAAATGGCCGTTGTAGGCCGTTCCTTCCTGTTCGCCATAGGTCTCGCTCACCGAACTGTCCATGTCCAAGATCAGTTCCCGCATGGTTCGGTGTTCCCGCAGCCGGTCAATCCACGTCCCGGACAACTTCGTCAGGACGTTCAAGTTCCTCGGCTGCGTCAACACCTCCGTCTCGAACCGTCCCATCTCGCTGGTGGAAGCTGCCGTGTGTTCCGTGGCCCGCCCACCAACCACATGCCGCATTGTTGGATCAACCGAGAGTCGTTCGGCGTCATTGGTATCTTCATAGCCCGCCAACCGGCTGAAGATGGACTGCCGCATGAGCGCGCCCATCGAGTGTCGCGTGTTGTCCCCTGTGCGCCAATCGTTCAGCCCATCCTCCCCCAAATCGGTCAGGCCCAATGCGGCATCCAGTTCCCGGTAGGCCAATAACCCGGCGTCGGAGGTGACCTTGGAACCGTGAAACTCCAGCTTCAACCGACTGTCGAAAGCCACCCGCAGCGCCGGTTTTTTGCCTGCACCCGTTGGATTCTCCGTTTTTCGTTGGTTTGACATAGAGGAAAGCCATTATTTATGCGGCTTTATTGTAGGTCAATAACTTCGTCGTGTGAAGTTAATCTGGGAAATATGGGATAACAGGATCGAATCAATGTCTTCGACGCCGACGCTCCATGCGCCCGAAAGACCCGAAGAAAAAACGGGAACGGACACGTTTTTGCCGTTGACACCCGCCTTAATGGGTGACCCCTTCCTTGGCATAGTGCTCCTGGTTAAATTTAGTCCCACTAAGACGAGGGCATTTGGAATATACCCGTCGACGATCTATATAGCACACGGCCATTCCTCGTGTCGAATAGCTCAATAAGCTCAACACACCGGCCCGGCCATAGATCAATTTTGAGCAGGTCTTCGTCAATCCATTCCGCATCTAAATCATTAAATCCCGTGACTTTAAGATCGAAAATTGGTGTTTCCTTCACCATCACCACAATCATTGCCTCCATTTTTTCGTAAGGAGTAGATTTTGGGTCGGTCAAATATACTAGGCGTAGCTCTTTAGATCCTTGCGGCGTTGACTTTTTACTTTCATAAAAGTTAGTATTAATATGCTGAGTCTTAACTCGTACAGGAAACTGGTTTAGGTATTCGCCAACATTCTGCCTGACCACAACGTAATCTTCCTCATTTGGAGGTCCTTTTATATAGGAGTATTCTTTAGAAGGAGAGTAAAAAGAGCAGCTTGTTGAGGCAATAGCCCCAATTAATACGAATGGAAGCCATAATCTCTTATACATATCCCGTACTAAGGAATTCTAGAAACGGGTCCTCACTTTTGAAAGTTTTAGGCTCATTTCATTTGTTTGCCAGGCAGTTGGATACATTCGTCCAGCTTCCCATCTGTAACCGTTGCGCAATCCATTTCAACGTGATCATGCTTTCCACCGTTACCCGCCGCAGTGTGTGGCGGGACGGGGGTGATGTCCATTCGCCGTTTTTCCGATCGTCGCTCCAAACCGTTCGAGCAGCAACCGAAAAATGGTTTGGCGCTGGCGTGTGGTCCAGCGCAGGAACAGGGGTAACTCGTGGGAAACGAGCCGCGTAAACGCGGAACTCCGAACGGGGGGGCAAGGAAGGCTAAAGGCAAGGCGGAAGGCTAAAGGCGGAAGGGGGAAGCCGCGTGAACGCGGAACTACGAACAGGGGGGCAAGGAAAGGCCGTTACCAACGTGCCAAGGGCAACCGTTGGATCGCCACGTTCCAGCCGCCAGAGCGTATCGCGGCTAACAAAAAGCCGAGCCGCCATGTCACTGGTGGAGATGCCCCGCTTGCGCCGTGCGAGCGCGAGGTCACGCCCCAATTTGCGGAGCGCATGGGCGGCAGGCAATGGAATCGAGCTTGTTTTCGACATGGCAATAGTTCCTGTATTGCCGACATTAAGTCAATAACAGTCTTTTATATCTGACACTACGTTTAATTGCAACTGTTCCACAGAGCGTTTGCATTGATCTAACGGACACCAAAACGGATTAAAAACGAATAGGAATGGATTAAGCAGTTTTTGCTTGAATAGCCAATGGAATCAGACATATATGGGGTGCAACATTGCCGGTAGCAGCAACCTGGTCATCGTCGTGGAAGCCTCCACCAATTTGGCCAATCCTATCTGGACATCGGTGGCAACCAATACCCTCACAGCCGGCTCATCCTATTTTTCAGCGATCCGCAGTGGACGAATTATCCAAGTCGATTCTACCGCTTCAGCTCGCCGTGACGTCCACCATTTAGCGAACCATTAGAAGACTACGAGCAGCGGGCCGCCGTGAAGGTTAAATCGGCGGTGTAAGTGACGCGCCCGGCTGGACTGGAAACGGTTTAGCCGGTTTCCGCCTTCTTTTGGGGACTCTACGGCCGTCCCCAAACCCCGCCGCCAGAGGCATTGCCCCCGAACTCCATCACCTTCGTCAAAATGTTGTCGCTCTCGGCCATGTCAATTTCCTAATCCAAATCAAGTGATTTCAAAATATTTTTTACCAGCTTTGATTCTCGTATAATCACATTGATTTTATTGAAGATTATTAACTTTTTGGGAATGCGATTTCACACCCATCCTTTAACTTTGATATGATACTTTTTACCATAAAAAACCAAAACGGCATCAAATGAGGTATCAGATCTTGCTGCCTGTTTTTGAGGTAAATTTTAGACGGCGCGCCTCTTTATTTAACGCGCCAGCGGAGAACCCAACGTCGCTCTCGTCGCTCAGGGCTGGCGCAAATCCTGCGCGCAAAAATCTCGCGGAAAGCCTATTTTGGGCTTGACACGCTGTCTGATTCAGATCATAAGTATATCTTTAGTAGCAGGTAATGTAAATTTCAGAAACCGAACTTTAACCCGTGTTGCACGGCGAAAAGCGCCATTCTGATCAACCCAAACCGAGTGGAGATGCTTATGAAAAATCACAGTGCAGGTATGTTCGCCGTGCCGGCTTTGCTGGCGTTTTTAACCCTCAACCTTCAACTGACCGCCCACGCCCAGGGCACGGCGTTCACGTATCAGGGCCAACTCCAGAACAACGGCAGCCCGGCCAGCGGGACTTACGACCTGACCTTCTCGCTGTTTACCAATAGCACCAGCGGCACTGCCGTCGCCGGGCCGGTCACCAACAGCGCCATAGCCGTGACCAACGGCCTGTTCACGGCGACGGTAGATTTTGGCGGAGGCCCATGGAACGGCCAGACCAATTGGCTGCAAATCAGCGTTGAAAGCAATGGCGTCAGCCCCTTCACCGTGCTGACACCCCGCCAGCAATTGACTCCCGTGCCGTATGCCATCTACGCGGAGAACGTAAGCGCCGCCGGGATCAGCGGCACGATTCCGCCCGCCAGCCTGAGCGGCGCCTATGCCAATGCGGTGGCGTTGAACAATGCGGGCAACAGTTTCTCCGGCAGCTATTCCGGAAATGGCGCGGGCGTGACGAATGTGAACGCGGCGGCGTTGAACGGTTTGAACGCGACGAATTTCTGGCAGTTGGGCGGGAACAATGTCGCCACCGGACAATTTCTCGGCAGCACGAACAACCAGCCGTTGGAAATCCGTGTGGGCGGGGTGCGGGCCGGCTGGATCAGCCCGAGCAACGGCCTGCCGAACATTGTTCTCGGTCCGACGCAGAACGGCATCAGCAACACCACGGCGGCCTCTTCCATCCTGGGCGGCATCAATAACACGATCGGCACGAATTCCAGCTATTCGCTGATCGGTGGCGGAAACCTGAATATCATCCAGTTCAGTTCCGGTTATTCGTTCCTCGGCGGTGGCAACCAGAACGCCATTGAATCCAATGCCACCTATTCCGTCCTCGGCGGCGGCTACCAAAACATGATTCAAGGCCCGAATCTATGCGTATTGGTTGGCGGTGAGGGTAATTACATTTATGCCAGCGCCAATGATTCCTTTCTCGGTGGCGGCTACGGGAACAACATTGATACAGGCGACCCCTATTCTGTTTTGGTTGGCGGTCAACAAAACACCATTCAGTTGGGCGGCACTCAAGACTTCCTCGGCGGCGGCTACAACAATATCATTCTGAGCAGCAGCTCAGATAGTGTCCTCGTCGGCGGCGAAAATAACAACGTCGGCAACACCTGGGCTTTCCTTGGCGGCGGCTCACACAACACCATTTCAAGTTCAACGGCCACCGGTTATGCCGTCCTCGTCGGTGGCGACCAAAACAGCATTCAAGGCCAGGCCGATTTCGCCTTCCTCGGCGGCGGCTACGAAAACATCATTCAAGGCGCGAATTCCTATTATTCCCTCATCGGCGGCGGCTACGAAAACATCATTCAAGGCTACGGCTATGGTGCCGTCCTCGCCGGTGGCTACCAGAACAGCATTTCCAACAATGCCGAATATTCGTTCCTCGGCGGCGGCCAGGGCAATTTTGTGGGCGGCTATTGGGCGACGGTGGGCGGCGGCTACCAGAACAGCGCCACCAACACTTTTGCCACCGTGCCGGGCGGTTCGAATAACGTGGCGGGCGGCACGTTCAGTTTTGCCGCCGGCGACAATGCCCAGGCCATCAACTCCGGCGCCTTCGTATGGGCGGATGCGGAAGGCACGCCGTTCAGTTCCACGACCGCGAACCAATTCAACGTGCGCGCCAATGGAGGTGTGCGCTTTGTGACCAGCGGCGCGGGCATGACGCTGGATGGCAATCCCGTGCTCACGAATGTTCCGCTGGCGCAGTTGCCGGCCGGGGTGTTGACGAACAATGAACCGAGCGTGACGCTGGGCACTTTGACGCTGGGCGGCAGTTTGATGCTGCCCGATCCAACCACCTTCAATGTCCGAGTGCCTTCCTTTTTGCCTCCTTACTCAATAAACGACACTCTATTAATTTCAGTTTCCGGAAACAATAGTTTATACCTCGGCCTGGCAGCGGGCAGCACAAACACCGCCAGCGGCGTTGATAACACAGGCGTTGGCACTTTAGTGCTTGGGCAGAATACGAGCGGGAGCTACAACACTGGCGAAGGCTATGATGCGCTTGCATCTGGCCCAAGCGGCTCCTACAACACAGCCATCGGGGGTAGTTCATTGAGTAATCTCGGTTATAACAATGGGGCCGGCGGCAGCAACAACATAGCGCTGGGGTATCAGGCCGGCATCAATTTCAATGGGAATGAAAGCGGCAACATTGATATTGGCAACGCCGGCGTTGCGGGAGAGAACAACGTCATCCGCATCGGGACGCCGGGGACGCAGACGCAGACTTTTGTGGCCGGACATTTATTCTCCAGTGGCATGACCATTACCAATTTGACACTCCCGTTGCCGGCCAGCATTTATGCCGGTTCCGTTCTCCAGTCCCTATTATGGGCCGACAACAATCTCAACACCTATTTCGGCTTGGCAGCGGGTAATGGGACCAACGGCTACCAAAATACCGCCATGGGTGAGCTTGCCCTTTCCTCCAATTTGACCGGCGTGGGCAACACGGCCAATGGTTGTAATGCGCTTATTAACAACACCAGCGGCGGCGGAAACGTGGCCATCGGCGATCAAGCCCTCGGCAACAGCACGGACGACAACGATCTGGTTGCCATTGGTTATCAGGCCCTCCAGAACGACAATGCCCTATTTGTCGAAAGTCCCGGTCCCGGCACCATTTCAGGCTTCGGCGAGAACACCGCCATCGGCTATCAAGCGCTCCAAACGGACACCGGCGGATACGCCAATACCGCCGTTGGCAGTCGAACGCTGACCTTGAACCAAAACGGCTATTTCAGCACGGCCATCGGCGACAATGCACTTAAGAACAACACCTCCGGCTATCAAAACACCGCCGTCGGCTATAATACGCTGACCGAAAGCCAGACCGGCAACAACAACATCGCGCTGGGGTGTCAGGCTGGGCAAAATTTGACCGGGAACGAAAATGGAAACATTGACATCGGCAACTCCGGCGTGCAGGGTGAGAGCGACACCATCCGCATCGGCACACCGGGAATCCAGACCCAGACCGTCCTTACCGGGACCATCAATTGCAACGGCGTCCTTTGCGGCAACATCACATGCTCTTCCGTCTTCAGCAGCGGTCCCGCGACCTGCAGCAGCATTACCATTACCGGTGGTTCCGACCTGGCCGAGCCGTTTGCAATTTCCTCCGCCACGGACCAGCCGGTTTCCGAGGGCGCGGTGGTGGTGATTGACGAGGCGAATCCGGGCCAGTTGAAATTGACCGACCGGCCTTACGACACGCGGGTCGCGGGCGTGGTGAGCGGCGCCAACGGCATCCATCCCGGCATCCAGATGCGCCAGCAGGGACTGCTCGAAGGCGGCAGGAATGTGGCCCTCACCGGTCGCGTGTATGTTCAGGCCGACACCTCAAATGGGGCCATCAACCCAGGCGATCTGCTCACCACTTCCAGCGTTCCCGGCCATGCCATGAAAGTGACTGATCACGCCCGGGCAGCCGGCGCGATTCTCGGCAAAGCCATGTCGCGGTTGAGCGAAGGCAGTGGCATGGTCCTGGTGCTGGTCACCCTGCAATAATCACGATGTCCGCTTAAAAAAGGACCTATGAAAAAATATTGCCCAACCTTTCGCGACTCGGCCCGCTGGATCGGACTGGCGCTTGTCCTCTGCGGATTGCTGATGGCCCCGCGCGCGCTGGCCGGCTCTTGGACTCAACTGGCGAACCCCGCGCCGGGGGCGGTCTGTTTGATGTTGTTGCTGCCCGATGGCACGGTCATGGTCGCAAATAACGATGGCACTTCCGACGACATCGGAAATGCATGGTACAAGTTGACACCTGATATACATGGCAGTTATGTCAATGGATCCTGGACAAATCTCGCTTCCATGCATTGCAACAGGATATGGTACTCCTCGGACGTTCTGCGCGATGGCAGAGTCTTCGTGGCGGGAGGGGAGTACGGTAACGGGACCACCAATGCGGAGGTTTACGATCCCCAACTCAATACTTGGACCATCATCCCGGTTCCACCTGGTCTGATAACTACGAACCCCGTGACAAGTGGAATTGACAATGAATACGGCTTTATGGACTCCATGAGTTTCACCTTGCCGGACGGCCGAGTGCTTATAACACCGGTAGATCCGGCAACAAACGGCTACACAGTAATCTTCGACCCTTCTTCGAACACGATCTACTCTGGGCCGCAACTGGCTCACGGCGTCGCTGATGCCGATGAACAAAGCATGGTTAAGCTTCCCGATGGCAGTGAGCTTACCTTCGGTGGTAATATGAAATCTCAACGCTACATCCCGTCATTGAACGCGCCTCTCGGCGAATGGATTAAAGACGAAGACTTGACGCAGCAGTTATTCAGTTTCCCTTTGGGGGAAATCGGGCCGGGCTTTCTGCTTCCAAATGGGAATGCGTTTTTTATTGGTGGGCCGCCTGTAACGGTCATTTACACCCCTTCCGGAAGTACCAATTTTGGAAGTTGGACGGTTGGCCCAGTCATCCCCAACGGCTTGGGAACTGCGGACTCCAGTGGAGCCATGATGGTCAATGGAAAGATTTTGTGCGCTGTCGGCAATTACTCGGATTACGACGCGCCAACATTTTTTTATGAATATGACTACGCCGCAAATTCGTTTAACACCAATATCCCGGCTCCTGGAAATCCAACGCCCGGCTCATCAGATAACGTTGCCACTTTCAATACCACCATGCTCGATCTCCCGGACGGAACCGTGTTATACGCCCATCAAGGCTCCGACCTTTACGTCTATACTCCTGACTCCGGTCCTTTGGCCGCCTGGAAACCCGCCATCATCAGCGTCACTTTGAATTCAGACGCTTCTTATCTGCTGACAGGCACCGGGCTTAACGGCATTTCCGAGGGCGCTGCGTATGGTGATGACGCGCAAATGGACAGCAATTATCCGTTGGTTCGTTTGACCGATGCGAACGGCAATGTTTATTACGGGCGAACTTTCAACTGGAGCAGCACCGGAGTCCAGACCGGAACCAATATTGTGACCACGGAATTTCTGCCGCCACCCAACCTGCCACAGGGCAACTATTCGCTGGTGGTGACGGCCAATGGCATCGCCTCCGACCCAGTCCCGTTTGTTGGGGCGGTTTGGGTGGATTTCAATTACAGCAGTCTTTCTCCACAGTTGGGAACCTTCGCCAATCCATTTTCGACCATAGCACAAGGTGTGAGCGCCGTTGCCAGCGGTGGAACGATTTCCATCAAGCCCGGAACCAGCGCGGAAACCCTAACGATTTCGAAGCCGATGAAGCTTACCGCCGTTGGCGGAATAGCCACCATTGGCCAATAACCCAGTCAACCCAATCAATATATTATCCAACATGAAAAGATTAATCTTCTTCCTTGGTTTGCTGATTCCAACCATCGGCCACGCTCAAAGCTACTCGATTGACTGGTATAAGATCGCAGGCGGCGGCGGGACCAGCACGAACGGCCAGTATTTCTTGAGCGGCACAATCGGCCAGCCGGACGCCAGCGGCGCGATGACCGGCGGCAATTATTCGCTCACGGGCGGATTTTGGGCGCTCATTTCCGTGGTTCAAACCTCCGGCGCACCGACACTCTATATCAGTCATTCCGTCAACACGGTAACCGTGTATTGGCAGATCGTTTCGGGCTGGACGTTGCAGCAGAACCGCAGCCTCACTGCGCCGACAAACTGGACGCAAAACAACAGTTGGACAACTTCCAATGGCACCAACTCCCTGAACATCTCTCCGCCGACGGGAAATGAATTTTTCCGGCTGGCCCCTTGACGGACACCACAACGGACGCCAAAGGAGTTAAAAAGGGTATATTCGGGTTAAGCCTACTTATGCTGAGTAGTCAATGAAATCGGGTAAATTTTGGGTGCAACAGCGGGGTAAATCGGCCGATTCCGACCCTCGCGTCATCCAGCCCTTCGCCAATCGAAATTGGAGAGGGTGGGGTCTCCCCGGTAAGGTCCATCTGCGTTGCGCTTCGACGCGACAGGGGAGAGGGAAGTCGCACCCGGTTGGCTCACGAAAATTGCGGGTTCATCGTCACGATGGCCGTCCATTGCGGTGCGTCTCTGCATTCGCGGCGATGCTAATTTCCAATCGTTATCTGCAACGGCTGGTCTCTTCGCTCCGAAAAGCGGCGGACATAATCTGTCCACGATTTCGCGGCGTCGGGAAAATCGCCGCTCTCGCTCCAGCCCGCGCCCATGTAATAAATGAACGGCCGGCCGATTTCGGCGGGAGCAATGGCCAGTAAATCGCGGATCGCGGGCTGGCCTTCGGTCAAGGTTTGTGTCGGCGCATCGAATGCACTGGCCGGCAGATTCGGGCCGTCGTTGGTGAAAATTTCCACGCTGCCTTTAGGCAGAATGATCGCCACGGCAATCGTGCCCTTGTAGAAATCCTGTGGCTGCCAATACGCCATCCAGCCTTCAGGTTGATTTTGCACGACCAGCCCGTGGGCGATGCTGTTTTGCCACGAATCAATCTCCGGCGAGCCGTCCGGCACGATGACATTTTCGCCCGGACGCTCGGCCAGACCCACGCCGATTTGCAACGGCGATTTGTCGTCGCTGCTGAAAGTGCTTTCCATGCGGCTCATGTTCGAGCCGGCGTCAATGCTGATGCGCTTGGTTTCCGAAACTTCTCGTCCGCCCGCGTCCCAGGCGTCGTAAGTCAGTTCAAATTCCGAACGGATCGGGCCGGTGGTGATGATTTTATAAGTGCGCCAGTTTTTGGAGACGTAAAGTTTGCCGTCCTGCCAGATTCCCAATCCGCCGCAGCCGCGCGTTTTGCCGACCTTGTAATCGTCCTGCGACGGTCTGGACTGATCGTAAACATCATCGGTGCGATACATGTCGTTGACGACGAGGCCGCGGGTGCGCTTGATCCAGACATCCATGCCGCTGCTGGTGAGCGGCTCGGCCTGCCAAGTCTCCAGCGCCTTGCCGAAGATGCGGTGCGCTATCCGGTCGCTTTCCCAGGCGAAATCGTCGTGGCGTTCGGGCACGTATCGCGCGAAGGTCTTGATGATGGGCGGCGGCACAGCGGCGAGGACCGAGGCGTCCAAAATGTAATAGGTCCGCGTCTCGCCGGGCGCGAGATCGGCCTGGAACAATAAGGACTCGGCGGTATTATCCGAAACACTTTGTGACGTGAAAGGATAGGATTCGATTTGGGAATCCAAAATGCGGGAGGACACAGCGTCCATGACGGCGAGTTGTTTTGCGTTGTCCCTTAAGTCATCGAGAGAGGTGATACCGCTCCGCGCAAATTCCCTGGTTGTCACTTCAACCGTTTCGCAATCGCGGCGAAAATCCGCGGGGTTCGTGACGCTGATCCGCACCCTAACAGGATGGCTGACACCGTTTTTTTCTTGTTCCATCACGGCCATACGATAGACCTCGCTTCCTGCGAGGAGGAACGCGCCAACACCATAAATTTGGGTAGAGTCGGGCGAAACTTTTGCGGGGCTGCCGCCGGGGGGCTGAACGTGAGTCAATTTGCCATCCTCATCCACGCAGCCAACCAATGCCGTCCATGCCTTGCGCACTGCCGGCCCAAACGTGGCGGGGTCGAGCAATCCCTGGTTCACGCCCCAGGCGAGCGCGTAAGCGTCCAAGGCCGAACCGCTGGTTTCGGGATCGGATAGCTATCGGGATCCAGCAAGCTGACGCGCCAGAGGCCGTCCGGTTGCTGGCAGGCGAGGATTTTGTCCGCCATGTCCTTGAACAATTGCTCGAAACGGGGGCGGTCGGGATGGTTCATGGGCAGGAACTGCAACATGCGGACCAGCCCGGCCATCGCCCAGCCGTTGCCGCGGCTCCAGAAAATCTTTTGGCCGTTGGCTTCGCGTTTGTCGAAGTAAGTACTGTCGCGGAAGAACAGGTGCTCGTTGGTGTCGTAAAGAAAATCCGTCGCGCGCCACCAGTTTGTCACGGCAAAATCCATATATCGCTCGTCATCGGTGGCGGCGTAAAGGCGCATCCAGGCGGGCGGCGCCATGAAGAGGGCATCACACCATGACCACGAGTCCTGGCCGCGGCCCGGCTGTGAAAAATCCAGGCTTTGGACCGACGGCGGCCGGGCGAGAATGGCGTCGAACTGCTGGCGCATGGGCGCAATCATTTGAGGCTCGCGATAAAGAAAATAAAGTTCGGTGTAAAGCTGCCCGATGCATTCGTCGTCGGCCATGTATTTTCGGGGGCCGAGTTGCCAGTGTGTGTTGGCGCCGACGGCCAGCATGGCGTTGCGGTATTTCACATCGCCGGAAATTCCGGCGAGGGCCATGAATCCCGCGTCACCCGCGGCTTGCAGCCAACCAGTCGCGGAATTCGTCGGGGGATGGGCCAATTGCCAGTCCGCGACGCGTTGCATGGCGATGAGGACAGGCAGCGGTTTGATTGCCGGCGAAGGGGCGGTCGTTAATGTGTCCGCCATTATCTCCCCCCCGGGCACGTTGGATGGAGGCAAATGTTGCGCGCACAACTGAAAACTGGAGGCCGAGAAAAGTATCGTCGCAATAAAACAAAACCTTGATTTCATGCGAGAAAATTGCCGCCAAAGCGAAGGCGAAGCAATGGAAAAACGCGCGATGCAGGCGTAGCGCAGAGCCTCCGAGTCTGCGGGTCCGCGGGACATTCCTGTCCCGTCGTCCAAAACTGGCGACTGGCCGCCGTCGCGCCGAAGCGGCGCTTTGGCGCGCCGCGGAAAAGCCGCCGGAACCCGCAGGCTGGAAAGCCCGCGCTACGACGGAGTTCCGGCACTGAACTGCCTGGCTATTTCCAATGATCCCTTACGGGATAAATTCTTTTCAGGGCACAAGCTTCGTCCATAACAGAAACCAGAGGACCAGAAGAATTTGCTCCATACCCGGGGTTTACACGGAAACCCGCTTTGCCATTGACCGCGCGGCGGGGGAATTTAGACTGTCATGCTATGTTTGAAAATTCCATTCGCCGCATGCCTCGCGCGCAGGACATGGCGCGCATGACCACCCAGGAACTCCGCGACAGTTTTCTCATCGGCAACCTGTTTGAACCCGGCAAATTGCGCGGCCATTTCACGGATTTGGACCGCCTCGCCGTCGGGGCCGCCATGCCGACTGACCAAGCCGTTCAGTTGCCAAATCACAAGGAGACGGGACGCGCGTTTTTCCTGGAACGCCGCGAGTTGGGGGCCATCAACGTGGGCGGGGCGGGCAAAATCGTCGCGGACGAAAAAACCTTTTCGTTGGAAAAGCTGGACTGCATTTATCTGCCCATGGGCACCCGATCGGTGGCGTTCGGGAGCGACAGCGCAAAAAATCCGGCCAAATTTTACTTTTTGAGCTGTCCGGCACACACGGCGCATCGCGCCACGATGATGAAATCCACGGACGCCTCGCCGGTGGCGCTCGGGTCGCAAGCCGCCGCCAACAAGCGGACGATTTATAAATTCATCCATCCGGGCGGCATTCAAAGCTGCCAATTGGTCATGGGCTTCACCGCGCTGGACGAAGGGAACGTCTGGAATTCTTTTCCACCGCATACGCATTGGCGGCGGACGGAAATTTACTTTTACTTCGACCTCGGCGATAACGTGGCGACTCATTTTCTCGGTGAACCGCAGGCGACACGCCATTTATTTTTGCATAACGAAGAGGCGGCGCTCTCGCCGAATTGGTCCATTCATTGCGGGTGCGGCACGGGCAATTACCGGTTCATCTGGGGGATGGCCGGGGAAAATCAGGTTTTCGACGACATGGACCAACTCAAGCCCGGCGAATTGCGGTAAACGAATGAAAAATTTATGAGTACCGGACGTTTTCAAAACAAGGTGGCGATTGTGACCGGCGCGTGCCGGGGCATCGGCCAGGCGATTGCGCTGGCGTTCGCGCGCGAGGGCGCGCACGCGGTGAGCATTTGCGTGGGTGATCCGGCCGACATCACCGCCAAAATGAAGTCGTTGGGGGCAGGGTTCACGGCTTACACCGAGGATTTTGGCAAGCTCACCCAAAAACGCGCCGCGGAAGTGATCGCGCAGGCAGTCAAGGATTGCGGCCGGGTGGACGTTCTGGTCAACAATGCCGGCATCATCAAACGGGCGCCGATCGTGGACCATCCGGAAGCGGACTGGAACGCGGTGCTGCAAATCAATTTGTCGGCGCCGTTCTATCTCACGCAGGCCGTCTCCAAATGGTGGCTTACGACCGGACGCGATCAGTCTGGCGCCGATGCGCGGTTCAAGGTGGTGAATATCGCTTCGATGCTGTCGTTTCAGGGAGGCGTTTTTGTGCCCGGCTACACGGCCAGCAAGAGCGGGATTGCCGGCATTACGAAGGCATTCGCCAATGAACTGGCCAAAGAACGGATGAATTTCAACGCCATCGCGCCCGGCTACATCGCGACCGACAACACCAAGGGACTGCGGGAAGATCCCGTCCGCAGCAAGTCCATTCTTGACCGGATTCCGGAAAGCCGTTGGGGGTCGCCCGAAGACATCGCGGGCGCGGCGCTGTTCCTCGCCTCGAGGGACGCGGATTATCTCAACGGCACGATCATGAACGTGGACGGCGGCTGGCTGGCGCGCTGATCGAGACTCTTGCCAGGAAAAGAATGAACAACACTGTCGAACGGTTGGAACGCCAATTGGATAGTTTCAATCTCGCGCAACGTCAAAGCGCACTCGCGGAACTTTGGGACCTCGCCAAAGCCGGGCAAAATCGAACTCGCCGCGCCCGGCACGGATGTCAATCTTCACAGCCATACTTTTTTTTCCTACAACGCCTATGGCTACTCGCCGTCCAAATTCGCCTGGCTGGCGCGCCGGCGCGGGCTGGCGGCGGCGGGGATTGTGGATTTTGACGCGCTGGACGCGCTCGAGGAATTTTGGGCGGCGGGAAAACTGATCGGCCTCAAGCGCTGCGCCAGTCTGGAGTCGCGCGCGTATGCGCCGGAATTTTCCACGCGTGTCATCAATTCACCCGGCGAACCGGGGATTGCTTACAATATGGGCGTCGGATTTCCGAGCGAGATTCAACATCCATTGCTGGAGCAAATGCGCCGGACGGCCGAGGCCCGCAACCACGAACTCGTCCGCCGCGTGAATGCCTTTCTTCAACCCATTGAATTGAATTACGACCGGGACGTTTTGCCGCTCACGCCGAATGGCAACGCGACCGAGCGCCATATTTGCGAGGCCTATTCAAAAAAGGGCGACGCGGGTTTCTGGAAGCAAAAAATCGGAGACTACCCTGCCGATCCGGCAAAATTCCAAGCGCTCATCCGTGCGCGGACCATGAAACGCGGCGGGCCGGGCTACGTTCAGCCCGACGCCGGCTCGTTCCCTCTGATTGCGGACATGAACAAATTCTCACTGGATTCGGGCGCGATTCCCGCGTTGACGTGGCTGGACGGCACGAGCGAAGGGGAAAAAGGCATCGAGGAGCTTTTTGAAATCGAAATGGCCAGCGGAGCGGCGGCGCTCGCGCTGATTCCCGATCGCAATTACACACCCGGCCTAAAGGACGAAAAATTGAAAAACTTTTACGACGTGATTGCCCTGGCGGAGAAACGCGGTTTCCCGGTTGTTGTCGGCACGGAAATGAACGCGCCGGGAAACAAATTTGTGGATTCGTTCGAGACGGCGGAACTAAAACCACTCGTTCCGGTTTTCTTGAAAGGCGCGCATATTGTTTATGCGCATTCCGTAATGCAACGCGGGAGCGGCCTTGGTTATTTGAGCAATTGGGCCAGGAGAAGCTTCAAGTCGGTTGGCGCGAAAAATGATTTTTTTGAAAAACTTGGGCGGGAACTGCAGCCCGCCGCCGAAGATCGGCTGAACGGGCTGCCTGCGGACGCGACACCGGAAACAATTCTGGCAAGAATAAATTGAACGCCGCTTGTCCATCCGAATTGCGGGCGCGGATGTCAATCCCCCGGAGGAACCGGCACAGACAGATTGCGGCAGATGGAACGCGCCAGAAATTTTTTAATTTCGTTGTGCCGGGGACCGAGCAAAGCCCGGCGTTTCATGCCAGAACCAGTTCGGCCGTATTCGCCTGAGGATCGAGCCGGAAGGCTTCCTCGCGGCCGGTGTCCAGCAGCAATTGAATGGCTTCCTTGAGGTTGCCAAGACAATCTTCCTTGGTCTCACCCTGTCCGTTCGCGCCGGAAACTTCCAGACACGTCGCCCAAAAACCGCCTTCCGCCGGCTCGCCGCGATGAACGATGGCTGTGAATTGTTTCATGTGCTTCCTTATAATCCATTTTCGCATGAAAGAAAAATGTTTGTGTTGTGCCGTGGCGCATCTTTTTGTGAGCGCACAGCAGACTATGTCGCTTTTTCCCCTCGCTACGGAGGGTGGAACGATTTCCAAATCGGCAGAGCGTCGGAAATGGAACCAAGGGACCCATACCTCACCCTGACCGCATGAATCAGTTTTCTCCCCACAACCCTCACCCGGTCCCGCGGCGGGACCACCCTCTCCCGCTCCCTCCTTCGCCAGAAGCGCTACGGAGGGCAGGCACGCGGGCGAGGGACAATCTCCCCTCCCATCGGATGGGAGCGGAGAGGGAATCCGTCTTCGCCGCGGCTACGACGGGACAGGCAGCAGGCGGGCGCCAACTGTCGCTTGGTTGGCGCGAGGCGGGTTTGGAAATTTGCGATACGGGGAAATGACGAGTGAAGAGCCACGCGGCGGGGACGCCTGCGCTACGACCTTGTCACTGGCCCTGAGTTTCGCAAAGGAATTGAAATTTGCGCGTTTTACTCCTACCTTTATCCCCCAATGACCGCCATTCCCGAGAAACAACGGGCGTTGCAACTGGTCGCTTCCGACCAGCTTCGCATCGCTGAAGACAAGCCGGTTTTCCAGCCGGGACCGCGCCAGGTGCTCTGCCAGGTCGAGGTCTGCGGTCTCTGCTTTTCCGATTTGAAACTGCTCAAACAATTCTCCGGCCACGCCCGCAAATCCGAAATCGTCTCGGGCATCACGCCGGACGCGCTCGCGGAGATGCCGAATTATGTTCCCGGCGAAAAGCCGGTCGTGCCGGGTCACGAAACCGTGGTGCGCATCGTCAAGGTGGGCAGGGAAGTGAAACGGTTCAAAGTGGGCGAACGGTATCTGGTGCAGACGGACTATCGCTGGCTGCCGACGAAAAATTCCAATTCCGCCTTCGGCTATAACTTCGAGGGCGCGCTCCAGGAATTTGTGTTGGTGGACGAGCGCGTCATCACCGCCCCCAACGGCGAGAGCATGTTCATTCCCGCGCCGGAGGATTTGTCCGCCTCGGCGATCGCGCTCTGCGAACCGTGGGCGTGCGTTGAGGACGCCTACGTGGAAAAACAGCGCCGCGCATTCAAACGAGACGGCAAAATGCTCGTCGTAGCTGAAAATGAACCCAAAGTGGATGGGGCGGGCAAAATCACTTACGCGAGGCCTTCCGCCCTGCCCGCTGAAAAATTTGACGATGTGGTTTATTTCGGCACCGATGCCGCGGTCGTAGAAAAGCTTTTCGCCAACGTCGGCACGAACGGTCTGTTTGTCATTGCGCAAGGCGGAGGGAAATTTGGCCGCACCGTCGTCACCGCCGTCGGCCGCGTCCATTACGGCGGGATTCGGATCATTGGCACGACGGGCAACAACGTCGCCGACGCGCTTGCGGCGGTCCCCGCGACCGCGGAAATCCGCGCGAACGACAAAATCAACATCATCGGCGCTGCCGGACCCATGGGCACCATGCATGTGATCCGCGATTTATGCCAGGGCGTTCCGAACGTCACGATTTATGCCGGTGATTTGAGCGATGAACGCCTCGGAGCGTTGCGCAAGTTGTCCGAGCCGCTCGCGCAAAAGAACAAGCTGACCGTGAAGGCCTACAATCCCTCGAAGGGCAAGCCGGCCGAAAAGTTTGATTATATTGTTCTGATGGCGCCGGTCCCGGCACTGGTTGCGCAGGCCGTCAAGGACGCCGCGCCGCGCGCAATCATCAACATTTTTGCCGGCATACCCGCCGATAAAACGGGCGAGATTGATTTGGACGCCTACATCGAGAAGCAGTGTTACTTCATCGGCACCAGCGGCTCGACCCTCGACGACATGAAAGTTGTCTTGAGAAAAGTTGCATCGCGCCAGCTCGATACGAATCTTTCGGTCGCCGCCATAGCGGGGCTGGACGGGGCGGTGGATGGGATTCGAGCCGTGGAAAAAAACATGATGCCGGGCAAAATCATTGTCTATCCGTTTGCGAAGGGATTGAAGCTGACCGCGCTCACCGAAGTTGGCGCGGAACATTCCGGCGTCGCCCAATCCCTCGACAACGGTTACTGGAACAAAGACGCCGAGGAAGCGTTAAAGAAGGAGTTTGGGGTGAAATGATTCACGTCCAGGTTCCCGAACACAGGTTCGGCGCCAGGATCAGGAGGCGAAGCGGAAGTAATCGAAGTCTGCGTGGCCGGATTCTCCATTTTCGCGGTTCAGGGCGTAAAGGCCGAGCTTGGCGCCGATCCAGACTCCTTTGCGGGCGGCGAACGTGTGGGGAATGGCGGTCCAGGTCCCGTCGGGGCTAAAGCTGAAATGACACAGGCCGCCATCGCTGACGGCAACACGCAGTTTGAAGGCGGGGGGAACGTTTTCCAGGACAAATTCCTGGACGCCGTTGAAGCGCATGAGGAGGTGGTTTCGCGACCCTTTTCTCTCCAATGCCAAAGTCGCGGAAGTTTCGCCGGTGACAATCAAGCCGGCTTCCTCACCCGATTGTTTGGGCGAAAATTCGAGGGAGGTTTCGATGGCGAATGTCCGCGCTGGAAATTTTTGCAAGAGGAGATTTGGCAACTGCCCTGGATTTTCTGACAGAGCGGGTTGCGGGAAGAGGCGGAGCCAGCCTTGGCGCGCGGTCAGCGTATGCCAATTGTCCAAATGGTTTGCGTGCCATTGCCATTGCAATTCCAAATCCGGCGCGTCGAATTCATCGGTGGTTTGGGGGATGGAAATTTTTCCGTTGGGCAACGGTTTGGGGTGCCGAAGCACGGGTTCGCCACGATGGCCGGTCACGGGCCAATCGTCCTCCCATTTAACAGGCTGCAGATGAACAATTCGCCCGTAAACGCCGGCATCCTGGAAATGGACGAACCACCAAGCGCCGTCCGGTGTATCCACGAGCGCGCCCTGATGGGGGCCGTTGATGCTGGTGCGGCCCTGATGCAACACAATTTTATCCTCATAGGGACCATAGATGTTTCGGGAGCGCATCGCGACTTGCCAGCCATTTTCCACGCCTCCGGCAGGCGCGAGGATATAATACCAACCGTCCTTCTTATAGAACTTGGGGCCTTCGAGGATGGGGTGTATTTCCGGCTCGTGAAAAACAATTTTACCTTCATCGAGGACATTTGCGCAATCGGGCGAGATGGGCAGGACACGAAGCCGGTGCCTGAATCCCGCGCGGGAGAGGGAGTAGGCGTGGACGAGCCAGGCATTGCCGTCGTCATCCCAAAGGGGACATGGATCAATCAGTCCCCTGCCCGCTTGCAACAAATGGGGCGCGGTCCATTTTCCGGCGGGGTCATCGGCGGTGGTGACATAAATTCCCTCGTCGGGCGTTGGGAAGACGATCCAGAATTTACCGGCATGAAAACGGATGGCCGGCGCCCAGACGCCGCAGCCGGGCTGGACTTGGGCGTAACGCGGGTGCGGGAGATTTTTGAGGGCATGGCCGATGATTTTCCAGTTGACCAAATCCTTGGAATGAAGGACAGGCAGTCCCGGCGTGCAATTGAAACTGGACGCCGTGAGATAGAAATCGTCGCCAACGCGAATGACGTCGGGGTCGGAATAATCGGCGTAGAGGATGGGATTGCGATAGGCGCCGTCGCCGGCGTCAGGTTGCCATGGGTAGGGGAAAAGCGATCCGGCGGATTTTTTTGTTGGAGATTGAAGAGAGGTATGCACGCCGGTTATTTGATGTGTTCGGGTCCGATTTTGGGAACCAAGAGTTGGATGGCGATAAGGGAGAGGATATACATGCCGGAGAAATAAGCAAAAACCGAGGTATAGGTTCCGGTCTTTTGCAGAATGACGCCGGTCAATGCGTTGACGAAACCGCCGGTAAAATAACAGACGAATCCACCCAGGCCGATGACGGAGCTGATGGATTGTTTGGGCATGGTATCGGAGACGACGCTATAGAGATTGGCGGACCAGCCCTGGTGGGCGGCGCCGGCGAGGCCAACAATGAGGACGGCGAGCAAGACCGTGCCGGCGAACGGGGCGAGGAAAACCGGCACCACGGCCACGGCGCAGACCAAGAGAGAAACCTTGCGGGCGGCGTTTAAATTCCAGCCGCGTCCAAGCAAGGCCCCGGCCAGCCAGCCACCGCCGATGCCGCCGACGGCGGTCAGCGCGAAAAAGGCGCCGGTCCACCAACCGGTAGCCTGGAGGCCGGTGTGAAATCGTTTTTCCAGGAAGTCCGGGACGAAGAATTGGTAAAAACCCCATGCGGGGGCGGCAAAAATGCTGGCGAGCATATACGCCCAAACCGGACGGTAACGCAACAAGGAAAGCCACGGCACTTTGACGGTTTTTTCGGCCATTGGCGGCTGGCCGCCGCGAATGTATTCCAATTCCGCGGGGCGCAATCGCCGGTGTTTTTCCGGTTCGTCGTAAAGAAAGCACCAGGCGGCGACCCAAAGGAGACCGGCCGCGCCGGTCAGGTAAAAGGCCGGTGGCCAGCCGAAACACGCATAAATCCAGGGCACGGCGATTGGGCAAAGGACAGCGCCGACATTGGTTCCGGCATTGAACCAGCCGGTGGCATAAGCCCGTTCCCTGACCGGGAACCATTCGGCCACGGTGCGAATGGCTGCGGGAAAATTCGCGCCTTCCGCGAGGCCGAGAACCACGCGGGCCGCGACAAAGCCGGCGACGGTCATGGGCATGGCCAGAGTCAGCCAGATGAAACTTTTTTCGGCGATGGAAAACCAGGGATAATGGAGGCGGAGGAGCGCGTCCTTTCCGATGAAACTGATTAAACCGTGCGCGGCGACGGCGAGGCTCCAGATAAAAACGAACAGGCGAAGGCCGCGCCCGGCGCGCAGACGGTCCATGGCGCGTCCAGCGAACAGGTAGCCGAAGGCGTAGGCGAAAGAGAAGGCCGCGGCGATGTCACCGTAATTCTCGTCCGACCATCCGAGTTGGGCGCCGATGGGTTTTTTGAGGATGCCGATGATGAGCCGGTCAATATAGCTCAAGGCGACGAGCGCAAACAGCAAACCGCAGATGACCCAGCGAAAATTTCCGCGGGACTTCATGGCGCGAGTTCAAGCGATGAATTTGTCACACGCGTCTGGATGAGAGGCGGGCCGGATTTGCATTTGATGCGGACGTTATCAAAGGTGATGCCCTCGGCGTCGGCCACGGAAGCGCCGGTCTGCGCGGTGATGGAAACGTTTTTTAATTCGACGTTGCGGAGCGGCATTTCGGGGAGGCCTTCCAAAACCATGGCCCTTTGCGCGCCGCGACAGATGACATTATCAATGTGAATGTCGCGGAATTGGGGCGTTCCTTGATTGACCGGAGGCAAATGGGCAGCGGTCTGGCCCGAAGGTCCTCCGTTTTCGTAGAACATTTCGAAGCCAATCGCATTGTTGAGGATATTGACCATGCGCACGTTCGAGATATAAATATGCTCGACCACCCCGCCGCGACCGCGCGCGCTTTTGAAGCGCAGGCCGTTGTCTGTGCCGATAAAGGTGCAATTATTCACGTAGATATTGCGCATACCGCCGGACATTTCGCTGCCGATGACAAATCCACCGTGCGCGTGATAGACCGTGCAGCCGTCAATCAAAACATCCTCGTCGGGAACGCCGATGCGGCGGCCGGCGGCGTCTTTGCCGGACTTCAGGCATATCCCGTCGTCGCCGGCGTCGAAGGTGCTGTTGCGGATGACCGCGTTCCGGCAGGATTCGAGGTCGAGCGCGTCGCTGTTTTGGGCGGCGTAGGAGTTGTGAACGTTGACGTTGAGGATGGAGACATTCTCGCAGAGGGCGGGATTGAGCGTCCAATTCGGCGGATTTTGAAACGTCACGCCTTGGAGCAAGACCTTGTTGCAGCTAATCAGGCGGACCATTTTTGGCCTCAAAAATTGGTGGGCCGGCTCGTAATCGGCCGGGTTCAGCGAGCCTTGCCTTAAAAGCGATGGCACGAGTTGTTGGCCGTTCATCGCGGCAGTGCTTGGCCACCAGGTGTCCCCCCGGTCGTTCAACACGCCGCCGGATGCAACGAGGGCTTTCCAGTCGGCTGCGGTCAGCTTGTCCTTTTTCATTGGGCGCCAGGCGTTGCCGCCGCCGTCAATGATGCCGTCGCCGGTGATGGCGACGTTATCGAGGGACTGGCCGAAAATCGGCGAGGTTGAGTCCACCGCCTTTTCCCCTTTCATGTCAATCACCGTGAGGGGATATAGGTTGAAATCGCCGGAAAATTCGATCAGCGCACCGCGCTCCAGATGGAGATTCAAATTGCTGCAAAGCCGGATGGGGCCGGTGAGCCAGAGGCCCGGCGGAACAATCAACTCGCCGCCTCCCTTTTGGGAAAGGGACGCAATGGCGTTGGAAAAAGCTTCGGTGTTCAGCGTGACGCCGTCGCCGATGGCGCCAAAGTCGGTGAGATTGACCACGGTCCTGGGAAAGACCGGAAGGGGGACGTGAATGGAGGGTTGGGCACTGGCCGAGAAAACGCAGAACAACGTCAAAAAAATGGCGTGAGAGAGTCGCGGAGCGACCGTGGAAATCAGGCAGGCACGGAGTGTCTGGTGGAATTCGATAAAGCGCATAATTGGTTTGGTATTTTGCAATTCGAAATTCTACGATTTTAGCCGGGAAAATGAATTACGATTTTCGGCACAAAACATTGAATTAAATGCAGCGGGCCTACGAGGAAGGATTGGATTAGAATTTAATTTCCTCCAAAAACTTCGCGCATGGAATCCATGAACCGCCGGCCCCTCACCTCACCCTGCCCCATCAGAATGGGAGCGGAGAGGGAACAGCAAGCCACGCCAACAAACGCTCGAAAGTTGACCAGAGTGCGGCAGTTTCATGGGGAGGAGCAGGAGCGAGATTAGAGACTGACGTCGTCTCCTACATTTAACGGTCGGCCTGCGAACCGGCTGACGCGGGCGCTACAGCTCACGGGTAGGCCAGGCGAAAAAAAACAGAGGGATTGTTTGGGTCCAGCGGCAGGAAAATCATGTTGGTCAATTGCGAGTCGGGAACGTCCACCCAATTCGTGCCCAAACCGTTGCTCAATGCATTGGTTTGGACCTGCAAATACCATCCCAAATGGTCCGCCGGCCAACTGACCTGCAATTGGTTCCCGACCGCCTGAACGTTCACATTCGTTGAGATGAGGGAAGGCAACGGCACGGCGCCGGCCTGGATTGAGTCCGGGCTGGCGCCGGAAGAATTGGTCGCCGAGACGACGTAATAATACGGTGTTCCCGGATTTACCGCCGTGTCGGAGAAATTGGTGAGGCTCAGAGCAGCCAGGATGGAATAGGGGCCGCCATTGGTGGTGGAGCGCTGGAGGATGTAACCGGCGGCGCCGGCGGACGCAGGCCATTGCAGAGTAATCAGAAGATTTGTCCCTTGCGCGGTCAGGTTGGCGGGCGCCGATGGGATGGGCGTCGTGACGACCAGATTCAACTGCCCGACGGTGCTGGTGTTGAAGGCGTAATTGAAACCCGGCGGGATTGAACCCAGTGTCGGCGGACTTCCACCCAGGCTGCCGGCGTAAGTCAGCAGGGTATAAGTGCCGTTGGTGAAGCCGTTGCCGGCGGCGATGCTGACCGTGCCACCCATCGTGAGATTGCTCTTTACCATCACCGTGGCCGCGCTGGCGCCGAGCTGATAATCAAAAGTTGACACCGAGGGCATGGCGAAGTTGTTGCTGACGGTGACGGTGGCGTTGCCGAGCGAGAGCAGTCCGCCGGCCAGTGCATTGGTGTTTTGCACTGAGGCCGCCGCATTATAGAAGGCGAGCGTATTGCCAATGCCGTTGGTGCTCAATCCATTTAACGTAATTAAGCCCGAGGCAGGCGCGCTGTTGCTGACGACGAACTGCGCGCCGTAGATTGTGTAGTCAGGCGTGCTGCCAGGGAGGGTGACCTTGGTATTGTTGAATTGCAGATTGGTTGTGTAATAAAACTGACAGGTTTTCGAGCTGGCTCCGGTAATATTCACGGCGCTCAAGGTCACGTTGGAAATCAGCATTTCGGGCAAACCCCAAATCATGATTGCGGGATAGTCGCTGGCCGTGGTTGCGGTCAGATTACTGACAACAATATTGCGCCAGATGGGGGTTGTTGAAGTCACCGTTTGAACGGGATTGGTCGCGGCCATGTAGGGCGTGGCGTCTTCCAATTGTCCTTCGCCATAATTGTAATAGCTGTACATCAGCACCGGCCATTCGACGTTGGTCATGCCCAGATTCTCATAGGTGAGGTCCTGGACCAAACCGCCGCGGCCGCGCTCCGACTTGAGCCGTATTCCGTTTTCGGAACCGCTCCACGTGCAATTGATGACCAGCAAATTGCTCACCCCGGCTGAAGTGTAACTGCCGATCGACACGCCGTGGCCGGTGCCGAAAAAGCAATTGGTGACAAGGATATCATGCATGTGTCCGCTGGTGCCGCCGATGGCAATGTGGTCATCGCCATCGCTGATGTGGCTGTTGACGACCTCAGCGTTCGTGGCGTCCATATCAATCCCATCGGTATTTGGGGAGCCGTCCGGAGTGTTGATGGTGATGTTGGTAACGAGGACATTGCCGCAAGGAATTCCGCTGGAGGAGCCGATGTTCATGTGGGTGTTCGGCGGGTTCTGGAGCGTCACATTGCAGACCAGGACGGTGTTGCATCCCAGAGGCCCGAACATCGTGTAAGGGCGGACCAGCGAACTGTTGGAATCGTAAGCCGACCACCACGCGGAGCCCTGTCCGTCAATGGTTCCGAAGCCGCTGAGTTCAATGTCCTTAACCTTTGTTGCGCTGATGAAGTAGGCTGGACTGCTTCCGCCGGGATAGCTGCCGTAAGGCAACATTTGCAACTTGGCTCCGCTGTCAATTTGCAGGTTGACGTAACTGGACAGGGTCAGGGGACCGGACAAATAGCTCGCTGCCGCCGCGGGAATTTCGACTGTGCCGCCCTGCAAACCGTTGGTCAGGCCGCCGGCGGCGGCGGCGTTGATGGCATCCTGAATGGCGGTGGTATTTGTGGAAACGCCATCACCGAGGGCGTTATACGGGGCATTGGTGACGACGATGACATTGTTCGTGTTGATGGCCGGCAGGGGAATCGCGGCCCAAACGACATTTCGGCAAAGCAGCGGCAGCAGGAGAACGAGAAGGAAGTTTGCTTTACGATACATTGGCAGAAAAAACGGAAGCGGCATCTGGGAGGATTCAGTTGTCGATTTTGCTCAAGATATAAAATGGCTCTTTGATTTTAATATGCCGATTTTGCTGCCAGAATATAACACGGATTACGAAATGGAATTATCGAATTTGTGCAAAAAGGAGTGAATTTTGTGCGGCGTTCTTCATGAATCGATTTTTTTAATTGCGAATCAGCGAGAAATGCGACGTCTGATTTCAACTCGCATCCCTCACCCGCGCCTCACCCCCAGCCCCTCTCCAATCGGAATTGGATAGGGTGGCGTCTCCCCGTTGAGGCCCAGTCTGCGCTGCGCTTCGACGCGACAGGTCCGTCTTCGCGCTACGCTTCGACGCGACAAGGGAGAGGAAGCGCTGGACGGCTCACCCCAATTCATTCTTAGAAAGAAAGGGGGCTTTCCATGAACTCAGGGAACCCACACCTCACCCTGACCCTCTCCCCTCCCATCGGATGGGAGCGGTGAGGGAACAGCAAGCGGACGCCGATCGTGTTATGGAAAAAATGGAGCCAACAACAGGTTCAGCGGTTCAAAGCGCGAATATCGTAATTTCGGGGAATTCTCCCCCGCTCCCGCAGGCGAGGGAAGACGGCCCTCACCCAGCGCTGTCGCGCCGCTCTTTCCATGAACGCAGGGAACCCACACCTCACCCTGACCCTCTCCCCTCCCATCGGATGGGAGCGCAAGCGGACGCCGACGTGTTATGGAAAAATGGAGCCAACACAGGTTCAGGGGTTCAATGCGCGAATTCAGGGGAATTCTCTCCCGCTCCCGCAGGCGAGGGAAGACGGCCCTCACCCAGCGCTGTCGCGCCGCTCTTTCCATGAACCCAGGGAACCCACACCTCACCCTGACCCTCTCCCCTCCCATCGGATGGGAGCGGAGAGGGAACAGCAAGCGGACGCCGATCGTGTTATGGAAAAAATGGGGCCAACGACAGGTTCAGGGGTTCAATGCGCGAATATTTTCGGGGAATTCTCTCCCGCTCCCGCAGGCGAGGGAAGACGGCCCTCACCCGGCGCTGTCGCGCCGCTCTTTCCATGAACGCACGGAACCCACACCTCACCCTGACCCTCTCCCCTCCCATCGGATGGGAGCGGAGAGGGAACAGCAAGCGGACGCCGATCGTGTTTTGGAAAAAATGGGGTCAACGACAGGTTCAGGGGTTCAATGCGCGAAATTTTCAGGGGAATTCTCTCTTCCAATGGAAATTGGAGGAGAGCGAGAGGCAGCGGGCACCGTTCGTCGCGCCCTTGCGTGAGGGCACCCGAGTCCTTGCAATCTAGCCGCCTGTCATCGCATATTTCAGCCGCTCAAAAACCTTTTCCGGTGAAATCGCGGCGAGGCAATGGATTGAGGCCCGGCAGGTGGCTGAATTGCCATCACAATTGCAGGGGGCGCCCGTCAGAAAGCCATGGCGCGCGCCGACCGGCGCCCAACGTTCGGGCGAGGATGGGCCGAAGAGCGAAATCGTCGGCACACCGAGGCCGGCGGCGAAATGCAGGGGGCCGGTGTCGCCGGAAACGAAAAGGTTTGCGCGCTTCAGCACGGCCAGAAACAATGCCAAATCGGGAATGGGCGGCAAGATCAAGACACCGGGCGCGAGTTTTTTTAATTCCTCCATCAGGGCAGCTTCGCGTTGGGCGGGCGCGGTGGTAAAGACGAGGCGAATGCCGGCGCCGGCCGCCAGTTGACGCAATTTTGCCCAATGCGCCAGCGGCCATTCCTTTTTCGGCTGGCTGGAGGCGATATGGCAGATGACGGCGCGTTCGTCTGGAAGGATCTCTTTCGCGGCGGGGGCGAGGGATGGATCGGCACAGAGTTCCGGCTCCAGCGAAGCCGGCATCGGAATTTGCCAGCCGGCCAGCAGGCGCCCGAGGCGGGCCGATTCATGCTGCGGCGTCGGTTCCGGTGTCACGCGAGTGGTGTAGCAGAATCGCCGGCCTATAAATCCGCCGCGCTCGTTCCAGCCGAGACGATTTTTTGCGCCGATGAGAACGCTCAAAATCGCGCCGCGGTCGTTGCTGGCGAAATCCACCGAACGGTCGAAACGCTCGCGGCGAAGGGCACGGATGAGAGGCAACATTTTGGAAGGGCTGGCGCTTCCCCGCCGGCGCGGCACGGGCCAGACGCGGTTGAGCCACGGCAGACGTTGGAAGAGCGGCGCCATCTCCTCGGGCGCCAGGAGGTGAATTTCGGCGGAGGGCATCTGATCACGCAAGGCGCGGAGGGCGGGCGTCATGAGCACGGCGTCGCCGAAGTATTTGAATTGCAACGCGAGGATCTTTTCAGGCGGGGCGTTCACGACGCAAATTGCAGTTCATAAAGTTTCTGGTAAATCCCGCCGCGTTTGATCAATTCCTCATGACGGCCCGTTTCCACAATCCGGCCCTGGTCCAAGACGACAATCACATCGGCGTGCAAAATCGTCGAGAGCCGGTGAGCGATGCAAATGGTGGTGCGGCCTTTCATTAATTCGTCGAGCGCGGCCTGGACGGCCCGCTCGGATTCGGTGTCGAGCGCGCTGGTGGCTTCATCGAGGACGAGAATGGGCGCGTTTTTCAGGACGGCGCGGGCGATGGCGATGCGCTGGCGCTGGCCGCCGGAAAGCGCGACGCCTTTTTCGCCGATGACAGCGTTGAAGCCCTCCGGCTTTTGCATGATAAAATCGTAGGCGTACGCGTGTTTGGCAGCGGCGATGATTTCGTCGTCCGTCGCGCCGGGGCGGCCCAGTTCGATGTTGCGGCGGATGGTGTCGTTAAAGAGAACCGTTTCCTGGGTAACGACGGCGATCTGGTTTCGCAAATCGATCGTCCGAACGTCGCGGATGTCCACGCCGCCGATTTTGATGGCGCCCTTGACCGGGTCGTAAAAACGGAGGAGCAGATTGGAGAGGGTGGTTTTGCCGGAGCCGCTGGCGCCGACCAGCGCCACGAGTTTGCCGGCCTTGACGGTGAGGCTAACGTTGTGAAGGACCGCCTTTTCGCCATAATTGAAGTCCAAGTGTTCAAAGGCGATGTCGGCCTGGTCGGCGTGGAGCATTTTGGGCGCGGCGGGTTCGGGCACGGTGCTTTTTGTGGCGAGCAATTCAAAAACCCTCTCGCTGGCGGCGCGGGCCTGGACGGTCCAATTTTGCAACATGTTAAGATTTTTCAGCGGCGCATAGATCTGGAAAATGCCGCCAATCAGCAAAATGAAATCGGCCGGACTTGGGTGCCCGGCGGAATTGCAGATCAAATAGGCCAACAGGAGGGCCACGCCGCAGGTGCCAAAGAATTCGATGAGCGGGCTGGGAATGCTTTGCGCGCGGACGATGCGCATGTAGTGGCTGACGAATTTGCGGCAGATATTCTGGAATTCCGCCGTGACGATGGGTTCGAGGTTGTATGCTTTGACGATGCGATGACCGGTGAACGCTTCCGACATGGTCTGGGTCAAGTCGGCGTTTTGCGTCTGCATTTCACGGCTGGACTTGCGGATTTTGCGGGTGAAAATGGCGATGGGGATGACACAAACGGGCAGGAAGATGATGGTTACGAGGGTCAGCCTGGGTTCCTCCACCAGCAAGGCGCCCAGCATGACCACGAGCATGACCGGATCGCGGACCACGATGGTGGTGGCGCTGCTTAAGATAGTTTGCAACATGCCGGTATCGTTCATCATGCGGGAAATGAGCTGGCCGGAGGCATTTTCATTGTAAAATCCCGCGGACAAATTCAACAAATGGCCGAACAACTTGACCCGAAGATCGGCCACCGCCCGGCTGGCCACCCATTGCAGGCAATAAACATTCAGGTAACTGAACAGTCCCATCAGAAACTGGATGACCGGAATGGCGGCAACCAGCGCGATGATCGTCCAGGTTACGGTCAATGGCCAGGGATGGATTTGTATTCCCTTTTGCAGCGCATCCGTGGCGGCATCATACCAGCCAACCAGGAATCCGGGCATGTGCTTAACCGGCAATTGCACTTGTCCGGATGGATCATGCGATGGGAAAACGGCGCTATAAACGAAGGTTATTGTCCCAATCCGCAACGCTGCCATGAAGCCGCCCACGATCCCGGTGAAAACACCGAGGAACAATCGCATCCGGTAAGGGCTGGCGAGTTTCCAAACGCTGAATAGGAATTTTATCATCGGCTGGCAATGTATTGTTGAGGGTTGAATGGGAAAAGCGAGTGTTTTTGTTTAAGATTCCCGCGGGACTTTTTAGAAAACCGCGTGGCGGCCGCAAATACGGTTGCCCAAGCCGCGCCGCAACATCGTGGGAAATCCCGGCACGCTGGACGTTCTCAAATCGCTTTTCGACGAAGTTTTATTTATCCAATTTTGCCTTGATTCCAAAAATGGGGCGGATTATTGTGTCAATACCAAACCGCACCGGAGCCAGGTCGTAAAAGTCGGCATTGAAAATATGCATTCCACGCAAAGCCAATCCCATTTCGGCGGACATCGCGGCGGAAATATTCTGGAATTTTATACCGAGGAATTCAGACCCGAGCCCGCGCCGGTGGAGGTATTCCGGCGGCACGTCATCCAATGGTTTTTCGCGGCGAAACATTTGCGGTTTTTTGAGGCAAACAAATTGACCGATCAGCCGACCGCCGAAGATTTGGCGAGTCACAGAATGGTTTGTTCCGCATTGATTACGTTCGGCGAATTCGCCGGCAACTTTGCCAGAAAATGCAAATCGCAAGTCAATCTGGATTTGGTGGGATTGTCCGTTGAAAGCATCGAAGCGGAAACGCGATTGCTTCGGAATAATTTCAAAATGTTTCACGACAACACGATGTCTTACTTTGAAGCGGATTCCGTCTTGAAAGAGGCATTCAATGAAACGTGAGGACGTTTTGGGCAAAATGTTTGACGCCGAATTCTGCGAGCCAAAAGACAAGGCGGACAAGGAACGCGAACTCCAGGAACTTTTCCAGCAGGCTTGTGAGCAAACAGGAAAGCCGCTTTACGTTTTGCAGCCGGCATTTCTAAAAGTTTATCCGCAATACCGCGCCAAACGGCTTGGAAAAGAGTTTCCAGATTTGCCCTTTGAAATTCGCGGCCAATAAATTTTTCCGGTTCGCGTCTGCCATTGCAAAATCCGAATTTGAATTGATAGCATAAGACGCCAAGGACAGCACCGCGTCGGCGGAAATTGCCGCCGCAGTCAACGAGTTGTCGGCGCTGTGCGAGCAATTAAAGCAGCTAGGCGAAGCCGGTCGAGTTTCCAAACGCTGAATAGGAATTTTATCATCGGCTGGCAATGTATTGTTGAGGGTCAAACGAGAAAAGCGAGTGTTTTTGTTCTCTCGTTACCAACTAATCGGCGCAAGAGGAGGTTTTGGCGTTGTTTGCGACGGCGAAACGGCTATTTTATCCCAAACATGGACATCAGCGTTCTTGTCGTCACTTACAATTCCAGTGCTTATATTGCCGAATGCCTGGGGTCGGCGTTCAAGCAAACGGGAATACAGTTTGAGGTCATTGTCGTGGACAACGCGAGCACCGACGACACGCTGGCAAGGCTGAAAGGGTTGGATGTCCAGTTAATCACCAGCAAAGAGAACCTAGGTTTTGGCCGGGGGGTCAATCTCGGTTTTACTTCCACCACGGGGCGCTATATTTACCTGCTTAACCCGGACGCCTGGCTGCTCGACACTTCGGCGCTCGCCAACTTGTGCCGGGCCATGGATTCCCATCCGCAATGGGGCATGGCGGGGCACAAAGTCTTGTCGGCTGATGGAACAGAGGAAAGCCCGCCGGCCGCGGAATATCCGGCCCAACGGCATGTTCACCGTGATTTTTCAAAACTGCCGGGAAAAATCGCCTGGGTGAGCGCTTGCATGGTCGTCCGTCGCGATGTCTTTGAAAAATTGGGCGGCTTCGATCCGGAAATTTTTCTCTACAGCGAAGAAACGGATTTGTGCCTGCGCGTGAGGGAAACCGGTTTCGAGGTCGGTTACGTTCCTGAAGTCGCCGTGTCCCATATCGGCGGCGCCAGCGAGGACCCGCGCGACCCGTACATCGTGTCATCGCGAAAACTGCGCGGTCTGTTGCGGTTCCGGCAAAAACATTATCCGCAAGCCGACTGTGTTTTCCTTGCCCGGCGCGACCTGCGCCGGGCAAAGTTCCGGATGGCCTGGAACGGCTTGCTCGCCCGTTTCCAACCACCGAATTCAAAAGCCTGGAGAAAGTACCGCCAGTATTCTGCCATTTGGGAAATTTCCCGGGAGTACCTGTCCGCCATCAAATAATCATAGAGCGGCTGCCGTCGAATGTTCAACGGGCTTAAGGCTTGGCCTTTGCCCAGCGCGAATTCACCAGCTCCACCAGTTGCGGGAGACGATCATATTGATGCAGGATGGCCGGCGTTTCCGGATGGTTGCGCACGTGGACCATGCCGTCCTTGATGACGATCTCATCCGGTTTGGTATAACCCAAATTGGCCGCCAGCCAACAGCCGTTGGGCAAAATGGTAAAGCCCAGATCAGGCTTGTCCCGCACCAAGAAATTATGGATGCCTTGGTCACCGTCCGTTAGCGGAATATCAGGCGCTAATCGTTTCACTACCTGGCTCGAACACTCGATGTATCGGCTTAATGCCTCGACACGTCCGCCAAGGACCCCGGCACAGACGATTTGCTGGTCCTTTGCTTTCAAGAGCGCAGCCTCGCCCCCGGCGCGTTTGAACCAAAAGGAGTTGAGTTCGCATCCCCCCAGGCGCCGGTCTTCTTCGCACGTCCACAACGCCGGCCATTCACCGGCAAAAGGATCTCCTTGGAATACCAGATCCCGCGAATCGCAGAGCAGCAGATTGGCTTGCTTCAAGTTCCACGTCCGGAGCAGGTCGCGGATGACAATATGCCGCAGGAAATTGATTTTGAGCAGCCGCCGGGCGAGTGCCGGTGATCGCGACCACCGGCTCGCGCGTTTCAATATCGAACGCGCCCATTTTCTCTTCAACGCAAAATCGCGCAGCGCCGAAGGCGGTAGCAGATGAAAGGATACGTCCGGAAACCAGGCCCGCACCGCCTGCTCAAACTCGAGATTCGGCTGCCCGACAATCAACCGGAGCGAGGCGGCGGGTGCGTAATGCTGAAGCGAGGCGAGAAACGGCGGATCTGCTCTTCACGATAACCCGAGGTCACGGAGATGAGGATGTTGGGGATGGATCCAGGCGTCACGTTGCTCATGTCAGAACCCGCGTTTTACGTCCCGCTCAAAGGGAAAATGATGGGCCGTAAGATAGTGGTGCAGGACCGATTTGTATTCAGAGTTTTTTAAGGCCGCTGACAGGTTAAGAAATTCCTGGACCACTGCCTTGTCCAAAAAGGGATAACGCGCTTCCAATCCATACGCGCCGGCGATGTATTCCTCCTTGGCCAGATACGATTCCATTGAACTGCCGTAAAAGCTCAGCCACGGAAAAACCGTTGAGAGGTCTTCTGGAAATAGGCCGCCAAAATTACTATGCTTTGCGAATTTTGTCCCGCCGTGGCCGTAATCCGCAAAAATCTCGTCCGCGCCCATACCAGAAAGATAGATGCGCCGGCCCGCGCGACGCCCTTCCCGGCATACATGGGAAAGCCAGATAGAACCGCCGTCGTCGGTGAGAGGGATCGTCTCCGTGTAATCGCTCGACGAAGAGCGGATGGTATATTGGAACGGATCGGTATGCCGCCGGACAAACCAACGGTTGATCTTGTGCTGCCACCGGGTCTTGCGGAACGTCCGGTAAATCGAGTTGGCGGATTTCTCGATCAGGTGAAATCGCTGCTCGATCACCTCATCGTTTTCGTTTCCCAGGACCGAATAAGCTTCGAACGGAATCCCCGTCCGCAATAGTTCCAGGCAAATCACCCCGCTGTCATAGCCGCTGCTTAAGCCCATGAAGACTTTCTCGCGCACTCCCGCCGCGCGTTTGCGGATTGCCGCTTGAAAAGCCGCATCCCAGCCATCGAACGTCGTCTTGAACTGTTTCAAATTGAAATCATAGACAGAAAATTCCTCCAGCAGCTTCAAACTGTCCATGTCATAGACCTTGGTGCGGTTCGCGGGCATGGCGGCCACTTCCTTGTGGCCGCCCTCCTCCAAAGGGCTTCGAAAGCTGGAGCATCCGAACTCGCCGTTCGCGGCGGAGTAAAAAATTGGTTTCGTCTTGAAAATGTCCGAGCTGATGACTATCCGCCGCTTTTTAAAGTCACACAGACAAATCGCAAACTCGCCGTCCAGTTGCCGGGTAAAAGCAGGCCCGTGCGCCTGGTACAGGTCGATGAGACATTCGCCGTCGGATTTGTATTTTCCAAAAGATTGATAATTGTGAATATCCCCGTTGTAGAGACAAAGCACATCACCCTGCACGAACGGCTGCACACAAAATGCGCCCGTCATGCTCAACAGATTGTACATCAGGGCGAATCGTTCCAGACGGATGATGTTGGTATTGTCGGGGCCGCGTAGGCGCAAAAGCTTGTTCACCCGCCGGTAGGAGGATAGACTTAATGCTGGAAACATAGATGCTGCACATTGCTATGAATGCCCCGCGCGGTTTAAGCAAAATTGTCGGATGGACAAACTTTTCGATTGGAACATATCGGCGTTCAAGGTTTGACAGCCACCACCAGAAAATGCCCCTGATGTTGGCCTTTGATTCTCGCTTTCATTTTCTTTAAAAGTCCTCTGAAGTGCCACAAGCCGCCCACCCCCTCGTACTTGAGGTCTGTCTCTATCACAGAAACAGTCTTAAAACCGCGGCGCTCCAACTCGGTTGACAGGCTTTTGCCGGTCCATGAGTAAACATGCTGCCAGCGATGATAGACTTCATTGGTCCTCGGGTTGCAGATCAACTCGCGTCCAAGATCTTCATTATTTGGGGTGCTGATAATGACAATGCCGTTCGTAGTCAGAAGATCGTAAATTTGGCCCAACACCGTTTGGCGGGCTTCATCTTCAAGGTGTTCGATCACTTCAATCAAGAAGATTGCGTCAAAGGACCCTCGCCTGGCCTCGATCTGGTTGACCGAAAAGGAACCCAGATAATTCGGGTCGGCCTTGATTCAACATCGAGGATCCTCGCCGTCTCCTCGGACAGGTCAAAACACGATACCTTGTAACCCCGTTTTAGCAATTCTTCTGTCAAAAAACCTTTCCCCGCCCCGTAATCCAAAATCCGGGATTTTCCCCTCAGCCTGGCCTGGAACATTCCAGCGATATTCGGCCCGCGAAGGGAGGTGAAATAACGCCAGTCAAACGCCGCTTCAAAATCCCAAAACGATTTGACCGATTTCTCGTCCCACTTGAAGCAGGAATACCGATCGAGGCTCTTTTGTTCTTTTATGAACTCACTAACGTGTTTCATCTTCTTTCGTATTCAATCCGAAGTGTTGTTTGTGCGCCAAAGCAAGTCAATGGTTTTGCCAGTGGGGAAAGGCTAGCTTTTTGCCTTCAGCTTGCCTTCAGCAGTTCCACAAACTGTGGGCTTACAGCGACGTAATTCGGGCCAAGAAAATTTTCGTCCTGTAAAAAATATTCACGAAATCGGACCGATTGTGGAAATAGCTTCCCAACTTTATAACCACGGCTTTCAAAATACTCGTAAAAATCTCTCAAGAGGAATTTGGTCACAATATTTCCCATGCCATACTCGAACTGGACGATGGGGATCCGGGCCGGAACGACCATATCACCAAAGCCGCGCAGGACGAGATGTTCAGCGCCTTCGACATCCATCTTAATAAAATCGATCGACGTTATGCTGTGATTCAGGCAATACTCTTCGCCTCGCTCAACTTTGGCATTGATGACTTCCGCCTTCTGCCCGGCCGCGACCTCATACATGGTCCCCCCTCCATCCCCGTCGGGATAGTATTTGATCCGTATCTCAGACGCCGAGTCCGACAACCCGAACGGATTCAAAAAGATATTTTCCGTCTTCCATTTATCACCGGAAAAACGGGCGGCCAGTTTCTGGAACATCGGCGTGCAGATTTCAAAGCAATGGATCCGGGCCGCCGGATTCGCCTCCAGCACAGCCGCCGCCCAGTCACCTCGATTCGCTCCAACGTCAAAAACGTCTTTCAATAATTTTTGGCTGGCAAGCGTTTGCACCAGCCAGCGCTCGCCGTTGTAATCGATGTCATAATCCCAATTCTCCCGCAGCCGGTAGTATCTTTCCCCAACCTGTTCAATTTTTTTCCGCAGCCGTGGGAAAGCTCTCAAAAGAAAATCTATCCGCTTGGCCGTATTGGAATGTCGGGGCATAATAACGATTAAAAATCCATGCTTTTACTACAGCAGACATTCTGAGTCAATGTCATCGGGATTCACCCCGCGGCTCTGCCTGGATTAATTTTAAAACATCTGGGACGTCAACTGCATATTCCAGTCTCTGGTCATCGGCATGGTTGAGGGAGGTTCCATCGAGACTGGCGTAGCGATGTCCACAAGCAGCCGCAAGATTGATGTAACAGCGGTTTTTATGCTGCGGATGGAATAATTCCAGCACCGTTGCACCCGGCGGCGCAAAAATCATGTTGGTCAGCGCCGCCCCGTGCGGGGCAACCACACACCTGGCCGAACTTAACAATCTCAACTGTTCCGCCACCGTCAATTCGTCGGTTTGAATCGGAACAAATCCCCTTCCCTTCAGTGCCGATTCCAATTCTGACTCATTGGCGAGCCGTCGTCGTCCCATTCCCCGCCGAAGATATATCTTTTCCGGGCCGGAACCTTTTTGGGGGAAGAGCGAGCGCACCCAGGCGCATGCCCAGGGCGAAACTTCCTCCAGCGGGAACGGCATTGCCGGCACAATGAGACGTTCAAATTGATGCACAAAGTTCTTGGAGCAGCGCAACCGTTTACCCGGCGGCACACCCAGCCGGTCAAGCGTTTCATCCTGAAAGCGAGTCGGGCGGCCCGGCAACAGTATCCAGTCATAATTGGAGCATCCAGCCGCTTGCAACATTTTCCAGCGAGGCAGGCTTTCCAGCAGCCAATGATAGTAATTATCGCCGTTGGCGGCGCCCAGCAACAACGCAATTCCCGGCCGGTAGCGCGGCATCCGAAAGCGCCAGCGCCGCAGCAAATAATGATTTTGCGGGTCGGGACAGCCGAACAAGCTTTGTAATCCGCCGACCACGACATCCCCGGCAGTAGCGACCAGCCGCAAGTCACCGATGATTTTGCCTCCGGCCAATTCCACAACCATTAAAAGATGTTTCCCAGTCGAGCTGCCGATCAATTCCGTCACGTCTTCCCTTGAAACCACACCATCACTTGACTTCAAATTTTCCAGCGACGGCGTGCAGGAGGCGGGCTTCCAGAAAAGACGACGGGCAATTTGGTCCAACACGCTCATCAAAACATTGATTGATCTGGCCGATTGTTCGGATGGAGCGTCTGTTTTTAGCGCGGTTTCTGTCAATCAAATAAATGAATGCCGGGCGCGGTTTTTCAATGCTTCGAAGGCGCCATTTTTTTCCTGACCTTCAACGGGAATTACATTAAAATATGGAAATGAAGCTGGCCACGACCCCCGAGGAAAAACGCCGTTGGATGGAGCAATGGCGGCTCGCCGCCGTTGCGCTCGAAGAAATGAAACGCTACGAATTGCAATTGCTCACGGACGAGCAGGCGTGGCGGCAAATTGAGGCGATTCAGTCCATTCCAATTTCCGAAATCTGGCGCGACCCCGACACTCCGCCAGGATTGGTCGCCCAGCAGGCGCTTTTCCAAAAACTGAGATGACCGAACTTTACATCACCGCGCTGGAAGTGCAGCGGCTTTGCGAAAACCAGGGTTGGAATTTCTGCATCATCGGTGGCGTTGCCGTCCAGCGTTGGGGCGAGCCGCGCCTGACCCGCGACGTGGATTTGACCCTGCTCACCGGCTTTGGCGGCGAAGAGAAATTCATTGAAACCTGGCTGCGCGATTACCAATTCCGCCCTCCCGGTTCAATGAATATGGCCATTACGAACCGGGTACTCCTGCTGCTCAACCGGCGTGGCACACCGGTGGATGTCGCGTTGGGCGGCATTGACTTCGAGCGACGGTCCATTCAACGCAGTTCGCAGTGGAAAATTCCAACGGGCATGTTGCGCACCTGTTCAGCGGAAGATTTGCTGGTTCATAAATGCTTCGCCGGAAGGGATCAGGATTGGGTGGACATAAGCGGCATTCTCGCCCGCCAACACGGGAAGCTGGACCTTAACCCTGCCCGTTGTGACTTGAAACCACTGCTGGAACTCCAGGAACAGCCGGACAAATTGGAGCGCCTGGAGCGAAAAATCGCACAGCACGACCGTCCATTTACCACTCTTCCGCCGCCGGGACAAAGGCCTTGAGGCCGTGCACCATGACCGATAACGCCAATCAGTTCTTTGAGCGGACTCGCGACGCCAAAAAAGTCATGGTTCTCGACCTCGGCTTTCTCGGTGACACTGTCCATTTGCTGCCGGCCCTGTGGATGGTCCGGCAGGCGTATCCGCAGGCGGAACTTCACACCGCCGTCGCCGCGCACGTCACCTCGCTCATGGATTGCGTTCCCTGGGTCAACCGCGTCTGGGGCTACATGCGGTTTCCGCGCCATGCCACATTACGGGAAAATATTGAAATGGTTTCAAAAATGCGCCGCGAAAAATTTGATGTGCTCATTAATCTCAATGGTTCGGACCGTTCGAGCTGGCTGACATTTTTGAGCGGGGCGCGCGAACGGTTGGGGCGAACGCCCGATGACGGCGGCCCCCCATTCTGGAAGCAGAATGTTCTCCGCCCATGTTTATTATCCCTTCGAACCCGACCCGGTTTATCTGCAACGCTGCCGTTGCCTCGAAAAGGCGGGCTTCCCGCATACGCAACCGGAATTTCATGTTGAGATTGCGCCCGAAAATTTGAGAGCGGCGGAGATTTCTGAAGCTGACACCGGAACTTATTTTCACGTCAGCCCTTTCACGACGGCTGATTACAAGGAATTGTCACCCGAACAACTCGCTGGAATGATCGGCGCATTGGCCAAACAATTTCCAGATAAACACTGGGTGCTTTCCTGTGCGCCGACTGATCGAGAGCGCGAAAAAATGAAATCTTTGCTGCCATTATTGCCGGTAAAACCTTGGCGCGTGTTCGACGGCAATCTTAGTCTCGTCCAGGTGGCGGCAATCATCGGGCATAGCGCCCTGCACCTCTGTGGCGATACCGGCACCTTGCATCTGGCCCTGATGACCGGCGCGCGTACCGTCTCCTGGTTCTGGCCCAATCCCGGCATCAAAACCTGGGTTCCCATCGGCGCGGGCCATCGGACCGTTGTCGGAAGGACGGAGCGGGAGCAAAGATTCCTATGCGGAATTCAAACGGACGATTTGGTCCAGACAGTCCAAGCCGTTTTTGCGGACCCGAAATCCGAAACCGACTAAGTGGTCTGAGGCGTAAATACGAATGCCATCGTATTTACGCCTCAGCCCACTAAGCGCCGGTCAGCGGGTTTTTCCATTTGGCAAATCCTGCCAATATGATTACGTTTTATTCATAATGGGTCAGACAATCACAATTCGTCTTAACAAAGAGACGGCTTCCTGGCTGCAGGAGACGGCCGCGCGAGCCAGCCTCTCACAGGGACAAATTGTCCGAGAGCAATTGGAGAAGGCAAAGAGAGCCAAAGCGAACAAGCGGTTCATGCGGCTGGCCGGCATCAAGCGCGGTCTGCCGCGCGATTTGTCCACACGCAAGGGCTTTTCACGCTCATGACAGGTATTGCCGATACGGGGTTTCTGGTAGCCTTCGTCAGCCGGGATGACGCCTACCACGATTGGACATAATTAAGACAGCAAGGACATGGCTGAAACCCGTTTGCCCATTTCCGTCTGCATCATCGCCGGCAACGAGGCGCATCGCATCCGCCGCGCGCTGGAAAGCGTCGCAAATTGGACGAGCGAAATCATCGTCGTGCTCAACAAGGACGTGAACGATGGGACGGATAAAATCGCCGAATCGTTTGGCGGCGAAAGTTTTTTGCGAACCGTGGAAAGGGTTCATTGCGCAAAAAAATTCCGCGGCCGAAAAAGCCGGACAGCCGTGGATTCTCGGCTTGGACGCCGACGAAGTGGTTTCGCCGGAATTGCGCGACGGAAATTCATGCGGCTGTTTTGCCGCGCCGGAAATATCTTCTGGAATCGCCGCCTTCAGTTTTCCGCGCTGCACGTTTTATTGCGGACGCTGGATTCGCCACGGCGACTGGTATCCCGATCGCATTGCTCGGCTTTGGCGTCGCGGGACGGGGTTTGGGGTGGAAATGGATCCGCACGCCAGGCGGTCGCGGTGAATGGCCGCATCCGGTAAACTAAAGCACGACTTGTAGCACTTCAGCATGAGATTCGGTGAACCACCTCATTCATAAAATCAATTCCTATTTACCGACAATTTTGCCCGGCAAAAATTGGAGGCCCGCCGAAACGCGAGTCTCCTTGCTTTGTCGATTCGCCCGCGTCTGGCGGTTTGTTCGGCTTATTTTTTTCGGCTGGGATTTTTGGACGGCTGGCAGGGCTCTATATCGCCTGGCTGAATGCATTTTCCACCGCTAGCGAATATGCGAAATTGCGCGAAGCAGAGCTCGGAGCGCGGTCCAATGAAAATTCCCTTCTAATCAGCACCTACAACCACCCGAAATCGCTGGCCAAATCGCTCGCCGGAGTCACTCTCCAGAGCCGGGCTCCGGATGAAGTGCTCATCGCCGATGACGGCTCAAGACAACCGACCCGCGACCTGCTCGTGCCTGGGCCAAGTCACAGCCTTTCCGGTCAAGGACGTCTGGCATGAAGACGTCGGTTTCCGCAAGACGGTGATTTTGAACAAGGCCGTGTCGCGGCGGCCAGCGATTATCTCGTCTCCACCGATGGTGATTGCGTGCCCGATCCGCAATTCATTTCCGACCATGCCGCGCTGGCCGAAAAGTTTTTGGGTCTATGGCGGCGCTGTTTCGTCGCGAAGAGTTGCGCCTCTATTTGAAGCGGTCAATTGCCCGAGGGCAATGGGTGTTTTCCGGCAGAAGATCACGGTCACCGCAAAGACGGGATTCGCTGGCCCATCCCCATCGTTCGCCGCGACACCCGGCATCGCGGCATCATCGGAGGCAACATGGCGTTCTGGCGCGAGCGATGTTGTGTTGCCGCCCTACGGCTTCGGAACCAGCGCCGTGCTCTCGCGTGCGGCGGGAGTCGGTAAGATTGTCATCGGCATCGGATGAAGCATCTTGGACGGCCTGTACGCAATAGGTTGCTGTTTCCATGGGAATCGGGCCATCGGCAGGCTCTCGCATCCGCCATCCACGCTTCCGCCGAAGACCGCGCATGCTGGCGGGCTGGAGCGGCGTCTTATTCCGTTAAACCAGTCGCGCAGAATTCCGCCGTCCGTTGCGGGAATCATTTGGACCGCGCGAAACTCAAACCGGTGATTAGCCGAGTATCCCCATGATTATGCCGGTCGCGCGATACGATTGACTTGATCGCCTGAAGAAAATCAATGATGTTTTCAAGTTGAAATATGTTGCCTGCCAAGAGAAGAATTTGCATAGACTTTTGCAATTTCTGGCCAAACTTCAGCAAGACAAATAATTTTGTCTACAAACTGTTGGTCGGAGCGTTTCGAGGTCGAACTATGCAACCAGCCGGATTTTCTGATCTATAGCTGTTACGGACACGAACATCGCCTTCATTCAGGCGTCAGAATTTTCTTTTCCAGGTGAATCCGACATGCCGAATTACCGGGAGTGCGATTATTCCATCGCCGCGATCAAACTGAATAATCCCACGGCATTTGCAATTGCCGCAGTATGTTGTCCAGTTCCCGGCGGAGAGCATCATCAAGAAAAATGACGATCTGGAAAAACTCATGGCATCCAAGACGAAATTTTGCAGCTTTGTCATCGGCGGCTACAATCGCAAAACAAACCACAACCGGGTCGCTTTTTTTCAAAAGCTTTCAAAATACAAACGCGTGGATTCAGGCGGCCGAAAATTCAACAATATCGGCGGCCCGATTCCCGGCTATACCGCGCGGCAAGATTGAGTTTCTGCGCCAATATAAATTCAATATTGCCTTTGAAAACCGTTTTTTGCCCGGGTACACCACCGAAAAAATTTATGAGCCAATGATGGCGCGTTGCATGCCAATCTACTGGGGAAACCCTTTGATTCACGAGGAATTCAATCCCAAAAGTTTCCTCAATCGACCCGATTTTGCAAACGAGGACGCCCTTATCGAAAAAATCATTGAGTTGGACAAGGACGACGCCAAGTACCTGGAATATTTGCGCCAGCCTTATTTTTATGACGATACGCCAAATATTTATTTCAGCCGGCAGCGTCTCCTTGATTTTTTTGAAAAGATTTTTACGACGAAAATCACGCCGGTGGCGCAAACCGGACGGAAAGGCCTTTCGTTTGGCCGCCTTTTTGGCCGTTGGAAATTAGCCAAGCGTCACCATTGGCATCCCGTTCGCCCACCGACCTGGGAATAACGGCAATGGAAAACATCCTCCTCATCCGCCTCAAATCCATCGGCGATGTGGTCCTGACTCTGCCGGCGGTCAATGCGGTGCGTGGAAACTTCCCATCCGCCAAAATCACTTTTCTCACCCTGAACCAAAATGCGCCGTTGTTGCGGGGATTTCGGGAGGTGGACGACGTCATGGCGCTGGATCGGGAGGCTTTGCGGAATCCTTTCCATGCCGCGCCGGAAATCCTGCGATTGTTGCGGCGGTTGCGCGCTGGAAAATTCTCGCTGGTGGTGGATTTTCAAGGCTACGGCGAGACGGCCTGGATGTCATGGTGGACTGACGCGCCGGCGCGCTGGGGGAGCGTCTATGGCAAAGGCCGCGCGTGGGCATATACCAGGGGTGTGCGGCGTGACGACGGCCTCCTCATCGCCGATTGGAATCTTTCTTTGCTCAGGCAATGCGGTTTGAGTTTCAACCAGGTCGCCAACGAATACATTCTGCCCGCGGATGCCCTGGACGCCGCCCGGCAAATTTTCGCCGCAAACCACCTGGATCCGAATCGTCAAACTTTGTTCATCCAGGCCTTGACCAGTTCGCCGGCAAAAAACTGGCCTTTGGAGAATTTTCTTTCGCTGGCGTCCCATTGGCACGGACGGGGAGTGCAAATAATCTTTGGTGGTGGACCGGGTGATGTTGCCGCGCTGGAACCGGTCCGTGCCGCCGGTTATTTTGTTGCCACGGGCAATCCGCTGATGGTTTCCGCCGGGTTGGTCAAGCTTTCGACCGTGGCCATCGGAGGCGTCACGGGATTATTGCATCTGGCGGTGGCGATGCAAAAACGGGTGGTGATGCTGGTCGGCCCCGCCAGCGAACCGGGTTTTCCCTATCAGCATCGGGATTGGGGGCTGACTCCGGAGACGGGCGACAGGGTCGCGGATATACAAGTTCCCGCCGTCATCGCGGCGTGTGCCAAGGCTTTCAGCGAACCAGGCGATAATGTCTCTTGTTGAAGCGCAATCCGAAAGCTCTTTCCAGCCACAGCATGTGGCGATGCTTTTTTTCCCGCGCGGTCAGTAGGTGGTTCGGGTTGGGCCGGAAAATTCCTTCGGCCTTCGGCAGCCAATCCTGGACAACCTTCGGATGCGCACCGGTGAATAATTTCAACGCCGCGGAATCAATGTCCGCGTAATGGACTTCGGCAGGCAGACGGTTCTGCCAGTATTTCAGGCTGGCGGCGGATTTCATATTCATCTGCGCTTCGTTGCGCACCCAGCCATAGTGGTAAATCATCGCGCCCGTGTGCGCCGCGCGCGGCTGGCGCGATTTCTTGTGGCTGACCATCACGTTGAAAAAGAGCGATTCACTCGACCACGCCGGAATCGTGTTGCGGATGATGCGGACTTCGCTCCGATACCAGCCCGGCGACCAGGCGATGGTGTTGGCGTTGCCGTAGAAATGCAGAAAATCGAAGGCAAGCGCCTCGACGCGTTCGTCCGCCTGATATTTTTCCATGGCCGCGCGGATTTTCGGCAAGTCGTCCTCGTGCAACACTTCGTCGGCTTCCAGGTAAAACGCCCAGTCGCCGGTGCAATTGAACAGCGCGATCGTTTTCTGCTGGCCATAGACAAATCCCTTGACGCTGTAATCGGGGCGGATGTTTTCGTTCCATTGGGTGGGAATGACGCGGATTTTTGGGTCGCCGATTCCGCGCAGGATTTTTTCCGTGTCGTCGTCGCAGGGGCCGAGCGCGACGACGAATTCATCCACGACGGGCAGAATGGAGCGGATGGAAGCGGCGAACGGGTAGCCGAGCCTTTGGCCGTTGCGCAAGAAGGTAAATCCGCTGATATTCATGGGTGGAGTCTAACGGGTGGCAACGGCAATATGAATTCCATAATTGCGGCCTCGTTAACGGGAATGGTTCGGTTGAAAAATTGCCTCACGCAAAGAACGCGGCCGCAAAGACCGGAAAAGACTTGACGCGAATTAGCGCGTATTGACACAAATTTATTGGCCGCAAAAATGCGCAAAACGAACAAAAGGAAAGCCGGGACTGAGACGATTTTTTACAGAAGCAAACAAAGGTAACAAAGATTTTTATGTCATTCAGTGCTAAAGCACGGTGTTAATGAGGGCATTTAAAAACTGATTTGCGCCGTCCGGGAAACGGGGCGTCGAAAAAGAGTTGAGTTTTTCCGGGATTAAATTAAACACTTCGTGTGATTTCTGAACAAGCGCAAGTGAATTGATTGAGGAACCGAAGGTGTCTAAATTGATTCCGATGATTGATGAAGAGACATTGGCGCAGATGAACGGCAAATACGTCTGCCCACCCGAGGCCGGCCCGGCCTGGCGCGCGGCGATGGAGTATGGATTTGACATGTCACTGGTGGAAGATGCGCTGCGGCTGACGCCAGAGCAACGGCTGGAACAACATCAACGCGCATTGGATTTGGTCCTGGAAGTCAAAGAAGCAGGAGAACGCGATGCCGCAAAATGACAAAGCACTCCTGTCGCGGCTAAAAGAACAAGAGGTTGAATTTGTCATTATCGGCGGTGTCTGTGGAGTTTTGCACGGCGCATCGCTGGTGACGCTGGACTTGGATATTTGTTGCCGGTTCGGCCGTGAAAATCTGCGGCGAATTGAAGCGGCGGTGAAGGATTTGCGTCCGCGCCATCGCTTGACGGCAAACAAATTGCCGCTGGAATTGACCGACCAACTCTGCGACAGATTGAAAAATATTTATTTGACCACCGATATGGGAATTTTGGATTGCATGAGCAAAGTGACCGGCGTTGGGACTTATGACGAAGTTTTGAAGCAATCCGTTTCGCACAGCCTGTCGTATGGCGAATTCAGGATGTTAAATCTGGATGCGCTCATTGCCGCAAAGGTAGCCATGGGGCGCGAAAGAGATTTGGACGCCGTGAAATTGCTGCAAGCCATCAAAGAAAGAAGAGACCAACAAAAAAAATTGTTTTGAAAAACCCAATTGCACCCAACTTGTTTCAACAAATGGGACGTCGATGGCGGCGCTGGCGATATGAATTCCAATGATTTTTAAAACCGGAGATGACGCAAATAGACGCGGACATTTTTCCGGTTTTTGCTTGAGGGATTTTGACTTTTGGGCGGCGATTTTCTAGGCTTTAGCAATGGTCCACGTGGTTTTCCTCAAAATCACGGCGATGTTCCTGGTTATTCTCGCCGGATGGTTTGTGCGCCGACACGGTTTTCTCGCCCGCGAAACCACAATCGTCTTGAGCCGGTTGGTGGTGGACGTGGCGTTTCCGGCGCTGGTGTTCACGCAAATGTTGCGCACGGTGGATGCGGCGACGCTGCGCGAAGGCTGGTTCGCGCCCATCCTGTGCGCGGCGCTGATTTTTATCGCCTATTTCGCGGGCGTATTGTTCGCGCCGCTGTTCAGCGGCCGGGCGCAGCGCAACACGTTTATTTTTCTGGTCGCGATTCCCAATTGGATTTTTCTGCCGCTGCCGATTGCGCAGGCGCTTTACGGCGACAGCGGGGTCCGCACGGTGCTGTTGTGCAACGTGGGGGCGCAGGTGGTTTTGTGGTCATTTGGGGTCTGGATTTTGCACGGCACGGCGCGGCAGGCGGTGACGAATCTATATACCAACATTGGATTGTGGGCGACGGCTTTGGGAATCATTGTAGCGCTCTCATTTCCAACGGCGCGCGGATTGGAAACCATCAACCCAGCCGACGCGCCGCCGGCGTTGCTGTTGCCGGCGGCCATTGTGCAGGCGCTGGCGATGGTGGGCAGCCTGACGATTCCGATGTCGCTGCTGGCCATCGGCGCACAACTTGGCGAACTGACCATCGCCATCCATCGTTTTCCGCGAGTCTTGTGGGGGGTGCTGATTGCGCGGTTGGTGATCGCACCGCTGGCGACGGTGGCGATTGGTTTTGGGCTGATGAAAATGGGCGTAACGATGCCAGAAGAGACGCGGCTGATTGGCTATCTGATTGCGACGATGCCGGTGGCGATCAGTTGCAGTGTGATGACGGAACGGTTGAGCGGGGACACGACGCTGGCGGCGGAGGGAATTTTTTACAGCACGTTTTTCAGCCTCCTGACGGTGCCGGCGATTTTCTTTTTGGTTCAGCGGTTTGGGTTGTAAATCGGCGCGCTCCGAGCGTCCCTGGAGGGGCCCCGACGGGGAAAAGGCAGTCTGAACGGCGGACGCACAATCCGGAGAGGCAACAACGATGAGCATTCCGCTTTATTTACGTATGCCTGCCCCCTCACCTCAATCCTCTCCCCCGATGGGAATGGCGTTTACGTTTGTGAATCTGAATATGCCGCTCCTGATACGGAGCTTGGAATTTTCAAGCGGTCGGTTCTACAAATATGGCGCGCCTACGGCGCTAAAGGCAACGTTGTCGCACGTTGTCATGTGCCACAGTTTTACGTTTTAAGTAAGGCGCCATTCTCCCTTGAGGACGCATGGTTTATTCATATCCCCTTGCCCGGCGCCGGGCTATCCGGCGTCGCCCGGCGACTCGACCTTACATCTTTAAGGCACGCTGGCGGTAGGCTTCGTCGGGGCGGCCGGTGATGCGCTTGATGTTGGCTTCGGAGAAAAAGACGGGGCCGCCCATGGCGGCCGCGCCGGCAAAAATCTTTGCCGCCTTCTCGGCCATGAGCATGGCGTAAAGCGCGGCCTGCCAGCTTTTGCCCAAGGTGATGATGCCGTGGTTTTGCATGAGGACCACCTGGGGCTGGCGCTGCTGTTTTTTGATGAATGCCCCGGTCTCGCGCCGGATGGCCTGCGAAAGCTTCAAACCTGGATCGGTGTATGGCAAATAAACCGAGCGCGGTCCGCAAACGACGATTTCGTCCGGGAACATGCGGTTGATGGCAAAGTCTTTCGCGCGCGGGGAACAGAGAATTTGGTTCACGTGAACGGCATGGCTGTGCGCCACAAATTTCACCCCGGGCAAGGAAAGAAAATAGGCATGGAATACCGCCTCGACCGACGGCTTTTTTGCATTGGAATCCACCCGGGCGGCAAGCAGGGCGTTGTCCATTTCCTCATCGGCCATGCTGTCTTTATCGAGCAATGGCAGCAGGGAGGAGAAGCGGCATTCGACGACATCCTCCTCCTTCAACGCGCCCAGGCAGGTGCCGCTGGCTTTGACGAGGAAGGTATCGTCGCTCAATTTCACGGAGGTGTTGCCCTCTCCGAGAATCGCCAAGCCGCGGTCTTCGCGTCCGATTTCGTGTGACAAGGTCAGCAGGTCGAAGAGAAGGTTATTCATAGTGATATAAATTCAGTGCCGGTAAATACCAGGCGGGCAAATGCATGTTTGATTTATGATTCTTGATTTTTGATTGAAAATGTTTTCAGCCGGCGAGGATAATCATAAATCGCAAATCGCAAATCAAAAATCCTCTTTAGTTCATTTCCTGTCCGCCGGTGACGCTCAATGAAATGCCGGTCAGATAACTGGCGGCGTCGCTCGCGAGAAAAATGAGCGCGCCGCAAACGTCGTCGTAAGCGCAGCCGCGTTTCATCGGCACCTGGTCCGTGTAGAACCGGCGGACGTCGGCCAGGGTATTTGCGCCGGGCACTTTGCCGGCCTTGAGATATTGCACGAAGAGGCCGTTGTTGGGGTCGGTCCACAAAGGCGAGTCGAGCAGGTTGCCCGGACAAATGGCATTACAACGGATGCCGTGCGGCGCCATTTCCAGCGCGACGCTTTGCACCAGGCCGATGCCGCCGAATTTCGCCGCCGCATAGGCCGAATTGGCCGCGCTGCCCTTTTTTGCCGGACTTGGAATTAATCTGAATGATGACGCCGCTGCGCTGCGGCTTCATGACGCGGCAGGCGTGTTTCATGGTGAGGAAATTGCCGAAGAGGTTCACATTCATGACCGCGCGCCATTTTTCGGCGCTGGCCTCGGCGATGGGTTCGGCAATTAAAATGGCCGCATTGGCGACGACGATGTCCACCCGCCCAAATTCCGCGGCGGCCCGATCAAATAATTTTTCCACGTCGGCTTCCTGCGCCACGTCGGTTTTCAGGGCAAAGGATTTGCGACCGGTGGCCCGGATGATTTCCGCCGCGGTGGCCTGCGCGGCATCTTCCTTCATGTCGGCGATGAGGACGTGGCAGCCCTCCGCGGCGAGCCGCTGCGAAATGGCCTGGCCCAATCCCTGCGCGCCGCCGGTGACGACGGCGATTTTATTTTCCAACGAAAGAATCATTCCTGCGGAAAATAACAATTCAGGAGGGTTGGCCGCAAAACTATTTTGCCGACAATTGCCGATTGCGCCCGATCAAACCGCCTGCCAGGCGCAAATGTTTGCGTATAGGATTCATAAAACAACCGCACCGCATGGTCAGACCCCCACCTTATAGTCCAGCTTGTGCTCATGTCCCGGCAAGCCTCGAAAGCCCCAGTTGTGCTTCGGGGTCTCAAAAATCGTTATCTCCAAATCCTGCGGCATGATGCCGCACTCAAGCTGCACGCGCTCAAACAACAACCGGATGAGCTTCTTCTTTGCCTCGACGCTGCGCCCCTCAAACATGCTGAACTCGATGATGGTATAACGTTCGGTGCGACCCGCCGGGTAAAGAAAGTCGGAGCGATCGAGCGGAAAGAACCGGTGCGCCCGTTTGTCGGCTGGATACTCCAAGGCATCCATGACACACGAATGGATGACATCTGAAAGCCGCCGCTTGACAGGGTCAATCTGTTCTCTCAATCCGAAGATCTTAACTTGTGACATAAGATAAGCGCGAAGGTGGCCAACGATCCAACTGAGCCACGCGGGAACGACGATGTCAAGCCACCAGTGGCCGGCAGCAAACCCAAGCGCGATGTTGTCCGGGTCTTGCGCTTAACAAATAACGCAGAAAGGGGCTTGCATCCAGAGGGCGAATGATTATTCTGCGCGGTGGAACCATAGAATATTTATCGAGTCATCAGAATTATGATGTCAAATGGCCAATATTCACCGTTTTACCGGGAGCAATTTCCCCCGCAACCGAAACAATTTCTTCAGGAGGACGTCATCAAGACGGCGGAACTCCAGGTGGAGCGCAAGACGTTTATCATTACGCTCCGGGAGAATGTGCGCGGTCGTTTTATCCGTATCACGGAAGAAACGACCCGGCAGCGCAACTCGATCATCATTCCTGATTCGGGGCTGGCAGATTTTTCCAAGGTCCTCGGGGAGATGACCCATGCGGCGCTGGAGACGCCGGATAGAGGCAATTCGGGGCAGGCCTCGGCGTAATACACAATGTCAATCCGGCCGAACGGCGTTCAGAAAGAAACGACCTTTCGATAAAATCAAAGAGGGCGGCCATTGCCGGCCGCCCTCGCGATTTGATACCAGTCAATATCAATACTCAAGCCGGAAGAAGCCGGCGGCATTGGTGGTAATCACATTGGTATAAGGGCTGGTCGCATCCGGAATCGTGAGCCAGGGTCCCAGAACGTTGGTCGCGGTCTGAAGGTTGAAGGCTGAGTTGCTCCAAGTGAGCACCAGATTGCCGTTGGAAATCAGCGCGGCGCCGACTGAGACGGACGCCGGGTTAACATTCACCGTAATGGAAGAACTATTCGTTCCACCCACATTATCCGTGATGGTGTAACCGATGTTTGCGACACCGACAAAATTGGCCGTCGGCGTGAAGTCCACATTGGTTCCGCTGATTGACGGCGTTCCGTTGCCGTCGGTTTCGTTCACACTGACGAGGCCCAAGGCGCCGCCCGGCGTTTCCAGAACGTCATTGGTCAACACGTTGAACACGTTGTTGGCGCTATTTTGCAGGACGGTGTAAGTGGCGGGTTTGGCCAGCGGCGGCGCGTTGGTGATGGTCACGGTAATGGTCGAGCTGTTCGTCTCACCGAGGTCGTCCATAATTGTATAACCGATCGTGGAAACACCGACGAAATCAGTATTCGTGGCGCTGAAGATGACGTTCGTTCCGTTGCTGATTGTGGCCGTCCCGTTGGTATCGGGATTGAGGCTGACGATGGTCAAGTCCGAGCCTGCGTCATTTGGCAGCGGATTCAAAATATTACCGCTGCTGTTTTCGGTGACGCCGAAGGTGTCGGGGTTGGCTTGGGGCGGATAAAACACGCTGTTAAACGCCGTGCCGACGGTGAGCCTGCCCACGTTGATGACGCCTTCCGAGGTGCCTGACTCGCGGAGTTCAATATCGGCAATACTATACAGATTGGTGGGAGAGGCCGCTGGAGTATGGTCCGTGACACTCGGCGAGGACTGGTTGGTTGGATTGATCCAGAGGCTTGAAAATCCATTGGACAACACCAATGAGGTGATGACGACATAATTGCTGCCAGGAACGAGATCCTGGTTAACGATTTGCGCCGTCGTTCCGTTGGCGCCGACCACATTGGCAATGCCAAGCCGATAATCACCCGGGGTGGCAACGCCGTTGGTGGTTGCCACCAGACAATCTTCAACGTCGGCGGTAATGCCCGACCCGTCATTGAACATTATGAAGTATGAACCGTTGGCATAAGGCAGATAGGAGGGGTTCATATTGACCGTGCAACTGTAATATAATGTCTTGCCACTATTGGTTTTATAAGCACCGTTGATCAATTGGGCCTGCAGGTTTTCGGTGTCCTGGTCTGAAACAGTGGCGACGCCGTTGCCGGCCTGCAATTGCCCCGTGACACCGCTTAAGTGCGTCCAATAGCTGGCGGCGATCGTGTCCAAAGATCCGCTTTGGTCGTAGTTGAAGTAATCAATGGCCACGACATTGGTGTTTGGCCGGACCACGCAGGCAATATTCGCCGTGGTGGTGCGAGGCTCCGCGGGGTTGTTGTCATCCACGCCTACGCTGACGACCGCATTGCCCACCTGATTCGTGGCCGGAGTAATGGTGAGGACCAGATTGCCCGTATTGGTGTTGCCACTGATGACAACGTTTCCGGCGGGAATCACGGTATTGTTATCCGACGTAATCGTAAACGTGAAGTTGGAAGCAGGACTACTAGTGCCGCCGCCGACAAAGAACGGAACTGCCAGGGAGGTGTTGGCCAACAGATTGGTTGTCTGGACGGCTGTCAGGGTATTGGTCGGAGGCTGATTGAGCGCGGTCGCCGTCAAAATAAACCAGGCCGAGGCCGATTCCCCGTTGGTATCGGTCACCGTCACCAGGATGGGGGCGGCATCCGCCGGATCCGGAATAAAATTCTCACCGAAGGAAATAGTGAGGGTGAAGTTGGTGGACCCTGAATACTGTGCATCCAATGTTTGCGGGTTGATGGTTTGTGTAAACGGCCCGGCGGCAACGGTGTTAAGCACCTGCGCGGAAACAGTCAGGTCGCCTGAGGGCATCTGGAGGGAACTGGCGCTGAAAGGAATGACGAGCGTATTGGTGTCAACCATGTTTGTATTCACGAAGGAACTTACGATTGGGGGCGTGTTATTGTTGGTAATGGCATCACCGGTGAAGGCCACCAAGTCATAAGTGACGGTGCCGGCCGCATAGGGAGGCGTAGCACCAGAGGTGTAGGAATTGGCAGTGCCGACCCAGTTGTTTGTGGTACCGACGCCATAAGTGGCCGTGCTTTGCCATTCCGTCACAACACGAACGGCGAAATTGGGGTTATTGTCCACCCCCGGGAAGCCCACGAGGCTATAGTTAAATGTATAAAAGCCGGCATTACCGGAACCGTAAAGCCCGCTGAAGGTGGAACTGGCCGGATAATCAATCCAGGTAACGCCGTTGGTGGTATATTGCAGGCGCTCGTAATCACTGGCTGTGGAAGACACGCGGGAATCATAGGCCACGTGGATATTCTTCGCGCCAATGGTGCTGACATTGAATTCCACGCCGTTCTGCTTGTTGCCACCGTTGGCGACACCGTCCGGATAGTTGGTATTCTGCCGGGTAATCTTCCGTGCCCCAGGAGAAATTCGGAGACAGTTGGTCGAAGCCGTAAGGAGTGAACACGAAGCCTTCTCCATTGGGATTGCCTATATCATTGGGGTCTGTCGCGCCCGAAAAAGGCGACGTGCCTGGAACGAGGCAGGTGCCGACGGCCGAAGCGGCGCCGTAACCAACGAACGGAGCAGGATTGTTGATGCTGTTCGGATTGGCAGCGGTGTTGGTAAATTGCGGACCATCAAAGTCCCATAGGGCCAACACTCCCTGGTTGAGCGCCAACGCGACGACATTGCTTCGCGAAATGAATGAGGCGACAGAGCTGGTCACTGAGCCGTAAAAGTTGGTGACGACGACGACGAAATTGGTCAAATCGGTCGTTTGCAAATTGGTAAGTGTCAGGATGCTATTGGTGGAACCGAAAACGCCGGAGCCGTCGCTCTGCGCGCCATCGGTCGTTGGGGCAATAAAGGTGCCGTTGGTTTCTGTATAATACCATTGGTAAGAAAGCGGCGTGGTGCCCGCAGACTGTTACGCCGAACTGCACCGTTCCATCCACTAGTCCCTGCACACTTGACGGCTGGACCTGGATGAAGGGATCAATGACGGTCAAAGACACAATAGACTTGTGGCGACCCCATAGGAGTTGGTCAACACCACGAAATAGTCTCCTGCATTTGTTTCCAACACATTTGTCAAAGTCAAGGTGGAGGAAGCAGGTCCGGCAATCAAATTGGTGGCGGAGCCAACGATTTGATACCAGAAATTGCTTGCAGGGTTGCCGCCGGCGGAAACGCTGAAATTTACTGTCGCACCGGCATTCGCGGTAATGCTATTTGATGGCGTGAGAACGACATTAGTCGGGCTGCCGGACGGGAAAAAGCCAAGAAGAGCGGACAAACCACCCGAAATGACGAAGTCATTGGTGCCGAGAACAGGTGCGTCCGAAGACGGGAACGGATCATAAATATACCAAGTGCCCGCGGTACCGGTGGCGCCCCAATTTACAATTCGGAAATAATTCGTCACCGTGGAAGGAATGTTTTGCAGAAAACCATTGGTTGAAAGGACGTTGGTCCAAACGGTCGAACTGCTGCCAGAAGGTATCGTCATGTACATCAGGTCGGTAAAATCAACGCCATCCGTTGAGTATTGGAGCGCCGAATTATGCGGCCCGTGCCGGAAGCATGAACAAACACATAATTTGTATAGAAAGAAATGGTGTAATTGGTCGCTGCCTGGATGGCGTAACTGACATAAAGGCCGTTGGCAATTGAGTTGGCCTCGCTGTCGGCAATACCCGCGTTGGTCCAACTGTTCCCGCCATAAGCGTCGCCGGTAGTGACAGCGCCGACGCCCGGGCCTTTGGTAATAGGAGTGACAATCACGCCTACGGGGGCGGTGTTGTTAGTAAAGGGCGCTGGCGCCGCTCCGCCACCGTTAACCAGCGGGCCGCAGTACCATGTAGCCAGGCTTCCAACTGCTGTCAAAGTCGCATTGACCACCATGTCGTTGGTGCCAAGCACAGCGGCGTCCGCTGACGGGACCGGATCGTAAATATACCAGGTGCCAGCGGTACCAGTGGCACCCCAATTCACAATTCGGAAATAATTCGTCACCGATGAAGGAATATTTTGCAGAAAACTATTGGTTGAAAGGACGTTGGTCCAGACGGTCGAACTGGTGCCAGAAGGTATCGTCATGTGCATCACGTCGGTAAAATCAACGCCATCCGTTGAGTATTGGAGCGCTGAATTATGCGGGCCAGTGCTGGAAGCATGAACAAACATATAATTTGTAGAGAAAGAAATCAGATAGCCGGGCGCCGCCTGGATGGCGTAGCTGATATAAAGGCCGTTGGCAATTGAGTTGGTTTCGCTGTCCGCAATACCCGCATTGGTCCAAGTGTTCCCGCCGTAAGCGTCGCCGGTGGTGACAGCGCCGATACCCGGGCCTTTGGTAATCGGAGTGACAATCACACCGATGGAGGCGGTGTTGTTCGTAAAGGGCGCTGGCGGCGCGCCCCGCCACCGTCAACCAACGGCCCGCAGGATACCACGTGCCGCGACCGTCTGCTGGGCATTGACATTACCGACGGTCAAGCTCGCCATCGCCAACACGGTAACGGCGGATATGAATTTGAGGAGGGATTTCATAGGATTTTTCAGGTTCATCTTTGGCGCGTTGAGGGGGGAGTCTATCAGAATTAATCTCTTCCGGTGTTAAATTTGGGTTACATAATGTTTCAATTTGGCGTCGTTGGCGACGGATACCAATAAATCTTTCGGGGTGTGCTCCACTCCAATTCCCCGTTATCGGCCGCGCCCCCGTCGGCCACGGTCTGAGTTTCCCGAAAATCATTGGTTTTCATCGAAATGGCGCTGCCGTCAACCATCGAAAAATTTCCCAAGACGTTGTGTTGATGCCGCGCGCATGCGTAATAGGCGGTAGTAACTGATTCGGCTGCTGTTGGCAGGCCGCCCAGAGTTGAATTCGGATCATTCTCAGCCACGAAAACGGTTTGTGACGGTTTAATCACCATGGTCAGCCTTGTCTGCTGTCCCTGCCCGGCGGCAATCGTGCCAAAATTGACGCAAATGCGTCCGTTTTCCGCATACATAAAAAAGGCCTTGTTGATATTCGGCGGATTTCCATAACCCAACGATGTTTCCGGATTGGCACAGGCCGGGCAGGAATAGATGGACGGAGTTCCGGGCAAGGGCGGGTTCTTCGGGTTGCTATAACCGCCGTATAGGACAATTAACTTGGGCTGTGAGATGGTTGGCGCCACGCAATTGTACCAGGCATAATCCAAGTTATCAGCGGTCGTGGCGGAGCCTGTGTCAGCTATGGTATTTACCGAATTCCCCTCTTCGGGGACAATCTCGCGGTTGTCCGCGGAATACATGGTAAACGCCAATCCCCATTGGCGCATATTGCCAAGGCATTTGATGGTCAAAGCTCTTTGTTTGGCGGCCGCCAACGCTGGAAGCAGGATAGCCGCCAGAACGGCTATGATGGCAATGACGACCAAAAGCTCAATCAATGTAAACGCCCGCTTGCCTCCATTCTCCACAAATCGAATCATTTTATCTTTTAAAGTAAAACTTCCCAAGGTTATTCAGCGGCGGGGTTGACCGAGTCATATTGCGGCGAGTCGTTGGACGCACCATACGACACATATTTTTTTCATACAGGTTTGGGTTGATGAATTGGGTTAAGGTTTCGCGCAGGCCAACGGTTTGATCATAAACGTGAAAATCCTAGCACATTATCGAAGAAGGCGCGTGACATTTGGGAAACATTTCGTTCGGAGGATGACCAATTTTGCCTGTCAGAGGACAAGAATTGGCCGGGTTTGTTTCGACCCGGTTGAAAGAACCCACCGGATTGGCCGCAATGATTAAAGCAGAAGATTCTCGGATTCATTCTTCATTGGCTGCGCGTGCCGCAACCGGAAACGTTTTTCGCAAAAATTCCCCGGCAATGCAAGCAGGCTTTCAAAAAAGTTGTTCACATGAATAAGACCTGTTGGCGAAAATTGCGCCGACTGTGAAAATTTCCACTCCAATTTCGGCCGGGCTTTTGCAATTGCCTCAATTTTAAGCCTTTGGTGTTGCCTGCGATTGGGACAGCAATTTTGGGTCCAATTTCCGAAACGGATAAAAGACGGGGAAAGACTTGACCGGTCTTCGCTCGGATGCTACGACCCGGCACGCGCGAATTGGCGCGAATTGACACAAATTTAAAATGAACCGGAGTTAACCACGGATGACACGGATGGCACGGATTGAACGCGAAACGAAAAGCATTTTAACCGCAGATGACGCAGATAAGCGCAGATAGGATTCAGAGACAAAAAAAACCCGCGAAATACACGAAATACACGAAACAAAATTTTAACCGCAGCCACCTTCGCCACGGCGCCAACGGTGGCCAAGGAGAAACGCAGAGACGGGAAAGACTTGACCGGTCTTCGCTCAGATGCTACGACCCGGCACGCGCGAATTGGCGCGAATTGACACAAATTTAAAATGAACCGGAGTTAACCCACGGATGACACGGATGACACGGATGGCACGGATTGAACGCGAAACGAAAAGCATTTTTAACCGCAGATGGGATTCAGAGACGGACGCCAAGGGAGTTCTGATGCAAAACCGGGTTTTTCGCCTGTCCATGAACGCGAAGGGACCAAGGGGGGGCGTAGGCGGATTGGACTTGAAAAGAAGCGCATATTTAAAGGCGGCACCTCGCCCTGCCCTCTCCCCATCGCTCGCCGACTCGCGACGCGGAGAGGGAAAGGCAGGCGGTCAGCTCCATTACCCGCCGGAAACAGTAGTTTTCCATGAACGCGAAGGGACCAATGGGGGGACGTAGGCGGATTGGACTTGAAAAGAAGCGCATTCTTAAAGGCGGCACCTCACCCTGACCCTCTCCCCATCGCTCGCCGGGTCGCGACGCGGAGAGGGAAAGGCAGGCGGACATCACGGTTCAATCGGAGGCCAAGGGGAGTTCTAATGCTAAATCCGGGTTAAAAACCAGGAGCAGGAGGAGGGAACGCGTCTTGAGTTCCCGGTGTTTTCCGGCGAAGATTCGGCGATGCAACGGGATTTCTGGCGCAAGTGCCGCATCGTCATCCGCTGGATCCGCCGCGCCGCGCTGGTGGCGCTGCTGGCGGCGATTTGCACGGTCATCTGGTTTGACCGCGTGGGTCTGCCGGATTTCCTGCAACGGCGCCTGGTGGAAGCGCTGCGTGAACGCGGGCTGGAGTTGGAATTTTCCAAACTTCGCCTAAGCCTTTCGCGCGGGTTGGTGGCCGACAATGTCCGCGTCGGCCACGGCCAGTCGCCGGACAGTCCCACCCTCTCGGCGCGGCAGGTCGAATTGGAGATCAATTATCACGCCGCGTGGCATCGGCGGTTGGAGGTGGCGGGTCTGGTCCTTCGCAACGCGAATTTCAATTTCCAGTTGTCGCCGACCAACGCGCTGACGCTCACGAACATTCAAACAGATTTGGAACTGGAGACGAACGAAGTCTGGTCGCTCAATAATTTCAAGGCGGGACTCGACGGGGTGCAACTGGAACTGTCGGGAAAGTTGGCGCACGCGCGGGAAGCGGCCGACTGGCCGCTATTTCGCGGCAGAAAGACCCCCAACACGCAAGTCATGCGGGAGCAACTGGAGCAGTTCTGCCAGACGCTCGGACGCATCCATTTTACCGGCGGGTCCCTGCTGAGCATCCAGATTGACGGCGATGCGCGCGACATTCATTCGATTGAGGCACGTCTTTTTGCGGACGCGCCGTCGGTGTGGACGCCGTGGGGGTATGCCCGGGAATTTCGGCTGACCGCCCAGCTCACCGCGGCGACGAACGCGCCAATGAAGGGGGGCGCGTCGCTGGGTTTCTGGACCAACGCACTTCCCTATCGTTTCGCCTGGACAAGCCGGCTGGCATTGTGGAGATCGCCGCGGCTGGATGCGCGGAACCTATCATTCGCCGGGCGTTGGAGCGCACCGTTTTTGGCCGTCACGAGTCTTTCCGGCAGGGTCGGGGGCGGACGGCTGAATGCGGGCGCCGAATTAAACGTGGCCACCCGCGAGTTGATGTTCACCAACTCGTCCGATTTTGATTGGCATGAAGTGGAAGAATTCCTCCCGGAGGAGGCGCAAAAGCGGTTGGCCGATTTTTCCTGGAGACAACCCCCGCGCCTGCGCGTGGGTGGTTCGATAGTACTTCCGAGCTGGACCCATCTTGACACGAACTGGCTTGCGGCAGTGCAGCCAACGGCCCGGCTGAACGGTGAATTGGCTGTCACAAACGCCGTAATCCGGGGCGCGCCGGTTGATTTCGTGGCGGGGCGATTTTCTTATTCCAATCTGACGTGGCGCGTTTCCGACCTGACGTTCGCGCAGTTCAGGACCCGACTGCAAGCTGAAGGCAGAGGCGACGACGAATACTATGCGGGCAAAATTCATGGCGAGTTTGACCTGCAGACGTTGCGCGCATTTTTGCCGCCAGCCGATGCCGCGCGCCTGTTTCATGCTTTTTCGGGCACGGAGCCGGTGCAGGCTTCGGTGGAAATCCGCGGAAATCTGAAGGACTGGGAGAGCCTTTACGCGACCGGCCATTTGGCCTGGGGCGAATTCGCGGTACGGGGCCAGCGCGTGGACACCGTTGCGGGGGACTTTTCCTACAGCAACCTGGTGGTGGAATTCTTTCATCCGCACTTGCGGCGTGGCAGCGAAATCATGAGGGCGGACGCCATCACGTTGGATTTAAACGCGAAGTTGGTGCGTTTCGAGAACGGCTACAGCACCGCCGATCCGCAGGCGGTGGCGATTGCGATTGGCCCCAAGACGGCGGAGATCATGGCGCCGTATCATTTCCTGGAGGCGCCGACGGCGCTGGTGAACGGCTGCGTGCCGTTGGGCGACGTGGAGGGGCGCAAGGACGTAGATTTGCGATTTGACGTGGTGGGCGGGGCGCCGTTTGAAACGCACAAAGTCCGCGCGACGCGCCTGACCGGGACGGTGCATTGGCTTGGGCAGGATTTGATTTTAACGAACCTGGCCGCCCAGCTTTACGGCGGCAGCGGAACTGGATACGCGGATTTTGATTTTTCGGTGCCACACGCGGGAGCGGATTATCATTTTTGGACCGTGGTCACGAATGTGGATTTATCCACGCTGGCGATGGATGTGTTGTCGCCGACGAGCCATCTGGCCGGCGTATTGAGCGGCGCCGCGGTGGTGACGCATGGGAGCACGGAGGATTGGCGGGCAGCGGCCGGGTATGGCCAGGCGCGATTGCGCAACGGGTTGCTTTGGGACATCCCGATTTTCGGCTTTTTCTCGACAGCGCTGAATCAGGTTTCGCCCGGACTGGGGAACCTGCGCGCCACGGACGCCGAAGGGAATTTTACCATGACGAACGGCGTGATCCATTCCGACACCCTGCAAATCAACATGGCGGCGACGCGATTGCAATATCCCGGCCAAGTGGATTTGAGGCAGAACGTCAATGCCCGCGTCACGGCGCTGCTATTGCATAACATTTGGGGCGTCGGCCCGGTGATCAGCACAGTTTTCTTTCCGGTGACAAGATTGTTTGAATACCAAGTGACGGGGACGCTGTCGGACCCGAAGTACAAGCCGGTGTATATCCTTTCGCGGCTTCTCCTCATGCCGCTTCATCCCTTTCGAACCCTGGAGGGGATATTGACCATCGGCGATGACACGCAAACGAACGCGCCGCCGGAAAGCAACACAACGCCCGGCAAGTCGAAGTGAGTTTCGTATGCGTCATTCTTTCAGCTGAACATGCCCTGCCCGCCGTTGACGTGAAGGACCTGGCCGGTGATGAATGACGAATCGCATTCGGCCGCAAAGAAGACGTAAGCCGGGGCAAGTTCCGCCGGTTGGCCGGCGCGCTTGAAGAGGGTCTTTTCGCCGAACGATTTCACGTCGTCGCCAGAAAAGGTGGTGGGAATGAGCGGCGTCCAAATGGGACCCGGCGCCACGGCATTGACGCGGATTTTTTTCTCCGCGAGTTCCTTCGCGAGAGACCGGGTGAAATTCAAAATAGCGGCCTTGGTGCAAGCGTAGTGCATGAGGCCCGGCGACGGCTCATAAGCCTGGATTGAGGTAGTATTGATAACGGCCGCGCCTTCCGCCAAATGGGGCAGCACCGCCTGCGTGAGGTAAAAAAAGGAAAAAATATTTGTTCGGAAGATCCGTTCGACCTGCCGGGAATCCATTTCCCGCACACTTTCGATCTCCCGCTGTTCGCCGGCGTTGTTGACCAAAATGTCAATGTGACCAAAGGCATTGAGAGTGCGCTGGACGACTTCGCCGCAAAAGTCCGGCTCCGCCAGATCGCCGTCGAATTTAATCACCCGGCGTCCGAGCCGCTCGATGCGTTGGACAGTCTGGTTGGCATCCTCGTGCTCGTTTAAATAGACAATGCAAATGTCCGCGCCCTCTTTTGCAAAAAGAAGGGCGACCGAGCGGCCGATGCCGCTGTCGCCACCGGTGATGATGGCGACCTTATTTTTCAATTTTCCGGCGACGGGGTAATTTTCATCCTCATCGAGCGGGCGCGGGCGCATCTGCTCCTGGGCGCCGGGCGGCTCCTGTTCCTGGGGTGGAAATTTCGCGGAGGTTTCAGGCAAGGCAGCAGTCATAAAATTTTTGGGCATTGATTTGTTAAATTTTTGTCGCGGAATTTTTTCATGGCGGCGACGTTGTTCTGCCGGAGTTCAGCTTGCGCCGTGCCAAAAATTTCAGCGGGAAGCGGGGTAAGTTTTCTGGAAAATTTTACATGCAAATTGAAACCCAAGCGCGGACCGCAGATTGAAAAATTCCGTATTCTGGAAGAAACGCTGAGTTTTTTTTATTTTTTTCAGCGATTTCGCGAAAACTTTCAATGGCACAAAGCTAGCTAGAAAACCATCCCGCAAAGGCGCAGGCTGAAAGATTTTCAGTCGCAAAAAAAGCCAAAACGAAAGGATCAATATGCCAACGACACGCAGTCGCAGGAATGACGAAGGCGCGGATCGTGAACGCGATGGACGGCGCGGACGCTTTGCAAGCGAAGGAGACGAAGGCCGCGGTTGGCGCCGGGAAGGGAAGAACGCCTTGCGCGGGGGCCGTGGGGGCCACGGTTGGCAGTACGAGAAAGCGTATGAAACGCCGCGGAGCCGCCACCGTTACGAAGCAGCCGAAGGTGAGGAAGGCGGATATGGGTCCCAATCGCGCCGGGTTTCATCGCGCCGCGGTTTTGCGGCGATGGATCCGAAACGGCAGCGGGAAATTGCGGCGGAAGGCGGACGGGCGCCGCACCGGGGTCCCCGCGGCTTCGCCGCCATGGAGGAGAATGAACAACGGGAAATCGCTTCCGAGGGCGGGCGGGCGCCCCGCCGTGGTCCACGGGGCTTTGCGGCCATGGATCCCGCAGAACAACGTGAAATCGCCTCGGAAGGCGGTCGTGCGCCACACCGTGGTCCCCGTGGTTTTGCCGCGATGGATCGGGCGGAGCAGCGGGAAATCGCCTCGCGCGGGGGACATGCCAGCCGAGGCAGGTACGGACGGAAAGATGAAGAGTTTGAGCCGTCTTCGTCCCGCCGCGGCGGCCGCCACCGGGGATTTGCGGCCGTGGACCGGAAGAACGTCGTGAAATCGCGTCGCGCGGCGGGAAATTTCGCTGGGACGACCCGGTCCGGCGGAAAAAGACGATGAGTCCGGACTTCGCAGGGGAGTGATCGCCGAACCTGATCACAAATTTACAATCGCCGGGTCGCCATAAAGGGTGAACGAGCCGGCACGGGTGATTTTTACGTCCAGGATTTCCCCGTGATGGCGCTGGCCGCCGTCGAAGACAACGATCTTGTTGCAGCGCGTACGGCCGGTCATGCGCGCCGGGTTTTTTTTGCTCGGGCCTTCGACCAGGATTTGCATCCGCCGCCCCACAAATTTTTTATAATTCTCGGCAGCGATTTCATTGATGGTCTGCAAAAGGACGTGGTTCCGCTCCTCGCGAATTTTTTGCGGCACCTGACCGGGCATTTCTGCGGCGGGCGTGTCGCGGCGGGGGGAGTATTTGAAAATGAAGGCGTTGTCGAATTTGACTTCGCGCGCGAGCGAAAGGGTTTCCGCGAAGTCGTCTTCCGTTTCGCCGGGGAAGCCGACGATGAAGTCAGTGGTTACCCCGATTTCCGGGCGGGCGGCGCGCAGCTTTTTGACGATGCCCAAAAATTTCTCACGGGTGTAGCCGCGGTGCATCAGTTTCAAAATCCGGTCGCTTCCGCTTTGGACGGGGAGGTGCGCGCTTTCGCACAGTTTGGGCAGGCGCGTGTAAGCGTCCACCAGATCATCGCCATAACCCCTGGGATGCGGCGAGGTGAACCGGATGCGCTCGAGGCCGTCAATATCATGGACCGCATCGAGCAATTGCACAAAGGCAGATTTGCCGTCGCGGGGGGGGATTTCGCGCCGTCCGTAGCTGGTGACGATTTGGCCGAGCAGGGTGATTTCCCTGACGCCGTGCGAAACCAGCTCGCGGCATTCGGCGACAATATCCTCAATTGAGCGGCTTCGTTCCTCTCCGCGGGTATAGGGGACAATACAAAATGTGCAATACTGATTGCAGCCCTGCATGATGCTGACAAATGCCGAGACGGATTTTTTGGCATTGCCGTTCAGCAAATGTTCGCGGATAGCGGCCTCGCTGTTTTCTTCGGCGGCCACGTCCACTATTTTCCCACGCGCGCCTGAAAGGATATCATCGAGATAATCCGCCGCGCGATGAAATTTCTGGGTGCCGAGGACCAAATCCACGTCCGGGAGGCGGTCCAGCAATTCCTGTCCGCGGCTTTGAGCCATGCAACCCATGAACCCAAGAACCGGCTTGCGGCGGTCTTTGCGGGCTTCGCCGGCGAGGGTCCTCATCTTATTCAAGGCTTTTTGCTCGGCAAAATCGCGCACACTGCACGTGTTGAGCAAGATGACGTCGGCGGCGCTTTCCGAGGGGGCGAGCCAATAGCCCCGGGCGATGAGCTGGGCGGCGACGGCTTCGCTGTCGCGCTCATTCATCTGGCATCCGTATGTTTTAATAAAAACGGCCGGCATTTTTTCAGGAGAGGCAGAATAGGCCGGCGGCACGATTTTGGAAAGCCTCCTTTCGATTTTTCGAATGCACTTGAGGCGTCCTTAAAGGCGGTCCGGGCCGCGTGAACGCGGAACTCCAAACATTCCAATTCGGGCGGTCTTGCTCGGAGTTCCGCCTTCAGGCGGAAGGGTGTGGCGGCGCGGTGCGTGCCGCGTGAACGCGGAACTCCAAACATTCCAATTCGGGCGGTCTTGCTCGGAGTTCCGCCTTCAGGCGGAAGGGTGTGGCGGCGGGGTGCGCCGCGTGAACGCGGAACTCCAAACATTCCAATTCGGGCGGTCTTGCTCGGAGTTCCGCCTTCAGGCGGAAGGGTGTGGCGGCGCGGTGCGTGCCGCGTGAACGCGGAACTCCAAACACTCCAATTCGGGCGGTCTTGCTCGGAGTTCCGCCTTCAGGCGGAAGGGTGTGGCGGCGCGGTGCGTGCCGCGTGAACGCGGAACTCCAAACACTCCAATTCGGGCGGTCTTGCTCGGAGTTCCGCCTTCAGGCGGAAGGGTGTGGCGGCGCGGTGCGTGCCGCGTGAACGCGGAACTCCAAACATTCCAATTCGGGCGGTCTTGCTCGGAGTTCCGCCTTCAGGCGGAAGGGTGTGGCGGCGCGGTGCGGGGCGGCGGGGTGCGCCGCGTGAACGCGGAACTCCGAACGGGAGGTTCATGGAGCGCGAATAAATTATTGCGCGACGCCTCAAAAGCACACACCATGAGTTTGCGACGGTGAATTGCCCCGCCGGATGAATCCAATGATAGACAGAGGAAAAACAATTTGCGGCGCGAGACTGGGACTTTTGTTCCTGGGATTTGCGTGTTTAGCGTCCTGGGCGGGACCGGCGGCGATCCCGGCGAACTATGACGAGTCCAAAGCGGGTTCCTTTACCCTGGTTGACCCGCTGATACTCAAGAACGGCCAGACCGTTACGACGACCAACGACTGGTTTGACCTGCGCCTGCCGGAAATTCTGGGACTTTACAACGGCTATATTTTCGGGCGCAGCCCGGATTGGCGCAACATCCTGGACCACAAACGGGAAATGGACCCGGATGCCCTCGGGGGCAAAGCACTCCGCAAGCAGGTGGACCTGGAATTTTACAACTATGGCCCGCGCAATCCCACGAATGACCAACCGGTGACCAATCTCACTTTGCACGTCCTTCTCTACACCCCGGCAGGCACCCGCAAGCCGGTGGCGACTTTTCTTTGCCTTTCTTTCCTGCCGAATTATCGCGAAGTGGACGATACTAACGTCTTTGTCTATCCGGTGTGGAATAATAAAACGGACAGGGAGGCCATGCCCACGAATGTCGTGCGCGGTGACGCTGCCCAAGGATGGCCGGTTGCGAAAATTCTCGCCCGCGGTTACGGCATTGCGATGGTGGATTACGAGGATATTGAGCCGGACCTGGCTGATGGCACCGGGTGGAAATACGGTGTTCGCTCCCTCTACCTGCAATCGGGACAGACGAATTTCGATGCGGACGGCTGGGGGGCGATTTCCGCGTGGGCGTGGGGGGTCAGCCGGGTGATGGATTATCTGCAAACGGACCGGGAAGTGGATGGCACCCGCGTCATCCTGCTGGGTCACTCGCGCCTGGGCAAAGTAGCGCTTTGGGCGGGCGCCCAAGACACGCGGTTTGCAATGGTCATTGCCAATTGCTCGGGCCAAATGGGCGCGGCGCTATCGCATCGAGATTACGGCGAGACGTTGACTTCGATGTGCGGGAAGTTTCCGTGGTGGTTCTGCCCAAATTTTCTGGATTACAGCAATGATGTGAGCGATCTGCCGGTGGATTCGCAGATGCTGCTTTCGCTCATCGCGCCGAGGCCCTTGTTTTTGAATGCCGGGAGTGAAGATCGGTGGGGCGACCCCCGGGGCGTTTATGAGGCGGCCATTGCCGCCACGCCCGTTTATCATTTATTCGGTGAAGAGGGGGTCATCACCAATCTGCCGCCGGACGCCTTGACGAATAACGACAGCGGATCATTGCTCGATTCCGCCACGCTCGAATCCTACGGGCCGCCCCCGCTCAACAAACCCATCATGCACGACCTGGGATTCAACATGCACGACGGCGGCCATGCAATTCTGCCGTCGGATTGGGACGTTTTTTTGGATTTTGCCGATAAATTCCTGCCCGCGCCGCCGCCGCCGCCGGCACAATAGCGTCTGGCAGAGGGATTCACTTGCGCGGGAAAGAGAATTTCAGGAAGCTTTCACGATGAAATTACGTTGGATGCTCTTTTGGGCCGTCTGCTGCCTGTCCATTTGCAATTTTTCTTTGGCCGATGAATCGCGGTACGGGGCGGGAATGCGCACGCCCCCCACCCCACGCTCACCGCGCATCAACGGCCCGGACATTTTCGGAGTTCGCCCGGGGAATCCGTTTCTCTATCACATTCCGGCCAGCGGCGATCGTCCGATGAATTTCTCCGCCAGCGATCTGCCGAAGGGATTGGCGTTGGATCCGGACACCGGCGAAATCACGGGCATACTGGAGACGCCGGGCATCTACCCAGTGGTTTTTCACGCGAGGAACGACCGGGGGCGCGCGACGAAAAAATTCAAGATTGTGGCGGGCGAAACCATATCACTGACGCCGGCGATGGGCTGGAACAGTTGGAACCATTACGCCGAACGCATCACCCAGGCGTTGGTGGTTTCGAACGCGCTGGCCATGGTGGATTCGGGCCTGATTAATCATGGTTGGACCTATATTAATGTGGATGACACCTGGCAGGGAGCGCGAGGGGGGACATTCAATGCCATCCAGGGCGATGAAAAATTTCCCGACATCAAGGCCATGTGCGATGCGGTTCATGCCTTGGGATTGAAAGTGGGGCTTTATTCGACGCCGTGGACCACGTCGTATGCGGGACACATTGGCGGCAGTTCGGACAATTGGGCAGGATTCTGGACGAATAGCCCCAGCTATTGGAAGACATTTCATATCGGCAAATATTCTTTTGCCACGAACGATGCCGGGCAATGGGCGGCGTGGGGGGTGGATTATCTGAAGTATGATTGGAACCCGATACGATTGCCTGAAACGGAAGAAATGGCCGATGCCTTGGGGAACAGCGGGCGCGACATTATTTTCAGCCTTTCGAACGATATGAGTGTGACGAACGCGGCGACGATCGGGAAGATTGCCAACAGTTGGCGGACGACCGGCGACATCAAGGCGAACTGGAGGAGTCTGGTTGGCCACTGTCTGGCTCAAGAGCCGTGGGTGGGGTATAGCAGTCCGGGGCATTGGAATGACCCGGACATGCTTGAAATCGGGACGAAGGAACAAAGGCAGCCGGGATTGAAACCCAATGAAGAATACCTGCACATGACGATGTGGTGTCTGCTGGCTTCGCCGCTGTTGCTGGGCAATGATTTGACGAAGATGGACGCATTTACCCTGAACCTGCTTGAAAATGACGAGGTGCTGGCGGTGGACCAGGACGAACTGGGCCGGGCAAGCCGCTCCAATCTCGGCGTATGGCCAACTGGAGCAACTGGGTCCGGGAGCGCCGATCCATCCGCTGCAGGTCTGGGCGCGGCCATTGGCCGATGGTTCACATGCGGTTGGCCTGGTCAATTTTGGCGAAACCGAAACCAACATCACCGTGAAATGGGCGGACGTGGGAATATCCGGGAGGCATCGCGTGCGGGATTTATGGCGTGAGAAGAATCTGGGCAGATACAAAGGTGAATTTTCGATGCCGGTCGCGCCGCATAGCGCGGAGTTAATCAAGATTTCAGGATAATTTTCTCATCAGACTTTTTGCGCGACGGATCCAGACCCGGTCGCGTCTGCGCTGGAAGGCCGGGGCGTGAAGGTCATCGGTCAAAACATCCTTGAGTTCGGTGCGCGCGAGGTCAATTTGATTGCGGGCCAGATGGAGTTCGGCCAGTTGCACTTTGGCGCGGGGATAGGAATGGTTGGCGGTGACCTGTTGCCAGATGCGCACGGCGTTATCGGAATCACCGAGAGCGGCGAGCGTTTCGGCCAGAGCCATGAGGGTGTAGCCGTATTCATGCTCGGGCTTTTCCGCAATGACGCCTTCCAGCAGCGGACGCGCTTCAGCGGCGCGTTTTTGCCGGAGCAGGCATTGGCCCAGATGCGCCCGGGTGTCAATGTCCTGCGCGTCCCGTTCCATCGCCGAGCGGTAACATTTCTCCGCCGCTTCCAGTTTGCCCTGCTGGAAATAGATGTCGCCGAGTTGCGAATAATGATGGGGTTTGTCCAGATGATGGATTTGCGCCTGCAATTCCTTGATGCGCTTGCGATCGTGGGCGCCGGGCAACTCAAATCCGCGCATGGAGGACGGTGTGGCGCGGTACACCATGAAGAAATACAGAATGGAGGTGATGATCCAGCCGATGAGGATAAAAACGGCCCAAATCCATTCGCGATTGCGGACGGCATGGACGAGCATCCAGATTTGGAAAACGAAAATCGCCAGCGTCAATGGATTGGTGAGAATCGCGTGCCAATTTGCCAAATTGAAAAGCATCGGCCCAAGTTAAGGCATGTGGAGCAACGGAGGCAATCAAACTTCAACTTGTTTCGCCGCGAATTCTCCCTAACAATTTGCGTTTCGCGTGAACGAAGCGCTGATTATTGTGCCGACCTATAATGAACGGGAGAATCTCCCGCGCATGGCGCAACGAATTTTGTCGCTCCCGGTCAATGTGGACTTGCTCGTCGTGGATGATAATTCCCCCGACGGCACCGGCCGGATCGCCGATGAATTGGCCGCAAAACATCCGGAAATCCACGCCCTCCATCGCTCCGAAAAAAACGGCCTGGGGCGCGCCTACATCGCCGGCTTTAAATGGGCGCTGGAACGGGGCTACGAATATGTTTTCGAGATGGATTGCGATTTGTCGCATGACCCGGCGGAAATCCCCAATTTTTTGGAGGCGGCAAGGAATGAGAATGCCGATCTGGTGCTCGGGTCGCGCTATTCCGGAGGCGTGCGGGTCATCAATTGGCCGCTGAAACGGCTGATGTTGAGCCGCAGCGCCGGCGCGTATGTTCGCATCATCACCGGGATGCCATTTTCCGATCCGACGGGCGGATACAAGTGTTTTCGGCGCCGCGCGCTCCAGGCGATCCAACTTGATGACGTGCGCTCGAACGGCTACAGCTTCCAGATTGAGCTGACTCACCGTCTCTGGCGCAATGGATACAAAATAGTCGAAGTGCCGATCATTTTCACCGACCGGGTGGAAGGGCATTCCAAAATATCCCGCAACATCGTGCGCGAAGCGCTGATCATGGTCTGGCGGCTTTGGTTTCAAAACGGATTGCGACGTTGGCCGAAAAAAAGGCGGACCCCTGATACTGAAGCGTAGCGGTCCCCCGCCCCGCATTAGAGGATTCTCCAGCGAAAAAAGGTTGAAACGTCAGGCCCGGTTGCTTACTCTCATTTGCATGAAAAGGATATTGTCCGTATTTGCCGTCCTGCTATTTTGCTCTGTTACCGCCGCGCTTGCCATGCCGCAAGCCGGGGACACCGCGCCGACGTTTATCGGCAAAAACCAGGACGGGAAAAATTTCAATCTCAGCGACCTTATCGGCAAGAAAATCGTGCTGCTGTATTTTTATCCGAAGGATTTTACGGGGGGCTGCACCAAGGAGGCCTGCGGTTTTCGGGATCGCGTGGGTGAATTGCAGAAGGACAACGTGCAGGTTGTCGGCGTGAGCTTTGACACGGAAGCCAGCCATCAGAAATTCATCGCGACCTATAATTTGAATTTCCCGTTGCTCGCCGATCCGGATGGAAAGATCGCCAACCTCTATGGGGTGCGAATGGAGGGGCGGGATTTGGACAACCGGGTCAGTTTTCTCATTGGTCTCGATGGAAAAATTGTTCACGTCACCAATTCCGGCAATCCGCAAGTCCATTTCAGTGAAATGAAAGATGCCATCGCGGGATTAAAGAAGGGTTAAGAAGGGTCAGCTCCATTACCCGCCGGAAACAGTAGTTTGCAGAGGGTTCCTTTCCATGAACGCGAAGGGACCAAGGGGGGGCGTAGGCGGATTGGACTTGAAAAGAAGCGCATTTTTAAAGGCGGCACCTCACCCTGACCCTCTCCCCATCGCTCGCCGACTCGCGACGCGGAGAGGGAAAAGCAGGCGGAAGCGCTTTTTATAGCCCAGAAGGTCATTGGAGGGAAGGGAGACAAATGTGGCTCGTCAAAGGGCATTTTCCCCATTAAGTTTTCCCGCGTGAAACCGCGGATGAAAAGCCCGGTGGTCGCCAGGGGGCGCCTCTTTTTCCGCCGCCATTGGCAGCGCGCCGTCCAATGGCGCGAGAAACTGGTCCCCAAAGAAGAAGCTTTTCACCTGCTGCTGGCAGCGGTCGTGGGCATCGTTGGCGGCCTGGTGAACGTCTTCTTCTTCTACGCCGGCGAAATGATCCAGCGCATCTGCCTGATGCAACCCGGTGATCCTGTCAAGGAGGAGCAGTCCTTCGCGCCGTTACAGCGCTTGCTCGTGCCGACCATCGGCGGCCTGGTTGCCGGCTTAATCCTCCAGTGGGGTCTCCGCATTGTCGGACGGCAGGGAACCAGCGACATGCTGGAAGCCGTCGTCGCGGGTGATGGCCGGCTTCCGTTGCGCACACAACTCGTCAAAACGGCGTCCGCGCTCATGAGCATCGTCTCCGGCGCCTCCATTGGGCGCGAAGGTGGCATCGTGCAATTATCGGCCACCATCGCCTCCAAGCTCGGGCAAATCGCCAATTGGCCGCCCTATCGGCTGCGCTTGCTGGTCGGCTGCGGCGCCTCGGCGGGTATTGCCTCTGTCTATAACGCGCCCATCACCGGCGCCGTGTTCGCCTCTCTAATCGTGCTCGGAAATTTTTCCATGAACCTCTTCGCGCCATTGGTTTGTGCATCCGTCATGGCCACGATGACGTCGCGCACGTTTTTCGGGATCGAACCCTGGTATCAGGTGCCGAAATTCCCGCCGATTACGCCCGAACAACTGCCGTGGTTCCTGGCGATGGGCGTTGTTTGCGGCGGAGTGGGGGCATTGTTCCTGAAATCCCTTCGATTCAGCACCGCGCATCTTGATAAAATCCGCGTACCACTTTGGGTCAAAGTCACCCTCGCCGGCCTGGTTGCGGGGGTGATTGCCATTAAATTCCCCGGCATCTGCGGCAACGGCTATTACGTGACCAACGACATTTTGGGCGGCGCCTACGATCATCATCCCGACGCTCTGCCGCAATTGGGCAGTTTATTTCTACTCAAATTATTTGCGACCGCTGTTGCCGTGGGCGCGGGGACCGTGGGCGGGGTGTTCACCCCGACCTTGTTCCTGGGCGCGGTCATCGGCGCGATCTTCGGCCTCGGCGTCCATGAATTGCATGGCGCGGCGGAGCTGCCGATTGGGGCATTCGCGCTGGCCGGCATGGGCGCAACGCTTGCCGGTACCACGAAATCGCCGCTGCTGGCCATCATTCTGGCGTTTGAAATATCACTGGATTATTCGTTCATGCCGGCATTGATGCTGGCCTGCGTGATTTCCGTGATTATCAGCCGGCAATTGCATAACGAATCCATTTACATTGAGCACCGGCGGCTCCGGGGACTTTCGCTGGGCGAGGAAAGCCAGCAGACGGGAGCGGCCATGGAGCAGAGCGTCGGCGACGTGATGCGCGCGCCCGTGCCGCCGCTGCCCGAGACGGCCTCGCTTCGGGACATTGCCGAACGTTTCCTCGGGTCATCGAACAATTTCGTGCCGATCCTCAACCAGGAAAAACGGCTCGTCGGAATTGTCGCGCTCCACGACTTGAAGGAATATCTCAATTCCACACAGGATATTGGCGGCATCATTGCTTACGATTTGATGCGCCCGCCGCCCAAGACGTTGACACCCGACCAGCGGTTGCCGGACGCTTTGCCCATCGTCCTGCAAAGTGAGCTGCGCAACGTGCCGGTTGTGAATAATGCCGATGACAACGAACTGGTCGGCTCGGTTTCCCGGGCGGAAGTGCTGGCGATGTTTTCTGAAGCCATCGCTGAAAATTCGAAGCCGACCGGGTGAACCTTCGGTTGCCAACGGTATTGTTTCCAGGCGCGGCGTCGTTCCGATTTGTTTCATTTTGTCCAAATTTTGTTCTTTTTGTCCCAATCATGGATTGATGCTCGAACCAAAAGGAGATGGCAAAATAAATCTTCAAGCCGATTGCCGATGAAAATTCTTGCAATTTCAGCGGCTCTTTTTATGCTGGTGCCAGAAAAGGCAATGCCATCGTTCACATATACCGCGCGAGAAACCGCGACCGGGCGTGAAATCAGAAATGCGATTGACGCGGCCAGCGAGCAGGCCGCCATTTCCGCACTGCTCAACCGCAATCTGCTGGTTCTCTCGATTCAGGAGCGTGTCGGGAAAAAAGGGAAAACGAAAGGGGGCAAGGTGCGGCTCAGTGACCTGGTCATATTCACCCGTCAATTGGCCACGATGGTGGACGCGGGCATTGCCATTGTCCAGTCGCTCCAGGCCTTGAGCGAACAATCGCCGAACAAAGTCATGCGCGACACGATAAAGGACATTTGCACGCGCGTGGAGAGCGGCGAAAGCTTCTCCGAGGCGTTGCAAAAACATCCCAAGGCATTCAACCGGCTTTATATTTCCATGGTTGCTGCCGGCGAAAAAGGCGGATTGCTTGCCGAGATCCTGGCGCGCCTGGCGACTTATCTGGAAAGCACCGAAAAAATCCGCAAGAAAGTAAAATCCGCCATGATGTATCCCATCGGCGTGATTGTCGTGGCCATCGGCATCACCATTTTCCTCCTCGTCAAAGTTATTCCCGTGTTTGAAGACGTCTATAACGGATTCGGGGCGAAACTGCCCGGGCCGACCCAGGCGCTGATTGACATCAGCCATTTCCTCCGCTCGTATTTAATTTTCATCATTCCCATTGTAGGCGTGTTGATCTGGATGTGGCTTCGATTCATCAAGACGCCGAAAGGACGCGATTTCTGGGACACCAAGCGGATTAAGCTCCCGATTTTCGGCCCGATCGCGCATAAGATCTGCCTGGCGCGTTTTACGCGCACTCTGGCGTCACTGGTCCGGAGCGGCGTGCCCATTTTGGAAGTATTGCAAATCGTCTCGCAAACGGTGGACAATACTGTGCTGGAAAAAGCCATCAAGACCGCGTCGGGTGATATTGAGCGTGGCGAGGGCATCTCGCAGGCGCTGGGCAAACATCCCGTCTTCCCCAGCATGGTCATCCGCATGTTCAGCGCCGGCGAACAGACCGGCAATATTGACAACATGCTCGAACGGGTGTCGGATTTTCTCGACGAGGAAATCGAAACCACCTTGTCCGGGTTGATGTCGTTGCTGGAGCCGATCCTGATCGTGATTCTGGGCATCATCGTCGGCGGCATGGTCGTCTGCATGTACCTGCCCATCTTCAACCTGGGCAATATCGTCAACATGAACGGCTCATGAACGCGGGCTAAACTTGCGTCATCACACCTGGATGCGGCTGGAAGATTTTGATCTTCGGCCAGCGCTCGCGGATGTTTTCTTCAAACCAATTACGCGCCGTGCCGTCGCCGTGTCCCAATAAAACCGCGCGAGGAGAAACGCGACCGACAAAATCCAAAAGCTCTTCCCGATTGGCATGCGCCGTCAAATCAAACTCCTGCATCTCGCAAAGGCGCGTGATGCGTCCGGCTGACGGGCTGAAAACAAAAGTCTCACCGTGTTTCGCGGCGCGCAACCGTCCCGCCGGCGAATCCGGGTCGGCATAGCCGACGAAGAAAATGCTCTGCCGCTCGTCACCAATCATGCGCGCGGCCAAATCGTGCGCCGCGGTGTTTTCGCTCATCATTCCGGCGGTGATGACAAAAAGTTTTCCACCGCTCAACTTCATTTTCTCCGCCTGGCCTTTTTCCAAAACAATCAATTGCAATGCCTCGTTCAGTTGGAGGTCGAGGTGCTGCCGGTTGGTGCGATGAGCCTCCAAATCATAGATTTCGGTGAAGACGCGGCCCAAGCCGCCGATGTAAATCGGCTGCGGCTTCAATTTGCCCCCGCGCATCAGCAATGCCAGCAGCGCCAGCATTTCCTGCGTGCGGCCCAGCGCGAACGAAGGAAGCAAGACACAGCCCTTGCGCGCTTGCGCCTCGTGAATGGCCGTCACCAGCCGTTCGATTTCCTTTTCGCGGCTGAAATCCCCGGGGGTCTCCCGGTTGCCGCGGGTCGTTTCCATGATTAACACATCCGCCTTGACCCCGTCAAACCGCGCGGCGCGCAGAATCGTCTGGTCATGGAAGCAAACGTCCCCCGTATAAAACATCGTCTCCTTTTTGGCGCGCAGCAAGATGCCCGCCGAGCCGAGGGTGTGTCCAGCGTCAAAGAATTCCAACGTCGGCGACGGCAGGCCGGCGCGCGATTTTTGGAACGCCGCCCATTCGATTTGCCGGTTGTATTTGAAGCCCTGGAATTGCGGCGCGATGTCGTCCAATTCATCGTGCGAATAAAGGGGATATTCGCGGATCCCCAATTCGTCGCGCTGGCGCACCATGACGTTGACGGAATTGTGCAGCACGCGTTCGACCAGAAAATAACTCAACTCGGTCATCAGCACATGCGCGCGGGGGAATCGCCGGCAGGCCACCGGCAGCGCGCCCACGTGGTCATGATGGCAATGGGAAACGGCGATGGCGTCCACCTCCAAATGTCCGGCCTTGCCGAACATCGGCAGGCCCTCGCGTCCTTCGCGTTTGGGGTGCATTCCCGCGTCGAGCAAAATCCGGTGTTCGCCGATCTCCACCAGCCAGCCACTCGCGCCGATGTCGGTGTCCGGATTAAGGTTAGTGACGTTCACGGAGGGATTTAACCACGGATGGACAGGGAGGACACGGAGAAAGTTGAGAGAGGTTTGTGTTGAGTGTTGAGGGAACCTACAAACATCCAACACGGAACATCGGAGTTCGGCGGGCCGGTCATTTCGTTTTTCCCGTCTTAGTTTGCGGATAACGCCAGACCCAATCGCCCTGGTCGGTGTCCACCACCTTGCCGCCTTTTCGAAACACAACCACGCCGCCGTCGTCTCGTCCATTCCAGCCGACGGAGTACAAAATAAATTGTCCATCGTTCGTGCGTTCGTAATGCAGCGGCTGGCCGCCAATGATGTCGTGCGGAATTTCATCCATGAACCGGGGCGACAATGCATCGAGCGATTCGGGATACAGTCCCATCGCCATCCGGTAACGCTCCAGCGCAACGGCGACGCGGGCCAGGTCCACTGATTCCTGCGCATAAGCAAATTTTTGCACGGCGGCGCTGAATTCGGGCGAAAGCATGAGTTCCAAAATATTCTCCGATGTCCGATGGCGCGATTCGCGGCGGCGTGCAAATCCGGCGGCGCGGACAGCGGAGGGTGAGACGGTTCTGTTGGTTTCATCCACCAACGGCAGATATTGGGTTTCATAAAACCGGCAGATGCGCAATTCATTTTGGCAGAACCAACCGGAGGGAAGAGAATAATAAATCAGCAGTGGTATGAAGCTCAAGGGTCCGTTCAAATTATCGCCAGTGATTTCATTTAGATGGAGGCGATCACGATGCTGAAGATATTCGACCGCGTGGATTTCGCAACCGCGTTCGCCGCGCAAGGCCAATTGGTAATCGGCCAGAAAATCCAACTTTGCCAACTCGGAATCCAGTTCGGCGAGTTGCGCCTCAGACCATTGGTGTTCTGCCAGCCCTTCATAAATGGGTTGAAGGGTGATTTGCAGCATGGCGATTCGAACCAGGTGCGAAATAAAGAAAGGTTCAGTATGAATTGAATCAATCAACCTCAATGACAGTTTGACATCGTCCAGCGCTTTATCACTTTGGCCGTTTTGCAATTCGGCAACGGCGCGCAATTCCAGGAACTGGGAGCATCGTTTGAGCACCGCCAGATGCGGCAATAAAATTGCCCACACATCCTCCCGGTTGTAGTCCAGCGGAAACCGTGAATCGGGCCGCTCGCCGGCCTGCCGCAATTCTTCAACCGTCGAATCATATTTGCTCAATGCCAGTAAAACATCCTGCGCCGGTGTTTGTGGCTGCGACGTCACGGGAAATAAATTGGTCCGGGTCGCCAATGTCCGAAAGAAATCCTGGCACGGCTTCAAGTCGGTCAGCGTTGCCTTTTGCCAATTGCCGTTGACGTTGGTCGGCCAATCATCCTCCTGTTGGGGCGCCGGTATGTTCAACCGATTAACAAAATTCGTGCGGCCATCCTCGGCGTAACTTCCAAACCATCGCGGCGAATTCTGCGGCCCTAAAATCGCTTTCATGGATTCCACCCAAATCGGGGCCATCGCAAAATTCTCGTCATCCGGCACGGCTGGCGGGACCACGGATTGCCAGTCGAATTTTTCGCCTTTGGCTTCCCAATGATGTTTGAATTTTTGCAAATCATACCATCCCCGCCAGTCTTCCTCGGCGTAAGCGAGGGCAATCAACGTGGCCAAACACGCGCAGACGAAAAGAAAACGGCGGAAATTTTTCCAAGAACACAACCAGCGGACGAAAAGCCAGAGACAAATGAAAATCGTGGCCACGACGGCGCCGGCGATAAGGCTGAATGCGGCCGCGCCCAACCAATCCGGCCAGCCACGCATTGGGCTTGCTGATGCTATTAAAATCACATAGTCAATCGCAGAGGTTGCCGCCCACAAAATCAGCCAGGCGAACAGCCAACTCCGCCCTTTTCGCGATTTCTTCCAGATACCTTTTGGGTTTTCATTCATAAATTTTTAAATCAAGACAATCACACATCCCCAAATGCCAGAGCACGGGCGCACTCCAAAAGCTAGCGCATAATTTCATCGCATCATGGCAAACGCTTGCCGTCTTGGACTGCGGTGGCTGGCGGGGAATGGGGCTGACACCGCTTTCGAGTTGGGATCCGCTTCCACATTTCAAGGTCTCCCCGAACTTCCAAGGTCTTCCCCAAAGCGGCGTCGCGCTCCGCTTGCCGCCGCACTCCACGACGCAAGCGAATTTGCCGCCGCGCCTATAACCGCTTCGCGTCTTGGAGTGCAGCAGTCCTCTGCCGCTTTGGCTGGTCTGGTCTTCACGTCATCGAAAACTCGATCCGCTGGCTGCGCGGCAACGGCATAAATCTTGGCGGCTCGGCATCGTTGGTCTGGCCGGAGCCGATCAATTCCACCAACATCTGGCGTTGCTGCTTTAATTCGGCGAGCATTTGCGGCGAAGGCGGCGGGGATTTCTCCGCCACGGCCGATTGATCGTCACGCGTTGAAAAATTCGCGACGAAGATAAAAATCCAAATGGCCGCCAGGCCCGCCCACGCCTGCGGACAAGGCCACAAAATCGTTGAGAGCTTGGAGTTGAGAGTCGAGAGGAAGGAAGGGCGCGGCGCGGCAACCGGAGTGGTGGCGGCGGCGGCCGCGGACAGAATTTCGCCGCGCCATTCGGCGGGGACCTGGCGCAAAGGCTGGCGGCTCAAGCGTTGTTCAAATTGATCCATATCGGTTCGTCATTCGGCCTTTTTTATTTCGTCATAGAGTGGACGCAGCCGCTCACGCAATTTGTCTAATCCATAGCGATACCGGCTGGCGGCGGTGTTCGGAGGAATCTGCAGCGCCGCGGCAATTTGCTCAAAAGTCAGGCCTTCCCAGAGTTTCAGATGAACGACGGCGCGCTGCTCTTCTGGCAGGCCGGCAAGCGCAACGGCAAGCTCATCACGAAAAAGCTGATCGTCCGGGTCCGAGGCCGGGGCAAAGGGAGAAACGATTTCGGCGGCGAAATCGTCCCTGGTTCGCTCGCGGGTGCCGCGGCGGCGGATTAAATCAATTGCCGCGTTATGAGCGAGGCGGATGAGGAATGGCCGTTCGTCGCGGACATTTTTCAGCAAGGCGGGCGCGCGGGCGATTTTGACGAATATTTCCTGGAGCAAATCACGGGCATCGCCCTCGTTGCGCGTCAGGCTCAGGAGGAAGGCAAAAAGAGAGGGAGCGTGCGCGTCGTAGAGCCGTTCGATTTCCGGGCTGCGAGACATTGTTGTTCTGACTTAATGACGCGCCAGCCGGAGGGGTTTGTCTAGCTGAATTTGCGCACTTGGCTGATTACACGCTTGCGGGAACCGGCATTCCGCATATTGGCGGCGATTTTTTATCGGTTTGTTTTTCCAATCGTTGACGAAAAGCCACATGGCGAAGGCGGGTGATTTCCACGAGCGGACTCCAAACGGCGTGGACCAGTTGATGTTTGATAAGAAACCGCCAGAGGCGATTCGAACGTTTATATAGATAACAGCCGGCGAAATAGGCGGGCAGCGCGGAGAGTTCCAACGGCTTCCGCCGCCAAATTGAGGCATGGGAAAACAGGCGCCGATAGAGCCAGTCATAGCCGAGCAATAATTCTTCCGGGGTCATTTGTTTGGGCCGGAAAACGACGTGCGCCGTATCGTATTCTTCCCAATTGCGATGGAGCAACCGTCCTTCGGCTTCGAACTGCCGAAACAGCGGCGTGCCCGGATAAGGCGTCAAGATGTGAAAGGTCGAACATTCCATCCGGTTGGATTCAATCCATTGGACGAGGGTCGTGAATGTGTCCTGGCGATCGCCGTCGAAGCCGACGACAAAACTGCCGTTCACCTGGATGCCGTGATCGTGGAAAATACGGACGCGTCGGGCATAATCGTCCACCCGGGGGGTGCGCTTGCGGGCGTCCGCAAGATTTTGGTCGGTAAGCGACTCGAAGCCGATAAAAACCCCGGTGCAACCCGCAAGGGCCATTTCGCGCACCAAAGTTGGTTCATCCGTCACGTCGAGCGTTACCGCCGCGCTCCAAATTTTTTTCAGGGGCCGGAGTGCGCGGGAAAGCTCGCGCAAATAATCGCGGCGCGAACCCAGGTTGTTATCAATGAAAACCGCATAAGGCTGGCCATCGGCCTCGAATTGCCGGCGAATGTCTTCCGCGTTGCGAACGCGATACGGCATCCGCAATCCGTCGGTGGAAAGAAAGCAAAAGCCGCAGCGGTTATGGCAGCCGCGGGTGGCGATGAGGCTGGTTGTGGTCAGATAACTTTTCCGGGCCAATAAATCGCGGCGCGGGGGCGGATCGAGCGAATAGGGGCGTTCAAAGGTGGCTTGATAGTGTCGTTTCAATTTTCCCTGGTCAACGTCGCGCAGAATTTCCGGCCAAAGCTGGACGCCGTCGCCAATGGCCAGCGCGTCGGCGTGCGGCGCAACTTCTTCGGGGCATGACTGGGTATGCAGGCCGCCGAGAACCACGATGCTGCCTTGCGCGCGATACCAGCGGGCCAATTCATAGGCGCGCCTTGCAAAGGTCAAATGAACGGTAATCCCAACCACCTGCGGCAACGGCTCGAATGGCGGAAGCCCTTGCAAAAGATTCTCATCCCAGTATTGCACCTGCCAGTGAGCCGGGGTAGCGCCGGCCAATGAAGTCAATGCAAGCGTCGGTGTCAGCACATGTTTGCCGAAGCTGCCATGCGGGGATTTGGCGTAAAATGGATTGATGAGCAACGCCGCTTGTGCCCGCGGACGGCGTCGTGGAGGAGGAGGCGGCAAGACGGGGGCATGAGACATTTCGCGGGGCAGCCACAGCGGATTGCGCGGCTGATAAAATGGGTCATCGGGCACATGGTCAAGGAGCGCGGATAACAGGTTCACAATTCCCCGGGGTTGAAGTGGGGAGTGACTTTGGAAGGAATGTTTTAAGCCAGTTCTCATTTTCGGCAACGAGGTTCTCCGGCGTCAGGTTTTGAGCCGCTTGCCCTTCCAGCGATCCATTCGTACAAAAGAAACGCACAGGCGAAACAAGGAAAGATGTCATAAAGAGTGTCGCTGGCAGAATGCGATTTGCGATCAACCGCAAGAAAGACCTGAAGGCAAAAGCTCAGCGCCACCAGCGCCACGATGACGCCCGGCACGGAAACCGGCAAATAAATCCAACCCCAGCGCTTAAACCAGACAGTTTTCATGATGTTTCTTGTTCAGTGTTTCCAATGTTTGTTCTACTTCGTTGATGATGTTCTCCGGCGTGGAAGTGCCTGCTGTGACGCCGATCACGTCGTTTTCAAAAAACCATTCGGACCGCAAACCGGCGGCGGACTGGACGTGATGCACGCGCGCGCAGAGACGCGAACACGTCCTGACCAGTTCATGCGTGTTATTGCTGTGCGCGCCGCCAATGACCACGACGACGTCGCATTTCTGCGCCAGTTCAATCGCGGCGCTCTGGCGCTGCTTCGTCGGTTGGCAGACGGTGTCAATAAAGCGCACTTCGGATTTTGGGAAATGCTCCCGGAGCAATTGAACCAGGCGCCGGACTTTTTCAACCGGTTGCGTCGTTTGGGCGATGACGCCAAAGCGCGGGCGCTCGCGCAGCTTTGCCATATCTTCTTCGAGCAGGACGACGTCAAATTCCTGCAAATCCTCGGTCATGCCGCGCACTTCCACATGGTCCGATTTGCCGACGATCACTGGATGGAAGCCATCGAGCACCAGCCTGGCCAGGCTTCGATGCGCCGCATGTACCAGGGGGCAGGTCGCCTCGATCACATTCAGTCCACGCCTGCGGGTCTCCGTTAATTTCCGGCCGGAGGCGCCGTGGGCGGTAATCATAACGGTTTGAGTCGCTACTGCGGCCGGGGCTGCTTCCATCCGGATTCCGCCTGCCTGCAATTGTTTTAGGACGGACTCGTTATGGACCAGGTCACCGAGGATGGTGAGCGGCTCGCGCCGCGCGGTTTCCAACGCCAGCGCGATGGCGTCTTTCACCCCAAAACACATTCCCAGATGTTCGGCGCGAATAATTTTCATGGTTCTCCGACTTGAAATTGACGGCTGTCAGTGATGATTTCTTTCATCGGTTCCTGTTTTATACATATTGTTTTAACTTTGTATCACAAAGTAAAAGACCATGACGGGGAATTGTCGTTCAAACATTTTTATTTGGGCTTATTTTGCCGGACAATTTGCTCCAACAGGCTGACATAATCCGCAAATGCCTTGCGGCCGGCGGGCGTCAGCGAGCAGGTCGTGAGCGGGCGGTTGTTTCGATAGGATTTGGCCACGGAAACGTAACCCTCCTGCTGCAAGGTGCGGATGTGGGTGGTCAGATTGCCGTCCGTCATCTCCAACAGGTCGCGCAAGTCGGTAAAGGCCAGCTCGGGCGAGGCGGCGAGTGCGGACATGATGGCCAGCCGCCCTTTTTCGTGGATAACACGGTCGAGCTGAAGAAAGAGTTCCGGGTTCACGCCGCATTCTTTCCTTTCCCGGTCAGAAAGAGATAGGCGGCGTAGGCCAGGTGCAAGAGGCCGAAGAAAAAGCCCATCAGCCAATGCGCTGGAGGCTGAAAATCCACCGCCTTGAGTGAAAGCGCGAATAAAAGCAGGCAACCACCAAGGATGAAAAGCCAGCCAAAAACTTTTATGCCGCGTGGCAGAAAAAAGCCCGCGCTGTGCAGAGCACATCCATAAAACAGAACCCAAATCACCGAAGCCATCAAATCCGGTTGTTGGGGAAGATCCCGATAACCCTGGGAAACAGGCCGAGGCATAAGCCTGCCAGCAACGGCGGAAGCGCGGCCTGCACGACGCGCCGGGTCGGCGGAGACCAAAAGGCTTCGTTCTCTTTGAGGGCTTGTTGCCGGGCGATGAGAAGAGTGCCCGCCACCGCAACCACGGCCGTACAAAGCCAAAGCGCCTCAAAGGCCCAGGGCGGGTCCAGATGAAACACTGATCCGATCGCCGCCGCGGCAACGCCCAAGATGCCGGCCAGGAGCATGATGGGCGTGAGCGCCCGGCGGTAAAGCGCGGAACGCTCCATCAACGTGCGGATGGTTTGCAGGTTTTCCTCGGCCCAATTCGGGTTCATGCAGCTACTTTGCAACACAAAGCATATTTTGGCAAGAGGAATCTCACGTTCTCCGTGAACGGGAAGGGTCGCGTAGGACAAATGGGACGGATATGATGGAGGAGGCACAGGCGAGAGAATTGGATTTGAAATAGAGAGTGTTCTTAAACACAGCACCTCTCCCTGCCCTCTCCCCATCGCTCGCAGACTCGCGACGTGGAGAGGGAATAGCTGGCGGACGCAACTTGTGGCCGGGAGGTCGAATGGCAATGCAGGCGCCGCGGCTGGGACAGCCGCGCTTCGATTCAAAGTTGATTTCCGGGGTTAATCGGTCGAAACTTTGGAGATGCCGCCGCCGAGAAAAATTTCCGCCCGCCAGAAAGTACTCGCGCAATGGCGGGGCGTTGACCTGGAGCCGGAGGAGACGGCCCGGGCTGTCCGCGCGCGCGGCGCGGACAGGATTGTCTCCAAAGTTCTGAAGGATTTGAAAATGGATTCGCGGCTGGCGGAGATTGAGGTTGTCAAAGTCTGGAATTCGCTGCTGGACCCCGAAATTGTGGCGCACGCGCAGCCGGCCAATTTGCACAAAGGCACACTGTTCGTGACGGTGGACAGCAGCGCCTGGTTATCGGAAATCGTCCGCTACCGGCGGAAGGAAATTCTGGATCGTTTGCAGCTCAGCTTTGGGAAGAGCCTAATCCAAAGGATCTGGTTTCGCGCCGGATAAAGGCCGGATCAAGCCATCAGTTCCATTTGTTTTGGCGTGAGCAGCCAGCAGAACGTCGCGCAACGGCCGAAGCGCAATTCGTCCACCTTCAATTTGCACAAGCCGGCTTTCTTAAAGTCAATGTTCATACCGACGTCCCCGGAGATGAGTTGCGAAATTAACTGGCTTAGATAAGGCTCGTGCCCGACGAGCAACAGGGATTCCGGCGGCGTCTTGAGGGAAGCGATTTCATTGACGACCTGCCCGGGGTCGCCCCCGGCGATCAATGCTTCGGACAGCTTCAACCGCTTTTTGAGTTTCAACTTGTCGGCCACAATTTCCGCCGTGGTCTTCGCCCGCGCATAGGGGCTTGAAAGGATCAAATCAAATTCCAGTTTCATTTTCTTCAGGGCGCTGGAAATTTTTTGGAGTTGCTTTTCGCCTTCCCGCGTCAAGGGCCGAAGAGAATCGTCCTTTCCCTTCCAATCGTCGCGTTCCAAGGCGATGCCATGCCTCAAGATAAAGATGTTCATGCGCGGAAAATACACCGGCATGGCGCAAACGCAAAGTCCGGAAAAGTGTGACATTTTAGCTTTGGATGTTAGGATTAGGCTTTGTAGGATGCGTCTTAATGGAATCGGTCTTACACGCCAGGGCCGCCAGGGCCGCCTTTGCTCCCGCGCAAAGGCGGGCCGTCATTGACATTGGCACCAATTCCATCAAGTTGCTCGTTGCCGACGTGCGCGGACGCCAGGTGGATCCCGTCCACGAGGAAAGCCGGCAGACGCGCCTGGGCAAGAATTTCTACGACACGCGCCGGCTGCAACCGGCAGCAGTCGCCTGCACCGCCGAAGCGGTGTGGGAATTTGCCGAAATCGCGCGGGAGCGACAGGCCGAAACGATTCGCGTCATCGCCACCAGCGCGGCGCGGGACGCGGTGAACAAGGCTGACCTGATTTCCACGATTGAACGGGCCTCGGGACTCAAAGTGGAGATTATTTCCGGCGAACAGGAAGCCGACTGGGTGTTTCAGGGCGTCACGGCCAATTCGGACCTGGCGCGGAGGCCGCTGCTTTTGCTGGACGTGGGCGGCGGCAGCACCGAGTTCATTTTAGGCCGGGGCGGTGAGAAACATTTTGCGGAAAGTTTTCCACTCGGCACCGTGCGACTGCTTGAAAAATTTCCGCACAGCAACCCGCCGAAGCGCATCGAATTTGAAAGAAGCCGCGACTGGGTCGAAAATGTTCTGCGCCGGGAAGTGCGCCCGAAACTTGAGCCGGCGTTGCGGGGCGAAGGAAACGTCAACGTTCAACTGGCCGGAACCGGCGGCACGGTAAGCATCCTGTCGCGCATCGAAAAAAGACTCGAGCGCTTTGACCGGGAAGAAATCGAGCGGACCGTCCTGAGTTTTGACCGCGTGGTGGCCATGCGAAAAGATTTATGGCGATTGCCGCTGGCCAAACGCCGGGAAATCGTCGGGCTGCCCAAAATGCGCGCCGATGTGATTCTCACCGGAATTTTAATCTACGAAATCATCATGCAGGAATTCGGCTTCACGGAGCTTCGCGTGAGCACCCGTGGCCTTCGTTTCGCGGCGGTGATGAATTAGAGCATTTCCATCAAAGCTGCAGGGCTGAGTTGGGAATCCATGGGACCGCTGTCTTATTGGCTTGTGGCGGCGGCGCGGCTCAGCGCTACATCTTTTCAGTCAATGCTCTAAACGGCGCTTTCGCCGTGTTCGTCCGTGCGGATGCGCACGGCTTCGTCAATGGTCGAAACAAAAACCTTTCCGTCGCCGATTTTGCCGGTTTTGGCGGCCTTGACGATGGCTTCCACGGCGGCCTTAACCTGGGCGTCAGGCAGAACGGTTTCAACCTTGATCTTCGGCAAAAAATCCACGGTGTATTCGCTGCCGCGATAGATTTCCGTGTGTCCTTTCTGGCGACCGAAGCCTTTGACTTCGGTCACCGTCATGCCCTGAATTCCCAGTTCGTTCAAGGCGTCCTTGACTTCGGTCAACTTGAACGGCTTGATGATAGCTTCAATTTTTTTCATAGACGTCATTCGTTATAAGCCCGCTCGCCATGTTGCGACAGGTCGAGGCCGGCAGATTCATCTTCCTGGCTCACGCGCAAGGTGGACAGGGCGCCGACAATTTTCAAGATAATAAATGTACCGACCGCCGCCAGCGCAATTGTGCAGACAACGGCTTTCAGTTGATTAACGAATTGCGCGCCGCCGCCGGCCAGCGAAACCAGCGAGCCGTTCTTCATAAATGTCGTGGCGATGGCGGGATTGACTTCGGCACTGGCCAGAAAACCAAGCATCAACATCCCCACGCAACTGCCGACGCCATGGACGCCGAAGACATCCAGCGAATCGTCATAATTGAAAACCGCCTTAAATTTGGTTACCGCCAGGTAACAAATCACCCCCGCGGCCAAGCCGATGCAAAAAGCGGCCGGCACGCTGACAAAGCCCGAGGCCGGGGTGATGGTGGCCAAACCGGCGACCATTCCCGAGGCCGCGCCCAGCACGCTGGGCCTTCCTTTAAGCAGCCATTCGGTGGCGGCCCAGCTCAAGGCCGCCGCCGCCGCGGAAAAATGCGTGGCGGCGAATGCGCTCGTCGCTAGCGCGCCCGCGCTCAAGGCGCTGCCGCCATTGAATCCAAACCATCCCACCCAGAGCAGTCCCGCGCCCACCAGAGAAAACACCACGTTGTGCGGCACCATTGGTTCGCGCGGGTAGCCGTCGCGCCTGCCCAGCACCAGCGCAAAAACCAGCGCCGAAACGCCGGAACTGATATGCACGACGGTCCCACCCGCGAAATCCAGCGCGGGGATTTTGCCGCCGCCCGCCCAATTGAACAACCCACCCCTGCCCCACATCATGTGGCAGAGCGGAAAATAGACCACTACCATCCATAGAATGGTGAACAACAAATACGCCTTGAATTTAATGCGTTCGGCGATCGCGCCGCTGATGAGCGCGGGGGTGATGATGGCAAACATCATTTGAAACAGCATGAACGTCTCCTGCGGAATCGTCGCGGCATAAGCGGTATTCGGCGTCGCGCCGACATTTTTCAGAAACAAATAAGTGAGCGGGTTGCCGCAAAACGGATTTCCGTCGGCAAATGCCATGCTGTAACCGAAAACCATCCACATCGCCGACACCACCGCCATCAGAATCAGACTGTGCATCATTGTGGACAGCACATTTTTCGCCCGCACCAGTCCGCCATAAAATAAAATCAATCCCGGCGCGGTCATCATCAGCACCAGCGCAGTACTGGCCAGCACCCAGGCATTATCGCCGGAATTGATCATCGGCACGCCCGGATGCGGTTCGTCCGCCCGCAATGATCCTGCAAAGAACAGGAAAAACAGGATGAAACCAAGACGCCAAGCTTTCTTCCCAATGAAAGAAATGGAATTCATGAAACGCAGAGTATCGAAAAAATCCGTTTTGCTCAATCACCTGATTGCATAAAACTTCTCGTTTTTTGCCATCATTCGGCGTTTAATTCCCCGACCGATGGCCGCAGAAGTTCAGCTCACGCCGATGATGGCGCAATATCGCCGTATCAAAGGCGAACTGCCCGAGGATGCGCTGTTGCTGTTCCGCCTCGGCGATTTTTACGAAATGTTTTTCGAGGATGCCCGGGCCGGAGCGCAAATTCTGAATCTGGCCCTGACGGCGCGCAACGGCGTGCCGATGTGCGGCCTCCCGTTCCATGCGGCCAACGGGTATATCGGGAAAATTCTTCGGACCGGCCGAAAAGTAGCCATTTGCGAGCAACTTGAAGAGGCCCAACCGGGCAAGCTCGTGAAACGCGAAGTCACCCAAATCCTTTCGCCGGGGACCCACTTTGACGAACGGATATTGGCTGCGGAAAAAAATAATTTCCTGGCGGCGATCAGCCCGCACGGAACGACATTCGGCCTGGCGCTGGTGGATCTGACCACCGGGGAATTTCTGACCACTGAATTGGAGGGCGAGGCCACGCTGCTGGCCGAGTTGGAACGGTTGCGCCCCGCCGAAATCATTTATCCGTCCGAGAAAACCGCCGTCCGGGACGCCCTGCGCGATTCCTTCAAAATTTTGAACGGCTATGATGACTGGACCTTCGCGCCGGAAACCGCCGGGTTTACCGTGCGCGAACACTTCAAAGTTGCGTCACTCGACGGCTTTGGGTTGAGAGACAAAACGGCGGCGGTGGGCGCGGCGGGCGGCGCGCTGCATTTTCTGACGCAGCATTTGAGACGCGACGCGAAGAACCTCACACGCATTTCATTTTATCAACGCGGCGATTTTCTCGCCTTGGACCAGACCACGCTGCGGCATCTGGAAATTCTGGAGCCGCTGCGGCACGAGGCTCCGCGCCAATCGTCGCTGTACGGCGTGCTGAATCGGACGGCCACGCCGATGGGCGCGCGCCTCCTTCGAAACTGGGTTTCCCAACCTTTGGCGGCGGTGGGACTGATCAGCCGGAGACAGGATGCGGTTGAGATGTTTATTGAGCAACCCGCGGCGCTGGAGAATTTCCGCGCGCAACTGGCAAACGTCCGTGATTTGGAGCGCACGATCGGACGATTGAGCAGCGGCAGTGGCAATGCCCGCGACCTGGTGGCGCTGCGGACGGCGCTGGAACAATTACCCGCGCTGAAACGGATTCTGGCCGGAATCGGGACCATTCGATCCAATCGCGGCCTGCTGCCGAACGGCGCGGATGAATTGAGAGACACGCCGCAACGTTTGATTGAAAATCTCGATTCGCAAGTCTCCGAGTCGCCTGATTTGATGGAGTTGCTTGCGCGCGCCGTGGTGGACGACCCGCCACTGGCCATCAAGGAAGGCGGCATGATCCGTGACGGGTTTGATGCCGCGCTCGATGAAATCCGCCAGGGGGCGCGCGGCGGCAAGGACTGGATTGCGAAATTGCAATCGGACGAAATCGCGCGGACGGGAATATCTTCACTCAAGGTCCGATTCAATTCAGTTTTCGGTTATTACATTGAGATCACGAAGGCGAACCTGGACAAGGCGCCGGCCCATTATATTCGGAAGCAAACGATCGCCAATGGCGAGCGTTTTATCACGCCGGAACTCAAGGAAATGGAAGGGAAAATCCTCGGCGCGGAAGAGCGGGGTGTGAAGCTGGAATACGAATTGTTCCAGCGTTTGCGGGAATCGGTTCTGGGCAAATTGAAGGAAATTCAGCAGACCGCCGCCGCCCTGGCGCAATTGGACGCGTTGGCCTCGTTCGCGGAAACGGCGCGTTTGCATAACTATTGCCGGCCGCAAATTTCCGATGAAGGCATATTGAAAATCCGCGACGGACGCCATCCGGTTCTGGAACAACAACTGTTGGAAGAACGATTCGTGCCGAACGATGCGGCACTGGACGGTGACATCCAGATTTGCCTTATCACCGGACCGAACATGGCTGGCAAATCCACTTATATCCGCCAGGTCGCGCTGATCGCCTTGCTGGCGCACACCGGGAGTTTTGTTCCTGCGGCGGAAGCGCGGATTGATCTTTTGGACCGGATTTTCACACGCATCGGCGCGAGCGACGACCTCGCGCGCGGCCAGAGCACCTTCATGGTGGAAATGACCGAAACGGCGAACATTCTGAATAATGCGACGCCGCGCAGTTTGATCGTTCTGGATGAAATTGGCCGCGGCACGAGCACCTTTGACGGGCTTTCGCTGGCGTGGAGCATCGTCGAATATCTGCACAACCAGGTCGGCGCCAAGACTTTATTTGCCACGCATTATCACGAGTTGACGGAGCTGGCGTCGCGCCTGCCCCGGTTGAAAAATTTCAATGTGGCGGTCCGTGAATGGCATGACCAGATAGTCTTTCTCCGGAAAATTGTCGCCGGGGGCACGGATAAAAGCTACGGCATCCAGGTGGCCCGCCTGGCGGGCGTGCCAAAGGAAATTCTGGAGCGGGCAAAACAGATTTTATCGAACCTCGAAGAATCCGAGTTGACGCCGGAAGGCAACGTGCGGCAGCCGCGCCGGCAACAGGACCGCGAGAAATTGAAAAATCTGGCTCCTCCGCCGCAAATGGACTTGTTTGGTGGGTGAACACCTACCATTACTGTATTTGCATGGGGCGGCTTTCGAGCTTCTGTTGTTATATGAAAATAAAAATGCCATGCGCCTGGATGGCCAGCGCGGCGATATTGACAATGGCGACGCTATCGTCGCCTGCCGATGAATCGTCAACCGCGGCTGCCGGGCAGGAAAAGACATACACGGGCACGGTTCTAGCCGTGCATCCAAACCAACAAACCATGCGCGTGCGCGGATGGTTCTTAAGCAAGGACTTCAATATTGGCAATTCCTGCGTATTCGCCCTGTGGGATAAACCAGCGGGCGCGCTGACGGATTTGCGGCCTGGCGAAAAAGTCACGGTTGCTTACCAGGCTTCCAACGGCGTAATGGTGGCAAACCGGGTCAAGGAAGACTTGGCGAGGGAGGAAGGCACGGTGCAGGCTGTCAATCCGACGGCCCATGCCATTACCTTGCGGCACGATGGAATGGACAAGACATTCCAAATTGCGGATGACTGCAATGTGGTGTTGCGCGACAACCATTCAGGGTTCATCTCGGACGTGCAGCCAGGCGATCTGGTGACGGTGATTTATGATTCACCGAACCGCCACGCGACCGCGCTGCAAATCGCGCAAACGAGCGCGACCTTTACTGGAACGCTGACCGCCATTGATTTGGAATCCAAGACATTGAAAGCCAAATCCATGTTTGAAACCAAATCGTTTGACGTTGGCGACCATTGCGCCATCGTTCTCAATGGCAAGATGGGCGGGCAACTAAGCAATCTCAGGCCGGATGAACCACTCGTCATCAACTATGACGACGTGAATGGCGTCAACATCGTTAATCGCATCGCCACGGCGCCGCCGGCGCGCGCGGAGACGACCACCTCGATGCAGACCGTCCCATAACCGCGCTTCTGCGGTTCAATTCGCGGCATGTTTTTCTTACGATTACATGCCGCGATTTTTGTTTTATCGAATTGCATCGCGGGCTTTTCGATGCAAATTGATGCCCGACAAAATTGACTGGATATGAAACAACGAAAATTGGGAACTCAGGGGTTGACCGTCTCCGCCCTCGGCCTCGGCTGCATGGGCATGTCGGAATTTTACGGCTTGCGCGATGACCAGGAATCCATCGCCACCATCCATCGCGCGTTCGACCTCGGCGTGACATTTCTTGACACGGCGGACATGTACGGCGTCGGCGAAAACGAGCGCCTCGTTGGCCGCGCCATCAGGGGCCGGCGGCGCGAAATCGTGCTGGCCACAAAGTTCGGCAACGTGCGTGATGCGCAGGGAAATTTTCTCGGTATCAACGGCCGGCCGGAATATGTCCTCCAATCTTGCGACGCCAGCCTGCTGCGCCTCGGGGTGGAACAGATTGATTTGTATTACCAGCATCGCGTTGACCCGCAGGTTCCCATCGAAGAAACCATAGGCGCGATGAGCGAATTGGTGCGCGCGGGCAAGGTGAAATACCTCGGCATGTCCGAAGCCGCATCCGCGACCCTCCGCCGCGCCATGAAAGTTCACCCCATCAGCGCGTTGCAGTCGGAGTATTCTTTGTGGACGCGCGACGTGGAGGCGGAAATCCTGCCCGCCTGCCGCGAACTGGGCGTGGGCTTCGTGCCTTACAGTCCGCTTGGGCGCGGTTTTCTGACGGGACAATTGAAAAAAGCGGAGGATTTGCCGGAAGGTGATCGCCGCCGCATTTTCCCCCGTTTTCAGGGCGAAAATTTTGAGCGCAATCTCAAGCTGACGGCAAAAATTCAGGCGCTGGCCCAAAAGAAGAAATGCACGGCGGGGCAACTGGCGCTGGCCTGGGTACTTGCGCAAGGCGATGACGTGGTCCCAATTCCCGGCACCAAACGCCGGAAGTATCTCGAAGAAAATGTCGGCTCGGTGGATGTGGAATTGACCGCGTCGGATTTGAAGGAGATTTCCGCCGCCGCTCCGCACGGGGCCGCCGCCGGATCGCGCTATCCGGAACCGGCCATGCGGGCGGTGAACCGATAACGCGGTCCTTTCTTTGAACAAAATTCACTGGCGACGGTCGGCTATTGCGGTAGCATGAGCGTCCTTTCATGAAAACAAAGCTGGTTTTTGGATTCATCCTATTGGCGGCGGCAATGACGGCTTCGCGTGTTTTTGCCGACGACACGAATTTCCTTGGCGCGGAATGGGCCCCGGTGGATTCAAAGCCGGTCCTGGCCGCGGCGGCGCAAATCACCCTGCAAAATTATCCCAATTGTGATGCGGCCATCGTCGAGGAAAGAAGCGTCCGCGACTACAACGCAGAGGGCACCGGCGAACAGCAGGATGAGACGTTCACGAAAGTGCTCACCGAAAAGGGACAACGCGAGAACCGCGAATTTTCCCTGGGCTTCATGCTGCCGTATTGGACGGTCTCGGTGCCCACGCTGGAAGTCATCAAGCCAGATGGCACGGTTGTGCCGGTGGATGTGCCGGCCAATTCCAAGGAATCCATTGACGACAGCCAGATGGCGGAAAATATTTATGATCCCAACGACCGCGTTTTTACCGTCAGCATCCCGCAATTGGATGTCGGGGACGTGGTGCATGCCATCGCGCGCGAGACGATACATCGCTCCATCATGCCGGACGAATTTGACGACGAGAATATTTTTGAAGGCACGAGTTACATCCGGCATTGGTCGTATGAGGTTCACGCGCCGCCGAGCCTGCCGCTGGTGAGCATCGGGTTGCGCGATGAAATTCCCGGAACGGTTTCGGCCACCACGCAAACCAACGGCGCGACGGTGGATTATCATTGGGATGTCAGCAACGTTCCGCGGATGTTTGATGAGCCGGGAATGCCGCCTTACGACGAAGTGCTGCAGCGGCTGTTTGTGAGCACGGTGCCCACCTGGCAGGACGTTTCGAAATGGTATTGGAACCTGAGCCTGCCGCACCTCGAAGCTTACACGCCGGCAATGGTCCAGAAAATCGCCGAGTTGACCAACAACCAGCCGACTGAGATGGACAAGATCAAGGCGCTCTTTTATTACGTCTCGCAAAATATCCGTTACGTGGGCGAGACGCTGGAGACCAACCGGCCCGGATTCGAGCCGCATGATGTCTGCATCACCTTCGATAATAAATACGGAGTTTGCCGGGACAAGGCGGGTTTGCTCGTGGAAATGCTGCGGCTGGGTGGTTTTCAGGCTTATCCGGTTTTGATTAACATCGGCGCCAAACGCGATCCGCGCGTGCCCCAACCGGATTTCAACCACGCCATCGTGGCGGTGGAATTGACGAAGGGCCACTATACCCTGATGGACCCGACCGACGAACACACGCGCGAATTGCTTCCCGCGGAGGATGGCAACCACAGCTATCTCGTCTGCAAACCGCAAGGCGAAACCTTGCTGCTCAGCCCGGTGCCGCCGGCTGGACAAGAACCTGTTGATCGTGAAGACCACGGGCACACTCGACGCCAACGGCCACCTCGACGCCACCTCGAAAATCTCGTTTGAAGGGGCGAACGACGATGCGTATCGCAACGCTTTTGCGCAGTTGCGGCCGGACGAAATCAAACATTTTTTTGAAGGCCGCCTCAAGGAAGCCATTCCCGGCCTGGCCTTGACATCCCTCGCCATCACGCCGAGTAACATTCTTGACACCTCGGTGCCCCTCGAGGCGGAATTGAAATACACCGCCGACGGCCTGACCGCCCTCGGCGGCAACATGGCGATTGTCAGCGTGCCGTGGGTGGCCAGGGATTTGGGCGTGGCCAACCGCATTCTGATCGGCGACGTGGGGCTGGAGAAGAGAAAGTATCCGCTGGAGATTGACTTCACCTGCGGCGTGCGCGAGGAGATGTCATTGAAATTGGCCGGCGGCTTTGCCGCGCCGCTTTCCATGCCGCAGTTTTCCAACTTCAACGACGACAGCGTGGCTTACGACGAAAACGCCGTGTTCACGAATGGCTCGGTGGATTGTTCCCGCCAATTCATTTTGAAGACTGTCGAGTATTCACCCGCCCAATATCTGCGACTGAAACAAACCTTCAAGAACATGGATTACGACTGGCGCAAGAACCTCATCCTGTCCCTCAGCTCGACCGGTGTGAAGGAAGCCATGGCTGCGGCCAAATTCTCAACCCAGGCTGCGCCGAGCTGCGATGCGGAAATTCTTTCCGACGATAAAACGCTGGAAGTGAAGGACCCGCACACGGCCGTTTATCGCGTCACGTACTCCAAGCGCATCCTGACTTATAACGGCAAAATCAGCGAGTCCGAGGTCAAGGTGGAATACAACCCGGCATGCGAAGATGCAAAAATCCTCCGGGGCGTCGTCATTTCGCCCAACGGCAAGCGCCAGGAAATTTCCCCCGATGGAATCAACCTGATGGACCAGGGCTGGAACGCCGGCGCCAAACGTTATCCCGGCGGCAAAGTGCTCGTAGCCAGCCTGCCGGGCGTGGAAATCGGCTCCATCATTGAGGTGGAATACGAAGTGACGATGCACGACGAACCGTTTTTGGCCGGTTTCGAGCCGTTCGAACTTCCCGATGCGCTGGACGCAAAGTCCTTCACTTTGACCGTGCCCGCGAACGTCAAGGTCCGGATGATGACGACGGGAAAGCCGGGTATCGTCACTGAATCTGAAAAATTGTCGGACGGGACTACCGCCATTGAGTGGCACGCCACCAATGTTCCGGCGCTTCCGTCCGAGCAGGAGCTGCCGCCGGATTGGGATTATGATGCCGGCGTACAGTATTTCATCGGCAATATCGCAGATTATTGGAAGGCGTTGAATGACGCCATGCTGGCGCGGGCCAAAAATTCGGCCAATGCCGCCGCGCTGGCCCGGCAGTTGACCGCATCCGCCAAAACGAAATTGGACGCCGTAAAGGCCATTCGTGATTTCATCGCTCAAAATATCCGCAGCGCCGGACCCTCATTCACCACGTTGCCACTTACCGGACTTTCCGATGCGGACACGACCCTGGCGGATGGTTACGGCCATGCCGCTGACTGCGCGATCCTCTATTATGCGATGCTTACCGCCGCTGGTTTTCAACCGGAATTTGTCCTGGCGTCCGGCTTGCCGCCGGTGGAGGGGATAGATCGCGTCGCCAGGTCCTTTCCGCTGCCCAACGATTTTCAAACGCCGCTGGTGCGGATATTCCTCGACGGCGATGATTATTATCTGAACGACACCGACCAGTATTCGCAATTGGGCACGACGGCCTTTAACGACAAACTTGGCGTGGTATTGGCCACGCAGAAGAAGGAAACCATTCGCGCCGCGAAAAATTGCGGCGACGAGACGAAAATCGTCTATACCGTCGCGCTTTCCGCGGATGGCACGGCCCGGATTAAGATGTCGCGATATTTCTTTGGTGAGGATTACAATGGCGCCCATAAGTTCTTCGCCGAACTGCCGCCGGAAGAACGGAGCCATTATTTCCAGGAAGCCGTTTCGCGCGTGGCCCAAGGAGCCAAAGCCGTCGGCGGCCTGACGACCCGCTTCGACACCTATCCCGGCCTGGAGGAATTTACCGTGGAATGGGACAACTACGGTGTAGTGGATGGGAACTATCTCTATTTTAACCTTCCGTTCACCCCGTCATTCCTGGACACCGCCGCCGACCAACGCTCCCTTCCGCTGTTCATAGCCGACGAAAATGAGCAAATTGTGCGCGCGGAAATTGAATTGCCCGCCGGATACCGGGAGACGGCCATTGTGCCCCCGAGCCAAGAATACAACGCTCCCGGCGGCTCAAAAGTTCGCATTACCCGGACCGATACGGATGGCAAATGCATCATCACCGATGATTTTGACACGGCGCCGGCGGTCATTTCGTCCCAAAACTATCCCAAGCTGCTGGACATCCAATCCGCCCTCGGTAAAAAATCGGAAATCACGTTTTTGCTGGAGAAGGAATAGTTGGCGTGGCGGCCAGTTCCATCCCCACGAGGCAGACGTCGTCTTCAAATTCGTGGCTGATGGAAAAGGCGAGGACTTCTTCGAGCAGTTCGTCAAAGAGCCGGCTGGTTGGTTTGTCGAGCAGATTTTTCACGTCGGCCATCAATCGTTCCTGTGAATAGAGTTCTTCATTGGGTCCCTGCACCTCATAAATGCCATCGGTGAACAGCATCAGCAGGTCGCCAGGCCCCAATTGGACCTCGGTGGTTTGATACGGCGGATCGTCGAACAAACCGAGGGCGGGTTGGCCGTGGCCCGAGGCATTGGCGAGGGCGCGGATGGACCCTTCAGAACGGCGCACCAGCAGTGGCTTGGGATGGCCGGCGTTGGCAAAGCGCATCATGCCGGTTTTCCAGTTGGCGGTAAGATAGAATGCCGTGGTGAGCATCGGCGAACCCGTCGTCTTCAAAATACTGCACAAGTCGGAGTTGAGCTTGCGCAAAAACATTCCCGGGTCATGCGCGAGGGGTTTCAATTCCTCGGCCAGCGCGCGAATCATCGCGGTGACCAGCGCGGCGCGAATGCCATGACCCGTCACGTCGCAAATCAGCACGCCTGCCTCGTCGTCTGAAAGCGAATTGACGCTGAAAAAATCGCCGCTGACGGCTTCGGCAGGTTGATAGCGGTGGGCGAATTGAAGGGCGCTTTGGTCCGGGGGGACATTCGGCGGGAAGATTGGATATTGTTGCGGCAGCATGGTGAACTGGATTTCGCGGGCCATCCGCAAGTTGTCCTCCATGAGCGCATTTTTGCCTCGCAATTCCTCGCGGCTCCGCGCCAGTTCGTCGGTGGCGCGGCGGATTTGTTCCTCGGCATGCTTTTGTTCGGTAATGTCCTCAACGGTGCCCTCGTAATACAGTAATTTTCCCCGGGAATCGCGGACCGCGCGGCAATTCTCCGAAATCCAGATGATGGTATCGTCCTTGCGATAAATTCTGGATTCAAAGCCGCTCAACGTGTCGTGTTCCTGCATCAGACGGATAAATTCCTCGCGCCGGCCTTCCTCGACATACAGTTTGCGGGCGATGTCGGTGATACTGGCCATCAATTCCGCGGGCGACTCGTAGCCGTAAATGCGGGCGAGGGCGATGTTGGCCAGGCGGTAATGGCCGTCCGGGGTTGTGCGGAAAACGCCTTCCACCAGATGATCAAACACCCCATAATAATTGTCCTTTTCCTCAATCAAGGCCACGTGCTCGGCCTGGCGTTCGATTGCGCAGCCAAGGACCCGGCGCAGCATCGCGGCGTCCAGATTCTCATTTGTCAAATAATCCTGCGCCCCGGCGCGAACCGCCTCGGCGGCGAAATCGGCATCCTTATTTGCGCTCAAAACGACAATTGGAAGGCGCGGCGCTTGAACCGCCAGCAGAGTGAGTTGTTCCAATCCATCCGCGCCGGCGGAAAGCTCGAATAATGCCGCGTCAAAGGAATCATGCTCGAGTCGGGACAGCGCGGCATTGACTGTTGGCACAATCGAAAAATCGGTTTTCACGCCTTCGCGCAACAATTCGCCGATGCGTTGTGCCGACGGTTCGTTTTCGCCGATCCATAGAATTTTCAGCAGGTCAGATTCCATCTTCTCCACAAAAACATACAGTGTTACGCCGCTGCCGCAAGCGAGGAGCGCATCGCATAACGGATAAAATCAACAGAAACCGGCCAGGATTCCGGATGCGCCCTACAACCGCGCGACGCGGCTTTGCACTTCGCGGAAGCTATGAAGAAAAAGTTCGTTGTCGGCGACGGCCTTTTCCACGAGCGGCCTGAGCATCGCGACTTCCGAGCCGTTGACGACCCCGTGGACGCTTTGTTGAAAGGCCTGCATCGGGTCGAGGGTCTGGAACCCATCGCCCAGCAAAATAATCGTGGCGTGGCGGCGCCGGCCCATCGGCATAGCCTGCAACGATTTCAAAGAAATGTTCTCTTCGGGGTTGTTGGCGGCAAATAATTCCTCGATGACGACGAGTTGATAGGCGACCTGGCTGAAACGGGTGGCAAACTCGTCGTGCGCGGTGACGGCATGGACTTTATATCCCAAGTCCTGCAAAACGGTTTTCGCGGTGTCCGCCCAGGCGGCACGGGAGCAGGCAATCAGGGCGGGGCGGTCGGCGGCACCGATGAAATCAAAGGATTCGGGCATATTATTTGAATTTCAAGATTGGCTTCGATTTGGAGTCCGCCGCCCCGGATGGCTTCATTTTGAGCGAGGCGAAGGTGGAAGTGACTTCGCCGCGCTCTTTTTTGACGTTGTCTATGGCGCGGGAGACGACGCCGCGTTTGGTACAATAAAGCCTGGCGGTGTCCTCGGTGATCAGGCCTTTTTCAAACGCCTCAATGCAGGCGTGATCGAAGTTGCGCCATCCAAACGGGTAGCTGGCCTCGATGATTTCGTAAAAAGTCTTTCCTTCGCCTTCGCCAAGCCGGATGGACTCTTCGGTGCGGAGGTTGTGGCCCATGATTTCCACCAGGGCAAAACGGCCGCCGCCAACTTTAGGCGCCAGCCGCTGGCTGATAATCCACCGCAACGAATCGGCGAGGCGAATCCGGATTTGCTCCTGCTCCTCAGGGGAAAACATGCCGAGGATGCGGTTGACGGTTTCGCCGGCGTTAATGGTGTGAAGGGTGCTGAGGACCAAATGACCTGTCTCGGCGGCGCTGAGGGCAATTTTCACCGTGTCCTGGTCGCGCATTTCACCGACGAGAATGACCTTGGGCGCCTGGCGCAACGCCGCGCGCAGGCCGTTTGAGAAGTTGTCGAAATCCACACCCAGTTCGCGCTGGTTGAAAGTGGACAACACGTGCGGATGCACAAATTCGACGGGGTCTTCCAGGGTAACAATGTGGACCGCCTTGGCCTGGTTGATTTCGTTGAGCAAGGCGGCGAGGGTCGTGGTTTTGCCGGAACCGGTGGCCCCCGTCACCAGCACCAGGCCGGTTTTTTCCTTGGGGATTTCCTTGAGAATTTCCGGCATATTCAGCTTTTCCAGGGTGGGAATCACTGTGTTCAATTGGCGGCAGACAATGGAATAATTTCCACGCTGCGAAAAGACATTGATGCGGAAGCGTGCCATTTCCGAAAGAGCGTAGGCGGCGTCGCAGGAACCGTGGCGCAACAGATGTTCCAAGTGCTGCAAATTGTCGCCGATGAGATTGAGGGCGATCATTTCAGTCTGGAAGGGAGTGAGTTTTTCAATCGGCGGATCGAAGGGCACGGGCTTAAGCTCGCCATAGGCCTCGACTTGGAGGGGACGGTCAACGGTGAAGAGCAAATCCGAAACCTCCGGCTGCGCAGCCCGCATCACGGTCATGATTCTGTCGAGTTCGGGGCGCCGCATAATTTACATGGCATCTTCATCCTCCGGCGGATGGGTCAGGAACGGCCGGAATTTTTTTCTGTCGAGCGCCTTGTCATAAGCGTCCTCCGGGGAAATGCGCTTCATCCGCAAATGCTCCATGATGTGGTCATCCATGGGTTGATTGCCGATTTTCTTGCCGACTTGAATCATGCCCGGAATCTGGTGGGTCTTGCCTTCGCGCACGAGATTGGCGACGGCAGTGGTGAAGACAAGAATTTCGAACGCGGCGCAGCGGCCTTTTTTGTCCTGCCGCTTGAAAAGCGTCTGCGCGACGATGCCTTTCAGGGATTCAGACAGGGTCTGGCGAATCTTGTTTTGCTGGTCCGCGGGAAAAACGTCAATGATACGGTCCACGGTTTTGGCGGCGCTTTGCGTGTGCAAGGTGCCAAAGACGAGGTGGCCGGTGCTGGCCGCGGTCAACGCAAGTTCAATGGTCTCCAAATCGCGCATTTCGCCGACCAGAATGATATCCGGGTCTTCGCGCAACGCGCCGCGGAGAGCGGCCGCAAAGGAGCGGGTGTGGACGCCGACTTCGCGGTGATTGACCAGGCAGTTTTTGCTCTCATGAGTGAATTCAATGGGGTCTTCGACCGTGATGATATGGTCTTTGCGGTTTTTGTTGGCATAATCCACAATGGCCGCCAAGGTCGTGGATTTGCCGGATCCGGTGGGTCCCGTGACCACAACGAGGCCGCGATGCAACATTGCAAATTTTTTCAACACCGGGGGAAGCGGCGCATCAAATTTTTCAAAATCCTCGAAGGAAAGCACCCGGCTGGGGATCTGGCGGAAGACGGCCGAGACGCCATTTTTTTGATTGAAGAAATTGACGCGGAAACGGGAGATGTTGGGAATCTCGTAACCGAAGTCCACATCGCCGGTTTCCTCGAATTGTTTGATTTTGTAATCGGGGGCGATTTCGTAGAGCATCGTCTTGAGAGCATCGCTTTGCAGGGGTGGGTAATCCACGCGCTGAAGTTCGCCATTGATCCGCAACATGGGCGGATTGCCGGAGGCCATATGAAGATCAGAGGCCTTCTGCTCGAACATCAGATTAAAAAATGCGTCTATTTTGGCCATAACAACCTTCTTCTGTTCGGCGAATCTTAGCCAATACCGCGCCGAATGCAAGCAATGAAAGCAGTTTCCGACATCATCCGCGCCGAACTGGAAAACGGCGGGGCCATGCCCTTTGCCCGCTTCATGGAATTGGCGCTTTATGCCCCAGGCGTCGGCTATTATGAAATAAAACGAGATCCGGGGCGGGGGGGGGATTTTTACACCAGTGTCAGCACCGGCGAACTGTTCGGACAGTTGCTGGCCTTCCAATTTGCCGAATGGCTGGAGCAATCGCCGGCGCCCGGCAATCCATTGACGATTATCGAGGGAGGCGCGCATGATGGCGCCCTGGCCAGAGATATTTTGACCTGGATTCGAGCGCATCGGACGAAACTTTATGAGCGGCTTCAATATGTCATCCTGGACCCGTCGCCCCAACGGCAGAGCTGGCAGCAAGAAACGTTGCAAGATTTCGCAGGCAAAACAATTTGGATCCGGGATTTTTCGGAAATCGGAAATCGGAAATCGGAAATCGGAAATCACTTGCGGGGCCTCATTTTCTCGAATGAGCTGCTGGACGCATTGCCGGTGCATCGCCTGGGATGGGACGCCAAAGGGAAGAAATGGTTCGAGTGGGGCGTCGCCTGGGACGGCGAAAGATTCATCTGGGCGCGAATGGAGTGCGGGAGACAGCCAGCCGTGGGGCCGGAATTGCAGGAAGTGTTGCCGGACGGTTACGCGATCGAAATTTCTCCGGCGGCGGAAGCCTGGTGGAGGGCCGCCGCAAACACCCTGGACGATGGAAAACTCCTGACGATTGACTATGGCCTGACCGAGGACGAACGCTTTTTGCCGCACCGAAGGGAAGGCACGCTGCGCGCTTATTTTCGGCATCATCCCGCCGGTGATCTTTTAGCGAATGTCGGCAAACAGGATTTGACGGCGCACGTCAACTTTTCGGCGGTTCAATCCGCCGGTGAAGCGTGCGGGCTGGCCACGGAAAGTTTTTCAACGCAATCGCAATTTCTAACGCGGATTCTGGAAAAGGCGGCGAGGGACCCATCCTTTGGCGACTGGGCGGCCCGGGCGCGCCAATTCCAAACGCTGACGCACCCGGAACATTTGGGCCGCGCCTTCCGGGTTTTGGTCCAGACACGATAATCAGATCGAAAAATCCTCGGAGAAGATTTTCACATTTTTCAACTCCACAAATACCTGCTCGCCGACCCTGGGTTGCAATTGCTGGAATTCCTCCTTGCTCAATTGCGCGGCAAATTGCCCACGACCATCCGACCGTTCCAGGTCCAGGTTCGCGAGCGGTCCGGCGGCGTTGCAACGAACCACGCGCGCCGGAAAAGTCTTTTGGCCGTTCGCCTCGCGCGTAATGCGGATGTCGTGCGGGCGAACAAACGCCACCGCGTCGGCTTCAGTTTCACCGGCGGTCTCGGGGACGCGGAACTTCGATTCGCCGATTTCCACCGCGCCTTCATGCACACGCCCGCTGAAGAGATTCACGTTGCCCAAGAAATCATAAACAAACGGACTCGCCGGATGGTCGTAAATGTCCTCTGGCGTGCCGATTTGCTCGATTTGGCCGTCGCGCAGAATGGCGACGCGGTCGGCCACTTCGAGCGCCTCCTCCTGGTCGTGGGTGACAAAGAGGGTGGTGATATGAATTTCCTGGTGCAACTTGCGCAGCCAGCGGCGAAGCTCCTTGCGGACCTTGGCATCGAGCGCGCCAAAGGGTTCATCGAGCAAAAGCACCCTGGGTTCGACCGCCAGGGCGCGTGCGAGCGCCACGCGCTGGCGTTGCCCTCCGGAAAGCTGCGCGGGGAACCGCTTGCCGAACGGCTCGAGCTGGATCAATTTCAAAAGCTCGCCGACGCGCTCGCGGATTTTCGATTCCGGCGGACGCAGTGATTTTGGACGGACCCGCAGGCCGAAGGCGATGTTTTCAAAAACACTCAAATGGCGGAAGAGAGCATAATGCTGGAAGGCGAAGCCGGCCTGACGCTGGCTGGCGGGAATTTTGGTGACGTCCTCGCCGTAAAACAAAACCTGGGAATCGGCGGAATCGGGAAATTCCAGGCCGGCAATGACCCGCAACAATGTGGTTTTGCCGGAGCCGGACGGTCCCAGCAGGGCGACGAGTTCGCCGGACTCGACCTTGAGGCTTACGTGGTCGAGCGCGGCAAAGATGCCGAACCTCTTGGTGATATTTTTTACTTCAACACTCATGCCTGGTTGTCCCGGTCAGGGGTGATTGGCAGCGGAAAGATGCCACGGATCCCCAGATGTTTAAACTCAATCCACGATTTTACCACCAGGGTGACGAGCGCCAAAAAAGTCAGGAGGGAGGCCACCGCGAATGCGCCGGTAAAGTCGTTTGCCTCGTATAAAATTTGCACATGCAATGGGATGGTGTTGGTCTTGCCCTGGATATGGCCGCTTACCACCGAGACCGCGCCAAATTCTCCCATGGCGCGCGCATTACAGAGGATCACCCCGTAAAGCAGCCCCCATTTGATATTGGGCAGGGTCACGCGCCAAAACGTTTGCCATCCGCTGGCGCCGAGCACACGCGCCGCTTCCTCCTCGGTGCGACCCTGCGCCTGCATCAAGGGGATCAATTCGCGCGCCACAAATGGGAAAGTGACAAAAATCGTGGCGAGCACAATCCCCGGCACGGCAAAAATGATGTGGATGTTACGGGCCAAAAGCCAGGGACCCAACCAGCCTTGCGCGCCGAAAACCAGGACATAGATCAAACCGGAAATGACCGGCGAAATTGAAAACGGCAAATCAATCAGGGTGAGCAAAATGCTCTTACCGGGAAAATCGAACTTGGCAATCGTCCAAGCCGCGCAAACACCGAAAAGGCAGTTGAGCGGCACCGAAATCCCCGCCGCAATCAACGTCAATTCAATCGCGCTCACCGTGTAGGGATCGCGCAACGTGTGAAAATAATAGCCGAGGCCCTGGCTGAACGCCTCGACAAATACGGAAACCAGGGGGATCACCAGGAAAAGACCGATGAACGCCAGGGCCATAAAAATGAGCACGCGGCGCATGAAGGGAGGTTCGGTCATGCGGTGAGGCGCGTTGATTTTTTCGTCGTCCGTCATGCGAATTCGGAGGCGTTATGCCGGTTGCTCCACCTTTGGAGGAGATTGATGGCCAGCAGAAGCGCAAAGGAAACCACGAGCATCACCACGGCCAGCGCGGTCGCCCGGGCGTATTCAAATGAATCCAATTCGCTCATGATGAGGAGCGGAACGATTTGGGTTTTCATCGGGATATTGCTGGAAATAAAGACCACCGAGCCGTATTCGCCGAGAGCGCGCGCAAAGGCCAGCGCAAATCCGGTCAACAACGCCGGGCTTAACATCGGCAAGACGATGCGGCAGACCGTCTGCCAACGATTGGCGCCGAGGCTCGCGGCGGCCTCCTCGATTTCCGGGTCCAAATCCGCCAATACCGGTTGGACGGTTCGGACGACGAAGGGGAGGCCGACAAAGGTTAGCGCGACAAACACCCCCAGGCGGGTGTAGGACACTTTAATGCCAAGCGGGTCAAGGCAATGGCCGATCCAGCCGTTCGGCGCGTAAAGAGTCGCCAACGTGATTCCCGCCACGGCGGTTGGCAGGGCAAAGGGCAGGTCCACCAGCGCATCCATGAATCTTTTTCCGATAAACTGATAGCGCACCAGCACCCAGGCGATCACCAAACCGAACACCGCGTTGATAAATGCCGCGCAAAATGAAGCGCCGAAGCTCAACCGATAAGCCGCCATCGCCTGGGGTGAAAAGACCGTGTGGCAAAATTGCGCCCAAGGCAATTCCCCGGCCTTCGCAAAGACCGCTGCCAGCGGGATGATGACAATCAAGCCCAGGTAAAGCAGCGTGTAGCCGAGCGTCAGTTTGAAGCCCGGCAGCACTCTGATTTTCCCGCCTTCCTGGGTCGGCACAATTTTATAAGTTCGGCGCGTAAGCGATGAATTTCCGGTATTCGGCCAATATGGTTTCCAACGCTACCACAAATGCGTATTCCTTCAAATAATCGGGCGGCGATTTCGGCGTTTCCAGAATAATCTCAAATGGACGCGGACGCACCTTGGGCGGCGCGCTTAAAATGCCGTCGAAGGTGTCGCGGATGATTCCATTCCGGGCGGCAAAGCCGTCAATCACCGGGCGACCGTCCCGCGGAAGGAACCTTTCGGCGGCGCGCAACGCCGGTTGAATTAAATGTTTGGTCAAAGTTGCGCCCCGGACGATTCCGTAAAACCCGCCGCTGGTGTCATCGGTGTGAAGGGAGATGACTCCCTGAAACGATCGTGAGACCAATTCGGCTTGAAGCAGGCGCACTTCCGGCTCGGTGGAATTTTTCCAGAATTCGCGGTTCAAATCTTTTCCGCGCCGGGACCATCGTGTGTCGTCTTCGAATCCAGTTGGATTGCAAACGGGATAAAACGACAAATAATAACCGGCGGCGATTTCCGGTCGGGCTTCAAGAAATTGAATGAATCGAACGATGGCGTGAACGCCCTCTGGTTCATCGCCATGAATGCCCCCGAAAATGCCCAACCGGATGGGGGCATCGCCGCCGCGCGGCCCCACGAACAGGTAGCGTGGCAAGTCGCAGCCTTCCCCTCGACTTTCAAAGCGCGCCTCATGGTTGGCCACCAGGTTGGGCGACGTGGCGGCAATTTGCTCCACTGGCGCGAGCAGGTCAGAAATGGACCGACGTTGTTTGCGTGGCGTTTGCCTTGCGATTTTGAGGGGTGAATCGGCGATTGTCATTTTATTGTGGCTGGTAAATCTGGTCGAAGACTCCTCCATCGGCGAAGTGGGTTTTTTGGGCCTTTGCCCAACCACCGAATTCCGAGTCAACGGTGACTAATTTCAATTTGGGAAAATTCGCCGCATATTTTGCGGCAATGGCCGGATTACGCGGGCGATAAAAATTTCGCGCCGCAATTTCCTGCCCTTCGTCCGAATAAAGATATTCGAGATAGGCTTTGGCGATTTCCGTGGTGCCATGACGTTCGGTGTTTTTGTCCACCCAGGCAACAGGCGGTTCAGCCAGGATGCTGAGCGGCGGCGTGATGATTTCAAAATTGTCGGCGCTGAACTCTTTCCGGGCCAGGTGCGCCTCGTTCTCCCAGGCGAGCAATACATCGCCAATACCACGCTGGGCAAACGTGATGGTGGAACCCCGCGCGCCGGAATCGAGAATTGGCACATTCTTGTAGAGCCTGGCGATGAACGCCCTGGCTTTGGCGTCGTCATGACCGTAGGTTTCCAACGCGTAGGCGTAAGCGGCCAGATACGCCCACCGGGCGCCGCCGGAGGTTTTGGGGTTCGGCACGATGACGCTGACACCGGGATTCACCAAATCGTCCCAGTTCTTGATGCCTTTCGGGTTTCCTTTGCGCACAAGAAATACAATGGTCGAAGTGTAGGGCGTGCTGTTGTCAGGCAACCGGCTTTGCCAATTGACGGGCAACAATTTGGACTGCCGGGCAATCATGTCTATGTCATACGACAACGCCAACGTTACGACGTCCGCGTCGAGGCCGTTGATGACCGACTGCGCTTGTTTGCCAGAACCGCCGTGGGATTGGTTGACGGTCACGTCGTCGCCGGTTTTAACCTTCCAGTATTTTACAAAGGCGGCGTTGTATTCCTGGTACAATTCACGCGTGGGATCGTATGAAACATTGAGCAAGGCAACCTGCCCTGCGCGGGCGACTCCCGCCAGTGCCAGGGCCATGACAAGGATGCTGATAATGCTTTTCATGACGATGCTTCCGGGCGTTTAGCAGTTAGAATGCCAGTTGCACGCGCGTGAAGATCACATTTTCCGGCTGGGCTGTCACCGGGCCGTTGCCAGTGGCGCCGCCGCCGCCATTAAAGGTGGTGCGCGAAAAGCTGGTGTCCACACGAAAATCACGGTTCAAATACCAGTTGAGACCGACCGCCCATGCTTTCGCCTCGGACGCCGAGCCGGCGGTGGCAAACGTCGAAAAATTCGCGTCGTCTATATAGAGGTCCGCATAGCGCGCCACGATTTGCCATGCGCCCCAGCCTCCATTATGGAGGTCAAACGGATGAAGCGGCGTGACACCATTGTAAGAGGCATCCTCGCCGGTCAGGACCCAGCCCACCGTGGCTTCCCAAGCGCTGTTTCGTAAATTGGCGGAAGCCACCGGTGCAGCGGTCCTGGCGACCTCCTGGTCAGAAATCGCGTATTCCCCCATCAAACTGAACGGCCCGTAATAATAATATCCCTGCGGCGAAAGCCGCCAATGAGACCCGCTGGCGACGACACCTGCGGCGTAAGAATAAAAAGTTTGCTGGCCGTCAGTCTTATAACCGGAGGTCAAATCGGCCCCGCTGTCAACCTCATAGCTGCCGCCGACGCCAAAGCCGAGACCCTGCAAAAAGCCTGCATCGGAAGTTTTCAAGGGTTGGAAAAACAAACGTCCCTCAAACGCCTTGTCATCGTCCACAGCCTGGGTGGAGGCCGGCGGGGTGATATAATCGGGTGCGCCATTAAATATTCCCGCGGCATAGCTTACAGCGCTGCCGAACAAATCACCGTGCAATTCAAAGCCGGCATCCCGGTTGGGCACCAAATCCGTCACCAGTGAGCGCTCATTAAATGATATCCAACTGTCCACCTGCAACGCCTCAAGCCCGACGGGTGATTTGAATCGCCCGCCTTCCAATTGGAATGCCGGACTATAATGATAATTCAAATAGGCATCATAAACCACTACGCCGCTGCCGCCAAAATCCGGCGTGAAATTAAAATCGTAATCATGGAACACCGTTCCGGTGAAAATCGGCCGCGCGCGACGAAGCAGAAATGTGTCCTTGCCCGCGGTGCCGCCGCCATCAGCAAGAAACGTGCGGCTGTCCACCTGGATGATCCCATGTAACGAGGCAATAAAATTTGAGTTCGCCGAACTGAAGCTGAAACCGTTCGCGTCCAGGGTTATCTTCGGCTGAGTTTTGGCCGCCTCGGACGCCGCCTGCTGATCCAATTCGCGTTGCCGTTCCAGAATCCGGACCTTCTGGTCTAAATTCTGGACTTGCGCGGATTGCTGATTTTGTGTGGGGCTGTTTTGCGCCGCTTGTTGGCGCTCAAGCGCGTCCACCTTCTGTTCCAGGGCCTGGACTTCCTGTTTCAATGCTTGAATGTCCCCGGCTGGCGCGTTGGTCTGCTGTGCCACCGCCGCGCTTCCAAACTGCGCTCCCGCAATCCCTGTCAATAACCACAATTTTAGGTTCATATTTTATTTTTCAGGTTTAACTGCGATTCAGTTCGACATTTTTCTCACCCTATTTTGCCACTGCACCGCCAACAAATAACGACCTATATAGTCGTTATTATGCACCGATTTTTTTTTGCGTCAATAGCTTTTTTGAAATTTTTTTTAAATCCCTTCTCCGCCGGTGAATCCAGCAGAAACCTCTCGTCTGGTGACGGGCAAACCCCTGGCGACTTCGCCCAGCGTGGCACGGTCCATGGCGCCGGCGACATAATTACGGGCATCCAGGAAAATACGGCGGAATTTGCAGACCGGCTCCTGCGAACAGCGCTCGTAGCCGGTAACAGAAACACAACCGATTGGAGCTAAAATCCCATCAAAATGGCGCACCACCTCCCCCATCGTGATTTTTTCCGGCTTTTTGGCCAGGACATAACCGCCGCGGATTCCGGCCAGGCTTTTGACCCATCCCTGGGCTTTGAGATCGAGCATGATTTGCTCCAGAAACCGTTTGGGCACGTCATTGCGCCGCGCCAGTTCACGAATTGGAATTGGCCCATTGCCATAATGGTCCACCAGCGTGAACAACGCGCGCAACGCGTAATCGGTCTTCTTAGAAATCCGCACCTAAAAATACGACTAAACTTGTGTGTTTAAGTCAACCTATTTCTGGTCGCTCGTTTTCGACGGGTTAATCACAAGGCAGTCATGTCCTAATGGTTTCGTCATTGTTGATCCGCCATTTTCGCAGTTTTGTGGCTGGTCCCCCAAAAGACCGTCAACTAATGATTCGGCGGCCTTCATCCAAAAAGATTCCCTTGAAATTCATTTCCAATGCTTGCGGATTGCTCGCCTTGGCGAGCGCCTCTTTCTCTGTGACTTTGCCGGATTTCACCAGATTGAAAAGCGACTGGTTGAAGCTCAGCATCCCATCATCGGTCCCCGTCTCGATGGCGGCGGATAATTTGTCGAGACGGTTTTCCTCAATCAACTTTTTCACGAGGGGAGTGTTCAGCATAATTTCCAGGGACGGCGTGAGCGTTCCGCCGACCGTGTTGACCATGCGTTGGCAAATGACGCCGCGCAAACATCCGGCGAGTTGCCGGCGAACTTGTTCCCGTTCGTCCGCTTGAAAGAAATCCAGGATGCGGGTGACCGATAACGCGGCGGTCGTGGTGTGCAGGGTGGACAAAACCAAGTGGCCCGTGTCCGCGGCGCTCATGGCTGCCGAAAAACTGATGGAATCGCGCATTTCACCGATCATAATAATGTCCGGGTCCTGCCGCAGCACGTGTTTGAGCGCGTGATGATACGTCAAAGTGTCCAGGCCGATTTCGCGTTGCTCGACAACGGATTGGTTGTCTTCAAAGGCGTATTCGACGGGATCTTCGAGGGTAATGATGTGTTTTTTGAAATTGCTGTTGAGGTGCTCGATCATCGCCGCCAGCGTGGTGGACTTGCCGGAACCCGTCGAGCCGGCCACAAGGACAACGCCGCGCGGCGATTCGGCAATCTTTTTTATCTGCGGCAGCAAGCCTAATTCTTCAAAGCCCGGAACAATGGTTTTGACATAACGCATGGCCAGGCACCATTGGTTGCGCTGCTGGAAAAGGTTCGTGCGAAAGCGGCCGATGCCCGGAACAAAATAGGAAAAATCAATCTCGCGCTCCTCATCCAGGCGTTTTTTTAAATGCGGCGGCGTGATGGCATCCACGATTTTGTTCATCCATTCCTGTGTGGGAAACGGCGAATCCACGGCAATCAACTCGCGATTGATGCGGAAAATGACCGGCCCGCCAATTTTCAAATGAACGTCCGAGGCGCCGCCTTCGACCGCCGTCTTCAGAATGCGATGAAACAGTTCCATCCCGACAGACTATCAGATCACCGTTTCCGCGCCAGTGAAGAAAATCCGGACGGCGCGCCGCCGCCATCTTTTTTTGGTGTCCATTTCGCGCGATTCGTGTTTAATTTTTTCGCATGTCAAAACATCGAATCGGAATCGTCGGCGGCACCGGTCTTTACAATATCGAGGGGTTTACCAACCAGAAATGGCTCCGGCTGAAGACGCCCTTCGGCGCGCCATCCGACGATTTTCTCGCCGGCAAACTCGCCGGGCGCCATGTGGTTTTCCTGGCCCGGCATGGACGCGGACATCGAATTTTGCCGGGGGAATTAAATCATCGCGCCAACGTTTGGGCGATGAAGAAACTCGGGGTGCAGTGGATCATCAGCATCAGCGCGGTTGGATCACTGCAGGAAAAGTACAAGCCGTGCGACATTGTGGTGGTTGACCAGTTTTTGGACCGGACCAAACAATCGCTCAATCACACGTTTTTTGGGCGGGGCATCGTGGCGCACGTATCGTTCGCCCAACCGATTTGCGAAGAGCTGCGGCGGATCATTTTGAAGACCGCCCGCGGGGAAGGGGCGAGAGTCCACGACGGGGGGACTTACGTCTGCATGGAAGGCCCGGCGTTCAGCACACGCGCCGAATCGCTGGCCAATCGCCGCGCCGGCTACGACGTCATTGGCATGACCAACCTCGGCGAGGCCAAATGCGCGAGGGAAGCGGAAATTGCGTATGCGACCCTGGCGATGGCGACCGATTATGATTGCTGGAAAGAGGACGAACACGTGACGCTGGAAATGATTATTGCGAATCTGCATCGCAACGCCGATCTGGCGAAGCGAGTGGTGGCCAAAGTAATTCCGCAAATTCCCGTCGAGCCGAATTGGCCGTGCCATTCCGCCCTGGGACACGCCCTCATGACCGAAAGGAAATATTGGCCAAAGAAAACAGTGAATGAACTGAAACCGGTGTTGAAAAAATATCTTTAGTGGAAACGGTGGAAACAACGGCAATTCAACGCAGAATTGAGCGTTGGTGCCCGCCGACAACTTGGTGGCTCATCGAAGCAATGAAAGGCAGGTGATGAACGAAAATGCTCATGTTTTAGGAACGCGCAAAAGCCATCAGCGGTTTGATGTCCCCCGCGTCCGCCAGTTTAATGCTGGAAATGTATTGGTCCCGAACCGCACCAGCAGCGGATGGCAGATTGGCTCGTCCCCAAGTGAAACGCGGCTTCCCGCGTTTTCGCGGTTTCAATTCACCACCGTAATCGCGGCATGGGCAATCTCGGCCTTGGCGGCGGCAAAATCCGACTGGAACGCGTCGCTCTTTTTCATCTGCCTGACGATGGCCTGCGCCAACACCCGACCGGCGTAAATGTCCGTGGGATAGTGCCGCGCAATCATCACGCGATGCCAGCCGATGCTGCGCGCCGTGGCGATGATGGCGTCATGTCTGTCCGGGAACAAATCCGCCAGCACGAGCGCCAGCACCATGGATTCGGTGGAGTGGCCGCTGGGATAGCTGTAGCTTTTTTCCATTTTGCCGTTAGCCAGGCTGGGATCGGTGAAATAGGGGCGCGGACGTTTGTAATAATCCTTGGCCTGGTCCGTAACCGTTTCGGCGTCGCGCTGGACCTTATGGAAAAATTCCTCGGTTTTGGGAAACCTGCCCGGTTGAAAGAAATCCCCGATTGCGGGAGTGAAGGTGAAAATATTGAATTTCTTCTGGGAATAAGCGATAGCCATGTCGTTGCTGTCGCAGGCATGATAAACCTCCCGAACGGTTTCCATGTCGGCCGCTTGCTCGGGCGAATCCGGCAACGGTGGCGGCGCCAGCAGGGCGATGACATCGGGCTTTCCGGCGGGAAGATAATTGAGATGCGCCTTTTCAACGGATGACGCCGCCGGCGCAGCCATCGTGTCGTCGGCGGCGCGCAACGGCATGACGAAAACGGCAAACGAAAAAAGAACCGATGCCAAACCAAGGGGGAACCTCAGGTAAAAACTTTTCATTTTGCGGGTTGGAATCAATTAATGACGGGGAATCCTTCGCAATCCCAGTTGATATCCTGCTGGCCCGGGTCGTGACCGGCAACAACGGTTTGACCCTTGGTCGGACCCGAAGGCGCAATGGAAGTACCATTGGAGACGATATACTGATATTTGTAGAAACCGGCATGTCCATCGCTAAAGGTGATATTGCCGCCCACACTGTGACGCGCGGAAAACCGCGTGGTGTAGGATTGTGGCGTGGCGAGGTCAACGGAATTTCCATCGGGATACGTATCTCCGCCGGATGCGTAATATGGAGATTCATTGGAACGGTTGCGGGTATCCGAAAGTCGCACAAAGGCGGAAGGATTTTTGACCATGCCGGTTTTGCAAGGAAGATCCGAAGGGGCGCTGACGCTCTCGTTGGCTGTTGATTTGGAATTCATCCCGTAACTGAACAGCGGGCGTTGTCCCGGCTCCATGTATCCGTGGTCTTGAGGCACGTCTATGGGATCAATGCCCTGGGCGTGGGCCGTCGGGCAGATAAAGATGTTCCGTCCGGAGCTGTTCAAATTGTTGAACTCCGATTCATTTCCTCCCAAAGCCCATTGATACATGGTCTTGCTGCCGACGTAAGCGGGCAGGGCATTGAACCAGGCATCGTTGCCAATGTGTTGAGTTTCGTAATAAGAATAGATATCGAGCCATACCGGGGTGTCTTCATCCGCGGCGTTGAATTTCGCTTCAGGTTCATATTTCGGCCACGGATACGTGTTGTTGTTGTCATCCACATACATCGAATCGGCCAGACCCCATTGCTTCAAATTGCTCAGGCAGACGGCCTCCTGCGCCCTGAGCTTGGCCTTGGCCAGCACCGGGAGCAGCAGGGCTGCCAGAATGGCGATAATGGCAATGACCACTAACAATTCAATCAGCGTAAATCCGTCGTGCTTGGTTCTCTTGATTGGTTTCACTATTTCACTTCTTATTATTGTTCCGCCTTAATGAATTCCGTCGGCACGAATCATGGCGTCAAATTGTTACGAAAACATGCGCCAAATGTGACAATTGTGTGACAACGCAAACGCCAAAAATGAAGTCACCAAATCGTAACCCAAATGCCATGCTTGTGTGACGGCTCTGTTATTCACTCTCCAAGTTCGCAGCAGAAAAAGGATTTCAGCCATCAAAAAACAAGAACTAATTAAATGAAAATAAAAAAAACTGCATACTTGTCGGCGTTGTTTCTGGCTTCGCTGTCCGCGGCGCAAGCCCAACTCTCCGCCCCCATTACCGCATGGACCTTCGATAACCTTTCCACCGGCTTCAACGCAAGTCCGGCTCCATCCACCGGCTACGGCGCAGCCGCCCCACTGGGGTTGGGCAATTCCACCAACCCAAGCATTGTCGCCGCCCCGGCGGGAAGCGCTTCAGGTGACGCCAACAGTTGGCAATTTAATGCCACCGGGGGCAGCGACGGCTGGAACACGGGCGCCGCCATCGGGGCGCAAGGCGCCCAGTTTGCGGCCAGCACGGTTGGTTATTACCAAATTCAGGTTTCCTTTGATGTTTATGCCACCACCAATGCGGAATCCGCTCTACAGGTCCAATACACGACGGGAGACTCCATCTGGTATAACGCCAATATTACCTCGGCTGGCTCCGGGGCGGTCATCGCCACCAACACGATTAGCACGAATGGCCTGGTGGTCGGCACCTATGTCACACTGGCAAGCGGCTGGAACAACCAGATCACCGTCAATTTGAGCGGCATTTCACAGAGTTGATGATGCCCCCAATTTCGCCATCCGCATCGTAAACGCCTCCACGGGAACAAACTGCTTCAACACCTCCGGAGTCCTTTACAACAACAGCAACACCACTGCCAACTGGACCTATGACGACGTCGTTATCCAGGGTGTTTCCTTCACGACGATCGCCGACTGGCCGTTCGACAACCTCGGTACCAAGACAAAGCCTGTCAACAATCCTGCTCCAGCAATTGCCAACAACACTGCCACCGCAACCATCATCGGCTTTAATCTGCCGAATGCCGTGTTTGCAAATGAGGTTGTGGGCAGCACCAATTATGGAGACATCACCGCCAACGGAGAACCCTACAGTTCCACCGGCGCTGCGGGTCAGGATGTTTGGCGGCTGCGCGGCCAGAATCCCGGCAACGGCTGGCTCAGCACGCAACCCATCGGTTCGCAAGGCGCCGAGTTCGACGTCAGCACCATCAATTACAGCAACATCGTCGTTACCTTCGATCTTTACACCACGAGCCAGGGTGAAGCGAAATATTGCGTTCTTTATACCACCAACGACTGGGCGACAACGAATGTGGCCAATGACCTTTCCTACGGCATGAATCCGACGTTGATTCAAACGAACACGACCTCGCCGAACACGGTGATGGGCACGTATTTCGATAATGATTATGGTTCAATCTTCTTTAATTACATGGTGGTTGACTTCACGGGTGACCCGACAGTCGCCAACAATCCGGAATTCGCCTTCAGAATTGTGAATGCCGCAACCGGCCCCGACTGTGTGAATTACCTGGGGCAGCCCTATAACAACAGTTCCGGCAACGCCCGCGTGGACAACGTGGCCGTCAACGGCCAGTTTCAAGGCCAATATCCGCCTGCCGTCACTAATTCATCCACTGCCACCGTGGATGGTCCGTTCACCAATACGTTCGCGGTGGATGCGGCCTGGTCCGCGAATATTGGCAGTATCTACGTCAATGGCGTCGCTTTGACGAATAAAGCTTATACCATTACTTCAAGCAACATTGTATATACGCCAGTCGAAATCTGCCGCGTTACAATTAAGCGGACTGGATAGCATTGTTATCTATGCCACCAATTTTGCCAGCGCCAAGCTCAGCCAGTTTGTCGGAACCGGCAAGGCCGTCGAACTGATCTTTCACCAACCCGCCGGCCCCTCGGCCAGCAGTGGCACCTTGACCGTCAACCCCTCGGTGGAGCTTGCGGACCAATACGGAAACGGCACGACGAATCCTTACGCCAGTTTCACTGTCACTGCGGTCGTCAGCAACTCGACGGCCTGGACATTGGGAGGAGATACTGTTCAGCCGATTGTCAACGGCTATTGTGACTTTACCGATTTGACCGCCACCGTCACTGGATCGTCGGCAATCAGCAATGCGGCGATTGAGTTCATGGTGACGGGTTACACGAACGCGGCTAATCACACATCGAGCACCAATTTTTATTCAACTGATTTCGTCATTGGCGCCCCGCCCGTTCCTTTCACGCGGGGAAATCTGGCGGCCCTCCAAATTGACACACTGGGGAATAACACCACCTTCAGCGTGATTGAACTCCAGCCTTCCGCAGCGGGTCAAACCACACCAGTCACCATAATTCCCATCAGCGCCACTGGAACGAATGCCCTGCGCCTGTCCTCCGCCGGCAGTTGCGGCAAACTCGCGTTAAGTGATGACGGGACGTTTGTGGTTTTTGACGCTTTCCAGGATAACAGTTCAGCCACACCGGATGAAACGTTCAACCTCAACCGCGCGGTAGGCACGTTGAATTACACCAACGGATTCACCTCGCCGGTCAGCTATGTGTCGCAATCCCTTGGTGGCAGCCAGGCCCGCTCGGCGTGCAGCCCGGACAATACTGACTTCCTCATTGATGATAAAGGCGGGTTATATGTCAACAGTGCCCTCTCTTACGTACAGAATAATGTGAGCGTGCGGTCGTTTGGGGGCGTAGCTTGGGTTCTCACCGCCAAGGTGGCCTACCCGCCCACTTCGTCAATGTATGAATTTGTCTCGGGTAATAATCCACCGGGGATAGACTGGGATAATCCGGGAGATAATGGCCCATATATCACCCCCAGTCTCACTCCGCCTCCTGATGAGGTCGCCCAGGACTTCTATATGATTCCCACGGGAACGAATTATGGCATTGCCTATGTTTGTGACCAGAGTTCGGGCGCAAGCGGCGCCAACGGCGTCATCAACAAGTTGTCATTGGGAAGTGATGGCACTACCTGGACCAACATTGGCTCGTGGACCAACTTGGATAATTGCGACACCCTGTTCGCCTGCACCAACGGCAGCGGCGGCGTTTATCTTTATTACGCCAACGGCTCCGGGGGACAGGGCGGAAACCAACTCATTCGGGTGACCGACCAGTCTGTGACCGGGCCGCTCGATATCACGAGCACAAATGTCATCTACACCGCGCCGGCCAATGGCTCGGTTGAAGGCGTCACCTTTGTGCCCCAGCAGACGCCTTACACCGTCGAACTCATCCCGCCGCCGATTCTCACTCCCCAGAGCAGCGCCACCGCAGGGCTGACGTTCACCATTACGAACACCCCGGACGATGCCACTTGGCGTTCCCGCGTAACCAGCATCACGGTAAACGGTTCGACGTTGCCGACCGCCGCGTATGACGCCAGTCAGCCGGGCGAAATTGTGTTTAACTCATCCCAGTCCGCATTGCTGCAAAGTGCCGGGGCCTTGGACATTGTGATTAGCGCGACGGGCTATAGCACGGACTCGGTGGTGCAGACTTTGACCGCCGTTGCATCATCGAAGTTGAGCGGAGTCACGTTGAATAATGGCAGCCTGGACTTTGCCTTCACCAACGTCACCGGCTTGAGCTTCTCCATCCTGGCGACGAACAATATCACCGCGCCTGTTTCCACCTGGCCGGTCGTTGGACATGCCACGGAGAGTCCCGCCGGTTCGGGCCAGTATCAATTCGCCGATCCCAATCCGGCGACGAACTCGGCCGAATACTACATCCTGCGGCAGCCGTAAAATCATTCAGTCCCGGTTCCTCAAGCGGGGCGGACGAAAGTCCGCCCCGCTTTTTGTTCTCGATGAGCCATGCCGATCACTGGCCAATCCCGTCTGGCTGCCGGTGGCCACCAACACGCTGTCGGGTGGCGGTACGTCCCCTTTCAGTGACCGGCAGTGGGCCAATTATCCAAACCGCTTTTACCGCTTCAGTGCGCCGTAAGGTTTTCGAATTGTGAATAACTTGGCTATTTGGCAGCGAAAATTGCAAATAATTCACCGCCGATTGCTTTTGCCGTGACCAGTTTAAATTGGGCCGCCGCGGCCAATTTACGGAAGCCTTCCCCGTCCGCAATCGTAGGCGCGCCGCGGCCCCCAAATAGTTTGGGGCAGATGGTCAGATGCAATTCGTCCGCCAGGCCGGCGCGGACCAACGCGCTGTGAAGGTCGCCGCCGCCTTCGCACAGCAACCGCCGCACGTCCCATTTTTGCCGCAGCCAACCGAATGCCGCGCGAAAATCCACTTCGTGTCGGCCAAAAATTTCCACCTTCGCCACCGCCCGCAGCGATTTCAATTTCGCCCTGGAAATCCTCTCAGTGGTCAAAACAATCACCGGCGAAAAGCGCTGTTTGAAAATGCCGGCGTCCGGCTCAATCGAACCTGACCCGCTGGCAATGACGCGCAATGGAAACTCCGCCAGTCCGTGTTTCAGTCGTTGCTTCCGGAAATTGTCACCGCCATTTCCGATAACCGTTCCGGTCACAGCCACCGTCCGCGCGCCGCAAAGCACTGCATCCGCCGTGGCCCGCAAATCCATCATGTGCCGGCGATCACGCGCGCTTCCGAATGGCAAAAAATGGTCCCTGGCAAACGCAATTTTTCCATCTGCCGTCATCGCAAAGTTGCAGAGCACAAACGGCAATTTGGGACTCGGGCCTGCAGGCTTGCGGTTCATAAAATCAACATGGCGTCGCCATAACTGAAAAAGCGATAACGCTCGCGAATCGCCTCCGCATACGCCGACAAAATCATTTCGCGTCCGCAAATTTGGCCCGGGGCGGCGAAGGCGCTGACCAGCATGAGCAAAGTCGAACAGGGCAGATGAAAATTGGTCAGCAGCGCGTCCACCACTTGGAATCGAAACGGCGGATGAATGAAGATATTCGTTTTACCCGCATGAACATTGACTTTTCCTGAATTTTGCCCGGCGACGCTTTCCAACACGCGCACCGTGGTCGTACCCACGGCAATACAGCGGTTGCCAGATTTTTTTGCAGCGGTGATCGCGCGAACCGTTTCCTCTCCTAATTCAAACCGTTCTTGGTGCATTTTGTGTTCTGACAAATTTTCAGTTTTTACCGGCAAAAACGTTCCCGGTCCCACGTGCAAGGTCACAAAACATACCTGTACGCCAAGTGCGCGGATTTCGGCAAGCATCTCTTCGGTGAAATGCAGTCCCGCTGTCGGCGCGGCCACCGAGCCGGGCGGCTTGGAAAACACCGTCTGATAACGCTCCTGATCATCCGCAACCTCGTGGTCACGGCGAATGTATGGCGGCAACGGCATTTCTCCCAGATCACCCAACCGGCATTTTATATCCCCGCCGTTAAATTGCAGCCGGACGTTTCCCTCGATGCTTTTTTCAAGCACCGTCGCGAGGGTTTTTGGTCCTCCGATTTCCGCGTTCCGTTTTTGCACGATGATTTCCGTGCCAATCCGGGCGTTCCTGCCGGGACGGATCATCGCCAACCAATCATTTGGCGCATTTTCCTCAATCAACAGAATCTCAAATTTCCCGCCGGTTTTCGCATTTATTCCGCGCAACCGCGCTGGAATAACCCGTGAATTATTCAACACCAGCACATCCCCCGGTTGAAGGAAGCGCGGAAAATCCGAAAATCCCTTATGTTCAAGGCGGTCTTCCTGCCGATGGAGGACCAAAAGCCGGGATTGGCTTCGCTCAGCGGCTGGAAATTGGGCGATCAAATCCTGCGGCAAGTCGAATTGAAAATCCGCGGTACGCATCGGCAAACAGCCTGACAGCATTCTCGTTTGAAAAAAAGATTGAAAAGATGAGGATTTGAAATCGGGGATTTGCTAATAAACTTTGGACTGTGAATAACTTCTGAATAACCGCTCATTTTGGGGCATCATTTTTTTATTGACGCAGGGGGGCAAAGTGGGTAAAAGTGTAGCGTTGTGGGTCGTTAGACCGTTTTCTGTTTGGTTGTGGATAAAATGAGCGCCCAGCGCACATCTGAACCGAGTTATTATAATTCATGCTACCGGCATGGCGTGGATGAGAAGCGGCGCGTCCAAATCCCCGCCAAATGGCGGCCACCCCACGAAGGCACGGAGCTGACGCTGGTCGTCTGGCCCAAGCATCAGGCCGGGACATGCCTGCGGGTACTCCCGCCAGACCAAATGGCGAAGATGAAGGCCGACATTGACGCCATGCCGAACAGTGATGGGAACAAGGTCATTTTAAAGCGGTTTATCGGCAGCGAATCCACGCAGGTGGCGCTTGATAAGGCCGGCAGGATTTGTTTGCCGGAGGAAATGGCGCGTGCCGCGAGCATCAAAGATGAAGCGGTGCTTGTGGGATTGCTTGACCGGTTTGAAATTTGGAGTCCGAGCCGTTACGAAAACGTCAAGGCCGCCGACGCGGTGCTCGCGTCGGAAGCCTTCAAACTGATGGAGTAACCTATGAACATTGGAAAACTATTGGCGGTTGGAAAAAGCATTGTGAACGGGCGCGCGGAGATTGCCTACCGCGCCGACAAACAATTTTATCTGCCCAAATTTGGACAGAAAAATCCGTTTAACAAAGCGCCCGCCGAGGCCCCGCCGGCCCCGGAAAAAAAAGAGCCGGTAGCGTCGCAACAGAAGGCCATGGAATCCGGCCCCGCCATTAATGGTAAAAGCGTGGGATCCATCGAATCAAACGCGCTGCGGCCGGGACAAGTGCGCTTCATCCAAAACGCGCCACCCGGCAATGGCGCCGAGCTACGCCATGCGACGAGTCCGACCATCCAACCCGAATTGTCTCTGGATGCCGTCAAAGTGGTGAACAATGATTTAAGCGACGCGGACGTGGAAGTCGTGCCGTTGAAATCGCGGGCTGCCGAATTGTCGCCGCGGAAAAAATCATGGGAAATTCTGGGTGAACGGCTTTTGAAGGCGACGGCGCTTTAATTGTAAAAGACATGCGCAGTGGTCGAATTCATTCACAAAACAGTGATGGCGGCGGAGGCGGTGAACGCCCTCCAGCCGAAGGCGGGCGGCCGATACGCCGATGGCACGGTCGGTGGAGCCGGGCACGCCCGGAGAATATTAACAACGAGTTCGCCGACTGGATGGCTGTATGGGTGCGATCGCGATGGCGCCGCGGTTGAGGCCGCCAAACAGCGCCTCGCCGCGGAATTTGCGGGTCGTTTTGAAATCCGCCGCGCCAATTTTTCGACGATGGCGGACTGGATACCGGCGGGGAGCTGCGACGGGGTGATCTTGGACCTGGGCACCAGCTCGCCGCATTTGGATTGGGCCGGGCGCGGATTTAGTTTTCAAAGCGACGGTCCGCTGGACATGCGCATGGACGACCGGCAAACGCTGACGGCGGCGGATCTGGTGAACGGCGCGAGCGAAGCAGAACTGGCGGCGATTTTATGGGACTACGGCGGTGAGCGAGAGTCGCGACGGATGGCCAAAGCCATCGTTCACGACCGGGTCCAAAGAAAATTTGAGACGACGAGGCAGTTGGCGGGATTAATCGAGCGGATATTCCCGCGGCGCGGGAGGAAGACGCATCCGGCGACAAAAGTTTTTCAAGCGCTGCGGATTGCGGTGAACGACGAGATAGGCTCATTGAAACTCGGGTTGGAAGCGGCGTTGAAGATATTGAAGCCGGGCGGACGGCTGGCGGTGATTACCTTCCACTCGCTGGAAGACCGGGTGGTGAAGGAATTTGGCCGCGAAAAGACGCGCGATTACACGTTTAGCGGCAAAGTGGACGTGCCGGAATTGCGGGCGCCCCGCGCCCCGGAGATGAGATGGTTTAGCCGCAAGGCGATCGCGCCCGGCGCAATGGAAGTGACGGAAAATCCACGCAGCCGCAGCGCGCAATTGCGCGTGTTGGAAAGAATTTAAAATGGCCAGAAATCGAAAAAACCAGTCGGCAGCCATCCAGTTCGGACCGGCGCTGAAGGCGTTGTTTCTATGTTTTATGATTGCGGGTTCGGCGGTCGGCTATGTCTGGCAGAAAGGGCAGATTTTTGCGCTGGGCCGGGAAATCCGGCAGGACGAAACCTGCCTGTCCCAATTGCGGAACGAGGACCAACGGCTTTCCGACCAGCTCGCGATTTTGCGTTCGCCGGTGATGCTCGACCAGCGGGCGCGCGAATTGAACCTGGGACTGGGGCCGGCGCAACCGGCGCAGGTCTGGCGGTTGCCGGAACCGGCCGCCGCGCCGGCGCAGAATGCCTCGCGCCAGTTCACGGCGTGGCAAACTGCCGAAACCACGCAATGAAAATGAATTTGGCCGCCGCTCGTGACGCCGTTGGTTGAGGAACCGATCGCCGCGAGCGGCCGGCCTGTTTGAAATGACAAAACGGCTGCAACTACGACGCGTACTGGCGCTGACACTGCTGGTATGCCTGGCATTCACGGGATTGGGTTACCGGCTCGTGGACTTGCAAGTGTTGCGCCATGATGAATTGGCGCGCCTGGCTCACGAAGACATGCAGCGCGAATACTGGCAGGCCCCCCGCCGCGGCGATATCCTGGACATCCATGGAAATCTTCTGGCCACCAGCATTTCGGTGAAAACCATCTGTGCCGATCCGTCGCTGGTTGGCAACCAACAGGCGGTGGTGGCCCGCGCCTTGGCGCCCCTGCTGCAAATGAACGAAGCCGACCTTTATCAAAAATTGTCTCCCAGAATTTCCAGGGATGAACACGGCGAAATCATCACGAACAATCTGCACTATGTCCGCTTGAAAAAAAATGTGCCGGATGAGACGTGGCAGCAGATTCAACAAACGATGAGCCACCTGGACTTTGGCGTGGCGGACATGAGATTGTCACGGGCTGACCGCGCCTTCTTTTCCAACTTGCGCGAAAGCGCCATTTTCGCCGAACCGGACCAGATGCGGATCTATCCGAACGGCGCATTGGCGGCGCAGGTGCTGGGATTTTCCGGCGTGGAGGAGTCCCAGGTGGACGGCCATCTGGCTTCGGAAATCGTCGGGCGTGACGGCATTGAACTCGCCTTGAATTCGGAGCTGAGCGGCGTCGCCGGCTGGCGCGTGTCCGAGGCCGACCGGCAGCAGCACGAACTGGTTTCTTTGCGCGATGAAGACGTCCGCGCGCGCGACGGCCTGAACGTCGTGCTGAGCATTGACGCTGTGGTGCAGCATATTCTTGAAACAGCGCTGGCCGATGCCATGGCAAAACACACGCCGCGCAGCATCACCGGCATCATCATGCGCCCCGGCACTGGCGAAATTCTCGCGATGGCGTCCCTGCCGAATTACGATCCCAACCAGCCGAACACCGTCACGCCCGAAATGCGGAACCGCGACATCACCGACGTGATGGAACCCGGTTCCACTTTCAAAATCGTCCCGATTTCCGGCGCGCTGAACGACGGCATCATTCATTTGAACGACACCTTTGATTGTGAGGAAGGGCATTTCGCCTATGCGGGAAGGGTCTTGCACGACCACGAGCCGTTTGGAATTCTGACGACCGAAAGCATCATCACCAAGTCATCCAACATTGGCGCCGCGAAGGTGGGGATCAAACTCGGCGAAGACCGCCTATACGACTACGCGAGTGATTATGGTTTTGGCGAACGCACCGGAATTCCCCTGCCCGGCGAGATCGCGGGGATTTTGTATCCGGTGAAGGACTGGTCGAAGGTGACCATCGCGCAGATTCCGATGGGACAAGGGATCGGCGTCACCCGGTTGCAAATGCTCATGGCCATGGGGGCGATTGCGAACGGCGGATGGCTGATGCGCCCGATGCTGGTGAAATGCCTGGAGGACCGGGACGGAAACATCGTTCAGCAATACGAGCCGCAACGCGTGCGGCAGGTCGTAACCGCCGACACCGCGCGACAAATGATCGAAGCGCTTAAAACAGTGGTTTCGCCGGAGGGCACCGCGCCAGGCGCGGCGATGAAGGAATACGTCGTGGCCGGGAAAACCGGCACGGCGCAAAAAGTTGAAAACGGCGAATATGTTCACGGCAAATACTTCGCGTCGTTCATCGGATTTTTTCCGGCGGACCATCCGCAACTGTGCATCTCCATCGTTATGGACGAGCCGAAGGAAGGTTATTACGGCGGCCAGGTCTGCGGGCCAGTGTTCCATGACGTGGCGGAACGCTGCGCGAGCTATCTGAACATTCCGCCGGATGAAAATTTACAGCCGCCCAACCTGCAGTCGCCGCCAATTATGGCCACGGCCCAAAACGATTCACCGACGCCATGAATAATTCGCGCCCGCAACTGTTTGGAATGCTTGCCGGCCTCTTTCTGGCAGCGGGACTCGTTTTTTCATCCATTCTCGCGACCACGACCTGGCTTAAAGTGAGGAATTCGCAGTTTGTCACGGTTAAAGGCTCGGTCCAAACCAACGTGGAATCGGACCTGATCGTCTGGTCGGGCAGCTATCCCGCGCAAGCCGCCACCTTGCTTGAGGCGCAACGCGCCATCCAGGCCAATCGCATCCTGGTGGAAAATTTCCTGCGTGCGGCGGATGTGACGAATTTTGTTTTCGCGCCCGTTGCGATTGAAGAGGAAACGGCATCCAAAAAAAACGATGACGGATGGGTAGCCCAGCGGACGACCGGCTATCGGCTTACCCAGGCTGTTTCCGTGGAATCCACCAACGTTGACCGGCTGGATAAACTCGATCCCACGCCATTGCTTGAACAGGGAGTGATCTTTACGGTTTTGCCGGAGCAATTCATTTACACCGGGGCCAATGAGGCAAAAATTGAAATGCTCGCCGAAGCGACCCGGGACGCCCGCGCCCGGGCCGAACAAATTGCCGAGCAGGGCGGGCGCCGCATCGCCCGGCTGCACGACGCTGACCAGGGCATTTTCCAGATAACACCGGAGCACAGCGTTGATACCAGTTGGGAGGGCGAGAATGATACGACTTCCCGCCACAAAACCATCACCGCGATCGTGACCGCGACATTTTTGTTGAAATAAAACCGTGGAAGAACGTTCTTTAAAATTTGTCGTCCAAGCATGCGGGGCGGAACTGCGCACCCAGACGGGTGAAGCATCGGTCAAGAATGTTTGCACTGACTCACGCCTGGCGCGCCCGGGCGATTTGTTCTTTGCCATTCGCGGCGAGCGCCACGACGGCCACGATTTCCTGGAAGAAGTCGCTGCCAAGAAGGTCGCCGGAGTGGTCATCGAACGGAAAAGAGTCCCCCCTGCCCTCGCCGCTGGCAATGTCTTGGTGGTGGATGACACCCGGGCGGCCCTGGGAAAGCTGGCCGCGGCCTATCGCGCGCAATATGAGTCGCCGGTGATTGGCGTGGCGGGTTCAAACGGAAAGACGACGACAAAAGAATTGTTGGCATCGGTCTTGCGGCAAAAGCTTCCAACGCTGGCCAGCGAAGCGAGTTTTAACAACGACATCGGCGTGCCGCTGACGTTGTTGCGGCTGGAAAGAATGCACCGGGCCGCCGTGCTCGAAGCCGGCACGAACCATCCCGGCGAACTGGCGCCGCTGATCATGATGATGCGTCCGAAAATCGGTGTGCTGACCAATATCGGCCGCGAACATCTGGAATTTTTTGGCGACCTGGAGGGCGTGGCGCGCGAAGAGGGGTGGCTGGCCGAACTGTTGCCCGCGGAGGGAACGCTTGTTGTCGCCGGTGACGACGAATGGACGGGGAAAATTGTTCAGCGCGCCAGGGCGAAAATTGTCCGCGTCGGCATTGGCAAAGATAACGACTGGCGGGCCGAGAAAATCCGGTTGGACAAAAACGGCGCGACGTTCCGAATCGTCGCGCGGAATGAAGGATTTAACGGCGAGTATCGGGTGAATTTGCTGGGTCGGCACCAGGTGGTGAATGCGCTTTTTGCAGCGGCGGTCGGTGAGGAACTGGGCCTGGGCCGCGCTGAGATCCAGCGCGGCCTGGCCGAATGCAAGCCGCCAAAAATGCGGCTGCAATATTGGGAAGCCAACGGCGTCCGGGTTTTGGACGATTGCTACAACGCGAACGCGGACTCGATGGCGGTGGCGCTGGAAACATTGCGGGACTTGCCGTTGCAGGGCCGGCGCGTGGCCGTGCTGGGGGACATGGGCGAGTTGGGCGCCCAGAGCGAGGTGGCGCACCGGGAAGTGGGCCGGCGCGCCGCGGAATTGAAGATTGGCCAACTCTTTGCCGTCGGCAAAATGGCGCCGGTCATGGGACGGGCCGCGCGCGAGGCCGGACTGACGCGCGTGATCGAATTTGACAGTGTGGAAGCGGCGATGAACGCGGTGAAAAATTTTGTAAAGGCCGGCGACGTGATATTGTTGAAGGCATCCCGGGCGTTGCGGCTGGAGCGGATTGCGGAAACATTAAGGCCGGAGAAATTGTGAGCGAAAAAGATGATTTATTATTTGAGCCAATGGCTGCTGGACTGGTTTCACGGAACGGCTTGGGAAAGCCGGCTTTCGTGGCTGCGGCTCTTTCATTACATCACCGTCCGCAGCGCCGGAGCGGCGGTGACGGCGTTGGCGCTCAGCTGGTGGCTGGGGCCGAGAATCATTCACTGGCTGAAACAACTGAAATTTGGACAGGATTATGCGGACAAGGCCGAGGAAGCCGGCGGCCTGGCCGCCCGCGTCTTGAGCAAAAAGGGAACACCTACCATGGGCGGCGTTTTGATCGTCACCGTCCTGGTCTTTTCGACCGTGCTTTGGACGCAGTTGGACAACAAGCTGGTCCTGCTGACGTTGCTCTCGGTCATCGTCCTGGCGGGCCTGGGCTTTTACGACGACTACGCCAAGATTCTCCAACAGACGGGCGGAGGAACTCCGCCACGGGTGAAACTCTGGGCGCAAACGGCCGTCAGCGCCTTCGTCGGAATTTATCTATGGCTCACGCCTTCGACGACGAAACTCGTTTCGGAAATCATGGTGCCGTTTTACAAGCACCCGATCGCCACCCACGCCGCCTGGCTGGGAATTCTAATTGTCGTCCTGGCAATTGTCGGCACATCAAATGCCGTGAACTTGACCGACGGGCTCGACGGGTTGGCCATCGGTTGCTCGCTGATTGTGGCCTTTGTTTTTCTCGTATTTACTTACGTGGCAGGCAATGCAAGAACAGCGGCGTATTTGGAAATTCCGCTGGTCCCCGGCGCGGGCGAATTGACGGTATTCTGCGCGGCGCTCATTGGCGCGGGACTGGGGTTTTTATGGTTCAATTGCCATCCAGCCCGCGTGTTCATGGGCGACACCGGTTCGTTGGCGTTGGGCGGCGCATTCGGCGTGGTGTCAGTCCTGATCCATCAACCATTCGTATTGGTGATTGCCGGCGGCATCTTTGTCATCGAAGCGGCGTCGGTGATTTTGCAGACCGGCTGGTTCCGCTTCACACGGTTGCAGACGGGCACGGGACGGCGGATTTTTTTGATGGCGCCGCTGCACCATCATTTCGAGAAGAAGGGCTGGTACGAATCGCAGGTCGTCATGCGTTTTTACATTTTGTGTGTATTATTCGCGGTCGTCGCGCTGGCGACCCTGAAATTGAGGTGAAAAATGGGAACTGAAACCCAAACGAAGCCATTGCCGCCATTGCAGAATTCGCGTTTTGCTTCTTGCAGAATCGCCCGGCAAATGTTAATAACTTTGCCAGAAGTCGCAGGCCGCAATTTTATTTTCGTGCCGATGAACAAACCAAATTTAATCCGTGGCGAAATTTTTCGAGGCAATTTTTCACCGCGGCAAAATCAACCAAAACAACTGACCCTCGACGAAAGGACGCCATCCGCGCCAAACTCATGAACAATCCGAATCCATTCATTCCGCAAGGTTCCCTGCTTGAACAACACAAACGCCGTTCGCGCATGAAGCTCGCCGTTTTCTGCGTGCTCGCCGTCAGCGTGTGCAGCTTGACCGCCATTCTCATTGAAGGCTGCAAGCGCGAAAACGAAAGCACGCAGCAGGACACCAATGAGGTTACCACGGCGGAAACCAACGTTCAGCCGCTCGAAGCGAGCAATCCGCCGGTCACGGCTCCGGCGATGCCCACCAACCAGACCGTCGTCGCCCCGCCGATTGCGCCGCCGCCGGTGGTTGCGCCGCCGGAGGAGGAATCTTCCTACGTCGTGGTCAAAGGCGATACGCTCGGCAAAATTGCCAAGGCGCACGGCGTGAGCCTTAAGGCGCTTGAGGCGGCCAATCCAGACGTGCAGCCGGCCCATCTCAAAATCGGTGAGAAGTTGACTTTGCCCGCGCCTTCGGCCACCGCTTCGGCGGAAACCGCCGCCGGTGGAACGGACATGAGCGGCGAGGAAACCTACGTGGTTAAGTCCGGCGATACCCTGACCAAAATTGCCCGCACCCACGGCACGACGGTAAAAGCCATTGAAGCCGAAAACAATCTGACCACGACCCGGATCAAGGTCGGACAAAAATTGAAGATTCCGGCCAACGCAAACACGACCGTGAACACACCGCCTGAAACCGCGCCGGCGCCGGTTGCGCCGCAGCCCGCTGCGCCGGCTCCAGAAGCGCCCGCGCCGGCTGCGCCGCCGGCGAATGGCCAATAATGGTTCGTAACGGCCGGCGTTTGTTTGAAGGATTGAAATGAAAGTCGCCGTCTATACTCTGGCATTTTGCGTCGCCGCCCTCCTGGCGCTGGGCATGGTGATGCTTTACAGCTCGAGCATGACGCGGGATGGCGCGCACGATTTGATGATGCAACTCATCTGGTGCTCCGCCGGGCTGGTTTTTTGCGGTGTGGCGACCGCTTTCGATTATCAATGGCTCCAAAAACTGGCCTGGCCGGTTTATGCGGCGGCCCTGCTCGCTCTCGGCGCGGTTTTTGCGCCACATATCGGCCACGCCAGCCACGGCGCTCATCGCTGGATCCGGCTCGGCCCGCTGATGTTTCAACCCTCTGAACTCGGCAAGATCGGCCTGGTCATTTTGCTTGCCTGGTATGGCGATCGGTACCAGAGACAAATGGACACGTTCAAACGCGGGATTATTATTCCGGGTTTCTTCGTCGCGGCGATTCTCGGGCTGATTTTTGTCGAACCGGACCGCGGCACGACGATTCTGTTGGCGGCGGTGAGCGGGATTATACTGCTGATTGCCGGCGTGCGTTGGAAACATATTTTGCTGCCGGCAGCGGCGGGAGCGGCGGCGCTGGCTGTTTCCATTTTGCATGATCCGATGCGAATGAATCGCATCTTCGCCTGGCTGCATCCGCAAGAGCATTTGAACGGGGCGGCGCTCCAGGCGCAGCAGGCAATGATTGGCCTCGGCTCCGGCGGCTGGTTGGGCGTCGGCCTCGGCAACGGGATGGAGAAGCACGGTTACCTTCCGGAGATCCAAACGGATTTTATTTTTGCGAACGTCGGTGAGGAACTCGGACTCGTGGCCACCCTTCTCATCGTGCTGGCCTTCGTCATCATCGCCGTTTGCGGGATATGCATTGCCGTGAATTCGCGCGAACCGTTCGGCGCGTTGCTGGCCACGGGAATGACTTTTTTGATCTGCTTGCAAGCGGCCATCAATATTGGGGTCGTTACCAGCGCGCTGCCGAATAAGGGGATTCCATTGCCGTTCATCAGCTACGGCGGCTCCAATTTGCTGGCGATGCTCACGTGCGTCGGAATTTTATTCAGCATCGCCCGTCATGCGCCCGTCCGCGAAAGGGTTTCCAGGCGGGCAATTGAAAGCGGCGATAATCCATTTGCCGCCCGAGCCGCGTGAATTCACCCGAATCGAAAACGCCCACCGTCGCGATTGCCTGCGGCGGGACGGGCGGGCATCTCTTCCCGGGAACGGCGGTCGCCCAGGAATTAAAGAAACGCGGATGCAAAATCGCGCTGTTGATTTCGCCCAAGGAAATTGACCAACAGGCCGTGAAATCCGCGAGAGACGTGGAAATTTTCACGCTGCCCGGCGTCGGCCTGCAGAACCGAAACTATTTGTCCTTTGCGCTGAACTTTTGGAAATCCTATCGGTTGGCGCGGAACCTCTTCAAAACGCTCAAGCCGGATGCCGTCCTGGCCATGGGCGGATTCACCGCCGCGCCGCCGGTGCTGGCGGCCGGCAGCTCTCGCGCCAGGACGTTTTTGCACGAGTCCAACACCATTCCCGGCCGGGCCAACCGTTTTCTCGCGCGATTCGTGGACGAGGCCTTCATTGGGTTCCCCGAAACGAAAACACGGCTTCACGCCAAAAAGATTTCTGTCGTCGGCACGCCCGTCCGTTCCCAATTTTTCGGCGGAGCGGCGAATCCAATGGGCGCTCGGGCGCTGGGATTGGAGCCGAATCTCCCTGCGATTCTGGTGGTCGGCGGCAGCCAGGGCGCCAGTGGCCTGAACCAGATGATTTTGGCGACGTTGCCGCTGCTCGCCGGAAAAAACTGGCAATGGCTGCACCTGACCGGGGTGAGCGATTATGAAAAGGTCAAAGTCGGCTATGCCGCGCAAAAGGTGAAGGCTGTCGTCAGACCGTTCCTGGCTGAGATGGAATTGGCGCTGGGCGCAGCCACCGTCGCCGTCAGCCGCGCCGGGGCGTCCTCACTCGCGGAAATCGCGGCCACGCGCCTGCCCTCGTTGCTGCTCCCCTTTCCCGCCGCGGCGGACAATCACCAGTTTTTCAACGCCCTCGCTTTTGAAACAACCGGCGCGGCCAAATTGCTGGAGCAAAAAGATTCAACCCCGGAAAAGGTTGCCGCGATATTGAGAGAACTGGTCGAAGACAAAGCCGCGCGGGCGCGGATGCAGTCGGCTCTTGCCCAATGGCAGTCGCCCGGGGCGGCGGCCGACATTGCCGAAACAATTTTGGACGCCGTCGCGGAAAAGCAAAGATTGGCGGCAAAAACCGGGACGCGCGGCTGCGGTTGCGCCCACAGGCGCGCCAGCCACGGGTTTGAAAATTCGCCGCGGCCCTCATCCGGCGGTATCGCGCCGCCTTCTCCCGCCACCGCAGGCGGGGGAAAATTCATTCCATTTGATAAATGACACTGACGAACGACATTTTGGAAATGCCGGCGCAAAACGAAGATTATCTGGCGGAGCTGAGTGCGTTACTGTCACCGGCGACGGTCATTCGCCGCGATGAACCGCTGGCGAAACATACCACACTGCGCGTCGGTGGCAGGGCGGATCTTTATATTGAGCCGGCGGATGAGGCGGATCTGGCGAATCTCTTGAAATTATGCGGCGCGCATGACCTCAAGTTCTTCGTTCTTGGCCGCGGCTCGAATCTCCTCGTGCGTGATGGCGGATTTCGCGGGGTCGCAATTGGCTTGACGCGGTTCGACAAAATTGAAGTCGCCGGCCAGCGACTGCGCGGCGGCGCGGGCGCAAAATTGAAGGATGTTTCCATCGAAGCCAAACGGAATAATTTGAGCGGCCTGGAATTTTTGGAAGGCATTCCTGGCAGCGTCGGCGGCGCGCTCCGCATGAACGCCGGCGCCATGGGCGGGGCGGCCTTTGACGCGATTAAATCCGTCCGGGTGATGGCCTTGGATGGAAGGATTTCCGAAATGCGCCCCGGCGAAATGTCCGTGGGTTATCGCCGATGCGGGGTCTTGAAAGATCACATCGCACTGTCCGCGGTTTTCGAGTGCCAAACCGCGCCGCGCGAAGAGATCGAGCGGCGGATGAAATCATTCAGCGGGAAACGCTGGGAGTCGCAACCCGCCGCGCCCAGCGCCGGGTGCATTTTCAAAAATCCGGCGCAAATCCCGGCGGGAAAACTCGTGGACGAACTCGGCTTAAAAGGCCACCGCGTCGGCGGCGCGGTCGTTTCGGCAAAGCACGGGAATTTTATCATCAATGACGGCAACGCCACGGCGAAGGACGTGTTGGAATTGATTGAATTTTTGAAAGCGAAGGCGAAAACGGAGCGCGGGATTGAATTGCAAACCGAAGTGGAAATTCTCGGCGAGGATTGATGCAAAGAAAATTGAACATCGTCGTCATGCTTGGCGGCCCCAGCGCCGAACGCGAAGTGTCGCTGCGTTCCGGCGCCGGTGTGGCCAAGGCGCTGCGCTCGCTCGGCCATTCGGTTTGGGAAATTGACCCCAAGGAGAAAAGATTTGCGCTGCCGGGGCGGACCGATGTCGTTTGTCTGGCGCCGTTGCACGGAACGTACGGCGAGGATGGCGAGATACAAAACCAATTGGACAAGATGGGCGCGCTATACACCGGGTGCGACGCGAAATCGAGCTGGATTGCCTTTGACAAGGTTTTGACAAAGAAAAAATGCATCGAGCGCGGGGTTCCCACGGCGGAATTTGTGGTCGTGGCATCACCGCAAGCACCGTGGCCTGCGGCCATGAGATGGCCATTGGTGGTCAAGCCGGTGCGGCAAGGCTCAAGCGTTGGCCTGCAATTTGTCGAGCGCATTGAAGATTGGCCGGGCGCGCTGACCGAGGCGCTGAAATTTGATTCCGAAGTCCTGGCCGAGGAGAAAATCATCGGACGCGAAACGACCGTCGGAATTTTGGACGACGGCGCCCTGCCGGTCGTTGAAGTGCGGCCAAAGGCCGGCTCCTATGATTATCGAAACAAATACACCGTCGGCTGCACGGAGTATTTTTGCCCGGCAGATTTTGACGCGGCCACGACCCGACGGATTCAAGACGCCGCGCTGGGCGCCTTCCGCGCGATTGGCGGGCGTGATTATGGCCGCGTGGACGTGATGGTGCGTCCGACCGGCGAGCCGGTGGTGCTGGAGGTCAATACCCAGCCCGGGATGACCGAAACGAGCCTCCTGCCGAAGGCGGCGGCGGCGGCCGGCATCAATTACGAACAACTTTGCCAGCGAATGATTGATTTGGCATTGAAACGAAAAGCGATGAACGATCGGCAACTCATTGCCGCGGTCGCGGCGGGCATCGGTTGATTATGTGGTTCAAGCGCGAACAAAAAAACCGGCGATTGCGCCGCGGCCATGTGCTCGACGTGAGGCTGCGCTCCGACCAGGTGCGCGCCACGCGCGCACGGCTCGTCTCGGTGGCGCTGTGCGTCCTGTTCGGCACTGTGTTCAGCCTCTATCTGCTTTGGTGCGTGGGCGGGTGGGCGCTGGATAAATTCGTCTATGAAAATTCCACGTTTGCGATTCAGGAAGTGCAAGTGCAAACCGACGGAGTGATTGCGCCGGAACAATTGCGCCGCTGGGCCGGCGTGAAACCGGGCCAAAACCTGATTGGCCTCGATCTGGCCGCCATCAAACGAAACCTCGAACTCGTTCCGGAAATTGAGTCCGTTTCCCTCGATCGCGTTTTGCCCCGCACTCTGAAAATCGAGGTGACCGAGCGCCGGCCGATTGCGCAGGTGAACGTGCCCGAGTTGAATACCAACGGAGGGATCATGGTCCTGGTTTTTCAATTGGACGCGCACGGGTATGTGATGGAGCCGCTGGATCCGCGGGCGCGCACGATTTCATTGGCCGAGATCAACGAACAATTACCCGTCATTACCGGTTTGAATCTTTTTCAATTGCTGCCGGGCCACCGCGTGGAATCGCCGCAGGCCCAGGCGGCATTGCAACTGCTCGCCGCTTTCGCCCATTCGCCCATGACCGGCCTCGTGGATTTTCGCCGCCTTGACGTTTCTTCGCCGGAAGTCATCGTCGCCACGACCGAACAGGGCGGTGAAATCACTTTCGGACTCGATCATCTGGACCAGCAACTGCGGCGCTGGCGCGAGGTCTATGATTTGGGGCAACGCTACGGCAAGGCCATCGCCTCGGCCGATTTTGCCGTCGCCAATAATGTTCCGGTCCGATGGGCGAATCTTCCTTCCGCGCCGGACACGCCGGCCAATTCCACTGCAACCAACCCACGGAGGAAAAATGTTTGACGACTCCAACATCATTGTCGGTCTCGAAATCGGCACGTCCAAAATCTGCGCCGTCGTCGGCGAAGTGAGCGCCGAGGGCGCGCTCAACATCATCGGCATCGGCCAATCGCCGTCGCGCGGCGTGCGCAAAGGCGAAATCGCGGACGCTTCCCAGGCTGAGGAATGTGTCCGCAACGCCATCGTCGAGGCCGAGCAAATGGCCGACGTTGAAATCCGCGACGTTTATCTCGGCGTCACCGGCGGGCACGTCCGGGGATTCAACAATCGCGGCGTCCATCCAGTGGTCAGCGCCGATCGCGAAATCTCCGGGGACGACGTGCAGGACGTGATTAAAAACGCCAAAGCCATCAATTTGCCCGCGGAAAACACCGTGGTTCATGCCGTCCGCCAGCATTTTTTTGTGGACGGCCAGGACGGAGTCACCAACCCGGTGGGAATGCTCGGCGCGCGTTTGGAAGTGGAGATGCACGTGGTCCACGGCATTACCAACCGCCTGCAAAATTCCATCCGCCTCGTCAAGGGCTTGCAACTCGAAGTGGACGACATTGTCTTCAACGGCCTGGCGTCATCGCTGGCGCTGCTGACCTGCGAGCAAAAAGAACTCGGCGCCCTGGTGATTGACATTGGCGGCGGAACGACGGATTACGCTGTTTATGCCAATGGCGTCATTCGCCATACCGGCGCGCTGGCGATCGGCGGCGACCACGTTTCCAACGATTTGGGGCATGGCTTGAAGGTCCCCTTGAGCCGCGCGGAGAAATTGAAGAAGGAAAGCGGCCTCGCCGTCGTGGATGAACACGCCAAAGGCCGGACCATTACCATCACCAATGAACTCGGCCTTCCGCTGCGGGTGGTCAACGTCGAACATTTGCAGCGCATCATGTCGCTGCGGCTCGAGGAGATTTTTGAAATTGTCGCCCAGGACATCGAGCGGGACGGCGCGCTCGACTGCTTGCGCGCCGGAGTTTTTCTCAGCGGCGGCTGCGCGCGCACTCCGCACATCGCTAAACTGGCGGAGCGCGTATTCCAAATGCCGGTCTCCATTGGCCAGACCAATTCCATCAGCGGCCTCACGTCGGCGCTGGACCAACCGGAATTTATCACCGCCATCGGCCTCGCGAAATTCGGCTCGCTCAAGGCCCGTAAACGAGGCGGCAAATCGTCGCTGGCGTCGGGCCTCAAAGGCGTGTTCGGAAAATTCATCCAACGGTCTTGAACCATGAAAACAAAAACCCACGATATTGTCGCGGAAACCCCGCCGACACGTTTGATCAAAGTCGTCGGCGTCGGCGGCGCAGGCGTCATCCTGGCCGATGCCATGAACAGCGGCGAATTTGCCGGCGCGACCTTCGCGGTGATTGACACGGACGCGCAGTCGCTTGCCGCTTCGTCCGCCGCGGTGAAGATTCATCTCGAGACCAAATTGCTGCGCGGCCTTGGCACCGGCGGCGATCCGGAACGCGGGCGCGCCCTGGCCGAGGAGCATTTTCCCGTCCTCCAATCCGCCTGTGATGACGCGGACGTGGTTTTCATCGTGGCCGGCCTGGGCGGCGGCGCGGGCAGCGGCATCAGTCCCGTCCTGGCGCGGGCGGCCAGGGAGGCCGGTGCCATTGTCTTTGCGTTTGTCACGCTGCCTTTTGCCGCGGAATTTGGACGGCGCGAAGAGCAGGCGCGCCAGGGATTGGAACAATTGAAGGGGATCGCCGACGGGGTGATTTGCCTGCCGAACCAGAAAGCGGTCAAACTGAATGCCGAAGATACGCCCATCCTGGAAACGTTCCGCATCAGCGGCGGTCTGCTCATCGAGGGCGTCCGCGGCGTCTGGCAATTGCTCACCCGCCCGGGATTGATTCAGATACATTTCGAGGATTTATGCGCCCTCATGCGCGACCGGCACTCCGAGAGCGCCTTCGCCTTTGTCGAGGCAGGCGGCCCCTCGCGCTCGCGCGACGCCGTGGAAAAACTGCTCGCGCATCCGTTGCTCGATGAAGGCCGCGTCCTTGCGGAATCCGATGCGATTTTGGTCAGCGTGACCGGCGGCAAGGATCTGACCATGGCCGAAGTCGGCCGCGTGATGGAACAAATCAAACACCGTTGCGACCGCGCGCAAATCATCATGGGCGCGGCGATTGACCCGGAGATGAAAAACAGCCTCTCCATCACGTTGATCGCCGCACGAAATGCCGCGCCGAAAATTGAAAAACCCGCGGCGGAGAATTCGGAGGGCCTGGTAGCGCCGATGCTTTCCAGCCGGGGTCACGCCGCCGCTCCGCCCGCGCCCGCGCTCACCCTGGACCAGCGGGAGCAATTGACCGCCCGCCACAGCCGCGCGCGCCGGGATAAATCAAAGATGCTGCAAACGCAATTGCCGCTGGCAATTGTCTCTAAAGGCCGTTTCGACAAGAGCGAGCCGACCATCCACAAAGGCGAAGACCTGGACATTCCCACCTACATCCGCAAAGGAGTGCCGTTGAATTGAAGCGGCAGACAATCGGCTTAAACGTCTTTCCTCGGAAACAGCGGCGCCGGGTCGCCAATCTTATGTCCGGGATTCAGCTTGCCCCAAACCGCGTCGGAAAGCTGGTCGGGTGTCCCGCTTAAGCCAAGCTGCAAGTAAATTTTCGCCGCCGTTCCGGGAAGGAACGGCTGGATCAATACCGCAAGCACACGACAAGCCTCGGCCAGGTTATACAACACTTCGTCCAGTCGTTTGGACTGTGCCGGGTCTTTCGCCAGCTTAAACGGCGCGGTCTGGTCAACGTATTGGTTCGCGCGGGTGACCAGCGACCAAATGCTCTGCAATGCGCTTTGCAACTGGCTTTGCCGCAGCAAGGCGCGTGCTTCGTCCGCAGCTTTCACGGCGTCGGCGGCCAGTTCGTCCGATTTCGCCGGAACGATCCCGTTACGATACCGCTTGAGCATCGAGAGCGAGCGGTTCACCAGGTTGCCCAGGCCGTTCGCAAGTTCGGCGGAATATCGCGCGCGAAATCCGGCATCGGTCCAGTTCCCGTCCGGTCCAATGTCCAGCTCGCGCAAAACATAGAAGCGAAAGGCGTCCAATCCCCATTCGTCAATCACTGCCACGGGGTCAACGATATTGCCCGTGCTCTTGCTGATTTTGGCGCCGTCCTTTTGCCAAAAGCCATGCACCAGGATTTGTTTGGGCAACGGCAGGCCCATCGCCTTCAGCATGATCGGCCAATAAACCGCGTGAAATTTCAAAATGTCCTTGCCAATGACATGAATGTCAGCGGGCCACAAAGAAAGTGATGAGCGATCAGTGATGCGTGAGGGCTTGACCGCCGACAAAACCGTTTGGTCGCCATGTGCGGCGGCGATGCTGATGTAATTCACCAGCGCGTCGAACCAGACGTAGGTGACAAAATTTGCATCGAACGGCAGGGGAATACCCCAGTTCAATCGCGACGCCGGGCGCGAAATGCACAAATCCTCCAGTTGATTGTTCTTGAGAAAGCCGAGGACTTCGTTGCGGCGATAATCGGGCTGGATAAATGAGGGATTGGCCTCGATGAATTCGATGAGCCATTGCTGGTGCGCCCCCAATTTAAAATAGTAATTCTCCTCTGTTAGTTTGAGGACTTCACCATAAGCGGGGTCGAACGTGCCATCGGCGCGCCGGTCTTTTTCGGTGAGAAACGTCTCCTCTTTGGCCGAGTAAAACCCTTCGTAACTTGCCTTGTAAAAATGGCCGGTGTCCTGGAGCTTCGAAAGGATGGACTGGACGAACTCCTTGTGGCGCGGCTGGGTGGTGCGGACAAAATCGTCGTTGGTCAGCTCCAATTCTTTTGCAAAGGCCTGCCAGTCTGCCGCGAGCGCGTCGCAATAAATCTGGGGACTCTTTCCCTCGGCAGCCGCCGCCTGCTGGACCTTTTGTCCGTGCTCATCCAGCCCCGTAAGAAAGAAAACCTCCAGCCCCAGGCTGCGGCGCGCCCGGGCAATGACGTCCGCCACGATTTTCTCATAGGCATGGCCGAGATGCGGCTGCCCGTTGACGTAATCAATCGCGGTGGTGATGTAGAACCGTTTGTTCATCGTTGAACGCACCATCATGCCGGACAAATGCCGCATTGGCAATCGCCAGGGCGCATTCTTTCCAATTGCAGCCGGGCGATTTTCGTTTATGCTGTTCAATCGGCTGTGGCGGAAAACCAGCCGGCAAACAAATACCGCATGAACAAAGACCTGTCCAACTTCGTCGCGCGTTTGCGCGAAACCATCGTTGGAGACGACGCCAGGAGTCTCACTTCAAACGAATTCAACGATTTCGCCCTCGAACTTTTTTCGCTTCAATTTGCCCAAAACGCCGCTTACCGGCAGATTTGCGAAGGCCGCAGGCGGACGCCGCTTATTGTCAGGCATTGGACGCAAGTTCCCTGTGTTCCGACAAGCGCATTCAAGGAATTGGAGTTGACCTCCATTGCTTCGGAAGAACGCACCGCTGTTTTTCATTCCAGCGGCACCACGGAGCAGAATCCCAGCCGGAATTTTCATAATTGTGAATCTCTGGAACTCTACGAAGCTTCATTATGGGCCGGATTCGACCGGAATATTTTGCGGAACTCAAAATTCCAGGGAGAAAACGTCAAATTAATCTCCCTCACGCCGCCACCCGAGGATGCGCCGCACTCCTCCCTCGTTCACATGTTTGAAACAGTCCGCCAAAAACTTGGCGCGCCCCAAACGGCATTCGTCGGCAGGCTCGACGATGACGGTTCATGGGCGCTGGATTTTGACGCCGCGCTGGAGGCTTTGGCGGACAATGCCGCGCCGCGATTGGTCCTCGGCGCCGCATTCTCGTTCGTTCAGTTGCTTGATTTCCTGGACGAAAACAAATTGCGGCTCCAATTGCCGCAACATTCCCGCGTCATGGAAACCGGAGGATACAAAAACCGTTCGCGAAGTCTGCCCAAAGCCGAATTGCACGCGCGCATCACGGAATTTCTCGGCGTTCCCCCGGATGACATCCTTTGCGAATACGGCATGAGCGAGTTGAGTTCGCAGGCTTACGACAGCGTGACAGAGAACTCCCGCCACTCGACACACGTCACCCGCCACTTTCATTTTCCTCCCTGGGCGCGGGCGCAAATCATCTCGCCCGAAACGGGGCGCGAGGTCGCCGGTGGCGAAGCGGGGCTGATCCGCATAGTTGATCTGGCAAATGTTTTTTCTGTCAGCGCGATCCAGACCGGGGATTTGGGAATCCGTCGCGACGAGGGATTTGAATTGATCGGGCGCGCGAAATTGTCCGAACCTCGCGGATGCTCGCTCATGGTTGCGTCATGAACCTGCCCAATTACTTTCTCGCCGATCTGCCGCCGGAGGCGACACTGTCGCCGGCGATGATTTCGGAGGCATGCCAGACGCTGAAACGCAACCGCGGGCAGTATCTGGCCGGCCGTTCGACGCAAAGTCTGGTGAACTTTTTGTCCGAGCTTGCCGGGAATTGGCTGGAAGCGGAATTTCCGTTTCGGCAAATGGCCATGGAAAACGCAGGGGCCATTGGATTTTCCCGGGCAATGTTGCAGCGCGGCCTCGACAATTTTTTGAAGCAACTGACCCGCGAAAATTTTCATGCCCTGCTCCATCAGGAATTTGGCGACGCCAAACGTCTCGATGAAGTTTGCGCCACCCACAGCGAGGAGAAATCGTCCCGCGCGGCAATCGCCACCGCCCCGGAATTTATCGTTCATATCTGTCCCGGCAACATTCCCAACCCGGCATTGATGAGCATCATCTTCGGCTTGCTCACGCGCTCGGCGCAATTTGTAAAATGCGCCGCCGGCGGCTCGTTGCTGCCGCGATTGTTCGCGCATTCCATCTATGACGCCGATCGCAAACTGGGGGCTTGCCTGGAAATCGCCGAATGGCGCGGCGGCAGCATGGAATTGGAGAACGCCTTGTTTGCGGAGGCGGATTGTGTCACCGCGACGGGAAGTGACGAAACGCTGGATGATATCCGGAAGCGCCTTCCCTTGAAGACCCGTTTTATCGCCCACGGCCATCGGGTGAGTTTTGGCTATGTTGCGGCGGAGGTGTTGCACGGGTTGCGCGCCAAAAAGATTGTCGCCGCGGCGGCGGATGACGTGATTGCCTGGAACCAACTGGGCTGCCTTTCGCCGCACGTCATTTATGTGCAGCCCGGCGGCGAAATTTCCGCGGAACATTTTGCGCAATCGCTCGCCGACGAATTTGAAAAACGCGAGGCCCTTGAGCCGCGCGGCGAAATCTCCGGGGAAGAATCGGCGGCGATCGCGTCGCGCCGGGGAATTTACGAGGTGCGCGCGGCGCATTCGCCGGAGCACACCCGGCATTGGTGCAGCAAGAATTCCACGGCGTGGACGGTGGTCTTTGAAGCCGACCCTCGTTTTCAGCTTTCGTGCCTCAACCGTTTAATCTACATCAAGCCGGCAGCCGATTTGAAATCCGTTTTGGAAGCAGCCGATGCGGTGCGCGGAAAAGTTTCAACGGTCGGTCTTGCCGCGCCGGAGGAGACGATCTCCGAACTGGCCCTGCCCCTGGCGCGTTGGGGCGTGACCCGGATTTGTCCGCTCGGGCAAATGCAAAACCCGCCGCTGGCCTGGCGGCATGACGGAAGGCCCGCGCTGGGCGACCTGATTACCTGGACGGATCTGGAATTATGAAAATGGAATTGCGAAAAACCTTTCAATTTGAAGCGGCGCATCTCCTGCCGCTTTTGCCAAAAGCGCACAAGTGCCGGCGGTTGCACGGCCATAGTTTCAAAGTCGAGATTGTCGTGGCCGGCCAGTGCCACCCAAGGCTCGGCTGGCTGATGGATTACGCGGACATCGCCGCCGCGTTCAAACCGGTATTGGACAAGCTGGACCATTATTACTTGAATGAAATCCCCGGTCTCGAAAATCCAACGAGCGAAGCTATTGCCGTTTGGATCTGGAAAAAATTAAAACGAAAGCTTCCCTTGCTCACGGAGGTGGTCGTGGCGGAGACATGCACGGCCCGTGCGATTTATCGCGGCGCGTAGCGCAGGTTTCCAAACCTGCCGTTTCGCGGGTTTCCAAACCCGCTACCGCCGCGCCCGTTCCCCGCCCTGCCAATTTGGAAATCGGTCCACCCTCCGCAGTTTGCGCTACGCCGGTTTTGCCGGCGTCGGTCAAAGCAGCTATGAAATATCGGTATTGGCTCAGTTCGAAATCAGCTTGGCCACGGCGGATGCTTAATCTCCTTTTTCACTTTGAAGATGCCAGGCATCTACTATGGGCTGCATATCCGGCGGATTCTCGTCATACTGGAGCGCATCCTCCGGTAATTTCATCCATTGCTGTGCATCTCGCGTCCAAATATGGGCAACTGGCCGCAATGTCGGAGAGTCGTCGAGCGTCCCGCCATGGATTGTAATATAATCTTTTGAGCCGGGGCGCTCGCTCCAAAGTATGGTAAGGCAATGCGGACACCGATAGATAATTCTCCTTCGATTATCGGCCTCCGTTCGCTCGTAGGGTCTTGCTTCTCCTTGAATTATGGTCACGCCACCGCAGGGAACCCGTAACGCGAGGACAAAGCCAGAACCTGTGATGGTTTGACAATCGGAACGGTGACAGGCAAATAGAGTGATCGGCTCCGCCGTGATTTTATATCGGACGGCTCCGCAGATACAGCCTCCTTGCGAGTTTTTCAACGTCTTCATTTTTGCCTGGTTTTCCAAAACTAAGCAGCTACGAAATATCCGGCTAGTTGGGAATTTTAAGGATTACCTTGATTTCTCCCGAGCCAAAAAGATCGTCCAAAGCCTCCTTATCACGGGCGATTTCGATGGTGAAATAATGCGTCGTGGAATCGTATTGCGCGCCCGTTTCCCGCCCGCCCTTCAACGTCACGCCTGGCGGCGCGTCAGCGAAGCCATGCAACGTGACGGAGTCTTCATTTTTCGCCAGCGCCACGCCCACGATCAGCGTGCCGGGTTTGTCTGTCAGCGAAATAATCCGCTGTTTGCCCGTGCCGACAAATTTATCTTTATCGCCCAAAAAGGCGATGCCGCTTTGGCCGATCGGCGCCACGACATAAAAGACCGCGGCATTCGCGCCCAGGGGCGCGGAGAAGGATGCATCGCCATCCACCGATTTTCCGGTGCCGGCAAAATAATCATAAACGTAAACCGGCCCTTTCAAACCCAGTTCAGCCGGTCTGAATTCAATCTGGTCCGCCGACGTCCCGGCCCGGTTGAAGGCAAAAACATATTCGGTCCTGACTCCGCCCTGCTCGGTATACGTGCCGGCAACCAGTGGCGCATTCATGCTTTGCGCATCGGCCAGATAACTTTGGTCCAGCGGCACAATTGGCGCGTCGGGTTTAACAATGACGCCGTCGGCGCGGACGGCGTGGAGGAGATCGCCTTTATTTTCCCTTCCCATCGCGTCGCCGATGCCGACCGGCCCCGCCGAAAGTGTCGAGAGCAATAGGTTGTTTGTCTCGCGGCTCATATAAACATCCGCCCAGGGCCAGATACCCATCGAATCGGCCAGCCGCGAAGTGTAGAGAAAATCGTTCCATTTTTCCCGGTTGAATCGGTCGTCGCTGGTCCGAATGGACGTCAAATTTTCATAGCGGCTGCCCTGAAGAAAGTAGCAAGGCAACGGCATGCAATATTGCATGGTAATCCCCTGCTCCGCGCAGGCGCGGGACATGTCGTTCAGAAAATCCTCGCCCGTCTCCAAATTGGCGCTGAAGGCCGGTGAGTATTCGTAGATGCGGTCCAGCCAATCCTGTTCGTATGTCACGATGCCGCACGATTTGAGGTAATCGGCAATCATCTTCCACCATTTGGGATCCACCGCCGCGACACCGGATATTTGATAACGCTGGTGATACGGACTGGCCGGGTCTATCCAGCGGTTGTGTGTGACCAGCGGCAGGTCAATTGTTTTCTGGAAACTGGCCAGGCCGTTCGGAAAGAGATCAGGGTGGGCCTTATATTCCAGCAAACCGCCGTAACGATTCCATTCGCCGGCGGGCAGCTTTTCCGATTTTTTCTCCGCGCCAGGCGTCCCGTCAGGGTTGGTCGTGGTTTTGTAATACCACCAGGAGTCCAATTGCAGATAGCGAATCGGAATTTGCTCCTGCCGGTAACGGTCCACCAACTCTTCAAGGGTGCCGGCGTAACCTTTCGTCAAATCGTAGTTGTAGTAATAAAACGCGCCGTTGTCCGTCCAATAGCCGAGGTATTTGATGACGGTATCAGCCTCATTGGACGGGCGTTTGGCATGTTCCAATTGCCGCAACGCGTCGCCCCATCGGTCCCAGGTCTTGTTGATGCCCTGGCCAAAGGCCACCAGCGTTTGTTGGGTGAATCCCGCCGGCAAATTCCGCAAACCAGGATTGAATCCACTGGCCACTTCCGTGTGACCGTCGCCCATCATGCTGGCAACCATGAAATGCGACGCGGGCGAAATAATGAAGGCATTGGCCTGATCATCGAACAACAGCCAGGGCGTCGAAGTGTCGTTGGCGTCAAAACGTGGCGGAGCGAACGTACTGTGCCGATAGCTGAAAATGTGAAGTGACCCGGGCAATTTCGTAAACGCCGGAAAAGGCGCCGGCGGCGTATCGGATGCCGCGCCGCAGGTTTGCGAAAACAGCGCCACCGGCCTGTCATCATAGATGCGAATCCATCCGCTCATCGGCTGGACCGCGGGTTTGTAACCCGCAGCAACGCTCTCCGGTATTTGCGCATTCTGCCACTCAAACGAAATCTGCTGATAGCCGCCCAAGCGGTCGCTGCCGCGGCTGTCGGTGACGTTATTCAACGCCACAGCGAGGCTGCCGCCGAAGGCCCAGGGCGGATTTTGCGAACTGATTTCGTAATCTCCACCGGCGGCGTCCATTTGCACCGACAATTCACCCGCGGCGATACTCGTAGCCGCCGCGGCGCGGCCCGATGAAATTGAAATCACCAGGATGGCAAACAACAGGAGGCGAACAACTTTCGGCAATAACGGCTGCATGATGAATTCTGTTCAGATGAGCCGTTTAATTCAATGGGTTTTTTCACTTCAAGCCGTGAGCTGTATTCCGTTGCGAAGCGACCCCGGACATTGACCAGACACGAAGCGCCCGATGACACCCGCAAACAGGGTCCGTTTTGGAAGGACGGAGGAAGACGCCCTGCTTTGTTGATTTTTGATTCGGAGTGTTATTTTGTGAATTGATGCTGTTGCCGGGTTCGCCGTATCTCCTTGCCTTTTGTTTGATTTAGGCGTAATAGTTCAAACATGGCTTTACCTATGCGCCCTAATCTAATCAAAAGGCTGCAAACGGCTTTCCCCAGAGGAATGCCGTTTGATCGTCGGGAATTGGAAAAATTGGGAGTGTCGCGGGCCTTGGGACATCATTATCTGAAATCAGGATGGCTTGCACGGCTGGAACGCGGCGTCTTCATGTTTCCCAATGACAGGTTGCAACGGGACGATTGTTTGAAATTTTTATCACACCGAATCGCCGGTTTCCACGTCGGCGGCAAAACGGCTCTGGCGTGGCGTGGCATCTATCATAATTTGCCGGCGCGCGAACCACTTTCATTGTGGGGTGAAAAAAAAGCCCGTCTGCCGGAATGGTTTCAAAAACTTTTTCCGGCGCGCTACACGGCGCGCAATTCATTTTCAGCCAGGCTGCCGAAAAATTACGGCCTGCAACCGCTGCCGGAAACGCCTGATGGCGTCCTCGTTTCTGCGCCCGAAAGGGCATTGCTGGAAATGTTAGGCGAAGTCGGAGCGCATCAGGGAGTTGAAGAAGCGCGCAATATCATGGAAGGCGCCCGGTCGTTGCGGCCGGAAGTGCTGGCGACGTTGTTAAAAAATTGTCAGCGTGTCAAAGTCGCACGGCTTTGTGTTCAATGGGCTGAAGAATTGAATTTGCCGTGGGCTGCGGCCGCCAAAAAAGCGGCCGGCAAACGATTCGGCCATGGCCGCTGGATCGCTCGCTTGAAAGATGGAACGACACTCGTCTTGAATCCATAATGGACAAAACCCACATCGAAAACGTCCGTCTGCTGCTCGAAAGCGCCCCGGCGATTTTTGAGGCGCCATCCTTCGCCATGAAAGGCGGCACGGCGATCAATCTGTTTATCGAAAATATGCCGCGATTGTCAGTGGACATTGACGTGGTTTATACGAACCACCAAACGGCGCGTGAAGAAGCTTTGACCCCGGAGGATCCAGCCCACCCTGTGGTCGGCTAAATTCCATCTCTCGCTCCGCGACGACAAATCCACTTCTCCACCACTCCACCACTCCACCACTCCACCACTCCACTACTCCACCACTCCATCTTTCCCTACGCCGCCTCTTTCATCTCCGCTTTTTCGTCTGCGCGGCGCTGGGCTTGTCCACCGGAATGCGCATTGAGTAAAATGAGCGGTACACAAACGTCAACCCCAACAGGAAGAACACCGCGCCGATCCCCCGCTTGAGATCATGATTCGTCATCGTCACGGCGATCTCCGCCGCCAGCAATCCAAACAACGTCGTGAACTTGATGATCGGGTTCATCGCCACGGATGACGTGTCTTTGAACGGATCGCCCACCGTGTCGCCCACGACTGTCGCGGCGTGGAGTTCGGTCCCCTTCTGTTTCAATTCCACTTCGACAATCTTCTTGGCGTTGTCCCATGCCCCGCCGGCGTTGGCCATGAAAATGGCCTGGAACAAGCCAAAGAAGGCGATGCCGACCAGGTAGCCGACGAAGAAGTATGGATTGAAAAACGCAAATGCCAGCGCGAAGGAAAAGACCACGATAAAAATGTTAATCATGCCCTTCTGCGCGTAAATGGTGCAGATTTCCACCACCTTCTTGCTGTCCGAAATCGAGGCTTCCGCCTTGTTGAGGTTAAGGTGTTCCTTGATATAGACCACCGCGCGGTAAGCGCCCGTGGCCACCGCTTGCGTGCTCGCGCCGGTGAACCAATAAATCACCGCCCCGCCCGTCAGCAAACCGAGGATGACCTGCGGCCGGACCAGGCTCAACATCGCAATAATGCTGAAGTTCGGGTCTTTCTGGATGCCGATGTTTTGCAGCAACATGATAATGCCAAAAATCATCGTCGTCGCCCCCACCACCGCCGTGCCAATCAACACCGGCTTGGCCGTCGCCTTGAAGGTGTTGCCCGCGCCGTCGCCTTTTTCCAATTCGAATTTCGAATTTTCGAAGTCCGGTTTGAACCCAAAATCCTTCTCAATCTGTTCCCGCACATTCGGCACTGCTTCGATGCGGCTCAATTCATAAATGGACTGCGCGTTGTCGGTCACGGGACCAAAACTGTCCACCGCAATAATCACCGGCGCCATCGCCAAAAACCCGAACGCCACCAGGCCGAAGGCAAAGATTGGCGCGGCGAATTTGAATTGCGCGGGCATCAACACCTGCACCGCCGGGTTTTGCGAAAATTCGTAGGCACAGGACATGAGGGCAATGATGACCAGGCCCATCCAGAACGCGCAAAAGTTGCCGGCCACAAAACCGGAAAGAATATTCAGCGACGCCCCGCCCTGCCCCGAGGCGGTCGTGATTTCACGCACGTGCCGCGATTTGGTGCTCACAAAAATTTTCGTGAATTCCATGATCAGCGGCCCGGCAAGCGTGCCGCACGAGATAATCGCCGCCAGCACCCACCACAGGTTCGGGTCGGCCTGGCCGGTGGCGTCGCGAAAATCCCCGATGAGGAAATTGCTGGCCACAAACGCGGCGATGATGGAAACAATCGAAGTCAGCCACACCAGATTGGTCAGCGGCTGCTCCCAATTGAAATCCTTCTTGTTGTTGTAGAGCGAAACGCTGACAGCCTTGTTGACGTAGAACGAACCCAGCGACGCCAGCACCATCAGGCTTTGAATCACGAAAATCCAGACAATCAACTTGGCGCCAATGGCTGGCGCGGCCGCCAACGAAAGGCACAGGAAGGCAATCAACGCCACACCTGTCACGCCGTAAGTCTCAAAACCGTCCGCCGTCGGCCCCACCGAGTCGCCCGCGTTGTCACCCGTGCAGTCCGCGATCACGCCCGGATTCTTCGGATCATCTTCCGGCAGATTGAATACAATCTTCATCAAATCCGAGCCGATGTCGGCAATCTTGGTGAAGATCCCGCCGCCGATGCGCAACGCCGCCGCGCCGAGAGATTCGCCGATGGCAAATCCGATGAAGCACGCCCCCGCCAAGGTCGGCGGCATGAACAGCAAAATCCCGATCATGCAAACCAATTCCACGCAAACCAGCAACAGCCCGATGCTCATTCCCGAACGCAACGGGATAAAGAGCGTTTGCAACGAGTTGCCTTTCAGCGACGCGAAGGCCGCGCGGCTGTTGGCATACGTGTTGATTCGGATGCCAAACCACGCCACGCCGTAACTGCCGAGGATGCCCAGCACCGAACACGCCAGAATCACTCCCACCTCGCCGGGGGTCTTGCCGCCCAATCCGTAAAAATAATAGACAATGCACAGCGCAATCATCGCCCAGAGCAACACCAGAAATTTCCCTTGTTGCCAAAGGTAGGTCTTGCACGTCTCCCAAATCATGTGCGACACGTCGCTCATTGCCTTGTGGACGGGCAACGCGCGGCAACGGACAAACTCCCAGAAGCCGAACAGCGCGCCGATGACACAGCAAGCCAGCCCCAAATACAACAGCGTGGGTCCGCCCACGGCTCCGTTGAGGAACGTCACGCCTTTCAAGTCGGGCAGGTTGATGTCCGCGTCGCCGGCAAAAGCGTTGCCGGCGCCAAATAACACGGCCAGCGCCGCGCTAATACGAAGTAGTGATTTGTTTTTTATCATAAATTATGTGCCAGTTTATCGGCGTTTGCCTATTTGGTTTTTTCTAAATGAAGGGGGACGCGCCAGTGTAGTGTTACAATAATAGCTTTCCAATTCGTGAAACCGGTCCCCAGTCGTTGGACATGCCGAAAAAAATTCGCGTTCTTCTGCTGTTCCCTCTCCGCTCCCATTCTGATGGGAGGGGAGAGGGCCAGGGAGAGGTGAGGGTCCGTTCCGGCGTTCATTGTAAAGAAGTGTTGGTAACACTACTCTAGGCGTGTCCCTTCATTTATTTTTTAATGTCCTCCAGCGCGGCCTGTGCGGCGGCCAATCGCGCCACGGGCACGCGGAAAGGCGAACAGCTCACATAGGTCAATCCGAGCTTGTGACAGAATTTCACCGAGTTCGGGTCGCCCCCGTGTTCGCCGCAAATTCCCAACTTGATGTTGGGCCGCGTCTTGCGTCCAAGTTCGACCGCAATCTCCATCAATTTGCCTACCCCCGTCTGGTCAATGCTCGCAAACGGATTCGTCTTCACGATTTCCAGTTCCGTGTAGGGCGGCAGAAAACTGCCCGAATCGTCCCGGCTCATTCCCAGGCAGGTCTGCGTCAAATCGTTCGTGCCAAAGCTGAAAAACTCGGCCGTCTGCGCAATCTCATCCGCCGTCAGCGCGCCGCGCGGAATCTCAATCATCGTGCCGACAAGGTAGTTGAGCTTCACTTTCTTCTCTTTCATCACTTCCCGCGCCACGCGATGGACAACCTCCACCTGCAGGTCCAACTCCTTCTTAAAACCAACGAGCGGAATCATCACTTCAGGCTTCACTTTGATGCCTTCCGCATGGACATTGGCCGCCGCTTCAAAAACGGCGCGCGCCTGCATCTCGGAAATTTCCGAATAAACGATCCCCAGGCGGCAGCCGCGGAAACCCAGCATCGGATTGAACTCGTGCAATTCCTTCACCCGCAGTTTGATTTTTTCCACCGGCACATTCATCTTCGCGGCCAGGTCCTGTTGCGCTTTGTCTTCGTGCGGCAGAAATTCATGCAGCGGCGGATCCAGGAACCGGATGGTCGCCGGCAATCCCTTCAACGCGCGGAAGATGCCTTCAAAATCGCCCCGCTGATAGGGCAGCAATTTGGCCAGCGCAATCTTTCGCTCCTCAACGTTGTGGGCCAGAATCATCTCGCGCATCGCGTCAATGCGATTGCCTTCGAAAAACATGTGCTCGGTGCGGCACAACCCGATTCCCGAGGCGCCAAACGCCAGCGCGTTCTTCGTCTGCTCCGGCGTGTCGGCATTGGTGCGCACTTCCATCTTGGTCGCCTTCGAGCACCAATCCATCAGCTTCTTGAACATCCCAAACGTCGCGCTTTCCTTCTCATCCAGCGATTTCTCGACCAACACCTGCACCACTTCCGACGCCGCCGTCTGCAGACGGCCCGGATAAACTTCCCCGACCGTCCCGCTGATCGAGAGAAAGTCGCCCTCGTTAAACTTGTCGCCATTCACGGCCAGTGTCTTGGCGGTGTAATCAATGTTCAGTGCCCCCGCGCCGCAGACGCAGACCTTGCCCATTTGACGCGCCACGAGCGCCGCATGTGAACTCACGCCGCCTTTGGCCGTGAGAATGCCTTCCGCGGCAATCATCCCGCGCAAATCTTCCGGCGTGGTTTCATTGCGGACGAGCAGCACCTTTTCGCCCTTGGCGGCCGCCGCCGCCGCGCGGTCGGCATTGAGATAAATTTTTCCGCAGGCGGCCCCCGGGCCGGCCGGCAACCCTTTGGCAATCACTTTGGCCGCTTTAACGGCTTTGCGGTCAAACACCGGCGCCAGCACCTGGTCCAATTGGTCCGCCGGAACACGTCTGACCGCCGTCTTCCAATCAATCAACTTTTCCTTTTCCATCTCGATGGCGAAACGGACGGCGGCAAGGCCCGTGCGCTTGCCGTTGCGCGTTTGCAACATGAAGACCTGCCCCTCTTGGATCGTGAACTCAAAATCCTGCACATCCTTGAAGTGCGATTCCAATGTCTGGCGGATGCTTTCCAATTCCGTGAACGCGGCAGGCAGATGATTTTTCAATTGCGCCACCGGTTCGGGGGTGCGGATGCCGGCCACCACGTCTTCGCCCTGCGCGTTGATGAGAAATTCGCCGTAGAAAACCTTTTCGCCGGTCGCCGGGTCCCGCGTAAACGCCACGCCCGACCCGGATTTTTCGCCCGTATTGCCATAAACCATCGCCTGCACGTTGACCGCCGTTCCCCATTCGCTTGGGATATTGTATTTGCGGCGATACACCATGGCGCGGTCATTCATCCACGAGCCGAACACGGCGCCGATGGCCCCCCAAAGTTGCTCCCACGGATTCTGCGGAAACTCACTGTTGGTCCGCTGTTTGATGAGATTCTTGAAACGAGCCACCAATTCCTTCAAATCCGCGACATTCAGCTTGGTGTCCTCGATGTCGTCGTGATAACGCTCGTGCTTGAGGCTGTGGATGACGACTTCAAACGGCTCGTGATCTTCGTCGGCGGCCTTTTGCACGCCCATCACCACGTCGCCATACATCTGGACGAACCGCCGGTAGCAATCCCACGCAAACCGCTCATTATTAGTCGCTTTGACGAGCGCCAAAACCGTTTGGTCGTTCAAACCCAGGTTCAAAATCGTGTCCATCATACCTGGCATGGAATCCCGCGCGCCCGAGCGCACAGACACCAGCAGCGGCATCGCGGATTGGTCGCCAAATTTGGTTCCCATGACCTTTTCGATGAATTTGATTCCCTCCTCTACGCGGCCGGTTAGGGTTTTCGGATAGGAACGTTTATTCGCATAATAATGCGTGCAAACCTCGGTGGTGATGGTGAATCCCGGGGGAACAGGAAGGCCGATGCGGGACATTTCAGCGAGGTTGGCGCCTTTGCCGCCGAGAAGCGGTTTCATGGAGCCGTTGCCGTCGGCCTTTTTATTGCCGAATAAATAGACGAATTTTGAGGAATTTGATGTTTTAGCCATAAAAATTAGTTGGTGTTTGCTATGTTCGCGAAGAGAGTTTGGTTCAAGACCGCAACGGACTCCTCACCTCCATTGGCGAATACTTCGCATTTTTTGGCCATCCCGGAGCGCGGGTCTGTGACCCGCGGCAGCGTTAACGCGCCAGCAGGAGTGCATGCGGGGCGCGTGCGAAAAAAAACGTGAAGAAAAATGCGTAAAATGCGTAAACATGCATAAAATAAGGGGAAACGACAGTAAAATTTTACGCGAATTTACGCAAATTTGACAAAACATTAACCACGGATGAACACTGATGAATCCGCCTTTGCCTGGGCTGCGGCGGACCGGCACGGATAGAGAAAAGCGGAGGGCGACCGGGACGGTTGCGCTCCCCGGAAACGGGGCGCACGATATTGCGTACATGCGACGAGTTGAACAGGAAAAGGGAAAAATGTCATGTTGCCCAGGAACGTGATTTTTGAAGAGGAAAATTAGGATTAACCGCGGATGACGCAGGTGAACGAAGATGGGATTCAAAAGCCGACCACGGATGGGCACGGATTTTTAACGCAAAGGCGCCAAGACGCAGAGTTTAACCACGAAATACACGAAACAAAATTAATCGCAGAGAACGTGAAGAACACAAAGACGGGAAAGACTTGACCGCGAATTGGCGCGAAGAGACGCGAATGGAAAGGGGAAAAGCACATTCTCACGCAAAGGTCACGAAGGCCGCAAAGAAATGCAGCCACCTTCGCCACCGGCTTCCGCCTACGCCAAGAGGCTACGGCGGACAGGACGGTGGCCAGGAATGACGAAAACGACCATGGATGTCGTGCATGCGCACCTTGCTGCCGTCTTTTTTCGATTGCCTAAAATCTGCCGCGGCATACGATGGCTGACAAACGTATTGCAGAGGGAAAACATAAGCCAAATGATGGCTTCGATCTGCGCGATCCCGGCCAACACCGTCCGCACCTGCTGGATTCCGTGCGTCAACAATCTCGGCAAGTTTGGTCGCTGGGCGTTCGCCGAGTTTACCAGCGTATTCGAGATTGACGCCGATTTCGACAAGCTCATCGAATCGGCCATTGCGGCCGGAAAAAATCATATGAGGTCCAACGCACCAAAGAGATATGCTGATCTTTTTTGATGAAACTTTTCGCGTTTACGAACGAAATCCCGCTGGTAACGACGTAACTTTCACGGCGGCTGGCATGATCCATCGCCTCGACTTGATGCTGGTAGAGAAAAAATGGTTCTCCGCGCTCATTGCGGAAAATCTGCGCCGTTTCAGGCAGAATAACGCCGCGAGCGGCGAGGTCATCCACGGATGCAACGCGGGCGTCGGACGGATTTGGAGCAGCGCCTCCGGCCACAGCCGCGCTTCATCCAGCAATTCATGATCAATGAATTCGCGGGCGCGGTCGTCGGCAACGGTGAAAAACGAACGGACGAAATCGCGGTAGTGCCCAACGACGCTGGAATGAAGATTGAAAATGCTCATACCAACTGCACGAGCTGAATCCACAGACGGAAGAACCGATCCGTAATCAGAAACGAGCCGTTGTCCCGGTCAATAACATCCTTAACCAGCAGGGACTGAACGGCGCGTTGGGCATTGGATGCTGAACTAAGTCCGTGGCGGCTCACGAATTCTCCGGCAAAGACCTTCACTCCGGCAGGCTCGGCAGCCAATCCCGTCAAAAATCGCTTCTGCGAAAGGGTCAGTGACTCCCACAACGTCGTGTAGGCGTAGCTTTCCCGCTCCAATAACACCTTCACCGCTGCCCGGAGCATTTCTGCGTTCACCCCGGCCTTCGGCTCACACAACTCCCAGAGCACGTGGCACAGGTGTTGGGTGTAAAACGGATGTCCTTGGGTCAGTTTGCATACCTCGTGGATGAGTCTCTGGTCAATGCCCCTGTCCGCATCCGCAAAGCGCTGGCGGATGAATGGCTGCCAATGTTTCTCCGCAATTGGCCCGAGCGGATAGTGTCCGCCCGCCCGATACAGAGGGCGGTTGCGGTCCAGAACCATTTTCTGAATCAGATGTTTGCGGCTGCCCAGGAAGAGGTAACCCACCTCCCGGTGATTTTGGATCACGCTGCGCAGCTTCCGCTCCACCTGGTCGTTGCCGTATTCCAGAATCTGCTGAAACTCATCAAACACCACCGCCACGCGCGGTCCGCCCTTCGCCGCGATTCGCGCTGGAGTCTCCAAAACCTCATCCAGCGCCGGCCCGATCCGGGCGTGCTTGCCCAAGCCCAAGGTCAACACGGGTTTGCCCTCCTCATCCATTGTCACGCTGGGCGACAGGCTGCTGAAAAACTTTTTCGCCGTCTCCAATACCTTCTCTACCGATGTGCTCATGGATTCTGTGATCGCCTTGGCGACGGTGGTGACAAAGGTGGCTTCGCTGTCCGTCGGCCACAAATCCACGTAGGCGCAGACGTAGCCCTTCTTGGGAAGCTTGCCTAAGGCAGCACGCACCAACGAGGTCTTGCCGTAGCGCCGCTCCGAGAACACGAACAGCTTCTCCCCGTTCTCCATCGCCCGGATCAGGTCGGTCGTCTCCTTTTCCCGGTTACAGAACGCCTCGCCGCTCACCACACCGCCATACTCGAATGGGTTTCTCATAATGGGTTTTCCATATTACGCATATTGCGTTACGCAAGTTGCGTAATACCACAAGCCCGGCAAGCGGGTAAAGCTCGTTTTCGGTCAAACTTGACCGCGCGGTCAAGCAGGCCATTTTAAGCAAGTTTCCCATCTCTGCGCGGCTCATGCTTTCCTGATTCATAATTGTGCCCGCAAATTCGAACGCTGCTTGCCCGCCCAAGCAACTTTCTATATGCCCCGGAAACCCAAAAAACCCTGCAAGCCCGCCAAAGGCAAAACCGTCGCCGCCTCCGAATCCACCCCGGAGCGCGGGTCTGCCTGCCGCGCCATAGCGAAGCGGCGGAAACGCAGCGACGGCTGGTGACCCGCAGCAGTATTCACATCTCGAAGCGTTTGAAGTAATCGGCTTGCCGGGCATTCATCATTCTTCATTCCTCAATCCTCATTCTTCATTCGGTCATTCCTCAATCCTCATTCTTCCCTGTCCACCGTAGGCCAGGCGAAGGTGGAAGCCTTCAATCCTCATTCCTCATTCCTCATTCCTCATTCTTAGAAGGGATTGGGCTTCTAATTTATTTCCGAATCAGCCATCTTCCTGACATGAGCAAGCGAACTTTAGTCCGGTCAAAGCGCGAGCAGATTTTGAATATCGCCCGCAAACACGGAGCGGTTTCACTGAAATTGTTCGGGTCGGCGGCGCGGGGCGATGAAGTGGAGTTGAGTGATCTGGATTTTGTGGTCGAACTGGAGCCTGGTCGCAGTCTGCTGGACCTGGGCGGCTTGCAATCTGACCTGGAGCGCTTGCTGGGCTGCGCGGTGGATGTGGTGACGGTGAAAGGTTTGCGCGAGCGCATCCGCGCCCGCGTGCTGGAGGAGGCCGTGCCGGTACCCACATCGTCTTTTGATACTTTAAAAGCACGATTATGAGATATTCGGACCATGAGTTGGAAGCGCTTCTGTCAGACACGGAGACCGATTTGGCCGAACGCAAAGAAAGCTGGGGTGGTGATGCGCCCGAAAGATGCCGTCAGGCTGTCTGCGCGTTTGCCAACGATCTGCCCGATCATCGAAAAGCAGGAGTGCTTTTTGTTGGAGCCAAAGACGACGGCACGCCGATCGGGTTTGGCGGCAAGGATGCAGACGGGCTTCTTCGGACGCTTGCTGACATGAAGACTGACGGACAAATTTTGCCGCCGCCTACGTTGATTGTTGAAAAACGACTAGTAAATGGGGTTGAATTGGCGGTTGTGACCGTGCTACCCGCCGATGCTCCGCCAGTGCGCTTCAAGGGTCGAATTTGGATTCGGATCGGCCCGCGACGCGGAATCGCCACCGCTCAAGATGAACGGATTTTGAGCGAACGTCGGCGTCATCGGGATATTCCATTTGATGTTCAGCCGGTTTCCTCAGCCACCTTGGAATCATTAAGCCGCGTCTCATTTGAGGAGGAATACCTGACGAATGCCTTCGCTGCCGACATACTCGCGGCAAACGAGCGGAGTTACGAGCAACGACTGGCCGCGTGCAAGATGATTGCAGCATCTGATACGCCCACCCCGACGGTGCTCGGATTGCTGGTGGTTGGCAAGGCACCACGCGATTGGCTGGCGGGCGCCTACGTTCAATTTCTGCGCATCAACGGCGGCAAATGGTCGGATGCGGTAATTGACGAAACCTTGATTGACGGCCCGATTGCCCAAGTTCTGCGTCGCCTCGACGAAAAGCTTGACGCGCACAATCGAACGGAAGTTGACATTACATCGGAGAACACCGAAAGACGCACTTCGCCGTATCCCCGCGCCGCGCTCCAACAGTTCGCACGCAACGCGATCATGCACCGCAGCTACGAAAACACCAACACTCCTGTCCGTGTTTATTGGTTTAACGACCGGATTGAAATGCACAATCCTGGCGGACCCTTTGGTGCCGTCACCGTTGAAAATTTCGGAAGGCCAGGCGTCACGGATTACCGCAATCCCAACCTTGCGGATGCCATGAAAGTGCTCGGCTTCGTGCAGCGCTTCGGCGTGGGCATCGCCACAGCCCAGGCTGAACTCCACAAAAATGGAAATCCGCTTGCTGAATTTCATGTCGAGCCGTCAAACGTGCTAGTCACGATCCGCGAAAAAACATGAGCATTCCAGTCGTCACTTTTTTCAACAACAAGGGCGGCGTCGGCAAAACCTCGCTTGTCTATCATCTGTCGTGGATGTTTGCCGAATTGGGAAAACGGGTGGTCGCCATTGACCTCGACCCGCAGGCCAATCTCACCGCCGCGTTTCTCGATGAGGACAAGCTGGAATCCCTTTGGGAAAATTCCACCGGCCCGAACACCGTCTATCGCGCCGTTCAGCCGCTCACGGAAGTGGGTGACCTGCAAGAGCCGATTTTGAATAACGTCGGCACTGGCCTGCATCTCATCCCGGGCGATGTCGCCTTGGCTGGCTTTGAAGAAACCTTGTCCAATGTCTGGCCCGAAAGCATGGGCGACAACAATCTTTATCGTCCATTCCGAATCCTGACGGCATTTTGGCAGGTCGCCCAGCTAGCCGCACAACGCGTTAACGCCGACCTGATTCTGGCTGACGTTGGCCCGAATCTTGGTGCGATCAACCGATCCGTTCTCATCGGTTCTGACTGCATTGTTATTCCGCTTGGCGCTGACCTTTTTTCCTTGCAAGGTCTCCAAAACCTCGGCCCGACACTCCGTTCCTGGCGCAATCTTTGGCGGAAACGACTTGACAATTGGCGCGCCACAACTTTTGAATTGCCCAAAGGCAGAATGACCCCGCTGGGATACATCGTTCAGCAACACAGCGTCCGCCTAAGCCGCCCCGTCAAGGCGTACGACCGATGGGTCAATCGTATGCCGGGCATTTATCACGAAAGTGTTTTGGGCGAATCCGGTGGCGGGTCATTAACCCCTGCAACGGATACCCATTGTCTTGCCACACTAAAACATTATCGCAGCCTCGTGCCGATGGCCCAGGAAGCCCGCAAGCCCATCTTTAGGCTCACTCCCGCAGACGGGGCTATCGGAAATCACGCCGTCGCGGTTCAAGAAGCATTTGGCGACTTCCAGAATTTGGCCGGGAAAATTCTCGGCAAAATGGCCGAACAGCCGGAACTTCTCTTGAATCCATGACTCACGACGACCGCCGTTTAATCAAAGATTCCCGTCCACCATCCTGCCCGGCGTAGCCTCAGCGAAGACTGGTCATTCCTCAATCCTCAATCCTCAATCCTCATTCTTCATTCGGTCATTCCTCAGTCATTAGAATTTGGAAATTAGTCATTCCCCCCGTTTCCTTCGTTTCCTTTTGTAAAATTTATCCGTGCCCATTAGCGGTATCCGTGGCCATATGTCGCTTCCGCTTTATTTCAGGTGACGATGCCTTTATTCTGGAGTCTTGAGCGAGTTCACACAAATTTTGGAACGGGTGGAACGTGGTGATCCGAAAGCCACCGCCGAACTACTTCCCATCGTTTACGAAGAACTCCGCCGTCTGGCGGCGCAGAAGATGGCCAATGAAGCCGCCGGCCATACCCTCCAACCCACCGCCCTCGTGCATGAGGCCTGGATGCGGCTGGGCGGCGAGGACGCGCCGACTTTCAAGAACCGCGCCCATTTCTTCGGTGCGGCGGCCGAGGCGATGCGCCGCATCCTGATCGAACACGCCCGGCGCAGACTGGCGGCGAAACGCGGGTGCGGGTGTCGAGGTCGTTGACCTGGATGGAATTGAAATCTCTTCTCCGGTTGCGGACGACGATCAGTTGCTCGCCATCAATGAGGTGTTGGAAAAATTTTCCGCCATCGATCCGCGCAAGGCGGAACTGGTGAAGTTGCGTTACTTCGTGGGCCTGAATTTCGAGGAAGCCGCCGCCGCGCTCGGCATCGCCGTGCCCACAGCCAAACAATGGTGGGCTTACGCGCGGTCCTGGCTCACGGTCGAAATGCGCGGTTCGTCATCGCGCTGACCTTGCGATCCCCGAATCAATCAGGCTTTGTTGCCCTTCGGTAGATGCGTGTCCCAGGTGCTGCCCGGATTCCGGCTGAACCTGGGTGAAACCCATGCCCGCCGGCGGATTGGGAATGCGGATGAGATGCTGGCAGGCCGGGCATTGGATCTGCCGACCGGCGAATTGAGGTTCGCACTTCAGCGGCTGATCGCAGTGCGAACAATAGAATTTGAACTCGTTCGTGTTCATAGCCTTCCTCCTCATCATGCGCAAACCGGGGGCAAAAAGTATATCAAAGATTTATTCATACTTTAAGTGACTGGAATGCGCATGTAGGATCAAATGAGCGAATCCAAATCAGCCATGTCATCATCCCAAAATCGCGAAGAAGCGTTGTTTACACTCGCGCTGGAAAAACCGGCGGACAGACGCGCCGCATTTCTGGACGTCATGTGTGAAGGTGATCCCGCCCTGCGCCAGCGCTTGGAAGCCCTGCTGGCCGCGCACGACGCGCCGGACGAATTGTCGCCGAAGGACAAACCCACCGCCAAGGCGACGATGAAACTGGAAATCGCCGACGCGCCGGATGAAGCCGTGGGCCAGAAGATCGGTCGTTACAAGATTCTAGAGAGAGTCGGCGAGGGCGGTTGCGGCGTGGTCTATGTCGCGGAGCAAACCGAGCCGGTGCGTCGTCGCGTGGCGCTCAAAGTCATCAAGCTCGGCATGGACACCAAGCAAGTCGTCGCTCGCTTCGAGGCGGAACGGCAGGCGCTGGCGATGATGGATCATCCGAACATCGCCAAAGTGCTTGGACGCGGGCACCACCGAAACGGGCCGGCCTTACTTCGTCATGGAATTGGTGCGCGGCATCCGCATCACCGATTACTGCGACCAAAATAATCTCTCCACGAAAGAACGGCTGGATCTGTTCATCAAAGTCTGTCAGGCCATCCAGCACGCGCATCAAAAGGGAATTATTCATCGCGACATCAAACCGTCGAACATTCTCGTTACGCTGCACGACGGCGTGCCGGTGCCCAAGGTGATTGATTTTGGAATTGCCAAAGCGACGGAAGGAAGGCTAACGGACGCGACGGTCTATACGCAGTTGCATCAGTTCATCGGCACGCCGGCCTACATGAGTCCCGAACAGGCAGAGATGAGCGGGCTGGACGTTGACACCCGCAGCGACATCTATTCAGCCTCGGCGTGCTGCTTTACGAATTGCTGGCCGGCAGCACGCCATTTGACCCGAACGAATTGATGTCGCAAGGTATTGACGCGATGCGGAAGACCATCCGCGAGAAGGAGCCGATGCGGCCGAGCACGAAGCTCAGCCAAACGTTGGTAGCAGCCGACGTGAGGAGGCTCAAATTAAAATCGTCCGACACGCCAAGCTCCGAAGAGGAAGTCAGAGCCTCCTCACGTCGGCTGCTACGGGTGAAGGAGACGATCACGCTGCTCAAGGGCGATCTGGATTGGATCGTGATGAAATGTCTCGAAAAGGACCGGACGCGGCGTTACGAAACGGCCAACGGATCTCGCCGCCGACCTCAAACGCCATCTCAACAATGAACCGGTCAGTCGCCCGGCCGCCCTCGACGGCTTACCGATTTCAGAAAGCCGTTTCGCCGGAACAAGCTGGCGTTCGCCGCAGGAACTGCAATCGTTGTCGCGCTCGTTCTGGGTGTCATCGGAACGAGCATCGGGCTGGTCCGCGCTGAAAGACAACGCGAAGAGGCGGAAGCGGCGCAAAAACTGGCGGAGCAACGCTTTTTGAGCGCCAGCCATTTTGTGGATGACATGTTCCAGCAGGTGGCGCCCAAATTCCGTGATCTCATTGGCGCCACCGAGGCTCAACAGGCCCTGGCGCAAATCAGCCTCAACTTCCTGGAATCGCTCGGCGGCACCAACGGGGGTGACCAGGCTTACGAAAGCGAACTGGCGGAACTTGACGCCGAGCTGGCGTACGCCTTTGGCAATGCAGTTTATCCCGAACACTGTAGGTGACTACAGCAACGCATTGCGGTTCGCCAGCCAGTCATTGACGATTGAGCAGAACTTGGTCAAGACCCAGCCAAATGACGGGCAATTGTTGACGACAATTGGCCCAAACCGAAGATCAGGTCGGTGGGATTCTGCAAATGCTCAACCGTCAAACCGATTCCATAGATCACTTCAAACGAAGCCTTGATTTGTTTCAGCAGTTGCTCAACCAAAATCCCGGTGACACGAATCTCGAATATAGGGTGAGAATCGCGCATTTCAGGATCGGAAACGTTTTGATGGACCAGGATCGGGCGAAGGAGGCCTTGGAGCAATATTACCTGCCTTACGGGAAGCAGTGGCTGGATCGCCCTCTGGACCCGACGCTCAATTCCAGGGAGGCGCACATGATGTTATGTTGCGCACGCGAATGTGGGAGACGCTGAAATGCAACTGGACCAGCCCTCCAACGCCCTGCCGCAGTTCGAGCAAGCCCTTCAGTGGAAGAAAATATTGGTGGACCGGGAGCCGGACGACGCCCGTCACGCCCGAGATTGGAGTGAAATCCACAGCGACCTCGGAACGGCGCAGATTGCGCTGGGTCGCTTTGACGAGGGACTGACAAATCTCGACGAGGCCGTGCGGCTGGCCGAAGCGCTGGCGGAACGCGACCCCTCAAACGGTTCGTCTCAGGACCTGCTGGCGGGGGTTCTTCAGGATGAGGCAAAAGGTTGCGCGACAGGTCGCTGGTTCTCCGGGGATTTCGCGCGCCCGGCAAGCCGAGCTTTGGCAGCAGGCCATCGCGGCACTCACCCGTTGCCAGGAAAAGCTGGATTCCTCTCAACAGGAACATTTACCGCAGGCGGAGTTGACGCGACAGCGCAACGAAACCGGGAGCGCATTGAGCAAGGCCCGCGACGCCTATGCGAAACTCGGTGTTAAAACCGAAACCAATTCACCCGGCAAATGAATCCGCGAACGGGTCCTCACTTTTGACAGTTTTATAAACGGCTCAGCCATTAACCCGACTTTCGCAACTGGAAGGGATGAGGCGCAAAAATCCCTTAAAAAAGGCAATTTTATTCAAAAGGTCTGCACCAAGGGTTTATTCCGGTAGTAGCTCTCCCTTCTGAGTGATCCGAGGCGGAGATTGGGGCGGCAGTTCCCAGCCCAGTTGTGCCAAAATCATTTTATGGTCATTCTCGGGTTGGGTGTAACGGTGGAAAATCAATTCCCGTCCGTCGGTGGTGGGAAAATGCACATCGAGCATCTGCATGGCTGCGAACTTGTCCAAAACGGCGCGCGGAGTTAAACCCGAAGCCAAAGGCCGCAGGCGAGCGCGCAAATGGACTTGCAGACAATACGCCAGGAATGAAACAAAAATGTGCGCCTCAATCCGTTGTTCATCGGAATGATAAATTGGGCGCAAGGCCAGATCGTCTTTGAGGTCTTTGAAGGCGGCTTCGACTTGAGTCAACTGAATGTAAAACTGCCACAACTTCTCCGGTTCCTGGGCGCTGAGGTTGCTGCGCAATAGATAACGGCCTTCGCGTTTGCGAACCTGGCGCAGTTTTTTCTTGCGCAATTCAACCGGTTTATCAGGCCAGGCGTTCGCCGGAAAACCTGCGGTCACAACGTGGGACGGTCATGGCGAGACGCTCCAAAATTGCGTGTTGATAACAAGCTCCGATGTAGGCCGGTGTTGGTCAATGTGTGCGCTGATTTTTTTCCTTCTTTGGTCAAGCCCATGAGCGCGGACATGGGCGACGGGACAACCAGCGCAAGTTGTGATAATTCACCGCGCCACGATTCACGCGGTTTGGTGTCAAAATCAGAATTGGATTTACCACAGCACAAAAGCGGATTGCCAGGGAACAGCCGGTCAATCATTTCCTCGGTATGTGCCAAGTTGTCCTCAATCCGCGGCCTGGACAATTCCCACAAGTCCGCCAGCCCGCCGCCGTCACGGATGATTGCCGCCCGCAATTCCGCGTTCAGTCTCGGCCATTTGCTCACGGATCGCACATCTACGGCGTTGCCTTGCGGCTGCCAAGCACAGCCAATGGAATTTTTTACTGCGTCCTCAATCTCCTTTCGGCTCACATGGCGGCCACAGCCGGCAACGCGACTTTCAAGCAATACGATGATTTCGCCGGCAGTCAAATGGGCGTGAAGTTGCCGCGCGACTCTGAAAAGCCAATCGTGGACGCCCTCACCGGCATGGGGAGGCGCGGCGAGCATATCATGTAAAAACGGTGGAAGCTGGCGGGTCATTGGCTACCTCCGCTTTCCATTCTCAAAAGCGCCGCGCGGACAGATTCAAAATCATACAAAACCCTCCGTGTGCCTGGTAGCCGGATAAATGGAATCAGCTTTCGCTGTCGCCAAGTATTGAGAGTTCTGCGGCAAACAGGAATTTTTTCCAAAAGTTGACTCTCCGAAATAAATGCCGACCCTTCGGCCGGCATTGCCGTTTGAATTTCTTTCTTGCTCATAAACACGCGGAAAATTTCCGCGATTGCAAGTGGAAATTCTATTGTGAGACTGTGCTTTTAAGCGGGGATGTGTTAGCGGCACGATAGCCGGAAATACTCAAATAAATCGGATTCCATCCACGAGGCGGCGGTAGTGAGCAAATTCTTGAGATTTTGCCTTGTGCTCGCTGGTTTCGGCATCCTCGAAACGTGAAATGCAAGGGAGCCAATCTTGCCAACGCGCCCGTTGGCTGCGTTTGGAAAATGGATTTGGCAGGGAGTGTTTGCTGTAAATTTCCATGAGGACAGATTCCGCCTTGTCCTGCTTCAAATCAGGGGCAACCCCTAAAATCAAATAACCTTTACGGAATGCTTCAACTGCTTGCTTCGCAACGGCAACTTCATATTCGTCGTCCGTAGGATACCAACCGAGACCACGCGCCGGATATTCTGCCCCAGACAGAAATTTTGCCGCTTCGTTACGCGCCTGCCAGACTGCTAAATGAGCCAATTCTACGACATTGATGCACAGGGATTTGGCGGGGCGTAAATCAAAGCCTTTTACTTTCCCGATGTTCGATTTCCAATCCTCCTTTTCTTTGTTTGTTAATTTTGGCCATGACTTCATCGCCAGGCAGCGCGTCACGCGGAGCGATGGTTTCGGGCCGAGAAAAGGCGGCAACGGGATTAGCGGCGGGGAACCAGGCAATTGAATCCTGTCGAGCGACGTTTGGGCAATCAAGGGATGACGCCGGGCGAGTTCATACAACGCCGCAACAGGTTCAATTTTGTTAGAAGAACTTTTCCACCATTGCACCCGGTCGAATTCATCCTCGTATGGCGGTCGCAAATGCCATGTGTAACGCCGCCGGATAGTCTGCCATTTGTTTTTTGAGGAAGCAAATTTTCGTTTCGCAGCCATTGTTTAACGGCACATGGCAAATTCAATACGCGGCTTGATGTCCAAGTCCTCGGCAATACTCCGCACAATCGCGCCCAGGTTGCGGGCCGTGGGATTGCCGTTGCGATTGAGCATCCGGTGAAGGGACTTTTCGCCCAGGCCGGTTTGCCGCGACAATTCCTTGAAGGTAATTTGGGCGTTCACCAGGTCGCGCAACCGGGACAAACGCCCCGGCGGCGTCGCCTTCCAAGAGCATTTCCACCGCGCCGGCATAGAACAGCCGGGCAAATTCCCGGTCGCGTCTGATCCGCGCGATAATCGTCTCGCTGTGAGGTCGTGTTGTAATCATTTTTATCGTCTCGTTTGTTTGTATCGTTTCCACCGTTCCACGGCGGCGACGATGTCCGCGTCCTGCCGCCGTTTGCTGCCGCCGCCCAGCAGAATGATGATTGTCCGGCCTTCGCGCCCGTAATAAACGCGGTAGCCAGGCCCAAAATCCAGCCGCAATTCAAACACTCCATCTTGCAACGCTTTGGCCGCGCCGAAATTGCCCTGTTCCAGCCGCCCCAGGTATTTGTCAACGCGCTCTGCGGTAACGTTGTCCAGGCCGTCAAACCATTCGGCATAGGGTGAACGTCCATTTTCGACAAATTCCCGAATTTCAAAAGAGCCATTCATATAGTATCATTTATGTTACCATTGTCAACCCGTCATTGCGCGGCCATGCGCTTGCGCGAAAACGCAGACTTGTTATTTTAATGCGCCAAAATTCGCTAGAAAGCGAGGTCAATATGACCAAACTTTTGATTAACCCTCATAACCCCATGACAGAGATAACCACAGCCTTGCGAGAAACCAAGTCGTGCACATGTAAAGCTCAATCCCGCCAATCGGGAATGTGGCAGCGTGGCATGGCAGTTCGCTTCTTGTTCTCCACCCGACAGGAAGCGATTAGTATTTCAGCACTGAAAATCGCCGCCGTGTTGGTGACGCAAAAGCGCGGCTTCAACGCTCGGCCAATGGAAAAGGATCTTGCGTCCGCCAAGCCGCACAGAGGGAATTTTGCCGGAATTGCGCCAGTTGAATAGCGCGCGGCGACTCACCGGCAACCGAGATAGCAGTTGCTTTTCATCAATGAAGCCTGCCTCGGCGGGCGGTTGCACATTGGCGGGATTTTCATTGTTCCCCTGATTCGGAATGAATCGCTGTTTCATACATCACCTTTTTTTGCAGGTAATATCAACCAGGCGGCGCGGAAAAGAAATTAGTAGCTCATTGTTTACGCATGGTAATCGGACTGTATGCGTGTGGTTCTTCAATCAGAACAGTATTGATGCCATGAAAAGCCTGATTATTCAAGCCGGTTCCATGTTGCGCATCTCCCGCGCAAATAAGAAATCTCGTGGAAAGCTCGCTTTTTGAGCATTTTGGGCTTGACAAAGCATTTGATTTAAATCATAAGATCATCTTCAGTAAGGGTTCACATTTTTTCCCGCAATCAACCTGAAGGAGAGGCGTCAACCGATAACCCGAAACCCATCAGGAGAAGTTTATGAAAAATCGCAGTGGAAATATGGTGGCCGCGCCTGCGTTGCTGGCGCTCTTAACCCTCAACCTTCAACCCTCAACCGCCCATGCCCAGGGCACGGCCTTCACCTACCAGGGCCAGTTGCAGAACAACGGCGCTCTGGCCAGCGGCACTTACAACCTGCAATTCTCGCTCTTCACCAACAGTGCCGGCGGCACTGCCGTCGCCGGTCCGGTCACCAATAGCGCCGTGGCCGTGACCAACGGCCTGTTCACGGTGACGATGGATTTTGGCGGCAGCGTGTGGAACGGCCAGAGCAACTGGCTGCAAATCGCGGTGGAAACCAATGGTAGCAGCAGCTTCACCCTGCTGAGTCCCCGGCAGCAGGCCACGCCCACCCCTTATGCCATTTTTGCCGAGGGCGGCAATGCCGCCGGATTGTCTGGCGCCGTAAAAAACAGCCAACTGGCGAATAGTTCCATTACCGTCAACGCCGGCGCCGGGCTTGAGCGGCGGCGGCGCGGTGGCTCTGGGCAGTTCGACGACCTTGACCAACGCCGGGGTGCTCTCGGTGAGCGGCAACGCGGACATCACGGCGGTGCCGGTAAGCGGCGTGGTGACGCTGGGCGACACGGCCACCAATACCGACACGGTCAGCACCATCGTCAAGCGCGACGGCAGCGGGAATTTCTCTGCGGGAAGCATCACCCTGGCCGGCACCCTGAATCTGCCGGCCACGACGGCCAGCGCCGGCATCATTTACTCCGGGGCCAGCACATTAGTTCAGGCCTTTGGCACGCAAAACTTCTTTGCCGGTTCGGGCGCGGGCAATTTGACGCTCAGCGGAAACGGCGACACCGGCGTTGGTTTTCAAGCCCTTCTCTCCGACACCAGCGGCTCCGACAACACGGCCAATGGCGCTGCCGCGCTTGAAGAGAACACGGGCGGCTCCTACAACACGGCCGATGGCTATCTGGCGCTCTACTTCAACACGAACGGCTCCTACAACACGGCCAACGGCGTTGCGGCGCTTTACGAAAACACCAGCGGCTCCAACAACACAGCCAATGGCGTGCAGGCGCTGGAGTTTAACCAGGCGGGTGCCTGCAACACGGCCAACGGCGTCGAAGCGCTTTTGTCCAACACGAACGGCTCCGACAACACGGCCATCGGCTATCAGGCGCTTTATTCCAACATCGGCGGTTCTATCTTGGATGGCGCGGATAATACGGCCAATGGCTATCAGGCGCTTTACTCCAACGCCAGCGGTTCTCAAAACACGGCCAATGGCTTCCAGGCACTTTATTACAACATCGGCGGTTCTTTCATCGAAGGCGCGGATAACACGGCCAATGGCTTTCAGGCGCTTTACTTCAACACGAACGGCTCCTACAACACGGCCAATGGCGTGCAGGCGCTTTACAAAAACACGAGCGGCTCCTACAACACGGCCAACGGCATTGATGCACTTTACAACAACACGAGAAGCTCCGACAACACGGCCAATGGCTATGAAGCGCTTTTCTTCAACACGAGCGGCTCCAACAACACGGCCAATGGCGTTCAGGCGCTTCTCGCCAACACAACCGGTTCGCAGAACACAGCCAATGGCTATGAGGCGCTTTTTGAAAACAACAGCGGCTCCAACAACACGGCCAATGGCTGTAAAGCGCTTTACTGGAACACGGGCGGCAATAACACAGCCGACGGGGCGTTTGCGCTCGGTAACCTGGTCGGCAGCGGCAACACGGCCGTCGGTTATATGGCATTCGCGGCTACCGACGACCAAGGAAACCCCATGAACAACAACACGGCCATCGGCTATGATGCGCTTGCTAATCTGGCTAGCGGGAACAACAACATTGCTTTGGGCAACCTCGCCGTCGAAGCCATCACCAGCGGCACCAACAACATCCATATCGGCAATAGCGGCCTCGCAACAGATAACGACATAATCCGGATTGGCGCCGGCGGAAACCAGACCTATACCTACATCGCCGGCATTTATGGCACTACCATCAGCGCAGGAACACAGGTCTATATTGATAGTTTTAACCAACTCGGTGTCGAATCTTCTTCGGCGCGATTCAAGACGGACATCCAAAACATGGGCGACGCCAGCGACGTGCTGCTCGCGCTCAAGCCGGTGACGTTCAAATACAGGCCGGGCATTGATCCAAATGGCACGCCGCAATTCGGCCTGATCGCCGAGCAGGTTGAGAAAGTGGACCCGGAATTGGTGGTGCATGACCAAGAGCACGGCATTTACACCGTTCGCTACCAAGCGGTCAACGTGATGCTCCTGAACGAATTCCTCAAAGAGCACAAAACCATCCAGGAACAAAGCGCGGAAATTCAAAACCTGAAGCAACAGTTGAATGAACTGGCGGCGGCGGTGAAATCGCTTGAAGAAGGGAATTGAGGCGGGTATGGAAGCATACAAATTGAAAATAGCTATTGATTTTCCATGAAAGAGTAACAGGCCATTGCCAGAGCGCGTGAAGTCATCCGGCAGCAGCAGCGGGACATTGAGAGGAATTGATTGTTCCGCGTGAATCGCCGTTCGATTGTATGGCTCGCTCCGCGTTGTCAAGGACACTACGAAAACGGCTCAAACAATTGACTCGCCGTTTCGTCCCTCCTGTGACAACGCTTCTCCGCGCCAGGGAAACGGCGATTAAGGCTTCACGCGGGGGTGTCGCGTTGCTCCTTTTCGTGCCCAAAATGGCTCACGTCGCGCGCATGTTGCCCAGCCCGCGTTTGCGGCCAATGTCCTTGATGCCCCGAAACTTCGCGAAGTAAGAGATCATCGCCAGGCCGCTGGATACTGTTGCCTGGCCGCGCCCAATTTGAGCAAGAGTTGATCCCGCTTCAGTTCCATTTGCGCCAGTTCCTTGAGCCTCTTCCATAGCCCTTTTAATTGCCGCCGCCGCATGGACCGTTCCTTGTTCACCCGGTCTTTGCTTTCAGCCAGGACCAGCAGCTCGCCTTTCTCCGCCAGGAGTTTGACGTGGACTCCCTCTCGCACCACTTGCCAGGGCTGCTCCAAAAACGCTTGCTCGTGCCGGCTCAATCGGCCCTTGGGCGTGCCCACCAAATAGCGCACGGGCGGATCGCTGACCCGCATCTGGGCCAGCACCTCTTCGGTCGGAATGCCCCGATCCATCACCCAAATACGCTCGGCCTTGCCGTGCAGTTCCTCGATCTTTTTGAGAAAGTCGCGCAGGGTGGTCTTGTCGGCCGTGTTGCCGGCCATCACTTCATAAGCCAGCGGGAAACCCTCCGGCGTGACGATCAGCGCGATGACCACCTGCACACAATCGGGCCGTTTGTCCCGGCTGTAACCGTAGCGGCGATTGTCTCCTTCTGGAAAGGGCGGGGCGCTTTCAAAATACGTGCTGGTTAAATCATAGAGCAAGACTTCAAACTTTACCCCGAACAAATCCTGCCACCGTTGCCGCAAATGCCCAAAAAGCGCCGCGCGGTGCGCCAACAACTTGTCCAGACAACGGTACAGATTGTCCTTTTGTGCCAGCGCAAAATCCGCCTCCAGCAAATCGGCCATCGCGCTGTGCTCAAACCATTGCCGGTGTAGCCGCCATTCGCTCCCCGGATCCACCAACCGATAAATCGTCAAGGTCTCCAACACCTGCCGCCAGCAAGTCCCTTCCCGTGAATCGGGCAACCGTTCGCGCCAAAACTCATCCAGCTTCAACTGTTCCCACAGACGGCAGCCGATCCAGCTCGCGCCCCATTGCCGGGGACGCCGCAACTCAAATTCGCTCAACCGCACTTGCACGCCATACTCGCTGGCGTGATCGGGCACTTCCCGATCCGACGGATACAATGCCACGGGGCGGGTTTGTTCCCGCTCCGGATCAAACACCTCCGTGACCTTCGTCCAGGCCGCCTTCTGGCTGTCATTGATCTCGCCCAAATAAAGCAGAGGTCGCTGCACCCAACCGCGCTGTGTCCGCACCTTTTCGGCGATGCTCCAGTAACAATGATCCTTCCCGTTTTTAAACCGATGGTGACAGTGCAAAAATGGCTTGGCCTTAACCACGATCAGCACTTTACCAAAACCAGCGCCTTTGGTGAAAGGGGGTGGGTCTGCACCAAACCGTTTTCGCAACTCAAAACCTTCAAATCATTGGCAAATTCGCAGCCGAATTCTCAAAAAATAATTTAAAACCCTTCCAGCTGCGAAAGTCGGGTTAGGGCGTCTGTCCACAAGAAAAAAACATTGCCGCCCGATTGGGGAAAGATGAATGAAGGCTTCCACCTTCGCCTGGCCTACGGTGGACAGGGAAGAATGACCAGTCTTCGCTGCGCTTCGCCTCGGCAAGACCACTCTTCGCTGCGCTTCGGGGACAAAGTTTGGTGAAAATTAGACTCCTTACGTCGTCTCCTACGATTAAAGGCCGCGTAAACGCGGAACTACAAACGGGAGGTTCGGCGAACGGGTCAGTTAATGATATTGTAATATTGATGATCCTACGGTTAAATCCGCCCTTCGTTTTCTTCGTTTGCTTTTGTAAAGTTTTAGCCTTCAGCCTTTCCCTTCGCGACCTTCTTGGCCCGCCACAGCCTCGGCGACGGCGGCTGCGATCCTTGCGTGAGAATGTGCCTTTTCCCTTTGAAGCCTTGAACGTGAACGGGTCTTGAGATTGACCTATTGATGATCCTGCGGTTAAATCCCGTCTTCGTTGTTTCCTTCTTTAATCCTCAATCCTCATTCCTCAATCCTCATTCTTCATTCGGTCATTCCTCAGTCATTAGAATTTGGAAATTAATTAGTCATTAGGATTTAGAAATTAGTCATTCCCTCTGCCCCCTTTCCCTTCGCGTCAATTCGTGTCCATTCGCGGTTAAATCCGGCCACCGGCAATGTTGCTCAACGGTACCGCCAGTAAAACGGGCGGCGGTGCAGGTGCATCACGGCTTTGACGTAAAGCGCGTCGGCCTGCACGCTGTAAACGACGGCGTAGGGAAAACGGCGGAAGTTGAGCTTGCGATTGTCGTCCCGGATTTTGCGCCAGCGTTCCGGTTCGGCGCGGATGCGGCCCAACGTGGCTAGATACTCCTCAAGAAAATCGCCGCCCAAACCCGGCTGGCGCTCCTCATACCAGAGCGCGGCGGCTTCCAACTCCTGGGGAACTTCAGGATGTCGGATGACGCGCATGGAGCTTGGCCCGGATGTCCCCGATCACTTCTTCCTCTGAACGGGTATCCACCCGACCCTCGGCCATCTCGCGGGAGCGCCGGTCAATAACTTCATTCCATTGCTCCTCCACGTCCGCGTCCACGGTGTCGTCGAGGCTGGCAATGAGTTGACGGGCCAGATACGCCCGGTCTTGTTCCGGCAGGGCCATGACTTCGGCCACTTTTTCGGCGGCAATGCTCATGCGGGTATAATATCGCCTTTTCCGGCGGGCTGGCAAGTCGCGCCTGGCGGCAAAAGGCTCCTGGATGTATTTGCTGTATTTCCCGGCCCAAAATCCGCGCCCATCCGTGCCATCCATGGTTAAAATTTTTTTTGTTTCGTGTTGCGGCTTTGCCGCACTGTGTTCTCCGCGGTTGCATCAATCTTCGCGTCTCAGCTTCTCAAATCGCTCGTTTGCTCTCTTCGCCAAAATCTCTTCGGCATCCATATTCGAGGCCGTTATTAACAGACAATATTTATCGCCTGATCTCCTGGTGACTTTCACGTGGGGGTTCCGAAATCCAATCTGGCGAAGCTCATCCCTGGCTGCAGTTTCGAAAAGTCGCCGCCTTTGCGCCTCTCCCGGTCCCGCGAATGATTTCATTTTTAATTTCAGCATAATGTCAGGTGTGCAATTTGGTTCGCCCGTCCAACCCCCGCGATTCCGGAACCCGCCTTTAAGCGTCCCGCAATGCGGGACCACACCAAAAATCTGCCCCCTAAACTCTAATCTTTCAACCAAAAACTTGATCGGGCCGTCGTCGTAGCGCAGGCTTTCCAGTCCCCGGTTAAGAACAGTGTCAAGACGCACCCTGTCGTCGTCGGCGCGCTGCTTCGCCATCCAAATAGTTTAGAATAAAAACGGGATGAGACGTTTGGAACGGTTCCTGTAGCCGCGATACGGCGTCCCAAGTGTTTCTAAAAGAGCCCTTTCCTCGACATGAATACGATAACCATAACAAACTGCCGCCGCCAGAAACGTGACCGCGATACTGATCCAATTCGTCAGCGACAAACCAATGCCAAGAAATAAAAAAATTCCGGCCAGATAGGACGGATGCCGAATCCATCGGTAAGCGCCCCGTTCAATGACCGGTTGGTTTGGAACCACGCTTACCGCCGGCCTGAAATGCTGGCCCAACATTTGGAAACAGTGCCGACGCAATATGCCACCCAATGCCAGGAGAGAAACGCCGGCCCAGAAACACGCCACTTGCCCGTTTCGAATTGCCGCGAACGGCACGAGAGCCGCACAAAGAAAGGCGATGACAATGGCAAATCCGATACCCCATATAATCAAACCGTATGACCCGCGATCCTGACGCTTGTTCTCTCCAGCCTTGGGTTTGCGTTTATGCAAGACCATCCATTCCTGAAAGAAAACCAGGACGTACACCACCCAGAAAATAATGGCATACGGGCCGGATAGTGGCAAAGGTCGCATTTTTTAGTTTCCGCTGTCGGGTCCAACAACCTCCACCGGCTCGCCATCATAATGAACGATGGCGTCCGCCCTGTCAGCCGACGCGATTCCCGCGCCGTGATCGTCCGAAACCCATACCACGTTGAAGGTGCGTTCCTTCAACATACCGGGAAACTTTCCGGCGCGCTTGCCGATCTCCAGCGTGTGCGTTGCCTCATTCCAGGAAATTGGAATCGTGGCGAATTTTCCCTTTTCATAATCGTAATTGTCGCCTTCATCTTCGTAGAGCGTGAAGCTGCCGTTCGCGCCCCGATACACCCGAATCTCAATCGGATCGGATTTCTCCATCGCATATTGAATTTCCGGGCCGTATGGAATGATTGAACCGGCTCGCACAAATAACGGCTCGGTTTCAATCGGAGCCGCGGCGTCAATCGTCTGGCCACCGGGACAGGTTTTGCCCGTCCAGAAATCATACCACTCCGTCCCGGCTGGCAGATAAACCTTGCGCGACACGGCGCCCGCGTGGGTCACCGGGCAGACCATCAGCGCCGGGCCAAACAGGTATTGATCGGAAAGATCATAGACGTTGGTGTCCTCGCGGAAATCCATTACCAATGGCCGCATCATGGTAGAGCCTCGGGCTGGTCACCATCCAGGAGACGGAATAAATGTAGGGGATCAGGTGATAACGCAGCTTGTCATATTGGATCAGGATGTTCTCGGTATTGGTATCAAAACGCCACATCTCCTTGGGATGGTTGGTGCCATGCACCCGGAACATGGGACAAAAAGCGCTGAACTGGAACCAGCGCGTAAACAGCTCGGCATAATTCGGATCGGCCGGGTCGCCGCTCAAAAAGCCGCCCGTGTCCGTGTTCCAATACGGAATACCGCTGATGGAAAAATTCAGGCCCGCCGGAATTTGCCGTTGAAGTTCCTGCCAGGTGCCCTCGACATCCCCGCTCCAAGTCACTGCGGCGTTGCGCTGCTGGCCCGCGTAAGCGGAACGGGTGAGAATAAAAACACGCTTCCCGGAAGTTTGCGCGCGCTGTCCCTGATAGATTCCGGTCGTGTGCATCAACGGATAGGCATTGAACACCTTGAACCCCGGTCCCGCCGCGGTCATGAAATCCTGGAACTGCCCCCATTGGCCGCTCAATTCCGGCTCGCTGGCGTCCAGCCACCAGCCGTCAATGCCGTCGGCAAACAGGTCATCGGAGATTTGCCGCCAGTAAATCCGCCGTGCCGCCGGATTGAACGCATCGTAATACTGGAATTTGCCCGGCATAAAATTGGTAAAGACTTCCGGGTAAAGGCCGCCGGCCTCTTTTAACTCCGTCCAGTTCGAGCTTCCCTCGTCAAACCGCCCCCAAACCGAGATGATCAAATGCACGTTCTCCGAGTGCAATTCGCTCATCAAACCGGCGAAATCCGGATAACGGTTGGTGTCAAATTCGTGCGAACCCCATGGATGCGGATTCCAATAATACCAGTCCTGAATGACGTTGTCCAAAGGCGCCTGCATTTGACGATACCGTTGCGCCACGTCCAGCAGTTCCTTCTGCGTGGCGTAATGCTCCTTGCACTGCCAAAAGCCCCAGGCCCATTTGCCGAACATCGGCGCGCTCCCAGTCAAATCACGATAGTCCGCTATCACCTGGTCCAGCGCCGGACCATCCATAAAATAATAATCAATGGCGTCCGCCGCGTCGGAGTCCCAGGTCACCAGCGAGCTGTCGCCAGGCAATTGCCAGAATAGGCGCGCGACCGCTCCTCCGGTATTCTGAAAGTACTCCATGCGGATTTGGTGCCGGCTGTTGGCGGCCAATGTGACAGTGGCACTGTCCGTCTGCTCCGCGTGAACGCCCCAGTCGTCAATTCTCAGCCGGCCATCTATCCAAAGCCGCACCCCGTCGTCGCTGGAGGTTACAAAGGTGTAATCACCGCCCTGACGCGCCTGGACAAAGCCATTCCACCGGACACTGTAATGGTCGTGCGGCAACCCTGGCGGCGGTGTGTCACTCCAATCGAAATCCACTCCGGCATCGGTGCCGTTGGTGACAAGGGTGTCAAAACTGTCCCCCCGGTAATAGCGGGCCGTCAGGCCGCCGGGCAGGCCCGCCTCGGTGTAAAGCTGGGCGGCGGGAACGATTTCTGTTCCGTCTGTGCCAACGCCCACGTCGGTGATCGCCGGATTGTCCCAGAAAATTCCGTAACCGCGGCTGGAGATCAGCACCGGCACGGCGCTCTCCGTCGGATTCCGCTGCTGCAAGTGGACTGCGGCGCCGCGGTAATTCATCAATCCGTTATGGTGCTGGCCCAGTCCATAAATCGCCTCCCCGGGCGCCAGCAGAAATTCCTGCCCGGCTGCGCAGGGTGGCCATCCCGTTAATCCTGACCGGCGTCAACGATTTTCCACCGTTCGAATTTTCAGCGAGAATTGGCTCGCCCAATGCGTCAAAGAATGAAACCGCGCCGGTGACGCGGTTGACCCGCGCCTGAACCTCATCCGTGCGGAGAGTGATTTCATCGCCCGTCTCGCTCCAGGTCCATCTCGTCCGCTGCGGGCCGCCGATGACAGCCAGGCTGGCGAGATCCGGCAATTCATCTTGCAATGCGTAGGTCACGCGAATGATGCGCGGCGAATACACTTCCAACCGCATCACGCCCGGATTCATTTGCAGGGTGATGCCGTGGGCGTCCTTTTTCACCGCTAAAACGGCGATTGGCGCGGCAAAGGTTGCCGCTGTCAAAAAACAGATGGCGGAGGCAAAAAAAGTGGTCCTGAAGAATTTCATACAGCAGATTTCAATTGGTCAGGCGCGAGATTATCATCTTCCCGGCACGGCAAAAGGAGAAAAGAGCTTCCGCCAAGGGCGCATCTCATTTTTTGAGGAGGAAAAGGGCGGAAGATGTCGCCCCTGATGGGGCTGTGGATGTTAATGGATTTTTAACTACAGAGATTGTCGCGCCGACGGCGCTTGAAGCTTCGCGTTGACCCTCCTATGGCACGTGTGCAAGCCCCGTTCAGGGGCGACATCTTTGTAGAAAACCCAACCAATACGGGAAAAAGCCCCGTCAGGGGCGGCATCGTCTGACGATTGCATTTCGATGCTCTCTTGCTGGTGGCAGAGCCCGCATGGCGCGGCACGTCGTCGTCTTTCCAACCTGCCGCGGCCCACTGACAAAGGCCATCTGGCGATTCCGCTTGAGATGGTCTTCCAACATCGCATGATAAATCCTCGCACGTTCCGGCATCAGGACCGTTATCAATATCATCGTAAAATAGTCCAGACTTTTTTACGCTGGCGTTGACAATGGTCGGACCCAGCCGGGGCGCGATATGCCGTCGTAAATTGCAAATCGCAAATCGTAAATCGCAAATCGTAAATCGCAAATCGTAAATCGCAAATCGTAAATCGTAAATCGTAAATCGTAAATCCTCCGATAATTCCCTTGCCAAGCGCAACCGGGAACGTAAATCATAAACGATATGAAATCCCCGATCGTCGCCTTGGCCATGCTCCCCGCCCTCATGCTCCCGCTCCGCGCCCAGAACATCATCGCGCCGGGCGCCACCTTGCAAAAACTTGCCACCCACTTCGCCTTTACTGAAGGGCCGACCTGCGACAAAAACGGCGACGTCTTTTTCGTTGACCAACCCAACAACCGCATCATGGAATGGAGTGTGGACGGCAAATTGTCCACGTTCATGCAGCCGTCCGGCCATTCCAACGGAATGATGTTTGACGCCAGCGGCAATCTGATTTCCTGCGCCGACGAGCACAACGAACTCTGGTCCATTGCGCCGGACAAGACCGTGACCGTTCTCGTCACCAATTACCAGGGCAAGTATCTCAACGGCCCCAACGACGTCTGGATCACGCCCGGCGGCGGCATTTACATGACCGACCCGTTTTATCGGCGCACGTGGTGGGACCACAGCCGGATGGCGCTCGACGGCCAGATGGTTTTCTACCTGACACCCGACCATAAGAATCTGTTTCCCGTCACCGGAAGCATGGGCCATCCCAACGGCATCACCGGTACGCCGGATGGAAAGACACTCTATGTCTCCGCGTTAAGTGACGGCCAGACCTGGCGTTATGACATTCTGCCGGACGGTTCCTTGACGAACAAAACCCTCTTTTGCGACAGGGGTTCCGATGGCATGACGATTGATGAAAACGGGGATTTGATCATGTGCGCCGGCCCCGGCCCGACCAACGGCGTTTCCATTTTTAATCCGCAGGGCAAATTAATCGGCCACATTGACGTCCCTGAATCCTGGTCGGCCAATGTTTGTTTTGGCGGCAAGGACCATCAGACCCTGTTCATCACGGCCAGCACCTCCTTTTATTCCATCCGGATGACAGTGAAGGGCGCCAATCCGTCGAAATAAAAGTCGAAAACAAAAAATCCCGGCCCCGAAAATCGGCGCCCGGGACGGATGCCATCGCAATCCGCCTGTTCGACGCCCTGCCAATTCGAAAATCGGTGATAAACCGGATTTTGCATTAGAATTCCCCTTGGCGTCCGAATGAACAGTGATGTCCGCTCGCGGTTCCCTCTCCGCTCCCATTCTGATGGGATGGGAGAGATTTCCGCGAAAAAATTCGCGCATTGAACCCTTGAACCCGCCTCAGATGCTAAACGTTCAAGCGACATCTGGCATCCGGCTGCTGTCCCCTCTCCGCTCCCATCCGATGGGAGGGGAGAGGGTCAGGGTGAGGTGTGGGTCCCCTGTGTTCATGGGGACGGTAAGCGTGAGGTGAGGGTCCGCGGTTTCAGGAGCAGGACTCGAATCAAGCGCCAATTCAAGGACAGTTTTGTGCAATCCTAATGCAACGCAATTGGATTCGTTGGCTAAAGATCCTGGGAATTAAGACGTTTGCAAATGTCTAAATGCGCGCCGTTTCCAATGCAAAATCCGGGCGATAACGGTTTGGCCCGCGTCCATCAACACGGCGAAATATCCTGGCTGGCAGCCCGTCAAAAAATCCATTTAGTTGTAGGAGACGAGGTGACGAGTCTCAAATTTCATTGGTTTTTCAAACATTAGCCGGAGATTTCACGCGTCGTCTCCGGCTTCTTTAACGGGCGGCTAGCCGTCAATTGTTGTCATTCCGGCGAATTTTGGCTGGTTCTCGAAAATGTTTTGCCCCGGCTGCCCGCCCGCAACCTGCCTCTGCAAATCAAAAGCAAACCCGTTGTCGGCATCAGGCAGGACACCCGCCTCCTGCGCGGAAGCAACGATGGTGGATAAGGTAATGACGACGGCCGCCACCGTGACGGAAAGGCCACGAAGCATATTTCTTGAATAAAACCGACAGAACCGGCCATAATCCCGCTGATACCTTCGCAGCCAAAACGCCCGTCTTCGACGCGAATTATGTTCCCCGCTTTGCCATCGCTTCCCAATTGGCCAACCTTCCCGGCCTTCGCCGAACGTTATTTCAATGGCCCGGCCTTAACTTAGGCATACAACAGCAAAAGGGAGAATAATTAGTTCTGCACAGCAGAAAAATCAATATTGGTGGCGTTGGTCATGTCAATTTCCGCATCAGCGGCATTTGTTCTCAACTTGCCTGCGATGATGAGGTTCTTGAACGTAACATTTGAGACTTGATGGTTTGCGTCCAATCCTTTAATCGTCGAACGGTTTGGGCTGAATTGATAGGCGGTATAATCTGTGACGTTGACATTTTTAATACGACCCGCGCCAGCGCCTTTTTTATCGCCGATTTCGAAAATGATCAATTGTTTTTTCGCATCACCACCGATGTTTTCAGATTTGTCGCGTAAGTAATTGACATTTTCAATTTCCGTCTTGCTGCCGACATACAATGCCAGCGCGCGGTCGGCGTGAACCACGTCATTGTCTTGAAATGTCACGTCACGCGCGCCGAATGTCGGATCGGAACCGATTTTCAATGCAGATTTGACCGTCCATAAAACGCAGTTTTTAACGAGAACCCCTTCGCAAAGAGCCGCGTCCGCTTTGACGGCAATCGCATCATCCGAAGTATACATGAACGCACCGTCCACGACAATGTTGGTGGATGAGTCTGGATCGGTTCCGTCCTGGTTCGATAATTTCAAATCGTTGATGATTTTGTAATTTCTAAGCGTAATTGAATCGGATTTGAAAATATGAATGTTAAAGCCCGCCGAATCGCGCAGCACCAGGCCGTCAATGCCGCAATTTTTGCAGCCAATGAAATTACAAAGCCGGATATGCTCATCCGTAAGGGCGCGCAAAGCCGTGCCGGATGAAGCGATGGTGCCACGCCCCATGATCTTCGTGTTATGAACATTTTTGAAATGAATCAAAGCAATCGGCCCTTTGTTGCCATCACGGGGGACATAGTCATTCGGATTTGCGCTGCCTTGAATTAAGGCACCATTCTCCAGATAAATCGTAACATTGTTCTTCGGAAAGAAACTGCCGGTAAGATATTTACCGTTGGGGAAATAGAGCACACCCCCTGTGCCACCATTCGACGACGCGACAGTGTCAATCGCTTTTTGAATTTCCGCAGTTTGCATTGTCGCGCCAGTGTTGTCGCTGACAAATTTCATCACGCTGATAACGTTTGAATCGCCAATTTGCGGCGGATTCACTTCCAGAGGATCGGCGAAGATGAATAATTTTTCCAGGCGATTGACGAAGACAATCAACTTTCGCGGCCGCGAAATTGAAAAAGACAATTCGCGTCCGCTGCTGGTTTCCTGGGTGCCATAACTCAGCGGACTGATCTGTGAAAAATGAATTGGCTCGCTCGCCGTCACGGTAATTTTGGCCGTTCCCGAAAAAGCAAAACGCGCATAGCTGACATCCTTGAACTTTTCGACAAAAATTGGGGCGCCATTTACACTGACGGTATAATTCCGGCTGGCGATTGCGCCGGGAGATTCGCGTATATTTGCAATGAATCGGCTTGGCCCACCGTGGCATAAGCAAATGAAATGAGACAACCAACAATCAAAGCGCGGCAAAATTGTAATGTCGTTTTCTTCTGGTTTTTGGGGTTATTTTTCATGAGGATTTTATGGCAATCAAGCTGATTCAATATCCCCCGAATGGCGCGTTTTATTTGGACTATCTGTCCTTAAGCAGGTCTTTGATGCTGACTCTCTTTGGGTTCATTTCAACGGTTGCCCAACAAATGCGGGGATGACACGATATGGAGTCTCCCGAAGACCCGTGGAAAGTTTTCCGCCTTCCCGGTTTTGTCCTGTAGCTCGACCAAATACATGAGTCCTTCATGCGTCACTGGGATTGTCACCGAGAAACTTCCATCCGGGAGCCTGGTCATGCCTGTGCTTTGCCAGGTTGATTCGCTTGGCACCGGTTTGATCCATAGCACAAGCTTTGCGATTCCTTTCCGCGCCGAGGCGCGACAGGAAATCGTCGCCTGATGCCTTGCATCCGAGACTGTTTGGTCAATTTGTTCGACCCGCAAATCGCCATCTTCACCTCGATCCGCCGGAATTAGGAGGGGCATTTGTTAGCTCAGCATGAGAGGTCCAAAGCTGCGGTGCTGTAGCGTCGAGTTTTTGAATTGATTCGAGTTGTGCGCTCCATTGAAAATCCGTCTGGCGGCGAAGTGGATTGCTCAATGGCGCGTAAATGGCATCCGCGGTTTCAGCCAGTTTCTTCGCATGACGCTTGCGACTTCGCCAAAAGACCCATCGCCGTCTTATCTTCCGCCCCCCGGCCTGTCTTGAGTGCGTAATCGAAAAGAGTCAGCCCGCGTATCCTGTTCGCGTAATAATCGCCGAGCCAGCTTGCGCTTAAAAGATCGGGTTTTAATAAGCGCCATTCGTCGGAGGCTCTTCCTTTGAGCGCCGGAACCGACGCCACCAACTTGCGGGTCTCGACGGCGGCTTCATGTAATTTTTCCGCTACGGTGATTGGCCCGACGCGACCATCCGGGCGTGACGCAAGCTTATCATCCAGAAAGGCGCCGATACCAACGAACGAGCGCTCGTCCATCGGATGATTGTCCATAAATTGGAGCAACGCGGAGACATTTCTCATATGTTTGCCCAGCGCGTTGCCGGTTTCCGTTTCGGGGGAGAAATCGCGCTGATCCGGGCCGACAAAACGGTAGGAATACGCCAGCGGGACGATTTCTCCAGCCTGCTGCATGGCTTTATAAATCGTTCGACCGGCGGCGCCGTAGTGGTGTTCATAGGCATGGATAAAATTGTCCTCCGGCAGCGCTGGATTGTAAGAGAACCGCCCCCAAGCATAATACCACATCCAATACTTTTGCCACATGTACCGATAGACCGTCTTGTCCTTGGGAGAGCGATAGTAGTCGGCTGGATCGGGTGCTGAAGTAAGCCGTCAGGGGTAATCTCGAGCGTAAAACCACGCGCATTTCCCAAACTAAAAGTGCGCACCGTCCTGCGGATGAACTCCGTGTCTTCCCAAGCCCAGAAGCGGTGGGTGCCGTTGGCCCGCACTTGCCAGATAATTTGATAATCCGCCGGAACATCCAAATAGTCCTGGTAGCTGTAGCTGCCAAATTTGCTTCCCTGCATCGCTTGATAGGGAAGACCGAGATGTTCTCCATTGTATTTTATCTCGATGTCAAATCCGGCGCGGGCAATCGCGGCAATTGGCTCGAGCTGGTCTTTTGTCGTTTTCCAACTTCGTGTGTAGAGTCTCAGTCCGCGCGGCCTGCATCGGTCACACCGCGGATATAGGCGTTTTTGTAAAACGCGGCGTCCTGCCCTGATTCGCCAACTCTAAAACCAAGCATGTAAAGGTCAGGCAGTTCATGAATCAACAAGGTGACCGCCTTCGCGGTGTAATCAGCCAGTTTATCCGGGGGCAAATCGGGGGCATTTTCCCCGCCCCCGTCTATGCTGGCACTGTAATTCATGAAGGCCACCTTGATACCGCGGCTTTTAGCGTAAGCGAGCGCATGGCTTTTAAATTGGCAAGATTCCGCGCCTGCTTCTGTTCATTGCCGATATTCGGATATTCGGGAACATGCACGAGCATCGGGTAAAGATTCGGAAAACTCGTGGACCGTAAATCATACGCTCCGTGCAAATCAAGGACGTTGAAACGATTGCGGGCCAGCATGTCAATGTAAGCCCGCCACATGTTCGAGCTTGTTTAACTCCAGCGGATAAACATGGATAAACATGTTGTCGGCGCGAATATCGTAAAAGGTTGCTGGGTGGTTGGTTTGATGTCCGGCACAATGCGCGACCAACTTCCATGCTTCTCTTCGTTATTGATCTGTTCGGCAAGTCTCCTTGGAAACCCTGCACATTGCACCGACAGCACCCCCCGCTTTGATGCCAACGGTTGTCCCTGCCAGATCAATCGAGAAAGATGGTTTTTCGATACCGGACTTGGCAGTGGCCGCAATGATTACATCAACATCAGCATTAACCGGATCAATTCCGTGGTCTTGCAAAGCCGTTTGCAGGTCTCCGGCGGCCCAACGGACACAGTCAGCGGCGTCCGGTGGCAACTTGATTTCCGCATTGACCCGGCCAACTGATAGCGTCAACAGCGCCAGTGATGCTATCCAGGCAAATTTGGCGCGGAATGGTTTTGGAGAATGAAGTCGCATTCACGGCCCAATCGCCTTGGTTTCGGGCCGGCGATTCATCGTGTTGCCTCGGTTCCATGATCCAATGACCTGGCAATCAAGTTAAGGGTAAATTGTTCAGCCGCGGGATCATAACGGATACCATAAAGCCCTGGTTTTTGATTTCCCCGGATCAACCGCCCCGCCGTCAATACCTGGGAGAGTATCACGTTGCCTTTCAACGGCCCAAATTCAAGTTCAACAATGGGAACGCGGGTAAGTAATTCCGCCCCAACTGGCGGCGCTCATCTGGACCGCTTTGCATTCATAGCTGTCTTGACGATAGGTTCGGGCAATGTCATCGCTTTCAATCTGCGGGCGTCGGGATTGATGCGGTCTTGAAGCGCCGGCGCATCTTCAACCAGCAGCTTTACTTTGTTACGAAGCTGATTAATGGTTGCCTCATTCCTGTCTTCAGGTGAAAACGCATAGTAGCCGGCCAATTCGTAAGCATAATAATCTTTGCTGTTCTCAATTGCATTTTCGTCTGCGCCCCGGCTGGTCCAGAGTGAAAGAAATGCGGAGGAACTTAACCCCGTCACTTCCATATCGGCAGCTGGTACCACCAGTCCACCGCGCAAGCCGTTCCAAAGCCAGGTGGATTCACGCGGCAGCGAAGCCCACAGGGAATCGTCATTCTGAGCGGGATGCAGATGGCTTTCCGGTTCGGCGGTTTCTTGAAAAGTAAGCTGGATTCCAGAAAATAAGTTAAAATGTTCAATGCTGGGATCAAGGGACGCGCGGAGCGCCTTCCGTGAGGCCCCAGTTCGCCTTCTTTGTAACCCTGACCGAGATCGCGCGGCCCGATGTCCAGCAGCACCACTGACTGTCCTTGATCAACGGCATTCTGCAATGTCCGGAGCAGCATGGGAGACTGCGGCAACTTCGCCCACGTGGACGCTGACAGCACCAGCATGCGGGCCTTGGGATTTTCCAACCCAACCGTTTGAATCCCGTTCTGATCAAAAAACCGCCGCAGTTCTGTGTCATCGGCTGACACTCCAACGGTCACGCCTATCAGTGTTGTTGTTGGAAGTTTAACCTCCAGGGTACGGCAGTCCCAAGTCGAAACAACTGGCATGGTTGAACCTTCCGCTGGATTGTCAAGTTCGTGCTTCAAAGCGCCACTCTCCTTCCTTGGATGGCATGATGACATGCACGCCAATTGTCCGCGTGCTGTGTGCGGAAACTGTTTCAGTTGCCGGTTGAGTTGAAATAACCGTTCAAATTGGTTCCGTTTGACACAATGCGAACCGAGTCTGACATTGAGCTTTTCACTTTTATCAGTGTCATTGAAGAAATACAGTGGCAATGTCACTGCCTTTCCCGGTGTGTAATTCCGGTCCCAAACTTCAAGACTGACACTCAGCGGGGCGTAAGCTGCCGACATTGCCGCCCACACCGGCTTGGGATTTCCATCCTTGAGATTACCCAAAAACCAGGTATTTCCGTCTTCCGGACTGCTCAAAATACAGAAGGGCGCGTAGCCCGCCGCGCCCAATCGCCGCCAGTATTCGGCAATTTTGGCACAGGCTTCCGCTTGAAATTCCAATCGCTCTTCACGCGTTTGTTCGCGACCTAAAAAGCGTGGAAAACTTTCTTTAAGCACCGGGTCTGCTCCAATATCGCCATTGCCATCCAGATAATTGCCGCCAAATTCGTCCACCACGATCGGACGGTCAAATTGTGTGGCGGAATCATAGTAAAGCCCCAGATTTTCAAAAAGGCTCCACCAGTATTTATGAATTGGAATGACATCGCGATGGTCAATGACGCAAGGCGGATATTCCGGCAAAATGGAATTGAGCGCTGACCATGCATTGGTTAATTCATCATCTTCGGTCTCATTCCACGGCTGAAGCAGAACAACGCATGGGTGACGCGCCCCCGCGTCCAGCCATTCGCGCCATTGCTTTCTCATGCTTGCAGCCGACGCAGCGACGCCATGGAAGAATGGCCATTCCATTTGAACCATTAAACCGTCGCGGTCGCACAAGTCCAAAAATGATTCCGGTGGCAGGCCAAGATGAAAACGCAAATAATTGGCGCCGTAAGTTTTTAGCCTGAGCACTATATTCTTCTCAAACCAATTGGGGTCAAATGCCAGTGTCCTGGCTTGTGGATCGCGGAGCCAGCGATGCCAGACCACCGAGCCGCCGCGTAACTGCACATATTGGCCGTTGAGCGTGAAGCGAAGACCCTTGACGCGGAAGTCACGGAGCCCCCATGAAATTTCCCGGCTATCCTCGGTGTGGCCATTCGCGGATAACACCAACTTCAGCTTGTAAAGATTGGGCGCGTCCGGCGACCAGGGCTGGCAGGCGTGGTTTAAATTCAATTCCGTCACGCCGGCATTTCCATCGATGCTTGTTGGCCCCGATCTGGCGAGAATGTCTCCAGACTGATCCAATATGAATCCTTCCATTGTCCGTGGCGTCGCATTCATTTCAAGGTCGTCAATCTCCCAATGCACGGAAACAGAGTCCTTGGAAAAATCGGTCCATGGAATGATGCTGGTTATTCGTCCATCCTTCGAAAAATGCAAGCCCACGTCGTCCCAAAGGCCGGAAGAAAGGTCCGAACGCCAGTAGTCAGCGACCGGCACAGCGGAAGCGTCGAGCGGATTGAGGTCGCGCAGTGACTTCAATGAAATTTCCAGTCCAATGGTTTTGCCTGGAATAACTTCGGCGCAGCGCAAGGGGATTTCGATGGGTGCCATGCCTCCATCGCTTTCGGAAAGTTTTTCGCCGTCCACATAAACGACCGGGGCAAAACGGGCGCCGTTCAGCCGAAGCGTGGCGGTTGTCCATTCACCTCCAGGCAATTGGATCGTCCGCCGATACCACAATGTGCCGGGCGACATCTCGTCGGGATTTTGTGCCAGCCCCGGAACCGGAGTTGATTCGTGTAATGCCGGTCAATGCCGGTTTCCCACAAACCGTTGAGAGAAATATCACCGCCAGCGCTTGTTTTAGTTTCCGCAAACGAACATTCGGTTGCAAACAGAGTGAAGGCGACAACCGCTGCTATTGACAGAACTGGAATGGAATACCGCAATTTTTGCATGGATATAACACGCTCATGGCAACCGCGAATGTGTGTTTTATGCAATCATTATTGCGCGCGCCGTCATTTACAATTAAATGGTTTTTCGATGAAACCGACCGGCCAAAAAAACCAATCCCAGTCCCGCCAGCGCAAAAGCGGAAGGCTCGGGAACCGGCTGAATATCATCCACGACTTGGACTTGACTGACGTCCATTGTGGAGGCCACACTGGCTTGTTGAAGCCAGCCAAATGCCAGGGAGTCGAAAGTTGTCGTCAGTGGACTCGACACTGTGGTTGAATTCGCCGCGCCCGTGACCGCGGTACCGCCGGTGCCGGTGCCATTGTAAAGGTTTTCCGAGATCGCAAGCACATCCCCGGCGTTCAGCGTGATTTGATAAGATAACGTGTATGTGTCGGCGGCGGTAAGAGCGCCCATTACCGAAGTTATCTGGCCATAAGTGGTCCCGCCGGAATTGTCGTAGCCATAGGAGGAAGATGCTGCGGAGCCGATCAGCACCTCTTGATTGTTATTGCCAGTGCCCGTTTGCATGGGGCGAGATATGAATTTGCCGTGGCCGCCATCATATGCAATGGCCCCGTTGTAACCAACCCAATTTTGCGCTCCGCCCGAGGCGGCGCCAGTGTCAGCGCTGGTGAGTGTCCCGTTCAAACCTCCGCCTATCGGAGCATTTCCCAGTCCCCCCTCGCTATTAAACAGTCCCGCCGCTACTTCTCCCTTGGGGCTGGCACCCGATAGAATGTTTTCCGTGTCCACAAAGGTCACATTCAATTCAAGGTAATCGCCGACTGTGGCGAGTGTAATCGGCGATGTGGTAAATTGAGATTCCACCTCGTTATACCCTTTGCTTTCTGACGGCTCGGCCAAATCCATATCGCCGGGGGCGATGCTGGCGTTGTTCCACGTCGAGGATGATAAATATTCATAACTGGCCGAATCGGACGTCGGTGCTACTGGTGTCTCACTATTGAGAGTGCTGCCGTCGGAAAAAGTGTCGTTGAATACTGTGGTTTGCGCCTGGCAAAATCCCTGGCTGAGGATGGCCAAAAGTGCTGACAGCCCGGGAGCGATCAAATGTGCTTGTTTCATAATATGAGTATGGATTCAAATTTTTACGATGGCTCGATTCGGGTCACGGATACATTTTTAGCACAACACCGTTTGATTGAACATCCCCCGAATGGCGTATTTTTGCCCCAAACTGCGTGTTTATGGCGTATTTAACAGCCAAAGGCGCAACAGCATGACTACGCGCGGCTTTTGATAAACCGCTTTGCAGCTTGCGTATTCGAAGCGTGCGACTATTGCCCCAGCTCATACGAAAGAATGGAACGGACAGCATGGCCAATGGCTTCGCTGGTCACCCAGGTTTGCAGAGGTGGATCATTGAAAAGCGTCCAGTTGCCATTTTCCTGATAAGGCCAACCATGCCCGGCGCTGTAGTAAGAATCGAGCGCCGCCTGATTGAGCTGTGCAAGCATGTTGCTGCTATAATCGGCTAATCCGAGCGCATTGGCGGCCATGAACGTGCGTTCCACAACCGTAAACCGTCCCACTTCCTTGTAGGAATTATCAAGGGTATAGGTCAAGCCAGGGGAATTGATACCCGTCTCGGAACTGTTGGTATTGAAATCATCCTGTGCCCAATATCCACCGTAAGTGCTGTCCCAAAGGCCATAAGTGTTGACTGAAGGTTGCATGTTGTTGAGGACTTGTATGGCCCACGCACCGTAACCATGACCCGGATCGGCGTTTTCCGCCCAAAGCAACGATTCGCACATCTCGCCGAGTGTTCCTGGTTTGATGGTCGGATCATAAATATATTCCTCGCTAGGCGGGGCAATTTGCGTCCGGCTGCTGTCTGTGAACACGCCACCCATCAATTCGGGCCACAGCATCGAATTGATGCACCAGGAATTGGACCGCTGGAATGCCAGCAACGCTTCACCGGCAGCCACGTAGTTTGTCAAACCGCGGGCGGCGCCGTTGACAATCAAAACGCAGGCATCCTCAAGTTCCCGATCCACAGTGTAATCGCCTGTTGGGACATTGGTCGGAAAATCCATGTACAGCGGCGTGACTCCGGGATATTTGCCCAGATTTTCCGCGTAGGTATGGTAATACTTGTCCCCGTATGCGTTCACAACGGCGGACCAGGCGGGAAACACACTTTCAATGTTCAATTGCGCAAAATAGGTCCACCCATCCTCGCTGGGGTCTCCCAGATAATTGTCATCGTCCGGATTCTCAAGAATGTTGGTATAAAGTTGCATCGTCGCGTCAAATTGCGTGTCAAGCGGATGAAGTTGTTTGTAAAGACACATTGCCGCTTCAAATTCCAAGTCGGTCAGCTCATCATGCCGGCTTGTTGGATCCGCGTCAGGCGCACCGTCAGTCTCAAAGTTTCCCATATCCTGATTTACCGGTGGATTGTTGGTGTAATCCCAGTTGATCCAAAGTCCGCCTGGAGCCGGCAGATAAGTGTTGAATCCGTCGTCCCGCATGTTCTGCAGCGCGGCAAGGACAATTGAATCCTGCGCCGACAACACCTGCGGCGACAGGGAGAGCGCAAAAAACTGGACGGGAAACCCGGGCGTGATGGCATTAACATTGGTGAAACTGAAATTGCCGTTCGCGTCGCACAAGTTGGCGCCGCCAATCATCGTCCAATTCGTCAGCGGCAACTCCAGGTTTGTCGAGGTCAACACGTAGTAAGTGCCGTTGGATGTTCCGGTCGAACCTCCGAGTACCACGCTTTTGCTGTTGGGCATCATGACAGCGGTGAATGATGGCTGCACCGTCTGTGTCAGAATGCCGTCGCTGCCCAGATACAGCCCGTCACCGCCATACGCCGCCGTAATGGAATGTGAGCCAGCCTTCAACGCGCCGGTTGTGAACGTGGCCACACCCCCGGTTAATGCGCCGCTACCCAATGGAGTTGCGCCATCTTCAAACGCAACGGTTTCACCGTTCGTTGGAGCCGGATTGACCGTCGCCGTAAATATCACCGCCTCGCCAAAAGTTGAAGGGTGGATCGAAGACTTTATCTTGGTGGTGGTGGAGATGCCACCTGAAGGAGCCTCCGTCAGATATAGTCCGCCGCCGCTGATTTGCAGGGAAGCCGCCAAGCCGCTGACCATGCCCGCTCCGTTCACCGTCAATGCCGAACCGCTCACCGAACCATCCACTAAACCGCCCGAACCCGGCGAAACCAATTGGTAACTTCCAGCCGGCAACGCGGCGCCTAAAACGGTCACAGTGACAGCGCTGTTGTTCAGATCCAGAGTGCCTCCGGTAATGGTCAAGGCGGGCATGCCATTCGTGTAATTGACAGCCAGCGACCCGGCCTCCATGTTCAAATTGCCATCAATCGTGCCGGTCGCGCCGCTGCCGGTCAATGTCTGGCCGGAGAGCAGAACAAAGGCGGGCGACAGGCCGGCAATATCCAGCGTTGCACCGCTGCCGATGACAATGTCCGTGCTGTTGCTGATTGAGTTGGCGCTGTTCAACTCCAGCGTGCCGACATTGACCATGGTGGGGCCGGTAAAGGTGTTGGGGACGCCCGCCAGCGTCAACGTGCCAGAGCCAACCTTGGTCACCCCGCCGTCCAGACTGCCGCCAGTGCCGCTGAGCAAGGGACAGGAAATCGTAACGTTGAAGTTTGTTGTATCCATCACCGCGCCGCCCAAAAGCACGTTTGCCACGATGCCGCCAGCAATGTAAGCCGTGCTCGCAGCCCTGGGTTTAAGCACGCCCCCGTTCCAGTTCAATGCGGCGACACCACTGCCAGCATGAGTAACCGACGAGACGACGGTCGTCCCGCCGTTGAGGTTCAGCGTCCCATCTCCGGTCGCAGGAGCCAAAGCGATGGCATTGGTGACCACCAGCGCGCCGGCATTAACGTTCACCGTTCCTGGTCCGCTGCTGCCGCCATTGCCGTTGGCGACGTTAATGGCGCTGACATTCACGGCGCCTCCGTTCACATTCAGAAAGCCGGTGCCTGCGCCATACGGTAAATTCATGGTGGAAGCCGATTGCATTGTTCCGCCATAAGCGTTTATCGTCCCGGTTCCGGCGCTGACGCCGACACGAAAGTTGTTGGACACAGTCAGCGTGCCGTTCGTCAGGTTGATCATACCGTTGCCGCCGTTGGCGATGTAAAGCGCCTGCAACCGAATCGCGGCGCTTCCGCTCATGTTCAATGTGCCGGCGGCGCTCGCTCCGGTTCCCACGTCAACGCGACCGTCGTCTGTCGTGCTGCCATCAATGAGGGAGCCGCCGCTGATGTTGTAAATTCCCGCGCTGCTTGTGCCAATGAGGAGGGTAGCCTTGGGACTGCCAGAAGTGCTGTCGCTTCGACCAACTGTGACGGTGCCGCCGGTCTGGTTAACCGTGCCATTGACGATGATTGAAGTCACACCGTTATTGGTGATGGTCGAAGCAACGCTGGATCCATTGAGAATGGTTAGCGAGCCGCCACTATTGATTGCAATGGTGTCGGGAAACAGCACACTGCCGGCAATGGTCACATTGTCGCCGACTGTTACGGCGTTGTTGGCCTCGCCTAATTCAAGCGTCAGCCCGTTGGCCGTTGTCCAACTCTGATCCGCCGTGGTCGTCAAGGCGGGTGACAGCCAAAAACCCACAGTATTGGTGACGGTTATGCCCAAACTGCCCAAAAAAATACCATACGCAAGACCGTTGGTGAGAATTTTCACCGGAGCGGCGGGATTGAGGATTTGGATGCCGTCCCAGCTCACGGGGGACTCCAGTGTGTTGGTGCAATTGGTCGCTGTTAAAACAGTCGAATCCCAGACCGCCAGATCGTTGGTGCCGGGCGCCACATCAGGCACCCAACTGGCGGCTTGATCCAAGCTGATGTTGTTATTGGCCTTAAAAACCTGCGCTCGGGAAACTTGAAAGACGCATCCCATGAGGACAGCTAACCATAGCGAAATCGCCATGCGGCTAAAATTCCCGACGGCGTTATTCTCCGCACCCCGGTTTTTGACTCCCGGCAAATCATCAACCCAGCCTTCTTTTGTTGAATGAAATAATCGCCAATATCGCGCGGATGACAGCCTCAATTGTCGCGCAATTGGTAATTGAATCGAAATTAAATTCATCTGTAACTATTCTAATTCAATAATACCCATGCCAATGGGAACCGGGCGGATTCATCATATCCGCCCGGCGAAAGGAGAAGGAAGTTCTTCTCCATAATAGAATGCTCACGGCACTTGTTACGGCGCCGAGATGTCGAAGTATTGAGCTTGATTCGTCGAATTCACCGCGTTGGTGAAACTGAAGTTGCCACTGCTGTTGAAGCTATTGGTGGCAATCGGCGTCCATTGATTCAACGGCAACGCGACGTCGGTGGAACTTAAGACGACATAGCTTTGCGAGGCCTGGCCATTGGTGCCGCTCAAAATCAAATCGCCGTTCTTTAGCACAACCGAATTGAAGGCCGGTGGAGACGTTGGAGCAGTGACAATTTGGATGCTCCCATTGACTCCAAGCTGGCTGGTGTTCCACCCAAGTCCTGAAGGCAAGGTCGGCAGGCTGTAACCCGTGAACGAGCCGGTGTAACTCGTCGCGCTGAACAATGTAAACGTGTCGCCCAGCGCAAACGGACCGTTCATGTCAATGTTCGTGGTCACAACCAGCGTGCCGTTGTAATGAATCGTCGTCACATCGGCAATTTGGTCGTTGTAGGGCACGTTGTTGGTCACCGAAATTTTCATCACAGCGCTGCTGCTGCTGTCGAACGTGACCGTGTTGTTGATGGTGAACGTGCCGATGTTGGTGGACGATCCGGCCATCAGACTCGCGGCGTTCTCGACGGTCACCGGGCTGATAATCGTGCCGCTGCCTCCAAGGCCGCCGGCGGTGATGAGGGTCGGACCAGTGTAGGTATTATTGTTGGCCAATAACAGCGTCCCCAGCCCCTGCTTGGTAAGTCCCCCAATCCCGGTGCCTCCCGCCTGCAAACTTTGTCCGACGGTAATGTCGTCATAGCCGGCGGTGTCAATGATGGCGCCGCCATCAAGCACGTTGGCGGCGGTAAGCCCCTCCAGGAAGATTGAAGCATCGTTGTTCGTATAGACGAGCAGCGTGCCGCCGTTGAAATTCAATTCGGTCGTGGGACCTGTGCTCGTAACGTCAATCCAATGCGCGTGGAGCACACCGCCGGGCAGCAGGTTGACGATGTCCTCGGCGTCGGCGGTATTGCCGAGCCGCAAAGCGCCGTCGCTGGGGTCGAAGTCGGCTTGCACTTCGACAAGTCCCTCGATGTTTAGAATGTTGGTGCAACCCCCGCCATCGGTAACGTCTTCCGCGCCCACGTCTATGTTGCCGGTGGAGTGGTTGGTTAGAAGAAGCTCACAACCTGGGTAGATGTCAACCTCCGACAGTCCCTCGGCATACTCGCAGGCGAGGCGGAAATTGTCGCCGTTCACCCCGATAATGCAGTTGTTGGTAACGACCCAGTCTCCCTCGTCAACTCTTGGCGTGGAGGTCGCTAAATTTACACTGTTCTCCAGCACCAACTCGCCGGGGCCATCTTTGTTTACAATGGTGCCGTTGGTGACTCCGCCGGGCAACCACACGTCTTCGTCGCAAGTGAAAGACGGGGCGTTGCCCGTGAGATTGACCGTCCCATCCACCGTCAGCGGTCCATTGACATCGTTGGTGTTGCCGAACGTGACATTACCAGTAATGGCAACCCCATTGCTCAACGCGTGCGGGTTGGTGTCAGTGGGTTCCCAGGCGAGATTGCCTTGGAGCGTGAGCGGGCCAGTGCCGATGGAATGTTCGGTAGCCAGTTGTAATAAGCCGCCCGTGTTGGTTGTGCCGCCGGAATAACCATTATTGGCGTTCAATAAATACATGCTGGCGCCGCTGGCTTTGTCAAGTGTGAGACTGCCGCTGCCAGAATTAGTAATGAGACCAACGAAAGTCCCGCCGTTGCCGCCAATGGTCAGGACCCCCGGGTTGCTTCCCGAATTGTCCACGACGCCATTGCCGTTCAGGGAATGAACTCCAGTGCTGTATCCAGCCAAATCAAGTTTGCTTTGAACGACGGTATCGGAAGTGGACGGAATCGCGTTGGTGGCTCCAAGCGTGAACACGCCGTTGCTGATGATGGTTTGGCCCGAGTATGAATTGTTCAGCGCCATCGTCACATTGCCGGTCCCCAACTTGGTTACGCCGCTGAATCCACTGATCCCGCCCGTGCCGGCAAAAACATAATTTGAGAAAGTATTATTGATGGTCATTGCAAATGGCGCCACGGAGCCGCTCACATTTACGTAGGAGTTGCTGGTGCTGTCGTCAAAGTAAACTACCGACCCTTGCGAGTAAACGGCGGCTACAAGGTTGCTCAAGTTCCACCAATTGGCGGTGATGGTGTCCCAATTCGTATTGACATAGGCGCGCCAGTCCAAGACTGCCCCGCTGCCGTTGATGACAGCCTGCACTTGATGCGCGGCAACGTTGTTGGTAATATAACCCAACCCGCCTTGCAGGACACCGAGCGCGAGCGTGCCACTGCCGCCGATGCTGCCATTGTATTGGATGAGCGGGATCGTCCCCACCGATAGACCCGATCCCGTGATGTTCACGGTCACCGTTCCATTCACCGTGAGATTATTCGTCGCGTAAATGAGCGGAACCGTTGGATCGCTGTTCGTCCCGCAACTGAACTGGATGGCGTTGGTGGCCCCCGCATTGACAAAGACAAGGTTCGAGCAAACGAGTGTGGTCCCATTCGTCGTCAGCACAGTGTTCAACGTGCCGTTGGTAACGACGACGGTCGCGCTGCCCTGCAGAATCGTGCCGCCAGCGAGATTGGTCGTCCCCACCGTCAACGTTCCACCGCCGACCGTTGTGGGGCCGTAATAGCTGTTGTCGCCCGAGAGCGTTAGTGTGCCCGCGCCCAGTGAAGTCAGTCCGCCGTCCGTGCCGCTCACGTTGGGATCGTGGATTAGCGGCGCGGGAATGGTGAGGGTGAACCCGGCGTTGTTAATCACCGCGCCGCCCGGGTCGACATTATACGTAATAATATTAGTGTTGACGATGAAAGGTGATTTGTTTTCGGTAGCCGCGAGCGTTCCGCTGTTGAAATAGAAATTGCCGATACCCGTGCCAGCGCCCACGGTCACGCCTTCGGCCTCCACCGTGCCGCCATTGAGATAGATTGTTCCACCCCCGGCGCCCTTTACGAGCATCTCGATATTGTTGGTAATGATCATTGTGCCGCCATCCATGGTGAATGTTCCAGGACTCGATCCTGAGTTTCCAGCGGGAACCTCGAGACTTTTGCCAACGTAGATAACGCCGTTGGTCACAAGTAAAGCGCCGGAGCCAAAACCCGAAAGGCCCTTGTAGCCGACGTCAAGGTTTGCGGCTATGATGTTCACCGTGCCGCCATAGACATTGAGGCTGCTGGGTAAGGCGCTGCCACCCTTGCAGATTTCAAGGTCATTGTTCGACGTGGTAACGGCGCCGCCGTAAACATTAAGGATGCCGTAGCCATCGTTGCCAAGCTGAATCTGCGGTACCCACACCGTGCCACCATAGACGTTCAATGTGCCGGTGGCGTCGGTGCCGTCACCGATCGAAAAGTAATCATTGACGGTGGCATTGGTATCCTCGAGAATGCCTCCGTAGAGATCGTAAGTGCCGTTACCGAAAGCATTGGCGGCCCCAGCAGCAGGCAGCCGGTGCTGGTGGAATTTTTCCTCAATTTGACCACGCCGTTCGACTGGATGACCGTGCCGGTCCCGGAGCCGAGCGTGCCATAACCAACGCTGAGAGACAAACCTGGGGATTCGGTAAAATCAATCACGGTGGCGGCGTTCGTAAGATACAAGTTGCCACTGACCCTGAAATCACTGTTGCTGAGAACCCTGACGTCCCCGTTCACGGCCAGATCGGAGCCGATTTGAATGGGCGTGCCGGGCGAGTTGAGCGTCAGCGCGAGGCCGGGTGCGATGTTCCAATTCTGCGCCACGCTGTTCGTCACCGGAACGTCGAGGCTCAGGTTCGCCGTGCTGGTGGCTTCATCCAGATCAATACCTTCGCCGCCTAGGGTTAACGTGTTGGTGGAATTGAGAATGGTGATATCCGCGGCGGGATTGAAAATTTGAATGCCGCCCCAACTCACAGGGGCCTCTAGTGTGTTGGTGCAGTTGGTCGCCGTCAAAACCGTCGAATCCCAAACCGCCACGCTGCCGGAACCGGGCGCCACATCGCCGACCCAACTCCCGGCTTGATCCAGGCTGATGTCGTTGTTCGATTTTAAGATTTGCGCCGGCGCGGCGGACGCCGCTAAGAGCAAAACAATAAGAAGGACGAGTGGTTTATTTTTCATTTGCGGTGGGGTTTTCGGTTTTTGTTCAATGGATTATGGATTCAAAAAGCGGACCGGATCCGTCGCCCCTTGAGTCGCTCGACGGAACTCGACGCGCGGCGTCAAACCGCATCCGGGCGTGCTCCCGATTTCAAATTCAAATTGCATCATTCGGATTTTAGTATGCTGCCACTACATTGAGGGCATTTGTCGCTTGCGTCCATAATACGGTCGTAGCATGTCCATCGCCAAAGTTGGCATTGGCCCAACCACTGTGACGTATGGTGAGAATATTGTTTATTGCATACTTCTCAGTGGCTGCCTTACCGGTGCCGCCGCTGGCGGCCAACGGTTCCCAATGCCCGCATTGGATGTCCGCGCCCTTGGCGCCATAACCCGGCGGCGCTTCATTGTTTGCATAAGGCTCTTCAGACATCATCATCTTCTGCGCTCCGTTGCGGACGCTGGTGCTTCTGAAGTATTCCCACGGTGGGTCTATATGACTGTTTGCTCCGCAACTCGAAAAACCCAGATTCAATGTGCCATCGCTAACATCGTTGAAGGTGTAACTATAGGGATAGGGCCGGTTCGGACCATAAGGCGTCAGATCCGCCGGACATTTAAATACCGAAGCCACTGTGGCGGGGCTTTGGTTGGTTATTTGTTGCGAAATGCCCGTCCGCATTTCCACAGCAATGGGGCTGTTTTGTATGGGATATTGCGGGAGATTCGGCTCCCAATAAATCCAGTCCGCCGCCAGAGGGCCGTCCTTCGAAGCCATGAAGGGGAAGACATCATTGTTATCATTCAAATATAACATTGTTCCCAGTCCCAATTGTTTCAAATTACTGAGGCACTGGATTTGCAGCGCTCTTTTCTTGGCCGCCGCAAGGGCTGCGGCAGCAAAAATGCCGCCAATATGGCGATAACGGCAATAACCACCAAAAGTTCAATCAATGTAAAACCACGCCGCCTGGCCACTACTGGCTTTCTTGTCTTCAAACATATATGTGAATGTTGAGAAATATATCAACCACGCAACTTTATAGCTATCCCCCGAACGGCGTATTTTTATTCATACCGCTGGAATAAATCAGCCGCTGGAATGCGTAAGACACGCTTATTCTATTATCAATGAATTATAAACTTAAGTTTGCGGGCCGGATTTTAAAAACTTTGAGACGGCTTCCGTTCGTCCTTGGACATGGAGCTTTTCGTAGATGTGCCCCAAATGCGTCCGCACGGTTTCAAAACTGATGCCCAGCCTGACTGCAATTTCCTTGTTGGAAATGCCCTCCGCCAGCAATTTCAGAATCTCCATTTCGCGCCGCGTCAAACCCTGAATACCGCCGGTCGCGGGGACCTGAAAGGACCGGACAATCAATCGCGCAATCTCACCCGTCATTGGCGCGCCCCCGGAACATACATCCTTGAGCGCTCGCAACACGTCCGCTGTTGGAGCGCGTTTCAACAAATAGCCGCTCGCCCCGGCTTTCAAAGCTTGAAAGATCATTTCAATGTCCTTGTAAACCGTTAGAATGACGACTTGCAAATTCGGCAATTGCTCCTTCAAACGGGCGGTGCAAACAATTCCGGATTCGCCGGGCATGTGAATGTCCATCAGCACGACATCCGGTTTTGATCGGGGAATTTCAACCACGGCCTCTTTGCTGGTGGCGCAAGTGCATACGCAGCGAAAGCCCGGCGTCGCCTCAATTAATTCGCGGAGGGTTTGGCGGACCGTTTCGTTATCTTCGACAATGGCTACCGAGATCATACAATTATCATGTTCGGAATTGTGCCAGTGGAAGAATCAGGCGAACCATTGTCCCGGTTCCAGGCCGTGACTGAATCTGGCACTGTCCTCCCATGCGGGACAGCCGTTCCCGCACGTTCCCAATGCCGTTTCCCTCGCCGGAAACGGCTGGATCAAAACCACGTCCGTCGTCGGCAATGATAATTTCTAAATGTTCATTCGTAATCGCAAACTCCAGCGTTGCTTCGCTGGCATGCGCATGGCGAACAATATTGTTCAAAATTTCTTTTACGGACAGAAAAAGCCCTTGCCGGACTTCCGCCCTCAGCGGCACAGGAGGAATGTCCAATGGGATTTTTGATCTGCATACGATGGTGGAGGTTGACAGGAATTCTTCGGCATAACCGCCCAAATAACTGACCAAAAAAGGCAGCAAGTCTTTCTGGGGATTCACCAGCCAGACGATGACATCCAATGTGTTGACCAGTGCGCGCGCTTTTTCGGCAATTAGATGAAAGCGGCTTCCGGCTCTTTCCAAGGCCGGTGGAGAGCCAGGACCCGCATCGGCCAGCAAACTGATCTCCGTCAAGCTCGAACCGAGATCGTCATGCAAGTCTCGTGCGATGCGCGCTCGCTCCGCCTCAACCATGTGCAGGGTCTCGGCCCGTTCCCGTTCGCTGATCTCCCTTCGCAGTTGCACCGTCCGTTGTTCCACTTGCCGCCGCAGCAGGCTGATCCACACTGATGCCAGCACCATCATTCCCATCAGGATGGCCGTCAGAATCAGCAGGCGGGTTAGCGTCCACCACGATGGGCGCGACAACACCCGGATGTCCAATGGAGAATTGAGCAGCAGTTCAAAAGAATTAACGATCTGACCAGCCGTACCAGTTCCCTTTTGACCGGCATACACTCCGGTCAAGTCCAAATGGCTGCCAATGGGCAGTGCCGGCAAAGTTCCCAACCCTTCGTCAAGCCGCGCAGTAAAGATATGTGAGCCGGCGCTCAATCCGAGCACGATTCCTCTTTGGCCGGCGCCCAGGCTCACTAATTGCGCCTTCAATTCAACCAGCGATGAATCATTTTGGCTGTTCAGCAGCATGTCCCCCGTTAATTTTCTGGCGGTGGGCAGGGAAGATTTTCCGACCTGACGCACCAAGGCTTCCTGTAGCACCGGGGACAGGCTGCTCATTTCGGGAAAGCCCACAACCTCAACGAGGTCGACCGGCTTGCAGTTGCACTGACATTTTCGGGACAAACTGCAGGCCATCGTTTCCATCCATCAGGTAATAATTACCGTCTCGGGCATAGATGACCTGGCCAAATATTTTTATCGGCTGAAACAGGGAGGCGTGGGGGTCAAACATCGCCAGTTCCGCAACATGCTTGACCGGAACATTAAATGGGTCAACGGGCGCCGCCCGTTCAACTTCAATGGAAGCCGCGCGCATTTGAATCTCGCCAATGTTGAATAACATACGGGTCACATCCTTGACGGGGGATAAACAACCCCGCACACGGATTAACGCGCCTTGAAAAGACTGGAGCGCCCTCATGCGCGCATCGCTCCAGTCCTCTTGCAAGTTACCGTCTGGCATCAGCACAGATGGCTCGCCATCCCACAATGGCGGAACCAGGTAAATTTGAATCATGCCTCCATGGATTAGCATGGTGAACCGGTTCTTCTCAACGGACGTGACCACTCCTTGGATTTCCACATAATGTTCGTCCAATGCTCCGTTCAGCAATTGATCCATGGTGGGATATAGTGGTTCGGGCATTGTTCCGATCCCGAGTCGAATCGTTCGCCTGGCCAAAATGACCGGTGAAAATCGGCCTTGCGTTACTCCCTCAACTTCCCAGTATTCGCCGACTCGAGGGGGGTGAAAATCGTTGATCGCCACTTCATGAAGATCAACGTATATGCCGCTGGTGGAATCCTGCATAATGCAGGCCGTCTCTCCACTCCAAATAATCGCTCCCCGGATTTTGACCGGATATGCGCGTGCGGCGTCGTCGCGTTTCAACTGCATGATTTGATCAGCAGTTGTTAAAAGAGGAAGTTGTCCCGTTTCCCGATTCGTGTCTTCAACCTGCCGAAAAACACCCCAGGATAAAATCACGTTTGTTCCAGCAAGACTCCGGGTTGCCAGCACCTCGATTTGGTCATTAGGTTTGGGAAGCCGCTGACTCGTTCTAAATGTCACCTGCCCCGTTCCGTCTTCGATTATCAATGATTGATTTGTTCCCACGGACCGGACTCGCCCACTGATATGAACGACCGGCATGTCTGTCGCCGAACCAATCGTGGACGGCAAGTCTCTGATGGGGACAATGGGTTGGTCGCTCCAGAGTTTAAGCGAAGTTTCAAGTATTTCGACCTGATCCAAACTGGGCGCCCACAATACTCCGGGCGTCATCTGTCCATCAAGGTCGTAAGCGTTCCGGCAAATGCCTGTCAACCGAACGCGGCTGTTGAGCAGGAGTTCTGGCAAGCCGGCAGAGCTATCGTCAATCTCTACACGCATTTGCCCGGTTCCAGATCTCAAGACGAGTTTTAATCCGCCTGAGTCTCTCCCGCTGGCAAACGTCACCAAGCCTTCCACAATTCCCCAAGCGGATTCATCCTTATTGTCATGAGCAAGCATCTGTCCGAGCCTGATTTGGCGGGGTGCCGACACTGTTGCCGTGCCGACGGCTTGCAGCCGGGGAAGCCCGACGAATAACTGGCTGCCGTCGGATGAAATAGTCGAAAACGTGTAAAAAGCATCCCGCGGCACTTCGAGGTAGCCAACAAATTTGATCCCAACATTTTGGTTGTTGGTTCTGACACTCAAATCAAAATTGCCCGATACGCCGTGATGGACGGGCTTTAAATCGAAAAAATCTGGCAGCTCCGGCCATTGCCCTTCGTAAACTTCATAGTTCACACCCGGCAGCCAAGTCACGGTTCCGCTGGCTGGATCAACTGCCTCATGAATCAACGCTGAATCAGGAATCTTCCGCCGGGGGAAGCCCCCCCGGCATAATCAATCTCCAGGAAGGGCCTGTTGGTGGTGACAAACCAGGAAACGCAAATGGGTTGTTTGCCAGCTTTCAAAAAAACGGTCTCGGATTTCCCGGTTGTTCCATGTATGCCATCATTATCCACCAACAGCCTTCGGCCGATGCGGAGGCCGCTGCCATCGCCGTTCGCGGAACAATCTCCGTCCACTTCAATCTCCTGGCCCGGCTGTAGCGTCTGTCTGAAAGGATCTGTTTCAACAATGGCCGCGCCGGAGTCATCTTCCAAAACCGCCAAGCGATTGTCCGGGGCGACCCAGCGAACAACTCCTTCCAGATGGATGGCGCCGGTCGCCCTTTGCGACTGGTTTGCGAGACGATTAAATTGCATCACATTGGTAACGACGGGTAAGGGCGGCCCGGATGAAAGATTTTCAGCGTCCAAGGGAATGGCTGGCGCTTCGAGCAAGAAGCCAAAAAACAATCCTAGGAAGCCCGAAATCGTGTTGCGTTGCATGGTATTATCGTAACGATCAGCGTAAACGATTGCACGCTTCAACCACATCGGGTTTTCTGATTCGTTGATCGCTTGAACCATTGGGCCGGTTCAATTATTTGAAGGCAACTGGATGCGGCCAAAATCCGCATCCGTTTCGCCGCCTTCAATCACGACATTTTGACAATCGCTCAAAGCGACAACCGGCTGGCCGCCTTTAACCACTCCTGGCTGGCGCCGCACGTTTTCCACCACGCCGTTTTCTGAATTGAAAATCGCCAGCGCCGAACGGTCGAATTTTTTGAAAACGTCGCCGGGAATCAACACCCGCACATCGTCCACCGTCAAACCGTTCACATTGGCCAGGGCGATGTAGGTCGGCTGCCGGACAAACCGCGTGTGGTTTTCGTCCCGGTACGAGCTGCTGCCGCCCTCGCGCTTGGTCCGTTGTGAAAAACTAAAACCTCCGTTCACACGAAATGTAATATTTTGCAATGTTAGATTTTCAATCGGCCGTTCCGGCATTCCTTGTATAACGATGCTGTTGTCGCTTTCGATCTGGATGTTGCTGAAACTCACGTCGCGAATCCGGCTTACTGGCGAATCCGGGTCGCGTTTTCCAAGGTCTATGTAAATCGGAATGATGTTGTTGCGCAGCCGCGTGTTGATCGGCGTGTCCTGCGAAGTCGTCCCGATGGAAATGTTGGAAAAACTCACACGCTCAACCGTGCCACCGTCCTTGATGAACAGACCGACGCCAACGCCGGAATTGCGGATGACACAATTTGACACCTTGATGTCACGGAAATCACCGCTCGAACCCGTGCCCAGTTTCACCGCGCCGGCCAGAGATTCAAGAATGCAATTCTCCACAACGAGATTTTCCAGCGGAATTTTGTTTTCCGTTTTCGGACAAATGCAATCGTCGCCCGCGACAATGTGACAATTTGAAATGAAAACATTCGTGCAGGAGATCGGATCAACGCCGTCGGTGTTTGTCCGTAAAAAATTGTTGAGGATTGAAATGCCGTTCACAAACACGTCTTCGCATTGGTTGAAAACGATCGTGTGGGCTTCGCTGAAAAGAATTCCAAAATGGCGGAGGTGGACGTTCCGGCAATTATGCAGATAAATGATGCCGAACCGATGCCGCGGCATCGGAGTCTTGTCGCCCGCGCGACGGCCAAGGTCGCCTTGGCCCGTGCCCTCAATTTTTCCGTCGCCGGTGATGGCGATGTTCTCCTGATTTTCGGCCTCGAACAAATAGTCGTGGTCGCCTCCGGGCTGCCCCCCAGCCAGTTGTTTGGCGTAATCCCCATAGTCGCCACTCGCCCAAATCGTCGCGCCATTTTCGAGTTTCAGAGTGACATTGCTTTTCAAAAATATTTTCCCGGTGAAATAATTTCCAGCCGGAACCACGACTTCGCCGCCGCCGGATTGGCTGCAGGCGTCAATCGCGGCTTGAATCGCAGGCGCATCGTTGGTTGTCTTGTCGCCTTTCGCGCCGAATGCGCGAACGTTGAAGGTGTCGGCAAAGCCGCCGACAGCGGCAAGGAAAAACAAACTGCAAAAGAGTGTGCGCATGATTTTCAATGAGGATTTGATGGTCATTCGGCGGCGGACTGGAACGGCATTGATGTTTTTCGCCGCGAGTTGGCCGCGCGATATTTCCCCGGCGAAATGCCCGTGGCACTTCGAAACGCGACAAAAAAGCTGTTCTCACTCCGGAACCCGCACATTTTGGCGATGGTCTTGAGATTGTGGTTCGAATCGTCGAGCAGTTTTTTAGCTCCCTCGATTCGCAGGCGGCGCAATTCATACCCCGGCGATCGGCCAACGAATTTTTGAAACGTCTTGTATAGGCCGCGGCGCGACAACGCCGTCGCTTTCACCACATCGCCGACTTGGATCGGTGCGTAACAGTGTTTTTGTAAAAATGCGAGGCCCGCGTGAAATCGCAAAACTGCAATGGTGCTTCTGGACGAAAAATGGGAACCGATGACTTTGGAAATAGGCGGCGCATTATTTCGTCGTTGTGCGAAAAATTTCATTTGGAATCGGCATCCGTAAGTCCGGTCGCGGCACGGAATTTTGCGGCGCTTCTTCGCGCAGTCGCCACCCAAGTTTCCAAAATCAAATTCGTCTTATGCAGTTGCCACTCATTGGGCGTCAGCACGTTCAGTTCGTCAGGTGTATAACCCGGCACATCATTGCCCAGCGCCAGAGTGCCGCTCTCGCGCAGTTCTGTCGCGTAAAGCTTGTCAATAATGATATTGTTCTTCGCTGCCCAATCGCCGATTTTCGTCTCTGGCAGGGAGTGGATTTTTGTCGCCGTCCAGTTCGGAAAGTCAATTTGCTGTTCGAGCCATTGTGCAACGGGACGAGTCAACCAATAGGGACGATGTCCGCAATTCGCCGGCGCGAAACCAAATTCAAAAATTCCGTTTGTGCTGCCATGCAATTTTGCCGCGCGCAACTGCATGTCTTTGAAAAAACTTTCGCCGTGTGTCGGAATCGCCACCACCGTATCGCCAAGGCCATTAAAAATCATCGTCGGTCCGCGCGAAGCGTGCAGCGCGTAAATCACCGCCGGACGGTCACCAAGAAAACGCAATGATTGATACGGCAGCGCCTGACACATTGGCTTGTCCGATTTATCCCAATATCCGCCGGGGCCGTCCAAATCGCCCCCGCCACACAGAACACAGGCGTGAATCCGCGTGTCAATCGCGCCCGTCAGCGCCACGACAAATGAGCCAAGCGAATAACCGCCGACGGCGATGCGACGGCCGTCCACCTCCGGTCGCTGGCTCAAATATGAAACCGCCTGCATGACATCGGTAATCATCAAACCGGCGAGATGGCGTGCCATGACGGAGTCGCCCTTGATCCTGTCATGCGCGCGCGTGCCCGATTTGTGGTCAATATTTCGCTCGCCTTCGCCAGCCTGATCGTAAGTCAGCACCGCCGCGCCCGCTCGCGCAAAAAGGATTCCTGTGTAAAATGAATACCAGGAATATTTGTCTCCACCATGGCCATTAACGACAATGAACGCCGGGACTTTTTTTTCAGGCAACGGATCGGGAAGATAAAGAATTGCAGGAACGCGCGCGCCAAACTGCGACGTATAAATCACGCCTATCGCCTTTACACCAGACGCAGGCGAAAAAGTACGATATATTTTCGCATCAAGCGGCGGCAACGGATCGGGAATGAAAAAGTTGTCGCGGATTTTGTTGCGCAATTGTTCGTCTTGGACGCACTAAGCGGATGCCCGACCTGAACAGAACCGGCGGCGATTAATGAGACCAACGTCAGCCAGAAAAATGAGCGAAAACATCTTTTCACGATTGATTGAATTTTAAAATTCCGAAGAATTCAGTCCTCCGAATCCTTTTGTTGTTGTTTCGGTTCACTGCGGCTGGCGTTTTCCAAATACTGCATGCTCGGAATCAATATGGGCTGGCCCTTCACAATTTCGCAAGTGACGACCTGGCGCTGGCGGGTTGTCGGACCCCGTTAATGCTTTCGCCGCGGACTCTCGCGACCGCGCGATGTATGTTGGGATTGAGCGCGCTCACCGTTTCGAGCAGCGCAGCCTGGTGAGAGTCATCCAAATTTTCAAATTCCGGCAACGCCAGCGCGACCATCTTTCCCAAATCCGGATCGTCTGTGTAAATCACGCCCGCGCGCGCGCCTCGCCGGCGAGTGCGCCAGCCACAACCAGTTTTCCATCAGGCAGCGATCGCAGCCAGCGCGTTTCGGTGTCATAATTCTTTGCCTTGCCCTGGACAATCATCGAATGCGCGTAATACTCGCGCAACGATTGTTTGAACAAATCCGGCAATTTAAGTTCCGCAATCTGCCGCGTAATTTGACGGCAGTTATTGTAAAGACCCGCCATGAAATCAAAGTCATCCCGGATAATACTCCCATGATTGTTTTCCGCCAACCGCGCAAACGCGGAAACAACCGCGCGATATTCCGGACTGTCGAAATCCAATCCGGGATCATTTTCCCGGAGAAATTGGTCAATTTGCCGGGCGTATTCCTCCCGGCTGGCGGCTTTGAACGAAAGGTCGTCGGGAACGCCTTTCATTTCCCGCACCACCATTTCGCGGTTGGGGATGGCGCCATTTTCAAACGCCACAGGTTGGCGGTCACCCGTCGGCAACGGCGGCTGCACGATCGCCGTCGAACCATCATCCGGCACAGCGACCGCGGCGATAACGGCTTGAGCCGAAACCAGACCGGGTGATTGCACGCGAACGGCAATCCGGCCCGTCTCACCGGAGGAACGGATGATATTGAACGTCGGCGCGTCAATATACATCGTGCCTTCCGTTGCCTCGTCTTTTCCAATGTCCGTCTGGTAAACCGGCGGGCCGACGAGTTTGGCTGGCCCGGAGACGGACCAATAAATCGTATTGGTCGCGCCATAAACATGCGCGCCTTTGGCGTCCACGATGTCCACATGAATGACCGCCAAGGAATCCAATGCCGCTTCAAGCGCCGTGGGATTTGCGGTGATGACCAGGGCTGCCGGCGGTCCAGCCATGACCACGCTGTTTGTCACCGTTTCGTCGCCCCGCTTTCCTATCGCGGTGAGGACACCTTCTCCAATTGGAACATTTTCAAATCGAACAACATTCGCCTGGTCAAGACTTGGGTTCAATATCCCGATGCTCCGGCCATTCACTTGGAGTTCAACCGTCTCGCAATTCGAATCCACCACCACTTCCTTTTTCTGGCCCAGGTAACGGGCAGTCCAAACGTATGGATGGATATAAACCATCGGCTTTGGCAAATACCAAGCCTGCCAGAGATAATACATGTATTTGGGCACGCGCCAACAGTCCACCCAGCCCTTGGGATTGACATTCAACAGCGGCTCGTTCACGTAATGGCGATTGCAGCCGTGGTCCTCGTAAATCCAACAGCATAGATTAGCCAGATCATCCGGCGCGCGCCCCCGGTTGCGGTCCATGAATCCGTCTGCCGCCATGTCATGCTGCCATTCTTCCGTGCCGGCTTGTTGCGCGCTCTTGGGTTCCAAATCGCGCACGTCCGAGTTATACCAGCCGCGAATGGTGCAACGCAGGAGAGTTTCAATGGGGATGTTTTTGTCCGTCACCGTTACGTATTTTCCAGCCGAATCGTTGTAAATCGAGCGGGCGTAAAGGATCCGGGTGGTGTCTTCGGCGATGGCATATTTCGAGTTTACCGCATGATCCGTTTCGTTGCCCATGCTCCAAAAAAGAATGGAGGGATGATTGCGGTCACGCCGGATGGTTTCGCTGAGCATTTGCGCCTGGACTTCCTCGTTAAACGCTTGTCGTTTGTCATTGGGTTGCTCCTCGATGACGATGATTCCGTGGTGATCAGTGAAATTGTAAATCGCCGGATCGTTTGGATAATGCGCGGTGCGCATGAAATTGACGTTGAGGTTGTCGCGAATGTCCTGGAAGTCGGCCAGCAAAAGATTCTTGGGTGTCGCGTCGCCCAGCCAGGGCCACTCCTGATGGTGATTGATCCCATGAATAATGACTTTTTTGCCATTCAAAATCAGCCGGTTGTCTGTGAAATCCCAGTGGAACCATCGAAAACCCAGCGGACTTTCAAAATGGTCCACCGCCGCCGCACCGTCATAAACGTCGGAAAAAACCTGATAGACATACGGCGTCTCCGGCGACCATAAATGCGGGTTGGCCACCGGCTGGCTCGTTTGATCAAATTCCGCCAGTTCACCCGGTTGAATGGTCTTTTGCGCGGTCAATGTTTGAATCACATCTCCATCGGCATCGGCAATAGTTGTGCGCAAGGTACAATCCTTGGGCGCGGCATAATCGTTACGCACCCACGTTTTGATATCCACCACGCCGGACGCGTCGGAAACTTGAGGCGTGGTCACAAAGGTGCCTCCTTCCTGTTTGTAGGAACCTTGAAACGGAATGTGCAACGGATCCTTGATGACAATGCGCGCGTCGCGGTAAATGCCACCGTAGGTGTTCCAGTTGCCCGCGCTCATCGGCGGAATTTTAAATGCGTCGTTCTGGTCGGCGTTGACCGCCACGGCCAGCACATTGTCGCCGCCGAAATGTATCAAGTCAGTTATGTCGAAATAAAATCCAGTGTAACCGCCCTTATGATCGCCAACCAATTGGCCATTGACCCAAACCTTGCAATACTTTTGCACCCCATCGAACTCCACAAATATCCTCCGGCCGGTTTCCTCCTTGCCAATCGAAAAATGTTTGCGATACCAACCCCAGCCCCGCCACCAATACGCATCGTCTTTCTCAGACGCGTCATGAATGAACGGGTGTAGCTTGCCGGTCGTTTCGTAAGTGCTCCAGGTATGCGGAAGCCCAATGGCCGGCCAGGTTGAATCGTCAAAGTCCGGCGCTTGACAACCTGCGCCATCGGCATTTTCCGCCGGGAAATAATTGAACGTCCACTCGCGATTGATCGTTTCTTCGATCCGATGATTTGCGGGCAACTGGTAATGTTCCAGTCCCGTGGCCGCCGCATTCATCCCAACGGCGGCCAAAACCAGCGTCAAATTCATAATGGAGATTTTCATCACTTTTTCTATTTTTGCTCGACAAATTTGCAATAGTCCAAAATTAACAGGCTAAATTGGCGACAAGAAGAATTCTGGCAGGGCAGGAAGCAATGCGCTATCCCTCAAACGGCGTATTCCAATTGTTTGATTGTTTTTTTCCGCTCAGCAGGCTGTTAACCACTGACGGGCGCCCCGTTGGCGACAATCTGCAACGCCGTCGCCGCGCTGAAGGGCGAGATGAAATTCCTGGGTGTATTTCAGCTATTTCAGCCTATTTCAGCATAAAACGGTAGCGGGTTTGGCGACCCGCGATACAGCCGACACGGAAGTCTGTGCTATCGCTGTCACGCATTCGTCACAATTCCGTAACATGCTTTTCGCTCGCTTGGAGGTTGTATGACAGGATGCAACCTGCTATTCAGGAAGCGTGAAGCAGAAGATTCTAGTCGTGGATGACGAGCCCGAAGCAGTGGAACTGGTTGAGTTCAACCTTAAACAGGCGGGCTACGCCGTCAGCACGGCGACAGACGGCGCCGAAGCGCTGAAGAAAGCGCGGTCACAAACGCCGGACATGATTTTGCTGGACGTGATGCTGCCGGAAATGGACGGGTTTGAAATTTGCAAAACGCTCCGCCTGGAAACCTCGACGGCCCGGACGCCGATTTTGATGCTCACGGCCAAGGCATCGGAAATTGACCGGGTGCTGGGATTGGAACTGGGCGCGGACGATTATCTTACCAAGCCTTTCAGCCCGCGCGAATTGCTATTGCGCATCAAAAAAATCCTTGCCCGCGGGGTGGTGGAGGAAAAATCGAGGGACCAAATGCGCTATGGCGATTTGATGATTGATGTTCCCCGGCACGTGGCCAGTTGGAAGGCGAAAGCGATTGAGCTGACGGCGACCGAGTTCAAATTGCTGACGACGCTGGCGCAACGAACGGGGCGGGTGCAGTCGCGTGACAGCCTGCTGCGCGACGTTTGGGAATACGACAGTCTGATTGACACGCGCACGGTGGATACCCACATGCGCCGTCTGCGCGAGAAACTCGGCCCGGCAGCAAAGCATCTGGACACGGTCCGCGGCGTCGGGTATCGGTTTGTTGAATGATTTGGGCCATCCCAGCCATTGTCGCGGTCGCCGCCGCGATCGCCGTTCATTTCATCTGGCGGAGCAAATTTCTGCGCCAGCGCCGGCAATTGCAGGCGGACATCGAGGATTTCCACCGGCGGCAGCAGCAAACGAGCATCGATGCCAAGGCGCAGCAGCAGGTACTCTTCAATTCGATGATTGAGGGACTGCTCCTGCTTGACCGCGGCCGGAAAATCTACCTGGCCAACCGCGCGTTCAAAGACCTGTTTGATTTAAAGATTGAATTGCGCGGCAAGACCGTGATGGAAGTGCTGCGCCTGCATGAGCTTCAGGAATTGATCGCGCGGGTGGAGACGGAAAAACAGGTGCTGGATTATGAATTAAGACTGCCGGAATTGAACGAGCGCTGGCTGCAGGTCAATGCCTCTGCGATCTTCAACTCCGGGGGCGAACGCGAAGGGACCATTTTGGTTTTTCATGATTTGACGCGCCTGAAACGGCTTGAGCGCACGCGCGAGGAATTTGTGGCCAATGTCAGTCATGAATTGCGCACGCCCCTTTCGCTCATCAAAGGCTACGTTGAAACGCTGCTTGACGGCGCACGGCACCAGCCGGAGGTGACCGCGAGATTTTTGAAGATCATCGAGCGCAATACGCAGCGGCTTGACTTGCTGATTCAGGATTTGCTTACGATTTCTGCGATCGAGTCCGGGCGGGTGAAATTGGAACTTCAACCGGTGGAATTGCACCCGCTAGTGGATAAGATTTTCAACGATCTGAAGCCGCCCGCCGATAATAAAAGCGTGACGCTCCTCAATCAATTGCCGCCTCTCAATGCGACCGGCGATGCGCATCGGCTGGAGCAGGTCTTCGCCAATCTGGTGGACAACGCCATCAAGTACGGCCGCGCCCACGGGCGCGTGACCGTCGGCGGACAGAGCCTGGGCAACGGAAAAATCGAAGTCTTCGTTCAGGACGACGGGCCGGGAATTCCGGTGGAATCGCTGGACCGGGTTTTTGAGCGTTTTTATCGCGTGGACAAGGCCCGGTCGCGGGACCAGGGGGGCACCGGGTTGGGACTATCCATTGTAAAACATATCGTTCAAGGCCATGGCGGCGAGGTATGGGCCAAGAGTGAATTGGGCAAAGGCGCGACGTTTTTCTTCACACTGCCCCGGAGCGGTTAAAGGGTCTTTTGCATCCTGCAACCTTGTCTGAACGCGGAAGGTTGCGCGATGCAATCGTTCGGGGATTGATTGCTTCGGCGTTTTGTTGATTTCCTGCATTTGCCGGTGTTTCGAAGATTTTTTTCCGGCGGCATACCCATTGCTATTGTTTTCGGTGAAGGCTGTCACTGAAATTTTAAAAAGTTGAGAGAAGAACGATGAATACACTGCAAGATTTATTTTTGGATGCGCTGGCGGACATGTATTACGCCGAGAAACAATTGGCGAAAGCGCTTCCGAAGATGGCCAAGACGGCGACGCATGCAGAATTGCGCGAGGGATTTGAGTCGCATCTGGCTGAAACCGAAGGGCATGTTCAAAAACTCGAGCAAATTTTCGAGATGTTCGGCGAAAAGGCCAAAACGAAACGCTGCCCGGCCATTCTGGGCATCATTGACGAGGCGGAAGAGCTGATTTCGGAGAATAAGAAGTCGCCGACGATCAATGCGGCGTTGATTTACGGAGTTCAAAAAGCCGAGCATTATGAGATTGGGTCGTATGGCGCGCTGCGTGAGTGGGCAAAACTGCTTGGACGCCAAGACGCTGCCAGGCTGATTGATGAGATATTAGCGCAAGAAAAGGCCGCCGATGCCAAGCTGAACAAGCTGGCCATGGAGAGAATCAACCAAGATGCGCAGTCTGAAGGGATGAAATTGGCGGCATAAACGAAGAATTTACCGGCGTCCTCAACAAACGCCGGTCTCCCCCCAAACAGCCGGGATTGCCTGTATTCCGGCTGTTTTCTTTTTATCGCAAAACATTCCGGCGCAAGGGGTGCATCCGTTCATGGAGAAGGCCCCACAAACCGGTAGAACCGCGGAGCATTGGTCGCGGACGAATCCGTAAAAAGCAATGTGCCGGTAACGTTGGTCACGTTGCCCAGAGCAATCCAATTACCGGCAACCAGATTCGTCGTGTACTGCACTTGATACGCCAGGTTGGTGCTCCACTCAACGTGAATGCAAATTGTTGCGCGCTCAACCGCTCGGGCAACGGCAACGCCGCGAGGCTCTGCGGCAGATACACCACGGTCGCGCCGTTGGATTCCAGGGATTGAATCTGGGCCAAAGCCGGGGACCCAGGGGACAGATTCAGCAGATTGTAACTCATCTTTAGATTGTTCAAATTCGTCAGGGCCGTCAGGGGTGAGATGCTCGATATCTCATTGTTGTTGAAATACAGAATCGTCAAATTCACCAGATTAGTGAGCGGCGACAGACAGGTGACCGCGTTGGAACCAATGTCCAGACCCGCAAGACTCACGACTCCGGCCAGCGGGGTGAGGGTGGTGATTTGATTATTTCTCACATTCAACAGGCTCAACTCGGACAAGCCGGCCAGAGGCGAAAGATTCGTGATTTCGTTGTCGTTGATGTAAAGGGTGCTCAATTTCGTCAATCCTGCGAGCGGTGAAAGATCAGTGATTTGGTTACCGTTGATGTAAAGAATGCTTAATTTTGTCAATCCCGCGCGAGCGGCGACAGATCAAAAATGTCGTTGTCATTAAGATAAAGCTGGCCGAGGCCGGTCAAGGTCGCCACCGGAGAGACGTTTGGGAGCAGATTGTTGCCGGCATCCAAATAGGACAAATGGGTCATCCCGGCCAACGCGGCCAAACTGAAAGCGGATTTTCGCCGATTTTAAGATTCGTCAGATTTACGAGGCCGTCCAGCGGAGAAAGATTGGTAATTTGATTGCCATTAATGTAAAGCGTGGTCAGGTTCGTCAAACCCGCCACCGGGCTGATGTTGGTCACCTCATTTCCTGAAATATCCAAATACGCAAGGTTGGCGGCATATTGCAGGCCGGTGGCGTTCTGGATGTTGGCACCGCTGGAGGTGAGATTCGTCAGTATCAGAATGTCCTCGACGGTGACCGGGCCAGACGACAACTCCAGCGCGGACTCCACGGCCGCCTCCAAGTTGGTGTCCGGGAACGTGACCGTTTGGGCCGAAACGAACCCGGCTGCCCCCAAAGACGATGTTAAAACAAGACAAAACGCGGTGCGCGCGCAGCGTGGCATGACGGTTGCGAAAAAATTCATGGTTTTCCTTCCCTTTGGGCATTTATGCCAAACCCATCGGCAAACTGTCAACAATTTTCAGTGGCAAAACGGCAAGGTTGCCGCAGGAACAGGACGTGTCAGCGGATTGGACTTGAAATGAAGGGTGTTGATAAGATCGCCTATGCCCCTGCCCCCCGGGCACAGATTGCGCTCGCGGCTACGTTGTTCAAAGCAAGCTCACGCTCGCGGCTAGGATTTTTGGTTACGAGACGCTTACGAGGCTGAATTAGCCGGTGTAGTCAACGTCCGCTGAACAAGTGCCCGAAACGCTTGTGCCGCCGGTTGAACCGGCCCGTAGAGGCGGCCAGCAACCGCTTCATGGTGGGACGTTTCAAATCGTCAAGCCAACACTCTTTTAATTTCCCATGGGATGGTTGTGAAAACACTTTTTGCTTCAAACAAAGTTCATTGCAATTGAAGTCTGTAAAAGATTTGTTGGGAGGTGGTATTAATAGTATTAGTGACCGAGAAATTGCCGCTGCCGTCGAATTGATTGGTCGAAATGGGCACCCATTGAGGTGACACCAGATTGGTCGCGGCCAAGATATAATAGGTCCAATTGGCCGTTCCGTTTGTGCCGCTCACGACGAGGTTGCCGTTGACGATGCTCACGTTGGCAATGGTGGGCGAACTCAACGCCACGACGGAAAGAGCACCGGAAGTGCTCAAGGCCGAGGTGTTCCACTCCAAACCCGCGGGCAGGGCCGGAGGATAAAGTTGGTGAATGCGCCGGAATAGCTGGCCGCGTTGAGTAGTTTGAAGCTATCGCCCCCGGCAAAGGCCGTGGCATTGGAATTGGTGACGATCAACGCACCGTTTTCGATCAGGGCGCCGGTTACTTTCACGGCGCTGTTGGTCAGCGGCGAATGCTGGACCTGTATGAAGGTCGTGCTGCCGGCGGCCAGTGTCAGATTGTTGCTGAGGGTCAAAGTGCCCAATGGGTTGCCGGGGACGAGCGCGCCGCCGGAGTCCACTGTAACCGCGCTGGCAACAATACCGGTGCCGCCCAGCGTCCCGCCGCTGGCGACCGTGACCGTGCCCACACCCGTCGCGCTGCGGATCGTGTTGTTGGCCAGCAGGATACCGCCGCTGATGGTCGTGGTACCGGCATAGGTGTTCGTTCCGCTCAAAGTCAATGTGCCGGCGCCCGTCTTTACCAGATTACCCGTGCCGGAGAGTGTGCCGCTCAACGAGATGTTGTGCGCGCTGCCGGAAGCATCCGCCGCCTGAATCGTCGTGCCTCCCAGTGTCATTGGCAATGAGGATGACCAATTGGCTGTTGCGCCCAAGATACCGCCGATAAGAGTGATCATGGGAAGAGCGTTCGGCGAAACTTGAGCGATACCTCCACTGCCCACATAGAGCGAACCGCCAGTTTGATTGAGCACGTTCGAATCTGCAACCGTCCCATAACCCAGTCCAATCCTGCCAATGGTCGCGTTGCCATTGCGGATCAGCAACTCGGCATTGCCGGCGTATGGACCGCCGAGAGAAACCCCCGTGGTCGTATTCGTGAGCGTCAGCGTGCCACCGTTGACATCCAGCACCGACCAGCGGCTGCTGTTGTCCAAGCCAATGGTAACCGTGCCGTCAATGGTCAGAACGCCGGAGTCAATGCGGGCGCTGGCACTGGAATCCACTTGATCACTGGAACTCATGTTCAGGTTTCCCTTGATGTTCACTGTGCCGCCGTTGACATAAAGTCCGTCAGCGGTCGAGCCCGCCGCAGGCAGCGTGGTTGCAATAAACCCGCTGCGCCCCAAGGCCAGGCTGGCCGCCGTCAAAGAACCTCCGGTGGCTTTGATGAGCACATCACTATCATCTGCCAGGTCCGCCGTCAGGCCGCCATTGAAAGTGGCGGAACCGGAAGACACGAGCAGGCCTGTTGCGGCCCCGCCGCCGACATTGCTTAAAGCGCTGGCGGTCAACGAGCCGCCACTGATAATCATCTCCGCTCCATCATCAACATTGGCCGACGTGCCGTTGATAACGCCGTCCGGATTGAGTTGCAGCACGCCATCGGCGACCGTTGTGGCGCCGCTGTAGCTATTATCGCCCGTCAAAATCAACGCGCCGGTTCCCGCCTGGGTCAATGAGGCGCCGGAGCCGGAGAAAACGCCCGAATAAATTGTGCTGGCGTTGTGGCCGCCAATGGTCAATGCCACGCCTGCGGATGCTGTATTGACGAGGCTCAAATTCTGCGTGCTGGTCAATCCGCCCAGCGTCGCCGCCGTGATGCCGCTGAAGGTCACGTTGCCGCCGGTGTAAATCAAGGGGCTGTCCTGCAGTGCCAGCGAGTTCGACAGTTGCAACGTGCCGCCGGTGATCGTCGTCGGGCCGCTGAATGTGTTCGCGGCGGAGAGCGTGAGCGGGCCGGGGCCATTTTGATTCAACGCGCCCGTCCCGGAAATGACTCCCGACAACGTTTGCGCCGCCGTGCTGTTGCAGGTGAGCGTTCCACTGTCGGCAATGGTGCCGGAATAAGCACCGCCGCCCAACTGGCCCGCGCCGACGATGACCAGGGCGCCGTTGCCGATGGTGAGGTTGCCCCCGAATGTGTTGACACCCAAAAGCATGTTGGCGCCGGTGCCGAAATAAGCCAGCCCGCCAGCCCCGGAGATTGCGCCGTCCACGGTTGTACTGTATCCGCCGCCGGTGATTGTCAAAAGATTGCCGCCGTTGTTGACGGTCTGGCCCAGCGTCAGGCCGGCGGTGGCCGCATTGACCGTCACCGGGCCGCCGAGAACAACAGGCACGTTCAGGGTTTGCAGATTGGCCGAATTGTTGGTCAGGCCACCGGAGAGTGTCAAAGTGCTGTTTGTCGTCCCGATGGTGAACGCCCCGGCAGTGCTGTCGAATATGATAACATTTATGTCGTAGGAACTGTCCATCAACGGGGCAAGGCCGGTCACGCCATCAAAGATCAAGGTGTAACCCGAACCCGGCGCCACATTGCCAACCCAGTTCGTGGCGTCGCTCCAGTTTTCGTCGCTGCCGCCGCCGTCCCAAGTATCACTCACGGTTCCAACGGTCAATGAAAGGGGATACGAGACCGCGACGTTGCCCTGGGTGTCAGTGGCATTGACGGTCAGCGGCTGGACGCCGGACGGGGTGGTAGGACTGACGGTGACACTGTTGGTGTAACCGCCGTCACCATTTGAAACCAGAATCTGGTTTGTCAGTCCGCCAATCGCGCTCACGTCCACCGTCACCGTGGCAATCGGGTTCGCCTGTGCCATTACCGCGGCGGTGAAGGTGACGCTTTGGCCGGGCAACGCCGGATCGGGACTGACTGAAGCCGCGGTGATGAGGGGGCCGATGAACGGCGCGATGCTGACTTGCGCGGAATTGGAACTTTCGTCGCCGGGATTGACGGCGGTGACGACATAATCGTAATTTGAGTAATAGGTAGAGCCGTTGCCCAGGTTGGCGTCCAGGTAGCTGTTGTTCGTCACCCAGAGGGCAATGTTCGTGTAGGGGCCGCCGTTGGTAATCGAACGATACACGTTGTAAGCATAGGCCCCTGGTGACGTTTTCCAGGTCAACGACACCTGTGTATTGGTTCCGGCCACGGCCACTCCTGTGGGCGCGGGCGGCACAACAAAGCACCCCAAACCGCTCAAAGGATCGCCGGGAACCAGATGCATGAAGGTCATCACGGGCAAGGCCCCATTTGCCGCGCGGGCGTTTGTCATCTGGGTCCAATCCTTGCCATCTACAAAATCGGCAGCGCTTAACGTATAACCTACACTCCAGGAATTACTGATACACAATGGACCGGCGGTGGTTTCGTCGGCGCCCGCGTCGCCCAAAAGAGTTCCCCCAAAGGCAAGATTGCGGACCGCCAGCACATTCGTGCCAGAGATGTCATTGGTGTCCGTTTGATCAACACTCGAGCTGTAGTCAGGAGGAGTGCGCTGGAGCATGTCGAAATCGGCGCCGCCGGGATTGTCGTAAGACGTGTTGTTTGTCCAAGCTGTTGGAGCGCCCGGCCCGGCCGGTTGATGGTTCATATAGAAGCCATCCTCCGCCAGGTTATCGGCGGCCAGACAATTGAAAACGACATGGGCCGGTATCGGGTCAGGGATCTCGTCTTGAGGTTTGGAAGCCCATCCGCCAATTTTGAAACCGTTTCCATTCCCGCCATTATTCCCGTTCTCAAAGGACCAGCAGTGGTCGAAAGTCACCGGCTCGGCGGCATTGATGCAATCGTAGCCGTCGTCGCTGTTGTTCCAAGCGCGGCATTCCCGCAAAATGTTATTCGTGCTTCCGTGCGAGGGATGACAGCCGAAACCGTCGGCGTTGCCATAGGAGTAGCTGTTTATCCCGGCGTTGTTGTAGGAATCGCACCGATAAAACAGATTATTGGGCGTTACCGACGGCGAATAGAGATAAAAACCCACGCAATCGGCGTCATGGACATTCACCTTATTCCAAGTGCAACTGGAACCCCAGGCTGCGATGCCGATGGACTGGTTGTTGCTGCCGGTGATGTTTTCCTGGACGCCCACCACGTCAAATCCCTGGAAGGTGACGCCGGTGGCGGTCACCCAGAAGGCGGCCGTCCGCAGACCGGGCGGATTCACCAATGAAAAATTGAACACCGGACGTGTACCCGGCATTGCCTCGTAGGTAATCCCGTTTTTGTTGATCAGGATGACCGGCACATAGACACCGTCCTCCGCCGGATACTGGTTGGTGGGGTAGTAAGTTCCCGCCATGATATAGACGATGTCTCCTGAAGAAGCCAGGGTTTGCGCCCCGGTGATGGTCGCCAAAGGGGCGTTGGTGCTCGTGCCGGAGTTGCTGTCACTGCCCGCGGGGGAGATATACCAAGTCGCGGCCGGCGCGCATGAGGTTTGCAGCCGGAAGAGCAGCGCTGCCGCCGCCAGGGCTTTACAAAAAGCATCCGGCTTCATGTGTCAATGCTTCTGGTTGAGTTTGTTGTATTTGGTTTCACAGATGAGGTTCAGGTTACTGCAATTGGAGCAGGTAAAAACTTTGCGCGTTGGCGCCGACGGGATAAGTGAAGTTGAAGTTGCCGTTGTTGTCAAACTGGTTGGTCAACAACAGCGTCCAGTTGGTCAAAGGTGTAGCCAAGTTGGTGGCGCCCAGTAGATAGAAAGTCGCGTTGGCCACACCGCCCGTCCCGACGAAGGCAAGCCCGTTGCCGGACAGGGCCGCCGAACTGATGAACGGTCTGGCGACGACCACCACCGACACCGTGCCGCTGTTGTTCAGGCTGTTCGTGTTCCAAGCCAGGCCGGCAGGCAGAGACGGAAGACCAACGCTGGCGAAGGAACCGTTATATCTTGCGGCATTAAACAGTGTAAAGCTGTCGCCGCCGGTGAACGCCGCGGCGCCGATATTGGTGACGATGAGCGAGCCGCCCTCAGTCAATGTGCCGGTCACCCTGGCGGCATTGTTGGTCAGCGGCGAATGTTCAATCCGCATGAACGTGGCGCTGCCGGCGGCCAGCGTGAGATTATTGCTGATGGTCAGGGCGCCCAAAGGATTTCCCGGAGACAACAAGCCACCGGAATTGACGGTGAGGGCCCCGGCAATGGAACCCGTACCTGCGAGAGTGCCGCCGTTTACGGTCGTAGCGCCATAGCTGTTGGTTCCATTCAATGTGAGCGTGCCCCCGCCGGTTTTCACCAGACTGCCCGCGCCGGAAAGCGCGCCGTTTAACGTGATGTTGTGCGCCGCGCCTGAGGCATCCGCCGCCTGGAAGGTTGTTGCGCCCGCCAAAGTGATGGGCGCGGAAGATGACCAGTTGGTAAAGGCGCCCAGGGTCGCTGGTCCCAGAGAGGCAAATACGTCCGAGCCTGGTTGATTCATGACCAGTCCGACCTGGCCGAAATACAAAGTCGCCCCGTTGGACACCACCAGCCAACTGGTCGCCCCGGCGGCATTGATCCGGTTGAGGGTGATGCCCGTGAGGGTGGCAACCGCTCCCGCGCCAATAAGATTGGCCCCGTTGACACTGCCGGACACAGTATTCATTAACAGCCCATCTGTCCCCAGATAGGTCAGCGAACCTCCTGTCATCGTCAGCCACCCTCCGCGCGTGCTATCACCGTTGCCGATCTCAAACGCGCCGTTGGACGCGGAATTGCCAATCGTCAAAGAACCTCCATTGATGTTCAGGTCGGCGCAAGAGGCGGTGTCTTGAATGATAATGCTGCTGGCGGTGACTGTTCCCTGGTCAATGATCAAACCGCTGGTCGTGCTCGGCCCGGTGCCTTCCAAATCCTTGTAGTCAATTAAAGTTCCCAAAGAAACCGAGGCGGTAGTGTTGATCGTCAAAGGCCCGGACGTGTTGCCAGACCCTCCCAAATTTACGGCAGAGAAGGCGGCTGATGCCGAGCCGGTAATCGAGGCGTTGTCGCCTGTGGATCCCCCAACCGGGGCAACGTCCAACGTACCGGCTATGACCATGCCACCGGTCACGCTCAAAGATATTCCGGTGGAACCGTTGCCGACGGTGATGGTGCTGCCAGGCGCGTTGATGGTCCCGCCTGAAACGATCAGGTTGCCGCCCAAAATGGTTGTATTGCCCGGCATAGGTGTTTGCCCCGGAGAGGGTCAGCGTGCCGGTCCCGCCTTTGGCCAGTGATCCAGCTCCTGATAACGCGCCGGAGTAGGCGGTGCTCACATTATTGCCGCCCACTGTCAATGCTATTGGAACGCCCGCCAAATTATTCAAGGCCAGACCCTGCGAGCCAGCCAGCGCCCCAAACGCCGCGTCCGTAATGCCGCCGAAGGTAACATCGCCGCCGTTGCAAGCCAGGGTGTTATTCTGCAATGCGTATTCGTTCGAGACGAGCAATGTCCCGCTTTCGACGGTTGCCGGACCTGTAAACGTGTTGATAGCGAAAAGCGCGAGTTGTCCCAAACCATTTTGCTCCAGCGCGCCTGTTCCGGAAATAACTCCAGAAAGGATTTGTGTCGCCGTGCTGTCGCAGGCGAGCATTCCGTTATCGGAGATGGCTCCCGAATAGGCGCCGCCACCCAACTGGCCGGCGCCGCCGATCACCAACGTGCCGTTGCTGATACTCAGATTGCCGGTAAAGGTGTTCGCTCCTAAAAGCGTGTTGGTGGCCGCGCCCAGATAGGCCAGACCGCCTGTTCCCGAAATTGCCGCATCTATTGTGGTATCGAACCCACTGTCGGTGATGGTCAACTGGTTCGTGCTGTTATTGATGGGCTGCTCCAGGGACAGCCCCGCGGAAGACGCATTGAATGTCACCGGGGCACCGAGGAGGACCGGCACGTTCAACGCCTGGGTGTGCGCTGAATTGTTGGTCACACCTCCGGTGAGCGTCAGCGTACTGCTCCCCGTTGAGCCAATCGTGAATGCGCCTGCATTGTTGTCGAAAAGGATGGTATAAATGTTGTAGGAGTTATTCATCACCGGCGCAAGGCCGTTGCCCCCTGTAAAATCCAGGGTGGAACCCGGTCCGGGGGCCACGCCGCCAACCCAGTTTGCACCATCGCCCCAATTTTCATCGCTGCCGACGCCATCCCAGGTGAAGTCCTCAGAGCCAACGGTGACTGAAAATAAATAGGGGGAAGCGACATTGCCCAAATCATCGGCGGCATTGATCACCAATGATTGGGCGCCAGCCAGCGCGTCGGCTCCGACGGTGATGGTGTTGGTATAGCCGCCAACGCCATCAGAAATGAGCGTTTGATTGGTCGCGCCGCCAAGCGCGCTGACATTGACGGTGACCCAGGCGATCGGGTTGGCCTGGGCTGTAACCGTGGCGGAAATTGTGAGGGTCCCATCAGGATAGACGGGGCTGGGACTGGCGGAAGCCGTGTTGATAATTGGGCCGATGGAAGGCGTCGCATTCACCTGTGCCGAAGCGCTGCTTTCGCCGAACAGGTTGGTTGAAGTCACCACATAGTAATAGGTTGTCCCGTTTTGCAACCCGGTATCCGTGTAGGTATTGGCGGTTGAATTGGCGATGGAGGCGTAGGGACCTCCGTTAGTAGTTGAACGGTACACGTTGTATGCCGTTGCGCCATCTATCGCAGCCCAGATTAAGGCCACCTGTCCGGGCGCCAGACCCTGGCTCGCGGTGGCGGTCAGATTCGTCGGGGCGCCTGCCGGCGTCGCCGGGCGAATGTTTCCCGTAACGGTGTCCACCTGGAACATGCTCTCCGAATTGAAATACGGCGTGCCGTTGGAAAAGGTAATCGGACACATAATGGCAAAATTTTTTCCGTGTCCGGCGCTCGTGTAAGTGCTGTCGAATTGGGACCAACGGTCTCCGACCATGATATAGTTCGTGGCTTCCGTGCCCGCCACCTGAAAGCCGAAACTGACCTGGGAATAATGGGTATCATCCGCGGTTGTCCCCAGATATGGCGCATCCGCCGTGTAACTGGTCGGCGAGAAAATGCTCGTGGAATTCACTTCATAGGCCGTGGAGTAACTCCAGACCGGCCAGGTTGGACATGGTGTAATAGTAAATCCCGTTGCGCTCGAACATATTGTTGGCCTCCTGCCCTTGAGGCCAGGCGGGGACGCCGTCGGTATCATTGATCGCCACCGCGTTCCCAATAATCAAATAATTCGAACCCAGGGGACAAACATAGGCATGCTGGCGGCCATGCGGATCCGAGCAGATAAAATATGGCGTTCCGCCATGGTCCACGTCGCAGAAAATAGTGCAGTCCCCTGCCCCGGGACCATAATAGACGTTAGTAATGGTATCCTGCACGTGGTTCAAAACGAAGTTGCCGGTGGGGGTGCTGCACGTGCAGCATGCCTGTCCACCCAATCCTTCAAACCACATCACATATTGGTTGTCGGCGCTGTTATAGGCCACCTGGCCCAATCGCCCCACCCAGCCGGGAGTCGAAAACCCGGACGTGGATTTGTTGACCACCTGATTTTGGAACGTCCAATGGACCAGATCGGTGGAGCTATAACAATTGATGGCGACAAAGGTTGAACTGCTGGAATTGACCGTGCCGTTCGTGAAGTATGGACCCATTTCCGCATATTGAACACCATACCAGTAATAAGTGTTCCCAAACTTTGAAATGCCCCCTCCCTGAGCCATGATCGGCTTGCCATTGTTGTCCAACCACCACACGTCATTGGTGATGGTCTGATATGCCGCCAATCCGCTTGCCGACCACAGGCACAAACCAAGCGCAAGAAACACCAAAACCGCGTTTGTTCTCATGCCTTATTTGATTCCCGATGTTTTCTTTGTTTTCAAATTGAACCGGGCAACGTCGGGGCGACATTCATGCCGCGACCGTGAAGACGCTTCAACGTTATATAATACCGTGATTGTTAAACATTCACAATTTAAAAACGAACCTGCATTGAGCCCCAAGGCAGCCGGGGGTTCAATTTGGCGCGGAGTTGACGCGAATTAACACGAAAGAACGCGAATTTGACAACGGCAGGGGAGGCAAGGGCCGGGACAGATGCGATGTGCGGTATAACGCCGTGGAAGCATTCCGTGAATTTCAATGATGTGCAGAATATGCCGCTCCTGGAAGGAGCTTGATTTCGGTTTTTGGCTGGGTATTACAAATATGCCGCGCCTGATACGGGGCTGAGTCGGGTTCTTCGTCCGCTGAACAAGTGCCCGAAACGCTTATGCCGCCGGTTGAACCGGCCCGTAGAGGCGCATAGAAATGAATTCTGAAGGCTAAAGGCTGAATTCAAAATGGCGACGAGGTTTCCTTGCGGCGTTTTCACCACCAGATGAAAATGGTTGGACATCAGCCAGAATGCTTGAACCTGCCAGCCGGTCTTGCCGCAGCACTCGGCCAACGTTTCCAAAAACCCTTTCCGGTCGGCATCATCCCTGAAAATCGGCTCCCGCCGGCCGCCGCGGTTCATCATCCGTCTTCGCCGAGGCTACGACCAGAGGGGCGTGATTAATCGCGCCCTCCAATTCCAGCAACCGAAAAATGGTTTGGCGCTGGCGTTTAAAGTCCAGCGCAGCCGCTGCGCAATCCATTTCAATGTCATAGCGTTTCCGTCTTCGTTGCACTGCAACGCGACAAGATGGCGGGACAGGTTCCAGTTGCGTCCGGGCGCAATCCTGGCCGAATGCCTCAGATCAGACTCGCGCTATCGCGCGGCTTCGCAAAGTGCGGCTGATTTTGGGATCATAACCCGGGGCGGCGCTCGCAGACTTGCTTGCCCCGGGCCACTATCGGCCGCCCTTCCAGGGCTTTCAGCAGGGTGCTTCGCAGACGGTTGGGGTTTGGCCGGAGATTGGAGCTTTGGAAATCATCCGCAATCTGAAAGCGGTGTCGCGGCCACCGCACTCCACGGCGCGAAGCGATGAGAGTCACGGCCCGCGAACCTTGGCCAGCTTTTGGCCGCCGAATTCAGGACACTACCAACTGTCTTGCCTTTCCAGATACTGCGTGTCTGGCGAATTTCCAGTGTCGCTCCGCGACAGTTGCCGAATGGCGATGCCGGGATGGAGTCTTCCGGTCGTGAGTTTGATTGTGCGGGCAACCAACGGTGAGCATTCAACAATCCGAGTGAAGCCGCCAGCGTCTCCTGCTGGCATTTTCATATGTGCTGAAGCGGTTCACAGATGGCCGAGTTCGCTTTGGCGCCTATATATGCCAATTAAGATTATCAGCTCCGACCGCGTTGAATCCGCGCACGATATTCTCCGCCAGGGACAGCGCCGGCCCCTCGATTTCATCTTTCACCCCCAATCCGTCGCCGTTATCGGGGCCACCGAATCGCCGGGCAGCGTCGGCCGGACGCTCATGGAGAACCTCAAGCATGGCCCTTTTCCTGGCCAAATTTTCCCGGTCAACCCCAAACGCCCGTCCGTTCTGGGCATCCAGGCGTATCCGAGTATCACTGCGGTGCCTGGAAAACCCGACCTGGCGGTGGTCATTACTCCTCCGGCCACGGTTCCGGGCATCATTCGCGATTGCGCCAACGTTGGCGTGCGCGGCGCGATTATCATTTCCGCCGGCTTCAAGGAGATTGGCGCATCCGGGGTGGAATTGGAGCGGCAAATTATGGTGGAAGCCCGGCGTACGGACATGCGCATCGTGGGGCCGAATTGCCTGGGAGTGATGGCGCCGCACGTGCATTTCAACGCGACTTTTGCGGCCGACATGGCGCGGGCGGGCACCGTCGGTTTCATCAGCCAAAGCGGCGCGCTTTGCACCGCGGTCTTGGATTGGAGCCTGCGGGAAAACGTCGGGTTCAGCGCGTTTGTTTCGCTTGGCTCGATGCTGGATGTCGGGTGGGGAGATCTGATTTATCATCTGGGTGACGATCCGCAAACCAAGAGCATCGTCATCTATATGGAAACCATCGGCGACGCGCGGGCGTTTCTCTCCGCTGCGCGCGAAGTGGCGTTGACCAAACCGATCATCGTGATCAAACCCGGGCGGACGGCTGCCGCCGCGAAAGCGGCCGCGTCGCATACCGGCTCACTAACCGGGAGCGATGAAGTGCTTCAGGCGGCCTTTCAGCGCGTGGGCGTTTTGCGGGTGGACACCATTTCCGAATTGTTCGACATGGCGGAAGTGCTGGCGAAGCAGCCACGTCCCCGCGGACCTCGTCTGACGATCGTGACCAATGCCGGGGGGCCGAGCGTGATTGCCACCGACGCCCTCATCACCAGCGGCGCACAACTGGCCGACCTGACGCCCGAAACGATGGATGCCTTCAATAAAATCCTGCCCCCGACATGGAGCCACAACAATCCGGTGGACATCATCGGCGACGCGAAGGCGGGGCTTTACGCCAAATCGGTGGAGATTGCCGCCAAAGATCCCGAACACGGATGGTCTGCTGGTCATCCTTACGCCGCAGGCGATGACCGAGCCGACGGCGACCGCCGAGCAATTGAAGCCCTATGCGCATTTGGACGGCAAGCCGCTTTTAGCCAGTTGGATGGGGGCGGGACATGGTGGAAAAGGGCGAGGACATTCTCAATGCGGCGAACATTCCGACCTTCAAATATCCAGACCGCGCGGCGCGCGCATTTTATTACATGTGGCGCTACAGCGACAATCTGCGGTCGCTTTACGAAACGCCGGTCCTTCCGCCGGGGTCAGAGAACGGTGAAATCGTGCGTGAAAAGACGGCGGAAATTCTGGCTGGCGCGCGGAAGGCGGGGCGCACGATCCTGACGGAGTTTGAATCCAAGGAACTGCTCGGCAGTTACGGGATACCCACGGTGGAAACGCATGTGGCGCGGACGGAGATGGAAGCGGTGAAGCTTGCGGCGCATCTTGGTTTTCCGGTGGTGTTGAAACTGTTCTCGGAAACGATCACGCACAAGACGGACGTGGGCGGGGTGCAATTGAATTTGCGGACGGCATCGGCGGTGCGGCGCGCCTGGCGGGCGATTGAGGCTTCCGTAACGAAGAAGGCCGGCGCGGAACATTTTCTTGGCGTGACGGTACAGCCGATGATCAAGCTGGACGGTTACGAATTGATCATTGGCAGCAGCATTGATTCGCAGTTTGGGCCGGTATTACTGTTCGGAACGGGCGGGCAGTTGGTGGAAGTATTCAAGGACCGGGCGCTGGGTTTGCCGCCGCTGAATGCCACGCTCGCGCGGCGGATGATGGAACAGACGAAGATTTACGCGGCATTGAAAGGGGTGCGCGGGCGCAAGTCCGCCAACCTGGCGGTGCTCGAACAATTGCTCGTCCGCTTCAGCCAACTGGTTGTCGAACAGCCGTGGATTTCCGAAATGGACATCAATCCGCTCTTCGTTTCTTCCGAGAGGATTTTTGCGCTCGATGCCCGGGTCGTCCTGCACGATCCGAAAAAGACCGAAGAGCAGTTGCCCAGGCCCGCCATCCGCCCTTATCCGATTCAATATATCACGCGCACAAGGTTGAAAAGCAAAGGGTCGGTGACCATCCGGCCCATTCGCCCCGAGGATGAGCCGTTGATGGTGAAGTTTCACGAAACGCTTTCGGAAGAAAGCGTCTATCACCGCTATTTCACCGCATTGAAACTGTCGCAGCGGGTGGCCCACGAGCGGTTGACCCGCATTTGTTTCAATGATTACGACCGGGAAATTGCGCTGGTGGCCGAAGCCAAAGGGGAGAAAAACGAAGAACAGAGAATTCTTGGCGTTGGGCGCCTGAGCAAAATACACGGTCTGAACGAAGCTGAATTTGCGGTGCTGGTGAGCGACGCCTGCCACGGGCAGGGCTTGGGCAGCGAACTGCTCAAACAACTCGTCAAGATCGGCAGCGCGGAGAAGTTAAAACGGATTGTTGGCCATATCCTTCCAGAAAACCATGCCATGCAGTCCATCTGCAAGAAGGTCGGATTTCGGATTGAAGCCAACGGAGCGAGCGATTACTTCGCCGAATACATCTTTTAAATATGAATTCCATCCATAAAACCGCCGGCCGAAAAGGCGTCGTCCATAAAACTCTCGACGGTTGCGAAGCGGCCGCCCACGTCGCCTTTCGCGTCAACGAGACGATGGCGATTTACCCAATCACGCCGTCATCGCCCATCGCCGAGTGGTGTGACCAATGGGCGTCTGAAGGAAAGAAAAATCTCTGGGGCACGACGCCGGCGATTGTGGAAATGCAAAGCGAAGGCGGGGCCGCGGGCGCGGTCCACGGCATGTTGCAGACCGGCTCGATCGCCACGACCTTCACGGCCTCGCAGGGACTGCTGCTGATGGTGCCCAACATGTTCAAGTTCGCGGGCGAATTGCTGCCCACGGTATTCCATGTGACGGCCCGCACGGTGGCGACGCACGCTCTTTCGATTTTCGGCGACCACAGCGATATCATGGCCTGCCGCTCGACCGGCTGGGCCATGCTCGGCGCGGCGTCCGTCCAGGAAACGACGGATTTTGCGCTCATTGCCCAGGCGGCCTCGCTGCGCGCGCGGTTGCCGTTCATCCATTTTTTCGACGGTTTTCGCACGTCGCATGAAGTTTCAAAGATCGAAATGCTCGATGACAGTATTTTACGGGCGTTGATAAACGAAAAGTTGATTGCCGAACATCGTGCCCGCGCCTTGACGCCAGACCAGCCGGTCATCCGCGGCACGGCGCAGAACCCGGACGTTTTTTTCCAGGGACGCGAAGCGGTCAATCCATTTTATGCCGTCTGCCCGGACATCGTGCAACGGGTCATGAACGAGTTCTATCAATTCACCGGACGCGATTATCATCTGTTCGATTACGTGGGAGCACCGGATGCCGAGAAAGTCATTGTATTGATGGGATCGGGCTGCGAAACGGCCCATGAAACGGTCGAACATCTTGTTGGCAAAGGCGAAAAGGTCGGTGTCGTCAAAGTGCGGCTCTACCGGCCATTCGATGGCCGGCGATTTGTGGAATCACTGCCCAAGACCATCCGGAAGATTGCGGTGCTGGACCGCACAAAAGAGCCGGGCGCGACCGGGGAACCGTTGTATCAGGACTGCCTGACGGCGATCCTCGAAGAAATATCCAATGGCCACAAACATTTGAAACAACTGAAGTTTTTGCCCAAGGTCATTTCCGGGCGTTACGGCCTGTCTTCCAAGGAATTCACCCCGGCCATGGTCAAGGCGGTTTTCGATAATCTTGCCGACAGCACCATTGACGGGGTGCCCAAGAACCATTTCACCGTCGGCATCCATGACGACGTTTCGGACACGAGCCTGCACGTGGACGCGGCGTTTTCGACGGAGGGGGACAAGGTGGTTCGCGCGCTATTTTACGGGCTTGGCTCGGACGGCACCGTAGGCGCCAACAAAAATTCCATCAAAATCATCGGCGAAGAAACGGACAATTATGCGCAAGGCTATTTCGTCTATGATTCGAAAAAATCCGGCAGCATGACCGTGTCGCATTTGCGTTTCGGGCCGGAGCCGATTCGTTCGACCTATTTGATCTCCAGCGCCAATTTCATCGCCTGCCACCAGCCGGTTTTTTTGGAGCGGAACGACATGCTGCGGAGCCTCGTTTCCGGCGGGACATTTTTATTAAACACGCCGCATTCGCCGGAGGAAATCTGGGGCAAGCTTCCCACGCCGGTGCAAAAGAGCTTACGGTTGAAGAAGGCGAAGTTTTTTGTGATTGACGCCACCCGTGTGGCGCGCGAGAGCGGGATGGGTGGACGCATCAATACCATCATGCAGGTATGTTTCTTCGCCCTATCGGGTGTGCTAGCCCGGGACGAGGCCATTGAGGCCATTAAGAATTCCATCAAAAAAACGTACGGCAAGAAGGGCGAGGACGTGGTGCAAATGAACCTGAAAGCCGTGGACAATACTCTGGCGCATTTGCACGAAATCCGGGTGGCCGACCATCGGCTGAACGGGTCGGGTGAATTTGCGCCGGCGGTTTCAGCGGAGGCTCCGGAATTTGTCCGCAATGTCCTGGGCAAACTGGTCGCCGGTGATGGGGACGAGGTGCCGGTGAGCGCTTTTCCAAAGGACGGCACTTTTCCCACGGGGACTTCGCAATATGAAAAGCGCAATCTGGCGCTGGAGATTCCGGTTTGGGACACGAAAACCTGCATTCAATGTTTGAAATGCGTGGCGATATGCCCTCATGCGACCATCCGCGCCAAAGTTTACGAACCGGAAAAATTGAATGGCGCGCCGGCGACGTTCAAGTCGGTTGCCTCGCGGGTGCCGGAATTCAAGGGACTGACCTTCACACTGCAAGTGGCAGGGGAGGACTGCACGGGCTGCGGTCTTTGTGTGGAAGTGTGCCCGGCGAAGAACAAAAGCGAGGCGAAACTGAAGGCCATCAACATGGCGCCGCAAGGTCCCTTGCGAGCGGGCGAGCGCGAGAATTGGAGCTATTTTCTCGGCCTGCCGGAATATGACCGGCGCAAGATCAAGACCACGGTGCTGCGCCAGCAGCAAATTCAGCAGCCGTTATTTGAATTCAGCGGCGCGTGCGCCGGTTGCGGCGAAACGCCCTACATCAAGATGCTGACGCAATTGTTCGGGGACCGCGTGGTGATTGCCAACGCCACTGGATGCTCTTCGATTTATGGCGGCAATTTGCCCACGACGCCCTACACGAAGAACCAGTGCGGCCGGGGGCCGGCTTGGTGCAATTCGCTCTTTGAGGACAACGCGGAATTCGGCCTGGGCTTCCGGGTATCCATTGACAAGCAACGGGAATTTGCCGAGGAGTTGCTCAAGAAACTTTCCGCCCGGGTTGGCGACGAATTTACAACGCAACTTCTGCTGGCGAACCAGTCCGACGAGGCGGGAATAGGCGAACAACGCGAGCGGGTGACTGCCTTGAAAGCGAAATTGCAGGGACTCGACGTTCCCGAAGCCAGACTGCTCCTGCCGTTAGCGGATCAACTGGTGAAGAAGTGCGTATGGATCCTCGGCGGGGACGGCTGGGCCTACGACATCGGCTACGGCGGATTGGACCACGTGCTGGCCAGCGGACGGAATGTGAACGTGCTGGTAATGGACACCGAAGTTTATTCCAACACCGGCGGCCAAATGTCCAAATCCACCCCGCGCGGCGCCATCGCGAAATTTGCGGCGGGCGGAAAGCCCGCCGGCAAAAAGGACCTGGGCCTGATTGCGATGAGTTACGGAAACATTTATGTTGCCAGCGTCGCTCTCGGCGCGAAAGACGAGCAAACGCTCAAAGCGTTCATCGAAGCGGAATCTTATCCGGGTCCCTCGCTGATCATCGCCTACAGCCATTGCATCGCGCACGGCATAGCCATAGACGCGGGTGTCGGCGCGCGGCAACAGAAGCTCGCGGTGGATTCGGGTCAATGGCTGCTTTACCGCTTCGATCCGCGGCGCGCGGAACGCGGGGAAAATCCCCTTCAGGTGGATTCCCAGGCTGCCAAATTGAAGGTGCAGGACTTCATGCTGAGCGAAAATCGCTTCAAGATGCTGACGAAGAGCAAGCCGGACGACGCGAAGAAACTGTTCGCGCAGGCGCAAGCCGACGCCGAACGGCGGTGGAAATTCTATCAATTCATGCAAACGCGCCACGATTTATGATTTATGATTCTCGATTTATGATTTCTTCGGGGCAGGACGTTGCGATTGATGATTTATTGATATGAATCCCGTTGGACTCAAAGAGAGAATCATTCGATTCGCAGTGCGCGTTCTCAAATTTGCCGATGCGCTGCCGAACAAGGCGTCGGGACGGACCATTGCCAGCCAGGTCGCCGGCAGCGGCTGTTCCGTGGCGTCAAATTACCGGGCGGCGCTTCGGGCCAAGTCGCGCGCCGATTTTATCAACAAAGTCACGATTGTTCTCGAAGAGGCCGACGAAACGGACTTGTGGATTGAAATAGCCAAACGCGCCGCGTTGATTTCAGCGAAACGCATCGAAAAACTTCAAGCCGAAGCGATTGAACTGGTTAAAATTTTCAGCGCCACCCGCCGGACTGCGCGCCATCAACCGGTGAAATAATCATAAATCATAAATATTATGGATCTTTCGACAAAATATCTCGGCCTCGCCCTTCGCACACCTCTCGTGGTTGGGGCCTCGCCTTTATCCGAGGACATTGACAACGTCAAAAAGATGGAAGACGCGGGGGCGGCGGCGGTGGTGCTCCACTCGCTTTTCGAGGAGCAATTGCGCCGCGAACAAATTGACCTGACGCACCATCTGGAGCAGGGCACGGAGAGTTTCGCCGAGGCACTGTCGTATTTTCCCGAACCCAATGAATTTCATTTTGGTCCGGAGGAATATCTCCAACACATCGCCCGCGCGAAAAAAGCCGTGCGCATTCCCGTCATTGCCAGCCTGAACGGTTCCACTCCAGGTGTCTGGACGCGGTACGCGCGGGAAATCCAAAAAGCCGGCGCGGACGCGCTCGAATTGAACATTTACACAGTCCCCACCGATTTGAATCTCTCGTCGGAGAAGATTGAGCGGGGTTATCTGGAAATCGTGAAGGCGGTGAAGGCGCAGATCACGATTCCGGTCGCGGTGAAATTAAGCCCCTTCTTCACCAATTTTGCGAACATGGCCGCGCGTCTCGACAACGCGGGCGCGGATGGCCTGGTATTGTTCAATCGTTTTTACCAGCCAGACATTGACCTGGAATCGCTCGAAGTGAAGCCGAACATTTTGTTGAGCACGCCGATGGCCATGCGCGTGCCGTTGCGGTGGATTGCGATCCTGCGCGGAAAGGTCAAGGCCAGCCTGGCGGCGACCAGCGGCATCCATCGGGCCACGGACGCCATGAAAATACTCATGGCCGGGGCGGACGTGACGATGCTTTGCTCGACGCTGATGCGCCACGGCATTGCGCATCTTGCAACCATTGAAAAGGAAATGGCGGCGTGGATGGAAGAACATGAATACGAGTCGGTGAACCAACTCAAGGGGAGCCTGAGCCAGCAGAATTGCCCGGCACCGACGGAGTTCGAGCGGGCGCAATATATGCGGGCGATTTCCAGTTTCACGCCGGCTGCGGCGTGAGGCTTGTCGAGCCGGCCAACGGCGGAAGGGTGCTGCGACGCGGTGCGCCGCGTGAACGCGGAACTCCAAACACTCCAATTCGTGCGTCTTGCTCGGAGTTCCGCCTTCAGGCGGAAGGGTGTGGCGGCGGAGTGCGTGCCGCGTGAACGCGGAACTCCAAACACTCAATTCGGGCGTCTTGCTCGGAGTTCCGCCTTCAGGCGGAAGGGTGTGGCGGCGGGGTGCGTGCCGCGTGAACGCGGAACTCCAAACACTCCGATTCGTACGTCTTGTTCGGAGTTCCGCCTTCAGGCGGAAGGGCGTGGCGGCGAGGTGCGCCGCGTGAACGCGGAACTCCGAACGTCATCGACGAATTAAGCGGAGGGAAAGATCCGTCTTAGAGGCAACAATAACGAGCGTGAAGTGGGCAATTTCGGTGTAGCGGGTTTCCCATAGAAAATGGAAATTGCCCATATGACGATGACTAATGACCGTGCCGCATGGCTAAAGGGCGGAGTTACAATCTGTTCCAATCCCCCGATCGAACCGCCGAAGAAGACCTGGCGGCTGGTCCTGCTGGGAGCACCCGGCGTCGGCAAAGGCACCCAGGCTGAATTGCTGTCGGAACAGCTTGGCGCCTGCCATCTTTCGACGGGTGACGTCTTTCGCGCGGCCAAGTGCCTGACTGAGGGCGAGCGCAGCCCGGCGATTGAGAATGCCCTTGAACACATGCGGCGCGGCGATTTGGTGCCGGACAGCACGGTGCTCGACATGGTCACCGAGCGCGTGCGTTGCCTGCGGTGTTGCGGCGGATTTTTGCTGGACGGGTTCCCGCGCACGGTGGCCCAGGCGAAGGCGCTGGAACGAATGTTGGATTGGGAACGGATTCCGTTGATGGCCGCGCTCGATTTCGAATTGCCGTTGGAAGAAATCATTGACCGCATCGGCGGACGCCGGACCTGTTCAGGCTGCAAGGCAGTCTATCATGTCAAGGCGCTGCCCCCTCGCATTGCGGGTGTCTGCGATAAATGCGGCGGCAAACTGAATCAACGGGAGGATGACCGGCCTGAATCCGTCCGCGTCCGGATGGCGGCGTATGAAAAGAGCACACGGCCCCTGATTGAATTTTATCAGGAGCGCGGGCTGCTGGTTTCCATCGCCGCCGAAGCGACGCCGCCGGAAACGCTGCGGCGGACGCTGACGATGCTCAATGACGTGGTGGCGCACACGGCGAACGGGAGGTAGGGGATTCATGGAGAGGGACACAAGGCGGGGCCGAGGGTCGAGAAGGGCAGGCAGCGGATGTGCGTCCGTTTTTATCTGAATTGGGGGAAAGAAAGCAGACTCATGTCCGCTGCTACGGGGTTTGTGGGAAGCGGGCCGCGTAAACGCGGAACTCCAAACGGGAAGTTCGTGGGGAAGGGATCAGCAAATACGCGGGAGTTGTTCGCCGGTGGGCATGTCCAGGATTCGGCGGGCGCCGATGGCACTTTTTAGAATCACTTTGGCGGAAAGATTGGGATCAGGATCAAGACCCGCCTTCGCCTGGCTACGGCGCGGCAAGGGGAGATGGGCCTGGCCGATGATGGACGCTCCGGGTAAAAATTTTTGGAGGATGGCGAGGGCATGGGAGGCGTCGCGTTCGGGAATGAAGGCGGCAAAACGGCCTTCGCAGGCGACCTGAAATGCGTCCAACCCCAGGATTTCACACGCGGCGTGAACGTCTTCGCGGACGGGAATGGATTTCTCCCCGACCAACAACGTCAAACCGGCGGCAGCGGAAATTTCGTTGAGGGCGCTGGTCAGTCCGCCGCGCGTCAGATCACGCAGGCAATGGATTTCAATGCCTTCCCGCAATAATTCCAAAACAGTTTCGTGGACGGGCGCGGAATCGCTCTCAATCTTGCTTTCAAACTGCAAACCTTCGCGCACCGCCATGATGGCCATGCCGTGCCGGCCCAGGTCGCCGTTCACCAGAATGCTGTCTCCGGCACAGACGCTTTGGGGCGCAATGGTCTGCCCGTGTTCGATGACGCCGATGCCCGCGGTATTGATGAACACGCCATCGCCTTTGCCCCGATCCACGACCTTGGTGTCACCGGTGATGATTTGGACGCCGCAATTTTTTGCCGCCCCGGCCATCGAGCGGACAATCCGCCACAGCGTCTCCATCGGCAAGCCTTCCTCGATGATAAACGCGCTGCTCAAGTAAACCGGCCGGGCACCGGCCATGGCCAAATCGTTGACCGTGCCGTGAACCGCCATCGAACCAATATCCCCACCCGGGAAAAACAGCGGCCGCACGACGTAGGAATCCGTGGTGAAGGCGATCTTTTTGCCGGTCAGTTCCGCCACCGCCGAATCGTGCTGTGTTTCCAGCAGCGGGTTCCGGAACGCTGCGAGAAACATGCAGCCGATGAGGTCGCGCATGAGTTTGCCACCACCTCCGTGCGCCAGCAGCACGCGCGGATATTGCGAAATCGGGATGGGGCAATGGAGTTCCATGTCAGTTGAGCTGGCGGCGATAGCGATAATACGCAGCGCAGGCGCCTTCGCTGGAAACCATCGTAGCGCCGAGAGGATGTTCCGGCGCGCATTTCGCGGCGAACGCGGGGCATTCGTGCGGCTTGATATGTCCCTGCAAGACGAGGCCGCTCCGGCAGTCCGATGATTCCCCGATGCGGCTGTCGGCCACGCCAAATTTTTTTTCGGCATCGAATGCCTGATACCCATCGGCCAAGCCAAGGCCGCTGCGGGGGATTTCGCCGATGCCGCGCCACTGCCGTGGGACCACCTTAAAGACTTGCTTCATCAATTGCCGCGCCGCCGGATTTCCCTCGCGCCGGACCGCCCGGCTGTATTGATTTTCGACCCCGGCGCGGCCGGATTCGAGCTGTTGCACAACCATCCAAATTCCCTGCAAAATGTCGAGCGGCTCAAAGCCGGTGACGACAATCGGCACGTGAAATTTATTTGCCACCGGAAGATATTCCTCGAATCCCATGACGGCGCAAACATGGCCGGCGGCGAGAAATGCCTGGACGCGGCAATTGGGAGATGAGAGCAGGCTTTCCATTGCGGGCGGCACCAGGGCGTGCGAAATGAGCATGGAAAAATTTTTCAAACCTTTTTGCGCGGCTTGACAGACGGCCAGGGCCGTGACCGGCGCGGTGGTTTCAAAGCCGACCCCGAAGAAGACCACTTCTTTCGCCGGATTTTGCGCGGCGAGTTTTACGGTATCCAATGGCGAATAGACAATCCGCACGTCGGCACCGGCCGCTTTGACCGAAAGCAAATCCGCGCGGCTGCCGGGCACGCGGAGCATGTCGCCAAACGATGTAAAGATGACGCCGGGCCGCGCCGCGATTTCCAGCGCCTGATCAATGATTCCGACCGGCGTCACGCAGACGGGACAACCCGGTCCATGAACCAGGGTAATTTGTTTCGGCAACAATTCGTCCAACCCGAACTTGACGATGGCATGGGTTTGCCCACCGCAAATTTCCATGAGCGTCCAAGGACGCGTGGTGGCCCGGTGAATTTCGCGCGTCAATTGCCGGGCGAGGGTGGCATTGCGATATTCATCGAGGTATTTCATTCAGGAGGTGTGGAAGTTGGATTTGAAATGAAACGCGTTTTAAGGGGCGCCCTCCCCTGCCCTTTCCCCATGAACCCGGCGGACCCACACCTCACCCTGACCCTCTCCCCTCCCATCCGATGGGAGCGGAGAGGGAACAGCAGGCGAATGCCATCTGCCGCTTGAACACCTAGCCATCTGCGGCGGGTTCAAGGGTTCAATGCGCGAATTTTTTCGTGGAGATTTTTCCCCGCGCAAAAGGCGCGGAGAGGGAAATGCAATTATCAACGGAAGATTCATGGGGTGCTCTCCTTCAAATTGTTCAGTTCTTCCATGCTCTTCAAATAATCGAATATCTTCCGCGCTTCGTTTTCATCGAGGCGGGAGAGCGCCAAACCGGCGTGGACGATCACATAATCACCGACGACCGCCTCCGGCACACACGCCAGGCTGGCGTTTTTGACGATGCCGCCATAATCAATCCTGGCCAAGCGTTCGAGCGGGTCTTCGCCACTGACGCTGAGAATTTTTCCTGGAACTGCGAGACACATATTATTGAGGATTCTCCTTTCGCTGTTCGCGAAGCGCGGCCATCACCTGGCCGAGGGCAATGCCGCCATCGTTGGGCGGAACGCGTTGATGCCAATAAGGCTTGAAATTCTCCTCGCGCAAACGGCGGACGACGCGTTCGGTCAAATAGCGGTTCTGGAAACAGCCACCCGAAATCACCACCTGGTCCAGTCCGAAACTTTTTGCGACCGCGACAATCGCGTTGGCGAGCGCATTGTGAAATTTGGCGGAGATTTCGGCAGCGGGAACGCCATTTTTCAAATCCAACAGAATCGCCTCAATCATCGGTTGCCAATCCAAAGCCATCCCGGAGCGGAGGCTGGGAAAGCGCGCGGCCTCGTTGGGCACAAACCAACCATCCGCCGTCGGCAAATTGTAAGCTTTGGCGGTCTCGATTCCATCCAGCGCAAATTCCAGGTCCATGGCGGCCTGACCTTCGAAGCGCATCGTTTGACGCAAACCAATCAGCGATGCGACCGCATCAAACAGCCGTCCGGCGCTGGAGGTGGGTGGCGAATTCAACCGGCGTTGCAACATGCCTTTGATGGCACTAGATTCGATGGCCGGCAGATGCTGGAATGGCGGCAAATGCGTCATATCCCAGGCCGCGTCGCCGAACATTTCAAACAGCAAGCCGAGGGCGGCCCGGCGCGGTTCCTTAATGGCGGCTTCACCGCCGGGGAGCCGGAACCGGCGAAAATGCGCCATCCGTTCGCAGGTGTTTCGTCCGACCAAAAAAAATTCACCGCCCCAAATCGTTCCGTCCATCCCCCAGCCCGTGCCGTCCCACGAAACTCCCAAGGCGGGCGATTCGATTTCATTTTCGGCCATGCAGGACAAAACGTGCGCGAGGTGATGTTGAACGCCGACGCGCCGGGTGAACTTTGATTCGCGGACATAGCGGGTGGAAAGGTAATCGGGATGCAAATCCGCCGCGGCGATCTTCGGTTCGACGCCGTAAAGTTTTTCAAAATCGGCAATCACGCGGCGGAAGGCATTGTTGCCCGGCTCGGTTTCCAAATCGCCGATGTGCTGGCTGACGAAGACCTGGTTGCCCACGGCCAGCGCGACGGAATTTTTCAAATTCGCGCCGACAGCAATAATCGGCGGATGGCGGAGAGTTGAGATTTGAGAGTTGAGCGTGATAGGCAAAGGCGCATAGCCCCGCGCCCGCCGCAGAACCATCTCGCGGTCCAGAACCACGCGGACGATGGAGTCGTCCAAATGGCGGATGATCGGCCGGTCATGGACGAGGAAGACATCCGCGATGGCGCCGAGACGTTCGAGCGCTTCATGTTCATCCGTGCAAATCGGCTCGTCGGTCAAATTGCCGCTGGTGGCCACGACTGGAAACGGTAATCTGGCCATCAACAAATGATGCAACGGATTAGAGGGCAGCATCACCCCGAGATTCGGGTTCCCGGGCGCGACATTTCCGGCAATATTAAAATTGGAAGGCGTTTGAGCGCGTCGGCGCAGCAGGACGATTGGGGTTTCCGGCGAGCGCATCAGGCGCTCTTCCAGCGGTGAAATCTCGCAAACGGCTTTTGCCCATTCGATGGATGGAAACAGGAGCGCCAGTGGTTTTTCCTCACGGTGCTTTCGATCGCGCAAACGTTGAACGGCCTTTTCATTCCTCGCGTCGGCGAGCAAATGGAATCCGCCGACGCCCTTGACCGCCGCAATTTTTCCCCGCCAGATGGCGCGGACGGCGCCGAGAAGGGCCTGCTGGTTCGCGAGAATCTTTTCACCCAACCCGTTCCAAAGTTCCAAGTGCGGTCCGCAAACGGGACAGGCGTTTGGCTGGGCATGAAAGCGGCGGTCGGCCGGGTCTTCATATTCGCGGCGGCAGTCGGGGCAGAGCGCGAACTTGTTCATGGACGTGTTGGCGCGATCGTAAGGAAGCGATTCAATGATGCTGAAGCGCGGGCCGCAATGTGCGCAGTTGATGAACGGGTAGAGATGGCGGCGGTTTTTCGGATCGAACAATTCGCGCAGGCAATCGGGGCACGGGGCAATGTCCGGCAAAATGAGCGCGGTTTTTTCGCCGGCGTTTTCGCTGGCGCGGATTTCAAAGCTCTTGTAACCGACGGCGTCCAACCAGGACGCCTCCAGGCTGTGGATAAAGCTTCTGGGCGGTTTCTCCAGGTCCAGCCGCAGGAGGAACCTTTTCAGGATGCTGCGCGCGCCCTCGGCTTCAATAAAAACGCCTTGCGTTGAATTATTGACCCAGCCGGCCAGCTTCAATTCGTTGGCCAGCCGGAAGACGAATGGGCGAAAACCAACGCCCTGCACCGCGCCGCGAATGGCCAGTTTCAACCGAGTTGCCGCCGCGCCGTTGACGACATCGAATCCGGTCTTTGGAGCCGCTTCATTTCGCCGGAATTCACTCGGTGGCTGGGAGGCATTCATCATCAATCTATTTCAAAACTTTCGAGGATCATGTCTGTGGAATGGACGGCATTGACGTTCACGGAGCCGCATTTGGGGCAGACATCGGGGAGATGCTGGCCGAGGAATTTGTTACCGCACTTCAAGCAGAGGAGCAGCGGGTCCACTTCGGTCAGCGTCAGTTTGGCTTTGCGGAGAGTGGGAAAATCCTTTTTGACGATGTCGAAGCTGAACTGGACGTGGTCGCCGCTGTGGCTGGTGAGGGGGTTGAAGCGGATGCGGACGCTTTTTACATGGCGGGCCTTTTGGGCAGCGGCCTGTTTTTCGACGGCTTCCAAGACAGCGCGGACAAGATGAACTTCATGCATAATTCAATCCTGGGTTGTGAAACCGGTGGTTTCAGTTAATGAAGGAAGATAAAGCGGGCGGAGGGGGCAAGCTCACCTGAAATTGGCCATCGCCGTCCATTTGTTGCCAAAGGGCAGCGGAATAACGTATATTGGAACGTCAGGCGCACGTAATGGTCACGAGCCAACCAATAAGCAAACTGAATGAGAAAGTCAGCGCTAATGGCTGGTTCGGTACTTTGTGGCATGTTTGTTGGCTGTGTACCCATAACGTTGACCTCTGTGTCCGCGAATAATGCGGCCAAGCAGTTTCACCCCGAACCCGGGAAAGCGAGCATTTATGTCAATCGAGGCGGAGGGATTGGAACGATACAGAGGGTTCAGATACTATTGGATGGCCAATTCGTCGGGGTGTTGACTCCCTACACGTTTTTACTTTTAAGTGTCACCCCTGAAGAGCATGTTGTGTCCACAGGGGCGGGAATGGAAAACGTCGAGGCGCAAAAGGTAGATGCAGAGGCCGGCGATAATTATTTTTTTAGCATTAATCTTGCACCTGGCTGGCTAAAGCCACGTGTGCATCTTAAGCCGATGGGAGAGCAGGATGGAATCAAGGCCGTGATGGGTTCAGATTGCGCAGGGATTGCAAATTAGAACGCACGCGCCAACGACTAAAGTTTTTTGCCATGAGTTTGAAGGGACGGGAGGGCAAATTCCGGCTGGTTTTGTCTTTCATAGGAAGTCAGGCATTTCGAGGCATTCGAAAACCGTCCGGCCAATGATTGAATCACGCACAGGGCTTCGTGAAAGGCGGCTTCGGTGTGGCCGGATAGATTCTCTCCGAAACCGAACTCGTCGGCCGAAATAGTGAGCCACCAGGCCTCAGGCGCGTGACCGAAGACATCGCGCGCTAAGGCGAGCATGGTGCGCGGGTTGGCGGCATGGGCCATGAGTTGCACGGAATCACAAGGTTCGAGTTTGCGGAATTGGACTTGCGCGGGCGAATCCACCGCGGCATCCACGAAAATCACCGAGCGCGCCTGCGAAATGGGTTCGGCGTGCTCGGGCGAGAGTTGTTGGCAAACCATGGTGCGCACTCCGGGCAACCGCAGCGCGCCAACAGCCTCGGCCACTTTCGGTCCCACCCCATCATCGCTCCGCAGGGTGTTGCCGTAGCCAACGATGAGCAAATCGGGTTTCATAAATCATCCTCGCGCGGCTTCAGCCACCACTTTGCCGTCGGGCGCGATGAGCCTGCACATGCAGCGGCATTTGGCCGACGGCGTGGGTCGAACAGCTCAGGCACGGGTCGTAGCAGCGGATGCCGTGCTCGATGCGGTTGAGCATCGGTTCGGGAATTTCTCTGCCGCGCACGTAATGCCGCGCGATTTGCGCCACGGTCTGGTTCATCGCCAGGTTGTTCTGGCCGGTGGCGACGATGAGGTTGACCTTTTGGAGCAGGCCGTTGCGGTCCACGGTGTAATCGTGGAACAGCGTGCCGCGCGGGGCTTCGCTGACGCCCACGCCGCGCAGGCTGTTGATGCCGGCATCGGCGCGCAGATCATCGCTCGACAACTCCGGGTCGTCCATGTAACGCTCGACGTATTCGATGCAGGCGAGGATTTCGATCAGCCGCGCGTAATGGTACAGGAACGACGACGTGACCGCGCCGCGGCCCATGCGTCTTGAAATTTTTCAATTCGGCGTCCGCCTTGGGCACGCCCATTTGCTCGCAAACGTTCAGCCGCGCCAGCGGGCCGACGCGATACATGCCGTCGGGAAACCCAAGCGGCTGGTAATACGGCGACTTGAGATAGGAGGCGTCTTGAACGGATTCGCCGATGAACTCGAAATACTTTTGCGGGTCGAGCTGGTCGGCGATGATGCTGCCGCTGCTGTCGGTGAAACGCAATTTGCCGCCGTGATGCTCCCAGGTGCCGTCCGGCGCGACGAGGCCCATGAACAGCGACGGAAAATTGCCGAAGATCTGCATTTCGCGCTGGTGGGTCTGCATGGTCTTTTTGAAGAGGTCGAAGGCGATTTGCGTTGTGGCGAAGGCTTCCGGCAGCCAGGCGCGGATTTTTGTCGCGGCCCTCCTCGGTCAAGGCCGTGCGCACGCCGCCGGGCACGGCCCAGGCCGGATGAATTTTTTTGCCGCCGAGAATTTCAATGATTTCCTGGCCGAACTGGCGCAGGCGGATGCCGGCGCGGGCGAGATCGGCGTTCGCGGCGATCAAGCCGAAAACGTTGCGCTGCGGCTGGCGGCGTGTCCCAGCCGAGCAGAAAATCCGGCGCGCTCAAATGGAAGAAGCTCAGCGCGTGGCTTTGGATGAACTGGCCGAGGTTCATCAGGCGGCGCAGCTTGTCGGCGGCGGGCGGGATGTTGACGGCCATGAGGGCGTCGCCGGCCTTGGCGGAGGCGAGCATGTGGCTGACCGGGCAAATGCCGCAAATGCGCGGGGTGATGCCGGGCATCTCGCGTGTAGGGCCGGCCTTCGCAGAATTTCTCGAAGCCGCGAAATTCGACGACGTGAAATTCGGCGTCGGACACGTTTCCCTCGTCGTCCAGAAAATGCTGATCTTGGCGTGGCCCTCGATGCGGGTCACGGGATCAATGACAATGCGTTTTGACATAATTTAAAATTCTAATTGCTGGACCGAAGAATGCGCGCAACGGTTCAGCCAAATTTCAATTGCGTCCTTCCAGTTTCGGCGTCTGTGCCGTTCAAGCACCTGAACCATCAGCGCCTTGATGCGGCCGGCGGGCGGCGGGCAGCCGGGCAGGAAGTATTCCACGCTGAACGGCTTCATGCACGGGCATCACGCGCTCGAGCAATTGCGGCACGATGCCGTCGGCCTTGGGCACGCAGGGATTGTTCTGAGCGTTTTCGATGTAGGCGCGCTGCAAAACATTTTCCGCGTTGCCCAGGCCGAGTTGGTTGCGGATGGCCGGGACGTTGCCGGTGACGGCGCAATCGCCGAACGACACCAGCACTTTCGTCCGCGCGCGGATTTTGTGGAGGATTTCCAGGTTGTCCTCGTTGCAGACGGCGCCTTCGATGAGGCAGACGTCCACATTTTCGGGATATTCCTTCACGTCCATGACCGGGCTGTAAACGAGTTCGATCTTGCCGGCGAGTTCAATGAGGAACTCGTCGAGGTCGAGGAATGACATGTGGCAGCCGGCGCAGCCGCCGAGCCAGACTGTGGCAACTCTTCAAACGATCCATTGTTTTTTCTCCCGTGCGTTGACGATGAATTCCAGTTTGTCGCGGTCGCGCTCCATTTCGGCCACCGTCGAGCCTTTGTGGAACAGCGCGCCGGTCGGGCAGGACATGACGCATTTGCCGCATTCGGTGCAGGTGTCGGAATCGCCCCACGGCTGGTTGAGATCGGTGATGATGTTGGCGCTGGGCGCCGCGGCCGGAGACGTTCTTGGTGCCCGCGCCTTCGATGTGCCAGCAAACGCGCACGCAGCGGCTGCAAAGGATGCAGCGGTTGTGGTCCATGCCGAACAGCCGGTGCGTCGCGTCCACGCTCCATTTCGGGAAGCAATAATCGTAGCGGACGTGGTCCATGCCCTGCGAATAGGCGAGCGTCTGGAGTTCGCAATGGCCGTTGGCCACGCACACGGCGCAGACGTGGTTGCGCTCGGCAAACAGCAATTCCAGCGTCATGCGGCGGTATTTCCGCAGGCGTTCGCTGTCGGTTTTGACGTCCATGCCCTCGCTGATTTTGGTGGTGCAGGCGGGCAGCAGTTTGGCGATGCCGGCGACTTCCACGAGGCACAGGCGGCAGGCGCCCACGTCATAGACGCCTTCCAGATGGCAAAGTGTCGGGATTTTGATGCCGGCGTCGGTGGCGACCTGCAAAATGGTCGCGCCTTCCTCGGCGCTGACCTGGTTTCCGTCAATGGTTAATGTTTTTGCGGCCATAAAATTCAGGTCAATTGTGTTGCAAATTCGGATTTCTTCGCCGTTATTGTGCGCAGCCGGACTCATCGGGCTGGAGCAATTCCTCGTATTCGTTCCGGAAAAACCGCAGCGTGCTCAACGTGGGATTCGGCGCGGTCTGGCCGAGTCCGCAGAGGCTGGTGTTTCTCACCATGTCGCAAAGTTCCTCGAGTTTGGCGAGATCGCGCGCGGTGGCCTTGCGGTTCAGAATTTTTTCGAGCAGATGCAGCATTTGCACGCGTGCCGGCGCGGCAGGGAACGCATTTGCCGCAGGATTCGTCCACGCAGAATTCCATGAAATAGCGCGCCACGTCCACCATCCTGGTGGAGTCGTCCATCACGATCATGCCGCCCGAACCCATGATGGAGCCGAGCTTGCCTGAGCGATTCGTAATCCACCGGCGTGTCGAGATGTTGCGCGGGAATGCAGCCGCCGGACGGGCCGCCGGTCTGCACGGCCTTGATTTTGCGGCCATCGGGGGCGCCGCCGCCCATTTCCTCGACGATTTGCCGCAGCGGCGTGCCCATCGGCACTTCGATGAGGCCGGTGTTGTTGATTTTGCCGGCGAGCGCGAACACTTTTGTGCCCTTGCTTTTTTCGGTGCCGATGCCGGCGAACCATTCCGCGCCTTTGCGGTAAATCGGCGGCACGTTGGCAAAGGTTTCGACGTTGTTGATCAGCGTGGGGCAGCCCCACAAACCGCTTTCGGCCGGGAACGGCGGGCGCGGACGCGGCGTGCCGCGCTTGCCTTCGACGGAAGCCATCAGCGCGGTTTCCTCGCCGCAGACGAACGCGCCCGGCGCCGATGCGGATGTCTATGTTGAAATTGAACGGCGATTCAAAAATGCCGCTGCCGAGCAGGCCAAGTTGTCTTGGCCTGCTTGATGGCGGTTTGCAACCGCTTGATGGCCAGCGGATATTCGGCGCGGACGTAAATAAAACCCTGGTTCGCGCCGACGGCGTAGGCGGCGATGGCCATGCCTTCGAGCACGCTGTGCGGGATCGCTTTCCAAAACGCTGCGGTCCATGAACGCGCCGGGGTCGCCCTCGTCGGCGTTGCAGATGACGTATTTCTGCGGCGCTTTGGGTCTTGGCGACCGTGCCCCATTTGATGCCGGTGGGGAAACCCGCGCCGCCGCGCCCGCGCAAACCGCTCTTGACCATGGCCTCCACCACTTCCTTCGGCGTCATTTCGCGCAGCACATCGATGCAAGGCCTGATAGCCGTCGGCGGCGATGTAGGCCTCGATGCGTTCGGGATCAATCTCGCCGCTGTTGGCCAGGACGATGGACATCTGCTTTTTGAAAAACGGATGGTTCAAATCGCCCCGTTTGAGGCTGGGTGCGCCGCCTTTCAGCGTCTGGACCAATTCGAGCGCGTCCTCCGGCGTGACTTTTTCGTAAAGCGCATTTTGGGGATCCACGCTCACCAGCGGGCCTTCGCAGCACAAGTTTCATGCAGCCGACGCCGCGCACTTCGACTTCGTTGGCCAAGCCGGCCTCCTTCACCGCCTGTTCGAGATTTTTTTTGACGGCTTCGGAACGGGAGGACATGCAGCCGGCGGCCATGCAGCAGCGGATGACAATTTTTTTGCGGGCGGCCTGTTCCTTCTCGGCAATCGCGTTGAGGTCTTCATTGACCATTTGACATCCATCCTTTCAGGTGTTCGAGGGCGGTTTCGGGGTTTTGGCGGGGCGTGACCGCGCCGTCATAAACGACCGCGGGCGCGATGCCGCAGGCACCGATGCAGCGGGCGGTCAGCAGGGAAAGCTCATTATCGGGCGTGGTTTCACCGGCCTTGATTTTTGCCGTGGCCTCGACCGCGGCCAGCACCTTGTCCGCGCCCTTGACGTAACAGGCGGTGCCCAGGCAGACGACGCAGGTATGTTTGCCCTGGGGTTTGAGGGTGAAAAAATGGTAAAACGTCGCCACGCCATAGACGCGGCTGGGTGGCAATTTCAGTTTGTAGGCGACGAACAATAGCAGATCGTCTTCGAGATAGCCGAACAATTCCTGCGCCTTGTGCAAAATCTCGATGAGCGCGTCGTGGCGGAATTGGTATTTTTTCATGTGCGCTTCAAGGATTTTGAAGCGCTTGTCGCCGCTGGCATGTTGCATGACGCGCTCGACGGATTTTGGTTTTTCTTGGAGAAGGGGCGTCATAAAGTTTTAAAATTTACCAACGTCAATGTATTAACCTTATTTGACGATCTCTCCACGTCCGTTGGCTTTAATTGCACCTTTTTTGCGCGACGAGAATGACCACGGATGACGCGAATAAACGCGGATGAAGATTCAAAAATTAATGGTGAACCAGCGAAAAAGGCGAAGGGAAGACGCGACCAAAGATGACAGGCGCGAAGAGGCAAAAACAAAGAAAAACCGAGTTTAAGCGGGCGAATGGCAGGGATAAACGCAAATGGGGCAAAAATGCATCTTAAGCTGCCCGCGCTTCGCGGCGGCGGCGGGCGCGCGCGACGATTTGCGCTTGGAAAAACATGGGAACCACCCAAACCATGATGGTTCACGGTATTAAGCTTTGACGGCGCGAAACAATCTGGCTGAAGGCGCCGCGATTACCCGAGAGGGTTTTGCCGACCAAGCCGGAATCGTTGAGGACCCCCGCGGTCATCATGATGGTTGTCATCATAAAGCCGCATTAGTAACAAAAGGGCACGAAGAGGAAACAGAAAAATTTATTCCTCCAGGCGGATTTTGGCGGCGCAATCGGGGCAGACGCTGTGCGTAAAATTCATGTTCAAATGCTCCAGAAGAAACAGCTCCGGCGGTTTCCATTGATTTTGTTCATCCCGGATTTTTTTGCAGTTTGAGCAAATGGGCAGATACCGGGTTTCGGCGGCCGGCGATAATTTTAACGCATCGGCCAGGCGTTGTCTTTGAAAACGCCGTTCCTCGACCTCATGCAGCGCATGAAGCACCGCGACGGGCAGATAATCCAGTTGGCTTTTCCGCACATAATCCGTCACAGCGCCCGTCAGTTTTTCCACTTCCATTTCCCGCGACAACGCATTGGTGACAAAAATGAACGGCACATCGGGACATCGGTCCCGCGCCACCTCAAGCGCTGTCAAGCCATCGAATGCCGGCAGACCGTGATCGGAAAGAATCACGTCCGGCGAATGCGTCAATCCTTCCAAAAACGCCTCACGCGTGTCTGCGCGGTGCGTCTGCACCGAGAGGCCGGCTTTGCGCAGTTCGTTTTCCGCCCGGATCACGTCGGCGACAAGGTCCTCAAGGAATAAAACGCGAATCTCCCTTTTCATTAGAGGAATGGGTTAGCCGGTTTTGTGCCATGTGGAAAGTTTTTTTGGTTTCAATCACGATATAATTTTCGTCCGCGGGGAAAATTTTGGGTTATGGAAATGTGACGCGCCTACGGCGCCGTGGCTACGGTAAGAACGCTTAGCCGTGACCATGCAGTTGGATCAGGCGCTCCTACTTGATCTTCTTACGCAAGGGCTTCGTCGTTCGCCGCTTACAGATCGCTGGCGGATATGTTCGCGGCTCACTCCTCGCCTTGCGCAAGAATCTGCGGCGCAGGCGCATCCTTCCCAACTACATAGTTACGGCTTAGTTTTCCGAGGGTTCCTGGGAAATTCGCGCCCCTTTCTACCTATTCAGCAACCTGGCTTTTTCCGCCTGGTATTCCGATTCGCTAATGGCACCGGAGTCCCTGGCTTTCTGGAGATCAATCAATTGCTGGCCGACGGTTGGTTCCATCGTCACGCTCTTGTGGCCGCCGCCCACCGACCAGGAACAGCCGGTCGCCAGACCGGCGAGTGAGGCGATAAGCAATAGGGAGATAATTGATTTTTTTGATTTTTTCATCGGGATTATGGGTTTCGTGCCGCCCAAATCATTCTCCTCGCCAAACCCATTGTCCAATCGAATTTTCGCATCCATGGCTGTAACAGGGAGTGTTGGAGCCGAGTCCGGGCGGCAATGCAAAATGCAGTAACCGATGCAATGACAATTGCAATTCATTTACGGAAAGACCGGGCGTTTTTATGGCTTTTCGGCCATCCATGGTGGTATTGCTTTTGCTCAAATAGCATTGGGCCTTGGGAGATGATGAAGCGCGGGGATAATTCTTGAGCTGGGGAGGGATTTTATGTCAAGGTCAGTTAATATTGCGATTGTGGGGTCGGATGGATGGCAAAGAAAGTGTAAGCAGTGGGCTCAAGACGGAGAATATTTTGAAGTCCGCGGCGTTACCGCAAAACACCTGATTTTCTGCAAGAAGCTCTGCGACGAATTCCGCTACGAATGCGAATATGATTCGGGAGGGGTGTTTTCTGAAGCAGTATTTTCACCGCTATAATGCCGGAAAATATTCGGTAATTACCTCTTGAAAACGCTATAAAAGGTCGTAAGGTCATAAATTGAAGTGGGGACAACGGGGAAAGAGGGAAAGGGATGAGATTATGGTCGCTGCGACGAATTCGATAACGACGAAAACGGAGGGGTGGCGGGAGAAGTGCCGGAAGTGGGCGGAGGCGGGAAAACCATTTGCGTTGCGCGACTTGGAGACGCGGCATTTTATATTCTGCCAAGAGATATGCGACGAATACGATTATTCCTACAAATACCATTGCCGGGGCCCTGAGTCCGTGGCCAAATTCAAATGCAATTGATTAATGGATCGTTGATATTTTTTGTTGAAAAGCAATTTGCAATAGATTATGTATTCCGCGAATAATGCTATGACCAAGGCAGCAAAAATTACCACTACTAAAATTGAGGAGTGGCAACAAATATGTTGGGCGTGGGCGCGATCGCGTGAAATGTTTGAAATCGAGGGGATCAGTGCCAGGCATTTGGTCTTTTGCAAGGAGCTGTGCGCCGCGTATAATTACGAATGCCACTACGAATCTGCCAATGAAAAATTGGCTGCGATTTTCACTCCCCTGACTCTTTGACTTCCTGTATTCACAAACCGTCCGGGAAACGCGATTTCCAGGATTAAATTACTAAAATGGTTGCCTCAATTAATTCGATAACGACGAAAAGCCCCGGCTGGCAGTCCAAGTGTTGGAGTTGGGCCGAAACCCGGCAGCCATTTGAGATCCAAGACATGGAAGCGTCCCATTTCATGTTTTGCCAGGAACTTTGCGCCGAATACGATTACTCGTATCAATACCGCTGCAAGGGTTCTGAATCGGTGGCTAAATTCACGCCCCTCCAGTAGTTATCGCGCGTTTCCGGAGTGTGTCTTAAAAATTTGAATTCGATCCGGTAATTCGCGGTAGAAAATCAGATAACGGCCAAAACCCTCGACGCGCCGAGACCGAATTTCCGGGAAAACCAAATCCGCGCGTTGCCGGCCAGGCGCCGGGATTGCGGGAGAGAAATTCAAATGTGTCGTAAGCCGCTTCCAAAAACAATCGCGAGGCGAAGCGATTGTCGCGATGGGGAGACTGGGAGAAAAATAAAATCGGTAAGTTAGGTAGTTCGCAGCGCCCAAAGAAGCAAGCAGCAAATTGCCCAGCCGATTGGTTCCATGACCGCTCATTGGTCGGCAAAAGCGCTTTCCCTCCCATCTTTCAGTCCTCATTTTTCGCATGGGGTCAAATGCTACCTTGAGCCGGATGAAATCTGGGCTTAGTTTTGGAGCGTGGATTTATTTGGGATATTTGCAGGGACGATTGGGTCTCTTCCGGCGCGGGCAGTAATTGCGGTGACTGAGAGGGAAAGGGAAATGATTGAGGACGACATCTTGCGGGAACGGCCTTTCCCCGTGACAGACACCATGTCAATTTTGTCTTTTTGCCAGTTCATTCATTCGTTGACAGCGGGTTTGACAGCTTCGCCGTGTATTTTTCCAGCCGACCATATTGATTTTTATCGAAGAACAATTGCCCGGCTGATCGCGGCCGGTGAATTTCCCCCCGCCGCCATGGGGCAATTTGACGAGACGTTTTTAGGAAACTCACCGGAAGAAATTACAGGCTCCGATCAACACGCACTTGCCGCCTAAATACAACAGTTACCGCGCCCTGATATTGCGCCGGAATGTTCAATGCTTCTTGTTTCGAAAAGCAAGGATGGGTATTTCCCGGTCCAAATTCATCAGTGAAAGTGCAGTGGGCCACGGTCGCAACGTCAAAGACGCAAGCGTTCGCAGGAGCGAAATAATTTTGGCCAGCGGGCGCCGGCAGTCGACAATTCCTAATCCTTTAAGGGACGGGCGCGCCGTTGGGCGGAGTTTCGGTCGTTGGCGTCGTGGCCGGCGGGCCGCCATTGGGCGGCGGACTCTGGTTAGCGTTCCCGGTTGGCGTTCCGTTGTTGTTCGTGCTTTGACACCCGGTCGCGGCCAGGGCAGCCGCGGCGAGCCATAGGAATAATTTTTTCATATTACGGTGTTCCGGTGGACGGCGTTGCGGTGCCGCCTCCTCCCATGGGTGGCGGGCTTTGCATCTGCCCGTATGGCTGAGGTTGGTTATTCATACCGTTGTTGTCCGCGCTGCGGCATCCGGCCACCGCGAAAGCCGCAACGACAATTAAAAGAAGAACATTTTTCATAATATGTCAATGAATTATTAGCTTGAACCATGCCGCCGGAATTCTGCTTCAAATCCTGCGAAACAGATACCGTGACCGTGGCAAAAAGAAGTTGAGGCGCGTTTTTTGATGCGTATTGCAATCCGGCCAGTCATTTCAGGCATAGGCACCCGGTGGAGAGCGATCCAGGGCAAAACCTCAACGCTGCGTGCCGCCGCCAGACTTTTCCAAACATTTTTCCAAATTTTCACTAGACCGCCACACGTGACCGGGAGTGTGACCGTGCCGACACTTTTGCCGCTGTTTCTTTACAATTGTCACATGGACTGGCGGGCCGGAGATGTGGTTAAGTCACTGTGCCAACGAGGGGCAGTCAAAAAACAATGAAGATAAACAAAGGAAACAAAATGAAAGCATATAAACACATCAACCAATCAACAGGCATGGACAACAATACGTTCAGTAATCCGCAACCGCGCCGATCCGGGCGCTCAGCAACGTCGTTTGACGCAATGCTTGGCGGCGTTTTGCTCGCGGCCCAGGTTGCCTCGGCGAATGACGGTTACCGTTACGGTTACGGTCATGATTTCTTTGACCGGGACCGCCTCCATACGGTCTTCGTCATCGCATTGGAGAATCATAACTTCATCCAGCCGAACCCAACCAACAGCCCGGAACAAATCCTGGGCAATCCCGCCGCGCCCTACATCAACAGCCTCATCACGCCGGGAAATCCCAACGCGGCGCAGGTGTCATTCGACACGGCCTATTATAATGCCGGCATCGGGGACCATCCGTCCGAGCCGAATTATGTCTGGGCGGAAGCCGGAACGGATTTTGGCTTTCATTCCGACGCCGATCCCAGCCCCGCCAACGGCAACACCTACTATGACCAATCCATCCACCTCGTGGGACAATTGGATGCCGCCGGGATCCCATGGAAGGACTACCAGGAGGACGTCCAGTTGAGCGCCAGCCCCACGAATAGCGCCTCGGGAATCAATGGTCCCACAAATATCTACAATGGCTCCACTCAATACAGTTACGCGGTGAAACATAATCCCATGGCCTTCTTCGCCGACAGCGCCATCGAAAATGTCTATCCGCTCGCGCAATTATTTGAAGACCTGAGCAACAACGCCGTCGGCCGCTATAACTGGATAACCCCAGACCAATACAACGAAGCACACAGCGCATTGAACGCCGGATTCACGTATCGCGGTGTTCATTATACCGGCGACCAGTCGGCGATCGCGGAGGCGGACAATTTCCTCTCGATTGTCCTTCCGCAAATCATGGCGTCCAGGGCCTACAAGGACAACGGCGCCATTGTGCTCTGGTGGGATGAAACCGAAGGCGGCGACGACACCAATCATACGCTTCCAGAAATCGTCATTTCTCGCTTGGCCAAGGGCAACGCCTACGCAAGCAGCGTGCCGATGAGTCATTCTTCCGATCTCAAAACCTGGGAGGAACTCTTCCAACTGCCGGATGTCAACAATTTCATTCCTACGAATGAGACTGCGGTCACCGGCGCCAGTTACAACAACGTGGCCACCGTGAATGACCTGAGCGATCTGTTTGTCCCGGATTCCATTGCCGCTCCGTATTTGTCGGTGCATCCGGACTATTTCTCGCTGCTCCGGGGCACCGATTTGGTCTCGCAGGAGGTGCGCATCACCAACGACGGCAACGGCCCGGCGGTGGCGCCGCTGTATCTCATCCTGAATGACCTGAGCCCCAACGCCACGTTGGTGGACGCCGACGGACAGACCACGAATCTGCCGCCTGTTGGCAGTCCTTATGTGCAGGTGGATGACCGTGGCGATCGCTTCCTGCTTCCAGGCGAGAGCCGCACGGTCCGCTTGATCTTTGCCAATCCTTCCGGCCAAAGCATCAATTACGCGGGACACGCTGTCTCGGTGACGCCCGCGCCTTGACGGAATGAAACGATGGCCGTCACAGGGACGGCTGAATCCAAAGCCGCTCCGGGAAACCGGGGCGGCTTTTTAATTTTTCTCCGTCACTCACCCGTCGAGCTTTCGGCGGATTTGGAGGCGGGCGTGGAAAGTTCGCCAATTGGCGGCGCATCCGTAACCGGAATGGCACACGATTGTTGCTTCGCGGCCCTCGACGTGGCACCGGGCTTTCGTAACTTATTGATCATGAAGCTGCCGATGTTGTGCGTGGGGCGGTTGTTTTCTGCCCTGCTATTTGGGTTCAACGCCCAGGCCGGAAGCCCTTCCGTTCAAACGATTTCAGGATGGGGGACGGTTGTTGACCCGGATGGTGACTGTGCCATCACTGCCAGTGATGGCAAGATCACGGTCGTGGTTCCCGGCAAGACGCACGACCTCAGTAGTTATCATAATATCTATAAAAAGCGAAATGCGCCACGCATTCTGCAAGAGATCGGCGGCGACTTCACCGTGCAGGTGAAGGTGACGGGAGCGTTCGATCCGGGCGCGAATTCCACGCTTCCCGAGGCGGATCCATTTAACGGCGCCGGCTTGTTGTTGTGGGCCGACGACGAAAATTTTCTGCGGCTCGAACGGAATGTATGGACGACGTCTCACGGCGGGCACTCGAGCTACCAGCCACTGTTTGAGTATTGGAAAAACGACAAAGACTTGACGCCCTGCGCCGCCTCGAACAGACCTTTTTTCACGGGAAGTTCCACCTATTTGCGATTGACGCGGCGAGGGAACCAGGTGCGCGCGGCTGTCAGCGGCGACGGTGTGAATTGGATTGAGACAGATCCGGTCACAGTACAATTCCCGGAAAAAATTGAGGTCGGAGTGGATGCAATTAACACCTCAAAACAGCCGTTCAACGTTGAATTCACCGGATTCAAATTGATGACGAATCAAACGGCCTCGAAATAGGAACATGGGGCGTGATCATCCCGGCTTGAGGTGATGCGCGCCTGCGCGACAGGCGGCCCGTGAGTCTGGCAAAAAAGATTCACCAGTTCCAAAATATTTGTTGACCTTTATCGGCGGATGATTAGTTTGACGGCTCAAGTCAGGACGCGCCGTGCTCCAGCGCTGCGCGCGCCACGGGATTGGCGATTATTTGTTCATTTTATCCTTTTGCCCTTGGTTGGACGCCGGTTCGCACCGGTCGGCCTGCGGGGTGACGGTGGCAGTTTCGAATGATAAAGAGATTAATGAGTTCATACATACCACCAACGCGACTGGAATCGGTGTCCATCATCCTCCCCGTAATCAATGAAACTACCTCGCTTCAGAAGACCATCGAGACGATCTTGCGCGACGTCAAACGCGAACTTATCCGGGAATTCATCATCGTAGTCTGCAAACGGACCACGCCTGAGGCGATGGCGGTGATTGCGCAACTCCAAAATGAGTTGGGCGAAATGGTCGTGGTGCTGCAACAAAAGCTGCCATTTCTGGGCGGAGCGTTGAGGGATGCTTTCGATGTAGCCCGCGGCAGCCATCTGATCATCATGGGAAGCGACCTGGAAACGAACCCCGGTGACGTTCACATTCTTATTGAGGAGGAGCAGAAAACGCCCTCGGCCGTCGTCTCGACTTCGCGCTGGATTCGCGGGGGGGAGTTTCACGGCTATTCGCCGATCAAATTAGTGTGCAATTGGATATTCCAGCGTTTTTTTTCAATTCTTTATTGGACGCGGCTGACCGACATGACCTTCGGCTTTCGCATCATGCCCTCAGGCCTGGCCGGGGCGATCAATTGGGAAGAGGTCCGCCATCCGTTCAATCTGGAATGCATTGCCAAACCATTGCGCCTGGGGATTCCGGTCAGTGAGGTTCCCACCATTTGGAATCCGCGCATGGAGGGTGAGTCGCAGAATCCGTTTTTCCGCAATTTTGAGTATTTTCGCATTGGTTTCAAAGCACGGTTTGCCAACAAAAATTCATTCTGGCGCACATGAAAAAAGTCATCGTTACCACCACCATCAATCCGCCGACCAAAGCCATCGAGTCCTTTCAGGCCATGAAAGGCTGGGAATTGGTCGTGGCCGGCGACAAGAAAACGCCACGCGACTATCATTTGGATCGTGGCATCTACATCACACCAGATGAGCAGGAGAAGTATGACCCTGCCCTGTCCGAAGCCATTGGGTGGAACAATATTCAACGGCGTAATTTTGCATTTCTTTGGGCGATGGAGATGAAGGCAGACCTGGTGGCGTTGGTTGATGATGACAACATTCCCCTGCCCGGTTGGGGCGAGGATTTGCTGGTAGGCGAAGAGGTCGAAGTCAATTATTATGAAACGGACCTGCCGGCGTTTGACCCGATTGGGGCGACCAATTATCCGCACTTGTGGCATCGTGGGTACCCGTTGCAACTGTTGTCCAAACGTGACTACTCGCGCAAGAAACGTTGCCGTGTCCGCGTGGACATCCAGGCCGATTTTTGGAACGGTGATCCGGACGTTGACGCTCTTTGTCGCATCGCGTACGCGCCGGAATGCACTTTTGACCCGTCATCATTCCCTTTTGCGGCGAACAAACCCGGTCCATTTGATTCTCAGAACACGTTCATCGGCGGGGAACTGTTGAAGGATTATTTTGTGTTCCCCCACGTGGGACGGATGGATGACATCTGGCCGAGCTATTATGTTCAGGCGTTGGGCTACCGTGTTGTTTATAACCGTCCTTCGGTGTACCAGGCGCGCAACGCGCATGATCTGACTCGCGACATGCGCAATGAATATCTCGGTTACGAAAACAATCTCAAACTGATTGGCGACCTGGCGAATGATCCGGAAAATATCCTGGGGCACATCCCCGGGCGTACCGCGTTGGCTTTCAAACTCTACCGCCGTCATTTTGAGCGGCGGGCAGGATCGGGCGAGAAGACGCACTCCTGATGGGCGGAACGAAATGAAACGAGGAAAGAGCCGGGTGGATTTGCCAACAGGCACTGCAAGGCGCTTAAGAGACGTCACCGTTAGTGTCGCCGGAAGCCGCTTTTAATTACTTACCGGATGTCGGTTGTTTGCCAGGGTCTTGCGCGAGGCGGCGATGATATGCGGCGCGTTTCAGGTCTCCCTGCTGCGCGTAGGCAATTGAAAGGTCCCAATGCAACACGGCATCATTGGGATTGTAGGCCAACAATTCTTCCCATAGAGAGATGGCTTCCGCTCGATGGCCTTGTTGTGCCTGCATATAAGCCAGTTCATAGGCCGCCCTCAGGGCGTCCTGCGACCAGGGCCGGCGGGCAATTGCTTTCTGATAAAGCTCCTCGGCAACTTTAGGCTGCCCCAAATGATCGGCATCTATATCCGCCTGGAACGTGATATCCCATGCGCCCGATGGCGTGTAATGACGGTAAATCGCCAGCCAATTCAGGGCATCTTGAAATCTTCCTTCCCGCTCGGCAACTACCGCTCTTACGGCGTAAGGCCCGGCACGATCTGGGGCTATCGTGATAGACTTTGCGGCAAGTTCGTCCGCCATGTGATAATCGCCGCGCGCTTCATAGAGCTTTGCCAATTCGGTCATCGCGTCAAAGGCTTGCGGGAAGGTACGGAGACTGCGCTCATAAGCGACCATTGGGTCGTTCCAGGCGGAAGACCAGGATGCCGCCTCAAATGCAGCGGCAACGCGCGAAGCGATCAATAAGGTGATCAACACCAGCGCGGTGACACGAGAGATCCCCGTCATCCGCGACGGCCATAATGCGCGAAGGGTTGCGGCAAATGCGACGGCCAAGCCGACGCTCGCCAGAGCAATATAAGAATCACAATAGGGCCCGTTTCGGAACCCGAGGACATTGCTCATGGGCGCAAAAGCCAACAAAAACCAGAGGATACCAAGAGTCGCGCAGGGATAACGTCGGCGCTGAAGGATGGAAAATGCGGTTGCGGCGAGGACTAGGAGCGAACAAACCGCCAATTCCACCATTGGCACCTGTCCCCAATAATACCCGCCGATTACGGCCATTCGATTGAAAGGCCAAAACCAGATGCCGGCATGCAACAGGGTAAAGTATCCAGACGAAATTACCGCGTCGGGGCGTGAGACGCCGGAAAAACCTCCCAGCACGTATTGGGTAGATTGAGCCTGATGGCGAAGAACCAAATAAATTAGCAGCACCAGTCCATAGAGGAAATATTTCTCCCAGGTGGAGCGGCGACGGAGGCGCAGAGGGTGGAGATACCAGTCCACCGCGACAAACAACGCCACAACACTGACCGCCCCTTCATACGAGGCCAGGGCTAAAAACAGCAATAACGGGGCAAGCAGGCTCCAGATCCAGCCGATTTTCCCGGCGGTTTCCGAAGTCAACTCTTCGGCTGCACAGGCGCGGTCATGGGAGATAACTGCGGTGGCGGCCAAGCCGGTCATCAGGAGAATATTTGAAGCACTCAACCACACGGTGCTTGAAACCAGCGTAGGGGACAATAACCAGATGGCCGTTGCGACCAAGGCCCAACCGCGGTTGGCGAGCAAACGGCAACACAATTTGAACACCGCCCACGCGCTGAACGCGCCGATGGCAAGAGGCACAATCCGCACCGGAACCATGCCTCCGTGATAATAAAGCCAGTTATAGGCTGCAAAAAGCAGGTTTTTAACCGGGCGGAAAAAATTATACAAGTCAGTCCCAAGCAAGGCCAACCACGAGCCACTTGCGCGGACCAAATCGAGTTCGTCATTGTCGTCCAGCGAAAAAAACGGCGCGTGAATTGAACAAGCGCCGATTGCGAAATATGCCAGCAGCACGGCGCCAAACAGCAGACCCACCCTCCAGCTACAAAGCTCCGGTTGCGCCTCTGGGAAAGGAACGCGGGCCGGCTCTTTTCGTTTGGATTGTTTTCCCCACGCCCGGTTCCACGATTCCTTTATGACCCCCAACCATTTGGCCGCGAATTCAGGCGGGACATTCGTTCTGCTCATAACCAAGTTGATTATGGCTAAATCGTTGCTTCAATCACAATCACATTTCATCGCCAGTGGCAAAGATCAACCGATGACCGCTGAGGCGAAAAAACGGGGCCAGGCCGTTTCCACCGTCCTCCCGGGACATGCGAACTTTGATTTTGGTTTGTTTCTTGTTTTTGCGACGGAAGTGGCGCAGTTTGTAAAATAAATTTTGCGCATCATGCAACCGGGACAAAGCAGATTCCTGCGTTTCCTTGGCAACTGGGCGATCAACACGCTTTCCGTGGCCGTGGCCGTGGCGCTTTTGCACGGGCATATTACTTACCGGCACTGGAGTGATTTGTTAATTGCGGCATTGTTGCTGGGGCTTCTCAACGCCTTTGTGCGCCCGATTTTGCTGTTGCTGGCGTTGCCGCTGCTGATTTTCACGCTCGGTCTTTTCACCCTGGTCATCAACGCCCTGCTGCTCTATTTCGTCGGGGTGCTCATGGCGCCGTATTTCCAGGTGGACAGCTTTGGCTTTGCGTTTCTCGGCGCGCTCATCATCAGCATCGTCTCCATGGCATTGAATGTCTTAACCGGCAACGCCCGCGTTTCGGTTCAGCGCCGCCGGCCGCCGCCGAAAAAAGACGACGACGACGTGATTGATGTTTGAAAATGTTTTGCGTGGAGCGCGCCAAAGGGGACGCGGGGCGTGTGCGCTCCCCTGTTCAGGGCGGACCGGGGTGTGCTGCCACAAACGCGATCCGCAGGGTTTGGATGCCCTTTGAATTGAAGTCGCGCTCGAAATCGGTGGGCAATCCGGCCAGCGCGGGGGGCGTTTCGATTTCACGGAATTCTTCATCGGCGGCGAAAACCTCCACCATTTGCGAAAGATAATCCGCATCGTCCGTTCGCAAATAAACGGCCCCGCCCGGCGCGAGGGCGGCGCGGGCCAGAGCCGGGAAACGCGAGTCAATGAGGCGATATTTGCGGTGCTTTTTTTTCGGCCAGGGATCGGGAAAATAGATGTGCAGCGCGGAAGCCGAATGCGGCGGCAGAAGATATTTCAGAAAATAAGACGATTCGATACGGACGCCGCGGAGGTTGGCCAGGCTGGCGCGCCGGCCTTTACGGTCCAGTTTAGACAGGCGGCCGAGCAAGCGTTCGACACCGATGAAATTCCGTTCGGGATTGCGCCCGGCAAGTTCGACCAGAAACGACGCATCGCCGCAGCCCAATTCCACTTCCAGCGGTTGGGCTTTGGGAAACAGCTCCGCCAACCCGAGGGGCTTGAGGATCGTCTGCAAAGGCACGATCAGATTTTCCGCGTTCAACATTGGCGCTGAGTGTGTATTTTGGAGAAATGGTCGGGGCGGTGAGATTTGAACTCACGACCTCTTGTACCCGAAACAAGCGCGCTAGCCAGGCTACGCTACGCCCCGACATTGAGCATGCGAGTTTGCCTCCGAGCGAGAGGAAAGGCAATGAAAAATGCTTCTTCGGGACGTTTGTAGTGGGTAAAGGGGGAAGTTGTCACGGAGTGACAGCGGAAAATTAGCCAGACACGGAGTGTCTGGATAGGCAAAACATCTTGCATCCGTCCCGGCTGGGACGGCGGAAATGCCTGTAAAACCGGGCGGTCTCCAGCGTCCATTCAGGACGCGCAGGATTCCTGGACCATTTTACCCGGCACACTGTGCCGGGCTAATTTCCGGCGTTGCTCCGCGACAAACCAAATGCACGTTAGTTGTTTTACCCCATTATAAACGTCGAGGAACCAGGATTGAAGATGGAGGCTGGGTGGGATGGGAACTGCTGATTGGCGATTGGCGCTTGCCGAATTTCGGTCAGAGACTCGTTGCCTCGTCTGACGGTTTGGCGGTTTGCGCCATTGTGTGAATTTGCGGTTAAATAATCATCTTTACGCAACTTTTGCTTTTAAGCGGTGATGAAGTGTGAGACGATTTTATTGTGAAGTTTTTATCCAACTTCTCGCGGACGTTGCTGCTGGCGTTGGTGTTGCACCTGATTTCCACGCGCGCGGGGGCGCAAGGCGTTGGACTTCTGGCGGCCGCCTCGACCAATTCCATCGCCATCAGCAATTTGGTCACGTACACCATTGACATCACCAATACCAACGGGACGTTCCCGACCATTACGGTAACCAATACTTTTACCGGCGCATTGCCGGTAATCTTCAGCTCACCGACTTCGACCGGGGCCGGCACGGTGACGAACACGACCAACAGCGTCACCTTTTTTCTGGGGACAGTGGGTCCCAACACCTTTGAAGAGATGACGTTCGCCGTTGAGCCGTTGGCGTTGGGAACCTTGACCAATACGATTGTTGTCAGCAGCGAACTGACGACGAACACCCTCACGTCAACGAACATTGTGGTATCGGTGATCACCACGAATCTATCGGCTTTGGGGGTGACGATGAGCGGGTTTCCGGCCATTGCCTATACCGGCGATTGGGTGACGTATGACGTCTTGGTGACCAACGCCGGGCCGGCCGCCGCGACCGACGTGATGTTCACCAACAGCCTTCCGACCAACGGGGTGGAATTGACGAATGTCTGGCCGACCAATGCAAGTTACCAAATCATCGGCAGCAATCTGGTTTTCAACCTGGGCACATTGGCGGCGGGCAGCTTTGATTACTTTCAATTTACCGTTCAGGCGACCAATGCGGGGGTGTTCGCTTTTTCCGCGTTGGCGGGCACGACAAACCAAATGAACCCGAACCCGGCGGATGAGTTCTTCACCACGAATCTTACGGTGACAAATTTTTTGAAGGCCAATTTGACGGCATTCATCAGTTCAACGCAATCTTTCGACTATCTGACACGCCACGAGGAACAAACGATCACGCTCTCGAACGGCGGCCCGGCGACGGTCCCGGCGTCGCGGGTGATAGTGACCGGTCTGACGAACTGGCTCTCGAACGCGGTGGGCACCAACAATGGCAATCCGTACGTGCTTTACGATGTGCCGCTGACAAGCGGCCAAACCGCGAATCTGACGATGCAGTATTATCCAAACTACGCGAGCTTTCCATTTACGGATTCCCAGTTGACGGCGGTGGGGATCTATCCGGTGGACTTGTCCCCGGTGCTGACCGGCGTCATTTCAAGCAACCTTGAGGTTCTTATAACCAACGTCGCAGGCCATTACCTTGTGGAATTTCCAACCATGACCAATCGCACCTACGCGATTATTTACAGCGACATGACCTCGACCAATTGGATGGTGGCGCAACCACTTTTTTATGTTCCCCCTGATTCCGCAAATTACGGTTTTTGGATTGATTATGGTCCGCCTGAAACCTTGAGCAACTCGCCGGCGCGGATGTATGAGGTTTACATGTATCCACCAATGCCATGAACCTGCGACGATCATTTCAAAAACCTGGTCGGGGCACCGCGGGCGCTGCCCCCGGCTACAATGGTTTGGCGCTTTCAGCGCGATCAACTCATTTTCGAGAGGACGCATTAAAAACTTCGCGGCGCTTGGGACAAGGGTTGGTGTGCCTGGGTTTCGGGATGGCTTTGAATGCGGCGGCGCAGATGTGGCCGGGAGCCACTCAGCCGTCGCAAACGCCTTCGACGTCAACTGTGCTGTCTCCATCGACGACGGGGACGAACCGTGTGACGGCGGCGCAGCAGCGCGGCCCCATTTTGGTTTCGCCGGCACAGGGAACACAGCAAGCCTCAGGCACGAATCAACCAGCGACGGTTGCTGCGAATCACCCACCCGCGGTCCAAAGCAACTGGGAGAGTCACGAATGGAAGCTTGAAAAAATTAATCCGGAATACGATTGGACCCGGCATTTTCGAATGGGAATGCTGGTTGGATTCAACATCAAGGCCGACTTTACGATGTCGGGGACATTCAACACCGGCAACAATACCCCCGGGGTCTATGACAACGGCTATGTGCTGACCGATTCACGGGGCGCAACCGGTGATGGCGTCGTCGGGACAGGCAATTTTGGATATGACAATGCGTCACAAATTGGCAATGGCGGAACGACTTTGACAATGGACCAGACGACGGGATTTACCGTCGGCAACGGCAATTCCAGCGGCAATGATTCGCCGTACGTCGGATTCGATCTGGCATACGGCGACAGTTATTGGTATTGGGAGCACGCCAAACTGGGCTGGGAATTTGGTTTCGGATTGCTGCCGATACGCGTTGAGGGAGAAGCTTCGGTTACGGCGAACCAGAACGCTTATGCCTTCGACATTGCGCCGGGGGGGATCAACCTGTCCTTGCTGCCACAACAGCCCCCGTTCCAGGGTGGTTACAATCAGAACGGCCCGGGTTCGGGTCCAGCCCTCCAAACCATTCCAGCGTCCACCAATAGCATGTCGGTTGCCGGGAAAACCGGCGAGACATTGAGCGTCATGCTTTATACGTTTCGCCTGGGACCGACGCTGTATTGGAACCTGACCCGGCGGATTGGGTTCTACGCGGGGGGCGGGCCGGCGGTTGGATTGGTTTCGGGCGATTTAACACCCAGCGGCACTGTCACCCTGGTTAACGGGACGAGCGCCCATTACAACGCTTCTTCCGTCGCCGATACGGATTTTATTTATGGTGGTTATGTGAACGCGACGTTGGTTTATCATGCGGTGGAGGGGGGCGATTTTTATCTGGGGGCGCAATACATGCCGATGGGCGGGGCGAACTTCAACGGCAACGGGATGAGCGCGCATCTGGATTTGAACGGGCAGGTGTATGTGACGGCGGGGATTAATTGGCCGTTTTGAGCTTCTGGAGGGAATGACTAAAAAGTTTCCCGCAGATTTTGCAGATGAAATGTTTTACGTCCCGGTAGGGGCGGTGGAGAACGTACAGGCCGTCTCTCCGCCGTCCTTTCGGGACGAATTATTTGTGCCGGGCACAGACGATTCCCAAAGCGGCGTCGCGCTTCGCTTGCCGCCGCACTCCAAGACGACAAGCGAGCTTGTGAGCCTATCCGCACATCGCTTTGCGTCTTGGAGTGCGGTGGCTGGCGGGGAACAGGGCTGACACTGCTTTCGAGATGCGACCCGCTTCCGTATTTCAAGGTCTCTCCGAAGTTTCAGCGCCTTCCCCAAAGCGGCGTCGCGCTTCGCTTGCCGCCGCACTCCACGACGACAAGCGAGTTCATAAGCGCGTCGGCATACGCGCCCTCATTCCACGTCGGGCTTGATGCATTGTTCGAGGCGTTGAAGGTCCTCGAGATCGGCGACAGAATAAGCGGGCCAAAAGGTTCCATTGTAGATTTTAGGCGCTTTCCATTGCCAGTGTTCGACGTGGCCGTCGGCAAATGACAGGTTTGCGCCCTGGTCATGCCGGTCGGCGGGCAGGTCCAGCCAGTAATCCGCATAGAAACTGTCCGGACCGTCCGGTCCAAAGATGCCGAAGGTGCCGTCGAAAATGTCCTGCTCCTGGGTATCAATGAAGACAAAGAGGTTGCTGGGCTGGGGGGCAAGGATTTCGGTGTATTTATAATAATCGTTAGTGGTGAGATCAATGCAACCGAGGCTGATGTCCATGCAATAGCTCCGGGTGCGGAGCAGATTGGGGTAGCCGACGACGGTGGAGATGTCGGCGGGGCAATGATAAATGGCGGGCGATTTGTTGTAGGGAAACAGCAGGCCGATTTCCACATTTGTCGGCGTCGGGTCATACGGCGCCAAGCCGGGGCACCAGGAATCTGGATTCGCCACGGAATCCGGCGCATTGGTGGATGAGGGGGCGGAAACGAACCCGCCGACCTGGTTTGGGACAAGGAAATCGTTGAAGTCGGTCGAGTAGAGGTGGCAGCTCATTTCAAGCTGATTGAGGTTGTCCAGGCAGGCGACGGTTTGGGCGCGTTTCCTCGCGCGGCTCAAGGCCGGCAGCAAGAGCGCAGCCAGAACCGCGATGCTGGTGATGACCACCAGCAACTCAATCAACGTGAAGCCGGCAACTGTCCGCCTCCGCGTGCCTGTCGAACTGAAACGCATGATGAACTGACAACCGCGCCGGCGGCGCCGCCACGCCGCCCTACCACCATCTGTGCGACCGCCGTCCGGGGGGAGCCACAGATTTCAAGGTATCAATACATCGTCTTTGATGTATTTCAATTTAATCATCATAGGGTTGTTTCATGGCATTTTGGACGCGCAAGTAATCGGGCATTTCCGCGCGGGGAACAGACTGGATCCATTGATGAAAGATTTTGGGCACACTCCATTTCCAATGTTCAACGTGGCCATCCACAAAGGAAAGGTTAGCACCCTGACCGTGCCGGTCCGATGGCATGTCCCACCAGACATCTTGCTGGAAATAAGGCGAGCCGACGGGTGGATTGCCGAATTCAGCATCCACAATCGTGGCCGCATTTTCATCAATGAAAACGAACAGGTTGTCCGGGTCAGGGTGGCGAACATCGGTGAATTTTGTCCAGGCGGGAATCAATGAAAAGTATTCCGGGTCGCCCTGCGGGTAACCGTTCACCGATTGGCTCATATTGTAACTCCGCCAACGCAATTGCGGAAGGGGCTGTCCCTCCGGCGTCTCAAGGGTGGAATAATCCGCCGGGCAATGATAGATAGGCAGCGACCGATTGTAGGAAAACAACAGGCCGTTGATGATATTTGAGGGACTGATTTCCGTGTCCGCATTCGCATCCGGGAGCCAGGACGAACCGCTGAATATCGGCGACGGCGTCGTCAATTACCGCGACTGAATTGTTAGGCACAAAAAAATCATTGTTGTCGTTGATGTAAAGGTGCAGGCAAAGCTGCAGTTGCTTTAAATTGTTCATGCAGGCAACGTTTTGCGCCTCGCCTTTGGCGCGGCTCAAGGCCGGCAGCAAGAGCGCAGCCAGAATTGCGATGATGGTGATGACCACGAGCAATTCAATCAACGTGAAGCCGGTAACTGTCCGCCTCCGCGTGCCTGTCGAATGGAAACGCATGATGAGCCAACTACCGCGTCGGCGGCGCAGCCACGCCGCCCTACCACCTTCTGTGCGCCCCTGGACGGAGCCACAGATTTCAACGTATCAATACATCGTTTTTGACGTTTTTCAAAGTAAATTTTGGGTGAACGCGGAAGAGCAATACTCGAACTGTTTCCCTCTCCCCGCGGCTTTTGCGCGGGGAGAGGGCCAGGGAGAGGGGTGTTTAGCTGCGCAAGGTCGGAAGGATTGGTGACTTCCGAAACAAACAAGAATAAGGCCCGGGGTTCGTTGTGTTTGGGAATTCTTGAACTCACCTCCTCTCCCCGACCCTCTCCTCCAACCCGTTGGAGGAGAGGGAGATGAAAGCGCGTCGGCTCTTTCGTCTTGGGCAGTCGCGTCAGCGGAAGAGCTTGTCATCTCCAAACGTTGATCTACGCTGGATTGCATCAACCCCATTACCAATGCCCGCCGGCTGCGACGCGATCAAACCGATGAAGAGAAACAACTATGGCGCGCATTGCGAGCAGGGCGGTTTGCCGGGTTCAAATTTCGACGCCAACATCCATTCGGTGACTACTCTCTCGATTTTTATTGCGCGACCGCCAAACTTTCCGTTGAGCTGGATGGTTTTCAGCATGGCCTGCCGGAGCAACAGCAGCACGATGCTGAACGCCAAAAGTATCTGGAGGCCAATGGTGTTGAAGAACTGCGCTTCTGGAACCGACAATGGCGATTGAATCGTGATGGAATTTTGCTGGAGATATGGAATGCATTACATCGGCGAACTGGCTGCGTGGCAATAAACAGGAAACAGCAAAACCATCGCTTCATTCCACCTAAACCCGACCAAATAATTGACTTCCGAAACAAACAGGAATAAGGCCCGGGGTTCGTTGTGTTTGGGAATTCTTGAACTCACCTCCTCTCCCCGACCATCTCCTCCAACCCGTTGGAGGAGAGGGAGATGACGGGGGCGTTATTGTAATGTGAGAATTTCGGGGGGCAATTGGCCGACGTAGGCGGACGGCAAATTGGGTCAATGGAGCCGGGTACGAGTTTTTTAATTTT